>NZ_JAAHGO010000199.1 GCF_010672455.1 Okeania sp. SIO2C9 | reverse complement strand
TATCATGACCACCATGACCGAGTACCGCTGCAGCTGGCAATTCTTTATTATTAACCGGAACAATAACTCCAAGGTCGTGCTCAACGTCACGCAATAAGACCTCGGCTTGTTCAACCCCCGCCTGATCTAATTGTTCTGCACGGTTGAGCAGTACGAGGTCCGCATGTTCTAATTGCTCAGCGAACACCGTGCGAATCGATACCACATGCTCTGGCACCTCAACATCAGGCGCTACCTGGCCTTTGGTGTAACGACCACTCAACAGTTGTTCCCCGTCAACCACCGCAATCACGGCATCAAGTTCAACCAGATGCGCCAGTTCACGCCAGCGTAAGGCATCAATCACTGGCGCAGGTTCTGCAAGACCACTGGCTTCGATGATAATATGTTCTGGCTGATGTTCTTGTAGCACCTTGGTTAGCGTGGGCACAAATTCATCTTGCACGGTACAGCAAATACAACCAGCAGGCAAATCACATACTTTTCGTCCGCAAGTCGCATCATCTGCGCGAATAATCTCACCATCAACACTCACATCGCCAAATTCATTTATCAAAATGGCGGCTTTAAGGTCGGGAACCTGGCGTAACAAGGAACAAATTAACGTCGTCTTACCACTGCCAAGAAAACCGGTGATCAAGGTTACCGGTACTCGAGTTGCTGTCATTATTATACCCTCATCCTAGCATTCTGGTCTAGCTTACCTATTAAAGAAATAACACCCTGACGTTCAGAAAACGACCTAATATTCTATGCCAATTTGTGCCGGTATTCCGGCGGAAATCGGATGTTTAACCTTAGTGAAATCGGTCACTAAATCTGCCAATTCAATAAGCTCTTCAGGAGCACGGCGGCCAGTCGTGATCACATGGCACATAGCAGGCTTGTTACTGATGGCCTCGACAACTTGCGCAAGATCAAGCTGACCATGCTTCAAGGCAATATGTAGTTCATCCAATAAGACTAAGGGCACATCGGGATCATTAATCAGCTCGACCGCACGAGCAAAGGCTTCTTGCGCACGTTGACGATCAGCTTGTGGATCTTGCGTTTCCCAAGTAAATCCACCACCCAAGACATCGATACTGACCGGCATGCCAAGTTCACTGAGGCGCTCGAGCATGATCCGATCACCTGACTCAAAAGCATCGGTACTTTTAACAAATTGAACGACCGCTGCACGCCTACCATGGGCAAGATGGCGATAGACCATATTCATTGCTGCCGAGGTCTTGCCTTTCCCCATACCAGTATGGACAATGTAGAGACCTTTTTCATTACCCTCACGTTTATTATGCGATTTATCTTTTGCTGCTTTGAGTTTTTGTAACTGTTCGGGGGTCATGATGATATTCCTATGTTATTTTATGAGTTTCTACTTCTTTATCGTTTGATTTAATTCTTTTCTTCTTCGGGCAACAAGGCACGTTCAATGGCTGGCGGCGGCCCATAAACCGCATCACAAAGAAATTCAACTGCCTCTACCAAACCAGGGCCAGTATCATCCGTCCCCTTCGGCATCGTGATAATATTATTTTCACGCACTGCTCGTAGCTGGTTCAAGCCCGGCATCGCTCGAATGTCTTCAGCCATCGAACCACCAGACATGCCACCGCCGGTAACAATATAGTCTGGATCGTAGGCTAAAACCTCTTCGACACTATAACTCGGCCAGCCAAAATCGACCGTTCCAGCAACAATATCGCGTAAGCCAGCAAACCGTAACAAATGGTGACGGCTACTACCCACAGTACCACCTGCGAGCTTGCCGCCGTAAACTGCTAACCACATCGCGGTCTTGCGCTCTGCAGCTGGCACATGAATAGCAGCATGCTCGAGGCGGCGCTTTATCTGCAGCAGCAATTGCTCTGCACGCTCTTGCTCCTGTAACACGATACCGATATTTCGGATATCATTCCGCAGTGTGTCCCAGCCAAGCATGCTACCCAGGTCAAGCACGGA
>NZ_JAAHGO010000198.1 GCF_010672455.1 Okeania sp. SIO2C9 | reverse complement strand
CCCACATTCCGCACTTCAATTTGAATTACAACATACCACAAAAAAACTTGTCTATTTAATTAAGTAGAATTACTTATGGTATTTAGTGACTTCAAGTGAGATCATAAAGCTGATGATCCCATGATTATTGAGTATAAAAAAATGTCTTTAATGGAAGAAATAACAGTCACAAATATCGACCACTTAGGAATAGTGGCAGGACTAATTGATGAGATAGGAATAGTGTCAATAATTAACCAAAAATTAGGAGTAGATAATCGAGAAAAAATTACTGCTGGACAAGTAATTAAAGCTTTAATTATCAATGGGTTAGGTATGGTATCACGTCCTTTATATTTGTTTAGTCAGTTCTTTGAAGATAAGGCTGTAGAAAAATTATTAGGAACAGGTATAAAGAGTGAATATTTAAACGATGATAAGATAGGTAGAGTAATGGATGAGATCTATGAATTGGGATTAACAAATTTATTTATAGAAATAGGATTATTAGTTATCAAAAAGTTTGAAATTGAAACTAAATATGCTCACTTAGATTCAACATCATTTCATTTGCATGGGGAATATAATCAAATTGAAGCTACTGAAAATCATCAAAAAAAACCAATATTAATTACAAAGGGATATTCCCGCGACCATCGACCAGATTTAAAACAATGTGTATTAGATTTAGTTGTCAGTAGTGATAGTGGAATACCATTCTTTATGAGAGCTGCGGATGGGAATGAATCAGATAAAGCAGTATTTGGTGAAATTTTAACTGAGGTGAAAAAACAAATAAAACTAGATAGTATTATGGTCTGTGATAGTGCCCTCTATAGCCAAGAGAATCTGAAATTAATCTCTAATTTAAAATGGATAACTAGAGTCCCAATGACTTTAAAAAAAGCTAAAGAAGTAATTGAATTAGACCTGGAAAAAGTAAAAATCATCTCTTCAACAGACCCAGTAATTCAGGAAATAACCAGGTTACTTCAAGAAAAAGGATATAAATGGTTGGAGCAAAATGTAACTTATGCTGGCATTAAACAAAGATGGTTAATTGTGGAAAGTGAACCCCGGAAAAAAAGTGATATCCAGAAGTTAGAATCAAAAATTGAACAAGAAAAAAAGATGGCATTAAAGTTAGCTAAAAAATTAGAAACAACCGGATTTGATACAGTTACTCAAGCTCAAAATTACTTAAAATCTATCAACAAAAAACTGAAATTATGGAATGTGGAATCTTTAGAAATTAAGGAAAAAATTTTGAATAAACAGTCTATAGTCTATCATCATCACATAAAAATTCAACCAAGAGTCTCAGAGATAGAAAGAAGAACTTTAGTGGCAGGTCGATTTATTCTGGGGACTAATATTGAGTCAAATTCAGAAATTAAAAGTCCAGAAATACTGTGGAACTATAAAAATCAGCAGGCTTGTGAAAGAGGTTTTAGGTTCCTCAAAGACCCACATTTTTTTGCTGATAGTTTTTTTGTGGAAAAACCTCAAAGAGTAGAGACAATATTATTTGTTATGTCAATATGTTTATTAGTATATAATCTCGGACAAAGAGAGTTAAGAAATACTTTAAAAAGAACCAGTAATCTCCTCAAAAACCAGTTAGGAAAGCCGACAAATACTCCCACATTAAGATGGATATTTCAATGCTTTCAAGGGGTGCATTTGTTGACAATAAATCAATCTCAAAAAGTAGTTAATCTCACAGAAGAACGGAGTTTGATTTTACAGTTTTTACCCTCTTGTTGTCAAAAATATTATCTGTGATACGCTGCGGATAAGCGATACTGCTGACGCAATTTTCCGCGATCGCAATACTTGAATTGAAAAAATTGATTGATGCTCTCAATAGGAGTGTAGTTGCTCCTGTATTTTCTGCTGCCAATAGAACTCCCTGGTTCACCAACAATAGTTGTGCCACTCACTTTTTTATGTTCTATCTATTAATTTGTTGGCTAAAATTTTGATTATCGTTCATGTATCTTTTCGTACTACATTGTGAAGTGCGGAATGTGGG
>NZ_JAAHGO010000197.1 GCF_010672455.1 Okeania sp. SIO2C9 | reverse complement strand
GTTCAGCTGCTAGGTGCTCAAGAAATGGCGCTGCATGGCTAGTGGATAAAGAACTTGCTGACCTAAGATGATGATAATTGAGACAGCGCTTAAGCCAGTGGAGATACGATTTTTCTGTGCGCAAACTATAGCGTTGAGAACGCATCTCGACTGCGAAGCGTTGAAGTTCAGGATCGTCGGGTAGGCGACCATGATCAAGTACTTGCTGAATTTCACCATCGTTCATTGATCGAGAATCTGCTTGACGAATACACTGATTCCAGTCTATGTCAGAATGCCAAGGGCAGCGAGTTGCTAAGCCAAAACGACGCAATGCATCGATCGCCTGGAGGACCCGCCATGGTTCCCAAGCCAAGCGCGTATATCCATTTATATGCGCGACAATATGGCTTGACTGAAGATCTTTCGACCTCACTCCGGGAAATCTAGCGAGTAATTGATCGACATAAATCCGATACCATTTAATTGACTTGTTTCTAACCCCTTGCTGCTGAAGGTCCTGCAAATACGATGCCCACCATGCTTCAATAGCTTGATCATCTGGATTGTTGCTATGCGTCCTGATGGAGTCCATAACAACCCACCATATATGGAGTGACCGTGGTATCAATTACTAATCTACCAGTGGCGAAGCGCACTGAGACGGGTCTCAAGGGACCCCTCTATAAATGACTGTTAGCCATCTTTACCTTGGAGACATCCTGAAATGAGCGATAACATCAGAAAAGGTGAGGAATTTGAAAAACAGTGTTTGAAATATCTCGGCCTTCTTGGATTCGAAAACCTCCGTCTTACCAAAAATGTGAACGATCAAGGGGCCGATTTGATAGGCAAATATGGCGATTCAACCTATATATTTCAGTGTAAAAAACACAAGAAAAAGCAGGGCAACAGGCCTGTTCAAGAAGCAATTGCGGCAAAAACATATTACAAAGCATCCCGTTGTGCCATAATATCTGAAAGCGGTTTTACAAAATCTGCGTTCGAACTCGCCCGCCCTAACTACTGCATTCTATTCACCGCTGATGAAATTTCGGACGCGGTCAATTCAAAACATAATTTCGGAGATTTGATAGAGGGATTTAATTTCCCTGAGTATGTAACTGTTGAGCACGATTACGATGTCATTAAGCGTTATGAAGAGATTAAAGCCAAAATTGGTCATACACCAAGAAATTCTGACCTTGACTCGACAACCCGGTATCACATCAAAAGAATTTATGGAAACCTTTCTAATCTAATAAGCCAACTTGGGGACCGGCCCTTTTCCAGAAGGCCTACAGATAATGAGATAAAAAATGAGTATATTCGTGTGAAGGAAAAAGTCGGAAAAATCCCAACTTTGGCCGATATGGAATTGAACTCGGCTTTCTCAAGAAATTGCTTTTCAAGCTATCCTTTCACAAAAATACAGAGAGATTGTGGAGACGCACCAAATATTCAAAGAGGTGTCTCCAAGGCAAAATTGATACGTGCCTTTAAGGAGCTTGAACAGAAACTGGGCAGAACGCCCACTTTAAAAGACTTGGATGAAAGTGGGATATATAGGGCCAGCTATTACCGAAATCGTTGGGGTAATATTGATACTTTTCTTAAAGAGCTTGGCATCTCTCGACGTAACTTTAAAAAGCAGTTGTCCTATGATGAACGCGAACTCATCATTATTTATCTGCTGTTGAAGAAAATTTTTGAAATTCGGCAGGATGACAAAGATTTTTATCTTAACCACACGGTTCTTGAAAAATTAAAATTTGAAGAAAATACTTTTATTTCACCAGGTACTTTTAGTAATCGCTTTGAAAGTTGGAAACAATTCATAAATTATTTGGATGGTGATAAGGCAACCTATTTTGAAAAAGACCTCGATAAAATTATTTTGAGATTGATAGAAGATCAATCAGATAACAACGACAATGACTAACAAATCACTGGTGCGGACGCAAAAAGCAGCGCCGCACAGTTCAGACGTTAGACCTATGACACAATCACCCTTCGAGTCCATTCTAGTGTGCATACCGGGCCCTTGGG
>NZ_JAAHGO010000196.1 GCF_010672455.1 Okeania sp. SIO2C9 | reverse complement strand
TGGTTGATCGTGTAAAATAATAAAGTCTCGCTATTTTTGAAGATTTGCAGAGTGCTATGCAATTAAAGCCAAGGGTTATCTCAATTTGTGATAAGAAACATTTCACAGAGTCCGATCACTTGCCTAATTTGAGTACAGAGCCACAGCTATTGCTGATACAGGAAAAAACACGATCTTTATCTACTATTACTCTGAAATTGCTAGGATTAACTAAACGCGAGACAGAAGTGCTGTTCTGGATAGCTAAAGATAAAACTAATATTGAGATTGCGGAAGTCTTGAATTGCCGTGAAGGAACTGTGCGCAAGCACTTGGAGAATATTTAGGGTTTGCTGAATAAACCGGGAATCCTTAGCCATCAATACTTTGAACTGTATTGAAAGTTGCTCAGATACCAGAAAATCTGGTAAAATCTGACAAAATCCTTGTACCCCGAGCAGGGAAAATGTACAGAAAAGCTTCCTCTTGGCCCACCCCACCAGAAAACTTTGAACTGCCCTTTGAAGGAAAGTTATCACAAGATAACCGATGGGTGATCATGGCGAATCTGATACCGTGGGAGGAATTTGAAGAGGAATACGCCAAAAACTTTGCCGAAGATATAGGGGCACCCGCCCTAGCGTTTCGGATGGCATTGGGTTCATTAATAATCAAAGAAAGATTAGGAACAAGCGATAGAGAAACAGTAGAACAGATAAAAGAGAATCCTTACTTACAATACTTTATAGGGAGAAATCATTACAGCAACGATGCCCCTTTTGATGCCTCACTATTGGTGAGATTTAGAGAAAGAATAAATGTGAATTTAGTCAATCAAATAAATCAAAGAATGGTGAAGAAAATTCAGGAAGAAACCGAGGAGGAACCTAAAAAAAAAGCTCAAAATTAGAAAGGGAAGAAGCAATAGAGTCCAGAAATCAAGGTCAATTAATCTTAGATGCTACTTGCTCCCCAGCCGATATCAGCTATCCCCAGGATTTGGAGCTATTAAATCAAGCCAGAGTCAAAACGGAAAAAATAATAGATACTCTATATGAAGCGCTGAAAGTCAAACTAAAGAAAAAGCCAAAAACTTATAGAAACCTCGCTCGTAAAAATTACTTGGAAGTCGCCAAAAAACGGAGACCGTCAAGAAAAAAAAGAAGGAAAGCTATAAAAAAACAACTGCAATATATAAAAAGAAACTTAGGCCACATTGAGCAGCTAATGCAGACAGGGGCGGCACTTGATGTTTTGAGCAAAAGAGAATATAAGAGCTTACTGGTGGTTACGGAAGTTTACCGTCAACAGCAATGGATGTATGAGAATAAATTCCAGAGAATTGACGACAGAATAGTCAGTTTAAACCAACCTCATATCCGTCCAATCGTGAGAGGAAAAGCGGGAACTCCTGTGGAATTTGGAGCGAAATTATCAGTAAGTTTAAGAAATGGATATGCATTTTTAGACCGTATAAGCTGGGATAATTTTAATGAATCAGTAGATTTAAAAACCCAAGTAGAAGCCTTTAAACAGTATACAGGAGTGTATCCAGAATCGGTACATGTTGATAGAATTTATCGAACCCGCTCCAATCGAGCCTTCTGTAAAGACAGAGGAATCAGAATCAGTGGACCGCCCTTAGGAAGACCCCCAATCCATGTCAGCCAAGAAAAAAAGAAACAAGCGCTAGAAGACGAGAGGATTCGTAACTCAATTGAGGGTAAATTTGGAATCTCAAAACGAAGATTTAGCTTGAATCGAGTCATGGCTAAACTGCCTCATACCTCACAAACAGCGATTGCTATTACTTTTTTAGTCATGAACTTGTCCGCCCTGCTGCGGCAGTTTTTTTGTCTTTTTTTCTGTGTTCTACTGCCATCATGCCAGATTTTGGAGACAAGTATTAATCCCGCTTATAATTGAAGTAATTATCAACAACAAAAGCTCATTATTCTTTGAAGCTTAAATAACTAAATAATCCATCAGTTGTTTTTCTCCGACTTATTCAGCAAACCCTAATTAATCAGAAACGGGGGACAAGGGTTACTCCTCCCTTGCCTGTAATTGTTATTACGAACATGAGAACCGTCTAGTTCTACGAGAATTGTGTTCCAACCACA
>NZ_JAAHGO010000195.1 GCF_010672455.1 Okeania sp. SIO2C9 | reverse complement strand
TCAAGCAGAAACGCCAGAAGATATGCGTGGGAAAGTTTTTGGGCTACAAAACAATGCGATCAATATTGCTTTGAGTTTGCCTTTAACTCTAGCAGGTTTTGCAGAAACAATATTTGGTTTACAACCGGTGTTGTTGAGTTTGGTAGCAGCAGCGATAGCAGGAGGGTTCCTAACCTGGTATATTGCCCGTACAGGAACAAAAAACTCAACCCAACTCAAAACATAGAGACTCGATCCCACCCTGAATGCATATCGCCTGGATAGGAAAAAAATCGCCCTTTTGTGGTAATGTTACTTACGGTAGAGAAGTTACTAATGCTCTGCTAGACAGGGGCTATGAAGTTAGCTTCCTGCATTTTACGCAGGCAGAAGACGAGGAACACACTTGGTCTGGTTACAAGGAAGTTTCGCTGCCTTGTCTATACAAATCTCAGGTTTACACCATCCCTTCACTCAAAGCTAGCAAGGTGTTAACGCGATCGCTCAAACAGTTGCAACCAGATTTAGTTCATGCTTCCCTAACTTTATCTCCTTTAGATTTTCTGCTGCCGGAAATCTGCCAAGAACTAAATTTACCTCTAGTTGCGACTTTTCATCCGCCTTTTGACGGTAAGCGGCGCAATCTCAAATCAGGAACACAACTTTTTACTTATCAACTTTATGCACCTTTTCTGGCACACTATGACCAGGTAATTGTTTTTTCTCAACTGCAACGGAATTTTTTAGTGCGGTTAGGTGTCCCACCCCACAAGCTAGCGGTAATTCCCAATGGAGTTGATGTTATCAAGTATTCTCCTGGCTATTCAGATTTTAAATCAAAATTGGATGCTAAGCGATTATTTATATATCTAGGTCGTATTGCCACAGAAAAAAATATTGAGGCGCTACTGCGGGCTTGGAAGCAGTCAAATCTTGGTGAAGAAAGCAAGTTAGTAATCGTGGGGAATGGTCCTTTATTGAGTTCTTTGATGCCGTTTTATGGTGAAGAATACGGTATTATTTGGTGGGGATTTGAGGCTGATGAGCAACGGCGGATTGAACTTTTGCGGGCAGCTGATGTATTTATTTTGCCTTCGTTATTAGAAGGGCTTTCTCTATCTTTACTAGAAGCAATGGCTTGCGGTGTTGCCTGTGTAGCCACAGATGCTGGTGCTGATGGTGAAGTTTTAGAAGATGGGGCTGGTGTGATTCTTAATACTCATCGAGTTAGTTCTCAGCTGCATACTTTGTTGCCTGTATTTCGTGATCATTTGGAATGGACGACTTTACTGGGGCAAAAGGCAAGGCAGAGGGTTTTAGAGCGTTATACCCTTAGTGGTAATATTAGCAGGCTGGAAAAGCTTTATGCTGAGGTTTTGAATGCTGGGCGCGTACATGTAAGTGGTGCGCCCCTACATTAGCTGGAATGCTTTCTCGATTTCTCTTGTAAACTGCTTTCCATTCCAAAGGGGGGCGCTTTGGCGAGATTGCTTCAGTTTCCATGCTATTTGTTGCCTTAAGTTGGTGTCTTTGCCGAGGCGGATTCCCCATTCTATATATTCTTGATTATTCCAGGCGATGCCTTCGGTGATGCCAGCGTTGATCATCATTGTATAACTATTGCGTGCAGCAAATTGTTGTCCGACTTTGGTTACTATGGGGATGCCCATCCACAAGGTTTCTAAGGTGGTAGTGGCTCCATTATAGGGATAGGTGTCTAATACGACGTCTGCTATGCCTAGATTGGCACGGTGGATAGATTCTAAGGCAACTTCTGGTAAAAAGCGCAAGCGATCGCATTCTACACCTTCTTCTTCGGCGATTTGGTTAAAGAAGTTTTTGATAGCTTCGGCTTCGGCTTTGCCTTTGATGAGGAAGTAACTATTTGGTACTTCTTTGAGGATTTGCATTTGCAGTCGCACAGTTTCGGGATGTCGTTTATATCCCCTTTGAGAGCTTAAATAGATAATGGCGTCGTTTGGTATATTTAGTTGGTCACGACGTAGGGTAGGTACGCCCACTTCAAAACCATCGACGGCTATATAAGTTTGCGGTAGTCTCCAGATTTTTTCTGTATAGTATTCTTGGGCTGTTGTTGGTAAGACGTAGGGATCGGCAATAAAGTAATCGATGGCTGGTATTCCGGAAGCGTCC
>NZ_JAAHGO010000194.1 GCF_010672455.1 Okeania sp. SIO2C9 | reverse complement strand
TTACAAATCACCACGTAGTTACAAGGCTTTGATAGACTTACTTAAAGATATGCGGGCTTCTATTTTAGGCAATGTTTTTCGCCATAGAGCCTGTCAAAAAAACATTTATGTAACTTATACTTTGGTGTACGCTTCATAATTCGGATTCAATCTCTGTATGCTTTGTTCAGTAAGGGTTTCAGAGCTAGGCTGCACTTGGTCGCACGAACCCTATATTTAGGCCGGCTTAATAGTGCAGGTGAGTGTCAAACCAAAAACCTGGAAAAAAATGGAGCAGGCAGCGGCTAATTATCCCCAGTGGGTGGCTGCGATTAGCGGCAAGCTGGGAGAAGAAACTGACCAAGGTTTTGTTCTGCAACAACCAGGGGTGCAAGTGTTTGAGAAGAAAGCTAAAACTCCCGAGGAAAAAAACAGCTCTGAAACTACTTAAGCTTATTTAGTTGGCGAGGAGGATTTTACAGAAAAACGAGCAAAGCTCACGGTAAAAACTGAAGCTAATCCTAGATTTTATCGAGTTGGCGAGAAACGAATAATGAGTTCTATAGATATTCTTGACGAAGTCTATCAAACTTTATTCTAGCTTGATCATAAATTAATTGATTTTCTTTTTGAGATTCTTTTATTTCTGAGTAGATTCCCATATGGTTTATAATACTATCGTAATCTTTGACCACACCTTGGTTAAGAAAAAGTACTTCAAGATTTGTGTGAAAAATTCTATTAAAAAGTCTTATACTTTCTTCGTAGTATTCAGTTAATCCTACAAAAGATAAGTCCTCTATTTCAATGAATTTTGTTACAAATCTTTGATAATAATTCTTGATAAATTCTAATTGACAAAATTCTTTTAAGGATAATTGGTTATCTCTTATCATGTCGCGCAAAGGAAGAATCTTGTCCTTTTGTTTTTTTAGATAAAAATAGTGGGAAACTACTCTACTAATAGGATCTCTGAAGAAAACCGTATATTTAGCATGAGAAGTAATCTGTTTATATTTATCTGCTTTAAAGTGACCATGTATAATTCTATACTGATAATTAATGATGGATTTATTGAAACTTAAATTGGGATGTTGTATGAGGAATTTTCTGAACTTAAGCTCCAATGTACTATCTGGATTATTTCGACCATAATCTAACAGTAGTTGCTGACCAAACTCTTTGGACAAAGCACATCTAAGACTTGTTCCGGCTGTCTTGGGAATATGAATTGAGACAATCATAGCTAGTCATTTTTAAAGAATAGACATCTTGAAATTAGTATTTATCCATATCAAGACACCTAGACCAATTATAATATTTGAAATAAACAATCCCCAAAAAACACCATAAACACCAAAAAAGTGACTGCCAATATATGTTAATGGTATATAAAGAAGTAATATACGTGTTATGGTTATAACCAAAGATATTAGCGGTTTTCCAAGAGCATTAAAAGTTGAACTACAGACAAGAGTAATGCCTAAGGCTCCATAGCTAAGTGGTATAATCTTTAAATAGGCTGTAGCTACCTCAACTACGGAGGGATTATTTTCAAATATAGAGACAATTTGAGGTGCAGTAACAAAAAAAAAGGCGATTGTTAATATGCTCCAACTAAAACACAACAAAAAACTTAAACTTAGCGCTCTTTTAACTCTCTCGTACTTTTTAGCCCCCCAGTTCTGAGCAACAAACGGACCGATACCAACTGATAAGCCAATTAATCCTATTAAAGCCAAAGTACCTACCCGCGAAGCTATACCAAAACCAGCAACAGCCTCAGAACCATAGGATGCTATCAAACTTGTAATAAAGCCTATGGAAGCAGGAGTAATCATATTAGTTAATGCTGTTGGTAACCCAACATGAAGAAGATTTTTCCAATCTTTCCAAACCTCTTTTACCTTGGGAAAGGTGAAAAGCAACATCTGTTCCCGATAATAGAGAAATGCTAAAGAAGCTAGCATAGATGTTGCTCGTGAAATCACAGTGGCTAATGCAGCTCCTTTAAACCCCATTACCGGAAAGAAGCCCCCTCCGAAAATAAGTAAAGAACTCAGCAAAATCTTTATAACAGCAGCAAGAGTCATAATCAAACTAGGAACTGCGGTGTTGCCTAAAGCTCGGATAACTCCATTACTTACCATTGATACCACTGTACAACA
>NZ_JAAHGO010000193.1 GCF_010672455.1 Okeania sp. SIO2C9 | reverse complement strand
CTACTGGTTTTCCACAGTTAATATCTTTTATATTTACCTTCAACCACTGAATTAAATTTTTCAATGGCGATTTTTCTCCGACTCATATCTGAGAAAATATTTTTCATGAAATTTTCACCAGACAACCCCAAATATCCATCTCCAAATTTTCCACAAGTAGTCCCCAGCAATAAAGCAACTACAGCTTCAGGGAATAAATAATTTGTCAGCTCCTCAAAACTTATCGGCAATTGTTTAATATTGGGAAAAATCTCACAGCACCTACTGGTTTTCCACAGTTAATATCTTTTATATTTACCTTCAACCACTTAACTAAATTTTTCAATGGCGATTTTTATCCGACTGATACCTTCTCGAATATTCTCAATGGAATTTGCGTAAGACAACCTCAAATATCCATCTCCAAATTTTCCATAAGCAGTTCCCGGCAATAAAGCAACTCCAGCTTCAGATAATAAATAATCTGCCAATTTTTCACAACTTATCGGCAGTTGTTTCACATTGGGGAAAGTATAAAAAGCACCTGCGGGTTTTGCACAGTTAATACCTCCAATAGAATTTAAACCTTCGACAATAACATCACGTCTTTGTTTAAATTCTGCAAACATTTCCTTGACAAACTCCTGAGAATTTTTGATGGCTTCTATACCAGCTATTTGAGTAAATGAACAAGCACAAGAATTAGAATTTAACATCAACTGCTCTAACTTTTCAGTGATTGCCCTAGGAGAAACAGAATAACCTAAACGCCAACCAGTCATAGCATAGGTTTTTGAGTGCCCATCTAATAAAACTGTGCGTTCTTTCATACCAGGAAAACTGATGATACTGGTAAATTTTGAGTCGTAGATTAAGTGGGAGTAAATTTCGTCAGAGAGGATATAAAAGTTATGTTTAACTGCCAGTTTAGCTATAGCTTCTAAATATTCGAGAGTTAATACACTGCCAGTTGGATTATGGGGAGAATTCAGAATTAGTAATTTTGTCTTCTCAGAAATAGAATTAGCTAAATTATCGATACTAAATTGAAAGTCTAATTCTTCCAATAAAGGTAATGGAATAGGTTTCCCTCCCACTAAATTAATGACTGATTCATAAACAGGAAATCCAGGGTTCGGATAAATCACTTCATCTCCTGGATTTGTTAATGCTAAAAGAGTGAAAAATATAACTGGTTTTGCTCCTGGCATTACTACTACTTCATCAGGATTAACTAATACATTGCGAGTTTGAGAAATATGTTCTGCTATTACTTTTCTTAACTCCAATAAACCTGCTGCGGGAGTATAAGTTGTATAACCATTATTCATCGCTTGAAAAGCAACTTCACGAATATTTTGAGGAGTCTTAAAATCAGGTTGACCAATTTCTAAATGAATAATATTTCGACCTTGAGATTCTAACTGTTTTGCCTTAGTAAAAACTTCAATTGCAGCATCACCACCTAAGCCATTCATTCTAGTTGCAAAATTCATAATTAATATAGATGATATTTTCTGAATAATTTTACTATAGTAATCACCGAATCAAATGTGAGAATTTTAGTATTCTCTAAAAGAATAGAAAATAGCAGCTTAAGGATTCATGTATATTAGTTTTTTCTTTGTTATCTGTTCCCTATACCCTATACCCTATTCTCTATCCCCTAAAAGTCTATAATATCTCACAACTCAAATAATTTTACTATAGTAATTAGTTGCTTGACTACAATACAAGTTATAAAATTAGTTATATAGCAATCACCGAATGATTTATGAGATATTTTAAGATATTTAAGATGAATCAAAATTCTTTTATCTTCCGAAGGACGTGACTCTTAATTAACCCTAATTAACTAATTACTAAAAAATTAGGTTATCGCTACTTCATGAGAGTTTTTTCATCAAGGCAGTTGAGCCAGAAAAATATATCCCTATACTAAGTAGGTTGATTTAATTTTTGGTTAAATAGGAATTAAGATTAAAAAAACTGAAAACTTCTGAGTAACTGTTTTATAGCTTCATTTTCAGATTCTTCATTTGTAAGCATTTCCTCCGGAATGCTGCGCAAACAGCAGTCAGCTATCAGCTATTAGCTTTATTACCTTTAAGGAGAAAAAAACAATTTTATTAAAGCTTCAGAATACGAATATCTGGTTGAGAATGTAGTAGAAATTAAATGAATGCTTGCTTTATTCATTAGACATCTCCAATAATAAAAAATAAAATAATTATCCTACAGC
>NZ_JAAHGO010000192.1 GCF_010672455.1 Okeania sp. SIO2C9 | reverse complement strand
ATATTAGCTTCTGCTAAACTTTCCTGCTGAAATTCTGCATAACTCTGGCTAATTAATTTTCTGGTTTCGGGAGTACCAAATTGTTGTAATTTATTTAAAGCTTGTTGATTAGGATGAATAAAACTGATCTTATCGAGCCATGCCAGAAAATGTTAATGCTTTGAGCACTACCAGAAACCGCATTGAACATATGGTCGAAGGTTTGGAAGGCATCTCTGATGCAGCCGATGCGATTCATACCATTACCGAAGAGACTTTCTCCATTACCAAAGAAATTGATGAGATTAAGAAGACTAAAGCTGAGTTCCAGAAGCACTTACAAGAAAAAGCACCTCAAGAACAACTAGAAAATGAGGTAGTGGCGAAAGAACTCAAGCAACAAAAAGCTGTCGCCGACAGAGAACCAGAACATTCACCGGAGCAAGAAACTAGAGGCTAATGGCTACTACAGAAGGTTGGGAGTTTACACAGAAAATCATCAAAGTGGGCTTTAACAGGGATGTTAGAAAATATTTCCGAGACATTAAGTCTGATAGCCGACGGGATAACGGTAGAGCTGTTTTAAAGAATTCTTTGTTAATCAAAGATAATGATAGTGCCTTACAAGTCTTAAATAAGCAGATGTATTTTTATTTAGGACTAAAAGATAATCGACAAGCCATTGCAACTATTCCTGAATATTGGGATGTAAAAGTGGGGGCTCACCGACCACAACTAGCAATTATTTATCGTCCGACCCTCAACCGAGAAGAATACACGGGCAACTATCCTATATATATCCCCCAATACAACGGACATAAAAACCCGAAGCTTCCTATCTTTAAAAAAGGAAATTGGCATGGCATTTTATATTTAAAAGATAATTCTCGATTAGTAATTAATGGAGTTTCTGCCACCGAAGCCGAAAGAGTAATCAAAATTTTACAAAGATACATTATCTCTGACTATTTGCCTGGTGTTTTGAAAATCACACAGCTTAAAAACGCTCCTTATCACGAGTTTGAAGTCCAACCCATTCGAGCTGATTACTACAGCCGAGGAAGGAAGAATGCTCAACCTGACTGGCGCTGTTACTATAACTGAAGCACCCGCGAATATCGATATTCGCGGGTGCTAGCTCAGTGATTTCACCTACCATCTCTACTGCACAAGCCCTTATGGTGAAGTCATTCTCTTTGAGAGGGTTGATTATGGCTTCAGTATTTGATCCAGGGGCTGGCGGAGACATGAGTGCCGTCACCCTTCCAGCAGCCTTTGCCGAAGCTGCTCACATGCTCTTTGCCGCAGAAGTTGAAATTGCTGCCGATAACAGACCAGGTTTTATTAGTGTTACTTCTGATTTATCTGCCGCCACCATTACCGTAGCTGCCACATTGCCAGTCACGACGACTTTAAACGCCAACGGACAAGTAGTAGTAACCGCCTCTGACTACATACAACCATTGGGAGCTGCCTCTGAGTTTGACAGCGGTGGTGGAGAGTTAAGCTCCATCCACAAAAGTGCAGCCTTGTTTGAAATTGCACAAAAAGTACACGCACAAGAGCAGGCATTACCAGCTGATACTCAACCCAATAACCTCACTGTCGCCATTGACTTAGAAGCGGGAACAGCGCAAATTGATGCAACTTTCCCTATAACTTCTGCCATTGGTGCTAACTCGACAATTGTTTTGAGTGTAGTGGATTATTTATAAGATAAGGCAGAAGGGGTAAAGGCAGAAGGCAGAAGGAAAGATAAGGCAGAAGGAAAAGGCGGTAGTAAGTAAAGACTTACAACTTTCAATTTCTTCATATATCTTTGGGTTCTTTAAGAGAACTAGATACACAGCTACTAATTGTACAAAGGGTAAAATTAGCTGAGAATAAATTGTTCCTTTCTTTGATAAATGAAGTGGAAGAAATACCAAAAATTCTGGTGGCAACTATTAATAAACTAAAAACCTAAGCCTTCTTTCTTCCCTTCTGCCTTCTGCCCTATACCTTCTGCCTTAAGCTCTACCAGAAGCTGAACTAAGTACGATTCATTTATAAAGGAGTAAAACATGGCAGGGAAAATAGGACCTAGGGTAATTGTGCAAGTAGGAAAAGGCAAAAACGGTAAAGCCGTTTATAGCTACATGCTCAAAAAAATAGCAGAAAACTTTGGCTTTACAATTGAAAAAAAAATCCCTCAGCGAAAAGGAAAAAATGGTCGCATAATTGTGCAGCGTGGTAGTGTAGGTAGAGGTTCGATTACTGTTCCTTTAAGCGCCAGAGCCAAAACCCCTAAAGGTAATACCAGAACT
>NZ_JAAHGO010000191.1 GCF_010672455.1 Okeania sp. SIO2C9 | reverse complement strand
CTCCCTGGTTCACCAACAATAGTTGTGCCACTCACTTTTTTATGTTCTATCTATTAATTTGTTGGCTAAAATTTTGATTATCGTTCATGTATCTTTTCGTACTACATTGTGAAGTGCGGAATGTGGGACATAAGTTTAGTGCTGCTGCCATCAAAATATGTTGTAAATGGGTTTTAGCTAAACCTATGTACCGAGATTGACGCAAGCCTGCTCTTCTAATGCCTTGTGACAAAGTACCTTCGATTCCTGCTCTTTGAGCATAAGTCTTTAAGAACTCAGGTGTAGATTGTTCTTGACGACGCTCGGACAGAGCAACGTATTCTTTTTGACTCCGAATTGTTAGCCCTCTGGGGTGTTTTTTTGACCGAGTGCATCGACGACGAGAACTACAACTATTGCAAGCAGATGCCGGAAATCTGATATCAATTACAGGTTGTCCGGTAACATCAGTTCTTGACGACCATTTTTGACTTTGATGACCTTTCGGACAAATCGCAATTTTTTTGTTCCAATCAATTTGAAAATTAGAACTGGCAAATTTCGGATGATTTTTAGCTTGCCAAGAGGGGTCACTGCGAACCGGACCAATGATTTCAACTCCATGCTCTTCTTGAGAAGAAACTAACAGTTGTGCGGTGACATAACCAAGATCCATTAAGTGTTCTTCTGGTAATAAGGATTTTGCTGCTAAAGCTTGATGAATGGGTTCAACTGTTGCTTCATCAGTAACAGTGGATAAGGTTGTGTGAACGTGGGTAATCAAATGAGGAGAACCTTCATCACAAGTTTCGGTGAGATGAGCTTTATAACCTACCCAATTAACACTTCTTTTAGAACTATAATGGGCTTCAATATCATAAGGTGAATGAATTGCTATCGTTGATGGAGGCATATCTTTAGGCGTTCGCCATTGCACTTTTCCTTCGACGGGTGCATAAAATTGTTGTATCCAGACAAGTCTGAGAATTTCGACTGCTCGAATGTGACGTAACCATGAGGGTGCATTTGGGGAATCAATTTTTTCCAGCAAGTTAAAACCATCTGCACCAATAATGTTCCCTAAATTTTCTCGTTGGTTATCAAGTTTGGGCAAGCGGTAGTTTTCTATTCTCCTGCTATAACGCTCAAACCAATCTTCCAAGATATTGTTTCTTAACCATTCCGGGGCTGCTATCGCCAAACTATTGAGAGCAGCCCTAAATGTCTCCCCCAGGGTTTCTAGGCGATTCAGAGGACGAATTGCTGCTAGAATATGTGTCGAATCAGTTCTTTGTCTGTTTTTTCCTTTGAGTAATCCTCTGGATGCTAATTCTTCTAATATTCGTTCTAATAACAGTTCTTCTTTTCCTCCTTCAAGCAAGCGAGTACGAAATTCGCTCAAGATGGAAAAATCAAACCCATCATCATCTAATGGTAACGAAAGCATATATTTCCAATCAATTCGTCCTCTTACTGCTTCTGCTACTTGGCGGTCTGATAAATTTTCCATGTACTGCATGATACAGATTAAAGCTAATCGCCAAGGTGCGAGCGCAGGTTTACCTTTGAGTGAAAACAAATCCGCAAAATCTTCATCTATGTAAATACTTCCCAAAGTGTCTCTAATTTGTATGTATATATTACCTTTGGGAAATGCAGCATGAGCAACTTGTGCTGTGTTCGGGGGAACAGGTGGAATCGGTTTTGAGTGCAAAGACATCGCGTGTGTCACTGTTTTAAGTTAGCCAACTTCTAGGAAGATATCCTATTTTTTGATCTTGGAGCGGATGTGTGAATATTTCTTTAAGGTTTTGTTTTCATCTATAATTTAGCCTGAAATATTTTTGAGAAAAATAGCAAGTATTTTTACTTAATCAAATCTCTTGTGTATTACCATAAGTTACAAAATGATTACTTTTGCCAACAGTATCTGTAAAGGAATGGTTAGAGGTTCGCATTAAATATCAATCATCAGATCCATCTGCTTTGTTTATCAGCATTGGAGGCATAAAACGAGGCTCAAGATTAACAGCGCAGTCTCTGTATAACCTGGTAGACCGTACTTCTGAAGTTGTAGGTATTAGCAAGAAAATGAGTCCTCATCGGGTGCGACATAGTGCGATCACAACAGTTCTGGATAGGAACGGAGGTAACTTGAGGAAGGCTAGAGATTTTTCAAGGCACTGTGATGTCAATACTTTGTATCCACTCAATATGATGGGGTAGGCAATGATGATAACTGCCAAGGCCAATGAAAGGGATTGATAAAAAAGGGAGCGATCGTATCGGCTCAATCAATCAGGGTAGCCAAAAAAGAATAAAGGATAA
>NZ_JAAHGO010000190.1 GCF_010672455.1 Okeania sp. SIO2C9 | reverse complement strand
GGTTGGGTCGAAGCCTGGTATTACCCAGGGCAACTCCCAGTTAGATCCGGACGTGCCCGTTTCCGTGCATCCGGCTCCCGACAATCTGTACATCACTCAGGGGAGTGAGTATCATTGCTTCATGTGAATGTATTGATGACAGCTACGGTGGACAGCTATTAGGTTTTCTCTTTTCCAATTATTGTGATTGTCATCCACATGATGTAGTTCGACCTTTTCATCATCTGCGAAGTTTAGTCCGCAGTATTCACATTTATGGTTTTGCCTTTTTAAAGCTTCTGATGTTGCACCATCGTAGAGTTTGGAGTTTCTTTTGCTCCAATATGTGATGTCTCCATCAAATGGAGATTTGTTGCCTTTGACCATGATATGGTGGTTTTCTTTCCAACCTGGGTTGGGGAAGGCTTTATCAATAAGTTGTTTTGCAGTGTATCTATTTAATTTTCGTTCTTTGTTAAATACTGTATATGCCCTTTTGGTCATAAAGTATAGTGAGAACCTAGCCCCATCTAATTTGCAATACTTATGATAGTTTCTCCATCCTCTTACTACTGATGCAATTTTCTTGGCTTTTACTTTGGCTCCAAATGCTGAGGAGTTGATTATGGCTTTAGCCTTCTCCCTAAAAGCTTTGAAGTTGTCCTCTGAGGGCGTACTTCTAAACTTGTGGTTATTAGTCTGGACGTAAAAGTGCCATCCTAGAAAGTCAAATCCATCTGTCGCTTTAACTAATCTGGTCTTACTTGGCTTTATCTCTAGTCCCCTTTTCTGTAGGAACCTTGTGACTTCTTCTTCGATTGCTTTCTTCTCTCTGGCAATTATTTGGTTTAATTTCCTTTCGTGCCATCCCTTCGTTGGGTCTGAAGTGAAGCCGGGGTCGATTATGAATACTAGGTCGTCAGCGTATCTGATGCACTTGGCGGGGTTTTTATTCCCGATGTCTAGCGATTCGATTCCGTTGAGTGATATGTTGGCTAATAGAGGTGAAATTACTCCACCCTGTGGGACTCCTTGTTCCGGGAATCCTATAGATGTTCCTGATTTTAAGCATCCCCATAAACCTTGTTTGATTGTCTGGGGTGCTATAATTTGTTTCATTAGATGGTTGTGATCGATTCTGTCAAAACATTTGGCTATATCCATTTTCTATGTCCATTTGCGTTTGACCTTAATCCGTAAAATATCTGTTTTTGTGCATCATGGGCACTTCTCCCAGTTCTGAAGCCGTAACTTCTGGCATGGAATGTGGCTTCATGTGCTGGTTCGATGGCTAATTTGCACCATGCTTGCCATGCTCTATCTGCTATGGTTGGAACCTTTAGCATTCCCGCCAGTGCCATCCTTTTTTGGTATTGGGATTTCTCGGAGTTTGTTATGTTTCCAGTTGTGGCCATATTTTTCGAGCATAATGAAGAGGGCGAACCTTTCTTCAAAATTTAAGCTGGCTTTTCCATCTACACCCGCAGTTTTCTTACCCTGATTTTCTTGTGTCACTCGGCGAATCGCTAGGAATTTTGCTGCGCGACTTCGTAGCAAAAGCTTCTGTAAATTCCGGACTTGTTTGTAATCTTTCCTCAGCATAGCTTTGTAAATTCTCTTTTGTAGTCGGAATACCTTTTTCCTGGCTAGTTTCCAGTCTAAGTTTTTCCAAAGTTCACTAAGTTTTCCTTGTGTCATAACTATAATCTCCATTAGATTATTTACTCTGATTGCCTCGTTCCAATTACGGAACGTCCTACCCGATGTATGGGATTACACTCTCGTCAGCTTACTCAAGTTCGACATCCTATTGTTCAGGGGCGATATCGGATATGAACCCTCTCTCAATAGACTTGAGACCATGACACCGTTTTTATTCGTTCCCTTATGAGATTGGTTGATAACTTAGAGCAGTTCAATTTGCCTGATGCCTTATTCAGAATTGTTCTAAGCGAGGAAATTTCTAGAACGAATAATTAGGTTTCTCACCTTTGGCATTGAATCCACTTTGATTGTTCAGATAGATGGATTAATATTGAGACACTTTTTTTTAGAACTTGTTTTACTCATATCATTTCCCTATTAGTGGTCGTTGGGGGATATCTGCTTTTCCCTTGTCCACCCTGTTACCAGCTTCAGTCTGTAAGATTCCGAGCTTACTCGCTGTGGTCAGATAAGGAGTCACTCCATTCTTAGAGGGTAGGACTTTCACCTACATCTACATAAGAGTTAGATAACATCTGTTTTATCCCTTGAGTTATGTCATTCTGTGTAAATCTTATTGAGATTTCTGTTTTAACAGTCTGATTTTCATCAAGAACGAATCGCAC
>NZ_JAAHGO010000019.1:18639-150629 GCF_010672455.1 Okeania sp. SIO2C9 | reverse complement strand
CCTTTAGTTCTGATAGTTTGAAGATTGCCCATGGTAGTGAAGAGGGAGTTATATCATGTCCGTTTATATCGTTTGTGTAAACCCAAGGGTGAATATCTACAGGAAATAATGGTTTTTTTCTTGCGAGGGTAGCCTTTCTTCCTCTTCTCTCTTCCCTCTTCCTTCTTCCCTCTTCCTTCTTCCTTACCTTTGCTATACAAGACCGATGCTGCCGGACATGATATTAAAGGTTTTTTGCAACTCTTCTATAGTGAATTACTGTAAGACATTGGTTTTAATTTGTGGGAGTATTTTAGATTAATTATTATCAATATTATAGTCCGTACTACGAACTTAACTTCTGACTTTTGACTTTTGACTTTTAACTTTTAACTTCAATAGTTTTAGGTAAAATGAAAAGAAATCAAACTTCTGAACTTCTGAAAAAGATGAAATTTCTACCTCGCATTCTTGGTCTCACTTTCCTGTCACTAACTCTGACAAATTGTTATGGGAAATTACCACCAGAAGATATTGCCTCTCGACTAGAACCTAGTATTGTCAAAGTATTTTATAAGAGTCAACCCGGACATGGAACTGGTTTTTTTGTGTCTGGAGAAAAGGGAGTCTGTACTGTACTAACAGCAGCTCATGTTGTGAACAAAGAAGGCGAAATATCATTAGAGACTAAAGATGGAATTGAGGATGTTGCCAATGTTGAAATATTTCCCAGTGATATAGATTTAGCTTTGGTCACTTTTCGCCCAGATGGAGGAAAATGTAATTATCCGGCGTTGAAAATAGGTAATTCTGAGAATCTGAGAAAAGGTTACTCAGGAATTCAAGCTTATGCCACAACTTTTAAAATAGTATAGGAATTGTAATTATAATGCTTAAAGAACAACAAAAGGTTAATTTAAAAGTTATTCTTACAGAACGTCTGAAAAATTCCTACTCAGAAATTGCTGAGTTTTGCCAACACTGGAATATTACTGAATTAGCTTTATTTGGCTCAGTATTGCGAGAATATTTTCACCCTAATAGTGATATTGATATTTTAGTAGTTTATGATTCTTCTTGCCAGTTAACATTGTCAAAATTATTAGATATGCAAGAGGAATTAGAAGTAAAATTTGGACGTGCAGTTGATTTAGTAGAAAAAGCTATGATTAAAAATCCCTATCGTTTAGCTAATATTTTAAAGACTTATCAAGTAATTTATGCAAAACAATAGAGATATCGCTTCAGTTTGGGATATGGTACAGGCAATTCGTCGAATCCAGGAATTTACTACTGATGTAAATTACAGTGAGTATTTAGAGAACATTTTGATACAAAGTGCAGTAGAGCGTCAATTTGAAATTTTGGGTGAAGCTGCACGTCGAATATCTTTAGAATTTCAACAATTACCGAATTATTAATTATTAATTATTAATAATTAAATAATTCGCGCCTTGAAGCCTCCCCTTTTAAGGGGAAAAAAGCGGTCGTTTGCGGAGCAGTCCGTTAGGATGGGATGGCGAAGTCCCCTCGCCATATCCAATCGACCAAGACAGCGGTCGTTTGCTTCGCAACGCTGACGCGAAACGCGACAGCGGAACGGAGTTCTCTCTTCGGAGGTTCCCGTAGGGTGGGATGGCGCCATTCGGAGCGGGTCTGCAAGAACGGGTCTCCTCGCCATATCCAATCGACCAAGAAAAGAAATAATATTTCCTTATATTCAATTCCGTAGCGGTTTTAACCAGAGGTAATTATCAATTATTCATTATCAATTATCAATTAATGAAACCCTCAGATAAATTAGCGCAGTCTTATTGGTTTAAGAAATATTATTGCTCATCGCTATGATGAGGTGAGACCAGAAATTTTGTGGGGAGTTATTGCGTCAGATATTCCCATTTTATTAGAGCAGTTAGAGGTTTTATTGCCTCCTCTTTCTAATGAATGAAGATTTTGGGTTTTGATCCTTCAAAAATTGTGTTACTTATATGATATAATCAACCAGCAAAATTATCAGCAATTAAAGAAAGAAAGTCGATTATGGCAACTTATTTAATCACAGGAACTAATCGTGGTATTGGGCAAGAATTATGTAAACAAGTTCATAGTAAAGGTGACAAAGTAATTGCTGTTTGTCGTCAATCTAATCAAGAATTAGAAAATCTAGGAGTGCATTTAGAAACTGGGGTAGATATTACTTCTGAAAAAGATGTTGCTAACCTAGTTAATCATCTACAAGGGATAAAATTAGATGTATTAATTAATAATGCTGGAATAGTCGAAAGAGAAAGAAATTATCTAGATGATTTAGATTTTGATAGTATTCGCAAACAATTTGAAGTGAATTCTATAGGAACTTTGCGCCTAACTCATGCTTTATTACCCTTAATGGAATCTGGCTCAAAAATTGCTATTATTACGAGTAGAATGGGTTCAATTGATGATAATACTTCCGGTGGTTCTTATGGCTATCGAATGTCAAAAGTTGCAGTTAGTATGGCAGGTAAATCTTTGTCTGTCGATCTAAAACCACAAGGAATTGCTGTAGCAATTTTACATCCTGGTTTAATTAGCACTAGAATGACAAATTTCACAGGAATATCTCCAGCAGAAGCAGCAGAAAATTTGTTAGCTAGAATTGACGAATTAAACTTAGAAAATACAGGTACTTTTTGGCACGCAAAGGGTGAAGTATTGCCTTGGTAGTATAGCGCTGTGCGCAGGCAACAGGCAACAGCTCATCTGGGGGAATAAATTGCCGTTTGCGCAGCATCTCCGTTGGAATAATATAAGACTTTTAGCTATTGGGCACCTCCTGCAATTTGTAAATATACCAGCGCACACTGCTATAATACTATAGCGCCACCCACAAGTCAGAAGTCATATCATCTCCGGTAGCATCGGTATTGTATAGCAAAGGTAGGCAACAGCTCCGGAAGGCAACAGCTCCGGAAGGCAGGAAGGCTTAAGACAAGAAAAAACTTAAATTCCCTGTAGATATCCACGCTAACTTTTACACAAACGATTGCCTTCGGGCATGATATCAGAAGTCAGAAGTCAGAAGTAATCCCTGACTAACTTTGAGGATTTATAGATGTCCTCCTTCCTTCTGTTGTAGATAACTAAATGCCTTCTTTCTTCTTTCTTCTTCCTTCTTCACTCAAATTCTACATTTTCGTAAATATCTGACAAAGAGATTTGAAACTCCACCGAACTTAAAGATAAAATAGCTCCATCACCTTCATATTCTGACAACCACCATTTACCATCCTGAGTTTTGCTAAACTGTTCAACATAATATCTGTATTGGTCAATGATAATATATTCCTGCAAACTATTTACTCTCCGATAATACTCGAATTTTTGCCCCCGCTCATAACCTTCTGTCGATCGCGACAATACTTCGACAATTATCTGAGGATTAGTAATAGTATCTCGCCTAGCTTCAGCATAAATAACTGGAGTAGAAATTACCATCACATCTGGATAAGTGTAAATGTTTTTTGTCGGTATTGACAAACGTAAATCACTCATAAAAGTTTCGTAAAGTTGCCCTTTAATGCGGCTTTGTTGCATGAAAGTAGCGATCACAAAAAACTCCCTTAGTTGGAAGTTAACTAGATTTCTACTTTGTAGCTCTGGGGTTTACCCTACGCGAATCATCACGTTGAGTATGGAACATTGTATAAACAACTCCACTGCCTGACTATCAAATTTTCGTCGTCGTAACTTGCCTCCAAAGAGAGATTTAAGCCTGAACATCGTAGTTTCCGACAACGAACGTCGGTGATAACCACATTCACATTTCCATTTCTTGCGTCCTACAATTCTTATTCTTCTGAGGTTTTCATCTGGTGGTCTGAGGTCGGCTTTTGCAGTTGCCATGCTGACCTATTACTGCATTTTTCCTGGGTGAAATAGTTGCTTTTGCTCCAAGTTGTCTGGCTTTCTCATAACACTTATACAAGTCATAGGCTCCATCTGCTGATACTTGGGTGATTTCACCTTCTACCCCATCTAATAGGTCACAAAATACTTGGTCGTCACTCACATCATTAGTTGTTACCACCGCTGTGACAATCTCTCCAGTTGCCTCATTCACACCTAGGTGTAGTTTACGCCATGTTCTGCGCTTCCCTACACCATGAATCCTAGTTTTCCATTCTCCTTCACCGTAGACTTTGACCCAATAGTGAATCTATTACTAAGTGAATCCCTTCTGCCCTTGTTATAGCTGGTATGGCAATATTTAATTTTCTGACTCTACGGCATAAAGTGCTATGGTCTGGCACTGGTAAATCTAGTTCCATCAAGTCAAATATAGATTCCACAAATCCTTCCGTCTGTCCCATACGCTAGTCCGTACAAGCTACTTAGAGTGACCATTAGTTCAATAGCTACATCACTATAAGTATTAGATGCTCCTCTACGTCCTGTCCTCTCTTGGTTTATCCGCTGCTCTATTACTTCATCACTCAGCCAAAATGTCAAATTCCCTCTCTGCTTTAAGGAAGCATCATACTCAGACCAGTTGCTGAGGAGGTACTTGGACTTAGACTTAGATTTGGACTTAGATTTGGACTTGGAGTTATATCATGTTCGGTTAAATACTTATAAATAACTGTTGTGAGGAGTCAGGAGGACCGAGTCAGGAGTCAGGAGGGAAGAAAGGAGGAATACATAGGAAATATTGGAGAATAGTATTGATAATTTCAGTATTTCTTTTGTACTGTCGGTACTATCAGTCCTTAAATTTTATTGTAACTGATTATCCGAACATGATATTACTCATCTCTACATTGATATTGATATAGATTTGTTGTGCCACGCACTATTATTTTTAACCTCTAAGCTCTATTTGTGCAACAAAGCCCTTTAATGCCATACTTTAATGTTGCGCAAAAGTTACCAAAAATTCGATTATGATTTACAGTACCTCCAGTCATTGGTATTATTTTTCCATCACGATATTCACTTCTAAATTCAGCAGTTTTTTCCCGCTCTAGATACTCTTCGGCAGAATAGCGAATTTGGGTAGCTTGCATTTAGTTTTATCCTATTCAACTATCATAATTAATACCAGTTTATTTCTTAAATTTGAGGTAAGAAGGAAGAAGGAAAAATATGACGTTGTCTGAGTTTTAAGCATTTATTAAGAGTCATAAATCAGGAGAGAAATGAGATTCAAATCCTATCCTATTTCTAGTCCATTAGGGTGTGTTTTGCTGCCGCATAACTCCGTTAACGCTCCGCAACATATTTGCGGAGCATGACCATAGGAAAAAGCAATAGCATAACTGAGTAAAACCCTATATCTATTGTCACTGCGTAAGTCTTATTATTATTATATTTACCGAAAAATTGTGGGTATGCGCCTCCCCTTTTAAGGGGATAATAAGCGGTCGAGGGATGGCGAGGAAACCTGCGCCATATCCAATCGACTCCTGTGAAAAAAAATTTTCATGAATTTGTCAATCCTCTTCAATTCATGGAGAGGTAATTATTCATTATTCATTATTCATTATTCATTATTCATTATTCATTGTTGAATTCTCCCTGTACGGACGTTACATGCAACGTTCGTACCCACTCCCCCTCCTGGAAGGGGTTAGGGGTGAGTCCCCCGCTTAAGAAAATTCTGTTGATCGCTGGATTTAGTATTACAATGAATATATCAATAGAAACTATGTGATTAAAATTATGCAAAAATTTATTAGTCTATTTTCCCTCATAGCATTATTACAATTGCCAATAATTGTTCAAGCTCAAGAAGAAATAGTAGACCCCATAGAAAGAGTAATTGCTGCAGGATTAATGACCAAAGATGCAACCGGAAAATTTAATCGCAATGAAATTATTAGTAGAGCAGAATTAGCATCAATTTTAGTCAAAACATTTGATTTAGAAAAACGTGAATCTTCCCAGAAACCAAATGTTAAATTAAAAGATGTTTCTTCAGATTATTGGGCTTATAATGATATTCAAATTGTCCTCAAAAATGGTGTAATGAGTGGCTATCGTGAGGGAATGTTTTTTCCCAATTATAAAATTAATCGAGCTGAAGCATTTGCTATTTTTGCTCAAGCTTATGGTGTTTTTCAGTTTCCTGAAGAGAATACTAAAAAGCTATTAAATAATTACCCAGATTCAGATAAAATCCCTAGTTGGGCAACAAAATCAATAGCAACAGCATTGTATGAAGGTTTTGTGAATACTGAACCAGGTACAAACAACATAAATCCTTTAGCACCGATGACTCGTGGAGATATGGTTTATGCTTTGAATGCTTATTTAGACCGTCAACAACGCCCTGCATCTCTTCCCTGGAATGATGATTTGCTTCCAGGTGTAACCAGGTAATATTCAATATTCAATAATTAATTATTAATTATTAATTATTACCTTTCCTTGAAAAAACGACCGCTTCGCTTGTTTATCCTTGCTCATGAGAGGCTTTAAACCTTAATTATTCGGTAAAAAGGAAGAAGGAAAAAGTGGATGGGTACTCAAACACCAACAAGCTTGTAAACACTGTGTAGATGGCGGGGTATTAAACCCAAAATAAAAAGATAAAAAATAAAAAAGTGGATATACACAAGGTGAAATTTAGGTATCAATTCCAATAGGTATCAATTCCAAATTGAAAAAATTACAAATTATGACAGTAAAAATAACTTACTTCTTTATTACCGAAAAATTGTGGGTATGCGCCTCCCCTTTTAAGGGGATAATAAATAAAAATTTTCATGAATTTGTCAATCCTCTTCAATTCATGGAGAGGTAATTATTAATTATTCATTATTAATTATTCATTATTGAAAGCAGTTTCCGCGCGTTATGAGGTACAGAGATTAACTATTGAATGAATGCAAGTGCGGACATATTGCCCGCGATGGGTGTGCCTCACGCTTAGTGGAATCTGCTATAGATCTACTTATGCAGGAACTTGAAACTTATATAGCGCTATGCATTAGGTGTTTGACATAAATAGAAGCAGCAAACCCTTTTGTATTCATCTGTTGCCTATTGCCTTCCGGAGCTGTTGCCTTGCACGTAGCCCTATAACCAACTTTCCAAACTGTTTTTATCTACTCAAACTTATATGTAGTTTCAAACCACGATTACAATTTCAATAATGTCAAATTAAATATATTTTATCGGATGGCAAAAAAACGAATTTTACTAATAGATGACGAAGAAGATATTAGAGAAGTTGCCCAACTTAGCCTAGAAATAGTAGGTGGTTGGCAAGTAATTACAGGTAGCTCAGGTAGCGAAGCTGTTGCTAAAGCAGAAGTAGAACAACCAGATGCTATTCTCTTAGATGTAATGATGCCTGAAATAGATGGATTTTCTACTCTTAAACAACTACGAGCTAATCAGGCCACTCAGCAAATTCCAGTAATTTTCCTGACAGCGAAAGTTTGTTCAGAAGATCGCCATCAATTTTTGCAGTTGGGAATAAATGGAGTAATTACTAAGCCTTTCGATCCTATGTCCCTGGCAACTGAAGTAGAGACAATTTTGGGTTGGGTTCCATAGGAGTAATACCATTTCTCAAAAACTTTTCTACATTTTATTGAGTGGGGGAGTAGGGGAGTAGGAGAGAATTAAACATGAGAATCATTAACATTAACTGGGCTGCTAATTAGCACAAAAATTATTATACCTGTGTTAATTACTTAATAACTTAAGTGTTACTTACAGCACTTTTTAGGAAGCCAGGACTTACGCAACAGCACTAATTATAGTGATTGTATCCAGAATAATGACGAAGTTATACGCTATATATAGCGGTACTGCGTAAGTCCTGGAAGCGTGAGGTACAGTTCATTAATTCTCTGTTGCCTGTTGCCTTCCGGAGCTGTTGCCTAAAGTCCTAAAATTTTGTACCTCACTAACTCCGAAACTACTTTCAACAATTAATAATGAATAATGAATAATGAATAATTACCTCTCCATGAATTGAAGAGGATTGACAAATTCATGAAAATTTTTTTTTTATTATCCCCTTAAAAGGGGAGGCGCATACCCACAATTTTTCGGTAAATATAGTATTAATCAGTGGGAATTGATATAATGGCTTTGACATACTCCCGACGTTGCGCATAGCGCGACAACGAGGGATTCTTCAGTCATGAAAAAAATGACCGCTTTTTTGACAGAGGTGATGTCCTCCCCCTGTGTTGACCTTGAAGATAACATGCATACCTCCTAGCTTGTCAAGGGTATAGGAAGTTTTTATTTGTGGAGGTATCCGACTCTTGGCCCAGGGTTTCCCATACGACGCTCCCCTTCGGGAGAGCGCGGGACTTCCCGCCAGGGAAGTTAAATTGACTACTGACTACTGACTACTTCTTCAAGTTCAAAAAACTCTAAACATTAGTGACTAATAATTACGCAGAAAAAAAAATCTGATATAAACTAAAGTAATATATTATGTAAAGTCACTCTGTAGACTTATATAGATGTTAAACTGGGAATTTTTGCTACAGAAAGAAGGCGATCGAACCTGGCTACCTTTAGAATCAGCCGATGTGGAGATTCTAGAAGGTCGTTATCGGATTGTGGCTCATACCCATATAGCCAATACAGAAGTCCAAATTCAGATTATTCACAATTCTACCGAAGAAGTCCCACCCTTAAGGCGAGTTCAGAAACGTTCTAGTCGTACCCACTCTCAAGGTCTCATCTCTATTATCCCTTTTACCCGCCTCAAACCTGGTCAATGGGAATTTCGTTGTCAAAGTAAACCAACTACATCATCTGTCAAAGCCAAACAACATATTGTCCATTTAGAAGTATTGCCTACTGATTATGATGATTCAGATTTCTCACAAGCACTAGATGTTCAGAGTCAAGAACTATATCCATTAACAGATTCAGAAACTCAGGAAAATGAGTTTATTGCTAATGAAAATATATCTGTTTTTTCTAGTCAAATAAGCTCCATAGATCATCCAGAAGAAAATACAGAAAAAAAAGATTTTGAATTAACAACTAAATCAGATGAAATAGAATTATTGGATGCTCAGATTGAAGATAAAAATCCCACTAATTTACTAGATGATGAAGAAGAAAATTCAAGTATTCAAGCTCAAAACCAACTCGAAGAACAAAGTCATCCATCAGACATTAAAGATACAGAGAAAAAATTAAAAGAACTAACTGAAACTCTCAGACATAATTCATCAATACTTGGGCAAGTTGAGCAACAACAAGCAATAGAATTAGAGGCAAATCAACAGGCAGATACCAACGTCACTAATCAGACTAACTCTACTATAAATTATCCTTTACAACTAACCTTAAACCAAGCATCTTATACTGCTCAACCAGGAGAAGCTTTAATTATATTTGGTCAGATAATCTTAGATAATCAAACTCAAAATCTTCAATCTACAGAAGGTTTTAATCACGTCATATCGCAGAATACTTTCACAAAAAATGATTCCTCCATTCCAGAAAATAATACTCCAATAGTTAATGGGAATTTAAAAATTTGTCTGCGTAATCCTCAAACTTCAGAAATTTTAATTGATATACAACAAGCTCTACCAGAGCAAGTTCCACCTATTATATTTGCTTGTACAGTTAATGTTCCAGAAAATATTAAAACTCGTTTAATATTAGGGCAAATTATCCTCACAAATAATACAGCTACTTTAGCTAATACATCTTTTACAATTATAGCCCCACTACAGAATTGGTTAACAGCAATTGATGATAATTTTACTGAAGATGACCATCAGGAAATGGCTGCAAAAATAACTCAGGCAGCAAGAAAATCAGAGCAAAAATCTCCTTCTTTTCAGGAGTTAGTAGAAAAAATTAATCAAGTTAAACCCCAGAAGGAATCTGATATAGAACAACCCTTACCACCACAGATATATCAACCTGTTGAAGGAGAGGGAGATTCTGGAGCGCTCAAATTGCCAACCTTTGGAAACCCACCACCGGAAAAAATGGCCAAAGGCAAGACTCTGATTAATGAGTTATTGGCCAAGTCAAATGCTCCTCAAGATTCAGATGAATTAGATGATGTCTGGGGAGGTCTAGATAAACTTCCAGAACAGACAATTTTACAAGGGGAAGAAATAAAAGAGTCAGAGTCGGAGTCGGAGTCGAAAACTACTGAGGAAGAAGAAGTGTCTTCTATAAATCAGCAAAACCTTGTTCCCTTTCCTACAAAATTTGCTCCTAGAAAAGAGGCATTTAAGGCTTTGAATTTAGAGGATAGATTTTTTTATCGGCTGAATTCTTTGGTTAATGATTCTGAGTTTTCCCAATGGATGAAAGCTTCTTCTTTATCTCCAACTGAAGAATTAGAGAATATATCAGAAGATCAACATAAAACTGGGACAGATAAGTTGCAAGATAGTGACTCTATAAATACGATAGTTGATGATCAAGAACTTCCCAGTGACAATTCTGATGAAATTAATTGGGAAGCACAAGAGTTTGTTGTTGAAGATGAACAAATAGAGCAGCAAGAAAAGCAATGGAATGATGGTTTAGCAAATGTTTCTCAGTCGGAAGATGAATCAATTTCTAGACAACCTTATATTTTACCAGACGATCAACCAGTGCCAGTGCCTCATTTAGAAGTACTGGCTAAAGATGTAATTGCTGGAAAAGATGTAAAAGTTAGAGTACAATTACCGGAGGGTTTGCCTCGTATTTATGTTAAGATTTGGGTTTACGACCGCCAAGCTCAAACAATAGTTACAGGACCACGTTGGTTAACTGAATTTATTCCTAATGGCATAGGGCAAATAGAGGTAATTACAGATTTGTATATTGCTTATGGTTGTTTGGAAATAAAATTTGAAGCGATCGCAGCTGAAGTACAAACTAACCGCGAGAGTCATAGGGCAGTTATTGAACATTTGGTAGTTCCTCCTCCTCCTCCAATTTTGCCTTTTGATGATTTGAGTTTGAGTTAGACATTTTTTCTAGGTGAGTTCTGGGGCAAGACCAACTTGTAGGTACTAAGGCAGGCCAACCTTTGCGTAAAGCTTCTATACAGACAGCATGAACTGTTAATTGGCAGTCTAACATTTCGACCCCTTCTTTTTCAGCTTGTTTTTGGCTAATTTTCGTTATAGAATCATCGTTAAATTCAAAAGTTTTGTGACATTGAAGACAGACTAAATGATGATGTTTATGATGGTTGGGGGAGTTAATCTCATAATGTTTGTGTCCTTCAGCTAATTCTAGTTCCCGCAAAATACCTACTTTTGTCAAGAGATGTAGGGTTCGGTAGACAGTAGAAAGGCTAATTTTTTCCTGTTGATGCAACAACAGATTATATATTTCTTCTGCATTTAAATGTTTACCTTGAGGTAAGTGTTGAAACATTTGTAAAATAGTCTCCCTTTGGGGAGTCAAACGCCAACCTCTTTGATTTAGTTCAGACTTAAGTGAATCATGCTGATAGAATACCATTTTTATGATTGCCCAGATTTGCTTCTGAATAAACGCATTACTAATATGAATATATACTTATTGAGATATTTTTGCAAGAGCTAATTTGGCTCAAGGCTGACACCGTTTCACGGAAGTCAGAAGTCAGAAGTTAGAAGTCAGAAGTTAGATTCGATCAGCTAAAAACTTTGACAAGACAATAGCTTTAGGCAATTATTTGATATTTAAAGGAGCGAAACTATTTGTAAAATAAGGTGTAAAATCAACCATTATTTCAGAAATAGACATCTCCAAAAATCAAAAATAAAATCAATTATCGTACAGAAATAATTAATTATTTCCCCCTCCATACCTATTCCCTATTCCCTATTCTCTCTTTTCTGGAGATATCTAATGAGACTTGATATTAGCTGAGAGCTAAATGGAGTGTAGTTGCCAAATTCAAAGACAAAAAAATTTCTACTACTACCTTTTCATATTATGTCTGCTTAATTAATTATAAAAAAAACCTAAAAGCTATACATCCGTAGATTATTTAATTATTTATTAACAACTAAATATGATTTTTCGTATTTCATATTACCGAAAAATTGTGGGTATGCGCCTGCCTTTGGATAGGGGATAATAAGCGGTCGTTTGCGCAGCATTCCGTAGGATGGGATGGCGAGGTCTCGGAGCTGTCCGACCATCGACTCCTGTGAAGAAAAATTTTCATCTCTTTGTCAATCCTCTTCAATTCATGGAGAGGTAATTATTCATTATTCATTATTAATTGTTGAATTCTGCTGTAATATTATGTCCGGTTGATTACTTATAAATAAAATTACGAAGGAGTCAGGAGTCAGGAGGGAAGAAAGAAGCAAGAAATAAGAGGAGGAAAAGGAGAAAGTTTTTTTGGTCGCGTAAGCGGAACGGAGTTCTATCGCTAATTATCCGGACATGATATAAGTCCTCAGCACAGTTGTTTATAGAACCCCTAAGCGTATCTTCATAAATATTAAATTTTTCTAGCTAGGAGACAGGAGGGAAGAGGGAAGAGGGAAGATGTGGGGAGAAATAATACAAAAAATTCAACACTCCTTTTCAGATTTTTCCTCACTCATTGATGCGCGAAAAGACTTGGCTACCATAATTATATAGATCTCAAATGGGTTCTATAAAATGTCTAAATAATTAGATAATAATAAAGTAACTATAAAAAACTTAGGGGGTGCATCTCATATTTGCAAAAATACTTTATTTCCTATATATTCCCTGTTGCTTCTCTTGGTGCGCATTCCCTCTCTTGGTCGGCGTTCCGCAAGCGAGCTGGCGTCGTCGCTGGGTCCGACCGCTTGCAACTGACGTCGTCGCTGGGTCGCACCGCTGTTGCCTGTTGCCTAAAAGCGATAATTTTTTTGCTTTATTCACGCATTGAGATGCACCCAACTAAGGGCTAATTGTTAATTTTTATATGACATTTCCAACGAGTACTAAATAATGCTTTAATAACATACTTGGGATTGATCTAATTTACCTAGTTTATAGAAAAAAGGCCATGTTGAGAGAGTGTTTGTAAAGCAAAGATTAAGAAAGCGTATTGCCTTAATATTCGATATGTTCGGTGGGTTACGGCACCTAGATTTAACATTCCTTTTACAAACAGTCTCTTAGAGCTAATTAATCAGATTTTGTCCCGAAAATTTGATCGAAAAATCCATAGTTAATCAACAACTTAAAAAATGAACGAAGAACAACGTCAAGCATACTGGCGTGCTAATACAGCATTAATCAGAAACTTGCTAATAGTTTGGGCTTTAGTTTCAATTGTTTTTAGCATTTTATTAGTCCAACCCTTAAATGCAATTCAATTCTTTGGTGTTCCCTTGGGTTTTTGGATGGCACAACAAGGTTCAATTTATGTGTTTGTCATCTTAATTTTTACCTATGCCATTCAAATGGATAAACTCGATAAAAAATATAACATGGATAAACTCGATAAAAAATCTAATACTGACAGGAGAGACTAAATGAGTGCAGAAGTCTGGACATTTATACTCGTTACTATTTCCTTTATGGGTTATCTGTACATTGGATGGCGATCGCGAGTTAAAGATAGTAAAGGCTTTTTTGTCGCTGACCAAGGTGTACCTGCTATTGCCAATGGTGCTGCTACTGGTGCCGACTGGATGTCTGCCGCCTCATTTATCTCCATGGCGGGGTTAATTTCTTTTTTGGGTTATGATGGTTCCATCTATCTGATGGGATGGACTGGCGGTTTTGTACTATTAGCACTACTACTCGCCCCATATCTGCGGAAGTTTGGTAAATATACAGTACCCGACTTTGTAGGCGATCGCTACTACTCAAATGTTGCCCGTATCGTTGCAGTTATCGCTGCCATCTTTGTTTCCATGACTTACGTTGCTGGGCAAATGCGGGGTGTAGGTATTGTTTTCAGTCGCTTTTTACAAGTTGATATTGGTACTGGCGTTGTTATTGGGATGATTATTGTTGCCTTTTTTGCCATCTTAGGTGGAATGAAAGGCATCACTTGGACTCAGGTTGCCCAATATACTGTACTCATTATTGCTTATCTGATTCCAGCTATTGCTATTGCAACAGTTATTACAGGTATTCCTATTCCTCAATTTGCCTTTACTTTCAGCGATATTGTCGAAAAACTAAATCAGGTTCAGGTAGACTTGGGTTTCCAAGAATACAGCGCTGCTTTTACTAACAAAAGTATGCTGGATGTTTTGTTTATCACTATTGCGCTAATGGTGGGAACTGCTGGTTTACCTCACGTTATTGTCCGTTTCTACACAGTACCTAATGTAAGAGCTGCTCGATATTCTGCTGGTTGGGCATTATTGTTTATTGCGATTTTGTATACAACTGCTCCTGCTTTAGCTACTTTTGCTCGGTACAACTTAATTGAGAGTTTACACAATAAAACTTTGGAGGAAGTGCAACAGTTAGACTGGGCGACAAAGTGGAAAAATACTGGTTTATTAGAATTTACCGATAAAAATAATGATGGTAGCTTCCAACTAACTCCAGATATAGAGACTAATGAAATTAGGATCGACAGGGATATCATTGTTTTGTCTACTCCAGAGGTAGCTAAACTTGCTCCTTGGGTAATTGCGTTAGTGGCAGCAGGAGGGTTAGCTGCTGCTTTGTCTACTGCATCAGGTTTGTTGTTGGTGATTTCTAGTTCCATTGCCCATGACGTTTATTATCGAATGATCGATCCGGGAGCATCAGAGTCGCGACGGTTAATGGTAGGGCGGATCATGGTAGGGTTTTCCATTGCTATTGCTGGTTACTTTGGAGTTAACCCACCAGGGTTTGTTGCTCAGGTAGTAGCTTTTGCTTTTGGTTTAGCTGCTGCAAGTTTTTTCCCGGTAATTATTTTGGGTGTGTTTGATAAGCGCACTAACCGAGAAGGAGCGATCGCTGGTATGGTATCAGGTTTGTTGTTTACTACTATCTATATTATTGGTGTCAAATTCGCTGGAATGCCAACATGGTTTTTCGGCATTTCTGCTGAAGGTATTGGCACTGTGGGAATGGTGTTGAATTTTATTGTGACTTTGGTAGTGTCTCGAATGACACCTCCACCACCATTGGAAATACAAGAAATGGTAGAAGATTTGCGATCGCCTGTAGCTGTACCTGCTCCCATTAGCGATATTGGGGAGGAACAGTTGGATTAATTTCAAGAAGGAAGACTTCCAGTAGGGTGTGTTAGCGCCAGCGTAACGCACCGAAAATCAAGGGCGGTGCGTTATATTTCATTTTTCCTGACGGAATGCTCCGCAAACATTTCCCGCAGCAAAACATACCCTACTAGAGTACTTGGTAGTTAAGCTAAAATATCCTAAGTTAAGTTAAACTGGTAATGTAATATAAAAGTGATTCAGAAACAAAAATGGCTACACTTCAGATAGAAAACTTACCTAACGACTTCAAAATCAATCTCTCGGAGTTATTATCTGGTATCAAACCTGGAGAAGAAATTATTATTTTAAATCAAGGGGTGGCGATCGCGAAGTTGGTTCCCATGTCTCCCTCATCTAAGCGAATAGATAGTTTGGGGCAGGATAGAGGAAAATTTGTCGTGCCAGAGGATTTTAACGAACCTTTACCACAAGAGATTATGGCAGCATTTGAGGGAGAGTAAGAGTGAAACTGTTATTGGATACCCAGTGCTGGTTATGGTGGTTTGCTGAACCTGAACGGTTAAACGAAGAGGCAACCACCTGTATTGCTGATGAAAGTAACGAATTGTGGTTTTCTGCTGCTAGTGTGTGGGAAATAGCAATCAAAGTTGCCTATGGAAAATTATCTTTGCCAGAACCGATAGATACCTGCATTTATAGTCGCATAGCGTCGTTAAATATGCAAATTTTAGAAATTAGTGCTGGTCATGCGTTAAGAGCGGCTGCATTACCGTTACATCATAAAGATCCTTTTGACAGAATGCTAATTGCCCAAGCTCAGATAGAGGAAATGACGCTTATGAGTGCTGATTCAATGTTCAGGCAATACAGCAATATTACCCTTCTTTGGGCAGGAAGTTAGTTTTTGGAAGGCGATCGCTCATGTCGGTTGGGTTGAGGAACGTTAGCGGAGCTTATCCGTAGGATAAACCAAACACAATATAGATACAGTCTAGGTTTTTGTTGGGTTGCGCTGTCGCTTAACCAAACCTACAATCTACAATAGCTAACCTCACTGTTTCCTTACTCTTATCTTCCCATTAGGAATTTAGATTAATTTAACTTCATAATACCAACCATTAGAAAAAGAACCGACAGGTTGATAACCCTTATTCCATAACGCATTTTACCAGAATTAAATTACATCTGATTGATGACTATAAAACAGCTTGTCTAATTACCTCTTCAAAAGAAGAATCGAATAATGAATTAATATTTAATTCTAACAACCTGACAATTTTACTTTCTACTGGACGATCGGGAAAATGACCCAATTTCTCAACTTGACGCAACAAACCATTATAAAATTCTTCATACTCTCCTTCAAAACCCATAAGAGTTATGGTTGTTAAAGCTAACCCAAGGGTAACACCATGCTGACGAAAAAAATGATAATGACTTCCTCTATATTCAAACTCATCTGTTTCATCAAAATAATGTTCTGTTGTTTTTTGCAAAACTTGAATTACCATTTTATTGATATTCACTCTAAAAATACAATTATTAAGCTCTTGGTGAAAGCTGAAAATTTGAGATTCAAACACACTCAACTCATCAAGACAACGATTAACAACTTCTTGTAGTTCGTTAATTGCATCTTCTGGAGAAACAAATTGCTCAAAATAATTGATAGTTAGACGATTTCTTATTTCTTGAATATGACCGTTCATTTCTTCAATTCTAGCATTAATTGTTTCATCAAGAGCTTCTAATTCAAGATTAAAAAATTTGATAAATTCAATCCAAAAATTTATCTCATCTTGAGCATTTTTACCGAATAGATTACGTTCTTTTATGAGTTCTTGAGTTGACCTTCTAAGACCATCACGCTTGCCAATTTTTTGATTAAATTTGTTAATTTTATTATTTAACTTTGTTCTTTTTTCGTCAATATGTTCATCTTCTTCTTGCCAATCTTCCACTAAAGAACCAATATAACTATATTCTGATTGAATTGAGTTTTGTTCTCTATCTAAATAATCACTTTCTTGATCGATAGATTTTCTAGCTTCATGAGTTAGTCTTGCAGAACTACGATTAATTCTGTGAATATTAGCATTATATCGATCTAGTCGATCTTTCCATCTTTCACAACGAGAGTTTAAAGTCTGACGACGGGATAAAAGGTTAACATAATTAGCCTGATGAGTTTCTATACGAGAATTAAGTTTTCGTCTCATATTCTCGATTTCTCCATCTAGTGATTCAATGGAATTATTAATCTGATTAACATCTTCAATTTTTGATAAAATTAGATTCCACTTTGACTCCAGTTGTTCACCGTAAGATTCTTTATCTTTTTCCCATTCTTCTAACTCTTGATTCCTGAACTCGTATCCTTGTTGTTGCACGTCAGAAAGATAGGTTTTAATTAATTCATTAAATGAGTCAATGCTTTCATTTAAAATATAGTTAACTGCTCGATGAACATACTCCATTTTATCCTCTAAAGATTCAGATTGATTTTGTTCTATTGGATTAGCTAATATTTGCTGAACAATAGCATTGACTTGTTGAGCAATGGAATTATCCGCTTGTTCAGATTGAATAGGAAGACTTACCAAAAAATCAAATAGGGTGTAACAAATTTTATGTAAAGGTTGATCGCAGGTATTTGTACCTGTCGCTCTTTCACAAGCAGCATGAGCATATATTCTGACTAATTCTCGTTTAACTTGACTTACATATTCATCCGGTGTTTTTTGTTGTTGATAGTTAATTAATTCTTGGAAAATTATCCCTTTTTGACCTGATAATATCTGTTGAGATTGATGTAATAATTCTGAGATTCCTTCTCCTGTTAAACAATTCACACCGACAATCATAGGTTGAGAAGCTTCTCCTAAAATATCACGGTGAACTTTAAAAATTTGGGTAGCTACATCTTGAATATTAGCTTCAGTAGCAAAATAACTCATTCCTGTTTGTTTATTAACAAACATATTAAAGACGTAAATAATATTTTGATGACATTTTAACAAGTCTCTTAAGTATTTTCGGTCTCCTCTTGCAAACTGTTTGTCTGGAGCAATCAAATAGTAAATTAAATCAGGTTGAAAATTGAGGCTTTGATAGTGACTAATAGTTAAAGTTTGTTCAGAAGGAGATTGCTCTTTTCTGTATCTAAATAAACTAACTTCTGAGACAAAGGGAAAATCCTCAACTTGATTAACATTTAAAGCAACACGATTATAATTTTCTAAGAAATCATCACTACATACCCCAGGAAGATCAAAATATTTTAAACCAATAGGAAATTCAATTAAGTTAATTTCTTTGGTACAATCTTGACGACCAGTTGAGAGAAAATAATCAATTCCTAATAAACGATTTCCTAATGTTGTTTTACCACTGTGAGTTCTTCCAGTAGCAAAAATATTAATGGTGCTGAGATTTTGTGGATAATTTGCTAATTTATCAATGATAAAACTAGCACGAATTTGAGATATAGAGGGTGGATTGAGTTGGAAATACATAGTATATTACCTAATTTTTAGAAAAACTTTACCATTGGATAGGAGAGAATGGCTTGATCTTCTGTAATGATGATTAAATCATGCTCTAAAGATTGACAGAGTAAAAGACGATCAAAAGGATCATTATGTAAGGGCGGTAATTTAGCTAATTGAGTAATCGTAGTTTCAGCAATAGATAAGCTATAAATTAGATGTATTTCACGTTGTTGGGGAAGGTAAATTTCAGGAGATTCTGGTAATGGTAATTTTCCTAATTGATATTTAATTGTTGCTTCCCAAACAGAAACTACACTGAGATAAATCTCGTTATCTTGATTACTAATAGCATCATAATATTTGTCTGCTAGTCGTTTATTATTAGTAATAAACCACAGAAAAATATGAGTATCTAAGAGTATGTTCATGGATTGGTAAATAGGTCAATAATTTCTTCAGGAAGGGGTTCGTTAAAATCATCAGGTACAATAAATTCACCTTCACATAAACCAATAGGGCGGCGTTCTTTTTGAGGTGTTTTTGTTGGTATTGGTTTAATTTCAGCAATAGGTTGATCTGCTTGAGTAATGATTAAGCTATTACCTTCTTGAATCAGTTTGATAAATTCTGATAAATTGTTTTGAATCTCATCTATGTTTAGAGTAATCATGGCGTTAGTTTTTATGGCATTATGGATAATTGAAAAAATTTATTCAAGTAAATATTTTTTTTTGAAATGGAGTAGGTATTAGCTACCCCATTTAATAAAAGATTATTTGATCAAAGAACCTTCTAAAATTTTGATGATTTGTGCTTCTGCTACATCAGGATCGTTACTTTCTGCTAATTGATTGATTTTGTCTCGATAACGACTCAAAGTAGCTTGTATTTGTTGTTGACCTAACTTAACTGCATCTTCAAAGTTAAAATTATTTTGCAAATCAGCAGAGGAATTAGCACTTTCAATTCCTAAACCAATAGCTAATAAGTTTTCAACAACAGGATAACCACCTTGAATAAATTTTTCACCAACTTTTTTGAGTTTTTGAACCGTGTAGGGAACGTCTTTAAATATCTTTTCTTTACGGGGTTTCATATCATCTAAACGCTTTTCTATTTTGGTAACTTTTTTGACTACAGGTTCTATAACATCCTCATTGACAGTAATTTGTTTTTTTTGCTTCTTCCCCCCCATTGCACCACCTGCTAATGCACCACCAGCCATCATAGTACCCAAAATAGGTAACAGTGCTAGTCCACCTGTTGCTATACCAGCCGCAGCAGCACCAGCTAAACCAAGAGCAGTTGCTCCTGCGCCTGCTAATCCACCAACCGCAGCACCCCCAGCAATGCGACCTGGAGATCGCCCAGCATCAACAGTTTCAACTCTTGATTGTGTTTTTTCTCGATAATCTATTTCAACATCTGGCACTTCTACATCTTCATATACCTTATCCCAACCTGCAATTATTTCTTCCGATTCTTTTTTGTACTTAACAACATCAACCATTGTTTCAATGGCTTTAGCACGAGATGTTTTAGTTTGAGACGCCAACTCATCTACTAATTGATAAAGTTCCTTTTCCATTTCAGCACGAGCATCTTCTTCTAAAAATACACTAATCCCGTAATCACAAACCGCAGCATAAGCTTCATTCAAAATCCCTTTACCGAAAGGTGTATCTACTCGTTCAGTTGCTAAACGACTAGCAATATAAATTAAGGTTTGCCGATAACGGTAACTGCGTTCTTTCTTAGCAAATTCTTTTAACTCATCTTTGAGTACCTGCTGCATATTGCCAATTTTTTCTGATGGCAAAATCTGACAAATGAACTCGGTAATCTGACTAATTCCTGTCCCGGTTAAAGAGTCTATTTCAACGATAGGAGGAATTGTGTTAGGGTAAAACTTCTGATAAATTTCCGTAATAATTTTACGAGCATCTGCCAGATTTTGTGGTGTGGGTTTTAATTGACCATCTGGAGTTCGGTGGATATTGAGAGCAAAGATAATATTCTGATTTCGATGGTGTTGTGTTTGAGACTTTAGTAATGCTCTCAAATACCGTTTATCATCACGAGTAAACAGCATATGAGGAGCAACTACATAGAGAATAATATCAGCACTAACAAATTTTTGATTGTTACTAGATTGCCAGTTGTCAACCCCAACAACTTCTTCCTTAATTCCTTTAGTTTCATATTCAGAGAAATCTAAAACCTTAAATTGACTAACAGGGGATATTTCTTCGTCTTCATCTGTAATTTGTTCAATTACTAATGCCGCACGATTGATATTCTCAAACTCTTCATTACTTCCTGCACCAGGTAAGTCAAAATAGCGTAAATTACTAGCAAGTTGAAAATACTGAACGCTACTGGTACAATCTTGATGACCATGAGATTCCATAGGAGGTTTGCCTGTTCCCGTATCCAATAAGGTATTCCCCAGTGATGTTTTACCTGCTCCTGTACGACCTGTTGCATAAAAATTAACAGGTTCAGGGTACAATTTTCTTTTCTTTTGCTCTCGAATATAAGCCTCAGATTCTAAACCTGATAAATCAAGTTCTCTTGCATCTAACATTCTGAGAACTTCAGGACGATTTTGAAACAGCATTTTGAGATTTTGCAAAGGATTATTAGACATAATTTTTTACTCCTTGTTTAGATTAATAGACAAATCTTTGGATGGGTTCAAACTTGGGTTTTTCTAACTCTTGTTGATACTCAGCTAATTTCTGTTGTTGAATTTCTTTAAGTATCCCTAAATTAGTTTGCATCCATTCTGGAGGAATATCCGTTTCCATTTCTAGTAAACGGGGTTGATGTAATGGATTAATATTCAGATAGTACAAATCAGCTAAAAAAGCAGCCAATAATTGATGAATTTTGATGATTGATTGCCGAATAGTAATCATACTATCTTCGGAAGTTAATCCCTGTTCAATTAATTTTTGTTGTTCAGCTTTCCAGTGCCAAGGTAATGTTAGTGATAAGGGATTTTCTAATCCCCAAAACGTGACATGAAAATAAATTTTATGGTCAGTAATATCACTGTAAATTACCACTGTGGGAACTGGGGATAAGTCTGATTCTAATTGTTTTACCTCCGCATCAAAGATGGCAGTTTTGAAAAATTTACCGTAATATTCCACCGGACAAGTATCATTATTTAGAGGATAATGTTGCTCCAGAAACTCCTTTACTTCGCTTCTGACTTCTTTTTGCAGATTAGTATTAAATTCTGGACAATCACTAATATCAGGAGGCGAAATCATCATCACTAAACGATGTTGTTTCTGTGCTTCAATTAATAATCTTTGCATTTCCTCACGACTGATAATTCCTGCCCAATTTTCTCGATCCCAATTGGATTGAATTTCAGTTAGTTTGAGAGCGATTTGATTAGCTTCCTGTTCACGCTGAAGCTCAAGATTGAGATAACTGAGTTTACGCCTTTCGTTCAAGTCTTCAGCCATTAACTCAAGTTCTCTTTCTCTTAGTTGTAAAGCTTTTTCTGCTTGTTGTCTTTGACCTTCAGCGAGCTTTATATCCTGTTTTAATCGAGTTTTTGCTAACTCTAATTCTTGTTTTCTGAGTTGTAAATTTTTCTCTGAAATTACCAGGGTTCGCTCTTCTCTTTCAGCTTCAGCTTTGGCAATTTCAATATTAGCTAAAACCTCTACTTCTCGCATTTTGGCAAGATCGGCTTGGATATTAACTAACTCTTGCTCACGTTCACTTTTAGCTCGAAAATAATCAGCTTCAGCTTTACGCGATCGTTCATCTTTTTTAAGAGGTGCAATGACTGGTTTTGGTCTTGATTTTTCTGCTAATTTTCTTCCTGCAACGACAGAAATAACTCTACTAGCAGTCATCGTAATAAAGCCACCAATCGCAGCGAAAACCAACGGAAATGCCATAATTATTGCTCCTAGTCAATCACAATCACAGTCGTCGTCACCATCAAAATCATCGTCAGAATCATCGCAGATACCATCGTTGTCGAGGTCTTCACAATCGTCGTAATCATGTTCATAATAGCCATCGGCTTCCTGAGAGTAATTTGATGAATCATCGGAACTACCGTAATTGCTGGCTCGGCGGCGATGACGTTTAAGCTCATCAGTAAGAGCGTTAAGAGAATTATTTAGGTTACTTGTCATAGTTGAACTCGAAAAATTGACTTATTAGATTGGATTACGATTACTTTGTTCGGCTTGAACTTCTCAGGCTCTTTGTTGCATTACAGCTTGTAATTGCATTTGAGCCATTTGCATTTGTTGTTGAATATGATCTCGATACTCAATTAAGTTTTCATTATTTGTCCCCATAGTTTCGGCTGAAATTATTGCCGATCAAGTTACCCAAAAAATATCCCTAATTCCATCTACAAGATGTCCAAAGAAGATTTTTTTTCCAGGTAAGTATTTGGTCATTTATATGAGTTTTCAATTTAATTCACTCCACCGTAATAGACACATAATAGATAGGCAGCAGCAACTACACCTCTGAACAACCTCTCCCACATCTCTTTTCCGGTTTCGTTGGCCTCTATGTTAACACAAATTTTTTATTTTGCCGATACCAACAAGCCTACTTACTATCGGGAATTTTCCAGGCGATGACCCGAATGAATATCGGGAACTGTTGGAAAATGTTGGGAATTATTTGGAAATGTGGGGTAAAATAAAACTTAACATTACAATCTTTGTGTCGGCGTTCCCTCATCGAAAAACAAGAAAATCTTTACAGTGTGCCACCTGTAGTCAGGGAATATTACAGAGAGAGTAAAGCAAAGCTCAAATGGAGAGCTAGGCAAACGCTAACGCAACCTACTGGATTGAGACGCTTTCTTAATATGCTGTAATATGTTGTAGGAACGTTCCATGGAACGTCCCTACTCTTCTTATTTCTTTTACTTTTTGTTAAATGTTTATTCCCTCTTCCCTTTCCCTTCTTCCCTCTTCCTTCTTGCTTCTTCCTTCTTCCACAGAAACTTGGACATTTATCTTCGTAACAATTTCCTTGATGCTCTACCTATACATTGGATGGCGATCGCGAGTCCAGGATAGTAAAGGATTTTTCGTCGCTGATCGAGGTGTTCCTGCAATTGCTAATGGTGCTGCCACAGCAGCGGACTTTATGTCTGCAGTTTCATTTATTTCTATAGCAGGAGCAGTGTCAATTTTAGGTTATGATGGTTCTTATTATGTAGCAGCAGCAACAGGAGGTTACATACTCTTGGGATTGCTCCTTGCCCCATATCTGCGTAAGTTTGGCAAATATACCTTACCAGATTTTATAGGCGATCGCTACTACTCTAATATTGCTCGTATCGTTGCGGTTATTGCTGCCCTCATTATATCCATAACTTTTGTTGTCGGACAAATGCGGGGTGTTGGTATTGTCTTCAGTCGATTTTTGCAAGTCCCCATTGAAGTTGGTGTAGTCATCGGTATGGTTATAGTTGCCTTCTTCGCGATATTAGGAGGAATGAAAGGCATTACTTGGACTCAAGTTGCCCAATACTTTATACTTATTGTTGCTTACTTAACACCAGCTATTGCCATTTGTAATATTCTGACAAATATTCCGGTTCCAGAATTAGCTTTTACCTTTGGCGATATTGTCGAAAAACTGAATCAAGTTCAGGTTGACTTAGGTTTTCCAGAATATACTGCTGCCTTCACCCAAAAAACTATGTTGGATGTTCTATTCATAACTATTTCCGGCATGGTGGGTCTTGCTAGTTTACCCCACGTTATTGTTCGGTTCTATACTGTGCCTAATGTGACAGCAGCTAGATATTCTGTAGCTTGGGCGTTATTATTTATTGCTATTTTTTCCACAACTGTTCCTGCTTTAGCTGCTTCTGCGCGATACAACTTAATTGATAATTTACACAACAAAACTATAGAGGAGGTGCAACAGTTAGACTGGGCGACAAAATGGCAAAATACAGGTTTGTTAGAATTCACCGATAAAAATAACGACGGTCGTTTGCAATTTACCCCAGATACAGAGACTAATGAAATCATTCTTGACCCGGATATTATTACTCTCTCTACTCCAGAAGTAGCAAAACTAGCTCCTTGGGTAATAGCATTAGTGGCAGCAGGAGGATTAGCTGCTGCTTTGTCTACAGCATCGGGTTTGTTATTAGTAATTTCTAGTGTCATTGCCCACGATATTTATTACCGCCTCATTAACCCAGAAGCATCAGAGTCACAAAGATTAATGTTGGGCAGAATAATGGTAGTATTGGCGATCGCCTTTGCTGGTTATTTCGGCATTAACCCCCCTGGTTTTGTGATTGAGATAGCAACTTTGGGAGTTGGTGTCGCTGCTGCTACTTTTTTTCCAGCAATTATTTTGGGAGTGTTTGACAAACGCACTAACCGGGAAGGAGCAATAAGTGGTATGATAGTAGGTTTGGTGTTTACAAGTATCTATATCATTGGTGTAAGATTCTATGGAATGCCGACATGGTTTTTGGGTTTGTCCGATCAGGGTATCGGTACAGTAGGAATGTTATTGAATTTTGTTGTGACTTTGGTAGTGTCTCGGATGACAGTTCCTCCACCATTAGAAATACAAGAGATGGTGGGAGAGTTGCGATCGCCTTTAGATGCACCTGCTCCAATTAGGGATATTGGGGAGGAAGAGTTGGATTAATATTCTTTTGGGAGCATGGTTATCAGTTAAACTGTATTCTATGGATGAGATGACGGAAATGCAAGCTAGAGATGGCATAAAGACCGATCAGCAGTAATATCATGTCCAGATGATTAAGTATCAGGACTTACGCAAGGGCACTACATATAGTGTTAATCTTTAAGGCTCTCTGTACATTAGCGATCTAAAACTAGGTTCCCCTTGGCGATCGCCTGAACCACAAAAAAATTATTATCAACTGAAAAATTTGATTGATATTTATGTAAATTATATGGTATACTAATTAACTATAAAATTAATTCTTTCTGAATATTTTTAATGGACTTTAACTATATAAAATATTGTCAGTATTTAATAAGTAGTCAGGAAAATTACACTCTCACAAATCTTGCAGAGCATCTGGAAAAAGTTAGCCACGATCAAATTAATCGTTATTTGAACAGTGTTGAAACACGGAACATAAATTTTGTGGCAGAATGTACGGAAGGAAATTGTAAAGACTGAAGATGGTTATTTAATTTTTGATGATACAGTTATTAATAAAAAATATTCTCAAAAAATTGAGATTGTCCGGCGTCAGTATAGTGGTAACGAACATAAGGTGGTACGTGGAATAAGAATAGTTAATTGCTTATACTTTAATCCCCAAATAGAACGATTATGGATAATAGATTATCGTATTTATAACCCAGAAAGTGATGAAAAAAGTAAAATAGATAATGTAACAGAAATGATGATTGATGTGGCAAACAAGAAGAAAATACCAGTAAAAAAAGTATGAATGGATAGCAGGTATGCAACAAAAAGACTCATGGCCTTAATAGATAATTTAGGTAAAACTTACTATTTTCCGTTAAAAATTAATCGTTTTAATCGTTTAGTAGATGATACTGGGGGTGTAAAAAAATATCAAAAACTGGAAGAATTAACAGGTCGTAAGTCGGAATTAAGAACGGGAAAAATTATCAAGATTAAGGGGTTTCCACGAGACAAAAAAGCGAGTGCGTAATTCTGAGGTTTCCTCAGAATGTAAGACGCACTCAAGACAGTGAAATTGTTTTGGGCTACTGTTTCCTCCAACAGAACAGAATATATTGTCACTAATGACTTGAAGCAATCTTCTACAGATGACGTAGAATTTGAGTCACAAACTAGATGGAAAATAGAATAATTTCACAGATAAATTAAGCAATTCACAGGACTTGAATTTTGCAAATTTCGTCGTGCAAAAATTCAAATAAATCATATTGCTTGTGCGATGTTAGTCTGGAATCATTTGAAAAAAATAGCAAATATTCTGGGAAAAACTATATATCAATTGAAACATCAATTATTATCCAAATATAAGCGTATCTGAACTCAAATATCCGACAATTAAAATGACAGTTGTTTAAGTTTTTATGGAATTGAATAGAATCAGCAAGGCTAGGCGATAGCTTAAAAAATCATAGCGATCGCCTAAATTAGTAGGCGCTATATGTAGTGTCTTTGCGTAAGTCCTGAGTATAATAAAAATGTTTTCCTCTCAATGTTGAAGAAATATCCCAAATTTCTACTCCTATCAAGTCTTCCCTCTTAAATTTACACCTACCACCTACCACTTAAAAACTGTATTATCACTAATTAAGCGGACATGATATAAGTCAAGCAATAGTAATATTTTGACTCGGGAAAATTTTAACATCACCATAACCCCTAGAGTAAATTAGAACTCTGGGGGTTATGATGATTAATTGGTAGTGCAGAGTGCAAAGTGTGGGATAGGTCATTTCAGTTATCAGTTATCAGTTATCAGTTATCAGTACCTCTGCAATAAGGAGGCTTGAAATCTGAAATATTCTCTTTTTTTATCCCCTTAAAAGGGGAGGCGCATACCCAGAATTTTTCGGTAAATAGATCATTCCCACTCCAGGGTGCGATCGCCACCCCTGCTCTTTGTGCAGCAGTATTTTCCTTGCGACTATGAACCCAAATCCAATTGAAATAACTAACCACTAACCTTACCGTTATCTCAGTTTGTTCCCAGACTTTCCCAAATTTATTCTGGGGTGCGATGCCATCGACCTGTTTGCTGGCGGAAAATTCCATTGCTTCTCTCTAATATCATGTTCGGACGGGTCAGTTATAAATAAAATTTAAGGACTGACGGTACCAAAGAAATACTGAAATTATCAATACTATTCTCCAATATTTCCTATTTTTCTCCTTTTTTTCTCCTTTTTTTCCTCCTGACTCCTGACTTACCCTCCCAGGAGGGGAGGGGTTAGGGGTGGGTTGACTCCTGAGGACTCACAAAATTTATTTATAAGTATTCAACCGTTAGCGTAGCTCCCCCGGAGGGGGAACATGATATTATATCATGTCCGGATCAGAGCGTGATCAAAAAACTTTCTCTTCATTTATAGCTTAAAATTCCCTCCTCATAACTCATTACTCATAACTCATAACTCATTACTCCTCCATTTTTATTTATAACTATTCAACCGGACATGATATAACTGCTGCGTTTGCTCCTTGCCTATAATATGATTTACCTCTGGAGGGAGAACTCGCTCAGATCCTCCCCAGTCATCCCTATGCCATTGTTTACAGTCTGTTTTACCTTCCGTGTTAACGATAACTTCTTCTATGAACTGGTCTGTATGTTTACCAACTCTTGCTGTGAGAATTAGCCCACTTGATCAAGCTTGGGTCATACCAATCCCACAGTCACCTTCTATCAATTCATTTGTCTGACAGTTTTTTTGTGTCTTGAGTGCGTCTTACATTCTGGGGAGACCCCACCAATTAGCACTCACTTTTTTTGAACAAATGACCAAAACTCATCACTACTAATCTGTGAGGTTTGGATATTTTCTACATTGGCATTATGAATCATCTGTCCTTTTTGAGAGGCTGCTCTCACCACACTGACTACTGTATTATAGGCCAGATTCACGCTCTCGACTAATTCCTCTTAAACTACTACCCTCGACATGAGCTTGCAAAACCATCCGCATTTGTTCAGGCTGAACCTGTCTACGATAGTATAGAGTGTCGAAGGTGTAACTGTTTGCGCAACATTCCGAAGGAAAAGTTTGCAAGCATTCAGGACAATAATATCGTTGACTTCCTTTGCTCGTCTTTCCATGATACCCGAGTTTTGTGATGGCCACATAGAGGATATTCCATAAGAATTAAAAGTATTAAGGGACAATAGTTATATGACCATTCCCACACTTTCGCACAGGCACAACCATTAAATCTTTGTCATAACCAAAACCCTGTAGGGGCGTTAGCGGAATGAAAACCGCTGTAATATAGAATCCGGTTATATAGTATATGTTCATTATTCAATCTCCCCATCTCCCCATCTCCCCATCTCCCCCAACAATACAATTAAGTATTCAACTGGATTTGATATTACTCGTTACTCCTTACTCGTTACTCCTTACTCGTTACTCCTTACTCGTTACTCCTCAGTAATACGATAACTAATTACCCGGATTCTATATAAGTCCCACTAACTATACTACCAGACATGATATGATTACTGATTGTAAGCTGGAAACTTACAAAGTACAATTCTAGTTCATTCCTCTATAGAGGTGATTTTGCGTTGGCGTAGCAAGTGTGGCAGCTATATCGTCACCTTCATCCAAGCCTCACAATAGAGTAACTTGAGCCTAACTAACCAGTGCTTGTAAAGCCTCCCTAAGTTCATTAACCGTCGTAGTTGCAGTGCCAAATATACGCACCACCAGACTAGCAGCCAAATTTCCTAAAACAGAAGCCTCCCAACTAGAAGCACCCATACTCAAAGCCAAAGTCAAAGCAGCAACAACCGTATCACCAGCACCAGTAACATCAAAAACATCTGTCCGGTTAAAAGCTGGAATATGCCAACAGTAAATCGGAGTATCACCAGTACCAGAAAGAATAAAAGAAGGTGAAGGATAATTAGAAGTATTTACGCGGTCAAACAAACTCATCCCCTCGTCGCCACGAGTAATCAAAATTTGCTCTGCATCTGTTAACCTCAATAAGTCAGACCCTGCCTGATATAGAGTATCAGAATTAGTAATAGCATATCCTACTGCTTTCTCCGCTTCAGGAAGATTAGGAGTAAATAGAGTAGCACCCTTGTAACGTTGTAAATCTTTCTGAGTATCTACTATAGTTCTTTGTGGATGAGATATAGCCGCCTCTATCACTGGTGTCGTCAAAACACCATCTCCATAGTCTGAGCAAATTACTGCATCTACCGTAGCAATTTGTCGTTGAATATACTCTGCCAATTGCAATTGCAAATCAACTTCTGGCAGATCGTCAGATTTTCGATCTATCCTAACAATTTGTTGAGTTACAGACTGACGAGCATGACCAGAAATTCTAGTTTTAGTTACCGTCGGGCGATTTGGATCGACTAAAATTCCAGCAGTATCAACTTTAGCTGTTTCAAAAATATGACGCAGTGCTTTACCTTGCTCATCTTTTCCTAACAAACCTACAACCTTAACTTGAGCGCCCAACTTAGCAAAATTATAAACCGCATTAGCTCCCCCACCAGGTACTTGCTCCGTAGTTTCGTGACGCAGAATTAATACAGGTGCTTCACGAGAAATGCGCTCCACCTGACCAGTCATAAATTCATCTAGGGTTAAATCTCCCACCACTAAAACCTCAACTTGAGAAAAACCTGCGAGTAAATCAAATAGTCTAGGTGTAGCAGCTTTTAGTTGAGTAAGAAATTCTGAATCTAATACCATAATTTGTTTTTCTTTGAGTCAAAGAGTTATACCATTTTTATAAATGTTTGCTACAAATGCTTAAGGTGTTTTTAGTAGTAAGTTAGGGGAACCGTCGGATTGGCGACGTACAGTAGCCAGTAGTCAGGAGGAATCAAATCTTTTCTTTTAGTCAAAATATATATTAAAATAATTTAGCAGCATAACGCATGTTGTATTTATAATATTCTTTTTTCAAACTGGTATTTGGGGGTTGCACATTATGGAATGATATTGCCAAAAATTAGTTTAGACTTTGGCTAAAAAAAACCTAATATTAATCATTCTAGCAATTGACTAATCCAAAATCCAATTCCATCAAAAATCTAAAATCATTTGTCACTGTGCAACGCCGGTATTTGGGGAGAAAAAATTAGTCAAATTATTGAAGTACAGACCAATAAATATCTCCAGAAAAGAGAGAGTAGGTAGTAGGGGGAAATAATTGATAATTTCTGTGCATTGAAGAAGGAGACAGGAGACAGGAGACAGGAGACAGGAGGAAAATTACATGGGGATAGTCAACGACCTGCCGCTCCGCGTCTACGCTCCCCCAAGTAATTTTGAACACCCCCGTTGACGGTGGGGTATTAAACCCACAAAGAAAATGATAATTGACTTTATTTTTGATTATCGGATATGTTTAATAGACTTGTCGCTTTATAACTTAAAAAATCCCCAAAAACCTTGTTCTGTAAGGATTCTAGATATTATAAATTCAAAATGGTTAGAATTATTGCTCTGTCTAGGTTCGAGCGATTTTTTCCTCTATTTAGCGACAACTCTAATCTTAATAAATTATATCAAGTCCGTTTAATTGCACATAGCTCCAATTTATACCCATAGAGAATAGGGAATATGGAATAGGCAATAGGGAATAGTAAAATTTCTAGCAATACTAAACGTTTCAGGGTGTATCATTCTTGTACGAGCGTTAGCGGAAGCTCTGCACCAGCAAACGGCCGTTTGCCTCTGCTGACTACTGACTATTAAATTGAAGTGAGGTTGTTCAACCGGATTTGATATTATCCCCAGAATATATCAATATTCCAGGGGAAAAAAAATATCAGAATAATCAATAACCAATGTTTAATGACTGATTTTACTACTTCAACTTTTGTTTGATAATAGTCACAAGTTGAGCCATTTGTTTTTTCAAAGCTGCAATTTCAGCTTGCATTTTCTTAACTTGAGCTTGCAACGCTTGAATATCGCCAGAACTTCCCCCCAAAGCAGCAACTTCCATTTGCTCACTCGGGCGTTTTTTGGCCAAATCAAAGGCAGATTTAATGGCTGCAGTTAATTCTTTTTTCTCAAAAGGTTTTTCTAGAAAAGCAAAAAAATGTTTCTCAAAAGGTTCAGGAATTTTATCTGTTACCTCTTCTTTACGACCTGACATTAATACCAATGGAATCTTCTTTAGTTGAGGCTGGGATTGAATTTTTTGGAACACTTCCCAACCCGTAACTTTTGGTAGTAGAAAGTCCAACATAATTAAGTTAGGGCGTTCCTTAATAATAAATTTCAGTCCCTCTTGGCCGTCCTTTGCCTCTATAACATTAAAGTTTCCTTTGGGAAGCATTTCTTTGACTCTTACCCTAATAACTTTACTATCATCAATAACTAAAATTTTGTGTCCTGCCACGACTAGCTCCTCCAGTTATGAGTTAGTGTTTTCAAATTAATCTTATCTATATTCCTATAATCAGCCATAAAGATCGCTAAATCATGGCTTCTACATTTATCTGTTCTAATATAAAAGCGCACAAAATTGTTATTTTTAACTTTTTATGGCTACAAAAAATGGTCAATCAATATCAACTCAGGTCAATACTGCTGAGATGAAAGCCCAAATTCAGAGTATGCCAAAGTGGCTGCGTCCTTCTTTGGGAAAAGCTAGTGATATTTCTACTGTACAGAAAATTATAAAGCAGCGTCAGCTCCATACCATCTGTGAAGAAGGTCGCTGTCCTAACCGAGGCGAATGTTATGCCCAGAAGACAGCTACTTTTTTATTGATGGGTCCTACTTGTACACGGTCTTGTGCTTTTTGTCAAGTGGATAAGGGTCATGCTCCGATGCCTTTAGACCCAGAGGAACCAGAAAAAGTAGCTGAGGCTGTGGAATTGTTAGGTTTGGAGTATGTGGTATTGACTTCTGTTGCTAGGGATGATTTGCCAGATGGCGGTGCTAGTTGGTTTGTCGCAACAATGACAGCTATTAGACAACGGAACCCAGGAGCGAAGATTGAGGTTTTGACTGCTGATTTTTGGGGTGGTCAAGATAGACTTGGGGTTGAGAAGTTATCTGTTTCTCTAGCTGAAAGGCAAAAGCAGCGGATAAAGATAGTTATAGATGCTGAACCTGCTTGCTATAACCATAATATTGAAACAGTACGACGGTTACAAGGCCCTGTGCGCCGTGGGGCAAAATATGAGCGATCCCTTGATTTACTAAGGATTGTTAAGGAGTTAAACTCTAATATTCCTACTAAGTCAGGGCTAATGTTGGGACATGGAGAAACGAAAACTGAAATAGTTGAGGCAATGGCAGATTTGAGAAGAGTAGGATGCGATCGCATTACTTTGGGCCAATATATGCGACCTTCTCTAGCCCATTTGCCTGTACAAAAATATTGGACACCAGAAGAGTTTGAGGACCTTGGAGCGATCGCTCAACAAATGAGTTTTTCTCATGTGCGTTCTGGCCCTCTAGTACGTAGTTCTTATCATGCTGGAGAAAATATTTAAATCAAGAAGGGAAAAGAGAACAGATAAATTCCTCAAAATACATCCTGTGTAACGTTAATATTGTGAAGCAATAGAAGAGTTGAGGATTCCAATAATAAGGAAAGCGCTTCCCCTTTATATTTTCAGACCGGATCTTCCAGTCCCCTGCTCGAAGGAGTTTATTGATCTTCCCTGAAGTTCTATATCTTTAGATGTTTGTATGATATTGAATCAATTGCATGATAATATTCTCTTGATCCCAATATAAATATGGAGAATAAATTTAGATGAAATATTCTTTTCGTGCAAGTTGGGCTTTAGTACTGTTGGCCATCAACTTGCTTGTTGCAGGCTACTATTTCGGTATTATCCAGTAGTCTTCAGACTTTTACTTAACAAATCTGTGCCACTCTTAAGGATTCTCTATTCTTGAAGAGTGGCACTACAAAGATATTTTTACCGAAAAATTGGGTTTAAAGCCTCGCCCTTGTAGGGCGACTTTTTATTTTATGTGCAAGTGAATTGAATATGTGGTACAGTTTTATTAGTTGCCGAGGGGCACTTGGAAACTCTAAACGGACGTGGAGGGAAGCGTTAGACTACCGCCAAGGAAGCAGCACCCTGTGAAGCGTCAACCCGCCGAGGAGCTACGGCTCAGTAGGAATCCCCGTGCCTTTAGGCCGGGGAGGATGTCAAATATATAACGCTACGCAAATACGCTCTTGACATTCTCTGTTCCCTCACAGGAGTAGTCATTCCCTCTCTTGGTTGGCACTCCCATGGCGACTAAACCTAACCTGGTTCCGACGGCTTGCCTCTGCCGCACCCAGCGTGGTCGCACCCCTGTTCCCTGTTCCCTTACAACCCAAATTTATTGTACTAGTGTCTAGTTGCAAAAATTAGTAATATTATTTTTGAGTTTACTTCGTTTGAGTTTAGGTGAGTTTAGGCTTTTTTCATTCTTCTAATAAATATATTAACTTAAACTTATACAATTAGACACTAGACTGACACAGCTAAAACTGTGCACTCTTATTTTTGTTTCTAGGTGTCTTTATCTCCCCATCTCTCCATCTCCCCATCTCCCCATCTCCCCATCCAACACACCATTTTAGCTGTTTCGGTCCAGTACTCAAAAAAAGACGTAATACTATATTTTAATAATTAATGTAAATTTGAGATAAGGGATTTGCAACTTAATAAAGTACCAATTATTAGTGTAGAAAAAGGCTCGTGGCTGTCATTGCGAGGCGCTGATATTAGACTCAACCTCAATCGGGAATAGTTAAGCTAGCCGAAGCAATCTCTACTCTATAGATTAGCTGGTAGTCTATTTTTTTGCTAGTCCCTAAGCTGAAACTTGTATTTCTTCATTGCCTGAAAAGCTGATTCTGTTATTCTCTCCTAATAATTAACCCCAAAAAAAATATTAATTACACTGAACTAGAATTAACTATGATCGCCACTTATTAACGAAGTCAGAAGTCAGAAGTCAGAAGCGGTGCGACCCCGCGACGACGCCAGCTCGCTTGCGGAACGCTGACCAAGAGAGGGAATGCGCACTCCTGTGAGTCAGAAGTTATTTTTGTAACGGGGATTTGAGCCCCGCTCCATAAATATTTCGCCTTAAAAGGGGGGGGGTTGTGCGACCCATATTATTTTGATAATTCAGATTTACCGAAAAATTGTGGGTATGCGCCTCCCCTTTTAAGGGGATAATAAGCGGTCGAGGGATGGCGAGGTCAAAGGAGCCATATCCAATCGACTCCTGTGAAGAAAAATTTTCATGAATTTGTCAATCCTCTTCTTTCAAGGAGAGGTAATTATTCATTATTCATTATTAATTGTTGAAGTCCTATAGTTACAATATTTTGAGTTCCGCTTCTAAAATAATTCTCACTACTTTCAGAATCGACTAATTTATCTTCAAGAAGCATATCCTAAAAATAAAAAATCATAACTCTATCCACAAGATTTATCTCGCCACTCAACCTCTAATAAACTTAATAACCTTTCATCTCCTTTAGCTTTAGCTATTAAGCGTCGCCATTGTAATATATCGCATATATTTGTTGTACATACCTGAGATATATTTTTTGGTTCAACCTGTTTTTCTTTTACTATTTGAACAACATTAATAGTTTGTTTTTCCTGAGCTAACTCATCATCTCTAGCGCAACACAGCTTTTTAGAAGGATGCTGAGGTATGGGAATATGTTTAACGTAAGGATAAGTCCACCCTTGGCCTCTATGTTGTCCCCTGTCTTCCTCCACTGCTTCCCCCATCATCATATTAATAGTAGGAAGCTCTTGTCGATTACACTGATAGTCATTATTTAGTTTCATATTATTTAGACCCTGTTATAAAAATATTTTTTTATTTCTGTATCTATTTTTACATTTTACTCAAAAATATTCTAAATTTTGACAAAAATTTACCTAGTGCAGAATGGCGGAAATAACTGACCAGTTACAAAATCCTAAAAGCCTTACCAATCAATACTTCTGACTTCTGACTTCTGACTTGGTGACTTCCGCGTAGCGGCACTAGGGCTTGCTTATACAAGTCTTTTGCTGAGGGTAGGAGTCATAAGTCAGGTGTCATACAGCGCTTTTCAAATTGATGAACCACATCTTCACACATCAAACCTTGTAGGGACGTTCCATGGAACGTCCCTACTGTAGTCTACCCAAATGAAAACCGCTGTAAGTCAGGAAGAATAGGATTTATAGAGGAGGTAGTCGGAAAAATAGTCTTTTAATTTTTCTGTCCTAGTGAGCCTTTTATGCTAACTTTTTGAACATTTTTGACCTCACTTCTGGCACTTTTTCCAGCCCTACAAATTCTAAAAGCTTTATCTGTCAATGATTTTAGATTTAATCAGCAAGCCCTAACCCTACCTAATATCATATTTTGCAAAGCGCAAAACGCCTAGTTCACACTGCTTGTATCTGTTGCCGACGCTGGGTCGCGTCGCTGTCCTCTATTTTTTTAGTGACAGAAATAACTGACAAATAGCAACAAATAGTGTACCAAAATAATTCTTATGACAAAATTTGTCTTGAATTCTGACTGCTGTACGTTGCGAATTTGATGGTTGCTAGACATACTTCATCAGGCTCTATTATTGAGTTTTTCTATTCTATAATATTGGAAGAATTATTGTCCATAATTTATCCTAACAATGGGCAATTATAATTAATTTATTTTTGTAAAAAATTAGCTTACTATTATATGTTGACAAAATAGCCAAGTATTATTTAAGATAGAATTATAGACACATAAATAAACAAATACGGCCAAAAAAAATATATATAAACTTAAGGTAGATTTTATGAAAAGAATCATCAAAAATCAATCTACTTCTGCTCATCCATTGGGTAGATTTGTAACTAGAGACGCATTAGCATTTCATTTAGGAATTAAATCAGATAATATCTACAAAATAAACTGTTGGAAATACGTGATCCATGTGGTAGGAAAAGGTAAAAGCAGGTTTGTGAGTTATGCCGATATGCCACCTGTTTTGGGGGTAGAAAAACCAAGAAAATCAGATTTTACTAAATGGAGAAAACGAATCAAGGCTAGAAAGCAAAAGTATGTCCCCAAGTTTTGGGCACAATTTTATGTTGAAAAAATTCAGAAATCTAATTCTATTTCAATATTAAATAATTGGGAAAATTTAGTTAAACAATTCAAGTCATTAATATCATTAGAAGGAGTAAAAAAAATCGATCTTGCTTTGATTAAAAAAAAGTCTAAATTAGAAAAATTAGTGTATCATAGTTAGTCAAGATAACTACGATTGAATATTGATTACAATCTGACGATTGTCACATTTGAGTAAGATATAAATCGTATTTATTTTAGTAATATGACTTAAAAGTAAGACGGCGATCGCACAGTAAGCATTCAGCAGTCAGCTATCAGCTATCAGCTATTAATTCACTGCCTTTATAGCAGGAATTAGTATTCAGAAGTTTAAGGATAATTCAAAGTATTGAAAAAACAACTAACCTTGACCAAAACAAGTGTATATTCATAATTTATGAAACAGCTAAAAGCTGAATGCGAGCTATCTGAATACTTACATCGCACAAGTCTTAAATTCTATAAAGTGGAAGGAATAAAACTAGAAAATTAAGCTCAATTTGTAACGGGGATTTGAGTAAGCCTCCAAAAACATTTCGTGTTAAAAGTTTAACGGCAGTTATATCCTACTAGATATGGTATTTATGCGTAAGTTCTGTGAGTACTAATAGACATCTGTTTAATCATGGATAATTGATAATTGATAATTGATAATTACCTCTCCCTAATAAGGAAGAGGATTGAATAAAAGGAAAATTTTTTCTTGTTTTTCCTTTAAAGGAGAGGATTTTTACCTTAATTATTCGATAAAAATTAAAAATCAAATCAATTATTTCTCCCTGTTGCCTGTTGCCTGTTGCCTCTTTTCTGGAGATGTCAAATATTTACCAGTAAAGCAACATTGACTCCCAAAATTGACCAAATTGCCTCACAATAAAAGATAGATATAGTCAAGGAATAAGGAGTAGACCATGCGACTACTACACACAATGCTGCGAGTCAAAAACCTAGAAGAATCTCTCAAATTCTACTGCGATGTCCTCGGTATGAAACTATTGCGCCAAAAAGACTATCCAGGTGGTGAATTTACTCTAGCCTTTGTTGGTTATGGCGATGAGTCAGACCACACAGTACTCGAATTAACATATAACTGGGGCCAAGATCGATACGACTTGGGTGATGCTTATGGCCATATTGCTTTGGGCGTTGATGATATTTATGGCACTTGCGAACAAATAAAAGCACAGGGAGGAAAAGTGACCAGAGAACCAGGGCCAATGAAACATGGTTCCACAGTTATTGCCTTCATTGAAGACCCAAATGGCTATAAAGTCGAACTAATTCAATTAAGCTCTCGTAGTAGCAATTCAGAAAAAGAAGTTGCAGCTAGCACTCATTGAAGAAGGTAGAAGGCAGAAAGGAAAATTGCTTATGGATAGTCAACGATTGGCCACGACCTGTCTTATGACCCTAAACAATTTTCGGCATTGCTGAAATGTAATGGTAAGTAGCTGAAGGTAAAATTGAAAAACTTATGTTTTGCGTTGATACTTAATCTAAAAATCATTACCATTCAGCAACGCCTGTTGGCGTAATGTCGGGGGTTGTTTTAAATCTAGATAAGTCCCACTCAAGCAGTAAACCTCGCATCGGCGCAGTTTGGGAATCTCCCGTTATATAGAATCCGGTTGAATAGTTATTGTATAGTTGGGAGCAGGGGAGTAGGGGAGTGGGGGAGCGGGGGAGATTAAATATTGAAGTAATTATAGAATTATCAACATATAGTATATAACCGGATTCTATATTAAATCAAAGATTATAAGGGGAGAGAATGTCAACTTCATTCTTGACTTTAAAGACAGCAAGGTTAAACATAAAAAATGGCGGGAGGAAAGTTCCCGGAAGATTTATCCCCTGGTTGAATAACGACGCGCGGGTAATAAAGCGGCGTAAAAGTCTGGTATACTAGAAATAGCAAGTAAGAACAAGGTTTGTCGCCATGACCTCTAGCTAGTGCGGTGAAATTCCGGCGGACAGGAGACGGGGAATTAATTTCTTACGACGGCTCAAAGCAAGCAGGCAGCTAGAGCAGCGAGAAGATTGCTCCAACATATTGAGTAAAACCACTCGTGAAAGCTAAAAAAAGTAGACTCACAGCTAGATTTCGGTCTATGTCGAGGAGTTTAGAAGTCTGTTGACAGGCTTTAAGCAAATGTGGATTCATCCCATTTGCGGTGGATTAACCACGGAATCCAGGGTGTTTCAACCCCTGGAGATGTCAACTACCCTATAAATAGTTTTATAGGAAAACATTTAAAATAGTCCAAATGCAGCCAACCGACCCAAGCAAATTTACAGAACAAGCCTGGGATGCTATAGTAAAATCCCAGGATGTTGCCCGACGTTACCAAAACCAACAACTAGAAGTAGAACATCTAATCATTGCTCTTTTAGAACAACAGGGGACAGGCAACAAAATTTTAAACCGCGTTGGTATAGAATCAGAAAATCTACTCCAACAAATAGACTCTTTCGCTAAACGCCAACCCAAAGTGGGTAGCATCGAACATCTCTATCTAGGACGTAGTCTGGAAATTTTTCTAGACCTAGCTGATGAAGCAAGAGAACAATGGGAAGACAAATTTATTGCCGTCGAACATCTCCTACTCGCCTTTTACCAAGACAAACGTCTTGGCAATAAACTCCTCAGTGGAGGTACTCCCCAACTACCAACTCGCCCTGGTTTTGAGCGCCTCCAAACCTCACCCAAAGTTGAATTTGAACAACTAGAAGCAGCAATTAAAGCAGTTCGTGGTAGTACCAAGGTCGAAGACCAAAACCCAGAAGCTAGTTATGACGCTTTGGCAAAATATGGGCGCGACCTGACAGAGTTAGCTAAAGCAGGCAAACTTGACCCTGTTATTGGTAGAGATGAAGAAATTCGGCGCGTGGTTAGTTGTTTATCCCGTCGGACAAAAAATAATCCTGTACTTATTGGAGAACCAGGAGTTGGAAAAACGGCGATCGCTGAAGGTTTAGCTCAACGCATTGTTAATGGTGATGTACCAGAATCTCTCAAAGAACGACAACTTATTGGTCTTGACATGGGAAGTCTCATTGCAGGGGCAAAGTTTAGAGGGGAATTTGAAGAAAGACTCAGATCGGTTTTGCGAGAAGTAACCAACTCTGACGGTCAAATTGTTCTATTTATCGACGAACTACATACTGTTGTTGGTGCAGGTTCTAGTGGCGGTACGGGTTCGGGTGTAGATGCAGGTAATCTCCTCAAACCAATGCTTGCTCGTGGAGAATTGCGTTGTATTGGTGCAACAACTATTGATGAATATCGCAAACATATAGAAAAAGATGCTGCTCTGGAACGTCGGTTTCAAAAAGTAGAGGTTGGTCAACCAAGTGTAGAGGATACTATTTCTATTTTACGAGGGTTAAAAGACCGTTACGAAACTCACCACGGGGTAAAAATTACTGATGCTGCTTTGGTAGCTGCTGCAACTCTTTCTAACCGTTATATTTCGGACCGCTTTTTGCCAGATAAGGCGATCGACTTGGTAGATGAAGCTGCTGCTCAACTAAAAATGGAAATTACTTCTAAACCTGAAGAACTAGAAGCTATTGACAGACGCATTATGCAGTTGGAAATGGAGAAACTTTCCATCGAGGGAGAGTTGCAAAGCAGCAAAAAAGATCAAAATTCTGAACCTACCCTACCTGCGAAAGTTTCTCCAGCATTGCAACGCATCACAAATGAAATTAATGTCTTGAAGCAAAAGCAGGAAAAATTTTCCTCTAAATGGTCTGGGGAAAAAGAATTGTTAAATACAATTAATTCTCTCAAAGCAGAAGAGGATAAATTAAAAGTACAAATAGAACAAGCAGAACGAGCTTATGACCTGAATACCGCAGCTCAATTAAAATATGGCCAACTCGAAACTGTACATCGCGATCGCGAAGCTAAGGAAGCAGAATTATTAAAGGTTCAAGCTCAAGGTTCGTCTCTTCTCCGGGAACAAGTTACGGATGCTGATATTGCAACTATCGTTGCTAAGTGGACTGGTATTCCGGTAAATCGTTTATTGGAGTCGGAACGCCAGAAGTTACTACAGTTGGAAAAACATTTACATCAACGGGTAATTGGGCAGTCGGAAGCTGTGGAAGCTGTGGCGGCAGCTATTAGACGTGCTAGAGCAGGGATGAAAGACCCAGGGCGACCCATTGGTTCGTTTATGTTTTTGGGTCCAACTGGAGTCGGTAAAACAGAATTGGCGCGAGCTTTGGCACAGTTTTTGTTTGACCGGGATGATGCTTTGGTGCGGATTGATATGTCTGAATATATGGAGAAACACGCCGTTTCTAGGTTAGTAGGGGCACCGCCTGGATATGTTGGTTATGACCAAGGGGGTCAGTTATCGGAGGCAGTGAGGCGACATCCTTATTCTGTGCTGCTGTTTGATGAAGTTGAGAAGGCACACCCGGATGTATTTAATATATTGTTGCAGGTATTGGATGATGGTAGGATTACTGATTCTCAGGGGCGGGTAGTTGATTTTAGTAATACTGTGATTGTAATGACGAGTAATATTGGTGGTGAGTATATTTTGGATGTGGCGGGGGATGATTCTAAGTATGAGGAGATGTATAAACGGGTGATGGGAGGGTTGCGAAAACATTTTCGACCGGAGTTTTTAAACAGGGTGGATGAGATTATATTGTTCCATACTTTAAGGAAGAGTGAATTACGGCAAATTGTGGAGATTCAAGTGAAGAGAATTGAACGATTATTAGGAGAACAAAAGATTAGTTTGACATTAACTGCTGCGACTTTAGACCACATTGCTGAAGTGGGATATGACCCTGTTTATGGAGCGCGACCTTTGAAACGAGCAATTCAAAAAGAATTAGAAAATCCTCTGGCAAATTTGATTTTAGAGAATAAGTTTGTTGGTGGGGATGTTGTGGTAATTGATTGTGTAGATGGTGGTTTAGTGTTTGGGAAAAAAGAGGAATTAGAATTAGTAAAAAAATAATTTGATAAGAGTGCGAGCTTCTAGCTCGCCAGTCAAAATTATCTTAATGTTGGCAGAAGACCCGAACCATAATTTTAATTTGGTGCCGGGATGAATGCCAACCTCTGCTGCTATAATAGTATTGATCTTGGTTTAGTGTTAGTCATAAGTCTAAAACATTGAAAGCTAGATATAAATACAGAATCTACCCTAATCATATTCAAACAACCAAATTAAATCAACTATTTGGGTGTTGCCGATATGTTTGGAATCAGTCATTAGCTCACTGCAATAAATTGTACGCTAAAGGGGATAAAAAACCTTCATATACCGATCTAACTAAACAGTTCATAACAAGCGCCAAGAAAGAATTAATTTGGTTAAAAGATGTAGCTTCTACTCCACTACAACAGTCTCTCAAAGATTTAGACCAGGCATATAAGAATTTCTTTGATAGTTGTAAAGGTAAACGTAAAAGTATCAAGGCCAAGCCTCCTAAGTTTAAATCTAGAAAATCTAGACAAGCTGCAAGATTTGTCGGGGCTAATTACAAAGTTTGTCAAGATAAAATCTATCTACCAAAAGTAGGTAAAATTAAAATAGTTTGGTCAAGGCCATTAGCTAGTCAGCCTACTTCTGTAACTATTATCAAAGATTCAGCTAATAGATATTTTGCTAGCTTTGTAGTGGAAACTAATTCGGAATTTATGCCTAAAACTAATAATTCAATTGGCATTGATTTAGGCATTTCTACATTTGCAACTTTGAGCAATGGAGACAAGATTAATGCACCAAAACCACTCCAGAAAAAATTCAAAAAGTTAGCTAAGTTTCAACGTAAGTTTGCTCGTACTGAAGTAGGTAGTAAACGTCGAGAAAAGGCACGGGTTAGAGTAGCTAAACTTTCCTACGGAATGCTGCGCAAACATGCAAAAATCCAAGAAATTAGAACTGATTTTCTTCATAAACTCTCAACTAATTTAGTCAGTAAATACGACACTATTGTGTTAGAAGATTTGAATGTTTCTGGCATGGTTTCCTACGGAATGCTTCGCAAACGTAATCATAAATTAGCTAAAGCTATTAACGATCTAGGTTGGAGACAATTCAGAACATTAACTGAATCTAAATGTGATAAATATGGTAAAGAGTTTAGAGTAATTAATCGTTGGGAACCTACTACTAGAAAATGTTCTCATTGTGGGTTTAAAGGTGGTAAGAAGGAACTAAATGTTTCCTGCGGAATGCTGCGCAAACGTGAGTGGACTTGTCTTAATTGTGGAACATTCCACGACCGTGATATCAATGCTGCTGTAAATATTCTGAATACTCCAATAATTGAAACAGTAACTCAACGGATAACCAAAGTTGAAACTATTAAGGCTGAAGTATTGGAAACACCTGTACAGCTCTCAATTTTTGAAGTAGTCGCCGAGGGTCAACGGTCGATTATTTATCGGACACGGAGGAGACGTAAGGCTGGTTCTAAATCAGCAGATTCCAACGATGTGTCAACCCGCCCTGAGTTTAAGCAACTTCGGTTGTTTTGATGGATGGGAATCCCGCATTGCGTTACTCTGATTTGATGCCGGGAGGATGTCAATAGGCAAAAGTGTTAATGAAGAAAAATATGATAATTTTTTATATGAGGTAAACCAACTTGGCAACTGGAGAAAATCCTCTGGCAAATTTGATTTTAGAGAATAAGTTTGTTGGTGGGGATATTGTGGTAATTAATTGTTTAGATGGTGGTTTGGTGTTTGGGAAAAAAGAGGAAAAGGAATTTAACACAGGTCCGGATAATCTTTGGTGTATTTCTCAGAATGATTATTTTATCTTTGAGTGTAAAAGTAAAGTTGAAGACTCACGCAACGAAATAACCAAAACTGAAACAGGTCAGATGAATAACCACTGCGGTTGGTTTGACAAAGAATACAAAACAGACCAAGTAAAAAGGATATTAATTATTCCAACAAAAGATGTTTCCCATCAAGGAAACTTTACTCATCATGTTGAGATTATGAGAAAAGGAAAACTCAAACTTTTGAGAGATCACGTAAAGTCTTTTTTTAAAGAGTTTAAAGATTATCAGCTTGATGAAATTAGTGATTCTAAGATTCAAGAATGGATTCAATTTCATAAGCTGGATATTGAATCTTTAAAAAGTCAGTATTCTGAGAACTATTATCAAAAATAATAAAAAATGGAAAAAGCAAAGTTATGAAAAACGTTATGCATGATAGCCCGATTTGGTATCACCTGTTTGTAGCAAACGTTTGTCATGCTTGGTATAAGTAACTATGCAACAGATAATTACACATCCTGGCAATTATCTGTTGCATGAATGCCTTCCTCAATTAGGAAACTCTTTAATAGTCCTACTTTTTATAATATATAGAATTAATATATTATTGTTTCTCTCTGTTTTTGTTTATTTCTTTTTCCTACTTCTTTACGGTTACTATTACGATATGATTTTATCGCCCTTGGTATTATATTAAAACCGCTTAGGTAGTGAAATCCGAATCAGATGTTTGGTGCAATCCCTGTTTAAAAAAAAGACTCAATAAATCACAATCATTAAATAGTATTGAGCAGTAAGTCTAGATGTGAATGGCCAGAATATTTCTCTGATTTTATATCTATCAAGAGATAACGAACCTGGATAACTACCTAAATGCTCAAGTAAAATTAATTCCCATAGATAAAATAGATAAAGATTATGAGTACAACCCTAGAGAAAGGTAAAATCAGTATCCATACTGAAAATATATTTCCAATTATCAAAAAATCTCTCTATACTGACCATGAAATTTTCTTAAGAGAATTAGTTTCTAATGGTGTAGATGCCATTGCTAAACTTAAAATGGTGGCTCGAACTGGAGAATATAGTGGTGATGTTACTAATCCAGAAATAGAAATTAAAATAGACAAAGAAAATCAAACTCTCTCCATTACTGATAATGGAATAGGGATGACCGCCGATGAGATTAAAAAATATATTAATCAAGTTGCTTTTTCCAGTGCTGAAGAATTCATAGAAAAATATAAAGGGGGTGATGAGGACGCAATTATTGGTCACTTTGGTTTGGGCTTTTACTCCTCCTTTATGGTGGCTAAAAAAGTAGAAATTGATACCCTTTCCTATCAAGAAGGTGCAGAAGCTGTTCATTGGAGTTGTGACGGTTCTCCAGAATTTGAAATATCAGATTCTCCCCGCACAGAAAGAGGTACAACTATTACCTTAACTCTCCAAGATGAAGAACAAGAATATCTTGAAACTACTCGCATTAAACAGTTGATTAAAACCTACTGTGATTTTATGCCAGTAGCAATAAAATTTGAAGATGAAGTAGTAAATAAACACAAAGCAATCTGGCGAGAATCTACTCAAAATGTTACTCAAGAAGACTATCTAGAACTATATCGTCATCTTTATCCTTTCCAAGAAGAGCCTCTATTATGGGTGCATCTCAATACTGACTATCCTTTTATTGTTAATGGAATTCTTTATTTTCCTAAACTAAAGCCAGATGTAGATGTCACTCAAGGTAATATCAAACTATTCTGTAATCAAGTATTTGTCACCGACCATTGTGAAGAAATTATTCCTAAATTTTTAATGCCTTTACGAGGAGTAATTGATAGTACAGATATTCCTCTCAACGTCTCTCGTAGTTCCCTATTAAGTAATCGAACTGTTAGAAGAATCGCCGATTATATAGCAAAAAAAGTAGGCGATCGCCTGAAAGAAATTTATCGCGATGAAAAAGATAAATATATCAGTTGTTGGCAAGATGTAGGTACATTTGTTAAGTTTGGTGCCTTGAATGACGATAAGTTTAAAAAGCAAGTAGAAGATATCATAATTTTCCGCACTACAGCCAAATTTAATCAAACCGAAACAACTGAAACTGAAGCAAAACCGGCAGTAGAAGTACAAGCAGAAGGAGAAGATGTTTGGCAAGAAGTAACTCCAGAAAATTCTGATGCTAAAAACACTGATGAACAAGGTTTTTATTACACCACTCTCAAAGAATATTTAGAACGTAATAAAGAACGCCATGAAAACCGTGTCTATTATTGTACTGAACCTGCTTCCCAAGCAACTTATGTAGAACTGCACAAAAACCAAGGATTAGAAGTTTTATTCCTCGACTCTTTCATCGATACTCACTTTATTAGTTTTCTAGAAAGAGAATATCAAGATGTTAAATTTTCTCGAGTAGATTCTGATTTAGATGAGACATTAATCGACCAAGAAAATCAATCTGAAATAGTCGATCCAGCTACCAATAAAACTCGCAGCGAACAAATTAAAGAATTATTTGAAAAAGCGCTGAATAAACCCAAGATCAATGTCAAGGCCCAAGCATTAAAATCAGAAGATGCCAAAACTACCCCACCAGCAATGGTATTGTTGCCAGAGGCCATGCGAAGATTGAGAGATATGACTGCTATGTTGCAGCAGGAAAAAGCAGAATTTCCAGAAGACCATGTTTTAGTGGTAAATACAGCTCACCCACTAATTCAGAATCTGGCCAATCTCAGTCAAGGTAGTATTATTCAGGGTAGTGGAGAATCTCCTTCAGCAGAATTAGCCAAACAAATCTGCCATCATGTTTATGATTTAGCTTTAATGGCACAAAAAGGTTTTGATGCTGAGGGTATGAAAGAATTTGTCGAAAGGTCTAATCAGGTCTTGACTCAGTTAACTGAAAAAGTAATTTGATCAAATTAACTTGAACAGGACTTACGCAAATACAGTATATATAGCAACAACTAATCTAGGCGATCGCTCGATCTATGATAGTGATCGCCTCCAAGTTTTTAGCATTATCAAATCTTCCTAAAAAAAAGTTAATTTTTCACTTCATGTATCAGCAATAAAATTCAAACTACGCTGAATTTTATTGCTGCATATTTGAGTTCATTGATTGACATGCTCCCGACGTTGCGCATAGCGCGACAACGCGGGATTCTTACATTATGAAAAAAATGACCGCTGCGCGCGTGTGAGGTGATGTCCTCCTCCTATGTTAACCTTGAAGATAACATGCATACCTCCTAGCTTGTCAAGGGTATAGGAAGGTTTTATTTGTGGAGGTATCCGACTATTGGCCCTGGCTTGACCATCCCTCCGCTCCCCTAATAGCTACCGCTAGGCTCCGCCAACGGGAGAGCGCGTGACTTCCCTGGCGGGAAGTTAAATAATTTGATCATAATTCCTGTTTGATTTGATCAATAGTTTTTCCCATTTTCTTGGCTTTACCTTTTAAATTGTTCACTCGCCAGCATGGCACAGGCAATATGGTTTTTTTGAATTTTTGCTCTACGACATTGGCCAAATTCAAGGGAGCATTAATCGACGTAATTCCATTGGGTTCATTGCAGGATGGCATACTACTAATAAGCTGGTATTACCCGAAGGTATTGACCTATTTTTTCTGCCTCATTCACCTGAACGACAACCGGCAGAACGTTTGTGGCCTTTAACTAATGAAGCGATACTGCTGACGCAACGCTCCGCGAACGCTAACCACTCACCAGAAAACTTAGATGAAGCTCGAACATCTGCTGGTCTATCGCTGCCAGAAAATTATGGAGCAGCAGGAATTTGTTCGGGGGTTAACCTGTTTTCACGCTGTGGCCTCAAACTAGAAATGCTTAATCATCACGCTATCATCCGGACATGATATTACACTTTTGTGGTTCACTCATATGAAAAGCGCTGTAAAACAAGCGACTTACGACGTCGCACGAATCAGGGAAATCCTTTACCTAAAGATTTCATGTCAAAAAATTCTCTATCTAAAGTTTTTAAAGTTTGTTGTAAAACTTGAGCATTAACTGACTTTAATTTAGTAGCAGTAGCTCACGCTTACGGTGCCAATGGCCACTATTCTCTCCGGTCAAAGACCATTGAGGCTACTTTTTCAGTTGTTGATTGATTGACTCGCTCCCTCGTTACAACCTGCTGTCTAACAGCTGGAAACAGACTGTAATTGGTATACCAAGCTACCTTTTCAGCATACTACCATTTAACTGAAGCGTCCATTAGATATTGGGCTTTTACCATGCTTGAGAGGGTTTTGTGTCTCTATGTTCCCTGATGATCACACATTTTTTTTGACTACGGATTAAAATCCGTCGAGTCGTTTCCATCCAGCCGTTCAAACTGGTATTTTTTGCACTGACCTAATTTTGACGATGATTACTATTAAAACTAACTCGATCCATAATGTATACTAAATAAGCTATAAATATTTGTATATAATTGTGGCATCGTTTGCGGAGCATTCTGTAGGAAACCATAATTATATATCCATCATTCATCCAGACACTAAATCATAGATTATTGTGCTGGCCTTCTGATGGCAAAATGTAAAAAAAATCTAGGTAGACAAATCATGGGTCGTAAATGTCAATTGACTGGAAAGAAAGCTAATAATGCCTATGCAGTTTCCCACTCCCATATCCGCACCCACAAGTTACAGCAAGTAAATCTCCAATGGAAAAGAGTTTGGTGGCCTCAAGGTAATCGTTGGGTGAAACTGCGATTATCGACTAAAGCAATTAAAACTTTAGAAAACAAAGGTATACAAGCTATGGCCAAGGCCACTGGCATTAACTTGAATAAGTGCTGATATATTTTTCTTCATACTACTCTTATTTAGCCCTGTTATCATCAACTGTAGCACAGGGCTATTTATTTATTTTTTTCTGATTTTTTCCTGATTCTTTTTGCTGGAGCTGTATTTATTAATTTGATGGTTTTGTTTAAGCCTACGAATTCAAGGAGTCTGAGTATAAAATTTTCAGCGAGGGTCTACTGATTAAGTAATTAGGTTTTTAGATTAGTTTGTATAAACCAACCTCTAAATCCGTATTTTTCCGTAGAAAATTTGGTAATATATCAGTAAGTTACGAAACAATATCGTTATATCGTTGCTTAATTAGGAAAATATTAGCTATATATTAACATAGCAAGGTTTATAAAAAAAGTAAATTATTATGACTAACTTTACTATCGCAATTCCTACTTATAACGGAGCTGAACGATTACCATTAGTTCTAGACAAATTACGTGCTCAAATCGGAGTAGAAGGACTATCTTGGGAAATTATTGTTGTAGATAATAAAAGCACAGACAATACAAAAAAAATAATTAGTAGATATCAAGAAAACTGGTCGGATAAAATCCCATTAAAATACTGTTATGAAGCACAACAAGGTGCAGGATTCGCCAGAAAAAAAGCAGTAAAAGTAGCAAATTCTCCTTTAATTGGTTTCCTAGATGATGATAATATTCCTGCACATAATTGGGTGGCAGCAGCTTATGAATTTGCTCAAAAATATCCAAAAGCAGGAGCTTATGCTAGTCAAATTCATGGAGATTTTTCTGGAGAACTACCACCTAATTTTGACCGAATTAAATCATTTTTTGCCATCACAGAAAGAGGAGAGGAACCATTATTATATCAGCCTGCAATTAAGGTAATACCTCCTTCCGCTGGATTAGTAGTTCGTCGGGAAGCATGGTTAGAAAGTGTTCCAGAGCAATGCATATTAAGTGGTAGAGTACCAGGTTCAATGTTAACAGGTGAAGATACAGAAACTATTAGTTATATTCAAAAAGCAGGCTGGGAAATTTGGTATAATCCAGCAATGGAAGTAATTCACAAAATTCCTCAACATCGAACACAAAAAGATTATCTAATTAAATTTTTCCGTGGTATTGGTTTGAGTCGTTATGTTACTCGAATGTTAGGAGTTAAACCATGGTTAAAACCATTGGCTTTTTTAGCTTATACTGCAAATGATAGTCGGAAAATTATCCGTCATTTACTCAAATATGGTTTGAAGTTACGAACAGATGTAGTGGCAGCTTGTGAGTTGGAATTATATATCAATAGTTTGAAAAGTCCTTTCTATTTGTGGAGAAATGGCTATTTGAATAAAGTTGAATCAGACTATACTTCAGTAGTAAAATCTCAAATAGGTTTCAGTGGTATTGATTGTCGGTAATTTTGATGAAAATTATTGCTTGGCCAGCATTTAAAACTAAGTATAAAAACCCCTATAACTGGCTATTATATTCTCAGGTGGTGCAGCAAGGGCTAACAGTTACAGAATTTTCTTTTGGCCAACTGCTACGCCAATACTATGATATTTTTCACCTTCACTGGCCTACAGAAACTATCGTCCGTCATCCAAATCTACTTTTAGCCGGTTTGCGGGCTGTAACTATGCTCTTTGCTATAGACTGGGTTAGGGCTAGAGGAACAAAAGTTATTTGGACAATTCACGACCAATATCCCCACAACCTATTGCATCCTAAGTTGGCAAACTGGTTTCAGTCAGAGTTCATCAAGCGGGTAGATGGGTTCATTAGTCATTGCCAAGTAAGTAAAGAGTTAGCAGATGCAACTTTTCCTAGATTGAGCGATCGCCCCCACGCAGTTATCCCTCATGGTCATTATCGAGAGGTCTACCCCAATAATATAAATTGTGAGGTAGCTAAAACAAATTTAGATGTTCCTTTTGACTCCCATGTACTTTTATTTCTTGGTTATATCGACTACTATAAAAATGTACCTCATTTAGTCCAAGTTTTTCGAGAATTAGCTCCTGCTAATTGGATATTATTAGTGGCAGGTAAACTAGAAGTTCCAGAAATTGGTACTCAGATATCTCAAGTTGCAGAAAATTATTCTAGGGTCAAATTAAAGTTTGAGTTTGTACCGGATGAGAAGTTACAAGAATATTTTCAGACTGCAGATTTAGTAATATTACCGTTTCAAGAGATTTTAAATTCAGGGAGTGCATTGTTGGCCCTTTCTTTTGATTGTCCTATATTAGTGCCTAATAAGGGAGCAATGGCAGAGTTGCAGGAACAGGTGGGGCAAGATTGGGTAAAGCTGTATCCAAGAGACCTAACAAAAGAGATTTTAGAATCTGGGTTAGAGTGGGCAGTCAAAGAAGGGCGATCGCCACAGGCTAATCTAGAAAAGTTAGGATGGCAAAATTTAAGTCTGCTGACTATAGAATTTTATCAAAAATTATCAAAGGATGATCGGACACAAGAGTAAAAATATGAATCTATCTATAGGAAGTGAATTTATCCCCTGTTTAAACTGTACCGATTAGTCGTAACGGCTGTATTTATTTGACTAGTCGTAATCTAGTTTATCGTCCCCGGTCTAAATTTTCAAAGAGTTATCGCCCTAGTTTGGAGTGAAAAAAAAGTGCAATTCAATACAGAGTTTTATCTAAAGATATTAAAATCATAGAAAAGTGCAGTTATTAATTGATTTTAAGTCATTCAGAAAATCATTAAATCAAATTATTAGAAATTTTTATTTTAAATGGTTGAAAAATATTTGTACTGAAAAAAAATACGGCAAGATTAATATATGAAAATTGCTTATGTTACTACTTATGATACAAAAAATTCTGCTAGTTGGTCTAAACATAAACGTGGGAATTATGGCTCCAATAGCTACATAGCAAAAACCTTAGAAAATCAAGGAATAACTTTAGATTATGTAGGTCCACTTGAAAAAAAGTATGGTTGGTTAACTAAGAGTAAATGGCTGTTCTATCGTTACTTATTTAAGAAGGATTATTATAGTTGGGCTAGCTTGATAGTATGTAAAGAATATGCCCGTCAAATATCTCAAAAATTGTCTAAGTTAAATTCAGATATCGTCTTAGCAGTGGAAGGAGCAAATCCTATTGCTTATTTAGAATGTAAGCAGCCAATAGTTCTGTGGGTAGATACTGTAGTCGCAGAATTAATTGATTTTTATCCTTATTTAAAAAATATTCCTCAAGAAACTAGAAGAAATATTTATAATTATGAAAAAGCAGCAATTGATAAATGTAAACTTTTGATATTTACTTCAGATTGGGCTGCTGAAAATGCTGTTAAACATTACAAAGTTAATGAGTCGAAAATTCATGTAATTCCTAGGGGCGCTAATATTGAACTTCAGCCAGGAAGAACTGTTGAAGAGATAGAAAATATTGTTAAATCAAGAAAAGAAAAACCTTGTAAGTTAATATTTTCTGGCATAGATTGGCATAGAAAAGGTGGAGATATTGCAGTTGCAGTTGTTAAACAGTTAAATGAAATGGGTTTCAATGCTGAACTAACAATTATTGGCTGTCAACCTCCGATTAAACCTTTACCAGATTTTATTAATATAGTGGGATATATTGATAAGTCTAAACCAGAAGGAGAGTCAAAAATGAGGCAATTAGTAGCTGATTCTCATTTTATGATTTTGCCAACTAGAGAAGATTGTGCTCCTAATGTTTTGATAGAAGCTAATGCTTTTGGAGTGCCTTGTTTGACTAAAGATATTGCAGGTATTCCAACTGTAATTAAAGAAGATATTAATGGTAAAACTTTTGCTTTAGATGCAGAAATTCAAGAATATTGTGATTATATAATTTCCCGAATTAGTGATTATCCTAGATATCAAAAATTAGCAATGTCATCATTTAAAGAATATCAACAACGATTAAATTGGGATGTGGTAGGAAAAACGGCTAAACAGATATTTATGGATTTACTTTGAACTTAGTAGTTAGTTTCCCATATACATCTTTAATTGTATGACGAATCAGATTAATTCTAGGTTGAAAATTTTGCGAGTCAACCCCTTGTAACTGATGTGCTGCAAACTTTAAAATTTCATCGGCACGTTTGTCCCAAGTCAAAGTTTGAACTTTTTGAAAAGCATTCTGAGCAAGACGTTCGCTCAAGGTTCGATCTTTTAATAATTTAGCGATCGCTTCTTTCCACGCCTTGGGTTCATCTGATTTAACTAGAAGTGCCGTTTCTCCATCTTCCACTGTTTGCATTATCGTTGGGAGAGCTGATGCAACGATCGGCCTTTTCGTGGCCATGTAATCAAATAATTTAAGTGGTGATGTGGTTTGAGCCAGTTCCCAAGTTTGACTTGTTGGTAATAAAAAAATATCAGAGGCATATAAATATGTTGCAAGTTCAGACTGGGCGACATGACCTGTTAATTGGATATTTGTTAAATGCCTCTCTTGACAAGACAAACGCACTCTCTCAACATCTTTTTGCCAGCCACCCACCAACAGAAACTGACATTCGGGTAAAAGTTGAGCAATTTCTAAGATAGTAGGAATTCCTTTATAATTATATAAATGCCCAGAATATAAAGCAATTTTTGCATCTTGTGGCAACCCTAGTTTCTGGCGAGCTGCTGCCTTACTTTGAGCAGGTAAAAAACTGCTAATATCTGCAGCACTAGGACTAATAAACACTTTATTGGGACTTATTTTAGATTGGATTAAAGAGTCCATTAAATAGGGTGACAAGGTGACAAAGCCAATTAAATAGTTAGAGGTGAGGAGTGGTGCTAATGAAGAATTAGGCTGTATTGGTTCATGCCATTCCCATACTACAGGAATCCCAAATTTTGTCATTAAATTTACAATCTCTGGGGTACGAGTATAAACCAAGGAGGGACACTTCCAACAAGCATATAGAGTTGCAAGTCTAAAATATGAGTAGTTTCTATAAGATTTAGAAAAAGGATAATTTACTTGAATGTGCAGAGGCAGACGAACTAGATTATAAGGTCTTTCCAAGTTATACCAGGCTTGAAAATCTTTATCCATTCCTCTGAAAGTCGCAGAGATATCGCCACTGGTCACCAGTTCAAAATGCTTAAGTTTTTGAGCAAAGGCTTGAGACATTTTTGCTGTCTGTACAGTATTCGCCCACAAGGAAGGTAAATTCCCCGCAGAAATGTACATTAGTGACTCGAGGGTAGTCATATTAATTTCTCCAAGTTGTATAATTAATATTGCCTAACGCCTGTCCAAATTAAAAACCTTTTGAGACGAACTTTTATAGTATGAACTATTTTCCAGAAGAAACCTACCGTAGTAACAACTACTCTGGAATGGAGCAGATCGTAGCTTTCCAGAAGTAAATCTTGATGAGAAACTACTTCAAAAGCCAAAATTTCTCTATCTGATAAATCTTGCTGCCATGCCTCAATACGAGAAGTCAAAGGTTCTTGATTGACATTTTTATGCAAATCTTTGCCATAGCGATCGGGAATAGAATATTGATTATTAGTTTCAGAACTTTTGACTCCTATAAATTGACATAAGGTGTTTATAGTTGCTTCTGGTTCCTGAATCATCTGTTCATATTGGACAATAGCCATCCGTCCAGGATAATTCTGATCGACTTCTCTAATTAATTTGAGAATTTTCGACCATTCTAATGCTGCTGAGTAGGGGTTGGTTTCAAAAGGTTTACCAGTTACAGAGTATATACTATTTTTTTTGGAGTTAAAGACAGCTCTACCATCTCTAACAATACTAATAAACTTAAACTGAGGAAAGAATTCATTTATTGTTCGATGTAGTTTTAAATAAGTTGATTTCTTAAGACCAAATACTTCAGAGTCTGGAAAATTTTTCTCCTTATATAAGGTACAAATTAGTAAAATAAAATCGCGTATTGATGTAGGAGAATCAAGCTGAATATACTTAGATATTTCATCACGCTCCAGATGCCAATCACTAAATTTCCTGTCGCTAAATGTAATTTCTAAAATGTTTTCTAAATCTTGTTTGTCTGTAATTATTTTCTTACGGTAATTCTGGATAATAGTGCTGATAAAATCACTTTCTGGTGCTATAGCAATCGGTGCAGACTTAACGAGTAAATTGGAGAGGAAAGTGGAACCGGATCTAGAATCGTACACAAGCAGAAAAGGATCTGCTATTAGTGACTTGTTAATAGCCATAAATCACTCAATTTAAAACTTTGCTATAATTATATATACCATTTTTCCAAACAAAGGGAAAAAGACTAGGTAATATCAAGGTTATATTTACATTAGTCTAAAGTTATGAAATATTATCTTTAATTGTTAATAGCACTTGAGGGAATAACCAAAATATTCTAATTCATTTTTTGCTAGTACTGTACCTATCCACCATTCTCAAAAAGAAAGTTATTCAAAATATTTAAGATTTTGCTTGATCCTTAATCTAGGCCTGATTTTGATATAATTTACTGAAAAAATACCTATTTCAAAGATGCAAGGTTTATTCACTTTATTCGTAATAGTACTGATGTGGTAACCTCACTTTTTGAAGTAATCACCAACATCCCGATATTTGGTATAGTTATAAGGATATTGATACCTATATTCAATGGTGGATTAGGTTTAAATAGAAATAGTATACTAGGAAAAATAATGCTAGATTTTACTGTTGCTATACCAACCTATAATGGGGCGAATAGACTGCCTTTAGTATTAGAGAAGTTACGATCGCAAATTAATACAGAGAATATTTCTTGGGAAGTAATTGTCGTTGATAATAATAGCAGCGATAGTCTTACTCAAGTTGTTAATAGTTTTCGTTCTGAGTGGCCAGATAACATACCACTGAGATATTGTTTTGAACCAGAGCAAGGGTTAGCATTTGCTAGACAAAAAGCAATTGAAGAAGCTAATGGTAATTTTATCGGTTTTCTTGACGATGATAACTTGCCAGAACCAGATTGGGTGATTGAAGTTGTTAAATTTGGTCAAGAACATCAAACAGCAGGTGCATATAGTGGTAGAATAATAGGGGATTTTGAAGTCAATCCACCAGAAAAATTTGATACGATTCAAGCTTTTTTAGCTATTAGAGAACATGGTTCTGAAACCTTTTTATTTGAAGCAGAAAAATTAAGACTTCCTCCTGGTGCCGGATTAGTAGTTAGAAAGCAAGCATGGTCTGAAAATGTCCCTACTCGGTTAGCTTTGATAGGAAGAGTTGGAAATTCAATCGTTGCGGGTGAAGACTATGAGGCTTTACTTTATTTACATAAAGGAGGGTGGAAAATTTGCTACAATCCAACTATGTGTATTCACCATAAAATTCCCAAGTACCGCCTAGAAAAAGAATATCTAATTCCTTTAGCAAAAGGGATAGGTTTAGCAACTTTTCAACTACGAATGATTAATGCTACAAATTGGGAGAAACCCTTGATTTTTCTGAAGACTATACTAGGAAATATTAAGCGAATTTTATTACTTTTAATTGAGTACAGGTTTCAGGTGAAAAAAAACTTAATTGCAGCATTCAAATTTGAATTTTTATGGGGAAGTTTGCTTAGTCCTTTTTATTATTTAAAAAGGGTGACAAGAAGCAAGCAAGTTATGATGAAAAAATACAAATCGTTCTCTCAGCAGTAGAGGCTCAAGTATGTCCACAACTCAAACCCATTTAGCTATACATATCCGCTTCTTATATGGTGGTGGTGCAGAGCGTGTACTCGTAAATTTAATGCCAGCTTTTATTAAACAAGGGGTAAAAGTAGATTTAGTGATGAATATGGCAGAAGGGCCATATTTATCAGAAGTACCGCCAGAAGTGAGTACTATTGACCTTAAGACTAAAAAAACTTTAGCAGGTCTTCCCAAGTTAGTGCGTTATCTACGGCAGGAGCGCCCAAAAGTTTTGCTTTCCTTTTTGCATTATCCCAATGAAATAGCTATTTTGGCAAAACGTCTGGCTTTTGTAAATACGCGAGTAATAGTTTCAGAACGTAATGCTTTATCTATGCACGCTGGAAATGAACCCAGTAGTGAAAAGTGGTCAACTATTAGTACAAAACTTTTATACCCTCTGGCAGATGGCATTCTCGCAAACTCTAACGGCGTAGCTCAAGATTTAGCTAATATTACTGGTATTTCTCCAAAACGCATCAAAGTTATTTACAACCCCACTATTACTCCTGCTATATTTGAAAAATCGCAACAAACTTTAGACCATCCTTGGTTTCAGCTAGGACAGCCACCTGTAGTGCTTGGGGTCGGGAGATTAGATCCACAAAAAAACTTTTCAACTCTAATCAAAGCTTTTGCTAAAGTGCGTCAGACAAAGCCATGTCGCTTGATGATTTTGGGTAAGGGTCGTGAAAAAGTACAACTTCAAGCCTTAATTAAGGAACTAGATATAGAAAATGATGTGGCTTTACCAGGATTTGCTGATAACCCTTATCCCTACCTCAAAAAAGCAGCAGTATTTGTACTATCTTCTCTCTGGGAAGGCTTACCAAATGTATTGATAGAAGCATTAGCTTTAGGAACTCCTGTAGTTTCTACTAATTGTCCTTGTGGCCCTGAAGAAATTCTCGATGGTGGTAAATATGGTTCCCTTGTACAAGTTGGAGATGATGAGGCCATAGCAAAGGCGATTTTAGAAATACTATCAGGTAATTCTCGGCAAGTCAATTCAGCTTGGCTGGAACAATTTAAAGTAGAAAATGTTGCTCAACAATATCTCGAATTTTTAGGCTTAACTTAGGCTATATAGCAGAAGGAAGAAGGAAGAAGGAAGAAGGAAGAAGGAAGAAGGAAGAAGGAAGAAGGAAGAAGGAAGAAGGAAAAATCTTACGTTGTCTGAGTTTTAAGCTGTCGATCTGTCTTAACCTTTCCTTCGACTGATACATTCAATCTCTGACTTGAGAAACACTATATTTTGCGGAAATTTTTCTGTTTTTTAAATATTCTTTTTTTATGATGGATATTCCTAGTCAAGTCTATGTTTCGGCACGCAAAATTTATAGAAAATTAACCTCTAAAAATCTAAGTTTAAGGGAAGTTTTGTATGAGCAAATAATTAATGATTCTCCAGCAAGAACAAATAGTTATTTATCTGCATTACTAGAATATGCCACAGCACATATTCCCTACTACAAAAATTTAATCTCTAGTCACAGCTACAATAGTTCTAACTTTTCTGAATTGCCGATTTTAACTAAATCAATTATTCGGGAAAATTTTGACAATCTCAAGTCAGATGAATTGGCAAGTCGTGGTTATTATTTTAATAGTTCCGGTGGCTCAACAGGAAAACCATTACAAGTAATTCAAGATGCTGAATATGAGGAATGGCGAGAAGCTACAGAACTATTTTTTTATCGCCAATTTTTAGATATTGAAGCAGTGGTTACTTCTCAAGTTATTTTGTGGGGTTCTCAAACAGATATTCAGCAGCAAACTCAGAAAAAGAATTTGACAACTAGACAAAAATTATTAACTATAATTCAGCCTCAGACAACATTTTTAAATTCTTTCAAGATGACAAAAGAGGACTTGCATGAATATGTAGAGGTAATTAATCAGAAAAAACCAAAATTAATTAAATCCTATGCAGGTTCCCTATATCAGTTAGCCAAATTTGTTAAAGAAAATAATTTATCAATTCACAGCCCAAAAAGAATACATACTTCTGCTGAAACTTTACGACAATTCATGCGAGAACTAATAGAAGATGTTTTTAACTGCAAAATTTACGATTTTTATGGTTCTAGAGAAGTAGGAGCGATCGCTGGTGAATGTGCAAAAGGAAAAATCCACATTTTTAATTTTAATAATCACTTAGAAGTTGTTGATAAAAATAATAAACCCGTACAACCAGGGGAAGAAGGCAGAATTTTAATCACAACTTTACATAATTATTCTATGCCTTTAATTCGTTATGAAATTGGCGATACAGGAATTTTAGGTAAACCTTGTAATTGTGGTAGTAAATTACCTACTTTAGAAAAAATTACTGGTAGAATTAAAGACCATTTTATTACCAGAGAAGGAACCCTAGTAGATGGGGGATATTTTACTCGTCAATTTTATTTCAGAAACTGGATAGATGAATTTCAAGTATTACAAACAGACTTTGAAAAAATAGACATTTATTATGTGCCTATCGGTCAGCCTGTAGAGAGTGAAATGGCAGAAATTTGTGATAAAGTTAAACAGGTTATGGGTGAAAAATGTGAGATAAAATGGCATCAGGTAGAGGAAGTACCTAGAACACCCCAAGGTAAACTACTTTATACTCGTAGTTTGGTAGAACTTTAATCAATGAAACTAGCAGGAATTTTTGGAGAAAATTGTCAGCAACAGACAATAAAATCGATGGCTGATGCTCAAATCAGGGCGCAGTTAAATAAGTCAGAAATATTCAAAGTTTCTGGTGGTTTTATGGCAAAAATCACCACTGCCACAGGAACTACTGGTAATATTTATCTACACCGAACAAGTACTACTAATAATCAATTAATTATTGCCGGAATACCTATTATTACTAATGGGAATTTAGAACAAAAATTAAATCAAATTGTCGAGTTAGATTATCAGACTGCTGCTGAAGCATTGACAGAATTTGATGGAGCTTTTGTAGCTTTATATTGGGACCAAAAAGCAAGTAAATTAGCCATCGTCACAGATATTCTGGGGATGCAGCCTTTGTATATGGCCAGGGTCTCTGGCAAATTGTTAGTGGCCAGTGAAATTAAAGCGATCGCTGCTAGTGGATTAATAGATTTAGAAATGAACCCTGGTGCCTGGGGTGCTTTTGTCACCTTTGGTCATACTCTGGGCAATGATACTACTCTTGATAAAGTTAAGCGTGTGCCTCCCGGTGCGATTTTGATTTATGACCATAGTAGCGATCGCCTGGAAGAAAAGAATTATTGGCATTGGCCTCAACCCCAACCCGAAAAAACTTTGGCCGATGTAGATACGGGACAGATAATTGAGCTATTGGAACAGAATATCAAAGGTTATCTGGCTTATCAGCAACCAGGCACAATATTATTGAGTGGTGGATTTGATTCTCGGTTATTGTTGGCCTTACTCTATAAGATGGGTATTGATGCTCGGACAGTTATTCTGACCCATGAGGACGAATTTTTTGGTGCTGATGGTATTTATGCGGAGTGGGTGGCGAAGAAGGTGAGAGCGTCGGTCAAGAGGATATCTTCAGACCCAGATTTTTTCTCGTCTCAGGCTTATTTGGATTATCTAGTGATGAATGAGGTGGCGACACCAAGCTTGTTTTTATTTATTTCTCAGGTATTGCAGCATTTGGAGCCTAATATGGGTGCTGTGTGGGAGGGGTGTTATCCCGGAGCAATACTTGTACCTGTGGGAAAACAACCAAGAGGAGGTTTTTCTGAATACTTGGCTACTCTGGCAATGCCACCTAATTCTCCTCAATGGCAGGCAATTCATAAAATTTTTGCCCCATCCTTGGCAAAGCAGATCCAGACAGAATTTTTAGAGAAGTTAGAGGCAGAAAAGTCTCAGTATAGTGATGATGGTTTTGGAGTGTCTGAATTTATTATCCGCAACCGTACTCGTAACCGTATTGCACCAAACCCTCTACAAATATATTTCAATATTGTCCCAACTTTTACCCCTGGACTAACAAAAGATTTCTGGGCGATCGCTGCTGCTTTACCCTTTGAAGTTAAGACCGAGTTTAGACTATATAAGCAGATATTTCAGCAACACTTCCCAAAAATGTTAACCGTACCATTTGTTTCTGGGGGTAAATTAGTATCTCCTCAAGCTTTTTCTCTGTGGCATGAAATATTTATGAACGCCTACAAACTTCAGTTAGCTTTAGGAAAAGGGAAAATAGGACGTGGGTTGCTGAAAATTTTAGGAGTGCCACCCCACCAAAGTTTTTTTCAGCCTTCTCAGTTTTTGGGTCAGGTTATTGGTCGGGTAGATATTGGTCATCCCGATCTTAACTCTGACCAAGTTAGACTTATTCAAGATTTTACTAACAGTAACCCAGGCAAGTTTTCTTATGAGCAGGAACTTTTGTTTTACTGGCAAGTGTGGCGTTGGTTGCTCCAAAAACCCTGGGATAATTTCCAATTAAACGAAATTTGATGAAAGTAATAAAGTAACTAATATGGCTAATTTTTTAGTTGTCGTAGATCCAGATCCAGAAAGGCGATCGCTGTTTATCAAAACTGTAGAAACACTCATACCTCCGGTCGAAGGTTTAATTACTAACTCTTGTAGCACAGAAAACTTCCATGCCATTTGGGCTGCTAATGCTAAAGCTCCTATAAGTGTTGTTAGCGATGAAGAAGGTGCAGGGATTATTTGGGGGCAAGCTATTCCTCAAGATTCATCAACGATAATTGATGCTAAACAGCTGAGAAACCAATGGACAAGTCTTCCAACCCAACCTCCCATTTTCGATGGATTTTATGCAGCTATAGTTTATGAGCCCGGTCTTGGCATGAGAGTAGGAGCTGATTTGCAGGGAGTTTTCCCAGTTTATTATTTTACTCATGGAGATGTTGCCCTTGTAGGGTCTAGCCAGGAACTTTTTAGATACCATCCTCTATTTGAAGCAAAATTTAATCCTGCTGGGTTGGTGGGTATTTTGCTACTGAACAATATTTTTGATGGACAGACTTTGTGGCAAAATGTTAGACGGCTAAGTGCAGGTCATTTATTAAGTTGGCAAGTAGACTCTGCTGCTCAAGAAATTAAACAGCATCAAATAGGAGATTGCAGTAAAGACTATCCCTACAGTGAACTTTCATTCCCAGAACACCTTGAACTTTTAGAAAATGTTATTGATCGAGCGCTTCATACTCAAAGCTTAGATGGGGCTAAACATAATATTCTGCTTTCTGGGGGACTTGATTCACGAATTTTGGCCGGGTTTCTCCATCGACAAAAAGTTGATACCGTTGCCCTCACTCTAGGAGTTGTTGGTGATTTAGAAATGCAATGTGCAAAAGCTGTTGCTCGTCATCTTATTTTTGAACATCATCCTGTTACTATTCCTCTAGAAAAGTATCCTGGTGGTTTTGAAAAAATAGTCAAGTGGGAACACCTAGCAAATGGTTGTAACTGGGTAATGAATTGGGATATTTATCCCTACTTAAATAATTACGGCTCTAGGGTAGTTATTGGTAATTCTATAGAATTATTAATGGGGGCTAAAGCTTCATACAAAATTGATGACCCCAACATTTCTTTTGAAAAATTCTTTCAACGCGGAGTTAATAGTTGGGGTTTTCTACCAGAAACTTTGAAAAAGTTATTACGACCAGAAATATTTGGTAATTTAGTAGATGAAATATTAGATGCAGTCAAAGAAAAATACCAAGGTTATTCAACACAAAAGTTTAAACAGGCATTATTTTTTGATTTCTACAACCGACAAAGATTTCATGTTGGCTCAACAGGATGGCAAGCTTGCTTTGGTGCATGGCCTATTCTGCCAATTTTAGATAAAGAACTGATTGAAACTACTGCAGCTTTTCCTCCTTCAACAATTATTAAGCGACGCGCTCAAAATCAACTTTTATGTACTCGCTTTCCTGAACTGGCTAAATTACCTCTAGACCGGGGTACATATTATGACACTGAGCCACTTTTAACAAGTTCAATTCGTCAACAGTTATCCTTACTATTTAAGTTACAAAAAAAATGGAGAAGATTCCAGTATAAACTAGGATATGAAAGACGCTATTTCCAAAGAATTTTTGATATTGAAAATGCCGGTCATAGAGAAATTAGAAAACAAGTTGAACCAAACCGTTTTCTGGTAAAAGAGTTGTTTGATGAACAAGTTTTTAATCAAATACTTCCACCACCAAATTTACCAGTAGAACGAGTTAATTATTACTCTAGTGCTGAACTCTCAAGCCGTAAAGCATTATTGGGATTTTTACTATGGTCACAAGGCCGTTTATAGCAAATAACCACTGTTTGTTTTGGTCAGTATAAATATTGATTTGAAAATACCTTGTAGAAAATTTGACTAATCTGATTAATCTTCTGGAAATATTGGGAATACTAAATAATGGTAAGCTTTTGAAAAAGTTATTCAAGACGATTGACTTTTAATTTAAGACATTAGTGATTTTGTTTGGTCTGTTATGATGGACGTGGGAAAGAAAAATCTCTACCCCCATAGTCTACAACTCCTTTTTTATTGGTGTTGGAAGGTATAAATATTATGTTAAGTAATAAATTATTCAGGGCAGTCATTCGTTTATTTAAACGAATTAGTCAATACTCTAAAACTATTACTAGAGAATTAATTAGACTTATATTATTGCGAAAATCTAAGGCTCGAAGCCATCCTACTCAGTCTCAATTATCTGGTGTAGGAGGATTTGTATTACCTACAGTAACAATGGTGCTGTTAGTAGTAGTTCTACTAAGTATTGCAATCTTGCTTCGGTCTTTTGACCGTGCAGAAGTCGCTCGGACTAATGTTGTCAACAGAACTACTTTGGAGGCAGCTTTACCTGCAATTGACAGAGCGCGGGCTAAAATAGATGCTTTATTTGCTGACTCTACACTGCCAAGGACAACTCCAGAAGATTTAGACTTGTATAACGCTCTGAAGCAAACAAGATACAATTTTGCCGATGAAACACGTCTCAAACTTGCTTATGATTTTGATGGCACAGCAGGTTTTACAGCAGAGGAATCTAGTGATGCGATAATTGACGATAATGAAGATGTCAGAACAGCATGGCGATTTCCTGTAGATACAGACAATGATGGTCAATATGACACCTTTACTCTATATGCTATTTTATTTCGGAACCCACCAACTCAAGGTGTTCAGCAATCACGGATAAGAAACCCCCTAGAAGCAAGATCCTTACCTCAAACATTGGATGGAGGAATTAACCCTGCTTGTGCAGCAGCTCCAGAAGCTAGTGGCGACTGGTATAAGTATACTGGTGAAGGGGTAATTAAAAAAAGCTTTTTTGTCTACACTGTTAATGTTCCTCTGACTGCACAGCAAGCTACAGCTTTAGGGCTAAACTATGAAGTTGGTAGGTCTGGCTTTTCTGCTTTAGAACTGCAACAAGATAGGAACCGAATTCCTTTAAATAACAATGCTGTATGGTTTGAAGGAGATATAGAGTTAAGTAACGTTAGTAACTTTAACTTGAACGGTAGGGTATTTACAAATAGTAATTTATTGGTGGCGGGACCTGGTTTTACCACTGGTAATATTAAATTCTACCAAGTTAGCGATCCTCAATCTTGTTATTATTTGGAAGAAAATAGCAAGATTATTGTGGCTGGTAACGTTGCTAACAACGATATTGTTAATGATACAGATGGTGGAAAAGTAGAAGTTCACAGATTTCTAGAAGACGCAGCTCCTGCAGGTCAAGGTAATGCTAATGATGGAATTAATGGCACAAACAAGAGTACCAATTCTACAGGGGGTAGGGACGTAGGCAACAATGTAGATGCTTATAATCGCCGGATAGGTACACTGGTGGATGAGGCCGAGACTTTTCTTAGTGGAAGTGTTGTCAATGCTCCGCAACAAGTGGCAGATAATTACACAAGTCGTATTAGTGACCCATCAGAAACAGCATCTCCAGAGGATATTTTGAAGGAAGAGATAGAACTATACTTTAAAGAGAGAATTCGTAAAGTACCATACGCAGAAGTTGCTTTTGGAGCCGATCCTCTTGGAACTCCTCCTGTTTTAGATACTTCTTCGTTCACACCAAATGATGATAGTTGGATGGAAGTTTATGAGGATAATTTCACTCTACAGCAACTTGCTGCAACAGACCCAGAGCAATTAGATGGTGAAGAAAATTTTATAGGCGATCGCGTAGTTGTTGGTAATGGTCTACCAGAAAGATGGTTTGATGGAAGCAACTTCCAAACTCAGGACGATGAACAAACTATCGTACCTAATGTTAACTGGTTAAACCCTGATGGTAGTGACTCAGGTACAATTCGTACTCGTCAAAGTCAAGTAACAAATTTACCAGACTTAGGTTCTACAAATAGGGATGGTTTCTGGGAAAAAGAAGCAGCCAAACAACCTAGTACTGGCTCTGCTACCGGTGGGGTAAGAATCATCACTGGTGCTGGAATATATATAGATGGCGAACCATTAGCAAGTGGTACAGGTCAACGTGAAGATGATAATGGTACTGTAACTGCAGATGAAAAGTCATTCTTACCTGCCCCCCCTACAGTGGCAAACTTAACTGCTCAAGGTTTGACTATTCCTGCAGCGATAGGAACCGCAACGGAACAAGTTGTGTGGCCTGATTCTATGCCAATGTGGGAAGATACAAATGAAGATGGTGTTCCTAACTTTGATACAGCAGATCCTGCTAATACTGACTTAAAAGGCGACCTACAAATGCGGGCAACTGTTGTCTATCACTATCTAAATTCAGATGCAGAACCTGGTGAATTACAGGTGGATCAGGAGCCTAGTCACTGTGTTAGTAGCTATTACGACCCAAGTACCCCACTCACAGCAAGAAATCAAACTGGTTTACCAGACGTTAGCGGGGGAATTGATACTGATGGTGATGGGATTATCAATATCCTAGCTGACGGTACAACACCAACTCCAGTCATAGGTTCAAATGATGGTCTGTCAAACAATGGTGTTGTTTATCCTTTCCCTGGAAGAACTATTGATAGAGACATTCTCGACAGACAAGCAAGTATGGTTTTTCCTAATGGTCGCTTAGTAAATCAGCCTTTGCGGACAGCCCTAGAACATATCGATGGAGGTGAAGACCTTACTTTCGCTGATTATGGAGCAATTGATAGTGCTGTTTGTTCCTTAGCAATTTTGGATGGAACTATCGGTCCACCAAACGAGAATTCAGGTGGTTTCAGCATCACTCATGGAACTATTAAGGAAACAACATTTCTAGATGGGCGAGAAGTTAAGTCTCTCAACCGACTTGAAGATGATCCTGATACTGCTACTGTTGATGAGAGTCAAATATATGCAGCCGATACAATAGCAGATTTACGAGGAACTTACACTCCTAGCGGTAATGATAAGGTAAACACAGGTACTTATACTTTGCCATTAGAACACCGCCAACCGCAGGAACTTCGGGTCACAGACTTGGACTTAGAATTGATGAGGACGCTAACTGTTGGCACGGGAACAGGTGCTGGTCCTGATAACGATCAAGAATATCTGCTGCCTAACAGTGGCATTATCTATGCAACGCGGGATGATGCTTTGCCGGATCTAAGTGATGCCATGGACCCAAATAATCCCACGAGTACAAATGAGTCTACAAGTCCGACTGATTTTATTCTCGACCCTTCTGCTAAACCTAATGGGATTAGATTAATTAATGGCTCTTACTTAGACCGTGGCAGTGGTAACGATTATCGGTATGTAGAAAAGGGATTGATTCTGGTGACAAACCTACCTGCTTATTTGAGAGCAGACGGAAATGGTGGTTTCAATTTGCATACTGGAGGCGAGGAATTTAATGCTGCGCTGAATACCGATCCTGGAATTTTTTGGAACAACTTCTACACTCGCGGTGCTTCAGGTCTTAATAATAATTTTGCTTGCCGTAACAGCGAACCTGGTTGTGGTGGTGGTGACAGATGGAGAACTGCAACTGTAATTGCTGATGCTATGACTGTTATTTCCAATGATTTTAAGGATGGCTTCCGTAATCAAGGAGATTTTGACCTCAGAAATAATGCGGGTAATATTATTTGGGAACCTGGACAACCAACAGAAAGGAAACTGGTGGAATTACGTTTGAATAATGGTTTCTGGTATAACAACTTTGTTACAAGCGCAGATTGGGGTACTCAATTTCCGGCAGTTGCAGACCGGAATTCTTATCTAACTAATGGTGTTACTCCTATTCAGCGACGGGCAAATAATTTTCCTGAATATTTGATGGAGGTTTGTACTAAGTTACCTGTTTCGGAATGTGGAGATGGTGATTGGGACGTAATGATTGATGGTAACGCGGATGGAATATTCAGAGATAGTGACGACGCAAGAGATAAGGCATCAAGTATATCATCTACTGTGAACCTTTTGTCGGGTACAACAGCTCAAGCTGCTGCTCCAGGGTTAGAAAGATATGCACGTCGTGTAGCTTTCTGGCGCAACGGTTCTAATGAATTACTACAAGATGATGATACGACACCAGTAACTACAGCAAATGAGTTAGTGCCTCTGGTGATTTCAGGAGGTACCACTATTCAAAAACTTCCCTACAGCAGTGGTAATGTACCAGCAGGTGTAAATGGTGCGTTATGGTTTCACACAACTAACAATAACACCAATCCCACCACTGATGTCAGATATACTAATAATCAACGACTATTCATCAAAGAAATGCCCATAGACCCGGCAACAGGGAATGTAAATCCTCTGGGACAACCAATGCTGTCACCAATGTTGCAGATTCACCTACCAAGGAATAATCCAGGCAATAACCCGTTCAATGGCAATGCTGGATACATTTACGATGAATGGTTACAAAATGTTACTGCCAATACCACAACCTATAACGTGGGGTTTGTCTCCGGAATAACTCCCTCCAGACCAAACCCAGCAGAAAGTGGAGCGGGTTTACACAACTTTGTCCGTTTAATAGAACAATGGCGAGATGGAGGTGGAAAAACAATTAGTATTGCTGGCAACTTCATTCAAAGTGGAGACAGTAAATATGCTACTGCACCATTCCAAGCGGCTGACCCTAATCAAGATATTGGGTTCTTATATAACACTAACGATTACTTAAACGGCACATCTCAAGCAGGAACATGGGTTTACAGAACAAACAATGCTGCTGGAAGGGCACCATTCTACAGATTTGCTAATCGTGCTTGGGGTTTTGATGTAGGCATTCTATCCCAAAGTCCTGACCTATTTGCTCAAAGGTTTACTTCCCCACCAGTAAGCGACCCGGATGAATTTTTCCGAGAAGTTAGTCGTGATGATTTATGGATTCAAACATTATTATGTGCTGCCCAAGCAGGTGATACAAATAATACAGGAGGTGGACCCAATGAAACTTACACAAATTTTGCGTTAGATCAAAGCCAACGTCAAGGTACATGGTGTGAAAATGATACAACTGCAAACTATCCAGCAAATCCTAATATTTAACTAAGTTTAGTAGTGAGGTAATACAGATGATGCACAATAAAAGCTTGAAGCACAAAATAGACGATGCAGTTACAAAAGTCATATTGCAAGAGTCTGACCAAAGTGGCTACACCATTATAGAATCCTTGGTGGCAATGATTGTGGTAGCTGTGTTAATGAGTGCAGTTGCCCCCGTTATTGCTTTATCCGTTGGGACTCGCGTTCAAGCACGACGAGTGGAGCTAGCGACTCAAGCAGCCAAAAGTTATATTGATTGGGTAAGAAACGATATAGCAAGTAATACACCTAATTTGATTGTAGTCGAGCTTGAAGACGCTCCTGCTCCAAATAGTGGAGGTTTGACTTGCAACGACAATCAATACTGTACTATTCCAGCTCCTGCCATATATAACGATTTATATTGTGTAGATGGAGATGGAGATGGAAATTGTACTAATGATAGTTTGACTGATATGGTAGTTCAAGGAATGCGAAGACATCCAAATTCCAATGATGCTTCATTAGGTTATGCTTTAGGTGTCAGAGTTTATAGAGCAGATGCTTTTCAGGAAATAACCCTTTGTGGTCCGGCACTTGAAAATCCAACGGCATTATGCCCTACTAGAACTCAACAATCAACTATTACTAACGCTATTGGTAATCGTAGGTTACCAGTTTTACAGTTGACAACAGAAATCTCTCCTACACAAAGCTCATTTCAAAATTTGTGCGATCGTATAGCTAGTGAGTCAGGAGCGACAAACAACCCGTGTGAATAATCTCTGATAAAAAAAATGAACAAATCAAACATGGTGAATAATAAGGAAAAATGTGAGCATGAAAATTTTACTCAAATTACTACTAAAAAGTGAGTTAAGGCGTAATTCGTCTGCTGAAAAAACTATTAGTGGCTTTACTATGATCGAGCTATTAATAGGAACAATTATGGCAGTAATAATTACCGTTCCTTTATTGAGTTTTGTCGTCAATATACTCAATACTGATGTTCGAGAAGAAGCAAAAACTAATTCTGAGCAAGATATGCAAGCAGCAATTAGTTATATAGAAGAAGATATAAGTCAGGCAATCTATATTTATGACCCAACTGATGGAGACTTCGCAGCTTTTGCTAGTAATCTTGTATCTAATGGTCAATTTCCTGTACTTGTATTTTGGAAACGAGAATTAGTTGAAGATGCAATTTGCTCAACAGGTGACTGTGCTGATGGTGCAGATGATGGTTATGTTTTAGCATTGGTCGCATACTATGAAAGAACAGAAACTGACCCTACTTCTATCTGGTGTCAACCAGCTCAAAAAGCAGGAACAGGTTGCCCAACAAGAATCACTAGACTTCAAATACAGGATGGGGTAAAAGATATTTCTGGAAGTTATGTTGCTGGTGATGATGGTGTTCCAGATAACGGCTTTGTTCAGTTTGATTCATCAAATTACCTGGCATGGACACCTAATGGAGCTATTACTAAAAACCCAGAAGTTTTAGTTAACTACATTGAAAATTTTACGGTAGATTCAGTAAGTAACAACAATGATTTAGCACAAATAACAGTAGAAGGTAATGCAAAGCGTCGCCTGTCTGGACAATTTGATACCGTAGATTGCAATGATGTATCACCTTATTGTCCAGAAATAACTGCTCAGGTAGGAAAACAGAGTGGTTTAGGAGAATAATATCATTTAAGGTTATTGTACTAAAAATAAAAAACGTAAACTTTAACTGTTTAAATAAAAGCAGGTTGTTAATTATGAAAATTCCTATAGGGTTAAAAATTAAGCAAGCTTATTTAAGACAAGTAGGCACTCAGAATAATAAATCAAATAAAGGATTTACTATTTTAGAAGTAATAATTGTCATGTTAATAATAGGTATTTTATCTGCGATCGCTGCTCCTTCCTGGGAAGCTTTTATTACTAGACAACGTACTCGTACTGTGAATAGTCAGGTATTGCAAGCTTTACAGAAAGCACAAAATCAAGCCAAGTTGAAAAAGCAAAGTGTTGAGGTAATATTTTACGATCCTAGTACAACTCCTCCTATAGATCCAGCGCTAGATCCACCAGAAGTAGATGGCATTGAATATAACTTAACTGCCAATGGGGAAATTAAATCAGGAATGGTCGCGTTAGTTTCGGGTGTATGTACAGATGAAAATTGTACTGCGTTTAATGCCACCCCAAACGTTACATTTGACTATTTAGGTACAGTGAGTCAAAATAATGTGCCTTTCATTGTCAAAGTTTCCACACCAGATGATGGACTCAAACGATGCGTAATTGTACAAACCCTCTTAGGTGGAATGAGAACAGCAGAAGGAGATGATTGCCCATAATCTAATTTAAGCCTATGCTTACCATAAAATAACTGCTCTGTCAAAGCAACCCCAGGTTAACGACAGGGCAATTTTTTTATGCAAAAAAATATCATCATGTTTGACGTTAAATTGTAAATTGTTAAAATGGTAAATAGAGATAAAAATATTTAAAAACAGTAAATAAGGGTTGAAATGAACGTAAAAACATTAAACTCCGTAAAATCAACTATTACTAAAATTGCTGCAAAAAATTCATCAGAAAAATCACTTAAGCAAAAAGAAGCAGGATATAGCCTCACAGAATTAACATTAGTCGTACTAATTATTGGTATTATTGCCGCGATCGCTGCTCCCGGATGGCTAGCATTCATCAATAACTACCGTCTCCGCACCTCCACTGACAGAATATATCAAGCTATGTTTGCAGCTCGTCGCAATGCCATACGAGATAAAACTGCTTGGCAGGCAAGTTTCCAAGAAACCACCAATATTATTGGGCAACCCGTCATTAGGTATGCGCTACATAAACCAGCGATCGCTCCCAATGACCTGCCAACCTCAAGTTGGAAATATCTAGAACTTGGTATTGAGATAGACGACAACGAGAAGAATGACAAAGGCAAATATGAAACTACCCTCCGGATAGTTAAACCTGACACCAATACAGTTACTACCAACAAAACAGACCCCATCTACCGTGCCCTTTTCAATTACAAAGGTTGCCCAGTTTATAAACCAACTAACCAATGTACACAAACTAGCATCCAAGCAAAAGGGCGTATTGCTATAAAGCATGAAAACCTAGACAAACCCAAAAGATGCGTAATTATTTCCACTTTGTTAGGTGTAGTGCGAACTGGAAAAGACCAAACCAAAGCTTTAGACGGAAAATACTGCCATTAAAATTTTTCCTCCGGTTTCGCGATCGCATCAAACCATTCTGAAAAGTCAACTGGCACAAACCAGTTGATTTAATTGTCAATCAAAAAATAAAATTCTATAAACTACTATTTCCCTATACGCAATAATACAGAAACAATATAACTGTAATATGCTATAGAGTGAAGTTCTCTCCCGTTAAATAAGAGCGATTATAACGGGAGTTTCTCAAACAAAGAAGTTTCTTGCGAGTGCTGGCGCAACGCTGCGCGAACACAGGCTGATTAATCTCATAGCCTCCACAAGCAGACAAGATGATACCCACCTCGTTTAATGCTTTATTTAAAATGTTAATTGCTGCATTCTCGTCCCTATCCAAAACTGTTTGACATTTAGGGCAAGAATTAATTCTAACTGATAAAGTTTTAGATACTTTTTGACCACAATTACTACAATGCATGTGATGTATTGTGAGGATGTAGGGGCGAATGGCCATTCGCCCCTACTTACATGAACACCTTAAATAATTAATAATTAATAGTTAATAATTAATAATTAAAGAATCATATCAAATCCGGTAGTATCGGTGTCATTTAATCTTTAAAGATAAGAGTCTATATTGTAGGGGTAAATGGCCTTTTGCTCTTACCGACTGTATGACGATTGACAAAACTATACTACTGTGAAGCCAACTGACTTTGATATTATTAATTATTAATTATTAATTATTAATTATTCATTATTCATTATTTACCTGCATCATAAATTGATTTTGATAGTTTAGTATTTTTTGCTAAATCTCTAATGTTTAGGTCTTCCACAGCAATTAAGTCATATTCTTTAACTAATTTATGAGCAGTAATGCACATGGAAATCTTCTCTTTGTCTAGCAATATGTTGATGTAATCTAGCTATTCTATTTTGTGCTGCCCTCCAGTTGTTTGATCCAATTTCTTTTCTAGATACTTTTTTTTGCTTTCTTGCTAAATTAGATTGTGATTTTCTATAAAATTTAGGTACAGAAACTGTTTGATTTTTCTGACCTTGATTCCAACCAAAAACTATTGTACCAATAGAATTTTTTAAACAATGATTAATGACTATTTTTTAGTGCTGCATTTGAACAGCAATCGAAACCCTTTTAATTTACAGCTCGGCAATTCCCCTCCCGTTAAATCGCAGATTATAACGGGAGACCCCGAGACCGTATCAAGTTGGGTTGATCTTTACCAAATTCAAAAAAGGTAGTTACATCTTAATTTGTGATTTATTGCTACAATTAAAAATTGTATATATCCATCAAATTTCAAAGTTAAGCATTTTTTCCCCTTTTTTATCCAGTTTTTCTTTCCCTGTTGCTTTCCGGAGCTGTTGCCTGTTGCCCGTGTTGAGACTGTAGCAATATTTTATGAAATTGGTATTAACGGATAAGCTGCGCTAACACTGTCGCTCAACTCAACCTACATTAGCTATTTTCAGAAGATATAATGATTAATTATTAATTATTGAACAAAACTTTCCTCCAATTCCAAAACCTGCCAAACTTCTTCCATCAACTCTTTCAAACCAACACCCGCAACAGCAGAAATCAAGAAAACTTTTCCCCTACTAATCTCCCTAAACCTACTCACCAACTCCTGCATTTCTAAACTTTCTAAATCTACAGCATCAACCTTATTCAAAGCTAAAATTTGCTTTTTATCTTCCAAATTTCGCCCATAAACTTTCAACTCATTTTGAATAGTCTGATAATTTTCCACCGGATTAATATCTGTAAGATCGACCAAATGCAACAATAATTTAGTTCGTTCAATATGCCTTAAAAATTCATGCCCCAAACCCAAACCAGCAGAAGCACCTTCTATTAATCCTGGAATATCAGCAAAAACAGTACCATCTCCCGTCGGTTTTCTCACAACACCTAAATTTGGTACTAAAGTAGTAAAAGGATAATCAGCAATTTTCGGACGGGCAGCAGAAAGAGCAGCAATTAAAGTAGATTTTCCCGCATTTGGTAACCCAATAATTCCCACTTCAGCTAACAGTTTCAACTCCAATCTTAACATTCGCGTTTCACCCTCCAACCCAGGCAAAGCATATTCAGGAGCACGGTTACTATTGCTGAGAAAATGTTTATTTCCTAACCCACCTTTGCCACCTTTTGCAACACAAAAACTTTGTCCGGGTTTAACCAAATCTCCCAATAATTCCTCAGTTTCCGCATCATAAACCATCGTACCAGGGGGTACTTCAATTAAGCGATCGCTCCCTGAAGCGCCAGTCATATTTTTTGGACCGCCACGCTTACCATTTTCTGCTTTAAAAATACGCTGAAATCTAAAATCGAGCAAAGTTTGAAGATTTTCAACCGCCACTAAAATCACAGAGCCTCCACGGCCACCATTACCACCAGATGGGCCTCCGGCAGGCACATATTTTTCTCGGCGAAAGGCAACCATACCATCACCACCTTTACCAGCTTCTACTTGAATTTCTGCTTGGTCAATAAATTGCATATTTATCGGAAATGCTGTTTAGTTGAATAAAAAGTCATGTGTAGGGGCGAACAACTCCTAATGATTACATCTTATCCCAATTTTTTTGGGGATGCAACACCAAATCCCACCTTTTTTTCTAGAGCTTTACACAATGAGATTTGGGTGAGGTGATTTGTCAGTTGAGCGATCGCTTTATATATATAACTATTGAGTGGAAATGCTGTTTAGTTGAATAAAAAGTCATGCGCAGGGGCGAACAACTCCCAATGATTACATCTTATCCCAATTTTTTTGGGGATGCAACACCAAATCCCACCTTTTTTTCTAGAGCTTCACACAATGAGATTTGTTAGTTGAGCGATCGCTTCGATATATCTATAGGTTAATCCTGCTGATTTTTGGTTGAATAAAAAGTCATGTGTAGGGGCGAACAACTCCCAATGATTACATCTTATCCCAATTTTTTTGGAGATGCAACACCAAATCCCACCTTTTTTTCTAGAGCTTTACACAATGAGATTTGAGTGAGGTGATTTGTTAGTTGAGCGATCGCTTCATATATATAATCATTGAGTGGAAATGCTGTTTAGTTGAATAAAAAGTCATGCGCAGGGGCGAACAACTCCCAATGCTTACATCTTATCCCAATTTTTTTTGAGATGCAACACCAAATCCCACCTTTTTTTCTAGAGCTTCACACAATGAGATTTTGGTGAGGTGATTTGTCAGTTGAGCGATCACTTCATATATATAATCATTGAGTGGAAATGCCACGGCAAACGCATCTTGTCAATAAACTAGGGGTAATTATCAATAAACTATGGTTTATTGCGCTTGTTGACAATATACTTTCCATATATGGTATTTATTTAATTTTTAAAACACTATATATAGGGGTCAGCAAATTAGATGCGTTTGCCCTGAGTGGAAATGCTGTTTAGTTGAATAAAAAGTCATGCGCAGGGGCGAACAACTACCAATGATTACATCTTATCCCAATTTTTTTTGAGATGCAACACCACATTCCACCTTTTTTCTAGAGCTTCACGCAATGAGATTTTGGTGAGGTGATTTGTCAGTTGAGTGACCGCTTCGATATATCTATAGGTTAATCCTGCTGATTTTTAGTTGAATAAAAAGTCATGCGCAGGGGCGAACAACTGCCAATGATTACATCTTATCCCAATTTTTTTGGGGATGCAACACCACATTCCACCTTTTTTCTAGAGCTTCACACAATGAGATTTGAGTGAGGTGATTTGTTAGTTGAGTGATCGCTTCATAGAGCAGATTCCAAGTACATAAAGTACAGATATTAACAATTAAATGAATGGAATCTCCGTGTCTTCAGACCGGAGAGTATGTCAATGTGTATAACTGTAGAATTATTCTCACCTAACCCACTTTACTAGCTGTGCTTAATTATTCTTGTGTTAAATTTTCTTGGTTATTTGTTCTTTGTTATTAGGGTAGTGGTGCATGGTAATTTTTTCGGTAACGGTATAGCAAGCATTTCAGCCACCATTCACCATTACTATACAGGACTACCGTTATTAGTTCATCAACAATACTTAGACACATCCTCCTGACATTCATCTGCCAAATAAGATAAAGCACGAAAACGTATACCAACCAACTGGTCGTAAAGTGGGTTAAGTTTACACATAGCTGGAATGTGGGCTACTTTCTTACCAAAAATCACAATATCTCGCTCAAAAGGACATTGAGGGGGAATCATTTTACATACCATGTGAGCCACTTTTGGGTCATGGATATCCCATCCATCCAACCAATCTTTGATGGGAGCAAGTACAGTTTGATGATGTTCGGGGTCGTGGGGAATAATGAAAGTGCCAGTATGTTCTGTTTGTTCAATCCAACTTTCTAAATCATCTTCTCCTGCTTGTTCCTTGGCTTTTTCCAAATTTTTTCTCAGTGCATCTAAAGCTTTAACCTTTAGTCCTAAAGCATCACAATATCTATGAAGTATGTCATCTTCAGTAATAGAATAAATTCCATCTGCCAAGGCTACCATTACCGCAGTTCTCATAAAATTTTCTGCTATGGTAGGATTTTCTCCCAGTACCCTAGCTAAATCATCTGGATTAATGGGTTGTAATTCTGAGATTTCAATTTTAGAAGCAAACTCTTCGTGACTAAAGTGGTCAAATAAATCTTTCTCTGTCACATCTAATTCCCCATCAGCATAGGCAACGGTCATTAGTCCTCTTAACCAGGTAGTAGTTTGTTCTTTGTTTAGGGGAGATTTGACGATGCTAGTCATGGCTTAACCTCTGATTAATATATAATTGACTAACTCCTAAAACCAATTACAAATTAAGTTGGTATAAGTAAGAGCTATTACTTGATATTTTACCTCACTATCTCAAGCCTAAAATCTTAAAGTTTCTGATTTATTTAAACTTTACTTATTATGATTTTAGTAGTCATTGCTACATCATTTTATGAAAAATAATGATTACGATCTTTAGCTATTACCCAAAAGGAAAAATCAATTCTTCTTGCTTGTTCTCTACAAACAAATCATCTAACTTATTTCCTGCAAACTTACCCAACCTTCCCATAATTCAGAATTATTAAAAGAACCAGAGTTGATTAGTTCTAAAATATCCTCTGTCATTTTCGTGCCAATATTATCTATAGGAAGATCGTTACTGTCATAACCGAAAGGATTTTCTATTTCTAGACCAATGGCTTCTATTCCTAATAGAGCAAAACTAATAATGCCTGACACAGGAATAGTCCACCAACTTAATTCAGCAACAAATTGAAAAGGAATGGCAAAGCAATAGATGAGTAATAAATGCTTTAAATGAATAGAATAAGCTTTCGGAATAGGGGTTGTAGCAATTCTTTGACAACCTCCAAAAGCGATAAAAATTTCTTCTATTTTTTGATTCCAACTGATTAAAGTCAATTCATTGATAGAACTATTTTTGGTAAGTCTATCAAAGTATATTGTTAACCATTTAGTAATTTGTAGAGGCATATTATTACTTCTATTCAATTCTAAACATTGAACTTCAGAGATATATTTTTTTATTTCTTCGTTAATCTTTTCCTTTCTAACTTGAAGTTTTACTGCAATAAAAAGAGCAATTAATAGTTTTATGTAAGATATTTTTTGAGCGTAATCTTCACTATTATTCTCAGGAACAAACACTATTATATTTTTTGCCATAATGCAGCAATTTTTAGAAATAAGTCCGATTAATTTCCGACCTTCCCAATAGCGATCGTAAGCAGTATTAGTTCTAAAAACTAGCAATAAACCAAGGACTATTCCTGGAATAATACTACCTAAAATTGGCTGATTCATTGGCAAATTATTACCATGAGCTATAGTAACTAAAAGGGCAAATACCATGATTACCAATACTCTGAGCCAAATATTGGGAATGACTGAACTTTTAAAGTCAAAAATTATATGGAACCAGCTTTTTCTGGGGTCTTCCATTGGCTTAACCTTCAAATATATTGTGATTGCTGAAAGGGAATAGGAAATAGGAAAAATATATTATAAGTTGGTATTAAAATTAGTTATTAATTCTTATTCATTGATTGTGATTTTTTTAGTTGAGGAAAATTCTTAATAGGAATTAAACAAAATTAATTGTACATTTTCCATCATTCAAGCCTTTTTGCTACAAAATTTACAGAAAATTAGAGTAGGTAACTAATTGTATGCAGATGCTTATGTTTAATTTATCTGTAGACTGCTATATTCAAATAATTGAACAAATTATATAGATAAGTATAAGCAAGAATATTTTGTTTTATGTTTGTTTACTGATTCATAAATTGTCGTATGTTGTTTATAGTACTATGGGCTAATGCCAAGCGTGAAAAAAGAATGTTACGAATAATAAGTGTGATTAAAAGGCAGGTACAGGAGATGTCTCTTTGACAGAAAAGAGAATTTATGACCTAAAAACTGGTATTGAAGCAATTTCCGTGTGACTCCTGACTCCTGACTCCTGAATCCTGAATCCTCAGAAATAGCCTAACTATTCGTAGCAAACATTTATTAAACTGGCATAAGATTAGGTTAGGAAAGCTATCGGATTGGTGTGAGGTATACTAGGGAAAAATCTGACTAAATAAAGCTGCGAACAATTTGTAAATACCAAGACGTTCAACAATGAATAATGAATAATGAATAATGAATAATTACCTCTCCATAAATTGAAGAGGATTGACAAATTCATGATAATTTTTCTTCACAGGAGTCGATTGGATATGGCTCCGAGACCCGTTCTTGCAGACCCGCTCCGAATGGCGCCATCCCACCCTTCGGGAAGCTGCGAAGATCGACCGCTTATTATCCCCTTAAAAGGGGAGGCTTTAAAGCACAATTTTTCGGTAAAATGTAATTTTTATTCTTTATAAAGCTGTTTAATGAAAAACCTATAATTCGAACGCTCATATACTGTTAAAATCATCTATAAATACAGGGCTGTTTCATTTGAAACTGTGTCATTTTATGTATTGAGGAAACCACGTTATTCCAAGCTTTAGGAAATTTATCTTTCCCTGTCTGAAAATCAAGAAATTTATTGCCAAAATCTAGAATGAAATTACCATGCTATAAATATAGTATTTATCGATGAGTTGCTCAAAATTTATTGTCATTTTTAATCACAAAAATTATTTTCTACCATCCACCATTTTCTATTCCTTTTTTGAGAATCATTAGATTGTCAAAAACCTATAGCAATCTTATTTTAATTGTGAAATATTCTAGACTTTTAAGCAATAGTGGTGTGACCCCGTGGGGTGCGACAGACGCACCTGGTAGCGCACTCCTGTGATGGAATAGGGAATACCGAAGTAATAAAATTCTCATAAATCATTCCGGATTGCTAATTGATTCCAAATAATCAGTTGTGATCTGGATTCAGTACTCAGATTTTATTGAGAAGTTTTACATTCTCTGCCATTCAATAAATAGCGAAGTTGTTTTAGCATCTTCCCCATTACCCATTACCAATTACAATTATTGTATTCTGCATTACTTCATCACAAAAGTATCCTTGTTTACCAATACACAATCAAACCAATATAGCCACCTTACTGCTAAAGAGCGTAAATTTATTTCATTTCCAGCTCAATTATTGCTAGATAAAAATCTGCTAGTTGGTAAAATTCTCGACTTTGGCTGTGGTTTTGGTAATGACGTTAAACTACTACAACAAAAAAACTTTCCAGTCACTGGTTATGACCCTTATTATTTTCCACAATATCCCCAGACAAAATTTGATACTATTCTCTGTTTTTATGTATTAAATGTTTTATTTGAACAACCACAAACTCAAGTTTTGATGGAAGTTTCGCAATTATTAAAACCTGGAGGTAAAGCTTATTATGCTGTTAGAAGAGGTTTGAAGCGGGAGGGTTTTCGAGAACATTATATACACAAGAAACCAACTTATCAGTGTTTCGTTAATTTACCTTTTAAATCTATCCACACAGATGAGTTGTGTGAAATTTATGAATATATTCATTATAATCAGCAAAAAAATTCCACAAACAATTGCTTATTTTGTAACCCGCGTAAAAATTTACAGTTAATTACAGAGTCAGCAAAAACTTATGCAATACTTGATGGCTATCCAGTAACAAAAGGGCATACTTTAGTTATACCGAAACGTCATCTAGCAAATTATTTTGAGTTACCTGTAGATGAACAATTAGAATGTTGGTTAATGGTAAATCAGGTACAGAAAATTTTAGAGGAAAAGTATAATCCGGATGGGTTTAATGTAGGGATAAATGTTAATCGTGCCGGAGGACAAAAAATGATGCATACTAATGTTCATGTTATCCCTCGGTATCAGGAAGATACCTTAGGAGTTAAGGGAGGAATGAGATTTGTTGTGCCAAATAAGTAAAGAAAGGAAGAAGGAAGAAAGAAGAAAGAAGATGGTTTTAGTTGTCTAGTAAAGAAGGAAAAATATTATTTTGTCTAAGTTTTAAGTTGTTGATATGTAAGCATTCAGCTAGCTCGCGGTCAGCTCTTCGGTGCGGAATGCGCTCGCATTCAGCTTTTTAATAAATGAAGCAAGCATTTGCTTAACTTCTACGACATTTTTAAACAAAGAATTGAAGCACAAGAACAGCAAGCTTAAATTGTCCACTAAAATTAATAAAGCTGTTTGCGCAGCATTCCGCAGGAAATGCTTACGTTGATATTTCCTAACCTTTCTTTCAACTGCTATAAAATTATAAATTTTTCCATTGTATAATTTTGAGACTAACTAACTTTTTTGACATACTCCCGACGTTGCCCTTACGGGACAACGCGGGATTCTTCAGTCTGGGAAACCCTGACCGCTGTTTAGACAGAGGTGATGTCCTCCCCCTGTGTTGGACCTTACCATAACAAAATGTACCTAGCTTGTCAAGGGCATATGAACGTTTAGCTTATGAAGGTATCCGAATCTTGGCCCTGGCTTGACCATACGACGCTCCCCTGCGGGAGAGCGCGGGACTTCCCGCCAGGGAAGTTAAATATAAAATCAATGAATCAGCATATTGTAAAAAAAAGGATTTTTTTAGTGGGTACTCCGCGATCTGGAACAACTTTACTACAACAAATATTAAATGCTCATTCCCAGATAGCGATCGCTCCTGAAACTAATTTTATGAAAAAATTTTGGCGAAAAAGAAGATTATACAAAAACTTATCTAATGACCAAAACTATCAGAAATTAATTTCTGATATAGTTAAAAAGCCCGTATTTGCAGAAATGGGACTTAATGCAGATGATTTTCGTCAAGCAGCTTTGAGTATCACAAGAGACTATGGTAGTTTATTCAATCTTTTATTAGAAAAATTTGCGGAATTAAAAAAAACATCAATAGTAGGAGAAAAAACCCCGGAGCATCTCCGATATATAGAAATGATTTACAAGTTTTTTCCCTCAGCATTATTTATACATATTGTCCGCGATCCTAGAGCTGTTGTTAATTCTTGGCGAAAAGTTCCTTGGTCTAGTGGAAATGTCATAGATGATACACGAGTATGGCATAGAAATATGATCTTCATCGACAACTTACCGACTCATATAAAATCCTCAATTATGAGGATAAATTATGAAAAACTGGTACTTGAGCCAGAACAAACACTCAAAAAAATGTGCAATTTTATAGGTGTTGAATTTGAGGCACAAATGCTAGAATTTCATACAGTAAATAACAATTTAGTTAATGTTGACAGAGAACCTTGGAAAGTTAATATTAGACAACCTTTAAATCCTAAACTCATTAATCAATGGCAATCTGAATTATCACCATCTATGATATTTGATATTGAAGCAGTAGCTTGGTTTCAAATGATTCGTCTGAGATATCCTTTAAACACTCCTTTATTCAAATTACTACCAAAGTCACTAAAAATTTACTTTTCTGAAAATAAAAAAAATCAAATTAATCAGCAAATTAAAAGTTTACTCAGGATAAAATAGTTCACCAGTAGAGTTCCAATTGAATAAATATTTGATATAACAGTCGAAGGAAAGGTGAGAAAATATCAAAAGCTTAAAACTCAAACAAAGCCAGATTTTTCCTTCTCTCCTAGATAACTAAAGCCTTCTTTCTTACGCTAGATTAAATATCAGTCAAGTGAGATAACAAACTACTCTTAGTATTAGTACGAGTAAAAGAATTCCAGGTTCCCAAATCTTTGCCAGAATACCCACATAACATAGCTCTAGCAGAGTCACTTAATCCCTGCACCAAAGTAAAATCAACTCCAGCAATACTAGGAATATTATCTAAACTCGCTCCCGTCAAATCAGCAGCACGCAGATCAGCTCCCTCTAACTCTACCCCATTGAGTCGAGCATCCCGCAAATTAGCACCTACTAAAAAAACTCCCTTCATATTAGAACCACTAAGAGCCGCACCTTGCAAGTTAGCACCTGTCAAGTCAGTGCCACTCAAATAAGCACCCCGCAGATTTGCCCCTTGAAGGTCAACTCCTCGGAGGTAAGCTGTATTTAAGAAAGCTCCACTCAAATCAGCTCCTGGTCCAACTGCTCCTGATTTTTTATAAGCAAATCCTTCTGGCCAAATTGTTTCACTATTATAGTAAGCTACTTGTAATTTAGCTCCTGCCAAATTAGCGTTAGTCAAATTAGCCTTTTGTAATTCAGCTCTATTAAGATAAGCATCGGTTAAATCTGCTCCACTCAAATTAGCTCCCTGAAGATTTGCTCCTCGTAAATCAGCACCTTTGAGATTTGCTCCACCTAAGTTTGCCTCACTCAAGTTAGCTCCAATTAAGATTGTATTATTTAGATTGGCCTGTTGTAAATTGCTTTGACTCAGATTGACTTGATATAGTTCAATTTGGCTGATATCTATATTTTGTAGGTTACTACCTGTAAGATTTTTGTCTTGCTGATAAGCTTGAATAATTTCTTTAGCTGATTGAAACTGCATTTTGTTTGAAGAGTTTTCGCTATTAAAGTAAAGTATATATTTGATTTATTCTATCAAAAAATCTTGAAAGAGGACTCCCATTATAATCTTTGATTGAACAGCAGGAGTGTCAAAATTTTATCAAAATAATTGGGTCTAAAACCCCGCTTTTTCAGGCGAAGTATTTTTAGAGACTTGCTCAAATTCCCGTTACAAAAATAACTTTTGACTTTTGAATTTTGACTTTTGACTTTTGACTTCGTCAAGACTCTCAATTAGATTTTTATAGATTTTTCTGAACTAAAAATCTCTTAGATTTTAACAAAACTTTAGGGGCAAAAAAAATGAAATTCACACCACCAATGACAATGATGGATTTTTTTCTTAAAAGTGAGGGAATATGGTTTTCTCAACGTACTGTCCATCATTTTGATTCTGTTCAAGATGAGTCAGGAAAATCTAATTTGATCGTCAAAGTTTTAACAAAAGATGACCCTAAAGTTTTGGAAGTTTGTGAACAACAAAATGTCAACCCAGCTTTAGCAACAGGTGGTGCAAGTTTTAATTGGCAAGATAATTTAGATAATGATGAACCTAATCCAAATTATGCTGCTATTTTAGTAGATATTCCTGATTCGGAAATAGGCTCAACAGGCAAATTTTTGCGTAATCGTGGTTATGTTGAAGGTATTCCTGTAGTGGGTAGATATCATTTTGCCACAGATGGAGTCTTGACAATTGATACAGAATATGAAAGAAACCAAGGGCAAGAACGTTGTTGGTTTCTAACAGATGATTTTCGAGTCAGAGTTAGTACAGTGCGAATGATGAATGGTGTTAATTTGATGAGTTATTCCTCTGAGCGTCGTTGTGTAACTCGCGAACAATTAGAAGCAATGATTGAGAAGAATGTTGCTGGAAGTTTAAGTTAATATGCTGAAATAATCCAGTCTATCTAATTAATATTGATCGTCGTGTTATTATTAACACAGTGAGGTCAAGATTGTGTCAACAGTATAATCTTAACCTCACTACATTTACGAAATCAAACTACATCAAGTTATCGGTGTTTGGAAGACATCGGTAACTATTTTTTTTCTTGCTTGCGCTTAGCCATGGCCAAACCCAAGCCACCAAAGGCAAGAACACCCAACATCGAAGCAGATTCCGGTGTTTTGACCACTTCACCTTCTGCACCATAGGTTCCTCCAGCATCACCCACAAGATCTCCAAATACAAGTACACTGTCGCGTGATTTGATGGTCTTGGCAGGTTTGTCTTCAAATTCAGGTATGTAGAACCACCAGTCTCCTCCAGTGAGATTTACTTCAACAGCACCACTATTTAGCTCTTCACCTAAGAATAATGCTCCTGCTTTCATGGTAGCCATTACGTCACCATCGCTAACATCACCACTCATATCATTATCAAAGGTGAATTTCAGATCGTTTGTAAGTTCAAACTCTCCCGCACGAGCAATACCAGAAGCTGGAGCAATAGTAACATTAGATACCAGTTCAAAAGTTCCCATAGTAGAATCACCCGGTATTATATCATAAAGTCCAGGAGTATCGAAGAAGGGTTCAAAGTGATTGGTAGCGATAAAACTAGCTGCTGCTCCTCCCAACTCTAGGGGACTGAAGGTAACATCAAAACTATTACCTATACCAGCATTAAAAACATCTTTGATTTCCTGATTGAAGTTAGTTGTTGCATCATCCCATTCTAGGGTAGATACTTCACCTGGAGTAGCTTGAACAGGAGCAGTAGTAATGCCAGTTATAGCGATCGCGCCGATAGCTGCTACCCCAACGGGAGCTAGCTTTTGTAAGAAATTAGGTAAATTCATCGTTAAATCCTTAGATGTAGATACTTTACAAAAAAAAATGCGAATAAGTGAGGATGTTATTCATCACCCATTTAGAGTTAGCTATATTGCTTGTTTAAAATATTTTAAACAAGCTTTAGCTTTCTACGGGATTATATTCTAAAGCAAAAAAAAAAGCAACAATAAACTAACATTTTTAGTGAATTTAACTACTCTTAAAGTATCTAAATATAATATTAATTTTTTGAATACTTTCTAGATTCTAGATAGAGCAATAAAAAATTAAATAATCATACTAACTAATACTATCCATAATCATGGTAATTCATATTGATATAATCAAAAAATACTATCAAACTGCGACGATTAATAACATACTTTTGTAGCACATTGGTAATTTCTAAGATGATTTTCTGTTAGGGGTGACACCCCTTGCCTACTCTAATTGGGTATTTAGAACTATCACAGAGGAATGAACCTTAAGGTTTCATCTTTTGATTTACCAACGCTTTTTGTAGAAGTATTAATAAAATTAATCTTAAAAATAATATTGAGATTATCAATAGTTACAAATTAATAGTTACAAGGGTATGTTTTTTACCTTTACAGCGGTTTTCATTTGGGTAGACCACAGTAGGGACGTTCCATGGAACGTCCCTACAAAGTTTTGCTTGTGAAGATGTGGTTCATCAAGAGCGAAAAGCGCTGTAATATAAAAGAAGTGTGGGAAGAAGGGTAAGTGTGAGGAGAGCGGCAGGTTTTGAGTATAAAAAAGCACGCTTATGTTAAGAGCCTTGAGGCCAGAGAAGATGTCATTATTGTCAGGGCAAAGTTCAACAATTAATTATGAATTATGAATTATTACCTCTCCTTAAAAAGAAGAGGATTGACTCAAAGGATTTTTTTTCTTCTCTTGGTCGATTGGATATGGCACAGGTTTCCTCGCCATCTCACCCAACGGGGAAGCTCCGAAGATCGACCGCTGCTCCACGGCGAGTGAGAGGCTTTAAACCTTAATTATTCGGTAAGGAAGAGGGAAGATGTAGGAGAGACTAAAGAGCAAGAAAAAAACTTAAATTTTCGACGTTGCTGAATCAAGGTATGAAAATAAAAATTGAACAATCTCAAATATTTGTTATTCAATAGTTTAGCAACTACCAAAAAATACAAATCATACCCACGCATCAGCAACGCCAAACTTCCTATATATATTCATGTTTGGGTTTACACAAACGATACAAACGGACATGGTATCAGTTATTAGTACCGACCGCTGAAGCCAGAGGTTTAAAATACTGAAGTTTATTTCAAAGCTACTGACAACCAACTATTAAATAATTCTTGATGATTGGCAACCCATTCTTCAGCATGACGGCGAATATCTATAGGTTTATTCTCCCCATTTTTAACTTTTTCTTGTTGGAGGTTGACATCCTGAAGCGGAATTTCAATCTGTTCAAATAAATTTTGAACAACTGGATTATCCTGCAAAAAATTCTTATTTGCTAATATCCGGACTCGATCGACTGGAACACCAAGATTTTTTCCATTAACTGAAGTATCTTCTGCGGTGAAATTTCCCTGAGTTTCTAATAAGGATGTAAAAGGAACACCCAACCATTTTACATCCTCCTCAACTTTTAAAATTGAAGCTAACCAATGAGGAGTCCAAGTAAAATAAAGAATCGGTTGACCTTCTCGATAACGGGTCAAAGTATCTACCATTAAAGAAGAATAATCTCCTTCAATTTGCTCAACAGTATCCTCAAGTCCGTAAACCTGTAAATGATGATTTATTATTCTTTCACACATCCAACCAGCAGTACAACCGATTAAATTTGCCTTACCATCGCTATCTGAATCAAAAAGTTTAGCAATTTTTGGATCTTTGAGTTGTGATAAATCAGTAATATTATATTTCTCAGCAGTTTGTTTATCTATCTGATACCCCGCTTGACAGTCAGAAATAAGCGCTCCAACCCGTTCTAATTTATCTTCTCCACCATTCTTATCAAAAAATTCTTTGTGGGCAAATTGCCAATGGACACCAGTAAAGTCCACATCATCATTACTAACAGCAATGTGCATTGCCGGAACGTTCAATTGTTTTGGTCCTTTCACCTGATAGCCTAATTTCTCCAGCCCAATATTCACAATTTCTGTAATAAATATACCGGATGTTTCCAGACCAGAAGTAGAACGGATAATTACTCCATTCCCTGGCAATGTTTTATCTTTTGAGTTTATAGTAGTTTGGGACATCAATTGCCAGCCACTAACACCAACCAGCAAAGCAACCAAAATACTAATTCCCAAAGTTGTGCCTTTTTTTTTGGAAAAGCCACGAGACCGCCACCATCCAATTAAACCTCGCTCTTGCCAAGAAAGAACATTTCCCTGACTAATAGCTTGAGTGATACGGTCGAGCATCACCGCAATTAAAACAATACCCAAACCACCTACAGCAGCTAGTCCGACATTTAAACGACCCAGACCTTGCAATACCATTTGTCCTAATCCCTCTACCCCAATCATTGAGGTGACAACTGACATTGATAAGGCCAACAAAATCGCTTGATTTGTACCAGCCAAAATAGTAGGCAAAGCCAAAGGAATTTGCACTTCTAATAAGACTTGTTGGGGAGTCGAGCCAAAAGCCAAAGCTGCTTCTACTGCTTCTGGAGATACTTGTCTAATACCCAGATTTGTCAGACGAATTAGAGGAGGAACTGCAAAAACAAATGTGGCAATAATACCTGAAACTTCTCCAATTCCAAACAACATTACTACAGGTACTAGGTAGACGAAACTCGGAAGAGTTTGCATAGCATCTAGAAAGGGACGTAATATTTTGTTGAAGCGATCGCTAATAGCACTAAGAATACCTAGAGGGATACCCACTAACATACAAAATATTACGGCTGTTAGAACTAGGGCCAGGGAAACCATTGCTGCTTCCCAAGCGCCACAAAAACCAATTATACAAAGAGCAATGATGCTGTAGATGGCTATTTTTCTTCCTACTAATTGCCAGACAAGCAGGGCAATAATTATGAGAAAAATCAAGGGGGGAATAGCTAGAAAACCAGATTTAATTATTTCCAGAGTATTTTTTATGGGTAAGCTGATAGCTTGAAATAGGGGACGAAAGTTATCAACTAGAAAATTAACGGCAGTGTTAACCCATTCGTCTAGGGGTAAAGTGTAAAACTGGAAGGGATTTAATACTGTTTCTAAGCCTCCTTGACTTGCAGTTATAAAGTAATTTGATATGGGAAAAAATTTGAACACTATATTATTGGCTCCTTTGGTGTTAGGTTTTATTCAAATCTTTAGGTAGCAGGGACTTACAGATATCTTCCTCCTAAAGTGCTTGATAAATAGTCTCTGGAAAGCTATTTAATTTATATTTATATTACTCTGGCTCGAAATTAATATTTTGGCATCAGTGCTCAAAACAGATGGTTTTTTGAGTTGTTAACGCTACATATCTAAGACGTTATAGTTTTTCTTTACTATATATAGTGTTTTTCCCTGATTTCTCCATTTATTTTGGATAGTATTTTGGCATCAGTGCTCAAAACAGATGGTTTTTTGAGTTGTTAACGCTACATATCTAAGACGTTATAGTTTTTCTTTACTATATATAGTGCTTTTCCCTAATTTCTCCATTTATTTTGGATAGTATTTTGGCATCAGTGTTCAAAACAGATAGTTTTCTGTGTGAGAATAGATGATTTTTTGAGTTGTCAAGGCTACATATATAAGACGTTATAGTTTTTCTTTACTATATATAGTGCTTTTCCCTAATTTTTCAATTTATTTTGGGCAGTATTTTGGCATCAGTTCTGAAAACAGATGATTTTTTGAGTTGTCAACGCTACATATATAAGACGTTATAGTTTTTGTTTACTAGATATAGTGTTTTTCCCTAATTTATCAATTTACTTTGGGCAGTATTTTGACATCCTAGAAAATGTTTAAGTACCATTAGTGTCAATTATATTTTGATTTTTGTTTTCTTATAGAAGCCATTTGGTATCTATTGAACAAGTTACAAGTCCAATACCCATCTGGGTTTTATGATTCTGACACCTCAAATTTTTTGAGCAATGATTCGCATAAAATTTAATTCTATCGCCCACTGTCCACTACTTGCTTCTTTTAGCCCCAGCTAGTTTTCCTTGTGATGCTTATTTATGAGTGACACAGCCTGGGAAGACATTTGTGATGAGCATTGCCATAGCATCATTGACTGAGTAGTAACACCGTATTTCTTTGACTACTCCCCGGACTTAAGTCACGGGGATTCTAAGCAGATACTACGCAACAGGATAAATCCGTGTTGCTCCGTTTCTTCTTAGCTGACCAAAGATATATTCTTTGGGGACAAGTCAAAATGCCCCTACACAGTCGGCTTAAGTTTAACCCTAGCTTTCTGCTTACTTTTGTGATTATATTTGCAGCCCCATTACAGTCTGCATTAATACACCAATTATTGCCTGTTCTATACAAACCACGCTTTATTCTCTTTCCTGACGGTTTCCAATTATTGGGTTTCTCACCATAATTAGGTAGATTGTCACCATCTAAAAATGAAGCAATACTTGTATAACTTTCCTCAGTTTCTATAAATCTAATCCCATACTCTTCACATAATTGAGCAATTCTTTTTTTCAGTCTAGCTGTAGGAATTGGTACAAATTCTGAATTACTTTTCTTTCCTAATTCTATTTGATTTTTCTGACCTTTATTCCAGCCAAATACAATTGTACCAATATGATTTTTTAAACAATGATTAATCACTATCCTGGCTGCTTTATTAATTCCATCACGGATTTGGCGGTTACGCTTTTCTGTAATGGCAGCTAGTTTATTTGACCAAAATCCAGTCGGTTGATTTTCTTTAATAGTTGATACTTGTTTGTTGTACCAACGATTCATTGATTTAATCTGTTTCCCATCTACAATTAAGCTAGTATTTACATTGGATACACAGGTCAACCAATTATTTAAACCATGGTCAATTCCTAATACATTTTCTTGATTTAATTGAGGTTTAACTATTACTTCTCTTTCATAAACACGCTTCCCAATAAAAACATCTGTTTCTCGGTAATATTCTCAGTTCTTTAAGAGTAGAGAATGCTCTTATACTAGGCATTGGAATTAAAAAGCTATCTACTCCAAACCAGCGTTTACAGGTATTCCCTAGTGGTATTCTAATTTGATTATCTTTAAGTTTTAATGCTTGCTTAGGGTAACTTACTGTAGCCATTCCCCCTTTTTTTCTATAGTTAGGAATCCTTGGTCTGTGTTCGATTTTACCTTCATTATAGGCAATAATAAGACCATAATAAGACCTAAATGATTCAGCTACAGTTCTCAATGTTTGTTGTGCTGCTTGAGAATATAAAACTTTGTAATGATAGTTGTTTTTATAGACCTTTTCCAAGTCAAACTTGCCAATACCAATCCTGGCTTTAAAATATAATTGCCGACCATAGTATATGCCCATGTTAGTTAGTTTGTGAGACTGTTCGCACAAGAATGTTAAAATGGGAATTAATCCAGGATTTTTACCTACTAAAACTTGCTGACAACAGTACATTTGAAACGGGCAGACCGAACAGTTATTGTAGGTAATAATAACACAGGACAACTAAAGTTGTCTAGTCTAAGCGACTCGCTTGTTTTCATCCCCCGGTTAAAACACGGGGGCCTTCAACGTCGCTTTTCGGTAATATTGAAGAGATTAATTCTGGATGATGATAAGTTCTTCTATGGGAATTGTCCATTAGCCAATAAATTTCACTAATAAGCTTACCCAACACTCCATCACCAATGTTACACGGTGCTTCAATAACCATTAGACCACTCGGTGAAAGAACACGAGATGCTTCTTTTAATGCGATATCAACATTTACTAAATGATGAATGACATTCCGCATTAAAAGACGTTCAATACAAGAATCTTTAAAAGGAAGGTTTTCACTCGGAGCTTGCTTTACCAATAAATTCATTAGTGTCGCCTGGGATACTCGCTTTTGACATTCTTTAACAGCTGACTCAAGAGGATCGACAGCTAATACCTGAGAGTTAGGAAACCGCATAGAAGCAGCTATACCAAAAGCTCCATTTCCACAACCTATAAAAGAGTGGAGACTTCTGCTAGTTTTAAGCAATCTATCACCTCAGAAATTTGTTCTGGTAGTTGATAACGATCTTTGTAGTCCTGACTATGAGTCCATGTATCAGAAATATGTGTATTTTTCTCAATAGACATGAGAGATGCCAGAATGTTTTAGAATCAAATTATACATTTTGTGGGCTAGAGATATACCTTGTTGTTTAAATAAATCGATATAAAGACCAGGAAAGGTATTTTCGTCAACAATAATGGGTCGATCTTTGTGCCAAATCATATCAAACCCGATAATCTCCGATCCAAGCACATTACTCGCTGGTAATGCCTGTTTTTCATGTTCGGGCAATACTTCACATATATCTACTTCACCACCAATTCCATTAAAATCATATATTTTTTGATAACCATTTCCTAGATCTGCTAACTTAGAAGTCCGCTTGCGATATCCATACATAATCTCTCCATCTATAAGAGTTGTGCTAACAAACTTATCAATACTGTTCTCATAGTATCGTTCTAGTAGTATGCCTCCACTATAACTTGTTCCAGTGTTTTCAAAGTTTTTCATGTCAACATATTCAACAATGTCACGTAGCATTGGAAAGCTACTAATTAACGTTACACCTTTTCCAAATCCTCCCTTTCTTGGCTTTAATAGTCCACATCCCCATTCTTCTAAAATAGGTTGTGCGAGGTGAACATTACTGCTAGATAGCAAAATTAAATCGGAAACATTTATTCCTTTCCGCTTGAGAAGCATATGTGATGTGTATTTATCCAAACCAGCTTCATAACTATAAGGATTAGGAATAACTTTTGTTGTTTGGGAGAGTGCTTTTAAAACATCTAAGGAATATATTCCATTCTCCCTGCCTATCTCTCCATACCAGAAGAATGTATCTAAATTACTTAAATTAGTGTCTTTATATAGTACGCTCGCGTTAACAATAATCACATCATTAAAATTAGGAATCTCGATCAGCTCAAATACACCGCTATCACTAATCAACCCTAGAAATTTTTCTATTTCTTGATTAGGTAGTCTATTTGTTAATGGAGAATGAGCATAGACTAAATTGGTGTCAATGTTATGATTTTTTTTTGGTAAAAACACACCAAATTTTAAACGATTCATAATCTTAACTATTCAAATTTATTTTTATTTGCATCAATGTGTCATAGCAATAGAAAATTTAAGTTTACTTTCAGGATTATGGAAATTGTAGTATGCGGATATTTCTAGTTAGCCATAATCCCTAACTCTAGGTATGCCTTGCAATACCTGCATATTTAGCCAGTAAGGTTTTTTGCTAGTTATTAGGGTGCAGTTCAGTTTTGAATCCAAGTAGCATAAATAAATATAGATAATTAGGGTTTGCGCTTTACTAGTCTTATGGGTGAGGGTAGGAGACAGGAGACAGGAGACAGGAGACAACCCACCCCTAACCCCTCCCAGGAGGGGAGAAATGGGAATTATAGAAGAGGTAGTCGGAAAAATTGTCCCTTGATTTGTCTGCCATAATCCTCCCAAAATACAAGCTTTTTGAGCTTTTTCGACTGAAAAGCTGACTCTTTTTTAGATCAAAAAATGCTACAACCAATATCAGTCAATGCTTTGATGTTTAATCAGCAAGCCCTAATTAGAGATTATTATAGATAATACCAGATTATAGGTAACAGTTATACCAATTTCCATGCATTAGTGCTATACTTGCAAAAGACTTCAGTTATTAACTAATTAGCAGAAGCCGAATCACTTTTATGCTAATTTTAGCTAATTTAATATTCATTATTCTTATTTTTTCTTCTCCCCTACTCCCCCACTCCCCTACTCACCTACTCAACAAAATGTAGAAAAGTTTTTGAGAAATGGTATTACTAGCCCCCCAAACTTGTAACTACATCAGAAGCTTCTACCATACCTTTAAACTCTTTTTCTCTATCAACTACTGCCACAGGAAATCCTTGTTTGTAAAGGTGAAAAATATTTTCTAGATGAGCAGAAGCATCAATTATAGGAAAATCAGTTTCTATAATCGCCATAATATCTTCATTTTCCTGTTTGAGACTGGTTTCTAGATGTTCTTTTTTGACCAAACCAACTGGTTTATTGTGTTGATCGAGCACATACATAACTTGGAGATTATGGTCTAACATTTTTTTCAGCCCAGAACCAACAGAATCTTGGCCTATCCTCAGAAAACCAGTCTTATTAATAATAGAACCTACCGTAATAAATTGGGCAGGATTTACCTCTTGGATAAAAGCAGTAATATAGTCATCTTTTGGTTGAGTGAGTAATTCTTCTGGTGTCCCCAATTGAACAATTGCACCTGCTTTCATAACAGCAATACGATCGCCCAGTTTCAAAGCCTCTTGAATATCATGACTAATAAACACAATAGTTTTGTGTAATTCTTTCTGAAGTCGCAACAATTCATCTTGCATCTCTCCCCTCGTCAATGGGTCAAGGGCACTAAAAGCCTCGTCCATTAATAAAATTTCTGCATCAGTAGCTAAAGCACGGGCCAAACCAACTCGTTGCTGCATTCCCCCACTCAAAGAGGTCGGTTTATAATCTGCCCATTTATCTAAACCCACTACTTCTAATGTTTCTAGTGCTTTCTGGCGACGATTAATTCGTTCAACTCCCCGCACCTTTAGTCCATACTCTACATTTTCCGCGACTGTTTTATGAGGAAACAACCCAAAACGTTGAAATACCATTGAGACTTTATTCAGTCGTATTTCTCGCATTCGTGTCTCATCAGCGTGAGCAACATCTTCATCATCAATATAAATATGTCCGCTAGTGGGATGAATCAAACGATTAATACATCGAGCCAGGGTAGATTTTCCTGAACCGGATAACCCCATTAATACAAATATTTCCCCTTGATTAATCTCAAGAGATATATCGGCCAATCCTAATACATTACCTGTGGATTGCAGTATATAATCCCTTGTTTTACCTTCCCGAAACAACTTAAGAGCAGCAAGATGTTTTTTGCCATAAATTTTGATTAGATTTTTTATAATTATTTTGGGTGGCATATTTTTATGTAATTATTGATTCTAAGTTAACAGAAATTAATTAGTTATATTTTAGTACTTTCCCAAGATTTTGTAGATAACTATAGCAATTCTAAATATTTTTTCAAAAATATCTGGATATATAAAAACTCTGAAACTTTTACCGAAAAATTGGGTTTAAAGCCTCGCCCTTGTAGGGCGACTTTTTATTTTATGGGCAAGTGAATTGAATATGTGGTACAGTGTTATTAGTTGCCGGGGGGCACTCGGAAACTCGTGCGCGGATGTGGAGGGAAGCGTTAGACTACCGCCAAGGAAGCAGCACCCTGTGTTAGCGGCAGCTATGCGAAGCAAAGCGTCAACCCGCCGAGGAGCTACGGCTCAGTAGGAATCCCCGTGCCTTTAGGCCGGGGAGGATGTCAAAAAAATACTTTTTTCCTATATATTCCCTGTTGCCTGTTGCCTCTCTTGGTCAGCATTCCCTTGCGTCTGATGCCGACGCGGGGTCTGACCGCTGTTGCCTAAAAGCGATAAATTTTTGACTTTATTCACGCATTGAGATGCACCCGATATTTTTACCCGCAACTGGAATTGGATTGCTATATATATTTGGTGATGATAGTTAACGTAAAATTTATTTGGGCTTTGGATATAGAGTTTCTCTAGTTACCAAGGTATAGTTGTTTTTCTTCTTTTCTATTACCTGCTGCCAGAATTACTACTCCCTACTTCCTACTCCCGCGCAACAAACTAATTTTGTATCTCGCGCTTCTTGGGAATTGCTAGAAAGTATGAAATTATCAACAATTAAGCTTTGGTAAAACTGTCATTAAAATATAAAATGAACTATCTCAGAAGACATCTCCAAATATGCCAATGTTGGAATAGTGGGGTAAGGGTTTGAGAACCTTTTCTGGAAATTTATAGTAGGTATACAAAAATTATTTGTATATTTGCTACTTTTCAACAATTAATAATGAATAATGAATAATGAATAATTACCTCTCCTTGAAAAGAAGAGGATTGACAAATTCATGAAAATTTTTCTTCACAGGAGTCGATTGGATATGGCGAGGAGACCCGCTCTTATCAGAGCCGCTCCGAATGGCGCCATCCCATCCTAGGTCATGCTGCGCAAACGACCGCTTATTATCCCCTTAAAAGGGGAGGCGCATACCCACAATTTTTCGGTAAAAAAATCACTTTACTAAAATAATATTCAAAAATGAAAGTAAATATTTATGCCTAGATATAATTTAGGCATCTAGATAATTAGTCGATCAAACTGTATTTAATATCAGATATATTTTTTGATACCTTTTTTTTGAATTTTCAATATAGTTTTTTGATTTGAGATGTCAATATAGATTGAAGTTTTTTTGATCAAAAAAGCGCGCTGATTTATTACCTTATATTATTGTGTTTGCTATTCTTGATACTATTGAATCGTTTTTTCCCTCCTTTACTATTCCCTCCATACCTATTTCCTATTCCATTTTTCATAGCACTTATTCTCCACACACCAGATAAAAACGCTATATTTCACTATTTATATAAGTTGAAGGAAAGGACGCGGACATATCAAAAGCTTAAAGCTCAGACAAAGCAAAATTTTTCCTTCTTTCCTAGATAACTAAAAAAATCTTCCTTCTGCTATACCCGGTCGTTATCAACAATTATATATGTATGCGACTTAGGTTCTCTCCGCTTTTCCTTGTGGAATACAAAGATTTAATCTCTACATTCATCAATTAGCAATTAGCGGAGAGCATTTGTCGCTTGGGAAATAAATAATTACTTTCTTCTCCCTGATTTGTTCTGAATTTTCCCAACTGAAAATTTCAAATTTCGGAATTCATCAAAAGAATCATATTTCTTTGATTTTATCTAGAAAAAGTACGATTTTGCCATCTATTAAGAATGTGATTTTCTGCCATCATAGATGTAGTTTGTAACTCAGAAATTTGCTTTCTTGAAGCCTGTATTGTCTCCACTTGAACGTGAAATTCTTGTTGCAATTTAGTCAGTTTATTTTGGTAATCTGTAATTATTTGTTTCTGCAATTCTGACTGTTTTTCCAAAGCTTCATAAGTTTCCTGTGATACCATTGAACCAATTATAGATTCAAGATATTGCAACTTATTGAGTTGCTCCTGTAACTGGTGCTGCAAAGCTTCATGATTTTCTTTTGACACCATTAAATCAGTCTGTTGTTCAAAACTTTGCAACTTATTTTGCTGTTCTTCTGACTGACGCTGTAAAGTCTCATAAGCTTCTCTAGAAACCATTGTGGTAATTTGTGCTTCTAGATTTCGCAACTTATCTTGTTGTTCTTCTGACTGATTTTGCAAGGACTCATAACTTTCCCGCAATACCATTGAAGCTATTTGAGATTCTAGTTTTTGAAGTTTAGTTTGTTGTTCCTGTGACTCTTGCTGAAGATTCTCATAAACTTCCTTAGACACCATCGAGGTGAGCTGAGATTCTAGTGTCCCTAGTCGATCTGTTTGCTCCTGTGATTGGTGTTGCAAAGAATCATATACTTCCCTAGATACCATCGAAGCAATTTGCTCTTTTAATTGAGCTATTTGCTCTTGTGACTCTTGTTGGATAATTTCATAAGCTTCCTGAGACAGCATCGATGCTATCTGAGATTCCAGTTGCTCAACTTGAGCAATTTGCTCCTGTGATTGGTGTTGCAAAGAATCATATACTTCCCTAGATACCATCAAAGCAATTTGCTCTTCTAGTTGCTTGAGTTGAGCTAGTTGTGCTTGAGATTCTTGCTCGAGAGTTTTATAACTTTCCTGAGATACCATCAAAGCTACTTGCTCTTCTAGTTGTTTGAGTTGAGCTAGTTGTGCTTGAGACTCTACGATTACTTTTTTATCTTCTTCTAATTGCTGCTGTAAAGTTTCATAACTTTCTCTTGACACCATCCCCGTCATTTGGTCTTCCAAATGTTTAATCTGTGCCATCTGAGATGCCAACTCTTGTTGTAAAGTTTGATAACTTTCCGATAACTGATTTTGTGTTTCTACAGAGTCAACTAATGGTTCTGGAACTGTTACTATATCCAATTTTTCATCAGATACTTCATTTTTCTTCAGAGCATTATTTACTGTCTCCGATTGATTGTCCAGATTTGCTTTGATCTGTGCCGCCTCTCTCAAAATTGCAAGGTCTCCTCTAGCAATGCGCTCAATTAACTCAGACCTAGATAGACCAAGTTCAGTTGCTACGTCCTTTAGCCTCTCAGCGCTAGTGGGAGTCAGAGACACACCGACTTTAACCTTGCTTTCTGAATATGAGGTGGCACCATTACGTTTTCTTGCCATTATAAATCTCCTTGGCCACCATACTGTTTCTAGTATACCGTTGAATGGTATTCCCTTAACGAAGTCAGAAGTCAGAAGTCAGAAGTCAGAAGTTATTTTTTTCATTAATGGATAATTGATAATTACCTCTCCCTTTTAGGGAGAGGATTGACCAACGCCGAAAAAATTTATTCTCTTGGTCGATTGGATATGGCAAAGGTTTCCTCGCCATCCTTCGACCGCTTTTTTCCCCTTGAAAGGGGAGGCAAGTATTGCTGAATTGTTTAATTATTTAATTATTTAATTATTTAATTATTAATTATTCATTCGGTAACGCGGACTTGAGCAAACCTCCAAAAATATTTGGCCTTAAAAGGCGGAGTTGCGCGTATTTTGATAAGATATCAAAACAAACAGTAGTAAGGTTTAAAATCGAAAAACCTGCTTAATTTTTGATTGATTAGTGTTGACTTCTGCAAAGCACTTTACTTATACCAATTCACTTTAAGGATTTCACAAATAGTTTCGCTCCTTTAAATTCAAATAATTGTCTGAAACTATTGTATTGTCAAAGTTTTTAGCCTATCAAATTGCGCCTTCTGACTTTTGATTTTTGACTTCTGACTTCCGTAAAACGGTGTTATTCTAACCCCGTTCGTCAAACCTTGTATAAAAACCGCCGTTCTTGACCCAGTATTGTTTCAAATCGTGGTGGGGTGTATGTAGACTTGCTTTTGCTTGATAAAGAACTACTTTTCTATGATTACCAATCCAAATTTTCTTGATAGGTTTGACAGATATCAAACTTCCACCCAATGTTTCAACACATTCTGCGAACCTATCAACTGTAGAATATTCTACTGTCTCAAACAAGAAAAAGTTTCCTGAACAGATTAAATGTCTGGTTCTAATCCAGCTTTGCATTTTTTTTTCTGCTACTGGTGGCAACATTTTCTATTAGTCCTCCCTCAAGACTGTTTCATAATTTGTCGCCTTCAATTTTTGAACGGTAATTCATCAGCAAAACTTGTTTGTTTTTCAAACTTTAAATGTCCTGCTTTTGAACCCCAAACCTGTTCGTGTGTATTAACATCCATCCCTCTATCTAAACTTACCCATGTTTGCTCAGTTAATTCTACTTCACTAACTAGATAAGTCTCACATCCTCTCTTATTAATTAAACACTTATTTCCCGGTTCAACACTCCCTAAAAATTTTTCTCCATCTCGTTTAAAAACCATTGAGCAATTATAACGACGTTCTATATTTTCTGGAGTAATAGTATGTAAAATATCAAGTTCTCTTGCTGCACCTGCATAAAGAATAGGGTCTTTGAGACCGTAATTTTCTATGTAAATATGGTCGCCTTTATCTATAAGTTGATGAACTCCTTGACGATATGGACTCCAAAGGTCATAGTCATAAACTTGCTCTGAATAAAAACCTATGCCAGAGAAAAATTGATATGGTAAAGGTCGGAAATAAATATAAATATGAGCATAAAGAACTCGATTGCTAGAAGCTTGTTTTTGGTTACTAAAGCACCCTGCCATCCAACTAGCTAGAGTAATGATATTGTTTGATTTTGTCTGATTTTCTGTATGGGAAATAGTCATATTTTACCGAAAAATTGTGGTCTAAAGACTTCCCTTTTAAGGGGATAAAAAAAAGAGAATATTCCTGATGTCAAGACTCCTTATTGCAGAGGTACTGTTAGCGTAGATACTCCGGAGGAGGCTAACTTAATAACTGAAATGACCTTCCCTTTTTTTTATTCACAATGCTTTTTTTTTATTTGATAATCAATTTTGACTAACTGAGTAAAATTATATTTTTTTTAAGCATTTACAGCGTATTCCAGGTTTATGAGGTACAGTAGGCAGTTAGGGAGTAGGAACAGTAGGAAAGAATATAGTTTTTCCAATGCTGAGTATTTTGTTAAATAAGCTTTCATTATTTGGACTCTGTGCTGCCTCACATAAAATTCGTATAATTTCTAACGCCTACGACCTACGACCTACAACCTAACACTTAATTTATAATAGATATTAAAGATTAAGTGTCTAGGTAAATTGAATTACAAATTACTTTTTGGCAGAATTCAAAACTTGGATTTACTTTTCTTAAATCTATTTTGTTTACCGAATAATTAAGGTTTAAATCCTCTCCTTTAAAAGGGAAAAAAAGAAAAAAAAATCACACTCCGCGTCAATCCTCTTCTTTTTAACAAGAGGTAATTGTTAATTATTAATTATTAATTATTAATTGTTGAACTACTGACTGTTATAGATGGGAGTTATCATTTTTCTTCCATTGACAAAGAACGAATTTCTGATGAAAAAGAGGCAGTTAATACACCATTACCATCACTCGTTTTAATCAAGGATACTCGAAACCTGAGATTGGGAGTACCAAACCAAATTTTTTCTTCTGCAGCAGCACGGTCATATTCTGTGTGTAGAATAAAAGTACCATCTTCAGTAATTTGATATTCTCCTACAGCAGCAATAGTTTCTGCATAACCTTGGGAACGTAATAATTTTCCTTTTTTGAGATTATCTACATCAGGTATTGGCACTAATACACAACTACCTTCCATAACTTCATCGTCATCCCAGTCAGACTCTCCTTGCCAACTCATCTGAAAAGGAGAAACAGCTTTGCCAATATCTACCTTACTAGACTTACACAATTCTATGACCTCTGGAGCCATTTTTGGTAAAGAGACAATATCTATCGTGGACCTAACTTCCTCAAAATGACTAAATGCTAAATTATGGCCACTACGTTGCGATCGCCAGCGTCCTATAGAGCGTTCAACAAATTCTACAACATCCATTATTCCTATCTTGAATAATATTTAATTAGGAACCTGTTAGTTTAAAACAGGTCCCTCTTAAGTCCAACTAATTAGCTTCGGCAGGTTACTATATCTTTTGTTTAACCAACTTCAGTAATTTTCAGGATTTTACCACCTGTTCTCTGAATGCTGTTAATTTTTGAATTTAGCTGCTCGTAAGATACTGTATAAGTTGTGTTACTCAGTTTTACAGTAGGACCAATACCAGTTTTAGTAACTGAGATTTGGAAACGTTTGACTGTATTGCTATAAGGTCCACTTAAATATGCAGGTGGAACAATTTTCGTAGCAAGGTTAGTAGCTAAATCTGAAGTAAGTCGGGAAGATTTGTTTCTGTCACTTGTAGCATATCCCCGTTCTAGAGCAAATGTCCGATTGAATGTAACATTTTTCATACCAACTAGAGTGCTATTACCCCGTGGGTATGGAACAATGTTCTCCCCAAAGTTTTGAGTATACTCTTCGCTGTCTATATAAGAATCAATTTCTGCCTCATATCCTTGTTCATTGTATATAAGGGTATGTTCAGAAATTTCTGCTTGGTCTTCTGGAGAGCGACCTAATAAATGCTTAAAGTTTAGTTCTATGAATCCATAAGGAGAAGATGATTCAAAAAACAAGGAAAAATATAGGTCGGATTTAGCAACCATACTAACAAATTGACGGACAGAAATATCTCCATTTCGGAGTAATGATTCCCCACTAGTTAGACGTTGACTTTCCATTACATGGATATTTCCCAAAACTTGTTTATAAACAGCTCGAATCACTGCTTGTATTTCATCTTCTGTAGCATTAGAACGTAGTTCTATTGGATCTACTGTGTCTACCCAAAGTGACATTCTTAATTCCTCTAATTAAAAGATTTTGATTTTTTCTATTGATTATGATTGCAGTTTTCATGGTTAATAGCCATTAGTTTAACAAGTATATACATCATAGCCATCAACCATGAATTACTGCAAAATTCTTGAAAAATTTTACCCTTGATTTATCCTTAATATTGCTAAATTATCACAACTTTAAATTGTGTTAATTTAACTTTTAGTTATTAGGATTCTAGCAACTAAGCTATTCATGCAAAAGAGCAAACAATTTTCTAATTTTTAGCCCTAGCTTACAGGAGTAATGCTAGCAATTACACCACCCTGCTGATGAATTCTTTGGTACTCTTGAGAAAGTCGATCAAAAGGCACCAAAAATACTTGATTGCTACGGCGGAATCTGGAAACACGATTTACTACTTTTGAGCGATAAGCTGTTACTTCAATGCGGTAAACTTTACCACTAGAACTCGCTCCTACTCCATGTCTACTTCTAGCACCTAAAGGTGTATCTTGGAATGACCAACCATCTGAACCACCAGAAGGAGGAACTACTGCTAAAGGTGTTTCTTGAATCACATATTTATTCAAAGCAGGGCTTTTTCCAGACAAACTTCCTTTTAAATCGCTGCTGGAAGCACCTCGTAATAGTTGGAACATATGAGTAAAACCAACCATTTTTTTGCCTGTTTGGGTTTTATAGCCTCGATAATAAGGAACTATATTTTCCCCATAAGCACTATCATATTCCTCACTATCAATGTAGGAATCAATATCAGCTTCAAAACTTCCTTCATCAAGGATATTGCTGTGAAACTTCATATCATCGTAGCCATCGGGAGCTCGACCTAAAAAGTGCTTGAAGTTTAATTCAATTGCACGATAGCGGGGGCAACTTTCAAAGAACCGAGAACGATACAAGTCAGAACGTCCAACTTGACGTACAAATTCACGGACAGTAATTTCGCCTTCTTTGAGTTTGGACTCTGGTACAGAGAGTCTTTCACTCTCCATGACGTAAGCATTGCCCAGAACTTGCTTATAGACAGCTCGAATCACAGTTTCTTTTTCTTCTGATGAGCTTCCGGGTAACAGTTCCACGGGTTCTGTATCTTCAAAAAGGCTAACCCCTAATTGAGATGCTGGTCCAAAAACCATTTGAACTATCTCCTAGGTAAAATCTGGTTTGCTGAAAAAATGTATTTTTTAGTTACAAAACTGAAAAATTTTGGCTCATTGTTACAATCTATTCCTGAACCAGGAACTTAGATTGTATAAATTTATGAGCTTATTTCTTTTAGTTTTCTACTTTTTTGGAATATACACTGCGAGCAAGCTCTTAATCATAAAGAATTATAAAGTTTTGTAAATATATAGAAATATATACTAGATTTCTTCTCATTAAAGTTAAGCTAGCAATTACAGCAGTTATCGAGTTGATGAGCTACAAAGTTTATTGCTCTAGGGAACAGGGAATACAGAAATAATATAGTCTTATAACTGTACTTAATGCTTCCTCAAAAATGCTGTAACATCAAAAATTGTTCAGAAAAAATAGATCAAAACTTTTTAAGTATTAGATTTTTGGCGATGCAATATTTAAAAAACTTGTGAAAAATATAGATAGATTATTGTAGAAATTTTTTGAAATTATCAAGTCAAAAGTTGAAAAACTTGTATTATATTATTATGTTTCTATAACCCCGGAAATTTTCCACCATGCGCACTGCCTACCAATATAAATTAAGGCCGAACAAAGAACAAATAGCCACCATAGAATTGTGGTTAGAATTGTTACGTCGGCAGTACAACTATAGGTTAGGGGAGCGGTTCTCATGGTGGTCAGAAAACCTTTGTCCAGTTAATGCCTGCCCCTTGGTCATGCCCATTCCTCAACTAAGAGATAATCCAAATTATTACTCTCAAAAACGAGATTTGGTCAATACCAAAGATAAGTTTTCTGAATACAAGCTAATTCATTCTCAAGTTTTACAGGATTGCATAAAACAGGTAAAACTTGCCTTTGATAGATGGTTGAAAACAGACAAAAATGGGCATAAATTAGGAAAACCAAGGTTTAATGGAATTGGACGTTATCGCAGTTTTACTTATCCTCAAATCAAACTTGACTGCATTGAAAGAAATAAAATAAACTTACCCAAAATTGGAAAAGTAAAGTTAATTCAGCATCGTCCAATACCAGAAGGGTTTATAATTAAAACAGTGACGATTAGTCGTAAAGCTGATGGTTATTATGTGACTTTATCCCTAGAAGAAAAATCAGTTCCAGCTTTAACAACTGAAGTGGAACCTACATTAAAAAACACTCTGGGAATTGAGATGGGGCTAAAGCAATTCTTAGTAACTAGTGTTGGAGAATCTGTCCCCATACCTCAATACTATAGAAAATCTCAGAAGCGATTAAAGACTTTACAGAAACGTTTATCTCGAAAGAAAGAAGGTAGCAAAAGGTGGTTAAAAGCTCTTATAGCTGTAGCAAAACAACATAAAAAGGCGGATGCGACCCCGCGACGACGACAGTCGCAAGGGAACGCGCACCAAGCAGTTGCCGATAAACGTAAAGATTTTCATTTCAAAACAGCCAATGAATTGTTATCAAAAGCGGATGTTATTGTCCACGAAAACTTAAACATAAAAGGGTTAGCAAAGACTAGTTTGAGTAAATCAATTAACGATGCTGGATGGAGTCAATTCCTGTCTATTTTAACTGTCAAAGCCGTTAGCGCAGCTCCTCCGGAGGAGGCAAATGCTGGACAGAAAACTATAGCAGTAAACCCCAAAAATATCAGCCAAGATTGCTCAAATTGTGGTGAAAAAGTCCCCAAAGAATTAAACATACTAACTCATTCTTGTCCGCATTGCGGTACTGTAATAGACTGCGACTTGTTTGCGCAGCATGACCTAGGAAATGCAGCGATAAATATAAAAAATAGGGCGGTAGGGCATTCCGTCCTTAAAGCTCGTGGATCCCGATGCAATGGCAGGGCAGGGAAACGAGAAGCCCGTACTATAGTGCCAGCTTAGTGTGGGAGTATGTTACAATGTTTAGCTTATAGTGTAGGTCATGGAGATGATGGAATATGTCTGCTCGCCCGGATAGGTCCACACCGGATTTTATTAGACTGTGGTATTGCAGATATTTCATTATTAAATAATACTAATGAAAATCAACAACTAGTCCCAGCAGATATTGTCCTATGTACTCACGCACATTCAGACCATGCTCAAGGACTATTTGCACTTCATCAAGCTTTTCCACAGTTACCAATATATGCTAGTGAACCAACAACGAAACTTTTACCTCTCAATTGGTCAAAATTTGCTGCTTCTGAAATCCCTGACTTCTGTCAACCTTTGCCTTGGCACTCACCAATAAAACTTTGTAGTGGTCTAACTGTAGAGCTTTTTCCTGCTGGTCATTTACCTGGAGCAACAGCTTTTCTTCTGACTTATACTGCTGAAGACCATCGAACCTATAAGCTTTTATACACAGGAGATTTATTTTTATCCAATAGTCGTTTAGTTGAAGGTTTACCTCTAGGAGATTTACGAGGATTAAAACCAGATGTATTAATAATTGAGGGTAGTTATGGTACAGCTCGTTATCCACATCGCCGACAGTTAGAAAATCATCTTGCAGAAAGAATATATCAAGCTATTACTTCTGGAAAATCGGTTATTTTGCCCACTCCTGCTTTAGGATTAGGACAAGAATTGTTAATGCTTCTGCGCAGTCATCACTATTTCACAGGTCGCGATCTGGACATTTGGGTAGAGGAACAAGTTGCCCAAGTTTGTGACCTTTATCTACAACTATTACCCCAATTTCCTCCAGCAGTTAAAAATTTTGCTCAACATCAACCTTTATTTTGGGACGAAAAGGTAAAACCGCGTGTGCTGAGGCAGTTACCAGGACAATTTCCTTCTGGAGAAAAGCCTTATATTCTCATTGCGGATCTGGATACTGATTTGAGTCAATATATTATTAATCAAGATAATTCTTTTGTTGTTTTAATACCTGAAATACCAGGAAAAATTTCACAAGAGTTGAATTTTGTTCATACTGAGACATATCTTCTGACCGATCATTGTGATGGACTCGGAACAACACAGTTAATTCACAACTTGCGTCCTCAACATATAGTTTTTGTTCATGGCTGTCCTAGTTATTTAGCTGACCTTACTAATCTTGAAGAGTTACGCAACCGTTATCAACTCCACTCTCCAGGTAATGGTGTTTTGGTAGAGCTGCCAATTGGTGATACATTTATAGTACCTACATTACCTGAAACTAATTATGAGGGAGAATTAACTGAGTTGGACACAGAGGTAATAGTTTCTTTACCTCAAAGCATTACAAATGATAGTCGTTGGCCAATTTTTGCTGATACAGGTATTGTGGAAGTTCGTTGGCAAGGAGAAGAGTTGGTTATGAGAGGAATTTCTCAACGACAACTTCTTTATCAGACTAGCGATCGCTTTATTTCTCCTGAGTTAGATTGTTGCGTTAATTGTTTATATTATCGAGGACAGCGTTGCTCAAACCCTACTTCAGCTCTATATGGATTTAGGGTAACATCTGATGGGTACTGTCCTATGTTTAAGTCCCTTCATTTTCCTTCTACTGAATAAATAGAATAAAATGATTAATTGATCAAGCTACATTATATAAATATGCTTTTGTATTTAACGACCAGAAACCAGTTCAAGAAATATTAATATCATATCTTAAATATTATTCCTGCTGATTTGATTCTGGGTAGTGATTGCGAATTCGTTCAGCTTCTGGACAATCTTCAGATACTAGAGGTTCTATATTATTCCTTGGTACAGATGCTAATTTTTGGGTAATCGCCCCTATACTTTCTAAACGTACCATTTCTTCCCAAGAACAGATTTCATCATCTTCATCTGTTTCATAGCGTATAGTTACTAAATCTCCCTCTATATCTAATATCTTTGCTGTTTCAATCCAACGCTGCTGATCTCGCAAAAAAATACAGACTTCACGACCATCACAACAAAGTTGATATATCTTGCGTTGTAGCATTGGCTTTATATACTCCCAGTCAATAAGTTTGATCAAATATACTTACAGAAGACTATTTACTGAAAATGTTGACAAAGACAAATTTTTTCTCTAAGTTTTTTTAGTTTAGTGGACACTCAAAACTATATTTAAGGTCTATGACTAGCATGACTACCATCAACACATAACTCCCACCAAGGAATTATTAGAAGAGAAATTAATTTTTCAGCTTGCAACATTAAAAGGTAATAGGAAGTGCTGTTAGTTTGTAACACTACATTAAACATTCACTCCTAGAGATATTGTAACTTAAATATCAGTTTTTAGAACAATTTGTTCCCCTGATATGCAATTTAAGAATATTTACTCTTGATTTTCATTATTTTTAATTCTACTATACAACAGTAATTGATAATGAAAGTAAAACTACCTACTTCTATTTTAGTCTTATTAGAGCTTTTAGTTGATTAACTCAATTAACTTGAGATAATTTTTTAATTTTTTTTACTAGTCATATTTTACAAGATGAGGACAACATGGTAAGATTTACATGACTGATGGTCATTATTGTCCATATAATCACTAATTGCTGATTTGTTCATAATCTTAAAAATAAATAAACTTAAATTCATGGGCTACTATAAAACTTAAAATTTTATCAGGCATAATTGCCAAATCATCAAAACTATAATTTATAAATTGAAGCTATATCTATATATAGTAAAACGGAGCTCAGGTGTTACCCTGACGCTCGTATTAGTGTAGCTCCTCCGTTTGCGCAGCATGACCTAGGAAAGGAGGCACTACAACACCACGCCAGTTGCGTGACTGTCGGGGGACTCGCAAGGGCGCACTGACTTCTCTATCCCAATAGCAAAATACAAAAGGGAGCTGCTTTTTAGGAGTTGCACATTATGGAATGATATTGCCAAAAATTAGTTTATACTTTGACTAAAAAAAACCTAATATTAATCATTACTAGTAATTGACTAATCCAAAATCCAATTCCATCAAAAATCTAAAATCATTTGTCACTGTGCAACGCCGCTTTTTTCATTATGTTTATAGAAGCATTAATATCAGCATTAATTAATCCAATGCTTGCGGTACGATTGCATTCCTCTTTGTCTTGATGCAGTTGCTCATGTGGGAAACCCCCTTTGGCGGCGATGCATAGCTTGACTCTTTTTCCTGAACTTGTACACAGGAATCAAATCATTATCTATAAAACTCGCTTTTGAGGTGTAAGATTCTTCTGTAATAATTACATCTATACCCTACCATCTTGGCTTTATAAGATAACATTTATATTAACCTGTTATAGGGGAGGAAAACAAAATATGAAATGTTTCTTTTCCCTAATTTTATCTTCTGCTTCCAGTTTTCATTGTGCCCTATTATAAATGTTCCTATTTTCTGATTAATTAGAGTATCAATAATCAAACCAGATGCAATACGCAAGGTAATCGTTGATTTTAAATTCTCTTTTTAACATAAGTTTTTTCAGCCTCTTACTTAATTGATTTTCCTGGAGTTGAGATTGTCGGAAGCTTTTAACTTTATTATAGTATTGATTTATCGATTTTAACGGTCTGCCATTGATAACTCTTGAGTTTAATTCCGGCGCTTATTAAAAATTAATGTAGCTAAATTGTTTAATCTTAATATCAATATTGGCGCAACGATTTTTCTCTAGCTCGTATTGTTTTTCGGATTTCTTCATAAATGACCTCAATTACATAATGATTAAGTCTAGGGACAAGACGAACTTGTTTAATTTGTGAAGTAGGTACTAATGTTTTGAGATAAATCCCAGTTTGACTTGGATGAATTATTCCCAGCTTAAGCGGCCTCTTCCTGATAGCTTGTGTCCTATAAACTAGAACATTTTTTCCCGTTACTTTATTTTTATATCCACCGAAGACGAGGACAAGATTTAAACTTTGATGGCTTGGTGTTTATAAACATCGTTGGCTGCTAAAAAGCTTTTCGGTGTTTCTATCTATTATAATCAAGATTTGTTGAGAGACTTTAGCTGGAATTGCTTGATAGTCTGCTTGAGTAGAGAGTGTTTTTTGTAGGTCATAGTAAGATAGATTTGTCTTTTCAAATATCCAAGACTGACGAACTAAATAATTAGCATGAGTTTAAGAGATTTTTAGATAAGAAACAAAGTCGATCAATTTCAGCATAAAATCGATGATTTTTCTGAATAAGTAGCTAAGGGTAGCAATTCTTGCAAGAGTTTATTAATCAACTCTTTAATTTCTAATTTCTTGGTTAGTCATCTCCTCCTTGGGGATTTTGGACAAATTATCAGCCAAAGTCTCGGCATCTAAAGTTTTGCTTGCCAACCGTGAATTTTACCGTTCTTGACAATCTGGTTTGAGGTACAGTTGGGGCAAGATGTAATATTATTGACATCAGAACAACATACTATATTTTGGATATTTTCCTTCTATCCTTACATATTTAGGACTACCTATACTATTTATATCTTTAAGTATCTTCCTGATTTAATTCTTTAAATATTTTTTTTTGACTTCCATACTAAACTACAGATAATTTTTGTCATAAATATTAAAATTGTTGTTGAACGTATATCAATTTTACTGATAAAGACTGAGACAAAACTTATGAGAAGAGTCAGCATGACATACTTGTTTAGACAAGATATAGTATTGTTGATTTATTCAAACTTTTGTACCCACTATCTGAAAGCTTTAACTATTAGGTTAAGATATGACTTACACACCTACTTTAACTCCACCATCTCTTTTGGAATTAGCACGTTCCGGTGATTTTAAGGCGATTAGCTCCTGGATAAATAAAGAATTAAAACCTCAAGGAATATCGGCTCGTGTAGCGAAAGAAACCACTGGATATTTACAAGTTTTAGTAGAGTTTCAGCAGGAACCTCCAACAGATAGATTAATCAAGTTTATTTGTCACCAACTTTATCAACTGAATTCTCCTTTGCTAGAAAGAGTAAACATAATAGGACGTTTTAGGGGTTCACCCGATATCCTCTGGAAACAATCTGTTAGAATCACACCAAAAAGAACATTAAATAATCAATCTAATATTCCCACCAAAAGTAATAATTTCAAATTTAAAATATTCCGCTCGTTCATATTAATAGGTTCAGTGGTGGCTACCTTTATCTTGGGTTGTTGGGTAAGTTATTATGAAGTACTAGTGCAAAATTCAGTTTCATCGCTGGAAACTGCTGCTGGAAAAGTACGAGTGATTAATGATATAAAGCTGACAAACCCAAATGACCCTACGGTTACTTTAATGTTTGGTGGAGATGTCAATTTATCTCATCCAGTTTCTGATGTAGTAAAAGGGGATTATAAGTTACCTTTTGCCAAAATGGATGAGTATAGAAAAGCCGATCTGGCAATGATTAATCTGGAAAATCCTCTGACTAGTTCTACTATCAATAGTACAAACAGTCAGAATAAGCTAGCAGTAGATTCTAACTATGTCAATGTCTTGACTTCTGGAGGAGTGGATCTAGTTAATTTGGCCAATGAACAGAATAAGGTCAATAACCAACAAAGCTTAGTTGAAACAATAGATATTCTAAAGCAGGCAAATATTCACTCTGTAGGAGCAGGTAAAACAAAAGATGAGGCCAGAAAACCCAAGATTTTTAAGGTTAAAGGCCAAAAGATTGCCTACTTGAGCTATGATGATACAGATATTCAACCAAATACTGGAATAGTAGGAGTTAACAGTCGTAATAAAGATCAGATAGCTACAGATATTCAAATTCTGAGAAAGCAGGTAGACTGGATTATTGTTAACTATCACTGGGGGGTAAAATTATCAGAATATCCTGGAGACTGGCAGATGGATATAGCTAGGTCAACAATCGATCAAGGTGCTGATTTAGTTGTAGGACATCATCCTAAGGTATTGCAGGGGGCAGAAATTTATAAGGGGCAACCTATTATATACTCTTTGGGTAATTTGATTTCTGGAGATACTTCTAATCAAGAGAGTGATTATGAGACAGCAATCTTGAAAGTGTCTTTAAAACCAGGCAAAATGAAGATTGAGTTTTTGCCGATAGTGGTTAGTAAATACCAACCTCAGGTTGTTACAGGTAAAAAAGGAGAGGAAATTCTCAGTCACATTGCTCAAATTTCTAGTGTTTTCCATCAACCTATGAGAACCCCTCTCAAGATAGATAAGATCAATTCTTCTGCAAAGTTTGCTGGTAGTGACTCTAGTCCAAGTAGATCGAACTCTAATATTTTATCAACTCCAACTTTACCTGAGTTGCCACCTACACCTAGAAGTATAGAAAATGAGCAAAATTCCACAGATGACTCTCAGAATTTGTCTGTAGGAGAAGCTGGTTTAGATAGTCAGAATAGCTTTTCTTTACCACCAATATTAAATCCTGAAGCAACCGCTAAAGAAGAAAGAGAACCTTTGATAAAAGAACCTTTTATCAAGGAACCTTTTATTGAATTACCTCGTTTAAGAATTTAATTAAAATCATACAAACATTAATAACTATGGCTAAATACTCTGTTTTTTATATTCAATGATTCTAAAAATATGAGGTATCGAATGACGTAGAATAAAGTACAAAATGAAAATACTATCTAAAAAAAATTGATGGTTGATCGGAAATTACTATACTGTAATCATATAAAAACTAGAGGTCTAAATAATTATTGGGCAAATTACCAAAAAAGTTGATTTTTATTTCTAGTTATCATTACCCAATGCCCAATATTAAATAATCAATTCCTGAATTAAAAACTGTGTTTGCCATCGCACTTCAACAAAAACAATACAAGACTTATACCCTCTCTGATTTAGGATTTAATTCTAGTATAAATGTCGTTCCAGAGAGAGGAGGAATAATTACAAGTTGGTGTATTAATAATCAGGAGCTACTTTACTTTGATTCCAAAAGGTTGGAAAATCCAGAATTAATAGTAAGAGGTGGTATACCTATCCTGTTTCCCATTTGTGGCAACTTGCCGAATAATATATACGAATATAATGGAAATAGTTACTCTCTCAAACAACATGGATTTGCACGAGAACTACCTTGGGAAGTCATAGAAAAGTCTACTCAAGACCGAGCTTCAATAACTCTAGTTTTAACTAGTAATAAATTCACAAAAACTTTTTATCCCTTCGATTTTAAATTAACTTTTACTTATCAAGTCAAAGGTAATTCTCTAGAAATATTCCAAGTTTACACCAATTTGAGTAATACACAAAGGATGCCATTTTCGACAGGACTACATCCTTATTTCTTTGCTCCAAACAAGTATCAGCTTCACTTTGATATCCCTTCAATGCAATATGTGGAACCAAAAACAGGAATCGTCCACGATAATAATGGTAAATTTGACCTTAATCAAGATGAAGTGAATGCAATATTTGAAAAATTAACAGGCTTGGCCACTACCGTCTATGATCGAAGTCGTGGCCTCAAGATTATTCTGAGTTATACATCTTCTTATTCAACTATGGCTTTCTGGATAGTTAAAAATGAAGAATTCTATTGTTTAGAACCATGGACAGCTCCTCCAAATTCTCTAAATACAGGTTATCGCTTGATTGATTTAGAGCCTGGGTCTTCCTGTGAAATGCTCGTTAGGCTCACTGCAACATTTTTGTAATACTTGCATATTATATATCATATCTGCTAGTCGTAAACAAGTAATGATTTTACAACTGATAACTGATAACTAAAATGATCTCCTGACTATGAGAAGGGTTTACTAATCAATATTCTTAAATATTTATAACTATCATATAGCAATTCCCATGCTGATGAGGTACAAAATTCGTTTGTTGCATGGGAGCAGGGAGCAGAGAGTAGGAAATAGAAAAGAAGAAAAATAACTGTACTTCAGTAACTTGAGAAACTGTACATATAGCGCTGTGTGCAAGCAACAGGCAATAGCCAGGGTCAATTTATTGTCACGCTTAGAAAAAAGGAGGAGGGGGTAGGGAGTGTGAGGAGTGTAGGAGGTGTGGCAAATGTAGCAACTGTGGGGAGTGTGGGAAGCACAGGAGCTCAAAAAAAATATAGGGTTGTAAATATTCTCTGACGACAAAGAATTAGCCCTGCAGGCAATAGGGAGAATAAAAAGCCGATAGACAATATAATAATTTTAGCTATTGGGCAGTTCCTGCAATTTGTAAATATACCACCGCAAACTGCTATATTTAATAGTTAGTGAGCTTTGTTGATTTGTCCCTTAGCTATGAACTTAATAATATTATAGAAAAGAACCAAATTGTCCATACAGGTTTCACAACATCTAAAATTTTTTTCAGAAAGCTATTGCAATATTAATTATGACTATGCTATAGTTAGTGGAAGTGTGATATAAAACAAAATTAATAGGGGTCGCTAGCTCAACGGTAGAGTACTCGGCTTTTAACCGATTTGTTCCGGGTTCGAATCCCGGGCGACCCACTAAGATAAAAATCTTAAAAATAATTAATTTAGAGCTTCACCACTGCTCTATAAAATTTCGGGCTTTATATTTATCAAAATAATTGGGGCTTGCTGATTAAATCTAAAAGCATTGACATATAAAGACTTTAACCTTTTTGGGGTCGAATTGCAGTGCCTGGGAATCAGCTCTTCACGCTCATGGATGGAGCGTATTTTAGGTAAGAGTTGGGCAGAAAAATCATTCTTACAAAACTTAGCTCCTACCTCCTCGCTCCCAAGCCATTTCTCCTGTCTCGGTCCTACCCCTCCAGGGAGGGGTAGGGGTTCGGGGTGGGTTCTCTCCTACCCTCACCCATAAGACTTTTTCAGCAAACCCTAATTGGGTCGCACAACCCCGCCTTTTAAGGCGAAATATTTTTGGAGCGAAGCTCAAATCTCCGTTACAAAAATAACTTCTGTACGGGCGAACAGCCGAAAGCTTGCCCATAACTATCGTTAACGCCCCTACTAGCCACTGACTACTGACTACTGACTACCGACTACTGACTTCTTTAAAGCGGTAGGTATGATTTACCATACTAATTTTTATATCTAAAAAATTAGTATTAATAGACAGAATCTTCAATTTGTCTTAATATTGTCGTAAGATTTAAGCTTAAGTAAATCAAATTTACCGATCAGCTAATAACAAAAAATATAGGAGGACAAGGTATGGCTATCGTACCAATGCGGTTATTATTAGACCACGCAGCAGAAAACGGTTATGGAATTCCTGCATATAATGTCAATAACATGGAGCAAATTCAGTCCATCATGCAGGCGGCTGATGAAACAGACAGTCCTGTAATTCTCCAAGCTTCTCGTGGAGCGCGTAAGTATGCTGGTGAAATTTTTCTACGTCACTTAATTATAGCCGCCGTAGAAACATATCCTCATATTCCCATTGCTATGCACCAAGATCATGGTAATGCACCCTCTACTTGCTATTCCGCTATGCGCCATGGTTTCACTAGCGTGATGATGGACGGTTCTCTAGAGGCAGATGCTAAGACTCCTGCTAGCTTCGACTATAACGTTAATGTTACTGCTGAAGTAGTTAAAGTTGCTCACTCCATTGGTGTAAGTGTAGAAGGAGAACTAGGTTGCTTAGGTTCTCTAGAAACTGGTATGGGCGATAAAGAAGATGGTCATGGTGCAGAAGGCGTCCTTTCTCGCGAACAACTTTTGACAGACCCAGATGAAGCAGTAGAATTTGTAGAACGTACTCAAGTAGATGCTCTAGCAGTTGCTATTGGTACTAGCCATGGTGCTTACAAGTTTACTCGTAAACCTACAGGAGAAATTCTAGCTATTAGCCGTATTGAAGAAATTCACCGTCGCCTACCCAATACTCACCTGGTTATGCATGGATCTTCTTCTGTACCTCAAGACTTATTGGAAATGATCAACAAATATGGTGGTTCAATTCCAGAAACTTATGGTGTACCTGTAGAAGAAATTCAAAAAGGAATCAAGAGTGGTGTTCGTAAGGTAAACATCGATACTGATAACCGTTTGGCCATTACCGCTGCTATTCGTGAAGCTGCTGCTAAAGATCCTTCTAACTTTGACCCTCGTCACTTTATGAAGCCTTCTATCAAGTACATGAAACAGGTTTGTGCCGATCGCTATCAACAATTTGGCACTGCTGGTAATGCTAGCAAAATTAAGGTTCAAACCTTGGATGAGTTTGCTGCTAAATATGCTAGTGGAGAATTAGCTGCTACTACTAAAAAAGCAGTAGCAGTTTAGTTCATAGCACAATCAGAATTCTACATTCGAGCTTCTGAAATATTTAATTAGTTTAGTGGATGAGAAGCCCTGAAAATAATTAGGGTTTCTCATTTTTTTTTAGCATTCTTAACTGCTTGATCGAGAAACCCACTACTTTAATTTAATTATTGCTCTGCTGATTAAATCTAAAAGCATTGACATATAAACAAAAGTGTCTTTTTGGGGTCGAATTGCAGTGCAAATTTTTCAGCTATTGATGCTCAAAAAGTTAGTATTTTAGGCTCATAGTTGGGCAGAAAAATCCCAAATTGACAATTTTTACTCCTACCCCCTCGCTCCCAAGCCATTTCTCCTGTCTTCCCCTCCTGGGAGGGGGAGGGGCGAGGGGAGGGTTGTCTCCTGTCTCCTGTCTCCTGTCTCCTGTCTCCTGTCTCCTGTCTCCTGTCTCCTGTCTCCTGTCTCCTGTCTCCTGTCTCCTGTCTCCTGTCTCCTGTCTCCTGTCTCCTGCCTCCTGTCTGCTACAAACCCTAATTATTCGTACATTGGTCGTGAATTCCCCCCTGTTTACAAATGTAATTAATTTGATTAGGATCTAAGTTTTTAGCAAAATTAAAATTAACTCCCCTTAAATAATCGGATTTGAATGTATCAAGTGGACTGGCCAAAAATTGATCTAATTGAGCCGGTTTTGGAGTTACTAATTTGGCTCCTTTTAAATCAGTTCCACTCAAATTTGCTCCTCGTAAATCTGCCAAACTCAAATCTGCGTTTCGTAAATTAGCATTCTGTAGTTGAGCATTCCGAAAATTAACATTAGTTAGTTGGGCTAAACTCAAATCTGCTTTTCTCAAATTACTTTTACTGAAGTTTGCCCCTGATAAATTTGCTCCTTGCCAATTAGACTCCATTAAATTAGATGATTGAAAGCTCGCTCCTTCAGCCTTAACTTTACTTAAATGAGCTCTGCGTAAATTAGCTTCTGATAAATTAGCACTTCCTAAATCTGCACCAGTCAAACTTGCTTCTGTTAAATTTGCTCGCTGTAAGTCAGTTTCAATTAACTTAGCACTACTTAAGTTGGCTTCTGTCAGAATCGAATCAGGCATTTTTGCTTTATTTAGAATTGCTCTAAATAAGTCTGCACGCTTCATCACCACTGGGCCTAATACTGCACCCGTTAAATTGGTTTCTATCAGATTTGCTCCACTCAAATCAGCAATCAAATCATCAAAAGTTCCTAAGCGATTATCTTTTCCTGGTCCATAAAAGCGACTATTCTTAAAACTAGCCTGATTAAGAATAGCGCCTCTAAATTTCACTCCAGACAAATCAGTATTTTCTAATATCAAAGTAAAGCTAGCTGGGCCAGAAGTTATCTGACCTAAATCAACCCCACTTAAGTCAGCCTCTTTAACCGACCCACTGTAAACTTTGAGAACTTTAGCGATCGCCTTTTGAGTAGCTCGTAGTCGCAGAGATACCAAGAGCTGTTCTTGAGAGTTGCCTCCATAACTTAGAGAATCTAGATCATTTTTGAGGGCTTGATTTAAGTGACGTAGTTCCGGTATTACCGTTGGTCCAGCACTAACTAAAGATTGTTGAATTCCATCAAGTATACTTGGTTCATTTTCTTGCCCTAACAAATCTACTAATAATGGTATGGCACGAGGATCTTTAGTAGAACCCAAAGCTAAAACTGCCACTCGTCGTTGCTGAGGTTTAGTCGAAGTCAGGGACAACTTATTCACAAGAGCCAGAAACATATCATTATCTTGTTGTTTAAACTCCCGCCAATTTGCTTGATTTTGAATATAAACATGAGTGCCAAAAATTGTCCCCAAAACCGATATCATACCTAAAGCAGTTATCATCAGTAAAGTCATACCTGGATTTTTTCGCATCCAAGGCCAAAGATGAAAACCTTCTGATTTTTTGTGAGTAGTAACAATTGCTGCTATTGAAGCTTGTGTCTGAGTATCGATAAAATTAAAAGGATGAGAATCTAATTGGCCAGAGCGAGCATCTACAACAAAAGTGTCTACTAATCGATCATGTCCTGTACGGCGTAATTTATTGAAACGAATCAAAGAAATATCACCTAGTAATGCTAACCCTGACAATGCTAATAGAATTGCCAAAGAAGGAAATGCCCCAGTTAGATACCAAATCAAGTAGGCAGTTCCCATAGGTAATCCCCATTTAGCAAAACCCTCACGGACTAGGGTTCTTCTCCAACCTGGAGAAGTTCCTAAAGCCGTCACAACTCTGATTTCAAACCAACGCTTAGGCAATGTTTGACCTGTTCTCGCTAACAAAAATAATTGCCAACCTACAATCGCTACAGGAGCTAATAATGCTCCAGACCAAAATAGATTAGCCAGAGGCGTTACTTTCTGATAACGGTTTCGTAAAGGGATTCCTAAAGTATTGGCAATTGCTTCTGTGGTGGTTGCTACTACTGGGTTGAGAGGAACAGATTTGTTGCCTATATTACCCAAGTGACCAAGCCAAAATGGAACTATTCCACTAAGCACAACCAGGGATACTTCTGTAGTCCAAGCACCACATCTACGGACCCAGATAGGTAATTGCTTGGATTTTGGCTGCCACGATGCCTCTGGGTTATTACTATTATTGATATCTGAAATATCTGAACCAAAAGTTGGGCTTGTCATATTGATGTGCTTACTCTAGTATTCTCAACTTTTAGACTAATTATTTTGCACCGTTAAGTATGGTATTACTATTAAGGCCACCTGTTTTTACCCTTTTTTTTACTTTCCTAACTAGGAACAAATAAGGAGCTAATATCACATTTAAACTGGTTCTATCTCTATTTTCCCATACTTTCCAAACTTATCCGTTATGTCTAAATTTTGTTAACAGATAAAACCTGTAATCAATTCATACAGTGTTGGTAACCGATCGCAGAAATACTATATACTATTATTGTTTTGTGGTCAAACTAATTTTGATACTTTCTTTCACACTAGGTCAATACTAGAACTAATCTAATTTAGCAAATTTTACTCAGATTAAGACCGCAAATCAATCTAGTATTCATCTTTATTTATATATTTTTTATGTATCAAAAATATCTATATTTTTGAGTATTTATTAATAGTTTCCAGCAATAATCATAATTCATTTCTGTCTTTCACCTTCATATTTACCTGTTTCTGAATAATTAGGTAAGAATAAAAATTTATATCCTATATAAATCGCTCCTCCAAACACAGCTATAGTAATTAACAAAGAAACTAAACTGATAATCGCCTCTAATATCTTGATGATGAATAGAGGAATAATAATTAAACTTATAATTTTTGCCCATTGAGGAAGTTCCTTAAACCATTCTAACAATTGGTAATAAAAACCTTGAAGATACTTAAAAATATTAGATAGAGGGTTCAATACATTTGGTACATATACCTCGTCTACTTCGGGATTTTTTTTAAAGTTATTATTGTTGTAATTATTCATCTAAAAAAAAGTTTTACTTTAACTCCTCAAACTATAGATAATATTTGCTCAGGAATAATTATATAGCAGAAGGAAGAAGGAAGAAAGAAGGAAAAATCTTACTTTGTCTGAGTTTTAAGCTTTTGATCTGTCCTAACCTTTCCTTCGACTACTATAAATTCTCAACAAAGCCGATATTTTTATCTAAAATATAGAATCTTGAGATGATTGACCAAGTATAGCCCTACGCACAAGTCAGAAGTCAGAAGTCAGTACTGGTGAATGGCCATTCGCCCGTACATACGTAATTTATGACTGGGTTGAAGCATTTAGGAATGTCCTAAGCTCTGCTTCGACTGCTAAATCAGGAAATAACAAAAAATTAAATCTCCAATTGTTGGCATAGCTGCTTCATTAAGGCTGAAACTAATTGGGGCGGAGGGAGTTTGGGAGGTATGGGTTATAGGGGATATAGGAAAATGCAAACCCCCAAACAGTTAATTCAACCCATAAAGTTGTAGTTTTTCTCTAAACTCCCCACACTCCCCACACCCAGGTGATTATAAAGAATGAAATAGCCCTGGATTTTTGGACGGCCTCCTAACTTGGTCAAACTTACGGCTCCCCTACCCTGCTCTCCTGGTTTCAGTTGAATAGGATTTTTTGATTTGGAAGCCAAAGTTAAGTATTTAACCACTCTTGCTCTTGCCGTACTACTTTTAATATTAAAAATTGACGTGCAAAATATAAAGTAGGATAAAATTCTCTGCAAGCCTATCCGATTACTTAAAGATTCTGTAAAGAACCAACCTAAAAGTTGCAATCGTCGATCAACTTATGCCAAAATAAAACAGATTGGCTAAGAGTATAGTAAAAAAAAATACCACCTCATAGTTTAAAACCCACTTATTGCAGCGCTTTATCAAGCTTTGAGGCTCAAGCAAAATAAGTAAATGTCACTAAAATTACATTCTAATAGGTGTATTACTCAGGATAAATAATCTAAAGTAAAATCCTAAGTCCAATCCAGATAGCCAAATAATATCTGAATATACAAGCCAATACTTCTCCTATTCTAATGAGTGAGACAGTGAAATATTCCACCCTAATAGACCTACTTCAGACTTTATCAGCAGAACAACCAGAAAAACTAGCATACACTTTTTTGGTTGACGGCAAAAAAGAAGGGGAAAACTTTACTTATGCTTCACTAGAGCATCGAGTACAAGCTATTGCAGCATTGCTACAAAAACATCAAGTCAAAGGAGAAAGAGGCTTACTACTCTATCCACAAGGACTAGAAGCAATAGCAGCTTTTTGTGGTTGTCTATACTCTGGAGTAATCGCAATTCCAGTACCTCCTCCAGAAGCAGGTCGTCTCAAACGAACTTTGCCTAGACTTAGAGCCATAGTTCAAGATGCTCAAGCTTCCATAGTTCTAACAACGGCCACAATTATTTCCCTTGTAGAAGAAGTAGCTGATGAATTTCCTGAGTTCGAGACTATGCGCTGGATAGATACTGAATCTGTCGATCTAGAGATAGCTCAGGAATGGAAAGATCCGGGTGTTACTAGCGATACACTAGCTTATTTGCAGTATACCTCTGGTTCTACTTCTACTCCAAAAGGGGTAATGCTGACCCACAAAAACTTAATTCACCACTTAGGCTATTTACAGAGAGCTTGTGGATATACCCCAGAAAGTAAAACTATTACCTGGATGCCTTTCTTCCACGATTATGGGTTAGTGGAAGGAATGATGGAACCCCTATATAATGGAACTCCATGCTACATAATGTCCCCATTTTCATTTGTCAAGCAACCCTTGAGATGGCTGCAAGCTATGTCAAATTACAAAGCGACACACTCTCAAGCACCTAACTTTGCTTATGACCTTTGTGTTCGCCGAGTTAAGCCCAAACAACTATCCACTTTAGACCTTAGTAATTGGGAAGCAGCAGGTAATGCGGCGGAACCTATTAACCCAAAAGTTATGGAGAGTTTCTACGGAACTTTCTCAGCTAGTGGTTTTCGTTGGAATGCCTTTGCTCCATGTTATGGACTAGCAGAAGATACTTTACTGGTTTCAGCTAAACCTAAACTCACAGACCCGGTACTTTGCACCATAGATGCAACAGCTCTAGTAGAAAAAAATAAAATTGTAGAAGTTTCTCCTGATGCGACAGGGGTAAGAGCTTATCCATCTTGTGGTCGCTTAGTTTGTGAAACTCAGGTGGCTATTGTCAATCCAGAAACTTTAGCAAAATGTGCTACTGATGAAGTGGGAGAGATTTGGGTGTCAGACCCCAGTGTAGCGCAAGGCTACTGGGAACGTCCAGAAACTACTAAAGAAACATTCCAAGCTTACATCAAAGATAGTGGAGAGGGTCCGTTCTTGCGGACTGGTGACTTGGGATTTATGAAAGATGGGGAGTTGTATATTACAGGTCGGATTAAAGATTTAATTATTATCCGAGGTACAAATCACTATCCCCAAGATATTGAGTGGACAGTACAACAGGTTCACCCGGCACTTCGTCCAGATTATGGTGCTGCTTTTTCAGTCGAAGTTAGGGGTGATGAACATTTGGTAATTGTTCAAGAGGTAGAACGTCGCACTCAAGACTTGGATACTGAGAAAGTTATCAATGATATCCGCCAATCTGTTTCAGAAGACCATGAATTACAAGCTTATGCTGTAATTTTGGCTAAACCAGGAAATATTCTCAAGACTGCTAGTGGCAAGATTCAACGTCGTGCTTGTCGTTCCAACTTTTTGGCCGGAACCCTAGACGTGATATCTGACTGGAGTGAAAATCCTCAACTAACCTCAAAGTATCGAAAGTTACAAGAAGAAGTTGAGTCATTAGCATCCCAAATGAAAAATAGCCCGTAGGGGCGAATGGCATTAGCCCCTACAAAAAATTTAGGAGATTTAGCATGGATAAACTCAAGCAATATTGGTTAGCGGAAGAATTAGAGCGTGCTCTTGGCGATCCAGAAAATCCAGACAGTACAATGTCTTTCAAGAGAGTGATTGAAATTGATGAGAGTGAAGAATTTCCACATCAGGAAATTGAATGGCTCTATAATTGGAAGCTACAACATCACTATATCCCTGTTAATTGTGGGGGGGAGTTTACTTCTTTTGAAGAGTTTGTGGCCTTCGTTAGAGTTTTATGCAGGCGCGACCAAACAATTGGAATTGCTTTTACTACCATGTTTTGGTCTTTTATTACCTGGATGGCAGGTACAGAGGAACAAAAGCAAAAGTTAGCAACTTATATTAAAGATGAACACGGGACAATGTGCCTTGGTTATTCAGAGAAGGAACATGGTGCTGACCTCATTGGTGGAGATTTGACTGCAACAAAAGTTCCTGGAGGTTATCTACTTAATGGGGAAAAGTGGCCGATAAATCGCGCAACTATTTCTGGAGTATCTTATATATTAGCAAAGACTGACCAAGAGGATGGAGGAGCTAGAGGTCTGTCTTTATTTATGGTAGAAAAAAGCCGACTAGATCCAGCAAATTACTACAATTTACCAAAAATTCTTACCCATGGAATCCGTGCTTCTGATATGAGTGGCATAGGTTTTAAGGATTGCTTTGTTCCCGAAGATATGTTGATAAAAGGGGAAGGAGCAGGTCTAGAAGTAGCTTTGAAAGGATTTCAAATTACTCGAACTTTATGTGCAGCTTTTTCTCATGGTGCTGGTGATACAGCTTTAAGAACTACACTAAAATTTGCTATTAATCGGGTCATTTACAATAAAACAGTTTTTGACATTCCTCAACCCAGGAAAATTCTGGTAGATGGTTTTTTAGACCTATTAATTTGTGATTGTGAAACTATTGGAGCAGCAAGAGGATTTCATGTTATTCCTCAACAATTTAGTGTTTGGGCAGCAGTGGTGAAATATTTTGTTACTGTTCAGTTAGAAACAATGATTAATAATATTTCATCAGTGTTAGGTTCTCGCTTTTATATGCGAGAAGAACATGACTGGGGAATATTCCAAAAAGTGCTGAGAGATAATTCAATTATTAGTGTATTTGATGGCAGTACAACTGTTAATTTGCACGCTCTAATTTTACAGTTCCGTCAGTTAACAAAACATCGTTCTCGGCGGAATTCTGCTAAGATGGAAGCAATTAAATCTCGTCTAGAAATCATCTTTTCCTTGGAGAAACAACTGCCTACTTTTGAACCAGAAAAACTGGAAATTGTAGGGCGTGGTGCTGATGATGCTTTACAAGGATTAGAAATTGCGTTAGAACAGTTAAAAGATTTAAAAGCTGCTAATTTAAACACTAAAGTTTTAGAGCAAATTACTGCACTGACTGAGTGTGTTATTGAAGAAGTAAACGCTCACGACCAACAAATTGCTAATTCAGCATTTGAGTTTGGTCACGACCAGTCACCAGAATTATTTGAAATAGCTAAAAAATACTGTGCTTTACACGCAGCAGCAGCGTGTGTGCATATGTGGATTTATAACCGCGAAATACTGGGTGAGTTTTTTGCAGGTGGTGAGTGGTTGGTACTATCTTTAAATCGTTTACTACAACCTTTTGGGCATTCACAAAAAGTAGACCAATTATATTGGGAAAAAGTTACTCAAGAAATGCTCAAACTTTATAACGAAAATAAAGTATTTTCTATTGTTCCCTTTCAACTAGCACAAACACAAAAACAGGAGAATAAAACAAATGCAAGTTCAGAACTCCAGCACGCTTAATACTGAAGCAAAAACAGAAAATTCCCCCTTAGAAATCTTACAAAAATGGATTGCTGAAAAGTTAGCAGAACAATTGTCTGTTGACAAAAGTACTATCGAATTTACCGAACCTTTAACTCGTTATGGTTTGGACTCAATTGATGCCGTAACTTTAGTTGGTGAGCTGGAAGATGAACTAGAATTAGAGTTACCTTCTACTTTATTTTGGGATTATCCAACAATTGAAAAATCTGCTGAATATTTAGTTTCTGAGTTTGATATTTCTGAGGCATTAGAAAATTTGGCAAGCTCTGAAGAAAAAACAGAAGAAGTGGAAAAAACTGCTGAAAAATCTGGTAAAGGTTGGGGTGGTTTTTGGAAGGGAGTAAGTGGTTCATAAAAGAACTGAAGAACCCTAGGAGAAAAGTCTTAGTTATGTAAGCATTCAGCTATTAGCGGTCAGCGCTTAAGCAATAAGACTCTGATGTGCGAGGACAGGGTTTAAATTAAAATAGACTTAACGACTTTTGTAGTAAGATTTAATCCGGGCTGAATTAATACAGCTTTGAATGTTTACCAAAAGTAATAGCAGATAGCAGATAGCTGATGGCTCACGGCTGAATTTTTACTTAGTTATACTAATGATTTTTAGTATATATTAAGACTTTATCTTCATAAAATTAAAAATCTTAGTTACCAATAATAAAATTGCTTTTGGTAACTAAAAAATCTTTCAATATTTCAGAGATTGACAAATACCTCATACCATAATTTATTGGGATAGGTTGCTATCAAGTATAGAGGAGGAAATAGTTAATTGAATTTTTCTGATTTTTCCTTCTGGTGGGTGCTGCTGATTTTTAGTGTGCCTTTCTTCACCATCCGCGCTCTAGGAAAAAGGTTAAACTTCTGGCAAGATTATTTTGATACCATTGGCTTGATGGTATTATCACTAACATTATTTTTAAATGCTAGTTTAAAAAGTTTTGCCGTATTTATATTTGAGGTGATTTTCAACTACATCATGGTGCGACTGATGTTGCAAAGACGTGGTTGGGAGTCAAGGGCGATCGCTACATTTTTAATAGTATTTGATGTAGCAGTATTAGCATACTTTAAATATCTCACATTTTTTGTAGAAGATGTAGTAGGTTTAGTAGTAGGAATTCCAGATAATTGGCAACAAAGTTTTCCTTTGCCTGTATATAAGACTATTCCACCAGGGATTTCTTTTTATACTTTTCAGATGGTGGCATTTGTTGTAGATTCTTTTACAGCGAAAAAGAAAAAGCCAATTAATTTCATAGATTACGTCAATTTTATCGCATTTTTTCCCCAAATTGTAGCAGGTCCAATCGAAAGACGCAAACAATTATTACCCCAGTTAGAATCTTTTAAATTCAAATTTACTGTAGAAAACTTTGAATTAGGTTTGCGATGGTTATCTCTAGGTTTATTTATGAAATTTGTTCTAGCAGATAACATTACTCCATATATAGACCTAGAGCAAGCAACAAATGCTTTGTTAGTTTGGTTTCATGCCTTTTTGTTTACTTTAAGAATATATTTTGACTTTGGTGGTTACAGCTTTATGGCTGTTGGTATCGCTAGATTTGTGGGAGTTAAACTAGAATTAAACTTTCTGGCACCCTATACTTCTGTCAGTATCCAAGAATTTTGGCGACGTTGGCACATTACTTTGAGTAACTGGTTTAGGGACTATGTTTTTATTCCACTAATGGGTGCAAATAAAAAGTGGGCACCATTCTATTTATTTATAACATTTACTCTTTCAGGCTTTTGGCACGGGGCAGCCTGGAATTTTATTTTATGGGGAGCTTACCATGGGGCATTACTATTGGCGATCAGATATGCCGGGAGACCTTTTCAGAGGTTTGTGGGTAGATGGACTTCTAGAACTGATTTAGTGTCCTGGGCCTTGACGTTTATGTCCGTGACTCTAGGCTGTTTATTTTTTATGGAAACTAATATTAGTAGGTTGGGTACTAAGTTAGTAACTTTAGTTACACCTGGAGCTTATTCACTTTCTGGAGTGATCGATGCTTTTAGTTCTTATAGCATAAATGAGGGTTGGGCTTTAGTTTTTACTTTAACTGTGGCGATCGGGGCATTATTTTTAGAACATTTGGCAGTTTGGCAGCAGCGAGATGAGTATGAATTGTTGCTATCTCCTTGGATATCTAGGGGTCTGCTAGGTTTAACTATTTTACTGGGGGCAACTATTCCTTCTGAATTTATTTACTTTGAGTTTTAATAGAACTCTGTTCAACAATTAATAATTAATGATTAATAATTAATAATTACCTCTCCTTTAAAACGGATAGGATTGACTCAAAGGAAAATTTTTATTTTTATCCCCTTAAAAGAGAATGGTTTGAACCACAAATTTTCTGTAAAAGTGTTAATTAAATCAATTTAAGATATCAAATCAATAATTTCATCTCCCTATTTTCAATACCCTATTTCATAACTTCTGTAACAAGTCTAATGATTAGATTTAAAACATTTGTTCCGGAAGAATATTTTGGATTTACAAGACTTTTTGGGGTGTGAAATACCATAGTTAAGAGATTAAATATGATTGTATTGAATTTAATTTGGAGTGCTGATGTATAGCTATCAGCTATCAGCATTTAGCTAGATTCAAAACTATTACTTGTTAAGATGAATGAAGTTTTAGAGGTAGCATAATATTTGCTTCGACTGCTATCTGTAGGATAATATTGAATAGTAAAGTTGGTTAGGTAGTAATACATTTTGCTCTGACCAATAGAGCTGTATTTGACTTTATTTAAAAGTTTAATTGCCTGTCATTTCAGTTAGCCTCCTGTGGTCGGAGCTACCCTAACAGTATCTCTGCAATAAGGAGGCTTGACATCAGGAATATTATCTTTGTTTTATCCTCTTAAAAGGGGAGGCTTTAGACCACAATTTTTCGGTAAAAGCTTTGAAGTTAATTTAAAAAAAATTACTATTGCTTCCTGAAAATTATCATATCGGGATTTGTCAGGAGTAGTTTTTATATAATAGGCAAAAAAATCAATAATTATCGACATTAAAAGCTGTGGAAACTGGAAAAATATCTGAAACAGCAATAGCTACAAAAATTTGTATTTTAGGCGGTGGCTTCGGCGGTCTTTATACAGCGTTGTATTTACAAAGTTTTCGTGGATTTAAACATAAAAACTGTCAAATAACTTTAATAGATATAAATGATCATATTGCATTTACTCCTTTACTTTATGAGGTGATTACAGATGAACTTAAAACTTGGGAAATAGCTCCATCTTTTGATAAATTACTCAAAAATAAAGATATTCAGTTTTGTCAAGATGAGGCGAAAGATATTGATTTTAAAGCTCGTGAAGTTAAACTTTTGGAGGGAGGAAGTTTACCTTATGATTATTTAGTTATTGCTGTGGGTGTGACTAATGGAAAAATGCCAAATGGTGCAGAAAATGTTTTGACATTCAGAACTTTAGCTGATATTCAACGCCTCGAACAAAAGTTACAAAGTTTGGAAAATTCTAGCCAAGAAAAAATTCGAGTAAGTATTGTTGGTGGAGGACCGAGTGGGGTAGAGTTAGCAGGAAAAATAGCGGATAGATTAGGTAAAAGGGGAGAAATACGCCTGATAGAAAGAGGAAAGGAAATTCTGAAAAGTTTTACTCCTGCTACTCGGAAAAATGCTCAACGTGCTTTGGATAAAAGAAATGTTTTAATCAGTTTACAGACGGGTGTGAATGCTATTGAAGCTGACCAAGTTACTATTTTACAAGCTGGAGAAACTGCTGTTATTCCCACTGATTTAATATTATGGACTGCGGGAGTTCAAATGAGAGAGTGGGTGAAAAATTTGGATTGTTCTCATAATTCTAGAGGTCAACTTATTTGTGAGCCAACTTTACAGTTAGTTGACTATCCAGAAGTATTTGGATTGGGAGATATTGCGGAGATTTCATATCCCAATAATCAACAACTTCCAGCAACAGCTCAAGTTGCTTATCAACAAGCAAGTCAAGCAGCAAAAAATCTGTGGAAAAGTTTAAATAATAAACGCCCAAGACCGTTTCGTTATTTACATTTGGGAGAGATGATTACTTTGGGGATGAATACGGCAGCTATTTCTAGTTTTGGTATTAGTTTATATGGCTCTTTTGCTGCTTTGGTAAGGTTAGGAGTTTATATTCAAAGATTACCTACTTTATCTCACAAATTTCAAGTTATTCGCCATAGATTAAAAGTTTGGTGGGAAAATTTATTTGGCAAATCAGCTAGTCACAAAAAGTTGAAATAAGTAGATAATTTATAACTTTAATACAGTCAATAACTATAGCATTTTTAAATGATATGTAAAACAAGAGTTAGTTATTTACTAACAGTAAAAAGTTCGGCAAACCTTCTTACCTGTTGCCTGCTGCCTAAAAGCTACCATGTTTTTTACGCAACTCAAATGAAATTACTATCAATAATTAAAATGACAGTAAGTATGGAAAAGGAAAAAAATAATTTCAGTGCGACACTGGAAAAATTGTTTGGTTTAGATTTACGATCGCTCGCCCTATTTAGAGTGGGTTTGGCAAAGGAAGTCAGAATCAGAAGTTGTTTTGATAAAGTCAATAACTAAATAATTAAAATGACAGTAAGTATGGAAAAGGAAAAAAATAATTTCAGTGCGACACTGGAAAAATTGTTTGGTTTAGATTTACGATCACTCGCCCTATTTAGAGTGGGTTTGGCAAAGGAAGTCAGAATCAGAAGTTGTTTTGATAAAGTCAATAACTAAATAATTAAAATGACAGTAAGTATGGAAAAGGAAAAAAATAATTTCAGTGCGACACTGGAAAAATTGTTTGGTTTAGATTTACGATCGCTTGCTCTATTTAGAGTGGGGTTAGCAAAGGAAGTCAGAAGTCAGAAGTTGTTTTGATAAAGTCAATAACTAAATAATTAAAATGACAGTAAGTATGGAAAAGGAAAAAAAAATCAGTGCGACACTGGAAAAATTGTTTGGTTTAGATTTATGATCGCTTGCTCTATTTAGAGTGGGGTTAGCAAAGGAAGTCAGAAGTCAGAAGTTGTTTTGATAAAGTCAATAACTAAATAATTAAAATGACAGTAAGTATGGAAAAGGAAAAAAATAATTTCAGTGCAACACTGGAAAAATTGTTTGGTTTAGATTTACGATCGCTTGCTCTATTTAGAGTTGGTTTAGCATTAGTAATTATTGTAGATTTAATTATCCGTGCAGGAGATTTAAGGTCTCTTTATAGTGATGCTGGAGTTATGCCTCGGACATTACTTAAGGAAATTACAAATCCCTTTTATTGGTCAATAAATTCAATTAGTGGCGAACCTTTTGTACAGGGGTTAATTTTCTTAATTGTTGGATTAATTGCGATAGCTTTGTTGGTAGGATATCGAACTAGATTAGCAACTATTGCTATGTGGGCATTTGTTATTTCTATTCAAAATAGAAATCCAGCTTTAAGTTTTGCTGCCGATCATGTACTACGCGCTCTACTTTTCTGGGCAATGTTTTTACCATTGGGAGCAAGTTATTCAATAGATAGCGCTCTTAATTCTTCACAAGAAAAATTACCTAAACGTATTGCTTCTGCTGCTACTGTGGCACTGATGATTCAAATAGTGTTGATTTATGCAGGTTCGGCAGCTTATAAGACTAAAAGTGAGATTTGGTGGCCTGATGGAGATGCGGTTTATTATGCTTTGAGTTTTGATGGGTATGCTACGCCATTTGGGCAATTTTTACTAGGTTTTCCTGAACCTATATTAAAGTTACTAACCTGGGTAGCTCTGTGGTTTGAATGGTTAGGACCTTTGATGATTTTTATTCCTGTTGGAATTACATTTTTCCGCTGCGTTTCTATTGTTTTATTTATTCTTTTACATATTAGTTTTGGCTTATCTTTTGAACTAGGGGTATTTCCTTATTTATGTGTGGTTATTTGGTTGGTTTTTATTCCTACAGAAGTCTGGGATAATTGGGAGAAAAAAATCCAGAGTAATGAACGTCAAGGATTGAGAATTTATTATGATGCAGATTGTGGATTTTGTAAGAAAGTTGTTTATCTGTTACGCACGTTTTTAATATTACCAGGAACACCATTAACTACTGCTCAAACTGATGAATCTATCTATGCTGATATGCAGGAGAAAAATTCTTGGGTTGTTGTAGACTGGCAAGGAAATCGACATTTTAAATGGGAAGCTTTGGTTTATGTATTTAGTTTGTCTCCTATCTTTAAACCTTTGGCTTTCTTGATGGGGTTATCAGCGATAATGCCTCTAGGAACAAAATTTTATGAATCTATTGCTAATAATAGAAAATTTGCTGGAAATTTTACTAAACCTTTTAAATTTCGTCCTTTAGATATACGTCCTTATCGAGGTTTAAATGTCGTTGTATTTTTACTACTTATCTATACTTTGACTTGGAATGTTAAAGGTTTTGTTAGGCAAACTTATCAAAGAAGAAAAGTACAACAGCAGGATTTTATCGCTAAAGCACACACATTATTTCGACGTAAGACTTTTCAACGGTTAGATGTTTTTGGTAAGCTCACAAAGTTAGACCAATCTTGGAGTATTTTTGCGCCTGCTCCACCAAGAGATGATGGTTGGCACGTTATTTCTGGGAAGTTGAAAAATGGGAAAGAGGTTGATGTTTTATATGAGAAAGGAGAGTCTATAAGTTGGGATAAACCAACGATGAAACAATTTAATAACCTGTATGAAAATATGCAGTGGCGCAGTTATTTTATTACTCTAAATCGAGCGATTGGTAAAAAACTTTATCCTTATTATGCAGAGTATGTTTGTAGTGAATGGAATAAAAAGAATGAAGGTTCGGAAAAATTAGAAAGTTTGGATATTTTCTTTATGGAGGAGAGAACTGTACCACCTGGTGAAACACAAATTGTGGAAAAGAAAAATATTATGCAAAAATCTTGTTCGGATGAGCAAAAAGATATTTAGGGAGAAGGTAATTTCAGTTATAATTTATCAGTTATCAGTTATCAGTTAGCCTCCTTATCGGAGGAGCTACACTAACAGTTTTTAGTACTTCTGCAATCAGGAAACTTGAAAATACGGAATATTCTTTTTCTCTTGGTCGATTAGAGATGGCTAGGAGACCTCCCCATCTCTCGACTGCTTTTTATCCTCTTAAAAGAGGAGACGTAACTACCTAATTTTTCGGTTACTAGATATGCTATTTAATTCTTACGTTTTTATCTTTTGTTTTTTACCTTTAACTCTGATTATATTCTTTGGTTTAACGAGATTTGGTTTAATTAAGGCTGCAAAAGTTTGGTTGACTGCTAGTTCATTTGCTTTTTATGGTTATTGGAATGTTGCTTATTTGCCTTTGCTAATAATTTCAATTTTGTGGAATTATCAAATGGGGAAATTTATTGCTGAGGCTAAACCAGAAAGTAAGCAAGCAAATATTTTACTTTGGTTAGGTGTAGCTGTTAATTTAGCAATAATTTCTTATTATAAATATGCAAATTTTTTCTTGGATACTGTTAATTCAGTAGTTTCTACAAATTTGAATGCTGGGCAAATTATTTTGCCTTTGGCTATTTCTTTTTATACTTTTACTCAGATAGCTTATTTAGTAGATGCTTATCGTGGGGAAACAAGAGAGACGAATTATGACTTATTAACTTATAGTTTCTTTGTAGTTTTCTTCCCTCAATTAATTGCCGGACCTATTTTACGCCACGATGAACTTATTCCTCAGTTTCGTCAATTGCGTAATTTTATTTTTTCCCAGAAAAATATGGCTTTGGGTTTAAGTCTTTTTAGTCTTGGTTTGTGTAAAAAAGTTTTGATAGCTGACACTATATCTCCATGGGTAGCACTAGCTTTTAATCATGCTGCCGACCTGAGTTTTATTGAAGCTTGGGTGGGAGCTTTAAGTTATACTTTTCAGCTATATTTTGATTTTTCTGGTTATTCTGATATGGCGATCGGTTTGGGGTTGATGTTTAATATTAAATTACCGATTAATTTTAATTCTCCCTACAAGGCTACTTCTATTAGTGATTTTTGGCGAAGATGGCATATTACTTTATCCAATTTTCTCAGGGATTATTTATATATTCCTCTGGGTGGAAGTCGTCGTGGAGAAGTGCGTCGTTATAGTAATCTTTTGACAACGATGCTGTTAGGTGGATTATGGCATGGTGCAGGTTGGACTTATGTAATTTGGGGAGGGTTACATGGTGTTTATTTATGTATTAATCATGGTTGGCGAAAGTTGAATATTCCTATGCCAAAAGTATTGGCATGGGTAATTACTTTTGTTGCTGTTATTGTTAGTTGGGTATTATTTAGAGCGCAAAATTTTCAGGATGGTCTAGATATTTTACAGACAATGGCAGGTATGAATGGGGTTGTTATACCAGGGGAAGCGAAAGGTAAATTATCTGTGTTAACTAATTTTGGTTTTCAGCTTAAATCTTGGTTGGATATGAATTATTTGCCGGAATTTTTGGGGAGTAAAATTTTATCTATTTTGGCTTTAATAGGCTTGACTTTTTCTGTAAGTTTCCTACCCAATACTCAGGAAATTTTGGCAAAGTTGAAACCTACATGGTGGTGGGCAGTTTGGATTGGTGTTTTGACAAGTATGGCTTTATTGTCGCTTAATCGTGTGTCTGAGTTTCTTTATTTCCAATTTTAAATTTTTAGATAAATGTTGAGGTAAATATGAGTATAAATAATCAACTTAGTTCTACTTACTCCCAAGCTTCATCTTCCCAAAAATCAGAAAAATCGGTGTTAAATAAGAGAAGATACCGCAGATATAATTGGCTATTTTTAATGTCAGCTTTACTACCTGTAGTAGCAGTAGGAATATTTAATATTATTGTCGATCCTTATGATGTGTTTAATACTCCCAATTTATTAGGAATAAATCATTCAAAACCTCGGAAAGATAATAGCGATCGCCTCTTTAAAACAACTGATATTATTCGGATTAAACCTGTTACAGTTTTGATGGGTTCATCCAGAACAAAACGCGCTATAGATCCTAACTATCCAGCTTTAAAACATCAACCAGCTTATAATTTAGCACTTACTAAGGGAAATTTCTATGAGTTACGACGCTATTTAGAACACGCGATCGCTAATCAGAAGGAATTAGACCTAGTTGTTATCGGTTTAGATTTGTTTATGTTTAATTCATTGATGGGAACTAGGGAAAGTTTTTCTGAGCAGAGACTAGAAAAAAAATATATTATATTGGCAGACTTGCTTAATATTACCTTTTCTTTAGATGCTTTGTTTGCAAGTCAAGAAACAGTAATTGATAGTAATAAAAATCCAACAAATAATATTTTTGATGGAGAAAATGGATTTATACCTTACCTAAATGTTGACCCGAAAAAAACTAAGTCTAGATTTGAAAAAATTATGAATAATTATTATGTAGGTTACAAGAGAGGCTATCAATCGTCTAATCAATTACTAGATGAATTTAAAAAAATTGTTAGCAAGTAAAGAAACAATAGTTGATAGTCTTAAAACTCCACCAGATTATCTTGGTTACGGAGAAAATGGATTTATGCCTGAGTTAAATATTGACCCTGAAAAAACTCAGCAGAGATTTAACAGACTCATCAGTTATTATGTCAAACATCGATACGCCAGATATCAACTATCTGGTCAATTCTTAGATGAATTAAAAAAAATAGTAGATTTATCTCAAAAAAATAAAATCAAGTTAATGTTATTTATTTCTCCTTCTCATGCGACTCACTGGGAAGCAATGAAAAGGAAAGATAAATGGTCAACTTTTGAAGAATGGAAACGTAAAGTTGTACAAATTAGTGATGTATTTGACTTTTCTGGATATAACAGTATCACAACTGAAGCTATTCATCATAATATGGAAAATTATACAGAGAATTCTCATTACACTCCTAAAGTAGGGAATTTAATTTTGAATAGACTCCTCTCTTACAAAGAAGAAGAAGTTCCAGAGGATTTTGGAATTTTAATTAATCCAGAAAATATTGAATCTCATCTCGTAAAAATTCGTCAAGACCGAGAAATTTGGGCTAAAAATAATCCTGATGAAGTGAAGTTAGTAAAAGAAATTAAACAAAAATTTGATGCCTCACTAAACTAGATAAAAATTATATTGAAGATATTGAATTAACTAAAATCTACTTGAACAGGGATTTAAATATGAGCCTTAATAATCAACTTAGTTCTACTTACTCTCAAACTTCATATCCCCAAAAATCAGAAAAAATTGTGGGAAAAAAAAGAAAATATTGCCGATATAATTGGAGATTTTTATTGTCGGTATTTATCCCTGTAGTTACTGTAGGATTGTTCAATATTGTTGTCGATCCTTATGATGTATTTAATACTCCTAATTTATGGGGAATAAATCATTCAAAACCCCGGAAAGATAATAATGATCGTCTATTTAAAGCAACTGATATTATTCGGATTAAACCTGTAACGGTTTTGCTCGGTTCATCTAGAACAAAACGCGCTCTAGATCCAAATCATCCTGCTTTAGAAAATCATCAGCAAGCTTATAATTTAAGCCTTGATAACCCTAATGTTTATGAGTTACGACGCTATTTAGAACACGCCATCGCTAATCAGAAAGAATTAGACCTAGTTATTGTAGGCTTAGATTTTTTCACGTTTAATTCATTTCAGGAAAACCGAGTGAATTTCTATGAAAATAGATTAGAAAAACAGCGTATTTCTGCCAAAGATTTTATTAATGTTACCTTTTCTCTAGATGCATTGTTGGCAAGTAAAGAAACAATAGTTGATAGTCTTAAAACTCCACCAGATTATCTTGGTTACGGAGAAAATGGATTTATGCCTGAGTTAAATATTGACCCTGAAAAAACTCAGCAGAGATTTAACAGACTCATCAGTTATTATGTCAAACATCGATACGCCAGATATCAACTATCTGGTCAATTCTTAGATGAATTAAAAAAAATAGTAGATTTATCTCAAAAAAATAAAATCAAGTTAATGTTATTTATTTCTCCTTCTCATGCGACTCACTGGGAAGCAATGAAAAGGAAAGATAAATGGTCAACTTTTGAAGAATGGAAACGTAAAGTTGTACAAATTAGTGATGTATTTGACTTTTCTGGATATAACAGTATCACAACTGAAGCTATTCATCATAATATGGAAAATTATACAGAGAATTCTCATTA
>NZ_JAAHGO010000019.1:0-18539 GCF_010672455.1 Okeania sp. SIO2C9 | reverse complement strand
CAACTTTTGAAGAATGGAAACGTAAAGTTGTACAAATTAGTGATGTATTTGACTTTTCTGGATATAACAGTATCACAACTGAAGCTATTCATCATAATATGGAAAATTATACAGAGAATTCTCATTATACTCCTAAAGTAGGGAATTTAATTTTGAATAGACTCCTCTCTTACAAAGAAGAAGAAGTTCCAGAAGATTTTGGAATTTTAATTACTCCAGAAAATATTGAATCTCATCTCGTAAAAATTCGTCAAGACCGAGAAAATTGGGCTAAAAATCATCCTGATGAAGTGAAGTTAGTAAAAGAAATTAAACAAAAGTTTGATGCCTCACTAAACGAGATAAAAATTATATCGAAGATATTTAATTAACTAAAATCTATATACTTTAACTGGTATTTAAATATGAGTGTTAATAATCAACTTAGTTCTACTTACTCTCAAACTTCATCTCCCCAAGAATCAGAAAAAATTGTGGGAAATAAAAGAAAATATATTCGATATAATTGGATATTTTTACTGTCGGTATTTCTCCCTGTAGTTACCGTAGGATTGTTCAATATTGTTGTCGATCCTTATGATGTATTTAATACTCCTAACTTATGGGGAATAAATCATTCAAAACCCAGAAAAGATAATAATGATCGCCTTTACAAAGCAACTGATATTATTCGGATTAAACCTGTTACTATTTTGACTGGTTCATCTAGAACCAAACAAGGTTTAGACCCGAATCATCCGGCTTTAGAAAATGAGCAACCTGCTTATAATTTAGCTCTCAATGGTACCAATATTTATGAATTACGACGTTATATAGAACACGCGATCTCTAATCAGAAAGAACTAGATTTAGTTATTGTTGGCTTAGATTTTTTGATGTTTAATTCATTGCGTAAAAATCGAGGAGTTTTTTCAGAAAGGAGATTAGAAAAACAGTATATTTTCTTCAAAGATTTTATTAATGTAACCTTTTCTTTAGACGCTGTACAGGCAAGTAAGGAGGCTATAATTGATAGTAAGAAAACTCCATTAGAATATCCAAGTTACGGAGAAAATGGATTTATGCCCGAACTAAATCTCGATCCTGAAGAAACTCAGCAGAGATTTACAGGAAATATCTGGCTGTATTATAAAAGTCCAGACTCTAGGTATCAACTATCCACTAAATTCTTGGATGAATTGAAAAAAATAGTAGATTTATCTGAAAAAAATCAAATCAAGCTAATGTTATTTATCTCTCCCTCTCATGCAACTCAGTGGGAAACAATTAGAGCAACAGGTAAATGGTCAACTTTTGAAAAATGGAAACGTGAAGTTGTAAAAATTACCCCTATACTTGATTTTTCTGGATACAACAGCATCACAACTGAACCTATCCATAATGATATGGAAAACTATAGAGATAATTCTCATTACACCCCTAAAGTAGGGAATTTAATTTTGAATAAGCTCCTCTCTTACAAAGAAGAAGAAGTTCCAGAAGATTTTGGAATTTTAATTAGTCAAGAAAATATTGAATCTCATCTCACAAAAATTCGCCAAGACCGTGAAGTTTGGGCAAAAAATAATCCTGATGAAGTGAAGCTGGTAAAGGAAATTAAACAGAAACATGATGCTTCGCGAGCAGAAAAAAATCAATAAAAGCTATATTAGGGTTTCTGAATGGGATGTGAAAACTGAGTCCTATTTAAAAGGGAATAGTGAATGGGCAATAGGCAATAGTAAAGAAGGAAAGCACCATTAAATAGTGAAAAATACAAGTGAATGGATACCCAATAAGCACTCTTTTTTTATTAGAAAAAATCTGAATCTAGATTTACATCTCAAATCAAAAAACTATATATATTTATATGAACTGAAATATATTGGAGATAAAATGAGTATAAGTCGCCTAGTTAGTTATATTTATTCTAATGTTTCCAGTCCCAAAAAGTTAGAAAAATATGTGGCAAAGAAGAGAAAATATCGCCGATATAATTGGAGATTTTTACTGTCGGTATTTCTCCCTGTAGTTACTGTAGGAATATTTAATATTGTTGTCGATCCTTATGATGTATTTAATACTCCCAATTTTTTAGGAATAAATCATTCAAAACCTCGCAAAGATAATAGTTATTGCCTATATAAAGCAACAGATATTATTCGCATCAAACCTGTAACTATTCTCATGGGTTCATCCAGAAAAAAACAAGGTTTAGACCCTAATCATCCTGCTTTAAAAAATGAACAACCTGCTTACAATTTAGCTCTAAATGGTATCAATGCTTATGAATTATGACGTTATTTAGAACACGCGATCGCTAATCAAAAAGATTTAGATTTAGTTATTCTTGGCTCTGATTTTTTCATTTTTAATTCATTACTGGAAAATCGAGCAGGCTTTTCTGAAGATAGATTAGAGATAGATTAGAAAAACAGCATATTTCCTTGAAATATGTAATCAATATTGCCTTTTCTGTAGATGCACTATCAGCAAGTAAAGAAACGATAGTTGATAGTAAAAAAAATCCACCAGATGATATTTTTTCTGGAGAAAATGGATTTATGCCTTATCTAAATCCTAACCCGGAAACAACTCAGTGGAGATTTAAAAATGGCATCAATGTTTATTATAATTTTCATGCTAAATATGAATTATCTACTCCATTAGAGGAATTAAAAAAAATAGTAGATTTGTGTCAAAAAAATCAAATTAAACTAATATTATTTATTTCTCCTTCTCATGGGACTCAGTGGGAAGCTATTAGAGCAACAGGTGAGTGGTCAACTTTTGAAAAATGGAAACGTGAAGTGGTAAAAATTACTCCTGTATTTGATTTTTCCGGGTATAACAGTATCACAACCGAACCTATCCATAATGAAATGGAAAACTATAGAGATAATTCTCATTACACAAAAGAAGTGGGCGATTTAATTCTCAACCGGGTTTTATCTGATCAAGAGGAAGAAGTTCCAGAAGATTTTGGAATTTTAATTAATTCAGAAAATATTGAATCCCATTTAACAAAAATTCGTCAAGACCGTGAAGTTTGGGCAAAAAATAATCCTGATGAAGTGAAGTTTGTTAAGGAAACAAAACAAAAGTTTGATGAAAAATTGGCAGAAAAAAATTAGACAAGTAATAAGGCGCAAAAAACCTACATATATAACTAAAAGTACATTTGCTCAAAAACTTTTTTACTTTTGCTTTGTCATCATAATAATTTTTAACGCCTACATACTGAAAAATTATATTTATATCGGCTAAAAGACATTTTTATTTGGTAATAAATATTGAGTATAAATCATCAGCTTAGTTCTACTTAAGTTTAGTGAGTATCGAAGAGAGCAAGTAAAAGATTTCTATTTTGTTAAAAAATATTATGCAAAAATCTTGTTCAGAAGAAGATGAAAAATAGAAGGATATTAATTAGTAAATAAGGAAAAAATTCTAATGTTAGAAAGTAATAAGACTAGAAATAATACCATAACTTATCTAGTAGTGATTATAGCGATCGCTACTCTGTTAAGGTTGCTATTTCTGGAAACAATACCATGGGGTTTTAGCTGTGACGAAGCTGCCAATGGTTATGAAGCATAATGAATTATCCCCTAGAAGCAGCACAATATTGGCAATATGGGATGATGGAAGCAATAACCTATGCGGAGAAAAGTTCATACAATTGTGTGATTTTGAGTAGTGACAGGAATAGTAATTGTTTTGCAATTCAAGATTTTGTTACTAAGATACCTTTCTATATTCAGTACCCCCCCCAAGAAGATCAGCGATCGCCTATTCCTCCATGGGTTAAAGGTTCCCGTGAAAAAGTTTACTCCCTTGATAAATACAGGTTAATGTCTATTTCTAGACAGAGTGAGTTAGATAATAAATGTTTGTTCATTCTTCGTCCAGATGAGGTAACAAGTTTATTAGCGAGAGGAGAGAAGGTAAAAGAGGTTTACTCTGTCAAAGATCCTCGTGGAATTGAACACTTTAAGTTGGTTGAAGTTAATTCAAGTAAATAAATGGGTAACTTTCTATTAATGTTAGAATAACTAGCAAGTGGTTGAAATTGTCATTGTTTTGTAAACGGTCTCTAGGTAACACAAATGTTGGCAGAAGATAAGTTGAAACTAGATAAAATAACGTTGATAGGATACATTTTGATAGTTTTGGCAATAACTATTGGATTTATTACCAGAATATTTGCCGTCTTTCAGTATGTAACTTTTGATATTGGTCCCGACCCTGACCAAATTAGAGATGCTTTCACAGTGATGAAAATATGGGAGGGACAAATGCCTACATTAGGACCTAGTTCTACAGTAGGTGGATATCATATACTTCCTCTTTATTATTACCTGTTCTTTCCCTTTACTCTTCTAGGAGCAAATCCCGCTTTTCAAGCTTTTCCTAATTCTTTATTTTCATTTTTATCAATTCCACTATTAGGTTATTTAGTCTACGAACTTTTAGAAAATATTTCTACCCCAAAAAGAATTTTATTCGGTAGTTTAGCTAGCTTTTGGTATAGTGTTATTTTTCCAGAAATATTTATTAGTAACTTTCAATGGAATCCTTGTTCGATTCCTTTTTTTCTATTAATTTTTACGTTGCTGTTTAAATATCAAATGGAGTCTAGAGGTTCTTTTCTATTCTCAGCAATTTTATGGATTTTTTCAGGAATAACTTTAGCTATATTAGTGAGTCTACATTCCTCAACAATGTTTGTAATGCCATTGGTTTTTATCATCAGTTGTTTGATATTTCTAATTAAAAATTTTAGAAGAAATAAAAAATCAATATTATTGCCTATATTAGCTGCTTTTTCAGCATTGATTACCTTATTACCTTATTGGATCGGTGAGGTTAGTCGTGGCTTTAGAAATACTAAATTAATCATCAAGACAGTAATCGGTTCTTCGGGAGGAAGCGAGTCTGGAATATTAGTGAGTTTATGGGAAAAAATTTACCGAATATTTTCTACTTATTTTTTACTGGGTCAGCAAACATACTTTTTTGGTTCATCAGTATTTTATCTAGCAGTTTCGATCGTATTTATGTCTTTAGTTACCTATTTAGCTATTGCTAAATTTAGAGGTAATAAAAATATTTGGTATATTCTGGGCATAACATGGATAATTTACTTATATGCTGCTTCAAATCTTGATAAGGCAAACTTTATTTTCTACTACAAGTTATTGATCTTATTTTCTCCTATTATTCTGACGGTAGTTTCTCTTGGTTATTTAGACTATTCGCGAACTGTAAATAAAGTAATTGCTGCTTTTATCGGCATTTGCATAATTTTTTCTACTGTAACTAATTTGGGGTATGAGTATAGATTTTTGTTAAGTAAGTATGGTTCTAATAGATTAATGAATACGGGAGAATTAACTCAACTGTTAAGACAAATACCAGAAAATTCGACTATTTGCGACCCAAAAGTTAAAAGGAAAAGAGCATCCCTTAATCAGTATAACTACATTGATAGTTATATCACTAATCGAGGTATTAAAGTCGTCGATGATTGTCAGAAAGGAAATTATGTAATACACCCAAAAAGGGTAATATTGATCAATGGTAATTTTTTGGTTGACAAGACCTACACAAATATATATCTAGCCAGATTTGAAGGATTAGTTTCTAATAAATTATGGCCGATGTTTGAAGTTATAGATAATGATAAAATTGAGAGAAAATATCAGCCATTTTTAGAAACACAAACGGCTTATGTTTATATTTTAGATTAAGTAATTAAATACATATATGTTATCAAAGAATCAACTATCTACTAGCCCATTATTAAAAGAATTTCTGATATCTTTTGTGTTTTTGTTAGTAGGTTCGATAGCTGTCAATGAACATATGTTTCGTAACGGAATTATTTTTGAATCCCATGATATTGGGCCTCACCTTCAATGGTTGACTCATTTTTCCAAGCATCTTGCAGAAGGAATTTGGTATCCTAGATGGCTTGCTGATACTAACTATGGATACGGTAGTCCTGATTTTGTATTTTATCCTCCTGGAGTTTACTACATTGGCTCCCTGATCAAACTAACTGGAATAGATATTCAGAAAACAGTTGCTTTGCTATTTTTATTAGCATCTTTATTGGCCGGATTTAGTTGTTATGTTTATGGTCGAAATAAATGGGGTAAGAGAGTTTCTTTATTCGCTTCATTAGCTTACATGACATCTCCTTATCTAGTCCTAAATATATATCAAAGAGCTGCTTTACCAGAAACATTTGCTGTAGCGTTATTTCCTTTGGGTTTACTATTCACAGATCTAGCCTTAACAAAACCAAAATGGAGAATAGGTCTTGCTTTGTTTTTCACAGTTTTATCTTTGACACATGCACCTAGTCTACTTATTTACACTATTTTTTGGTTTTTATATGTAATTTGCTTCTTACTAAAATATTCTTGGAAAGCTATTGTGATTACCATCGGATCTGGAATGGTCGGTTTGGGAATAGCATCCTTCTATTTATTACCAGCTGTTCTGGAAAAGAATTTAGTAAATGTAAATAGCATGAGGAAAGTTTCTGGAGGGTTTCAAGGCAATTTGATCTGGACTCCTGTAAGCTGGGCTACTAGATTTATGAGGAATCAAATAACAGATATTTTTACATATCAATTATTAACTATTATTGTTTTAATAATAATAATATTTTTCTGCTGTCGGCAGGAACCTAAAAAAATTAAAGAAGCTGGTCTTTGGTTGATTTTTTTACTGCTTTTATCATTTATGATGACTTATCCCTCTGTCAAGATTTGGCAAAGCAGTAGAACATTGCAAATGGTTCAGTTTCCTTGGAGACTTATGGGGATGTTTTCGTTTGGAGTAGTTGCTATGCTGGCAATTGCTATTAATAGAGTTTTGAATAGTAAATCGCAACTAAAGTTAATTTTCTCTTTAATTTTAGCAGTGATTTTTCTAGCTAATGCTGGTTATTCCTATAACTTATCTAGAGTTTTATCAGGTTTTAATAACCCTGGCAATCTAAAGAAAGTTGCACTTAACCCTAAATATAAGTCAGAAGATTTCTTTAATGTAATCAAGCTTGCTCTTGATGAAAAAGAAATAAGTAAATTACGAGGTAGAGTTGAGTATCTGCTATTAACACCGGAGGGAATAGCTGCTAAACCTTTACTTGAACAACCCCCTATCTCTACTATTAAAGGAAAAGCATTAATAGAAGTTGACAAATGGGATAGTTACAATCGAATTTTTAGTGTCTCAGCCACAGAAGATACGAACTTAAAAATACGAACTTTTTACTATCCAGCTTGGCGTTTATATGTAAACGATAAACCCTATCCTATAATCGTATCTGATGATGGAACAATTGAACTTAACCTAAATCCAGGTGAGTATACAGTTAGGCTGTTTTATTCTTGGACTTATCCATTTATATTAGGTGTAATTATTAGTATTTTTAGTATTATTATACTTGCGAGTTACTGGTATAAATTTGCTTGAAGCAATAATAAAAATTCTTAGTCGATCAAACCATATATTTCAAGTAGCAAGTCAAATTATTCTATCAGTTATTAGTTTGGAAGCTATACTGTTGAAGCGTTACATTTTTATTATTGTTTTTTTTACCTGTAACTGTGATGATTAAACTAAGTAGAGCAAGCTAAAAAAAAGTTGTCTGGTTGATTTATACATTATGTTATCAAAGAATAAACTATCTACTAGCCCATTATTAAAAGAATTTCTGATATCTTTTGTGTTTTTGTTAGTAGGTTCGATAGCTGTCAATGAACATATGTTTAGTGAGGGACTTATTTTTAAAAGCCATGATATGGAAGCCCATGTTACATGGTTAATTCATTTTTCAAGACACATTGCGGAAGGGATTTTATACCCGAGGTGGCTAGCTAATACTAATTATGGATACGGTAGCCCAGATTTCGTATTTTATCCTCCTGGAGTTTACTACATTGGTTCTGTTCTAAAGCTAGCAGGAATAGATATTCAGAAAACGATTACTTTGCTATTTTTATTAGCATCTTTATTGGCTGGTTTTAGCTGTTATGTTTATGGTCGAAACAAATGGGGTAAGAAAGTTTCTTTATTAGCTTCATTAGCTTACATAACATCTCCTTATTTAATCCTAAATATATATCGAAGAGGTGCTTTAGCAGAGACATTTGCTGTAGCGTTATTTCCTTTGGGATTATTTTTGACAGACCAAGCTTTTGGCAAACCAAAATGGAGAATAGGTTTGGCATTTTTTTTCGCAGCTTTATCTTTGACACATGCACCTAGCCTACTTCTTTATACGATTTTTTGGTTTTTATATGCAATTTGTTGCTTACTAAAACATTCTTGGAAAGCTGTTGTGATGACGATTGGATCTGGAATTGTAGGTTTAGGAATGGCATCCTTCTACTTATTACCAGCTGTTCTGGAAAAGAGTTTAGTAAATATAAATATTATGAGAGAAGTTTCTGGAGGTTTTCAAGACAATTTGATTTGGACTCCTGTAAGCTTTGCTAATAAATTTATGAGGACTAAAATAACAGATATTTTTACAGATCAATTATTAACTATTCTTGTTCTGATAATAATAATATTTTTCTGCTGTCGGCAGGAACCTAAAAAAATTAAAGAAGCTTGTATTTGGTTGATTTTTTTAGGAACTTTATCATTTATGATGACTTATCCCTCTGTAAAAATTTGGCAAAGCAGCAGAACATTGCAAATGGTTCAGTTTCCTTGGAGACTTATGGGGATGTTTTCGTTTGGAGTAGTTGCTATGCTGGCAATTGCTATTAATAGAGTTTTGAATAGTAAATCGCAACTAAAGTTGATTTTCACTTTAATTGTAGCAGTAATTTTTCTAGCAAATGCTAGTTATTCCTATAAATTATCTCGTGGAGCTTTTCCTGGTTTTAATAACCCTATCAATCTAAAGAAAGCTGCACTTAACCCTAAATATAACGTAAAATATAACGTAATCAAGTTTGCTCTTGAGGAAAAAGAAATAAGTCAATTTAGTCAATTTCGAGGTAGGGGTGAGTATCTACCATTAACACCAGAAGGAATAGCTGCTAAACCTATACCTGGACAACCTCGTATTTCTATTCTTAAAGGAGAAGCCTTAATAAAGCTTGACCAATGGCATAGTTACAATAGAATTTTTAATGTCTCAGCAACAGAAGATACGAACTTAAAAATACGAACTTTTTACTATCCAGCTTGGCGTTTATATGTAAACGATAAACCCTATCCTATAATCGTATCTGATGATGGAACAATTGAACTTAAGCTAAATCCAGGTGACTATACAGTTAGGCTGTTTTATTCTTGGACTTATCCATTTTTAGTAGGTGTAATTATTAGTATTTTTAGTATTATTATACTTGCGAGTTACTGGTATAAATTTGCTTGAAGCAATAATAAAAATTCTTAGTCGATCAAACCATATATTTCAAGTAGCAAGTCAAATTATTCCATCAGTTATTAGTTTGGAAGCTATACTGTTGAAGCGTTACATTTTTATTATTGTTTTTTTTACCTGTAACTCTGATGATTATACTATTTAGTTTAATCAGGTTTATTAAAGAAAGTTGCTAAAGTTTGTTGACAGCTAGTTCATCAGCCTTTTCTAGTTATTAGAAAATCGTTTATTTCTTAATTTGTGACGATCAATAATTCGGGATAAATTCCTAAATTAGAAGCTTCACATAATGTAAAATGGTTACCTAGTAGATAATTCACCCGTACTTATTAGACATCTCAGCATATAAATTTAATAATTGTTATCTTGATCTAGTTTGATTTCTGACTACAAAATCAATGTCCCTATTCCTGATCTTACCTAAGCCACAAATAGTCATAATTCCTTGTTCATATTTGTGGGGATTTAATCTCAATCTTTCTTGAGGCAGCCTAAATATTTTGATTAATCTCATTATATTTTCAAGAGAAATTCGCATCAGTTGCAAATTCTCTATTTTGAGATTTTTATGAGTCTGTTAATTCTCGTTTTTTCGCCTTTTTTTTAGGTATTTTAATCCGCAGTTCTCCACTATAGGCTTTATTTCCACTAAATTTTTGTTGAGTGTCAAATTTTTTCTCGCTTTCACGGAAATATTGCACATCACTTTTTTTCCCTGGTTCTCCTGCTGAAATATCTACAATATCTTTACCTTTTGGCAAGACAATGACTTGCCCTTTTTTTTTGTATGATTTTTTTTCTTTCCTGAGTAATATTCTTTTTGTTTTTCATCTTCCAACGGAAATATTACACATCACTTTTTTTCCCTGGTTCTCCTGCTGAAATATCTACAATATCTTTACCTTTTGGCAAGACAATGACTTGCCCTTTTTTTTGTATGATTCTTTTTCTTTCTTGAGTAATATTCTTTTTGTTTTTCATCTTCTACTCGTCTTTCTATGCCTTGTTCGTACCTATCTAAAATTAATTCAAACTCCGTTAATATTCCTTTAACAATTTCATATTCACTGTTGATTTATTTTTCGGAGATGTCTATTGAGTAGATACCCTTATTTGCTTGTGCGAATAATTTGAATTTTCTTTAATTATCCAGTTTTTAGATTTATTCCGGAAACTGAATCAGAAGCTAGAAGAATGTTTTGTCAAAATTTAGAGAAGTTAAGTGATTGGGTCAGCTTGTGACACAAGAAACAAGTTTGAAAGGGTTTTTATATAAAACATCTAAGATGCTCCCTAAATTATCTTTTCCACCTTATTTAATTGAAGGGGGAATAGTGAAAATTAAGATAATGGGAGACAAAGATATGTCTCGTAAATTAATTTATTTGTATTTCTCTTCCCAAAGTTAATTACCACATCTATTTTGTGCCACGCTCAACTTAATTACCTAGCTTTGCCAATATTCTAAATATTTGCAAGGTAAATTTGTTATGAAAAATATACTGAAAAAGACATCTCTAATTAAATCAGATAAGTGGCTTTTATTTGGGTCAATATTATTGTTTCTATCTCTAGTGTTTGGTTTATTTATTAGAGTAGTTGGTGTTGTTAATTTTTCTATTGTCAGTGGCGATCAAATACGAGATGCTTATGCAACTATGGAAATTTGGCAAGGGAAATTTCCTACTCTTGGACCTCACTCAGCTTGGAAATTTCTTTGGGGAGATTTTGTTTACCTACCTCCCCTCTATTTCTATTTAGTCTTCCCCTTCACTATTTTAAGTAGTCAATTATCAATTCAAGCTTTTCCTAACGCATTTTTCACCTTTCTAAGTATTCCTTTACTTGTTGCAGTAATCTACCAACTATTAGAAGGAATAGAGACTTCAAAAAGATTTTTTATCGCTAGTTTAATTGGCTTTTGGTATAGTGTTTTGGTCAGAAATATGGGGATAAATTCTGGCGAGAGTCTTGCAGGTAATCCTGGTTCAATTCCATTTTTTCTTCTTCTCTTTATTTGGCTTTATAACTATCAGCTAAGTCAGCCTAAAAGTTATATTAATTCTGTTTTATCTTGGATAGGGTACGGTATAGTCTTAGCTATTCTAGTAAGTTTACATTTCTCTGCTCTTTTCGTGATGCCAGTAGTTTTTATAATTAGCTGTATCTATTGGTTTTTCAAAAATAAGAGGAACCCGAAATGCTTAGTATTATGTCTATATTCTGTGTTGTCTTCTATTATAACTTTATTACCCTATTGGATAGGCGAAGTACAACGTAACTGGATAAATACAATCGGAATTATTTCCCTTGTTAGGAATGTAAGTAGCGATGAAGAATATTCGTTAAATTTGTGGAAAAGAGTAATAGCTATCATAAAATCTTACTTTAGTCTGGGGAACGATATTTACTTTATGGCTGATTCTAGAAGACTATTAATGTTTTCTATTTTGTCAGTTACTTTTCTGAGTATTATTTTGTTAGTTGGATTACTTAAATTTAGAGGTAATAAGAATATTTACCTGATTGTATTAGCAACTTCAGTCCTATTTTTCCTAGCCTATTCATCCGCCGATCAAGATAAAACCTATAACCCTGTATTTTACAAATTATTAATATATTGTTTACCTTTATTTTTGACCGCAGCAAGTATAGCTTATTTGAACATATCTAAACCATTAGAAAAAATCATTTTAATTATCATCGTACTTGCATTGTGTTTTTCTATTCTCAATAATCTGAGACTAAGCATTAACTACATCAACAGCCATATAGGCAAAAATCAAATACTAGCAACTAATACCATCGCAGAAGTTCTTGATACTCTTCCAGAAAGGTCAACATTTTGTCATCCAAAAGGATTATCTAATAATTTACGCCTCTATCAATATACAGATCTGTATGTAACACAAAAAAACTTAAAATTCTCAGATAATTGCACTGCTGGTGATTATTATATGTCTGGTAAGTTTGGCTTAAATCCAAATACTTTTAAGGTTTACCCTTCTAAAAAAAGGAAGAAGACTGTGAATGACAAAACCATGACAATAATCAAAGAGGGTAGCACTTACTATCTCTATCAAATTAATTAAATAAATTATGACTATTAAAAGGGGGATAGATGATGGCACAAAAGAAAAAATAAAATCTCGTGCCCTAGGTAGTTTTGTATAAAAATAATCCTATTTATGGTATAATCTGAATATATTTGACAAAGGTAAATTTTTAGGATATATAAGCTTTTGCTGTGGCGATGAGTCATTATTATTTATGGAAAAGTTAATTATCCTAACTAATAACCAATAAAATTGATTAGGGGTGTTACTGTTAACTATATATTACTTAGATTTAATATGCTTCCAAAAGAAGAAAATGTACAACTTTCCATAGTGGTTCCTTGTTATAATGAGGAACCAAATATTGACTATTTATTTGAACGACTAATATCAGTGCTAGAGCCTCTAGAAATGACTTATGAAATAATATGTATTAATGATGGTAGTAAAGATAATACTCTAAAGTTGTTAGTAGAATATCATCAACGCAATCCCTTAATTAAAATAGTAAACTTTTCCCGTAACTTTGGTAAGGAAATTGCTACAACAGCAGGTATTGACTATGCTGTAGGCGATGCAGTTATACCCATAGATGCCGATCTACAAGACCCACCAGAATTAATTGTGGAAATGATCGCCAAATGGCGAGAGGGATATGATGTGGTCTACGCAACTAGGCGATCGCGACAAGGAGAAAGTTTGATCAAAAAAATTACAGCTCAAAGTTTCTACCGGATAATTCAACGTCTAACCTCTGTAGAAATTCCACCCGATACTGGCGACTTTAGATTAATGGATCGAAAAGTTGTAGAAGCTCTCAAACAGTTACCGGAAAGCAACCGTTTTATGAAAGGTTTATTTTCCTGGGTAGGTTATCAACAAGCTTCAATATTATATGACCGAGACCCCCGGTTCAAAGGTCAAACAAAATGGAATTATTGGAAGCTGTGGAATTTCGCAATTGAAGGTATTACCGCTTTTAGTTCTAAACCTCTGAAAATTTGGAGTTATATTGGCATATCAATTTCTTTAATTTCATTTCTTTATGCTACCTTTTTAGTGATTAGGACTTTAATATTTGGAATTGATTTACCTGGATATGCATCATTAATAGTGGCTATCTTATTTTTAGGTGGTATGCAATTATTATCTCTGGGAATTTTGGGTGAATATTTAGGTCGCATTCACAATGAGGTGAAGAGAAGACCTCTTTATTTGGTTCGGGAAAGCTATGGATTTAAAAATCAGATTACCAGGAGTGAATAGTCTCAGAGTTTTTGTAATTAAATAAACAATATTAAAGCAGTAATTTGGGGTCGGAGCATAGATTTAATGTTCAATTTTAAAACTGGTATTTTTATCCTGACAATTATTTGTATAATTGCCACGGGAATAACAGCTTATTTATTGGGAGGTTTGGCTCCAGAACAAGTTCAAACTTGGCTAGAACGAGCAGGTATTTGGGCTCCAATAATCTATATAGTTATCTATACAATAGCAACTATCTTAGTTTTACCTTCTACAGCACTTAATCTGGCTGGAGGTGCAATTTTTGGACCATGGATAGGTACATTATGGACAAGTGTAGCAGCTATAATTGCTGCAATTATCGCATTTTATTATTCTCGTACTGTAGGTAGAGAATGGATTTCTCAAAAGTTGGCTGGACGATGGCAGGCAATGGATGCTGAAATGCGTCAGGGAGGATTATTTTATATGTTTGCCATTCGTTTATTGCCAATTATTCCTTATGGTTTAGTAAATTTTGCTGCTGGTTTAACATCTGTTAGTTTTAAAGATTATTTATTAGGTACTATCTTGGGAACTATACCTGGTGTTTTGCCTTTTGTAATGTTAGGAAGTTCTGGTTTAACAGCATTAAAAACAGGTGACATTTTACCTTTAATTGGAGCGTTAAGTCTCATCGCCATGTTAGTAGGAGGTGCAACTTGGTATCGTCGTCGTCGCAGTCTGCCAAAGAAAGTTATAGAAGAAATGAAGGATTCATCTTCATCAGATTTTTTTGATAATTAAATCTCTTTTGGTTAATCTCCAAAAATAACCAAATAACAAAAATGAAAAGCAAGTTTAAATTAAGAATTGATTCATCAATTTAGTTTCAACTATTATGTTATGTCACCTATATCTGAAGAATTAATGCTATAGAATTAATGCTATGCTGAACCAGAACTCACTCAACTTATATATAGTAATGAAATTACCGCTAAACTAAACTTACTCAAACTTACTCAAAAATCTGAAAACTTAGTTGAAAGCAAGTGGATCAACCACTACAGGGTTAAACGGCAAACCCTTTATTCCTTGGTCTAAGACATCAGGAATTACTTTTTTAATTATATTAAATGACCCATTTACATCTGCATTTAATAATTGATTTTTCCTGGTATTATACAACCCTATTGTGACTCTTTTTCCACTAAATTTAGGTTTTTATTCTCCATGTTTTGGCAAATTTCCCCCATATAAAAGCTCGATTGAGATGTATAATATTCTTCTGTAATTATTACTTTTATCCCTCTTAATTTTGCTTTATATCTTAACATCTCTATTAACTTATAATGAGAGATATTCACAAATATGTTGATTGTTATTTTTCCCTAATTTTATCTCTTGTTTCCCATTCTGATTCTGCCTAATTAAGTAATCTGCCTATTTTATGGTTTACCGAAAAATTGTGGTTTAAAGCCTCCCCTTTTAAGGGGATAATAAGCGGTCGTTTGCGCAGCATGACCTAGGATGGGATGGCGAGGTCTCCTCGCCATATCCAATCGACTCCTGTGAAGAAAAATTTTCATGATTAGTCAATCCTCTTCAATTCATAGAGAGGTAATTATTCATTATTCATTATTAATTGTTGAAACACCAATCTATTACTCTTTTACTTGCTGTATGGAGATGATTTTCTACTCTTAGGCAATTTCGTTTGTGAGTTAATTTTTTTAACCGATGAGAATGAAATTTATTATGGCTATTTGATTGAGATTGTAAAAAAGATCGCTGTTGATCATAAAATGTATTAATGGCTTTTAATGGTCTGCCTTTTATCAAAAGAGGTTATATTCCTGTTTGATTTGTCGTTATAGCTATTAAATTATTTACTCCTAAATCTACTCCTGCTATTTGTTTATTTTTTGTTGTTTCCTCCGATTTTTCATAGACTATTTCTATTATATAACAGTTACTTTTGGGGATAATTCTGGCTTCTATTATTTCTGTCTGTGAAGTGGGAATTTTTATTTCACTCATGGATAAGTGACAAATCCCTTTTTTTAATGCTTTGCGCGTAAATTGATTCATCTGGATAGGGCAGAATATTTCGGCCTTTTGTCTTAATGTTTATATTTGGGAATTTTTGGTTTCCCTAAAAATCTATTGGGCTGTTTTTGCCATTCTTTTAAAGCGACAAAATAACTACTCCAAGCTGAGTCTAATCTTCTGATTATTTGCTTAATTACCTTGGTAGGTAAAGCTTGATAATCGTAACTTTTAGATACTAGATGATACAGTTGATTAAAGCTTAGTTTATTTTTGTTTTCAAAGAAATATTGACGATAGCAATAGTTACCTAAGTTCAACAGATTGTTAGACAAAAAAGCCTTGTGGTCAGAAATTGACCACAAATAATGTGATTTGCTGATCACATGACGTTCAAATAGCTTCATATAGCTTCATATAGCTTCATACCTTAATTGTAGCTGATGGGGACTCAATGGATAAACAACTGAACAAACTTACTCATTTTAGTTCTATAGCTATAATTATGAGTAATTTTGAGAGACTTTAGACAAGTTTTCGCTTTGTGTATTTACCCCTAGAGTAGTCTTGATTAAAATTATTACTAATTTTGCTACTACGAACACTCAGTCAAAAATTCAAGTGGTTATGATAAACTAAATAAAATAAAAATTTATACCTAGTAGCTAATCAAAATGAGTAACTATTTATCCACTCAAGATATAGGACTACATAAAAGTTCCCCTACTCAATTAGATATATCTATTGTGACACCTATTTACAATGAAGTTGATAGTATTCCTCAACTACTGGAAACAATTTCTACTACTTTAAGGGAAAATCAGCTTACCTACGAAATTATTTGTGTAGATGATGGCTCTCAGGATGGTTCGACAAAACTACTCACAGAATTAGCTCAAAAACGTACAGATTTAAAAGCAGTAATTCTCCGCCGAAATTATGGACAAACTGCAGCTATGGCGGCAGGGTTTAAGTATGCTACGGGCAAAGTAGTTGTGACTTTAGATGGAGACTTACAAAATGATCCGGCTGATCTTCCGCTATTATTATCTAAGCTGGATGAAGGTTATGATTTGGTGAGTGGGTGGCGGAAGAATAGGCAGGATGATGCTGTTACACGACTACTTCCTTCTAAAATTGCTAATTGGATAATTGGTAAAGTTACAGGGGTAAATTTACATGATTATGGTTGTTCCTTAAAAGCTTATCGCTTGGAATTAATTGCTGATATGAATCTCTATGGTGAATTACATCGATTTTTACCAGCTTTAGCTTTTATTGAAGGGGCAAGAATTACAGAAATACCTGTTAACCACTATGCTCGTCGCTATGGTAAAAGTAAGTATGGTTTGGGGCGAACTTTCCGAGTTGTGATGGATTTATTAACAGTATTTTTTATGAAAAAATTCCTCACTAGACCGATGCACGTTTTTGGAATGTTGGGTTTGGTGTCTGGCGGAGTTGGTCTATTTTTGGGGATTTATTTAACTACCCTAAAACTTGGCTTTAATGAAGATATTGCTGATCGCCCTCTACTAATTTTAGTTGTTGTCTTATTACTTGCAGGTTTACAATTATTTAGTTTTGGTTTATTGGCAGAATTACTCATGCGAACTTACCACGAATCTCAAGAACGACCTATTTATCGAATTAGAGAAATTGTTGGTAGAAATTAACAGAATAAGGAATAAGGAAGAAGGCGTTTAGTTATCTAGGAGAGAAAGGCGTTTAGTTATCTAGGAGAGAAAGGCGTTTAGTTATCTAGGAGAGAAAGAAAAATCTGGCCTTGTATGAGTTTTATAGCGGTTTTCAAATAGATAGACTACAGTGGTCAAATTATTCTCCTACAAAAGTTTGAGTTGAAGATGAGAGCCAGGCGGTTTTAACCCCTGGATGAAATATGAGCCGCGGGATTGATCCCGTAGTACCCTACACAACTGTGTAGGGTTGTGTTATCATTAATCCTACTATGAGTAAATTAACTTTGACACTAAAACTACCTTTTTATCGCCTTAATGCTTGTAAAGCAGCAGAGTTTGAGCGCCTAACTTTGCTAAATACTGAAGTAGCTAATACATTGCTAAGTGTTGATAAATCAGTTCGTCGCAAGTATACAAGCAAGGATTTTCATCATGTTGAAATAGGTTCAATGTGGATTAATCAAACTATTAGGAATACTTGTGCTCAAACCAAGGTGAAAAAGTTTAAACGTTTGCCAATAGAAGTCAATAACCAAGGATATAGCATTAGTCGTCAAGGTGATTTATTTACAGTTTATCTGAGTCTATATCGAGGCCAGAGAAAACGAATACCTTTAACAGTTCATTCAGCTTCACACCAAGAAACTTTAGAAAAAATTATTAATGGAGATGCAGCCGTAGGTTCTCTGAAAATATCAAAATCTAGAAAAGGTATTTGGTATGCACTAATCTCGGTATCTATGGATGTTCCGGAACCAGGATTAGTTAATGGTTGGATAGGAGTAGATAGAGGACAAAATAATATAGCAGTAGCAGCATTACCATTAAGTTTTGGCAAGTTTTGGAGCGGTAAACAAGTAAAAAATTTAAGACGTAAATTTCAAAAATTACGCACAGAACTTCAAGAGTCGAAAAAGCTTAGGAAAGTCAAAGAAATAGAAAGACATGAGCATAGAATTATGACTTATATAAATCATGTCATTTCCAAGCAATTAGTACAATTTGCCAAAGACTACAACATGGGTTTACGGTTTGAAGATTTGTCAGGTATGAGACAAACTTCACTTCAACGTAAAAAAACCAAGTCAGATGCTAGCCAAAACAGAG
>NZ_JAAHGO010000189.1 GCF_010672455.1 Okeania sp. SIO2C9 | reverse complement strand
ATGAATTTGTCAATCCTCTTCAATTCATGGAGAGGTAATTATTCATTATTCATTATTCATTATTAATTGTTGAATGTAGCGTTAAAATTTTGAGGCGATAAAATCTAACTTTTAACTTTTAACTTTTGACTTTCGACTTCCGTAAATTACCGAAAAATTGTGGGTATGCGCCTGCCCTTTTAAGGGGATAATAAGCGGTCGTTTGCGCAGCATGACCTAGGATGGGATGGCGAGGTCAAAGGAGCTGTCCGACCATCGACTCCTGTGAAAAAAATTTTCATGAATTTGTCAATCCTCTTCAATTCATGGAGAGGTAATTATTCATTATTCATTATTCATTATTAATTGTTGAATGTAGCGTTAAAATTTTGAGGCGATAAAATCTAACTTTTAACTTTTAACTTTTAACTTTTAACTTTTGATTTTTAACTTTTGACTTCCGTGAATTGCCTCTTGTAAAACTTTTTTTCTAATTAAGGAATGTAGACAATCTTCTTCTGTAATATCGACTGAATATCCTAATAAATCTTCTAAAGATTGAATTAGAGAAATTTGGTCTAATAAAGTACAGTCTGGATGAAATTCAACCAAAAAATCAATATCGCTATTTGGTGTTTCTTCACCTCTAGCAACTGAACCAAAAATCCGAATATTAGATGCTTGATGTTGGGCGGCTATTTCTAATATTTTCTCTCTTTTTTCTTGGAGTAATTGTTTGTGATTCATAATAATTTAAGGGAATAGGGAATAGGGGAGTGGGAAGGAAACACAACTATACTTTCTATTTGTCAACATAACTGATAAAGTCTCAATAGACATCTCCAGAAAAGAGTTAGTAGGGCAGTAGGGGGAAAATAATTGATAAATAAGAGTGCGGTAATTGATTTTATTTTTTATTATTGGAGATGTTTAATAGCAATACACTACTACAGGATGGCAGAAATAACTAACCAGTTACAAAATTATAAAAGCCTTACCAATCAAAAATGATTGACTTTTAACTTTTGACTTTTAACTTCCGCGTAGCGACACTACTCTGTCACTAAATTTCAATCCCTAGACTTATTCCCACTTTTATATTTTGTCAATCCATAATCTCTCAATACTTATTTGACAAACAGTCTCTCAAAGCGAGATTTGGATATATATTAACTACATTGATATACTATATTTTAGTAAAAATTGGCTAAATTTGAAATTTAGTTGATATTTAACAAAGTTACCTGTATTTTTTCTACCATAATTAGGGTAAATTTATGAACAGATTAACTCGCGACCAAATCATCGCTATCATTGGAATTTTCGTGGCAAGTTTTACAGCAGTGATAGTTGCTTTTATACCTGCATTTTTACCTACACAATGGAAATGTTTCTTCAAAAATAGATATTATGACGAAGAATATCAGGTATGCAAACCAAAACTTCCTGTTTTCAAAGAAAATAATGATTGTAAACATTACTATGAATTAGTGGAAGAAGATATATCTTGGACAGAAGCAAATAATAGAGCTAAGAACAAAAATCATAGAGGAATTCCAGGACATTTAGTAACAATTACTTCACAAGAGGAACAAGAATTTATTGAGAATAGCCAAAATTTACGTCAATTAGACCAGAACTCAAATAGAGAAGAAGTGTTTGTTAGAAGTCAACTAAATAGTGCTTGGATTGGTGCTAGTGATGCAAGAAACGAGGGTATATGGGAGTGGGTAGTAGGGCCAGAAACAGAAAAAGGAATGCAATTTTGGATAGGTAAATCCGATGGAGATCCTATTAAGAATGTATACTCTAACTGGCGTGACAACGTTCAACCAGATGATGGTAGAGAGGGTGAAGATTATGGTCATATATCCTTATATTCTCAGGAAGGTTTTAAGTGGAATGATAATGATGTTAATGATCGATATTCTGAAGTTTCTCAATATATTGTTGAATATACAGATTGCCCTAATCAGGATTAATATATAAAGATTATTTCCTGGTTAAACTGCCTTTTTCCTATCTTAATATAGAATCCGGTTATATATATGTTAATAATTCTCAGAACTTACCCATGAGGTACGAAAAACTAGGACTTGAGATTGCTTCCCTATGGGTCGCAATGACGGAAAAATGATGTTAACGATCGATATTCTGAAGTTTATCAATATATTAGACATCTCCGAAAATAACCAAAGTCCTACTATCACTACCTTTAGAATCGCGATAGCGTACGCTTAACCGGAGGTTATCGCAAAATCGCAAAAGTAGTTACTTTGTACACCAGAATAGGTGTTTGAGATACTTACTATTAATAACTAGCAGAAAAATAGTATCTATATAAACAAATTTATCTTGCCATCTTAGCGCTTATTTCACATCTATAAAATAACT
>NZ_JAAHGO010000188.1 GCF_010672455.1 Okeania sp. SIO2C9 | reverse complement strand
GGAGTATTACAGTTTTTTATCCAGATGCACCGCCACAAACTTATATGGGAGATACCCTATTGATAGATTCTCTATTTGAAGGATTAGAATTAACTGCTGAACAAGTATTTATCAAGGCAGGAATTCCTACTTTTTTTCATAAAAATGTTTAAATAATAAATATTGTACTAATTGTACTATATGATTTGAGGCGTTGGTTATTTGAGATATGATATCATGTCCGGATAAGAGCGCGAACAAAAAACTTTCTCTTCTATTATTCTTTGTTCTTATTTCTTCCCTCCTGACTCGCTCCTCCCCCTCCCCTCCTGGGAGGGGTTAGGGGTGGGTTGATTCCTAAAGAATTAAGATTAATATCATACACGCTCTTCAGCAACGCCTGATTTTAATATACATTTAATTTCCTAATAATTTTTTCTGGTTTTTATGGAGAAGATTGTGACAATTTATTCCCGAGTAAAAATTCCAATTCTGGAGAGATAATTATAGTTCTATTATTGTCTATTATTAGGTGTTTATTTACATCTTTATCCGTTAAAATCTGTTTGTTTATATAAGTTTGTAGTAATTTATGAAGAATTAGAAAAGAATGATAAATAACTGATGTTAATTTGGCTCCAGGAATATGAATATATTGTTCGCCAGTTTGATGCTGATACTGATAACGAATAGGATTATGATCTCTTTTAGCAGTTTCTAATTCATTTGCTGGTTCTTGACCGGGATAAACTTGAAGATTTTTTTTCAATTCTATTGGTTCTAATTCTGCTACCCAAGGTATCCATTGAGATACTCCTTGTTGAATAGCTTGGAGAATAGAAGCTTCATTTCGATTGCCAAAATAGTCAGTTTCACCCTTTATCCAACTTATCCAATTTTGAGGTAAATTGATTGAAGTTTGAGTGAGAGGAACATAGAATTCTGCTTGATTATATTCTAATCCATAAAAAATAGCCAAATTATCCTCACCTGTTTTGATGATTCCTGCGTATTGCCCACGAATTAGTAATGTACTGGAGAAACCTTCTATCAATTGAGGAATTTTAGTCTTGAGAGTTGCTGGAACTTTATATATCCCATAGGCTTTTAATTTAACAATATTTCCTGCTTCTTTCTCTCCTGAAAAAGAGGGGATTGGAATTTCCAATCCTTCTGCATATCCTGTATTAATAACTGTGTTGAAGTACAAAGTTTTTTCATGGTTAATATTCAGTTCAAATCCTTGGTTGCTGAGTTCAACATTAGTCACTTTATGATTAGTTTTCAGATTGATTTTTTCCTCTTTTATTAATTTATTAAGCAGTTGAATTAAATGATTACAATATTTGTCGATATTTAGAACTGGTTGTTTAACTTTAACTGCCCCATTGAAGGAATTTTTGTCTCCAGTTCCCCATAAAATTTCTTCTTGATCGATCTCCTGAACCAGTTCTTGTACAGAGCCGAAAATTTGATCTGATGGATAATTATTAATATGATTATTATAAATTTCCATCAAATTTTTACTAACATCTTTGAGAGTTATACCTTCTCGATCAATTGCTGTATTTCCTTTAATATTAGGAACTAAATAGTTCACATATTCATCTTCAAAAACATAGTCAGGCATAACTTTTTTAAACAAAAGAGTTTGTTTAAACAAAAGTTCTAACGTAGAAAAATGTCCTCCATAAACAAAGTGATGTAAAATCCCTGTATTATTAACGGAAGCACTGTAATGATTTAAAGGAGTAGATTCAGCTTCTAGAAGTGTTACTTCAGCAATTCCTAATTGAGAAAGAATAGAAGCAAGGGAAATTCCCATAGATCCTCCACCAATAATAGCAATTTTTTGTTTTGCTTCTGGGGGAATATTAAATAGTTGTTCGTGAGTCATAAATCACCAAGAATAAAGTTTAAACATTTGACTGTTGTCAGACAGTAAAGTTTCTTAATTTAGCTTGTCCAAACAATTTTAACCAACCAAAGATTAATGTAGCAGTATTTTTTGAAAGTAGTATAGCAATCAGGAATCAGTTGTGAGAATTGAGATGTGCTTTAAAAGTATTATTATAGCAATTATTATATTCATATGATACATTTTTTTCTTCTTCTCTGTTCCCTGTTCCCTTTTCCCTGTTCCTTAAAAGTTTTCAATATCTCACAACTAAAATCTTATGGCTATATAAGCTTTTTAATGAAGGATAAATCTACTTACTTGACATCCTCCCGACGTTGACCTGCACCTGCAGCGCGGGATTCCCATCCATCAAAACAACCGAAGTTGAATTGGCTCAGGGCGGGTAGACGACTCATCGCCATCAACTACCTTTTTACGGGTAGAATTACGTCGGCTCCTCGTCTTGTTTAACGTCTCGGACTGCCCGCCCGCGACGACAGCCTCCTGCGGAGGAGCTACG
>NZ_JAAHGO010000187.1 GCF_010672455.1 Okeania sp. SIO2C9 | reverse complement strand
TATGGGGCTTGGCGTGTTTAGCTATCCCCATATAATAGGCTCAACACGCCAAACGTTTTCAAAAAATCCCTCAACCATGCGGGTTGTAGCTGACGCGTTTACCGGACAAAGTCGGGCTTTTTTTTTTAACTTGAGTTTTTGTCCGGTATGACGACTTAGTATTTGACAAATTGACGGTAATATGCAGGTGCCTTAGCTTTTTGCTCACCCTTGCTCACCCTAGTGAAATCATTAACTTTTCTTATCAATAAACCCTGAAACCCTGATTGTGTCGTCCAGTTTTCGACCACAAAGAGTTTAGCAAAGGTTATAGGTCGTCAGATTAGAGAAAAATGTAACGTAAAATCAGATGTTACAGCTCTTATTACACGTTATTGGTGTAACGTGTAATAAGATAGCTAAATCGATGTCATGAAGGTTGATGGTAACGGACAAGGGAAGATTTTGTCACAAGTTGAGTTGAGCCGATTGTTTACTGAAGGTCTAAAATCTCCCCGAGATAGAGCGCTATTTGCAATTTGTCTGTTTACAGCCTGTAGATTATCTGAAGCCCTAGCACTACACACCACCGACATCAAAGCTCGTACCCTAACTTTCCGAAAGTCTAACACCAAGGGCAAACTCCAGACCCGTATTGTTGATATTCATCCAGGACTCGCTATCTGGTTAGACTCCTATCAACCTAAAAAACCAGGTCTGATGTTTCCTAGTCGCAAAAGCCCTGGCAGACCTCTGACTCGCTTCATGGCTGATAAACTTCTACGCACCGCTTGTCAGCGCATTGGTGTTGAGGGTGTCAGCACCCACAGTTTCCGTAGGACTGCACTTACCCAGATGTCTAGTGCCGGAATCCCCCTCAGGCACATTCAGGATATCTCTGGACATCATGATTTAGGAGTTTTGCAAAGGTATCTGGAAGTCACTCCTGAACAAAGGCGTCAGGCCTCACAAGTCATTGGCTTTTGAATGGAGCTAAAAACCATGCACAAAAATCTTCGAGCCATCGCTTACAGTATGGATGCATTGATTCCTGGTCTCTACCTTTGGATTGGTTCATTCTCTTTTCGCATTGGTGGCCTTCCTCCTGAAGAAAACTATCCAGGGACTATTCATGACTTTGCTGGCTTCGCACTGGTGCTGCCGGGATATCGCATCTACACCACATACAAAGGCAGTTATTGCTGATGTCTAGCTTAATGTGAGGCGATACCAGAGTTACTCTTTCTGCTTGACCATTGCTGTGAGTAGGTTACAGCCTTAGCGGGGTTTTCTGTACACTTGCTACTCAAACGCCGTATTTCGGGGTTTGAGTAGCAACCGTGCAAGAAGTTACGCTAAGAACTGTACCAATTAAACCTTCTGAGAATTAGCACCCTCAAATCACTGAAATCTCGTTGCTAATTTTTGTACCAAATAGACTTTAGTTAAATTGGTACACTGTTTAAGATACAAAACTTTACAGATACTGTGCCTTAAAACCATTGCTGTGACTACGTTACAGCCTTAGAGTAAGTTTCTGTACACTTGCTACTCAAACCCCATTTCATACTTTTTCCAACTTTTTTTGTCACCAGTTCAAAGAGATCTTTGAAAACTGGCTACTTTCTATGACTTTTTCTGACTGCAAAAACCGACTTGTACACATTATCTTTAAAGAGCAAGGCTGAAAAGATAGTAAAAAAGCTAACTTCATGCCGACAAAACTAATTCACTTACCAAATTGGAGAAACTTGACAATGAACAAGAAAGCTCTCATTGAAAAACTGCTAACCAAAAATGTTGTTGATGCTTGCATCTGTTGTGAAGATTTACTTTAGACACAAGTAAGTAAATCAGCAAGAAAAATCAGAACTTGTTTGTGTGGTAACGCTTTAGCGCTGGAGCGTTACCAAGAGGGAAATATAGATCTTTGGTAAATATTTACATAGTTTATTTTTTCTTGCCTACTTACTTAACTCTGCTTACTCAGCAGAGAAAGCCGAAAAAAATGGGAAACACAGGAAAGTTGTTTGCTAACCAACTAACTGGAAATTACACTCTAATTTTCGTTCCTTTTTCTGCTGACTAAAAAATGGTCATTTTTTATAATAGGAAATTCTCGTATATGAAATCAACTTTAGAAGAGTTGAAAACCTACCGAAATGAATCCGTTATTAACCGATTCATTGAAACTTGGTATCTTCCTTTTGGAGAAGCTGAAGAACTCTTTGAAGAAACTAAAAAATGGTTATGGTTGAGCGCTTATAGTAAACAGTGTACACAGGAACCTATTAAACTAGCTATTAGCCAGTCAACAAAACTCATCGATGAGATGTGGCACACATTTATTCTCTTTACTAAGGATTATCAAGATTTCTGTGAAAAATACTTTGGGTACTACCTTCACCATTACCCAACACCAAAATCAACGTACGCTCAGACTATAGCAGAGTACGAGCGCTCTCCGGAATTTGA
>NZ_JAAHGO010000186.1 GCF_010672455.1 Okeania sp. SIO2C9 | reverse complement strand
TGGTAAGTTGGTCGAGCGCATTTCCGACATTGCTTGCTTCGTTTTTAATTCTGAATATTTGAGCCATATTAGCTGTGGCTTTAGAAGAATCGTATTTAGGTGCGGGAACAATATTAGCTACTGGCTCAGATTGAGAATAGGAAGCCCATACTTGCTGCTTGAAATCCTCATACAGCATCTTGCCTGGATTTTTAGTACCATCTGGGAGCTTGAGAGCGATCGCCTCTTGTAGCTCTTGCATTTTCTCCAAGGCCAGAGGGGTATACCTTTCACCTACCTTGAATCCTTCTGTTAACCAATACCAACATTCGCAAATCCGGGGATAGTAGCCAGTGCCAGCACGGTAGATAGTTTTGGTAGAAATACTTAGTTCCTGAGCTAATTGTTCAAGAGTGTAACGAACTGTTTCAGTAGCAGGAATGTCTGTCTGTCCTTCTACTTCGTCGTCTATATGGAAGTCTATTACATTGTCTCCATAATTCTCTTCATTTCCCTGTAACCCATAGTTAATAGGGATTTTAGATGTGTACATCAGTTTGTCTCTCCTTGTCTATTTGATGTCTATAATTGAAATATAGACACTAAAAAATGGAAGTACAAGGAACCTAAGCAACTGTTTGGGAACTTAGGCAATTAATACCTAATCAGCCTTCAAAAAAGTCTATTTTTAGCTTGATGTGCCACTACTGACAGCGATATTATTAGATTAATAAGTGATATAAATCAACAAAAATATATCAGAGGATGTTGAAAGAGAACTCCCTCTATGATCGGAGATTTAGCGGTGAGATGAATTACAAAAATGCTAATTAACTGAGCGATAGCGAAACAAAAATTGTGTTATAATTAAATAGTATTTAGTTAGAAGTTGAACAACAAATTTGATTACTTTAACTTACCAGTACAAGCTTCAACAAACTCAGCAGCAAGAGGCAGAAATTAATCACATTCTTGATGTTTGTCGAAGTGTGTACAATTATGCTTTAAGAGAGCGTAAAGATTGGTTAAATTCCAGAAAGTCACCAATCAATAGTTGTTCAATTATAACTGAGTATATTATTCCTGCTGATGCCCCTTATCCTAATTACAATTATCAAGCAAAAAGCTTAACCATCGCTAAGAAAACTAATCCTAGATTAAAATCAGTAAATGCTCAAGTTTTACAACAAACTCTGAAAACTTTAGATAGAGCATTTACTGAGATGAAATCCCTGGGTAAAGGTTTTCCAAGATTCAAAAAGAGGATGAGGAGTTTTGTCTTTCCTGCAATGCTCAAGAATTGCTTAGACAATAATAGAGTTAAACTACCTCAATTAGGTTGGGTAAAAATTAAACAAAGTAGACAATATCCAGATGGCTTTCAAGCTAAACAAGCTAGGGTAGTCAAAAAAGCAACTGGTTATTATTTGATGATTACTTTTACTTCATCAGAGTCAGCTCCAGATAATCCAGTAGGTGAAAGGTCATTAGGTATAGATGCAGGAATAGAATCTTTTGTAGCTACTTCCACTGGAAAGTTAATCAAATCTCCTAAGTTTTTATTGAGTTCACTGCGCGAGTTTAAATTACTGCAAAGAAGACTTAAGAAGAAAACAAAAGGTTCAAATAACTGGTTAAAACTCCAGAATAAAATAGCTAGATTACATGAAAAAATAGCTAATACAAGACGTGATTGGCATTTCAAACTAGCTCATCAACTTTGCGATTTTTCAGATAATATTTTTGTTGAAGATATCAATTTAAAAACTTGGTCTAGAGGTATTGTCAGAAAACAATCCTTGGATTCTGGAATTGGTCAGTTTATCAATGAAATTTTTCCTTATGTTTGCTGGAAACGAGGTAAGTACTATGCAAAAGTTGATAAGAATTATACCTCTCAAGAATGTCCTTTATGTGGTCATATTCAGAAGAATAAATTATCTGATAGAAAACATAATTGTAGCAACTGTAATTATCAAATAAACCGTGATGTAGCTGCTGCAAAAGTGATTAGAAAAAGAGGACTAATAGCCGTGGGGCACATGGTTAAAGAAAAAGCTTGTGGAGATGGTAGTAGCGGGGGTACAACTCAACTTGTTTGATTTGTTATCTAGCCCGAGAATCTGTGATACAAGAATCTCCCGTTATAATCTCCGATTTAACGGTGAGAGTGTCAAAATCTCTTTAGATATACCATTAAGCTTGCTTGTCATCCCGTGAGTTAAAATAGAGGCTCTTTTCAATAGCTCAGTAAACTATGATTCTATTAAATGACTTATCCGAACGTCTCCAGATTGACGACCCGGAAGAACGTCATACCATTAGTCCGGTGAGTTGGTCACAATACGAAACATTATTGTCAGTTTTGGGGGATCGCTCCTCCTACCGTATCAGTTATTTAGATCCCACATTCCGCACTTCACAATGTAGTACGAAAAGATACATGAACGATAATCAAAATTTTAGCCAACAAATTAATAGATAGAACATAAAAAAGTGAGTGGCACAACTATTGTTGGTGAAC
>NZ_JAAHGO010000185.1 GCF_010672455.1 Okeania sp. SIO2C9 | reverse complement strand
GTTAAACTAAGCAAACCCATTTCCGGTTGCCCTTTATAGGGTCTGCTCGTCTTCAGAACCGGACGTGAGACTTTCACCTCCAAATCGGCTCCTCTCCTAAACGCCCCTTGTCATGGGTACATCCTTAAAATCCCACCGAGCGACTTAATGAGTCCTATGGTTCACTGCTTTTAATTCTTCGGCAGTTTTAACGTCGTGGCAATGTCGGTGCAACAGTTGTTTGTTTTTATAGGTGTTATCACCGCCTTCAGACCTTGGAATGATGTGGTCAACTTCGATTAAATCCGTTGGTCTAAAGTGTAATCCACAAGATGCGCATTTACCTTTTTGTTGCTTAAGTAGCGTTGTTACTTCCTTTCTTACGCCTGGATGTTTGCCAATTCTGCTACCCCAATAAGTCCAGTCACCGTCAAAGGGTGATTTATTACCTTTAACCTTGATGTGCCTTACGATAGGAACATCTGAGTGTTGGTTTAGTATATATTCGCCATTGTTAAGAATCCAATTTCTGGCTCCTAATTTGGGGAAATACTTATTTTTGACCCAGGTGTGTGACTTATTTGGATGCCTCCTACTTGCCCATCGACCTAGTCTCTTCCATAGGAGCATATCCAATTTACTGAATGTTTCTTTGCTGACTATGGCTGAAAAGTAGTTAGCCCATCCCCTAATTATCGGATTTAGTTTAGTGATTAGTGCTTCTGCTGGTGCAGTTTTATGCAAGTTACATACTTCTGCTAATTTCCGATAATGAGCTTTGATACTCTTGGAGGATGGTTTAATCAGCGTTTTAAATCCAAGTTTTGTTGACTTTGTTTTCCATTGCCTGATTGTGAACCCCAAGAAGTCAAATCCGGGTTTATTTCCTTCGTGTTCCTCTAGGGTGTGGGCAATCTTAGTTTTTTCTGGTTTTAGTTCTAATCCTATTTGGTTTAACCATTCTTGTATTACGGCTTTTGCTTGTAACACCACTTTGATATCCTTATGCAGAACTACAAAGTCGTCGGCGTAACGTATTAAAGATAGACTTTGGCGTTTTAAATTCTTGCTGTATTGATGGCCATCACTCTTTTTAAAATCGATGGTTTCAGCAAATTGCATAAGTCTTTCCTCTATACCGTGTAAGGCGATATTTGCTAGTAGAGGTGATATGACCCCTCCCTGTGGTGTACCTTCCACAGATTTTAGGAATTGATTATTGTCAAACACTCCAGACTTTAACCATTGTTTAATTAATCGTCTGTAAGGAGATTTTCCAATTTTTCCTAGTAGCTTATCATGGTTAATTCGGTCAAAACATTTGGATATGTCAGCATCTAGTACATATTTTGGTTTCTTCTTGATACTATCAAAGATGGCCTCTATAGCATCATGTGTTGACCTTCCTGGCCTAAAACCGTAACTGTTAGGTTCAAAGCGTGCTTCCCATTCTGGTTCCATACCTAACTTGACCAGGGCTTGTAACGCACGGTCGTACATCGTAGGGATGCCTAATGGACGTTTTTCATCTTTACCTGGTTTTGGTATATATACCCTGCGGGTGGGGCTTGCTTTGGGGTGGCGTGATGCGAGTAGGTTCACCAAGTTGAATCGCTGCATTGGGGATAGATTTTTAATACCATCTATTCCAGCAGTTTTCTTTCCCTGGTTATCCTGTGTCACGCGTCTAACAGCTAGCAACCTTGCGTAGTAACTTTTTAAAAGAAGTTTTTGGTATCTGTGCATCTTGCGGAATTCGCCACGGCTGGATGCAATGTATATCAATTTTTGTAATCGAAACACAGATTTCTCTACCTTCTTCCAATCAATATCCCTCCATTTAAGATTAGGATTTATTGAAATTTGTGAAGGTATGTCCTCTGTATCCCATGCTACGCTTAAAAATGGTTTAGGATTACCTAAGTTTCTTTTCAGTGTTTGAGCTTTATTCATTACTATTCATTGCCTTACATTACGTCTAACAGTGGATACGTCTGCAAATTAATGCTTATTATCCAATCCTACTCCCCCTAAGACCTACGACTAAAATGCGTAGATTGACCTTGAATGGCTTTCTAAGTTCTCGACCTATATTCTTAGATGTTTTAGGGAGGTTTCCTCGTTCCCTTATGCCTTTATTACGACTAATTTAGTAGGGAAAACTCCCCCGAAGGATTCAACATGGTTGTTGATATAAGCTGAATAATACCTATATCCATTGATCCTTTGACTTTCCGTCCTACACCCCATAGCTATCTTTGGGATGGTTCTGCGTGACGAGGGTTTAATTTCCTTCCTATTCGTCTACTTGTCAGTCTCTGCTAGCGGTATTGTCATTGGTAACTATTATCTTCCCGCATTTAAACCAGCTTCGGAGATTGATGTTCAGTCGCTACTCCGTGGTCTACGCTGTCAACCCAACAACGGGGCGGATGGAATTTCACCATCAAGGGCATAAGAGTTTTCACAGGTCGAAGTTTATTCACTTCATGTCGCGACCTGGAAGGCTAGTTATACCTGCTTTTCAACAGTCTTGACTAACCAACGAGTCGCACTATTCA
>NZ_JAAHGO010000184.1 GCF_010672455.1 Okeania sp. SIO2C9 | reverse complement strand
GTGCGACTCGTTGGCCACTAAACCAGGAAACTGGGTATAAATGGCCATTCCAAGTCAATACAGGAGGATCACCTCGACTTGTGAATAACTCTTATTACCTTGGTGGTGAAATTCCATCCGCCCTGTTGTTGGGTTGACAGCATAGACCACATTGGTGAGACTGAACATCAAACTGATGAAGCTGGTCTAAAAGCGGAAAAATACCAGTTACCAGGAACGATACCGCAAGCAAAGGCTGACAAGTGGACGAATAGGAAGGTAATTAAACTCTCGTCAAGTATAACCACCCCAAAGGTAGCTATGGGATGTCGGACGAAAGTCAGGGGGTCTATGGGTAGTCTTATGATTTCGGGATTACCAACAACCATATCGAACCCTCCGGGAGACTTTACCCCACTAAATCAGTCGTAATAAAGGAATAAGGGAACGAGGAAACCTCTCTAAGACACCTAAGAATATAGGTCGATAACTTAGGAAGCCATTCAAGGTCAATCTACGCTTTGGACGTAGGTCTTAGGGAGAGTAGGATTGGGTAAAAAGCTCTTTATGCTGACGTACCCACTGTTAGACGTAATGTAAGGCAATGAATAGTAATGAATAAAGCTCAGACACTGAAAAGAAAACTAGGGAACCCTAGACCATTTTTAAGCGTAGCAAGGGATACAGAGGATATACCTTCACAAATTTCAATCAATCCTAACCTGAAATGGAAGGATATAAATTGGAAGAAGGTAGAGAAATCTGTATTCAAATTACAAAAATTGATTTACAGAGCATCCAGCCGTGGCGAACTCCGCAAGATGCACAGATACCAAAAACTTCTTTTAAAAAGCTATTACGCTAGGTTGCTAGCTGTTAGGCGCGTGACACAGGATAACCAGGGAAAGAAAACTGCTGGAATAGATGGAATTAAGAATCTTTCTCCAATGCAGCGATTGAACTTGGTGAACCTACTCTCATCACGTTACCTCAAAGCAAGTCCCACCCGCAGGGTCTATATACCAAAACCTGGGAAAAATGAAAAACGTCCACTAGGCATCCCTACGATGTATGATCGAGCGTTACAAGCCCTGGTTAAGTTGGGAATGGAACCAGAGTGGGAGGCAAACTTTGAACCTAACAGTTATGGTTTTAGACCAGGACGGTCAACACATGATGCCATAGAGGCAATCTATCTCAGTATCCATTGCAAGCCAAAATATGTCCTAGATGCTGATATATCCAAATGTTTTGACCGAATTGACCATGATGCACTTCTAGGAAAGATAGGTCAATCTCCCTACAGACGATTAATTAAACAATGGTTAAAGTCTGGGGTGCTTGATAATAATCAATTACTAGAATCTGTGGAAGGAACACCACAGGGAGGGGTAATAAGTCCCCTACTAGCAAACATCGCCCTGCACGGAATGGAGGAGCAATTAAACCAATTTGCCAGAACAATAGACCTCAAAAATAAAAAAGGTCATCAACAATGCTGGCAAGACAAGGTAAATAGTCTCAACTTAGTACGCTATGCTGATGATTTCGTTATCCTACATGAAGATATCAAAGTAGTGTTAAAAGCAAAAGCCGTTATACAGGAATGGTTAAACCAGGTAGGATTAGAACTAAAACCAGAAAAAACCAAAATTGCCCATACCCTGGAAGAATATGAAGGAAACAAACCCGGATTCGATTTCTTAGGTTTTACAATCAGGCAATGGGAAGTAAAGACAGCCAAACAAGGATTTAAGACGCTGATTAAACCATCTTCCAAGAGTATAAAAACTCATTATCGGAAATTGGCGGATATATGTGATTCAAACAAATCTGCTCCTGTTAGGGCTTTAATAGCCAAATTAAATCCGGTAATCAAAGGATGGTCTAACTACTTCTCAGCCGTAGTCAGTAAAGAGGTGTTCAGTGAAATAGACAACCTCCTATGGAAAAGACTATGGAGATGGGCAAACAGAAGGCATCCCAATAAGCTGGCCAAATGGGTAAAGAAAAAGTATTTCCCCAAAGTTAAGAAAAACAGGAATTGGGTACTTAACGATGGCGAATATATACTAAACCTACACTCAGATGTTCCTATTATACGGCATATCAAGGTTAAAGGTAATAAATCCCCTTATGACGGCGACTGGACTTATTGGGGTAGTAGAACTGGCAAACATCCAGGCGTAAGGAAAGAAGTCACAACGCTACTTAAACGGCAAAAGAATAAATGCGCATCTTGTGGACTAACCTTTAGACCAAATGATCTAATTGAAGTTGACCATATAATACCAAGGTCTGAAGGTGGTGACAACACTTATGAAAATAAACAACTGTTGCACCGACATTGCCACGACAGTAAAACTGCATCAGACAAAAAGACATATCCAAAATTTAAGTTACAGGACTTACCTGAAAATTACATATGGATTGACGATATGCTAACTCTTATGCAGGATGTACCCATGACAAGGGACGTCTAAGAGAGGAGCCGTGATGAGGTGAAAGTCTCACGTCCGGTTCTGAAGACGAGTCGGTTTGGTAACAAACTGACTTAGTTTAAC
>NZ_JAAHGO010000183.1 GCF_010672455.1 Okeania sp. SIO2C9 | reverse complement strand
TTCATTGAGGTTCTGTAGATGTCGGTGAGAAGTCATACACACCCCCTTCAAAGGCAGAGTTGTAGTACTCTAATAGTTTCTGTTTACGCTGCTGTGTTGATTCAAGTTTCTTAGTTTTACTCTCTTTTAAGAGTTTGTTGTTGACTTCTAGGTTTTCAATTTCTAGGTCGATTAGTTCGATTTCCGTAGCGTATTCGGTATTTTGGTAATAATTACGCCTAGCTTCTGCTCTGCGTTTGATCAGTTGGGCTTTTTGATTGGTACGATATTCTAATCTAGTGGACTTTACTTCATGCTGGACTAGTTGGAGGAAAATATCTGCTGAGTATTTATCGAGTTTTGCTTGATGGCTTAGTGCCATCTTGGTTGCTGCTCGGTAATACTGTGCTTCTTTAATTTCAGCACGGCATAGTTTCCGAGCTAACTTGACCATCTCTGGTAGAAGTTTGGCGTTAGTCTCTGCCAGTTCTGCTATTTTTCTGAGGGCGCGGACGTTCTCAGCTAAATTGCCAGTTAAGTCGATTTTGCCCAAGTCGAAGGGTAATCCGAATTTTTGACCTAGTGCGGTCAACTTTGATTGGATGACTGGAGGTAGAAACTTCTCGGCACTAACAGTTTGATTAGTATTGATAGCGTATTGTTCTTTTGTTTTTCGAGAGCTACTGGACTTAGCATCTCCCTTTTTTCCTTTGTCTATTTTCATAGGAAAATCCGGTAAACTGCTGCGCCACCAACTGGCTGAGTTTTCATGAAATTGATGCACAGTGCCCGAGAGTTACTGACTTTCGTGAATAACAATGCTCCGGCAGGGTCTACGGCAAACAGGCTGCCGTTAGCCAACTCGTCCCAATCGGTAGGGGACTTTTGGATGGTCAAGTTCTTTTGGATTACCTGGGTGTCCCCTATCGGTTTGAGAACGGGTTTTGTCTTGCGCTTCCCTCCCTGTTTGCGATTGCGGTAGTAGTGGTTGAGTTTGGTATGTAGCTCTTTCGCTTCTTCTGGCGACATTGTATTGTTTGTTTTTTTACTATTTGGTAACGGATTACTGATTGTCTCTTGTGTCTCCATAGTCGATGTCCTGTCTATTTTATGACCATTGCTGGATAACACTGCGGCGCTACGACTTACGTGTCAGTGCAAGCTGAAGTACTGAATTTCTGGGCGAAGTGGGAAATGATAGACCACTTAATGACACTGCGGCGCTACGACTTACGTGTTTACCTATAAGTGTTTTATTAGAAGGGTATTGAATGCCCTGAAATAAATCATAGCACGGCATTGGATAATAGAGAATACCGTTACAGCTATACATCAATGCCCCACTCGCCAAGTAAAAACAGTGATAGAATCACCGCAATCGTTGACAAAGAAACGAAAGCTAGGTTGAAAATTTTTGCAAAAGCGAAGCGGTGGACACTTAGCCAAGCAGCGGCATACTTTATTGAAATTGGTTTGGATGAGGAAGAACGGGGAGGTGACTACTTAGTTAAATAACATTCTTATACCGTATATATACGGGGTTTAAACCAATGCTTTAAAAATATTATCAGTTCCATATTTAACCAGAACTGAAAAAAGAGAGGGATATATTTATGCTTATAATACAAATGAATTAACGAGTTTTTAGAAAGAAGCGATTCAGAAGCCCAAACTTCTAATCTCGTCTAATGCCTTCCTAAGGAAGTAATGGCGAGGATTATCTGGATTATTACCACACTCAGACTCCCAATGGTCGAGAAGAAAGACTAGCTCAGGTATCGCCTCACACTGAGCCTTGCTGACTTCAGCACTGACCCTTATCACTTTAGACTTCATACCATCAGACTTAGGCGTTAAAAAACAGAGTACTTGATACCCTCCGGAGCTGTACACATATTATTCAAAGGTGTTAGCCAGTTAATAAAGTGGTAAATAACCCGTATATATACGGTATTGAAGTCAACGGGGTTAAGGGTGTTTGGCAACAATTAGGGATTATTCGCAATAAGCGGGGCGGTTGTAGTACATCAAACCCCGGTTTTGACGCTATCATCAGCCTTTGAGGGACTTAGGCGAACAAATTAGACAAAGATATCTTAGAATTCTCTCTATGAAAGTTAATCGCTTCGGTCAAGCCGAAATTCTCAACACCGACCAAATTAACTTGCTCTTTGATAAGGGTTTTGTCAAGCCCAGAGACCGGGCTTTATTTGGTCTGTGTCTCTATACTGCTTGTCGCATTAATGAAGCTTGCACCCTCTTTACTAAAGATGTCATTGGTCTCAGTGGTATTAGACCTAAACTGCTGATTCGCTGCTTAAACACCAAAGGGAAACTAAATACCAGAGAAGTACAGGTACACCCAACCCTACATTGTTATCTCGAAGAGTACAATCCCAATACCAGTAAACCCTACCTATTTCCTGGTAGGCATGGGCTAGGGCATATTCATAAATCCAGCGCTGACCGTATCTTGAGAAAGGCTTTGGAGCGAGTCGGCATTGAGGGCGCTTCGACTCACAGTTTTAGAAGAACTGCCCTCACTAGAATGAGTGATGCTGGTGTTCCTCTCAGGCACATTCAATCTATCTCTGGTCATCGTACCCTCGATGCTCTAGAACGTTATTTGGGCGTCAGTGAACACCACAAAGAAAGTGCCATCGCTACTCT
>NZ_JAAHGO010000182.1 GCF_010672455.1 Okeania sp. SIO2C9 | reverse complement strand
ATTTATTGCTACAATTAAAAATTGTATATATCCATCAAATGTCAAAATTAAGCATTTTTTCCTCTTTTTTATCCAGTTTTTCTTTCCCTGTTGCCTTCCGGAGCAGATGAGCTGTTGCCCGTGTCGATACTGTAGCAATATTTTATGAAATTGGTATTAAGCCTTCCTGCCTTCCGGAGCTGTTGCCTACCTTTGCTATACAACAACGATGCTACCGGACATGATATAAGTAGCTAATTAATTCAAAATTTAGGGGCGAACAAATTTTCGCCCCTGCTCAAATTAATTAATTGTTGTGGCTATAATTTTAGATAAATGTGATTAATTTATCGGCGTCGTCTAGATCCAAAACCACCACCGCGACGAGAGGGAGATAACCCACCACTACCAAAACTACGACGTTGTTGGCGAGGTTTTGCTTGATTGGAACGACGCAAGTCACTGGCACTAGCACCACTTCCTGTGGAACGATTGAGATTTTGCTGCTGTCTGCGAGTGTTGTTACTTCTAGTTGAATTAGTTACACCTGTAGCACGCAATGTTTGACGATTTTTCACTGCTGCTGGTGGAGCTTGATAACGTTCTTGATATCGGTTAACAGCTTGGTCATAGCTATTCCCATACCCACCATAACCAGTCATTACTCCACCTGGTTGATAAACTGGCGGTACATAATATTGAGGTCTGAACAACATATTACTAATTGCTCCACCAACGACCTGACCTGCTATTGCTCCAGCAAAAGGTGTCCAGAAATTAGACTCCCGACGCACAATTATTGTTTCTTGTCTACCTGTTTGGGGATCGGTTTGAGTTTCAGTTACGTTGTGTACATATTCAATTTTAAAATCTGGTTTAATATGTAAACTAGCTTGGTTGCCATTAATCTCAGTATAGTTAGTTTTGCCTTCCTGAATTTCTTCTTCAGTCAAACTTGCCATTTGCAAATCTGTCGTACTATACATCGGTGGTGTACCTGCCGGAGTATTCAGCAACATTAGAGTATATTCACCGTTGGCATCATTATAGGTTGCCTGTTGTACAGGATATTCCCCCTGGGTTACTTGGTTTCGGTTTTGCTTAATGGGGTTGGAGGAAATATTGGGATTTGAGTTTTGATATGAAGTTGTGTTTGAACTGCCACAAGCGACTGTTGTCCAACACAATGTTAAACACATAAACAATACCGTCAATTTACGCAACATATTTTACGATCGCTCCTAAATAATCTAATTTTGAGTGAGTGTTACTTATTATTATACCTTGATTTTACCTTTGAGAGGGGAATAACGAAGTCAGAGGTCAGAAGTTATTTTTGTAACGGGGATGCGTGAGCAACCCTCCAAAAACCCGATCGCCTTTTAAGGCGAGGTTGCGCGACCCAATTATTTTGATCAACCGAACTATCTTAAGTTTTACCGAGAAATTGTAGTCTCAAGTCTCCCCTTTTAAGGGGATAAAAAAAAGAAAATTCCGTATTTTCGTCGCCTCCTTATTGGAGAGGTACTGTTAGCGTAGCTCCTCCGGAGGAGGCTAACTGATAACTGAAATAACCTACAGGGGAATCAATTCTGAAAAATTGAGTAATAGTTGTTCATTGTCTAATTCATCCCCTAAACGTGCTGGAGAAAAATGTATTTGAATACCTCGCAGTTTTTCTTGATAATGCAGATTAATTAAAGCTTTTAATGCTACAGTCATTGCATTCATGCTAGCAAGATCGGCTTCAATATCTGGCACTTCTCCCTGAAAAGCAACTGTGAGCATTACTACTAAATTACCAGTAGGTGATAAAGTTAGAGGTTGGTCATCTGCCTCATAATCTTCATTGTCCCCAGAGCTTAGGTAACGAGAGGCTGAGTCTGTAAAGAGTTCGTCAAAGAAATCTCCTGCTTCTCCTTCATCCCATATCACATCTCCCTCATTAGAAGCAGACTGCCAATAGGTATCATACTGTAGGAGACTCTGACAGACTTCAACCAGTCCTTCTCCTGCTATTTCCAAGTTACCTTCTGATGCAACTATCTCCCTCACAGCTCGATTCAAAACACCCAATAAAGGCGTTACCTCTGAACCCGCTAAGTGAACAAATAAACGAGAGACAACAAATCGAGTTTTACCTGTAAATTTCTTGAAACTATCTTGCCAAGAACTCATAATTTACCTTCAAAAAAATCAAAAGTCAAAATCAAAAAGTCAAAAGTAATAAAGGTTAATTATATCATGTTTGGATAATCAGTTATGATTGAAATTTAGTGGTTATATCAAATCTCATTAATTAGCCATAATAAAAATGTTTTTCTCTCTCATGGGTTGTTAGGAAAGATAGGTCAATCTCCCTATAGAAAATTAATCAAGCAATGGCTAAAGTAGCGAGTGTTTGACAACAAGCAATTCCACCCACCCCTCTAGCTCCCCTCCCGGGAGTAGGGCTAATTCTTTGTGGTCAGAGAATATTAAGTTAGAAATATATTTAATTGTGCTACTGGAGTGGTACACCTAAAACTGTGCACTCTGATTTTTGTTTCTAGGTGTCTTTTTCTCCCCCTAACCCCACACTCCCCACACTCCCTATCAATTATTCTAAGCGTGACAATAAGCGGTGACAATTTCTACTGCTTATAGAGTGACATCGGTTGAAAGCAGAATTATTTGTTTCCCTTTCGGCCACACAGCTAGGACAAAACGCACATGCATGAACGGGACAATCCCAATGCAAATCTATAGCGCGATATCTGAGTGTCACCATCTTGCCGTAAAGTAGTAGAGTTTCTGTAGTGAAGCAGTCTTT
>NZ_JAAHGO010000181.1 GCF_010672455.1 Okeania sp. SIO2C9 | reverse complement strand
CGACAAACATCTTCTTTTCTACAGTATTTATGAGACAAGGCGGGTACATAACCAATTTCATTATAGCACAATTATAGAAAGTCGCCCGCGCCTCGGCGAGGCGCCTACCCCAATTTTTCGGTAAAAGTCCCCCAATTTTGGGGGATTCAGGGGGCGAGTGATGTAGTAGTAGAAGAGGTGACATACTCCCACACTAAGCTGAAGCTATAGTGTGAGCTTCTCGTTTCGCCGTCCCGGTATTCCGTCGGACAAGCGCGTGCTTTAAGGACGGGATGCCCCGCCGCCCTTTTTGCAAATAAAAAAGCTGCTCACCTAGCGCCGCAATCAGATTTTACATTCCCAACGGATTACTAGGATGGATGGGATATAACCCCATATCTTATTTGATTTTCATGGTTCATCACGCTGCAGTTGTTAACTCAAACCAGCTTGAGTTTATCATAACATAAAATTTGTAAATTAATGGGACATCGAGTTCCATTAATTTACCGTCGATTCATCTGACACCAAATTTTCAATTATGGTGTGAGGCTTCTCGACGCTCTAGCTAAAAATTTATTATATGTATTAACGGTGCGTTACGACAGTGGTCTAACGCACCCTACTGGACTGACTACACTTTCTTCTTTAATTTTAACTATGCTGAACGGATACAAAATTATAGACGCAGACTCCCACGTTATCGAACCTGCCCAGATGTGGGCAAAATACCTCGAACCTCAATTTCGAGACTTTGCTCCCTCCCTGGACATGAAAATTAAAGGTGAACCCATCAACGAAAAGGTCTCCCAGCAAGTAGAAAAAGAGGGAAATAGACAGATGATGGAAGCTCATCCCCATGCTTATTTGAACCACTACGATGTAGAATCTCATGTCCAAGAAATGGTATTGATGGGAGTGGATATAGCCTTTATTTATCCCACTTCAGGACTGTGGTTATTTGCGATCGATACTCTGCCCCCAGAAGTCATCGGAGCTTTTACCCATGCCTACAATACTTGGCTATATGAAGAATTTTGTAGCTATGACCCCAGTCGGTTAAAAGGAGTCGGGGCAATGAATCTCCATGACCCCCAGGAGATGGTGAAAGAGCTACACCGAATTGTAAATTTTGGCTGGAAGGCGGTATTTTTACGTCCTAACCCCGTCAAAGGCAGAATTTTGAGCGATTCGGCATACGAACCATTTTGGAGCGCTTGCGAAGAATTAGACATAGCTGTAGGCATTCACGAAGCAACCCACGGTCGTTTACCCACCACAGGAGCAGATAGATTCAATAGTCGTTTTGCCCTCCATGCTTGTTCTCACCCCATGGAACAGATGATGGCATTATTGGCTTTAATTGAAGGAGGAGTATTGGAGCGTCATCCCAAGCTGAGGGTAGGATTTTTAGAATCTGGTTGTGGTTGGTTGCCCTATTGGTTATGGCGGTTGGACGAAGAGTATAGAAATTTACATTGGGAAGTCAAAGATATGGTAAAATTGCTGCCTTCAGAGTATTTTCGCCGTCAATGTTACATTGCCGTCGATCCATCTGAACCTTATCTGACTCAGATTATTGATTATATTGGTTCTGATAATTTAATCTTTGGTTCAGACTATCCCCACATGGATCATCAGCCAGATATTGTGAAAAATGTTGTAGAGCTTGAGAAGAATTTATCTCAGGAGATAGTGAACAAAATTGTTTGGGATAATCCTAAATGTTTCTATAAAGTTTGAGTTGAAATGTGCAGGTTTCAATTTTGTTAGGATATGATCTAAATACCTTTATCCTTTTTTGGAGAACTGGTATCATTCAACTAAAAATTTTATACTCTTTTATTTAGAGAAAAGATTTTTCAACTTTAACTCCCCCGGCGGGAAGTCCCGCGCTCTCCCGTAGGGGAGCGTCGGGATGAAAGCCGGGCGTTATTTGTGTAGTTTGTCGTTATTTTTGGTATACTAACTATAGTAGATATAAAGGTCGATACTAGAATGTTACTGAAATATAAGTACAAGCTAAAACCACATAAAAGGCAAGCGGTGATTATATCTAACTGGTTACAAATGGCTTGTTGCAATATAATTATCGTTTAGCTCAAAGGTTGAACTGGTTTGAAGCCACGCGCACGCTAGTTAACGCTTGTCCACTCAATGTTTCAGTAGTACCTGTAGAACGGATTTATCATGCATATTCCGGAATTTAGAGTACAAACGCGTATGGGGTAGAAAAAAAGACAGCAATGGTAATCTGATAACGAAGAAAGGAGATAAGTATCCGAACATAGTCAATGGTTATGTTTTGTGGGAAACAGTACAGTTAGCAGATTTAGTACAGACTAAAAAACTATTCCCTGAGTATAAGTCTATGCACTCTCAGGTTCTACAAGATGTTGTCCAACGAGTGCAAACAACAATGGATAACTTGTGCCTTGCCTGACAAAAACGGTAAAACCAGTGGCAGACCGAAATTCAAGGGGAAACATTATTATAACTCGTTCAGTTATCCTCAGTTGTCAAATACCAACCCATACCAAAAATGCTAACGGTCGTTTTTGTGTCAATTTACCCAAAATTGGCCTAGTCCCCTTTGTGTACAATCGCCCAATACCATTAGGTTTCCAGGTTAAGACAGGTACCGTAATTCGAGAAGCAGATGGTTTCTATATAAGCTTTACGATCGAAGATAAGACTGTGCCTTATGAGGTTGTAGAAATTCAACCCACCGAAGATAACTCATGCATGTATTGATTTAGGACTATTGTATTATGCTGTTACCTCCGATGGGGAGTTCATAGAAGTGCCTAAATTTTTCAGGCTTTCTGAGCATCGTTTGTCTAAACTACAGATCAGATTGGCTAAGAAACCAAAGCATTCCAAGCCTTGGAAAATTCTCAAGCGTAAGATAGCGAAACTGCACCAACTAATAGCGAGACAAAGATTAGACTGGCACTTCAAGCTTGCTGATCATCTGTTTTCGGATGTAAGTGTTATTTTCATTACCTGACTTGCTCTTAGCTAATTTAGTCCGACGTTGCAAGGCCAAGTTAGGCGATCATGGTCAGTTTTTACCCAACGGCCAATCAGCCAAATCAGGATTGAATAAGTCTTTGCAAGATGCAGCTACTATCAATTCCTTGATGTTCTAGAGTATGTAGCCTGGAAGTTGGGTAAACAAGTTATC
>NZ_JAAHGO010000180.1 GCF_010672455.1 Okeania sp. SIO2C9 | reverse complement strand
GAAATATTGGATGGTGTTCTCTACCAGCTCAAGAATGGTTGCAATTGGTGTGATTTACCCCTGGAGTTACCTCCTTATTCTACAGTATTCTGGCATTACAAACAGTGGCGTATTGGAAGGAGTAACCGCTACTCCTGATGAGAAGAATTATAGCATAATTCTTGTTACTTTACGTTTTTTTGCAGGTCACGATTCCCCTCCCGTTAAATCGGAGATTATAATGGGAGACCCAGAGCGACATTGAGTTGGGATTGAAGACTAAAATATATTTAAACCCAAATTTAGCACTTTTCTATATTTCTCAGAATTTAGCCTTGATTGTTCGTAAAAAAAGCTAAAGAAAAGTAGTGTAAATGCCAAATAAATTTCTTATTATAGTATTTTATAACATAAAATAAAAATCAACTTTCAGAAAGTCCTTGCCTGAGTAGCTAGAGTAAAGTTCTGAATTTATGTTGTAGTGTTTCGCGTCCAAACGCTTTGCGCTCAAAAGCCGGAAACATCTTAATATTTATTTGACAAATAGTCTCTAAAGATACCTAACTATGTTTATAACAGAATCAAAAAAAACAAACACATATTTTGACTCTATCCCAGATGACTTATTCGCAGCTATTGAAGACCTCAAAAAGGAGCTAAATGCTGTTATTTTAGTTCACTACTATCAAGAGGCAGATATTCAGGATATTGCGGACTTTTTGGGTGACTCTTTAGGTTTATCTCAGCAAGCTGCTACTACAGATGCTGATGTAATCGTCTTTGCTGGAGTCCATTTCATGGCAGAAACAGCTAAAATCCTTAATCCTAACAAGTTAGTTTTATTACCCGATTTAGATGCGGGTTGCTCTATGGCTGATGGCTGTCCTGCTGAAGAATTTGCGGCTTTCAAAGCGGCCCATCCCGATCATTTAGTTGTGTGTTATGTTAATTGCTCTGCTGCGGTAAAAGCAATGAGTGACATTATTTGCACCAGCTCTAATGCAGTGAAAATTGTGAATCAAATCCCAGAAGATCAGCCAATTATTTTTGCTCCTGATAAAAACCTTGGTCGCTATGTCAGCGAACAAACAGGAAGAGATTTAGTACTTTGGGACGGGAGTTGTATGGTTCATGAAATTTTTTCTGAAAAGAAAATCGTACAACTGAAAATGGAACATCCTCAAGCAGAATTTATTGCCCATCCAGAATGTGAAGAGCAAGTATTGCGTCATGCCAATTTCATTGGTTCAACAAAAGCTTTGTTTGAGTATAGTAAGCAAAGCGCTGCGGAGAAATTTATCATTGGTACTGAACCCGGAATTCTTTATCAAATGGAAAAGCAAATACCAGAAAAACAGTTTATTGCTGCACCAGCGACAGGGAACTGTGCTTGTAATGAATGCCCTCATATGCGACTGAATACTTTGGAAAAGTTATATTTGGCAATGAAGAATCGGGGACCGGAAATTACCCTGCCAGAGGAGATTCGGGTTGCTGCACTTAAGCCATTACAAAGAATGTTAGAAATGTCAGCGTAACTGCTTGTGACCTTAATATACCTTAGGACTTACGCAAAGGCTCTATTTTCAGCTTGACACGCCACTACTCATCTGAATATTTATGCCAATTTAGGAGTAGAGGAAATTTGGCGATTTGAAAACAGAAAATTGCAAATATATGTATTATACCAAATTGATCAATGTTTGCTACAAATAGTAGGGACGTTGCATGCAACGTCCCTACGAAATAAGGAATAAGCAAGAAGGAAGAAGGGATAAATATTGAAAAAAAAGGGAAAAAGATAGAGATAACCATCTAAAATGAACTAGAGAAACTATTTTTAGGCAGATCCGATAGAGATGCACTTTTTATAGCATTCTTTTTTCAAACTGGTATTAGAGAATAATAAATATATAGAATCAGAATTTAGCTCTTATTTTCCCGGTTTGCCCTTAACTGAAATAATTCCAGAATATAGTATTTGCTGTCAAAATATAGGTAGAAATCAAACTATAAAAACTTTTCACAATTGGGTGAGAGAACAAATTATTAGGAAAGGCAGAAGGTAGGAGGCAGAAAGCAGAAGAGAATTCTGACTCCTGCTCTGTGCTTTTCATATTACAAATTGATGTTCGGAATTTGGGTTTAAAAAAAAGAGGATGTATTTCGGTTTCTTTCCTACTACCCCTACCTCCCATATCTTCCCTACTCCCCTTACCGAAAAATTGTGGGTATGCGCCTCCCCTTTTAAGGGGATAATAAAGAAAAAAATTTTCTTTTAACCAATCCTATCCGTTTTTAAGAAGAGGTAATTATTAATGGCTTTGTTGCATGAATGTTGCGATCGCAAACTCTCCCCACAAGAGAAGTTAATTAGAGTTCTACTTTGTAGCTTTCTGGTTTACAGTTCTGTATCATACGATTAAGCATGGCACATTGTATGAACAACTCCACTGCCTGATTATCGCTCTTTTCGTCCTCGCAACTTCCCTCCAAATATCACTTTGAGCCTAAACCGATACGGTTTCTGATAGGGAGCGTCGATGGTAGCCACTTTCACGTTTCCATTTCTTGCGTCCTACTTTTCTTATTCTTGTGAGGTTTTCATCTGGTGGTCTGAGGTGGGCATTTGCAGTTGCCATGTTGACCTATTACCGCATTTTTCCTGGGTGGAATCGTTGTCTTTGCTCCTCGTTGCCTAGCTTTCTCATAACACTTATACTTGTCATAGGTTCCGTCTCCTGATACTTGCCATCTAACAGGTCAGAAAATACGCCCGTCACACTTACATTATTGGTAGTCACTACCCCACTAACAATCTCCCCTGTGCCCTCATTTACTCCTAGATGTAATTTACGCCATGTACGCCGTTTACTGACACCATGAACTCTTGTTTTCCATTCACCTTCTCCATAAACTTTCACTCCTGTAGAGTCTACTACCAGATGAATGGCCTGGCTTTGTTGGTATAACTGGCAGTTGAACATTCAGTTTTGGCAAGCGACGGGATACAGTGCTATGGTCTGGTACTGGTAAATCTAAGTCCATTAATTGAAATATAGATTCCACAAAACATAAGAGACTGTTTGTAAAAAAAAGCTAAAGATGGCTATGAAGAGGTATTGAAGGTAGAAAAATCAAAAAATCAATGATGAGTGTCAAATCAATGTCCCGAAAATCTTATGCCAGTGACCTAAGCGATTCCCTCCGGGACGCTGCGCGAACGCGAGTGGGAACTACTAGAACCTTTGCTACCGAAACCTCGC
>NZ_JAAHGO010000018.1 GCF_010672455.1 Okeania sp. SIO2C9 | reverse complement strand
GACAAAAAGCTAAAAGTGTTCATGTAAGCAAATTAAAAGTTGTACATCAAAAAGACGGTTATACCTATACATTTTGTCCACAGTTGTCCATAAAAGTCGAGGAAAATGTCGTCTAAAACTCAACAGTACAGTTCGACTATTGAAAATAACGTTCTCAAAACTTTTGGTTCCCAACAGTTAAAATTGACAACAGATGAGTTTGATTTTCAGTTTAGTAACCTGGATTGGTCAAAACATAATATAACTAATGCTCAATAGTTGTCACATCATGTCCGAAGGCAATCGTTTGTGTAAAAGTTGGCGTGGATATTTGCAGGAAATTTAAGTTTTTTTCTTGCCTGTTGCCTTCCGGAGCAGATGAGCTGTTGCCTATTTACTATACAATACCGATGCTACCGGACATGATATCACATCATTTTTACATGAACAAGTTATCAGCGCACATTGCAATAATGTGTAGGATTTTTGGCAGAAAAATTACCGACCACATTGCTGCGATCGGCTCCTCTAATTTTTTATTCTTCTAATTTTTCGTTTTTTGGTGGTTGCTCAACCTGTTCCAAGACTTTAGCCATTTCTCTTTCTAAAGCTGCTGCTTTATCTAAGAAGCTAGCAATAGACACATCGCTTTCGTCGCTTCGTTGCTTTAAACGCCCGTTATGAGCATACATATAATTTAATGCGTCACGGACAATTTCTCGAAACAGGTCAAAAATTCCCCCAATAAGCCCACTGACTGCATCTGGTGCCAGCCCCTCGCCCATTTTTCTATCAACTCGCTCCGACTGATGTTCAGAGCATCCGCTATTTCTGCCAATAATTCCTTTGTCTCTGGAGTAACTGTTAGATTCAATTGTTGTTTCTTTTGCTCGTACTTGATCTTTCTTCCCATCTATTTTGTTTTTGTCCATTGTAAGCGCTTAAAAATATTCTACTCAATTACTTGACAAAAATATAAGCGCTTATTTATTATGGTTTTAGTAAAAAGCGCTTGAAAATTTTTAGGAGATGACGCCTAATGGAGCAGTTCAAACAGTTAAAACTTAGTATTTAGCTGACATAGCACGAAACCTGAAAAAATACCGACCACATTGCTGTGATCGGCTTCTTTGACTCTTTATTCTTCTTCGTTTGGATCTTCTTCTTCGGCAGATTCGAGGAGGTGAACCAACTCAACTTCTAAATAGTGCATCTCCTCAAAAACTTTCGATTTATGAGTATGATTTTCGATTAGCCGCTGTTCTAATCTTTTGCCATGAGCTTCTACATATTGTAGATGTATCGATTGAAGAGTCCTCAAGCGGTCAAGAATTCCCCCAATAGTTGTTTGTGCGATTGTAAATTCGCCTCTCTGGCCCAAAGCTCTATTAACTCACTTTGGCTCATTCCCAATGATTGAGCTGTTCGCTTCAAAATCTTCTTGGTTGTGGGGGTAACTGTTAAGCTTAAGCTCGTCTTGGCTTCCCCGTGTATTGTTTTTCTCGGCATTATACTTATTACTTTTTTCCATTCTACATTTGCAAAATAATTTTACTCAAAACTATTGACAACTTCATTATACACCTGTAAAATCAAATATATAAAACAACAAATGTATTTTCTCAGGAAGACAACAATAACCGAGCAGTTCAAACAGTTAAAACCCAGTACTTAACTGACATAGCCTTACATATTTCTAGTGACTATCTAATGGATATCTTTCCGGGTTAGGCAATAATACTGCTAAGTTCACCCCTTTCCTCGTAACCTAACTTTTTCTTATTTATGATTGGAAACTTATACGACCACAAATTCGAGACTCCTTTCAATGACCCAGAACTTCCCAACTGGGCAGATGGATATCTAGATAAATTTTGTGATTTATTTTGGGACAACACCTGGAAAGAAGGCGATGAGGCGACCGCTTCTCTGGAAATAGATATGCTGGCCGATAGATATGCCTATATTAAAGAGGGCATGGCTTTGAGGGCTTTTCAAATCTATAAATTGTATAAAGATTTGGGGTATAAAACCTTCAAAGAGTATTGCCTTAAAGGCTTGAAAAAATCGGTCTATTACGTCAAACGAGTCATTAAAGCTGCTCAAATATCTTGGTCATTGATGCTGGAAGGATTTACCGAATTGCCAGACAACGTATCTCAAGCCCAAAAATTAGCCAGTTCTGCTGGACGAGTCAGCTCAGAAGTTGATGAGACAGTGAATTGTTGGCAAGAGGTTCTGGGTAAGGCAAAGCAAGAATCTAAACCTATTACAGCGACTTACATAGAAACTACTATTACTGGGGAAACTACACCTCCCCTAGCCACAGCAAAACTACCCAGAGATGTTTGGGATAAGTTAAAAGTTCAGGCCAAACAACAGGGAGTCAAGCCGGAAAAATTATTAGAAGAGATTGTGGGAAATTATTTGGGCCAAGAACAAGACTCTGACCCAGAGACTGAAACAGTAGCCGAGCCAGAGTCTAAAAAATCTAAAAAAGTTCTTATGTTAAAAACACCTGAGATTAAAGCCTGGGAAAAAGATTTACAGGATTTAGTCCAGGAAAAATATAATAATGAAGCTCACAGCGACATAATCACAGATAGTTCCGCAATACCGGAAATTTTTCAATCAGATGGGGGTGTTCCGCCTGGAAGCTAAACAAGATTTAGTATAAGATATGTCCTCTAAAAAAAAAGCAAAAATAGCCAATAATCATGGAATTTCTTAACTTAGTAGAGGCAGAAAAATTAGCACCTTGGCGATCGCCCTTATCCAGAGCTTTACATAGAAACCGAAGCCTAAGTTATGCTCGTTATCTCCAACTAGCAACAGTCACTGCTGAAGGCCAACCCAAAAATCGTACCATCGTATTCCGAGGTTTTTTAGAAGAAACCAACCACCTAAAATTCATCACTGACAGTCGTAGCAACAAAGTAGAACAAATAGAAAAAAATCCTTGGGGCGAAATTTGTTGGTACTTTCCAAAAACTAGAGAACAATTTCGCCTCAGTGGGAAACTTTACCTAATCAAAGCAAATAATCCTCACCCCAAACTTGCTAAAGCTAGAGAAACAACATGGCAAGAAATTTCAGACAATGCTAGACAGCAATTTACTTGGCCTAATCCTGGAGAAAGTAAAGTAGATATCGGTGCCTTTGAATTGTCCCCACCAAATCCTGCCTATCCCCTATCAAACTTTTATTTATTATTACTAGATCCAACAAAAGTCGAGTATCTAGAACTCAAAGGAGAACCACAAAATCGTTGGCTTTATCAAATTGATAACTCTAAAACTTGGTCTACTCAAGATATAAATCCTTAAATTCCTTAGCCATAAAAAAATCTTGAATTGCTTAGTCTTGGAGACGACAACTAGCGTAATTAGCAGAAGATGGAGGGTCACAATTAACCACAAGACACTGTGATAATTTACCTTGTAAACTTTCCACCTGTTGTTCAAGAGAATCAATTCGATCCACCAAAGCACGAATAACCTCAGCCTCAGAATCAGGCAAACTACCATGCTCTAAAGGATTTACCTTAACTCCAGAACGATATACAACTCTCCCAGGCACTCCCACAACAGTACAGTCAGAAGGAACATCCCTAAGTACTACCGATCCTGCACCAATACGAACATTATTACCAATATTAATATTACCAAGAACCTTGGCACCCCCACCAATAACTACATTCTCACCCAAAGTAGGATGCCGTTTGCCAGTTTCTTTGCCAGTACCACCCAGAGTTACTCCTTGGTAAATTAGGCAATAATTTCCAACAATAGCAGTCTCTCCAATCACCACACCCATACCGTGGTCAATAAAAACTCCTTGACCAATAACAGCTCCAGGATGAATTTCAATCCCAGTCAAAAAACGGCCTATGTGGGAAATTAAGCGAGGCAGGAAAGGAATTTTCAGACTGTACAAACCATGAGCTAGGCGATGAAATATTAAAGCCTGAAGACCAGGGTAGCAAGTAAGAACTTCCAACCAGTTACGAGCTGCAGGGTCTCTATCAAAGATAATTCGGAAGTCAGTTAGAAGGGTATTAAACACGAGAATTTACCATCTTTGCTTGAGCAGGTCATTTAACATTATACTGAAGGGTGAATCAAATAAGTTGTTCAAATTTTTTTCGGAAAATACTATGTCGTTATTGTTGATAACTGTGGTATTATTTTTCAGTTTTTTATTCACTTCTATCTTTGTCTTGGAACCAATGGACTTCATGCAATGGCTACATATTCCTCGATGGTTATTTCTGTCAATAATATTGTTAGTTGTTTCTTGGTGTTTAGGAGATTAATTATCGTCATTTATTGATGACTTTATTTTCATCGTGGCATTGCATACTAGATATCAAGGATTTTCACTACATTTTGCTTTTGATGAAGCTCTAATATCCAGTCTCATTAATTAGATGTCATAAAAATTATTTTCTCTATTCTCTTGAGAAATTATCAAAATTATTCCTATTTTTTACTCTGTTATCCATGGCCTGGTATCCCTAACATTTTTTTTGATTTGTAGGTATTTAAAAAAGAGGTATGATATAATAATTAGATTCAACTATTCCTATTTTTCCTGTTATTATATCTATTCCAATTTTAAAACTAAAAATTAAATAAATGACAATATACTTCGTAAGCATTCAGCTATTAGTAGTCAGCGCTTCCCTTGGGGATGGGCTCGTATTCAGCAATTATTAATGAATAATTACTTCTCAGATTTAGGAAGGGGACTTTGGCAGTAACTTTTATTCTTTCTCAATTTCAACGGTTGCTTTTACCTTCTCCAAAATTAATAGCTGAAGTCCGCAGTTCCGACCATAGGAGACTAGCTAATAGCTGACGGCTGTTTGCGCAGCATTCCGCAGGAAATGCTTACCGAAAAATTGTGGTTTAAAGTCTCCCCTTTTAAGGGTATAATAAAGAAAAATTTTCATGAATTTGTCAATCCTCTTCTTTTCAAGGAGAGGTAATTATTCATTATTCATTATTCATTATTCATTGTTGAATATACTTCTTAATAAAAGTCAAAATTTACTTCTTTCATTAGACATATCCGAGAAAGAAAAAAATACCGAAAAAAGCCACAAAAAAAAAGGAATTAATTTCAGAAGGGAAGAAGAAAAATCCAGAATTAGCCAAAGATAGTAGTGGAACATCTAACAAGATTGTTAAAAGTTTTCAGAGTAGCTCAATCAAGATTCAGATTAAGAGGGAAAAATATCAGCAAATAGTGAAGACAATATGTGGCTTAGTGAGACTGAAGAAAGGAGGGTTAATCAGATCATCAAAAAAGTTGTAAACAAGAAATAAAAAAATAAAAAAATAAAAAAATAAAATATAAATAGTCTATTTACAGGTTTAAAACAGAGTAAAAATTGAGAAAAATGTCAAATCAACTGTCTAAATCGAGCAAGCAGTAAATTATGTCAAGCTAGTAAAACCAATCATTTAACTATTTCCGGATATGTCTATTGATTCTTATATTTTCTAGATATAATTGTCTAATTATGTAAAAAATCTAATACATAAGAAATTAAAAATCATTTCGGTCTGGAATGCAGAGCAAACAGCATTTCAGCCTTTAGCAGTCAGCTTTTTATCAGGGGATACGCGACCCCTCCTAAAATTAAACGACAAGCTAGAAGTCGGAGATTTAAACCCAAGCTTTTAGCGCACTGAAAGCTGAGTGCTATTTGCAGAGCATTCCGGTACGCAAAATGCTGATAGCTAGTTAACTTTTATTACTTTGTTCTGCACTTTGAATTTTTATTTAAACTGCTGTAAAGTCTATCCCATTATTGTTTAACGACTAAAAGACAATTAGTCAATCAGTTTATCTAATCATAAATCAAGAAATAATGGTGCGCGAATTTTCTTTTGCCTTTGGACTACGAAAAATAGAAGAGAACCCCTCATCTCAAAAACATCAGTCACGCTCAATCTACCGAGCAATTGTGTTAATGCTATTAACCACAGCCATAATTGGTCTACAAGTTAGTCGTCTGGTTCAACTACAATTAATTCAAGGTCAACAGAATAGAGACCGAGCAGAAAACAACCGCATTAGGCCAATTCCAGTAGCTTCTAATCGAGGACTAATTCTAGACCGTAATGGTAAAGCCTTTGCATCTAACCATCTTACCCGCTCCATATATTTATGGCCAAAAGAACAACCCAAAGAGCAATGGAAAATTACTGCAGCAAAACTCAGCCCCATAATTAATATACCCGCTGAAAAAATCATTAAAAAAGTAGAGCAGGCTATAAATTCAGGAGAAAGGAATATAAATATTAGCTATGAAGTGAATCGCGATACTTTTGTAACCTTACAGGAAAGAGCTGCGGAATTTTCTGGTGTAGAAGTTAGGTCGGAATCAACTCGTCATTATCCTCATGGACAATTGGCATCTCATATAATTGGATACCTTGGCGAAGTTACATTAGAAGAACTAAAAGCTAACCCAGAATATCAAATGAGAATGATGGTTGGTAGATTAGGGGTGGAAGCTGGTGCTAATGATTTGCTTGCCGGAAAATGGGGTAAGCGTTTGATAGAAGTCAACGCCCAAAATCAGGAAATAGGTACTCTCGGAGAAATTAAACCTCAAGCAGGAAAAACAGTAAACTTAACTCTTGATATAGACCTTCAGAAAACAGCAGAAAAAGCTCTGGGTTTTCGCAAGGGAGCAGTAGTTGCTCTAGATGTGGATACAGGGGAAATTTTAGCAATGGCCAGTTATCCTAGATTTAACCCCAATGTGTTTACGAAACCTATGTCTCAAGCCAAATGGCAAAATCTTCATGGTCAGGAGCAATCATTTTTAAATCGGTCTCTCCAAGGTTATCCTCCCGGAAGTACTTTTAAAATAGTGACTTCTTCAGCAGCTATGGGGTCTGGAAAATTTTCACCATATTCCCTTGTATATACCTCTGACTCAATTTATGTTGGAGGCATTAGTTTCAATGAACATAGTGGAGGATATGGTTCAATTGGTTTTAGAAGTGCATTAGCTTATAGTAGTAATACTTTCTATTATCGAGTAGGTATGGCTATTGGCGCTCAAGAAATAATTAAATGGGCACATAAACTTGGTTTGGGAGGTGAAAATTTAAACCTGCTGGGTATACCCGCTACATACAATGGTTTAATCCCTACGGAGGAAGATAAACGCAGGATTTATAATGATGATTGGTATTTGGGTGATACAGTAACTATGGCAATTGGCCAGGGTCTGGTTTTGGTGACACCATTAGAGTTGGCAGCAGCAGTAGCAGCGATCGCTAATGGTGGTAAACAGATTAAGCCTCATTTACTGGCAAGTCAAACGAATAGTCCAAAAATGAAGCCTACTCCCACAGGGTTGAAACCTGAACAGATAAAGATGATTAGAGAAGGCATGATTGATGCGGTTTATTATGGTACAGCACAATCTCTTAATGATGGTACTATTCCTCTTACAGGAGGGAAAACCGGAACCTCAGAAGTAATTGGACAAAGGTCTCACTCTTTATATGTTGGTTTTGGGCCAGCTTATCAGTCAAAAATTGCGATCGCTGTCATTGTGGAGAATGGAGGTTATGGTTCTGTTTCTGCTGCTCCTGTTGCCAAACAGGTTTTTCAAACTTATTTCAGCAAGTATAATTAGGGTTTGCGCTTCACTAGTCTTTTAGTAGGGGTAGGAGACAGGAGACAGGAGACAGGAGACAGGAGACAGGAGACAGGAGTCATGGGAATAATGAGGAGGTAGGATTAAACAATTAATAATTAATTATTACCTCTCCTTGAAAACGGAATTGATTAACTAATAATGAAAAAAAAAATTTATTATTATCCCCTTAAAAGTCTATGCTTTATAAACATCTTTCTTAGCATAAAACTTGACAAAAGTGAGAAGTTATGTGTAAGTCGTTTGAGAGGCTTTTTTCTCGGAAAAGTATATTGAAAAATACATTTTTTTGAAGATTATTACTCCCCACACTCCCCAGCCTCCCATCAAGGTTTTCAGGAGTTCCTTATAATGGATAGCTTAAAATTGGAGGCTTTAAACCATAATTTTTCAGTAAGAATTGTCAGAATGAGGGGTTTTTCTGCCCAACTATGAGCCTAAAGTACACTCCTTTTTAAGCGTTTTAGACGTGATACCAGGCACTGCAATTCGACCCCAAAAAGGCACTTGTCTTTATAGAACCCATTTGGTATCTTTTCTTGAAATACAAAGTCTTCAGGAAAGCCATTTTAAGGAGCTTAACAACTATAGGGGTTCAGGAGACCGAAAAATTACGAAAAATGACTGCCAGAATCGTAAAACCCAGATGGCTATTGGACTGATAACTTGTTAAATAGATACCAAATGACTTCTATATGTCAATTCTTTTAGATTAAATCGGTAAGCCCTAATAATTAATTATTAATTATTAATTAGGGCTTGCTGATTAATTCTCAGAGTATTGATAAATAAAGACTAAAGCGTTTTTGAGGTTCAAAAAAGTGCCATCTTTTTGCACCGAAAAGATCAAAAAGCTAGTATTTTGGGATGATTGTAACAGAAAAATCAAGGGAAAATTTTTCCGACTACCTCCTCATATAATTTCCATTTATCCTGACTCCTGACTCCTGACTCCTATCCCTACCAAAAGACTTTTTCCGCAAACCCTAATAATTAATAATTAATTATTAATTATTAATTATTAATTATATCGACCGAATCTTCTCCTAATCGAACAGTAAAATCAGAACCTATTTCACCAGTAGAAGCAGGCTCAATATTACCAAAACCCAAAGCATTCTTCACAACTTCAGCAGACTCCAAATAACCCCCTTGAACAATAATTTGAGTCAAAGGTTCTTTGTCAGGCCAATCAGAAACTACATAAACATTGTAGAATCCTTGATCCCTCAAATATTGAGCAAAATTTGTCGCTGCTTGAGAATTACTAGAGGCATTTTGAACAGCTATTTTAGCCTCTAAAGACAAAGTTTTATTAACTTTTTTCGGATGAAATAGATCGTTATAATTAAAATCTTCTAACTTGAAATTAAAATATTGTTCAAGGATTCGGTCTCGACCAGGTTGGTCTATAATCCAATAGCTAGTCAAATACTCATCACTAGAACTAGCTCTTCCTGGCAACATTACCATTCTCAAATCATCTCTTTCTAAATCAAGACTAAAATTCACCAAAGCCAACATTTCTGGAAAACTTAAATTAGTATCCACATACTTCAGCATCACCTGAATAATATTAGGCAACCGAGGTAAAACTGCCACACTAGTAACGCGGTTTCGGAGCGCCTTGAGCAAAACTTGTTGTCGTTGAATACGACCAATATCTCCATGAACTTCTTCTCGGAAACGAGCAAATTGTTCTGCTTGTTCTCCATTGAGAGTTTGCCAACCAGACTTTAAATCTATTTTTAGCTGCTGAGTATTATCAGTATAAGACATAGGTTGAGGAACAAAAATTTCTACCCCACCAACTTGTTCAACTAATTCTCGAAACGCTCCCTTACTAACTCGCACATATCGGTCAATCTCAAAACCACTTAAAGTACTCTCTAAAACACTTTCTACCAGTTTGGGCCCACCATAAACATTAGCCTCATTAATTTTAGCAATACCAATTTTGGGAATTAGGACTTGAGTATCTCGTGGTACTGAAAGTAAACTGACAGTCTGAGTAGTAGGATTAGCTTGTACTAATAGTAAAGTATCGCTACGACCCTCAAACACATCCGGAGAATTTTCTGCCACTCCTGAAACTTCGTCAATTCCCATAACTAGAATATTCATCGGTTTTGAGAGTTTGTAAGGCAGACGTTTGCGCCACAAGACATCTGAAGTAAATTTCTGGAGTAGTTGGCTGAAAAACTGTGGTTCAACCGGAGCAAATAGAGCAGTTATTGCCCCAAAAGAAGTAGTTGTAGTTCCACTCAAGACTAATACAAGTATCCAGAACCACCATTTGTGCCAAATAGACCGGGATTCAGTAGAAGAAGTATTATTCATAATAAAAGTTAAAAGTTAAAAGTAAGATTATTGCTGTAACTATAGCGGTTTGTGTCCAAGTTAATGGCTAGAAATGGAATAAATAAAGATATAGACCACTTCTGAATTGGTAATAATTAATAACTGAGTCTCAATGCCAACTACTCAATTCCCTACTTCCTAAAAACTGAGAATTTTGTATTTCACAAACGATTAAACCGCTATAATATTGAAAGTTTTAGAATCTCCTCAAAAAATCAGCAAATGCCATAGTTGGGTAACTTGGGAAAAACTGGCAATGAGAATTTAAGATTGAATAGTCTAATCTATTAATTAATCTAAAATCTGATGATACCTGTAATTCTTGCTGGTGGTAAAGGAGAACGTTTTTGGCCCTTAAGTCGAAAGCATCGACCCAAACAATTTCTTTCCCTGGATGGCAGTGGTAAAAGTTTGTTACAAACAACAGCAGAGAGATTACTCTCATTATCTAACAATTGGGATGGTTTATGGGTTGTAACTTCGGCAATGTTGGCCGAAGGTGTAGCACAACAGTTACCCCAGATGCCAAAGGAAAATATATTGGCAGAACCAGAAGGAAGGGATACAGCTCCTGCTGTTGCGTGGACAGCTATAGAGACAGCACGCCGTTATGGTGAAGATGCAGTAGTGGGGTTTTTCCCTGCTGACCATTGGATCGGGGAACCGGAAGTATTCCAGAAGACCTTGGAGGCAGCAGCTGAGTTGGCAATGAATCAGGAGGCTATTGTTACCCTAGGTGTGAAACCCTCTTTCCCTTCTACAGGTTATGGATACATTGAACAGGGAAAAGAAGCAGGAAATTTTGGTGGGTTTGATGCTTATAGGGTGGCGCGGTTTACGGAAAAGCCTAACCGAGAGAAGGCTGAGGAGTTTTTAGCAACGGGTCGTTTTAGTTGGAATGGCGGTATTTTTGTGTTCCGGGTGGGGGTAATGTTGGCTGAGTTACGAAAATATGCGCCGACGATGATGACTGTTTTGGAGGCGATGGGTGCTGAGGGTTATTCTCAGTTGGAGAAGAAGAGTATTGATTATGCGGTGATGGAGAAGACTGACAAGGCTTTTGTGTTACCTGTGGCTTTTGGTTGGGATGATTTGGGTGACTGGAATGCTTTGGAACGTTTGGTTAAGGGTGATGGAGTGAATGTGGAGTTAGCTAATCATTTGGGGTTAGATACGGAGGGGTCGATTTTTTATGCCACTAGTGATGATGATGCTATTGTGACTATTGGTTTGGAGGATGTGGTTGTTGTTAGGGATGGGAATGTGACTTTGATTGTGAAAAAGGAGCGATCGCAAGATATTAAGCAAGTTTTGAAGAGTTTGGCTAATCATCCTAAGTTTAAGGATTTATTATAGTAGGAAGGAAGTAAGGAAGAAGAACTTACACACGGACGCTACCTGTAGGGGCAATTTATGAATTGCCACTACAAAAAACACGGCCTTGCTGAATCAAGGGATGAATCTAGAGCGGATAGAAAGTCTCAAAAATTAAGATATTGAATCAAAGTCTAATCAGCGATTTTGTTACTCTAATATCAAATCCGGTTGAATACTTATTATATAGTTGGCACATATGGGGAGATGGGGAGATGGGGAGGTAGTCCGATTTAATATTGAAGTGTGGTATAGAATTATAAACACATACTGTATAACCGGATTCTATATAACTCTATATTCTTCGTAATTCCTGTTAGCTTTGGCGCAATTTAAAGCAGCTAAAGCAAAATCAACATTTGTCTTAGCTTGTAGATAATTTAATTGGGCGATCACTAACCTGGCCTCTTCATGAATAATTGCATCTCCATCAATTCCAGAAGACTGTAGAGAAAATATTAATTTCTTCTGTTTGGAAACTGTAGCACTTTGTAGTGGCGTGACACGCCTAAAACTGTGTAATAGATTTTTGTTTCTAGGTGTCTTGATCTCCCCATACTCCCCATACTCCCCACACTCCCCACACTCCCCACACTCCCCACACTCCCCATCTAATCCACCATTTAAGCTGTGTCACGCCAGTAGGTTGGGTAGAACGAAGTGTGAGCGGAGCTTATCTGTTAGGATCAACCCAACAACAAGCTTGTGTCTGCTGGGTTGCGCTATCACGTAAACCCAACCTACAGTCTTATAACTGCTTACTTCATGGATAGAGAGTTCAAGGGTTTTTTTCTTTTCTAGTAGCGTTCGCGGAGCGTTGCATCAGCAGTATCGCCTCTCCCCAACTCTGCTCTCTTAAAATTTCTCCAGCTTGCGTCTACCTTGACTTTATCTTTAAGTCATCGAGGTTGCTGAGAGTTAAGTTGATATTCAAGCATCTGGGAATGTCACTGCTTTTTTTCTCTAAAGGTTGACTCTCTGCTTTTGGTATTGGTACAGCAGAAGGAACTGGAATTGGAATTAGTTTGTTTGTAATTGCAGTACAGGAGGTGATTGAGGTAGAGAAAATCTCTTAAAAACCACCAATAAAACACCATAATAAACCTTCATTCATTTCCCATTACTTGAAGTATGAGATTTTGGGCAATATTTTCTATTCTTAATAATCCCCTGATACCCAAAAAATTTTGATGTCATTACCAAGGTAAAATTTGCTCTGGGAGAAAGCCATTATCTAACAAAATACTCTCTAAATTTGCACCATTAAAACAAGTTTTGGTTAAATTTTCTAACCCTAAATTATCTCGTTTAGCTAATATTTCTGATTCTTGCGGTTCACAATTTAAGAAGTCTGCCATATCCCGCAAACTTCGACGATAAAATAGAGTATAACAAGCATGATAATTAATAATATCTGGATGATAAACTTCTGTAAAAGCAGCAACATAAGAATAACGAGCAATCGCTTCTGGTTTAAATAAATTATGAGCGTGTTGGTCAATGGCAGAAATATCCCAAAGTTCCATATTTCTTTGTCCCAAAATTATCTTTTACCGAAAAATTGTGGGTATGCGCCTCCCCTTTTAAGGGGATAATAAAGAAAAATTTTCATGAATTTGTCAATCCTCTCCTTGAAAAGAAGAGGTAATTATTCATTATTCATTATTCATTGTTGAAGATAGCGCTATGCGCAACTGAGAAGTTAAAAGTAATCTCTGGCTAATTTTTCCCTGTAGTTGAATATTCAAGTTGACAAACTGTCACTAAAATTAGCAAACTTATCCAAAATTCTCAGATACTAGATTTATCACCAATAGTTTTAGGAAGCAGATAATGACATCTATACAATCTCCCACCTCCTGGCAAATGAGCGATCGCGAACGTGCCAATCTCCAAAAAGTCACTCTCTACAACTCAGTTCAATCTCTCTCTGAAATATGGCCACTGGCTGCCCAACATTATAATCAGACCATCGCCCTCCATGACCCCCATGCCAAACCAGAAGTCAAATTTACTTATGCAGAACTAAACGAACAGATTCAAAAATTTGCTGCTGGTTTACAATCATTGGGGGTTGTCCCTACGGAAAATGAAGCATCAATACCCCCAAGAGTGGCCTTATTTGCTGACAATAGCCCTCGGTGGATGATTGCCGACCAAGGTATTATTGCTGCAGGGGGAGCAGATGTGGTCAGAAGTGGGACTGCAGATATCGAAGAATTAGCTTATATTCTTCAACATAGTGGCAGTGTGAGTTTGGTTGTGGAAAACTTGGCCTTGTTGAAAAAATTGAGCGATCGCCTACAAGACCTACCTATACATATAATTATTCTGCTGTCTGAAGAAGACCCAAACCCTGACGAAAGTCTACCTGTAGTTAAATTTTCTCAAGTCATTGCTACAGGAGAAGACCGCCCTCTCAAACCCACTAAGCAAAACCTGGAAACTCTTGCTACTTTGCTCTACACCTCTGGCACAACTGGCAAACCCAAAGGTGTAATGCTGACCCATGGCAACCTGCTCTATCAAATTAATGTTCTCGGGGCACTTATTCAACCCAACCCAGGAGAATGTACCCTAAATATCCTACCCACTTGGCATACTTTTGGTAGGACAGGAGAATATTTTTTCCTATCCCAAGGTTGTACCCAAGTTTATACCAATAAACGTTCTCTGAAAAAAGACTTCCAAGAATATAAACCCCACTATGTCACCAGTGTGCCCAGAGTTTGGGAATTAATTTATGAAGGGGTACAAAAACAACTACGAGAACAACCAGCTAATAAACAAAAATTAGCTCAATTTTTCCTGGGCATAAGTCAACGTTACATTGAAGCTAGGCGTATTAGTCAAGGATTAGTTTTGCAACTCGACCCACCGTCTCAGTCTCAGAAATTGTTGGCTACTTTGCAAAGTTGGGCATTATTACCTCTTCATAGTCTGGGAGAAAAAATCATTTATCAAAAAATCCGCCAAGCTACTGGGGGTCGCCTGAAATTTGCCATAAGTGGGGGTGGTTCCCTAGCGATGCACTTAGAAAACTTCTTTGAAATAGTCGGTATAGGCTTATTGGTAGGATATGGTTTAACCGAAACTTCTCCAGTTTTGACTGTTCGACACTATTGGAACAATCTCCGGGGGTCTGCTGGTAAAGCCATTCCAGCTACTGAGATTAAAATAGTAGACCCAGAAACTAACAAAACTCTGACAGTTGGTAATAAAGGTGTGGTTTGGGCAAGAGGGCCACAAATCATGGCTGGTTATTATCAAAATCCCGAAGCTACTGAGAAAGTTATTGACTCTGAAGGTTGGTTTAATACTGGCGATATTGGTTGGATAACCCCAGATAATGATTTGGTATTAACTGGTCGGGCAAAAGATACAATTGTTCTGACTAATGGGGAAAATATTGAACCTCAGCCCATTGAAGATGCTTGTGCCCGCAGTCAATATATTGACCAAATTATGCTGGTGGGGCAAGACCAGAAATTTTTGGGTGCTTTAGTTGTTCCTAATATTGAAGCAGTGGAGCAATGGGCTATTCAACTGAATCCTTCAGAACCTCAACCACAGATTGATTGGGAAAGTCAGACCATTCAAGAATTGTTCCGCCAGGAATTGAATCGGGAGGTAAAAAATCGCCCCGGATATCGGCCTGATGACCGCATTGGACCTTTTCGCTTGATTCTGGAACCGTTTACGGTAGAAAATGGCATGACAACCCAAACGATGAAGATCAAACGTCCCATTATCACGGACCATTACCGCGATATGATTAACAAAATGTTTGATTAATGACTTTGGAGATTTTAGATTTTGGATTGAGTATCATTCAGATTTTCTGCAATCTTAAAGTCTAAAATCAATATTCTCGCCTTTATGTGCAAACAAAAATAAACTGACAAGAACAATTTTTATGGAGTATTCTCAAACACAATTACTTTTAAAGCGAGCGATTAACGTCAGAGTAGTCGTTACCCCACGTTGGAAAGAAGAAGCCCAACAACAACTACAAGCCCAAATTAATAATTTAGATAGCCAATTACAACAACTTGAAATACAAGGGCAAAAGGCAATTGCTGAAATTAGAAAGCAAAGTGTACAACCTCCAGGTCCTCAAGTGCAACAGCAAATTAATAATATACAAGCACAGATCAGCCAAAAGAAAAATGAGTTTGTAGAGCAGAAAAATCAAGCTTTACAACAATTACAGCAAGTACAAACTTTGGAATTAGAGCAAGAAGTTAGTCAAGGTCAAATTGAAAGTGTATTTACTGCTGATGTAGGAGATAATTTGATCAAGAAAATGCAAGTAGAAGTTCTCCTGCGTGATGGGGTAATTGAAGAAGTACGAGGTGAGGTTTAGAAGATAGGTTTTAGGTTTTAGGTGGTAGGTTTTAGGTGGTAGGTTTTAGGTGAAAAAAGTTTACTGCCCTACCCAAGACCTATGATCAGATTAAGACAAGTCTTTCTTGCCATAACAGAGTTTTAGCAGAAGAAGTGTTATATTCTTATTTGAAATGACTATACCTACAACCTACAACCTACAACCTACGACCTACGACCTAAATAATTTATCAACAAAAAAATAACGGAAAACTAACATGATTAATGAAGTATTCATGCCTGCCCTTAGTTCTACTATGACCGAGGGTAAAATTGTTTCTTGGCAAAAATCCACTGGTGATTGGGTGGAAAAAGGGGAAACAGTAGTAGTGGTTGAATCAGATAAAGCAGATATGGATGTAGAATCCTTTTTCTCTGGATATCTGGCCACTATAATTGTGGAAGCTGGAGATGTGGCAGCTGTAGGATCTACGATCGCTTTATTGGCTGAAACAGAGGCCGAAATTGAAACAGCTAAACAGCAAGGAGGTACTACAGCGAAGCAAGAAACTGCTCCTGCGGCTTCTACTGCTGCAACTGCTGTTGCTACAGCCCCCACATCTGTCACAACAGAAACAAAAGAGAACAATGGTCGGGGTAATGGAAGGATTATTGCTTCCCCTCGTGCCCGAAAGTTGGCCAAAAAATTGAAGGTAGATTTAAGTACTCTTAAAGGTACTGGACCTCATGGTCGAATTGTGGCAGAAGATGTAGAAATGGCGACAGGTAGTACTCCAACTTCAGTTGCTGCACCTGCGAAGACTGCGACTCCCGTTATTCCTACTCAACCATCTATTCCTACTGCTCCACCTCCACCATCTGCACCTCCGACACCGGTTACACCTGGACAAGTTGTCAAGATGAATACTCTGCAAAATGCAGTGGTGCGAAATATGATGGTAAGTTTATCTGTGCCTACTTTCCATGTTGGTTACACGATCGCTACAGATAACTTAGATGCGTTATATAAACAGATTAAGTCTAAGGGTGTGACGATGACTGCGATGTTAGCAAAAGCCATAGCAATGACTTTGCAACAACATCCTTTGCTCAATGCTGCTTATGTGGAAGGAGGTATTCAGTATCCTTCTGGGATTAATATTTCAGTGGCGGTAGCAATGCCTGATGGCGGTTTGATTACACCAGTATTGCAAAATGCTGACAAAATGGATATTTATTCTTTATCTCGCACTTGGAAAGGTTTAGTAGAAAAGGCGCGGGCAAAGCAGTTGCAACCAGATGAATATAGCACTGGTACCTTTACTCTATCTAACTTAGGAATGTTTGGAGTAAGTCAGTTTGATGCTATTTTGCCACCTGGTCAGGGTTCAATTTTGGCGATCGGTGCATCTCAACCCCAGGTAGTAGCAACTGCTGATGGGATGATTGGAGTTAAGCGACAAATGCAGGTAAATATTACTTGCGACCATAGAATTATTTATGGTGCTGACGCTGCTGCTTTCTTGCAAGATTTAGCAAAGTTGATTGAAACTAACCCCCAGTCTTTGACTATGTAGGCGAGTAATGAGAAGCTGGTGGCATTGAGTTTTATGCCATCAGTTATCGCGCTGTGCGCAGGCAACAGGCAATAGGCAATAGGCAATAGAATAAAAAACCGAGCGGATAACATGACTCGCCAAGGATTGAAATCCTTGGCTAATAGTTTAAGTCATCTTAAGATGACTCTTGAGGAGTATGCCGTCTTTTTCATCATAACTATATTGTGGTTAATCAATGCAACTTGATATTATATAAAATCCAGATAATTACTATATCCAAGTCATTGCGACTGGAACGGAGTGGAAGGAAGCAATCTCAAGGGTTTAGGAGATTGCTTCCTATCGTCGCAATGACGACTGTTTAACCGGATTTTATATTAGGGGTGAGTCCCCACATTCCCCTCCTGGGAGGGGTTAGGGGTGGGTCCCAACACTCAGGGTGGAGCTTCTGGACTGAGAATAACAACATATTCCCCGCGATCGCTCTGCTGAATAACGACAACCGGAGGATGAGCATTTGCTTGGTCATTTTTTGACAAAGAAGGGAATATATAATATTGACCGTCTCTATCTATCAGCAGTCGCCACACAACTTGCGGATAATTAGGGTCAGTTTTGTTATTGTAATCCCCTTGTAGTAAATCTTTATATAATTCTAAATCTCCAATAACACGAAAACTGCTAACATTAGGATCGTCTCCAATATCGTCAACTTTTCTGCCTAATGGTAGTCGATTTTCTGGTGTTATTAAAGTCACTACTGGAAGAAACGATGTTTCGTTGCGCGAGTCTCGAATAGCATCAATTTTTCCCTGACTTTGACCAAGGAAAAATAAGGCTGTTAATAACCAGGTGAATATGACAATTTCATTAATTAACACTTTGTCATATTTCTGATAGTTAATTTGTTGAAAATAAAGAAATGATTGAATATTCTGTGGTATTTTTGGGTGTTTAGTTTTCAAGCTCCATTTCAATAATTTTAAACGCAATTCATTGAGGATTTTATCTAATTTTTGGGTCAAAAATTGAATCAGATGGAAAATATTTGGAACAATAATAAAAGAAGCGATCGCTATTACTATAGTACGAAAAAAAGTTGAAAATTTTCCACTGGATATGTTACCAAAAAATACCTGTATTGGCACAATGAAAAATGATTCAAAAGGTAAATCTAGAGTCGTTACTTCCAGTTGAAAATAAGCAAAATAAGCCCAACGATAAATCCAACCTGTAAAATATAAACCAATTCCTAATAAACTTAATAAACCCGCAATTCTTCCCAACATTTTGTATAAGTTATGATTTGAATAGAGCAAATTATATTATCTATAAATATAGCAATTATTCCTAGCCTTTCTAAGGGGAATCATTATTCCTAAGCCCCCCTTTCTAAGGTTGAATAGTTATAATTAAAGCTCGTAGTAGGGCTTTAGCCCTAATATAGGTATCTCATGGGCTAAAGCCCTACTACAAACAAAAATTTATGAGTAGAGGCTATTTTCAGAAAAATTAACTCTTCTAGTGAAGAAATAATAGTAGGCAATATTTCTATCTGATATCCACAATGAAGATAACTAAAATCATAATTATTTTTCTAGTGGCCTGTCTTACAGTAGTGATAGGAGACATTAAACAACCTATTAGCAATTCTAACCCTATTGTAGAAGCTCAAGCCCAATCACAGCCACAACCTATTCCCATGTCATTGCCTGTTAAGGCAAGGGTGATACTAAAAGATGGCGATAGTAGATCTGGTAAATTGACAGAAATAAACTCCCAACACCTGACTATTACAAGAGGTAGCAGTAATGGCAGAGAAGCGATCGCTAATATTACCAGGGTTGAGTTTAATGGGGATATTTGGTGGCCAACTTCTACTGGATATATTGTTATTCGTGGGGATGAGGTGAAGATGAAGGGTAAACCCCGACGTTTTCAGGTACAAATGGATGGGTTGGAATGGGAGAATACAGAGAAAGGTATTGCTAAGATTAAACCTGAAGCTGTGATAGGAGTAGATGATAGAAAGGGTATACCTAGAACCATGAGGAATATTATCAAGAGTCGTTATATTGTCAGTAAAATTGAGTTTCAACCAGAGCAGCAAATGTTAATTATTACTGCTACTTCTCACTCAAGAGAAGAATAACTTTGTAGGTTGGGTTAAGCGTATCTCGCAACCCAACAACGTTAATTTTTTTCCTAGGAATTGACAGAAGGATTTGATATTTTTCTTTTTTTCAAAGGAGTTCTAATGAATTTGATTTTCCCTTTCCATTCTTTCTCAAATTGCTTTTGTCTCTCCAAACAATCAGCTAATATTAATTTCGGATCGTAGTTAAAAGCTTTGGCGTGTTCTTCTCGAATTTGGTAAATTTCTTCTAAAATTTCATCAGGTAACATCATAGTTTTTTCCTGCTAATTGATAAGTGGTACAGATAAAAAAAATACCTAAAAATATTTTGTTATAATAACAGAAAAAATACTTAATTTCACTATGAGCATTATTATTTCTGATGAAATTTTGGTAGCCACTAGAATGACAGAATCTGAGATGAAACAGGAAATAGCTGTCATGCTTTTCCAAAAAGATAAACTAACTCTAGGTCAAGCTAGTCGTTTTGCTGACATGAATAGAATTACTTTTCAGAATTTATTATCTAGTCGTCAAATTCCGGTTCATTATGACGTAAAAGACTTGGAAAAAGACATTAAAAACTTACAGGAGATGGGAATACTATGATTATTGGGCTATTTAATTCTTGTTCAATTTTACCTTGTTTAAATTTGCTCATTGCTCAATTTTAACCTAATTCTATTTGAGGCAAATAAGATAAAATGAAAACTAAGTCGGAGCGTGTCATTGCGAGGGGGAAGGTTAAGAGTTAACTCTTGTCTTTAATAGTTACGCCCCCCGTGGCAATCTCCTACCCAAAAAGTTAAAAAACAAAATTGCTTGTGTATTATTATATAGCAATCCCCTTGCTATATACCTGAATAAAAGTGACAAAAAACAAAAAAATGCCTAATAAAAAACTATCCTTGGAAATTTCAGAATCTCTCTATGAAAAATTAGAGGAACTATCTGAGTTAACAGAAGAACCAATTAACACTCTAATTATTAGAATTATTGCTATGAGAATGCCATCATTACTGAGAGAAACTAAAGAATTTAATCAAATGTTAGATGCAATTACTCCAGAACAACTGCATGGTGAAATTGGTCTAGAAGAGGTACTAAGTGAGCAATTCTAATAACTCAGATTTTTATATTCCTAAAAAGGGAGATATTATCTGGATAAACTTTAATCCTCAATCTGGAAGAGAACAAGCTGGTCGTCGTCCTGCTTTAGTAGTTTCATCAAGTAGATATAACCGTCTTGTAGGATTAGCTTTAGTCTGCCCAATTACTACAAAAGTCAAAGGATTTATGTTTGAAATACCAATTCCAGAAGGATTAGAAATTTCAGGAGTTGTACTAGCAGATCAAGTCAAATCTTTAGACTATAAAAAACGGCGAGCAGAGTTTGCTTGTCAAATGCCAGATGAGATATTAATGCAAGTAATTACTGCCATAAATAGACTGATGAGAGAAGTTTGATTTAATCTCAATCAATTCATTGATTTATTTCGTTATTTGCACTGATTTTCTTTTCTTTTTTTCAAAGGAGTTTTATTAAAGCGATCACTCAACAATTTTGGAATACTTAGTTATGCTTTTATACTCACTTTTTATTTGAGGAAAATAAGACAATGAAACGAATTATTATTACCTCTCTAATAGGAATAACAACCCTGACTACAACTCCCCTAATACTGCCACTATTACCACAACGGAGTTACGCCCAAACTTCTGACTCTGAGGCAGAAAAGTTAGAGCAACTACTAGAAACAGCGTTCCAACAAAGAAGGCAATACCAATATCAGGAGTCTATAAAAACGTTTCAACAAGCTTTAGCTATTGCTATAAAAATCAAAGACCAAGAAAAGGAGGCATTAGCAAACCTTGGTCTTGGTTTGAATTATGATCGTATAGACAAACGACAAGAAGCATTAAAATTCTATGACGAAGCTTTGATGATTTTTCGGGAAGTGCGCGATCGCTCTGGAGTTGCTATTACTCTCAATAATATTGGTGAAGTTTACCGCAAAATAGGTCAACCCGAAAAAGCATTAGAATACTACCAACAAGCTTTACCCATCTCGCGGGAAGTGGATGATCGCCCACAAGAAGCTGTTACTCTCAATAATATTGGTGCAGTTTACCGCAGTATAGGTCAACCCCAAAAAGCATTAGAATACTACCAGCAAGCTTTACCTATCAGGAGGGAAGTAGGCGATCGCTCTGGAGAAGGTACTACTCTTAATAATATTGGTCTAGTTTACGACTATATTGGTCAACCCCAAAAGGCATTAGAATACTACCAGCAAGCTTTACCTGTCAGTAGGGAAGTGGGCGATCGCTCTGGAGTTGCTATTACTCTCAGTAATATTGGTGCAGTTTACGGCGATATTGGTCAACCCCAAAAGGCATTAGAATATTTCGAGCAATCTTTACCTATCTCACAAGAAGTGGGCGATCGCTCTGGAGAAGCTACTACTCTCAGTAATATTGGTGCAGTTTACGACTATATTGGTCAACCCCAAAAGGCATTAGAATACTACCAGCAAGCTTTACCTGTCAGTAGGGAAGTGGGCGATCATTCTGGAGTTGCTCATACTCTTAATAATATTGGTGTAGTTTACAAAGACATAGATCAACCCCAAAAGGCATTAGAATACTACCAGCAATCTTTACCAATCTCGCAAGAAGTGGGCAATCGCTATGGAGTTGCTGTTACTCTCAATAATATTGGTCGAGTTTACGACAATATTGGTCAACCCCAAAAAGCATTAGAATACTACCAGCAATCTTTACCAATCTCGCAAGAAGTGGGCAATCGCTCTGGAGAAGCTACTACTCTCAATAATATTGGTCGAGTTTACAACAATATTGGTCAACCCCAAAAAGCATTAGAATACTACCAGCAAGCTTTATCTATCAGACGGGAAGTGGGCGATCGCTCTGGAGAAGCTACTACTCTCAATAATATTGGTTATCTTTACCGAGATAGCAACCAACCAGAAAAAGCTATATATCACTGGAAACAGTCATTAGAAATAACCCTAGAAATGCGTGCGGGATTAAAAAAAGAAAACCGCAAGACTTTTTTAGAAGATAAGGATGACACAGCGATCGCTCTTATCGATCTCCTCATCGACGAAAACAAACCTGACATTGCCTGGGAATGGCATAACCTAGCTACAACTTTCGACCTCGCTGACTACACTCGCCTTATTGATGCCAAAGTCAAAAACCCAGAAGCTCAAAAACAGATTAACCAATGGCAACAAAACAATCAACAATTACAAGCTCTCTATAGCAAAGTAGAAAATAAATGGAGTACTCAACTTTCGCAACAACTCAACCAGTTACAAGCAGAAACCAACCAACTTGCTGCCGACATTACCAATAAATACCCAGAAGTTGCCGAGCTTTTTGAATTCAAACCGGAAGACATCGACAAACTCAAAGCCAATATTGCACCGGATACCGTTGTTATTCAACCTGCTCTGTTAACTGGTATTAAAAATGTTCCCGATAGCATCGCCATATTCCTTGTCACCAGAGACAAACCCACCATAGTCAAAAAAGTACTCATCGATGCCAAAGAATTCGATCGCCTCCTCACCGAATATCGCGCTCAACTAGAAAACCCCAACGCTGATGACTACGACCTTAACCAAGAAAAACTCTACGACTACCTCATTCGTCCCATGGAAACAGAAATAACAGCTTATTCTCCCAAAAAACTCGCCATTATTGCCACCGGAAAACTCCGCTATATTCCCTTTGAAACCCTCTACGACAAACAAACCAACCAATACCTAATTGCCAAATACCCCATCCACAACCTCACCCGCATCTCCGCCACCAGAAAACAGCATTCCAAAACCACCAATTCGCCCACAGTATTAGCATTTGGCAATCCCACTCCTACAAAGATAAACCTCCCTGGAGCAGAAATAGAAGCCAAAAGTATCGTAGAAAAGTTATCAGGCAAACACTTAATTCGGGAAAAGGCAACCCTCGCCAGTTTCAAAACAGAATCTTCGGGTTTTTCCTTAGTGCATCTTGCTACCCACGGTTGCTTTCAAAAAGGAGGTTGTCTTGGTGTGGGTTTAGAGGAAAATACTATTCTGTTTGCCAACAGAGAAACTTTTAATATTGCCGATGCTGCACTTTTAGGATTAGAAAATACAGATTTAATTGTGTTGAGTGCTTGCCAAACTGCCATGAAAGCAGACTCCAACGGTGAAGAAATAGCAGGAGTTGCCTATTTATTTGAGCGTGCGGGTGCTGATGCGGTTATTGCCAGTTTATGGAATGCGGAGGATGGGATAACGAAGGATATTATGGTGAATTTTTATGAGAATGTGAAGGAAGGAATGACGAAAGTTGAGGCGTTGCGTCAGGCAAAATTAGGTTATGTTAGGGAAAATATTCATCCGTTTTATTGGTCGCCTTTGATTTTAATTGGTGACGGAGAGTGAGTTTTAATGAAGTCAGAAGTCATACCGTTTCACGGAAGTCAAAAGTTAGAAGTCAAAAGTCAAAAGTAGAAGCGTTCATTGAAGTCAGAAGTTAGAAGTCAAAAGTCAAAAGTAGGAGCGTTCATTGAAGTCAGAAGTTAGAAGTCAGAGGTAGGGATGTTATATCAAGTTGCATGAATTAACCACAATACAAAAAGACGGTTACGGTATAGATAATCTAGTCATCTTTAGATGACTTAAGCTATCAGTCAAGGATTTCAATCCTTGGCTTGGTTATATCACCAAATTTCATATTATACCAGGTCTCATTAATTAGAGATAATAAAAATGCTCTTCATCAATTATCTTGAAAATCTATCAAATTTTCCCCTACTCTGTAGGGACGTTGCATGCAACGTCCCTACCTTCCTACTCTCTATAGACAAAAGATAAAAATTAATGTAAACTTAATGTTTTTACCAACAAAGTTAACATCAGCGGAAAATCAACTATGAAAGCAGTTGTAATGACATCGCCAGGGGCACCGGAAGTTTTACAAGTACAACAAGTTGCCGACCCTGTAATTGAAAATGACCGAGAAATATTAGTGCGTTTGAAAGCTGCCGGAGTAAATCCTATTGATACAAAATTACGCACTCGTGGCACTTTTTTCCCAGATCAAAAACCTGCTATTTTAGGATGTGATGGTGCTGGTATTGTGGCGGAAGTTGGTAAAAATGTAGAAAATTTTCAAGTGGGAGATGAGGTTTATTTTTGTCATAGTGGCATCGGAGCAACTCCTGGAAATTATGCGGAATTGACTGTTGTTGATGAAAGATTTGTGGCTAAAAAACCAAGTTATTTAACCTTTGTTGAAGCTGCTGCTGCACCTTTGGTTTTAATTACTGCTTGGGAATCTTTGTATGACAGGGGAAAATTAGAAGCTGGCAGGAAAGTATTAATTCATGGTGGTGCAGGTGGGGTTGGTCATGTGGCAATACAGTTGGCAAAGTTACAAGGAACAGAGGTTGCTACTACTATTAGTTCAGAAGAAAAAGCAGATTTTGTCAAAAGTTTAGGTGCAGATTTAGCGATTTTTAAGAATACAAATTTTGTGCAGGCAGTGTTAGATTGGACTAATGGGGAAGGGGTAGATTTAGCTTTTGATACTGTTGGTGGAAAGGTTTTTTATGATACTATTCCAGCAGTGAAAATTTATGGCGATTTAGTGACAATTTTAGAACCAGATACTAACTTAGGAAATTTGAAAGTTGCGAGGCAAAGAAATTTGCGAATAGGGTTGGAATTAATGTTAACTCCAATGATGAAAGGTTTGATGGAAGCTCAAGTAGACCAAGCTAATATTTTGCAACAATGTGGGCGGTTATTTGACCAAGGAAAATTAAAGATTCATGTGAATAAAACTTTTGCTTTAGATGATGCAATAGAAGCACATCGAATGTTGGAAGCAGGGTCGATGGTTGGTAAGATTGTTTTGACTATTTAAAAAAGCGGTCAGCGTTCAGCAGTCAGCAGTCAGCGCTCCACTACGGTATGCTACGCAAACAGCAATTAGCAATGAATAATTACTTCTCAGGTGTAGGAAGGGGACCCATGGTAGTAACTTTTTATTCAAACTCAATTTCAAAGTTTGCTTTTACCTTCCCGAAAATTAATTGCTGTTAACGCAGTTCCTCCTACGGAGGATAGCTAATAGCTGACTGCTTTTTGCGCAGCATTCCGAAAGAAATGCTTAACAATTTACAGCGGTTTTCATTTGGGTAGACCACAGTAGGGACGTTCCATGGAACGTCCCTACAAAGTTTGATGTGTGAAGATGTGGTTCATCAATTTGAAAAGCGCTGTAAGATAAACAAAGACAATATATCTGCTCCTAAAACTTTCTGAAGATTATCTAAATTTTCGAGTTATCTTTGATTTGATTAAGAATAATTTTAATTCTTAAATGGCAAGTTTTATTGGAAATTGAAAGGCGTAATTTCAGTTATCAGTTATCAGTTATCAGTTAACAGTACCTTCTGGAATAGGGAAGCTTGAAAATACTGAATTTTCTTTTCTTTATACCCTTGAAAAGGGAGGCTTGAAACCTAATTTTCTGGTCAATAGTTAAGGCTGACTCAAAAATAGCTAAATATAACCAATACTAATTTATATGATTGTTTTTCATAATAGTACAGCCAAAAAAATTTACCTTTATCATGGCATATTTGCATAATTCTCCATCATTAACTAATTTATGGGTCAATTCAGAGTTGAAAAGTTATAGCAACTGCCATTACTATTAGAATTTATGGAATATCTCAAACAACGAAATATCAACCTTATCCCTTCTTCCTTCTTCCTTCTTTCTTCTTCCTTCTTACTTGATACTTTTTTAAACGTCGCTAGATTTAGAAAAATATTGTTGGTATATGGCGTATAATACGACAAATTAACTTGAGGAGAAATTCCAAACATGACACGAGCTATCATGGAAACTGAGAAGGGAATCATTAATCTAGAATTATTTGATAATGATGCCCCTAATACTGTGAAAAATTTTGTTGAACTAAGTGAAAAAGGATTTTATGATGGCTTAAATTTTCATCGTGTTATTCCTAATTTTATGATTCAAGGTGGTTGTCCTCAAGGTACAGGAACAGGTGGCCCTGGTTATAAAATTAAATGTGAAATTAATAATAATAAACATTTGGCCGGAACTTTATCAATGGCTCATGCTGGTCGCGATACAGGTGGTAGTCAATTCTTTATTTGTCACGCTCCCCAACCTCATTTAGATGGTGTTCATACAACTTTTGGTAAAACAGAGAATATGGATATTGTCAATGCTATTAGGCAAGGTGACAAAATTCTTTCTGTGAAGATTGAAAAGTAGTTTTTATCGGTTGATAAATTGAAGAAAATGGGGAGTGGGATAGAAAAAGAAAATACATTTCAAAAGCTTTCCTAATTAGACCAGTTTTATCTTGTTGTAGCTCTTTATTTATTATTATTAGACTAGGGATGTTTTGTGGAATGTCCCTACTTTTTTATTCCAGGACGGAATGCTGCGCAAACAGGCAGAGGTACTGATAACTGATAACTGATAACTGATAACTGAAATGACTCCTGACTCCTTAAAATAACCAAGAATCAAAATAATTAGCAGGTGAAGCAGTATCCTGGAGAATTGAAACTTGGTCTAAGTTTAAATTTGATAATTCATCAATCATTTTTATCTCATTTGCTCTGTCAACTAAGGGAAAAGAAAATTGATGATAATCCTGAATAAATTTAGCTTTTTCTCTAATTTCTGCTTTATTTACAGAACGATAGCGAGTACCAATAATAATTGTATTTTTGCCGCTAGTATGACAAATATAAATAGAGGGAAAGACAGTTTTAATAGTTTTGATATACTCTGCTTCAAAGTCATTACTTTTTAACGTATTTACGACTATAACCCCAGATTTTGATAAATGGCGATCGCACAACTCATAAAATTCTTTAGTAGCTAAATTATAAGACATATAGCCATTACCAAAAGCTACATCAATCATCATAATATCATACAGATTTTCCTGATTTTGTTGCTCTAAATATTCTCTACCATCCTGAATTTTTACCTTTAATCTGTCATTTAATTCTACCCCGAAAAATTTCTGAGATATTGACAATATACTGGCATCAACTTCTGCACATTCAATTATTGTATCTGGAAAATAGTGATGAAAAACTTGAGGAATACTACCCCCTCCAAAACCTGCTATATAAATTTTTTTTGGTTGACTATTCCAGACTAAAGCTAACATCATTGCTTGAGTATAAGGAAAAATTAAATATGTGGGATTATCCAAATTAAGTATAGATTGAACCCAATTCATTTTTAAAGTTACTTGCTCTACTAATACTAACTGAATGATAAATTTGATTTTTTTTATAGTTAAAAAGTGTATACCAGAAGGTTGAGAAAAAATTATTCCATCTGGTTGTTCGTACAGCCAAGAAATTCTTTGCTGAATCGCTTCTAAATTTTTAGTTTGCCAATATTTTTGATTATTCATTGTAATGGTCGTGCATTGTCATTATATTTGTTACGAAAACAGTGGGAGCATCTTGCTCCCGTGCCAGGTATAGCTCTACGCGCAAGTTAGTAGGGGCGAATGGTATTCGCCCGTATAGAAGTCAGAAGTAATCCTTGACTGAGTTTGAGGATTTATTAATGTTCTAATCTATATTGCGTAGTATTATATCCCTTTTTGCTATGTAGCATTACGAAAGCAGGACTACCCAATATTTTTATACCTAATTAAACGGATTTAATGTAATATCATCAGGACTTACGCACGGACAGTAAATAGGGTGAGGGCAAATGCCATTCGCCCCTACTATAAACATTCAATTGTTAATCTCTGTACTTCTTATACGAGGAATGTGCTATATCATTTCTCAAAAGTCGTGCATTGAGTCTACTCAAACTTATTTAATACTAGAAATTCCTAATTCCTAACTCCTAATTTGCCTAATACAATTCATATTTCAATAAAGTACAAGGAATAGCTCCATTATAAACAGGAATCCTCCGAGAAGTTCTTAACCCTACTTGTTTAGATAATTGTTTATTTCCTGTCAAAATAAATGCCGTCCATCCAGTAAAACGTTGTTTAAAAATATCCCCCAACATTTTATAAAGTTCACCCAATTCTTCAACTTCTCCTAAACGTTCGCCATAAGGAGGATTACAAATAATAATCCCTCGATCTGCGGGAGGTTTTAATTTAGATAAATCCGTTTTAATAAACTTAATTTTATTTGCTACCCCACATCTTTCAGCATTAATTCGAGCTTGAAAAAGCACTTCAGGATTTCGATCACTACCGACAATTATGGATTTTAATTCAGTTAATTGACTATTTTTAGCCTCTGTTAATAAATCTTGCCAAAGAGACTTGTCAAAATCACGCCAGTTCATCAAAGAAAATTTATTTCTCAACAGTCCCGGTGCAATATTTAATGCTTTTAAACTTGCCTCCACAGGTAAAGTTCCAGAACCACATAAAGGGTCTAAAAAAGGTATATCTGGAGAATATTCTGCCATTTCTAAAATAGCTGCTGCTAAAGTTTCTTTCAGAGGAGCAAACCCCATTGCTAGACGATAGCCACGCTGATGTAAACTACTACCAGAACTATCTAAACTGAGGATACAATTATTATTTTGAATATGAGCATTAATCAATATATCAGGATTTTTAGTATCGATATTTGACCTGTAGCGAAACTTTTCTATTTGTTGCTCGGTAATTGCATCTTTAATTTGCAGAGCAGTATAATGAGTATGCTTTAATTTATCATTACTTCCAGTACAATTAACTGCTAATGTATTTTTAGGAGATAAATATCGCTGCCAAGGAATTTTTTTTACCTCTTTATAAAGTATTTCTCGGTTAACACATCGAACTTCAGCAATAGGAACTAAAACTCTAAAAATAGTTCTTGCCCAGATATTAACTCGATAAAGTAAAGTCTTATCCCCTGTAAAACTTACCCCAGTAAATTCTGGACAGATGTTTTCTGCTCCTAAACTTTTTAATTCTTGGGCAGCAATAGCTTCTAACCCTTTAGCAACCTTGGCATAGTATTGATTCATTATTTTTTATATAAGTAATCATAATTTACAGCACTTCCCGCTCGCTGCCCGTGAGCTAGATATTTAGCGATATTTAGCCGGGAAGATGCCTGCACCACAAGAGTTTTACTATTAACACCTTGTACATAATTTTTCCGAAATATGCTGTATATTTTTTCTTCCTTCTTACTTGTTCCTTACCTTTATGTTTTTTATATAACAAATAATATTGATATCTTTTCTTCCTTCTTCCATCCTCCTTCTTCCCTCTTCCTTCTTCCTTCTTCCTTAATTAAGGAGAACAATCTGAGATATAGCTTCCACTACTATCTCTAGAAACTATATATCCTTGATATGGATTTGTAACTTCTATAAACCTTTGAGTGCCACTACCAATTTCTTCATTTCCGGTAACTTCTATTCTCTGACCATTTTCTAGCACTCCAATTCTACGACTCGCTGAATTGCGTGCCTCAAAAATATACAATCCATTTGGCCTGAGAATATAACAAGTTTTTAATTTAGCCCTTGCTTTAGCCTGGTAATTAATTACACGCTCTGTGAGGCCATTCTGTGTTATAGAATCCACACGATATTGGTCTGGGCTAACAATATATTCAATTCCTCGTACCGGGTCATAAGCTTCCCAAGAACTACCTCTTTTTGTGGCATTACCAACAATCAGCCAATCTTGCTCAGTTCCATTCTTAGGTTGACTAATGAATATATATTCACCCTTTTGAGTTTCGCAAATATTAATATTAAAGTTTGCCGTTTCATAATTTGCTTTTTGCGAGCCATACCCATAACAAAGCTGCGCCTGTGCTGATATTGGCAGAATCACACTTCCCAGCACTAAAGCAGTTGTAACAACTCCCACGGTGGCTAATCGGTGTTTCATTGTTTCTCCTTTGTGCCATTGGATAGTAGCAAAACCCTATAACCTTACCATAATTTGATAAAAATATCTCCCAAAAATGAAAATAAGTAAAGCCTTATTTGATATTCTTAACTTTCTAATAAAATTTTCTATAAAAAACTTATAGTTAAATTGTGTAAAGATATTAAAAAGTTCTCAGCTTTCAGCAATAAGCTATCAGCCTAAGTTGACTTAAATCCAAAAAATTCATATCTAGGGAGATTTAAACTTCTCCTCAACTGTCTAACTTCCTACTTGGTAGGGATAAAGACCCTAAAATAGCTCCGAGCTATAAAATTTCTGGATATTTTAAGGTACAAACCTCAAAGCTGTTGACGGAAAATTCCGTAGAAAAAGCCGAAAACTGATAGTTGAAAGCTTGTTAAAAATCAAATCAAAATTAGAGAGAGGTCTCTTATGGTAGCAGTAACAGACCGAGTAAAAAATAGACTAACAACGGAAACAAGTAAAATTGCTCCTAATACCACGGCCATTCGCTCCCTTGATTGGGACCGCGATCGCTTTGATATAGAGTTTGGTCTACAGAATGGTACCACATATAACTCCTTTATTATTCGAGGAGAAAAAAATGCTCTGGTTGATACATCCCATGCAAAATTTCGTCAGTTATATTTAGACATCCTCTGGGGTCTAATTAAACCGACAGAAATTGATTACCTAATTATTAGTCATACCGAACCAGACCATAGTGGTTTAGCCAAAGACATTATCGAACTAGCTCCCCAAGTTACAGTTGTTGGGGCAAAAGTAGCAATCCAATTTTTAGAAAATTTAGTTCATATACCATTTAATAAACAAATTGTCAAAAATGGAGACCAATTAGATTTAGGCAACGGTCACGTTTTAGAATTCGTTTCTGCCCCAAATCTGCATTGGCCAGATACTATTTTTACCTACGATCGCAAAACCCAAACCCTATTCACCTGTGATGCTTTTGGGATGCACTATTGCTCAGACAAAACTTACGATGAAAATCTGAGTGACATAGAAGCAGACTATAAATTCTATTACGAATGTCTGATGGCCCCCAATGCTCGCTCAGTATTGAGTGCAATGAAACGCATGAAAGCATTGGGAGATATCAATACTATTGCCACAGGTCATGGCCCACTACTACGTTATAACTTAGTAGAATTAACCAACCGTTATGAGGAGTGGAGCAAAGCGCAAAGCAAAGCAGAGACAACAGTAGCAGTATTCTACACCTCTGATTATGGTTATAGCGATCGCCTCTCCCAAGCAATTGCCCACGGGATAACCAAAACAGGCGTTGCAGTAGAAATGATGGACCTTAAATCTGCCGACCCTCAAGAAGTGCGGGAATTGGTAGAAATGGCAAAAGGAATCGTCATTGGATCGCCACCAACCACAGGTCCGGCAGCAAGCACTTCTGAAACTGCAGTCAACACTATTTTGGCAGCAGCTAACAAAAAACAGACTTTCGGTCTATTTGAATCTGGTGGTGGTGATGATTTATCAGTATATCCTCTAGCAAATAAACTTAAGGAGTTAGGTCTCAAGCAAGCATTCCCCAATATTCTGATTAAAGAAACTCCTTCAGAATTAACTTATAAACTTTGTGAGGAAGCGGGTACAGATGCAGGGCAACTGTTGAGTCTGAAGAAAAATATTAAACAGATGAAATCTCTTGATAGTGACCTAGATAAAGCTTTAGGTCGTTTGAGTGGAGGTTTGTATATTATCACTGCCACTAAAGGCGAGGTTAGTAGTGCCATGTTAGCTTCCTGGGTAGTGCAAGCTAGTTTTAAACCATTAGGAGTTTCCATCGCAGTAGCAAAAGACCGAGCAATTGAGGCGCTGATGCAAGTAGGCGATCGCTTTATCTTAAATGTATTGCGGGAAGATAACTATCAAACCCTCATGCGACATTTTCTGAAGCGCTTTCCACCAGGTGCAGACCGTTTTGCCGGAGTAAATACTCAAACTGCTAAAAATGGTAGTCCGATTTTAGGTGATGCACTAGCTTATTTAGAGTGCGAAGTAGTAAGTCGGATGGAGGTAAGCGACCACTGGATTATCTATGCAAGTGTTGATACTGGGCGAGTTAGTGACTCAGATGTTTTGCCTGCGATACATCATAGAAAAGTAGGTAACCATTATTAATTTACGTTGTAGTGCAGGCATCTTGCCCGCTAATAGTATACCTGAGTGATATGTAATCTGGCTGAAAAATCGTCATGGTGATGATAGAAAGCAATCTCGCACCACCCCTGAGATTGCTTTCTTCCACAAATTCCAAATGTAGAAGCAGAAATATCCGATGTTTTAGAAGAAATTCGTACTCAAACAACTCTCTAATCTCTAATAGACATCTCCATAAAAGAGGGGACAGGGAAAAGGGAAGAATAATGGATAATTTATGGATAAGAATTGATTTTATTTTTGATTTTTGGAGAGGTCTAATAGACATCTCCAAAAATTCTCATTCCTCCTTGCTTTTAGCATTCCACTTTTTGAGGCGCAAACTAACCCAGACCATCTGCTTGAGCGGTAATGGTACTTCTGGGTGTAGTCCCTCCGAGATTTCTTCAAAGGTTTTGATTGAACCCGGATAAACAAGAACTGACCATCCTTGTTTGGCGAGACAGGTCAATAAAGCTGATTCCTCAAGAAGGTAAGTTGTACCGAGATATATTTTTTCCTTGTTATAATCTTTTGGCTGATTTTCCCCTTTCATCTGCTCATCTCGATTGAGATATATCTGGGCAAATGAGTTGACCATGTTTTGAAAGGATTAGTCTTTTTGATAAAGATGCTGGAAGTTCTGGTAATAAATCTCAAATTATGATTGCTTCTCAATTTGAGATGCCTTTTGGAACTCGAACTTACAATTTTGGGAGTATTGGTCGAACAGGTAACTGTTTTCATTAATAAACTTCTCTCCAGTGCGAATTGCCTCAAACAAAGCTTCATCCTCTTTAAGTTCTTGTGTAACCTGGATTGTTAGTCGGTATATAGTATCGCCAACTAGCACGACGCAAGCCTGAAAGTTTTTGCTAATCCATTTGATACAGGCTTCGATCCGCTGAGGATTGAGGAAATGTTTGCTGCCAAGGCTGGTGTGGTGATGAAAACACACTTTTGATAGTCGGACAGTGAGCTGCGTATACGAGTAGGAAAGACTTTAGCTAAACTTGCCTTATACTGCTGAATTTGCGTCAAGTTTAAGTCCTGTTTCTTAATATCAATGGCTTTACAAATTTTAGATTGAATCAACTTCAACTGCTCTAGGGAAAGCTGATTCCAGTCAAAATTTTCAATGATCGTTTCTTGATCTCTATAACTATTCATACTGTTCAATATTCTTGGCATTTATCGGCTTGGCGTTGGTAATAGGTAAGATGATTTTCTGGTAAGAGTAAAACCCTTTAGCTACTCTGGTTAGTTATTCGGAGCTATCACAGCAGGATGACCCTTAAAGTTTCATCTCTTGATTTACCGAAAATTTGGGTCTAAAGCCTCGCCCATAAGCGGGCGACTTTTTAGTTGATTTTATTTCTATAAATATGTTATGATACTGTTAGTTCAAATAGGAATTATGAAAGCTAGATTTAAGTATCGCATATATCCAACACCTGGACAAAAATACCGAGAGCGCCAAGCTATTTGGTTGTGTTCGTGTGGTTTGGAATGATAGCCTAGCTTGTTGTCAAGAAAAGTATAGATTGGGAGAAGAGAAACCCAATAATTCTCAACTACAAAAAAAGTTTATCACTCAATCGAAAAAGACTGAAGACAGAGAATGGTTATCAGAGGTTTCTGCTATACCATTGCAGCAATCTTTAAATGATTTAAACCAGGCGTTGCTCTAACTTTTTTAAATCGACTAAAGGCCAGAGAAAAGGTAGATCTATTAAACCTCCTAAATTCAAAAGTAGGAAATCAAAACAAACTGCCAGATTTACACTCATGAGGATTTAAAGTTGGTCAACATAAAGTCTATTTAGCCAAGATTGGAAAGCTGAAAATAGTTTGGTCAAGAGAGTTACCTGCTGCTCCATCATCAGTAACAGTAATCAAAGATTCCGCTCATAGATATTTCTTGAGTTTTGTAGTAGAAATACAACCAGAAGTATTACTGAGAACTGATAGTTCAGTAGGTATAGATTTAGGTATTAAAACTTTTGCTACATTTAGTGACGGTACAAAGGTTGATGCTCCTAAGCCACTAAAGAAACGAATTAAGAAGTATCAAAAGTTAAGTAAGTCATTATCTCATAAAACTAAAGGCTCTAAAAGGTATGAAAAAGCCAGGGTTAGAGTAGCTAAATTTCATGCCAAGCTGAAAGATACAAGGACAGATTTTCTACATAAATTATCTACTGAAATAATTCGTGAAAACCAAACAGTTGTTTTAGAAGATTTAAACGTTTCTGGTATGGTGAAAAAGCGGTGCGACCCCGCGACGACGCCAGTCGCAAGGGAACGCGCACCAAGAGACCGTAAATTATCCAGAGCAATTTCTGATTTAGGTTGGAGAACATTCAGGACTTTCTTAGAAGGAAAAGCAGAAAAATATGGTCGCGATTTCAGAGTAATTAGTCGCCCTTGAGCCAACATCCCAAGTTTGCTCAAATTGTGGCTTTAAAGGTGGGAAGCTAGACCTTAAGGTGCGAGAATGGGAGTGCCTCAACTGTGGTGCAAAACATGATAGAGACGAGAATGCAGCGATAAATATATTAGTCGCGGGCGGGCAGTCCGAGACATTAAACGGACGTGGAGGCAAGCGTAAGACTACTGCAAAAGTAGCAGCAGCCTGTGTTAGCGGAGCTTTGCGCCAGCAAAACGTCAACTCGCCGAAGAGCTAAGGCTCGGTAGGAATCCCCGTGCCTTCAGGCCGGGGAGGATGTCAACAACGCTCCTTTTTAGTATACTTATAAAACATCAATTAAAAGTAAGAGAGCTATTTCATGTGTGGCATAGTAGCATTGTTTTCAAACGATGAGCAAATTTCAGAGTCATCTTTAAAACTAGGTATGGATTCCTTAAAGCATCGAGGTCCAGATGGAAAAGGGTTATGGATTTCTCCTGATCGTCGAGTTGCTCTGGGACATACAAGACTTAGTATTATTGATATTAATCATGGTGAACAACCCATTGCTAACCGAGATCAAACTCTACATATAATTGTTAATGGAGAATTTTATGACTTTGAGCGGATACAAGGTGATTTGCGACGATGGGGGTATAAATTAAAAACAAATTCTGATAGTGAGATAGCTCTTCATTTATACAACGAGTTTGGAACACAATGCCTACATCATCTCAGAGGTGAATTTGCTTTTGTTCTGTGGGATGAACGTAATGAATTACTTTTCGCAGCACGAGACCGTTTTGGCATCAAACCCCTTTACTATAGTTACTATCAGAATACGCTTTATATCGCTTCAGAAATTAAAGCTTTACTCGCTGCGGGAGTTCTCACTGCTTGGGATCATGAAGCTTTTTGGCAAACTGAATGCGGTATTTTAGCTCCAGATAGGACTCTGTTTACTAATATTTATCAAATCCCACCCGGTCATTTTCTAATCGCATCTCGCTCAGGAATCAAACTACAATGTTATTGGGATTTTGATTATCCAGTAATTAATGATTCTTCATCACAAAAAACTCCATCCGATTATATTCAGCAACTCCGCCATACATTAGATGAAGCCGTAAAACTACGTTTAAGAGCTGATGTACCTGTTGGATGTTATCTCAGTGGTGGTCTTGATTCATCTACAGTTTTAGGAATAGCAGCAAAACACAGTGCTAAACCTCTTCAGGCATTTACTCTTGCTTTTGATCATGAAGCTTATGACGAAGAATCACTTGCTCGTGAAACCGCAGCATATACTGGTGCAAATTTGCATATTATTCCTATTACTCAATCTGACTTAGCTGAACACTTTTCAGATTCAATTTGGCATTGTGAAAGGCTGTGTATTAATGCCAATACAACTGCAAAATATCTGTTAAGTCAATCAACTTCAGATGCAGGTTATAAAGTTGTACTTACAGGGGAAGGTTCTGACGAAATATTTGGAGGATATGTTCATTTTTGCCAAGATATGTTGCTCCAAAACCAACAAGACCAGGACGAGGAAACCGTAAAAAAATTACTAGAATATTTAAAGCAGAAGAATCAAGTTTCAGTGAGTTTATCACTAGCTGAAGAAAATTCAAATAAACTTGGAAATACTGTTCAACGTTTGTTAGGCTTTGTTCCATCTTGGATACAAGCTTTTGCTGATGGATATCTCAGGTCTGTTCCTCTGTATTCTCCAGAATTTATTGCTAAGTTTGACCAAAAAGATGTATATCGTATCTTTTTCAACCAGATCGATGTACAAGGACAACTTGCGAAAAGAGAACCTGTTCATCAATCTTTTTATTTGTGGTCTAAAACCATGTTACCTAATTACCTTTTACGAATGTTAGGTGATGGTGTTGAGATGGCACATTCAATTGAAGGAAGGCTGCCCTTTTTAGACCATAAAGTTGTGGAATTAGTTCGGAATATACCTGTTTCAATGAAAATTCGTGGTCTGACAGAAAAGTATGTTTTAAGAGAAGCAGCAAAACCATTAATTACTGAGACAATTTATAAACGCCAAAAACATCAATTTCTGACTCCTCCCTCTACTTTCAAGCCAAATGAACCATTACAAGAACTTGTTCAAGATACCCTCCGGAGTTCGGAAATGTCTGATATACCTTTCTATAACCATACAGCAATTATTGATTTACTCGATCAATTACCAAATATGGATGAAAAGCAACGCTCTTCTGTAGACATAGCTTTGATGAAGATGCTGAGTGCTTATTTTCTTCAACAAAGGTTTGAGCTAGTTTAATTCAAAAAACTTGCAGTAATGGAGTTAGTTTTTGACATAATCTATGGGGGGCGTTGCTGAATTGAAGTATGAATGCGCGATTGTTTGGTTCTGCTCAAGCCCCCGCGCATCACCCAAAATTGGGGGACTTTTAGAGTTTTATTCCCCCCACGCATTGCGGGGTTAGGGGGGCTTGCATCATACCCAGAATCAGCAACGCCCTATGACAATGAGCGATCGCTTCAGTAACAAAGATATGGGTTATACACCTACATTGACATCCTCCCCGGCCTAAAGGCGCGGGGATTCCTACTGAGCCGTAGCTCTTCGGCGGGTTGACGTTTTGCTTCGCATAGCTGCCGCTAACACAGGGTGCTGCTTCCTTGGCGGTAGTCTGATGCTTCCCTCCACGTCCGTTTAGAGTTTCCGAGTGCCCCCCGGCAACTAATAACAGTTTAGCATATATCCAATTCACTTGCATGCTCAAATAAAAAGTCGCCCTACAAGGGCGAGGCTTTAAACCCAATTTTTCGGTAAATAACCCTTCTATGCTTATTGCTATCAGATTAGAAGTCATTTTGTCTACCAATTTTTTGAATAACTACTAATAAGTATAAATACTGAAACAAAGTTTTAAATAACTTAACCTCAAAAAATTACCAGAAACTATATGTTGTTAATAACAAGCAAATTATAGAACTGCAACCCACCTCTTTAATTACGGACAAAAAACCAAATATGAATTACTCCATACTTAACCAAGAAGCTGTCCAAGAACTAATGACATCTTTTGGCTTTAACTCCCTAGATCAAGTAGATCAACTAGAAACAATTACTGACTATTACAATTATCTGGAAAAAACAGACCAAAAAGATTTGATGAGTAATGGTTCTCAGAATTTCCGTCAGGCCAAATATATTTCTGCTGTACTAAAAAATCAGGCCAGGGAAACTCTGTTTGTTAATGAACCAGTTGCTAATACTCTGCGGGATTTTCGTTTGCCTTTTGATGAACGAAATAACCCTCTGGATATGTCTGTTAGTTCGCTGCAAAAACTACTGCCAGAGGAACTCCAGAATACAGCATCAGAAGCTTTAAGTCAAGATGCTCCTACTCGCTACGTTAAACCTAGTTCAATTCAGTCTACCCAATCACCTGCAGCATATCTTAAGTATATTTATGATTTGGCTAAGGCGATCGAGAATGTTAATCCAGATTTCGATTTAATTGTTCGTCGTCCCGATCTAGAGGACTTGGTATTAAACGAAGATAATTTACCGAAAAATAGGGTCTAAAGCCTCCCTCTTCTAGGGCAGGGGGACTTGATCTGATCGGATTTTTTTGCAGCTCATAGTTTTATCTGCCAAAATATATGATAAAATAATACTATATAAATTAAACTGATAGCAATGTTAGTAAGAGAAGCCAAGCTATTAAACGGGACTTTAAATCAATATAAATCTCTAGATGAAGCTATCAGAACAGCACAGTTTATCAGAAACAAAGCTGTTAGATACTGGATGGATAATCAGGGGGTGAATAAGTCACGTTTATATAAACTGAGCAAGATATTAGCGAGTGAGTTTGTCTTTGTAAATAAGTTAAACTCCTCAGCTAGACAAGCCTCAGCAGAAGTGGCTTGGACTTCTATCAACAACTTTTATCGTCGTTGTAAAGAAGGGGTAAAAAAGAAAGGCTACCCTAAGTTTAAAAAGCATTCTCGGTCAGTAGAATATAAACAATCTGGTTGGAAATTATCAGATGATTGTCTGTTGATAACATTCACTGATAAGTTTAAAGCTGGCAAATTTTCTCTGTACTGTAACTCAGAAACAAGAGAGGATTTATTCACTCTTAAAATTAACCGAGTAAGGGTTGTTAGACGTGCAGATGGTTACTACTGTCAATTCTGTTTAGATGTTGATAGAAAAGAGTCAGGAAATTATACAGGTAATCTAATAGGAATTGACTTAGGATTAAAATATTTCTACAAAGACCAGAATGATAATGCTGTTGTTTATCCTCAATATTTAAGGAAATCAGAAAAAAAATTAAAACGTCTACAACGGCAGTTAAGTAAAAAGTTTGTTAAAAGCAAAAAGCCTCAATCAAACAATTACCACAAAGCAAGAATTCGACTAGGGTTATGCCATTTGAAGGTTAGTAGACAACGTAAAGACTGGGCTATCAAACAAGCTCGGTGCGTAGTAGCATCTAATGATGTTATCGTCTATGAAGACCTCAACATAAAAAACATGGTCAAAAACCATCATCTGGCCAAGTCAATATCTGACGCTTCATGGTATCAATTCATTCAATGGCTTGAATACTATGGAAAGATTTGGAACAAAGTAGTTGTTTCAGTAAATCCTAATTTCACCTCTCAAGACTGCTCTAATTGTGGGCATAGAGTTAAAAAATCTCTATCAACTCGTACTCATGTTTGTCCTAGTTGTCATACAGAAATTTGCCGTGATACAAACGCTGCAATTAATATCTTAAAACGTGGATTAGAAGCAGTAGGTATTGAGTGGAATAACAGTACCGTAGGGCATACGGAAACTGCCGATTTAGCCTCCTACGGAGGAGCTTCGCTAACGGAAACGCTTGGGGAGACTTGAACCAATGCTGATGATAGGCAACTAGATTTAGTAAGTTCTGTCATTGAACCAAGAATCACTATTTAAGTGGGAATCCTCATGCGTTTACGCCGGGGAGTATGTCAAATCAGGAAGTGACGACTCTGGATGGTAGTTTAAGTGATTCATACTGGTATAAAGGTAAAGTAGCCAATCTTTAGATTTACAACCGAGCATCATCGCCAGCAGAAATTGGTGAAAAATATTCTTCTCTTTCTCAAGTAGACAACTTCCGAGAAGCAACCAAACTTTCAACAGAAGAATTCAATCAATTCTACCGCAACTACAGAGTCAAAGATGACGCAGACAACAACTATCAAACAAACGAAGTCTATGCTACCTATATCAGTAACGGTCATAACTTAACTCTCAATACAGTGCGTGAAAAGTTAGTGATGGGTTATGACGACGAAACATATCTAGATGACGACTTCTTCTATCGCTTCAACCGCATCATCCGTCTCCATAAAAGGACAAATATACCATACTATCAATTAGACTGGTTACTCAATACAATAGAAAATACAAACGGACTAATTGATAATGACAGACTAAATGTTGTTGCCCATTATCTATACTGGAGCCACAAATATCAATTTAGTGTAGATGAATTTGTCGGTATACTGACAGAAGTTAATAGTTATCGTCGCATGGGAGAACAAGAGACTTCCCTGCTGCGACAAATATTTGGGAATGCAGCACCAGCATTAGTAGAAGTTCTCAAAGATGGCAATACAAAATTTGCCGATTTAGAATCTTCCCTCAAAGAATATTTGATTATTGGTTTGCGCATCACTTTTGTAGAATACAATGCTATTGTCAAAGCAATAACCAATGATAAGCTAGATGCAGTATTTGACAAAGCAGCATTAGCACGAATGTACCGTTTAGTCAAGGTATTTACATTATTTGAGTGGGGTATTGCTAAAGGAATTGAATTAGTAGAAAAATTAGGACTAACTAAGGTATTTGCTCATCCTGGAGAAAAAGTAACTGATGTATTATCAGCATTAGACAAACTCGTGTCTTTATCTGAGTGGATGAAAGCAGAAGGTAATAACCTGACAATAGATAACATTCTGACAATCTTAACACCACCGGATGATGCAGGAACTTTGCAACCAACCATAGAAGCAGGTGAATTTTTGGATTTACTCGCACAGGATATTCAAGAGCAACGAGTTGTAGAATTCAGTTTCACTAATTATGAAAGTTGGCAAATTATCCAAGGGAATGATGAGAATACAATCCAAATCATAACTATTCCTTCCGAAGAGTGGTATCGACTCTTGCAACAAGGCGATCCAAAAATTCTTGATAACTATGGATTAGTTCTAAATGTTGAAACAAAACATATTGCAGAGCGGGTAACAGCAATTATCAATCAGAAAATAACAGCAGGATATCAACTCACAGAAGCAGCAGAAGGACAAAAACAAGAATTAATTGGAGAAATTGGTAATTTCCAAAGACGACAACAAGAATCTCTTGCCAAAATTATTACAGAGAAACTGAGCGAACTTAGTCAAGAAATTATCCCTGTGATATTGCTATGGATGGGAACAGATTATTATCAGACACTTAAGCAATTATTAGGGTGGCAATATCCAGACTCAGAGGAAGCAAAACTAAATAAAAAGACCCTGGAATTACTGTACAACTTTAATCGTCATGGAATAGTTGTATCTCAGTTGGAGTTAGACACATATACAGTATTAATTGCTGCGGAAAAACCAGAATGGTTAGTAACAGAAATGAGTCGTGACCTATCTCTGGAGCAAGTATATTATCTGTATAAGTTCAAAACTCTATTGAATGCTCAAGTCAGTTCTAAACATTGGTTAGTTTATCTAGCAACAGTCAATGAGGATGAATTTGATAAAGTAGAAGAACAAAACCGACTATTAGCTGCATTTTTAGATTGGTCTGTAGAAGATATTCCCAACTTAACTAAAGAAATTGCTAACGGTTTGGTGAAAACTGTACAACAAATAGAGTATTTGCGTCGTCAGATAGAACTTTGCCAAGATTTGCATATTCCGGGAGAACAACTCCATCAATTAAATAATGCAAATGGTAATGAACCTGAGTGGGAAGCAGCAGTCGCAGCAGTCAAATTAGGATTAAATCGTCAAAATGACGAAGTACGCAAAAAAATAGCGACAGATGCTATCAATTTAGAACTTAGGGATGCTTTAGTTGCCAACTTTATGAATGAAGTCGTTGGTAAGAGCGAACTGCTGCAAGATAAAATCAAGAGTTGGGAAGATATTTATCAATATTTGCTCCTGGATGTCAATGTTTCCTCTCAAGTACCCACAACTCGTTTATTAGAATGTACTGGTGCAGTGCAATTGTATATTAACCGGATGATCCAGGGAGTCGAGGATGCAAATTGGAAATCAGGTCAGTTAGAGAATCTCAAAAAAGATTGGGATCTATCACAACAGTATCGGTTATGGGAAGCGAACGAAAAATTAGGATTATATCCTTCTAGTTATATAGAACCCACATTACGTTTGCATAAGACAGAGATTTTTGAAACCTTTGAACAAAGTTTAGGTCAAGGTGCTCTGAATGAAGAGATGGTACAGCAAGCAGTGATGCAATATTTGCAGCAACTACAGCAGTTATCAGAGTTGCGGGTAGAAGGTTTTACTTCTCAAGAATTAAGGGATTCTATTGAATTTTGTTTTACAGCAAAGGCAACTTGGGAAACGAATAGTTATTACTATCGGTTGTTGAGGGTTGATAAAACTAAGCTGGAAGCAGGAAGTAAGTATGCTTTTGAATGGGGTGGTTGGATAAAAGCGGAGCTAGTATTTAGTCAGCAACATATTTATGGTGTAGCTCCCTGTTATGGTTGGAATCGATTATATATGTATTGGTTTGAGTTGTTTGAAACCCGTTCTGAAGATGGTCAAACAAGACTTTATTATTTGCAACCTAAATATTGTCGTCAAAATACTGATGGCAGTTTTGGGCAACCGAGGAATAGTGTGGTGGAAATAGACGGAAAGATTGCACCTCAGGGGATTAAGATTGAATATGAGGGAGAAAATATTGTAGAACAGCTACAGGTTCAAATTTATCAACCTTTTTTTGATCCCACAGTAGAGCAGATATTAATGTATTTTTCTTCTGGTATTAGTAATCCTCTTGAGTTATTCTTTTCTGTTACCTCAAAAGAAGAAACCGTTGTGAAAACAACTGATGATTCTATTGAAGAAGATGAAAAGCCAAATGGTTACTATGCAATTAGCAAAGTACCTACTCCACCACTAATTATAGTTCCTGGAAAGAATACATACCCTCCTATAGAATGGCTCTCTATACTACCAGACAACCGGGAATGGTCTAATGAGTGGTTAACTGGGATAGAGATAAAATGGCTACCTCCGGAACTCAATGATGGTGGTACAATCAATTTAAAATGGGAATTGAATTGCCGAGAAGCCTACTACTTCCTAAATAAAACTCAATATCAGGTAAATGACTCTGAGACCTTTAGTAACAGTCACCATGATCTTACTGATCTAGAATTCATTGCTAGCAACGGTTCCTTTGATGAATGGGCACCTTTATTCTTGAGCCACAGTAAGGAGACAAAAGAGCCTCTTCCTTTGTCTCCTCTGCTAGTGAACCATGGTTCCATTTCGTTTGACGAAAATGAAAGCCAAGGAACAGAGTTTGATATTAGGGTTAAACTTAGTGTTAGGTGGTTTTATCACCGTATAGATGACTATAAAAACATACCTAGGAGAAAAGAAGAAACACTATTCACATTTAGAGTCATTTCTTTTACTCAAGAGCGAGCGGTCTTCGTTAGAAACCACAGACAAGATAATCCAAGTTTAGCCGATCAGCGTTTTCTAGTGTTTTCTCATAACAACTCCTTCTATACAACAAATCTCTACTCTACCGCCATTCAACGAGTAGTCGAACTAGCTCACCCATATTACGACATTCATCAACTCTTTGATTTAGCTCATCAAAACTACAAAGAAGAAGGGATTCAACATTACTTAGATGCACTGAAAGAAACCGAGACTTATAAGAACATCTCCAACCCCAAACCTGATGAATATATGGATTTCTGGGGACCTTATGGCATATATGCTTGGGAAATCTTCCACTACATTCCTTTAATGGTAGCTTACAAGTACACTCAATCCCAGAACTTTGATTTAGCCAAGAAATGGTTAAAGCACGTTTACGATCCTACCCTCAAAGGTAATCCTTGGAGAAATTATCCTTTAGCATATCGACCAAACGGAATTAGTGCTTTGGGTATCAATGACCCAGATGCGATCGCTCGTGAGATTCCCTATTATTATCGCATATCTACCATTCGTCAATACATACAAAACCTGATCGAACAGGGAGATTACTATTATCGTCAGATTACAACGGAAACTCTGCGTCAAGCAAAAATGTATTATGTGGAGGCGAAGAATTTATTCAAAGAAAGCACAGAGTCTTTAGGAAATATTCAAATAGGAGAAGACTGGAGCGATCCGACTTTAGGAGAAGTGACAAACAAGGATTTTATAGAACCTTACGACGAAGAAATCATCAAACTCTATCAGACAATAGAGGAACGACTATATAATCTACGTCATTGGTTGGCAATAGATGGAACGCCGTTGAATATACCTCTACTTGCTCCTCCTGTTGACCCCAGAGTGTTGCAACAAGCAGCTCTTGCTGGAGTTTCACTTACAGAACCTCAACAACCAGCAACCAGAACTCTGAATTATAGTTTTGATGACATACTCAGTCGCGCTCGCAGTTATGTGCAAGATTTAATTAGCTGGTCAACTAATTTGCTGCAGTATTGGGAGAATTATGAAAACGTCCAGTATCAAAACCTAGCAGACAGTTTAATTTCCTTTGATTCGGCGATATTGATGCAGGAGAAAACAATTGAAGCTCTAGAAAAAAATATTGAGATTCAAGAAAACACGAAAAAACAAACTGAAGATGAGCACGATCTTTATGAATATGAAAAGACATTGATAGATGTCATTGATGCTACAATTGAAAAGTATTATGCAGTAATGCGGAGGATAAAGTTAATATCATTGTCAATGAAAGCAGTTGTAGGAGGTTTAAAAGCCATACCTAATGTATTTGGACTTGCTGGGGGTGGTTTTAGACCTGAAGGACCAGCAGAGGGTGTAGATAATTCACAGGAAACTTCAAGTGAGCTTAAAGAGATACTAATTGAATGGTATCAAACAGCATCAGAACTGCAAACAAAAAAGAGAGAAACCTCATTTAAAGAGCGTCAAGCGGAGAACGCAATAGAGATAATTGAAAAGGAAACTGAGGTATCAAACATAGAGTTAGAGATACAAAAACAGGTTCTTGAAGATATTAAAGGAGATAAACAAGACGCTGAGACATTGGCAGCATTTAATCAAAAACGTTTCACTAACGAAATGTTTTTCAAGTGGTATGTTGATAATTTGAGGCAACTTTATCGCACTCTGTTTGACCAGACTGTTAGTTTCTGTTTATTAGCAGAAAGGGTGTATCAAGAGGAAACAGGAGAAAAAACTATATTTATTCGACCTCAATGGGATGATGTTTATCATGGTTTATTATCAGGTCAGAAGTTATTGCTGAATCTCCAACAAATGGAGTACAGTTATTTGCAAAAGACTCTCCATAATGAGCAAGCTATAACACGGACTTTCTCCCTAGAGGAAAAAGATGAGGATGTACTGACAAGTCTGAAGACTCATGGAAAAGCTGTGATTCATATTCAGGAGTCTTGGTTTGAGGAAGATTTTCCAGAGGAGTTCGGAAGACGTATTCAGAGTGTTAAGGTGAAATTCTTGGGGTTAGAAGGTAGCAATCCTATAGCAGCAGAATTAACTCAAATTTCTAACCGATATTCTGCTAAAGAACGAACTTTGCAAAAGGTTTGTGCTTACGGCAAAATTAAGCTATTAGGTGTGGAGACAGATACAGCAACGATGACACCGAAGCAAAAAGGACGATTATTACCATTTGAAGGTTCTGGTGTAGAATCTACTTGGTTGTTATCTGTTCCGGCGGCGGTGAAAGCTATCCAGGAGAAACAAGTTAAGTTTAAGCATAAGTCTACTCTGGAGAAACTTGAAGATATTGAGATTACTGTTCGTTATACGGCGAAATATTAATTTTCGGCGTTGCTGATTCTGGGTATGATGCAAGCCCCCCTAACCCCCCAATGCGTGGGGGGAATAAAACTCTAAAAGTCCCCCAATTTTGGGGGATGCGCGGGGGCTTGACTAGAACCAAACAATCGCGCATTCATACTTCAATTCAGCAACGCCTAATTTTCCTTATTTGGTGGGGGGTTTAGTTCCCAAATCCCTACGATATTGAATTGTACCGAGCTTACAGCGCTTTTCATTTGAGGAGACCACAATGGTAGGGACGTTCCATGGAACGTCCCTACAGGTTTATCTCAACGTTGGTTGAAGACCCCCGCTCTCCCGGAGGGGAGCGTCGGGATGAAAACCAATCAATAAGAGCGGTTTTACAGATGAGCATGTTAAAATACAAGTGTTGCTCAACCAAAAACCAAAGTTGAGACTACTATCACTTTTAAATCAAGTCGCCGAGGGGCACCCGGAGACTTTAAATGGACACTGAGGAAGCGTTAGACTGGCAAGCCAGCATTTTCGGTGTGAGGTGTCAACCCGCCCTGAGTCATTTGTTTAGCTTAGTATGCTTGAATGATGGATGGGAATCCCGCGCTGCAGGTGTAGGTCAGCGTCGGGAGGATGTCAATGTTTTTTTTAGGTACTCCTGCATAGTAATGGTATACAAGGAACAAGGGATACTTGGTACGGGAGCAAGATGCTCCCACTGCCATTACAATGCACCACCACCTTTTTTTAATGTGGTTATTGACCTGAAAACCTTTGTATGGTAATATTATATCCGGATAATTAGTGATCAAAAACCTTGCTCCTTCTTATACCTTACAGCCCTTTTCAGATTGATAAACCACATCGTCATCACCAAAAACCTATAAGGGCAAATGCCATTCGCCCCTACTTTGGTTCATTGACCTGAAAACCGCTGTAAGAAACTTCTTCTTCTTCCCTCCTGACTCCTGACTCCTGACTCCTGACTCCTGACTTAAAAAAAGCGATCGCCTGAACATGATAAAATGTAGCATTATACATTATTTTTGTATAGACAATATAACTAAACTATGCTACAAACCACCAAAAAAAAAGACGTTCAAATTGCCATCATTACTGAAGAAACAAAAGTGCTCCGGTCTCGCACTTGGGATAGACTAAAATTTGAAGTCGAATATTCTCTACAAAAAGGCACTACTGCTAACTCCTATCTCATCCAAGCTGAAAAAACTGCCGTTATCGACCCACCAGGTGAATCATTTACTAAAAATTACTTAGACTCATTACAAATACGCTTAGATTGGCATCGCCTTGACTATATAATTCTAGGACACTTTAATGCTAACCGTGGTACTACCCTCAAAGCTTTATTATCCCTCGCACCTCAAGTAACTTTTGTCTGTTCAAATCCCGCAGCTTTAACTCTCAAAGACTATTTTAAAGAACAAGAATTGAAAATTCAAATAGTTAAAGGTGAAGATACTCTAGACTTGGGCAACGGTCATCAATTACAATTTATTACCACTCCTACCCCTAAATGGCCCGATGGTTTGATGACTTACGACCCACAAACTCAAATTTTGTTTACTGATAAATTTTTCGGCGCTCACGTTTGCGGAGACCAAGTTGCTGATGAAGGATGGAGTATCTACAGCGAAGACCGACGTTTTTATTACGACTGTCTCCACGCCGCTCAGGCAAAACAAGTGCTTTCTACCCTAGATAAAATTTCTGAGTTGAATGTAAAATTCTATGCTTCCGGTCATGGACCGATAGTACGCTACGGAATGACCGAGTTAACCAGTTTATATCGGAAATGGAGTCAGGAACAAAATTCACGAGATTTGAATGTTGCCTTGCTTTATGCTTCAGCTTATGGTAATACTGCAACTATTGCTCAGGCGATCGCTAAGGGTTTAACTAAAGCAGGAGTATCTGTAGAATCAATTAACTGTGAAGCTGCCACGTCTGATGAAATCAAGGACGCAATTGAAAAATGTGATGGATTTATTATTGGTTCTCCCACTCTTGGCGGTCACGCACCAACTCAAATTCAAACAGCTTTGGGTATTGTACTGAATACAGCTTCTAAGAGTAAATTAACTGGGGTATTTGGCTCCTTTGGTTGGAGTGGTGAGGCCATTGATATTTTGGAAAGTAAGTTAAAAGATGCGGGTTATAAGTTTGGTTTTGAAACTATTCGGGTGAAGTTTAAGCCAGACGATCTGACGCTTCAAACTTGTAAGGAAGCAGCTATTGATTTTGCTCAGACTTTGATTAAGTCTCGGAAACTTCGCGCTCCCAAACCTTCGGCAAGTGCTTCGGGAAGCGACCGCACAGCTCAAGCAGTGGGGCGTGTTGTGGGGTCTTTGTGTGTGATGTCTGCCAGACGTGGAGATGTCACCAGTGCCATGTTAGCTTCTTGGGTCTCTCAGGCGACTTTCAATCCTCCTGGGGTAACTGTTGCAGTGGCGAAAGACCGAGCGCTGGAATCTTTGACTCATACAGGCGATCGCTTTGTGTTGAATATATTAGCTGAGGGCAAACAATTGAGGAAGCATTTTCAGAAGTCTTTTGCACCAGGAGAAGATCGTTTTGTGGGAGTGGAAACCAAGGAAGCTGAGAATGGTTGTCCGGTTTTGACAGGTGCTCTAGCTTATTTGGAATGCAAGGTGGCAAACCGGATGGAATGTGGCGACCATTGGTTAGTTTATGCAGTGGTGGAGAATGGTCAGGTCTTGAATGAGGGAGTAACAGCAGTTCATTTCCGCAAATCAGGTAGCCATTATTAAAGTAAAGTCATTGAAAACTTTCTCCTACAATACAGTAGGAACATACTATATAGCGTCCCTACATCAGTAGAGAATTGTCAGAAAGAGACATTGAGGTTTTCATTTGGGTAGACCACAGTAGGGACGTTCCATGGAACGTCCCTACAAGGTATTATTTGTGAAGATGTGGTTCATCAACTTGAAAAGCGCTGTAAAGGTCAATTTGCGTAAGTCCTGTTAGAAATACATTTAATTGTGCTACTGGAGTGGCACACCTAAAACTGTGCACTCTGATTTTTGTTTCTAGGTGTCTTTTTCTCCCCCTAACCCCACATTCACCTCCAGGGAGGGGCGCACGGGTGGGTACCCACACTTCCCACACTCCCCACACTCCCCATCTCCCCACCTCCCTATTTCTCCATCTCTTTTTAAATAGATCTCAAATGGGTTTTATTAGGATAAGAAAGAATAATATCATGTCCGGTTGAACAGTGATAAATAAACAACGAAGGAGTCAGGAGTCAGGTAGGGGAGCCATCGGATTGGCGACCTACAGGAGTAAGGAGGGAAGAAAGAAGAAGAAGAGTAAAGAGAAGGAGAAAGTTGTTGATCACGCTATTATCCGGACATGATATAAATGAAAAATATTAGGTATTGCAGCCCAGAGCTTACAACATTCTACAGCAGTAGGAAGCAATCATAATCACAATTCCATATATAGCAGATATTTATTATGCTTATTATTATAATTATCAAAATAATATGGGTCGTGCAACCCCGCCTTTTAAGGCGATCGGGTTTTTGGAGCGGGGCTCAAATCTCCTACTTCCCCTCCCAGGAGGGGAGGGGGAGGGGCTAGGGGTGGGTTAACTTCTGACTTCTGACTTCTGACTTCTGACGCGCGTTAATTAACCCAATACGATCGGGACTTACTAACTAACTATAACTGAACAAGATATGATAATAAAAACTAAACAGTTGTTCAGGAGGATATAGTCTATGACATTGCTATTAGCTGGTGACATTGGCGGTACTAAAACAATACTACAATTGGTGGAAGCTAAACGGCAAGAATCAAAGGCTGCCGTGGAATTGCAGAGCCTTTATGAGAATCGTTACTCCAGTCACGATTTTCCAGATTTAGTACCTATAGTACAAAAATTCTTGGCAGAAGCAAATGAGAAATTGGGTGAGCAATTCCAACCAGAAAAAGCTTGTTTTGCGATCGCAGGTCCGATAGTCAACAATACTGTTAAATTGACGAATCTGCCTTGGATGTTGGATGCCAAACTGCTAGAAAATGAGTTAGGGGTATCCCAAATTAGCCTGATCAACGATTTTGAAGCAGTGGGTTATGGAATTTTGGGCTTAACTGACAATGACTTGGAGACTTTACAAACTGGCGAACCCCACGGTGATACTCCAATAGCTGTAATTGGTGCAGGTACAGGATTAGGGGAATGCTTTTTAATTCGAGGAGCAGGAACAGTTAAAGTTTACCCCACAGAGGGGGGTCATGCAGATTTTGCACCACGCTCTGAGTTGGAATTTGATCTATTAAAATATTTGTTAGCAAAGCATAATATAGACCGAGTGTCTGTAGAAAGGGTAGTTTCGGGAATGGGAATTGTGGCAATTTATCAATTTTTACGCGATCGCAAATCTGCTGCTGAATCTCCTGAAATAGCGGAAGTACTAAGAAAGTGGGAAACAGAAATTGGCTCAAGTGAAACTACAGTAGATCCAGGTGCAATTATTGGGAAAGCTGCGTTGGAGTCGAGCGATCGCCTGTGCGAGAAAGTTTTAGAGCTGTTTGTGGAAGCTTATGGAGCGGAAGCAGGTAATTTAGCCTTGAAGCTTTTACCTTATGGTGGTTTATATATAGCGGGAGGTATCGCTGCTAAAATTCTGCCACTGATGAAGTCAGGTACTTTTATGGAAGCTTTTCACCATAAGGGACGGATGAGACCATTGTTAGAAAAAGTACCCGTTCATATTGTGTTAAATCCTCAAGTGGGATTAATTGGTGCGGCGATTCGTGCTTCTAATTTATAGGGAATGATATTAAGTAGGGGAGTAAGGGAGTGGGGGAGTGGGGGAGTGGGGGAGTGGGGGAGTAGGGGACTAGGGGAGATTAAATATTGAAGTAATTGGGCGATCAGTAGTTTTAAAACCTATGTTAAGACCATTTGAGCTGCTGTGAGAATCCTTAAAACCCTGATTAATTCGTAGGTACTGCACCTTAGAAGTTCAGAACTTACGCAAATTTACCTTTGAAGCATCATCTGTAGGGGCGAATGGCATTCGCCCTAGCCATAAGTAGAGTCCCTGCGTCACTTCAGTTATCAGTTATCAGTATCTCTGCAATAAGGAGGCTTCAAATATGGAATATGCTCTTTTTTTATCCCCTTAAAAGGGGAGGCGCATACCCAAATTTTTTCGGTAATTCTAAATTCTTAATTCTTGAACGATCGCCCTCCCCTAGATATCCTCTACAATGTACTTAGTACTTCACCAAATTTTATTATTGATATAATTTGCGGTGGTGGATTAAAGAGTAAGAATAATCAAATAATTCTAAATTCTAATAGAGCTTCTAATTGTAACTGTTCGACCAGATATGATATTACTTCTAAATTTAAAATTCTAAATTCTAAATTCTAAATTCTAAATTCTAAATTCTAAATTCTTGAACGATCGCCCTCCCCTAGATATCCTCTACAATGTACTTAGTACTTCACCAAATTTTATTATTGATATAATTTGCGGTGGTGGATTAAAGAGTAAGAATAATCAAATAATTCTAAATTCTAATAGAGCTTCTAATTGTAACTGTTCGACCAGATATGATATTACTTCTAAATTTAAAATTCTAAATTCTAAATTCTAAATTCTAAATTCTAAATTCTAAATTCTATGTGGATACCCTATCTAGAATCAATTTGTCGGGAATATGCCAAATGGTGGGAAGTTTATACTCTGACGGATGTGAGAGGAAAAAAGTCTTTTCAGCAGCAGCAAAATATTTCCCCACTGTTGGATTTAGGTTTAATGGTACAAACTATTGAGTCAGAGGAAAAGCAGAGGGAAAGACAAGAAAAGAAAATTGAACGGTTGACGGTTTTGGAGGGTTTGCGAAAATATGCCCCAAATCATGTGTTGTTGGTGGGGCGGCCGGGGTCAGGAAAATCTACTGCTTTGGCCAGATTATTGTTAGAGGAAGCAGATAAGGTCAGGTCTGGAGAAAATGGCCAAATTCCCGTTCTCATAGAATTGCGCTACAGTCAATCTTCCATACTTGACAGAATCCAAAAATTTATCCACAAACACCACCCCACTATAAATATAGATAAAGCAACTCTAGAAACTTGGCTCCGTCAAGGTGAATTTTTGGGCGTTGCTGAACCAATCGATGAATCTTTCACGAACCACACTCCCCACACCTCCCACACTTCCCACACCTCCCACACTCCCCACACCTCCCACACTCCCCACACCTCCCACACTCCCCACACCTCCCACACTCCCCACACCTCCCACACCTCCCACACTTCCCACACTCCCCACACTTCCCACACTCCCCACACTCCCCTTTTGCTCTTATTCGATGGGTTTAACGAGATGGCATCGGAAGCGGCACGACAACAGGTGAGAATGTTTCGGCAAGACTACCCCAAAACTGCGATGGTGTTTACGACGCGAGATTTGAGTCTGGGGGGAGATTTGGGCATTGAGAAAAGGTTGGAAATGCAATCTCTGACCGAATCTCAAATGCAGAAGTTTGTCTGTGCTTATTTGCCTTTTGATGGTGAAAAATTATGGCAGCAGTTGCAGGGGAGGTTGCGGGAGTTGGGGGAAACTCCGATGTTTTTGTGGATGTTGTGTGATGTGTTTGCTCATAACAATGTAGTACCTGCTAATCTAGGGTTGGTGTTTCGGAGTTTTACTCAGATTTATAGTGGTCGCCTCAAGCAAGATGTTCCCGTTGATGAAAGTTCTCGACGTTGGTGGGATAGGTTATTGCAGGAGTTGGCGTGGGTGATGACCAATGGGGAGTGGAAAACTGAGATTATGGTTACTATTCGTCGGCGAAAAGCTGAGGAGCTGTTGACGGAGTTTTTGCGAGGGGAGGTGGTAGCTCCGACTGACTGTGCGATGCGTTGGTTGGAAGATTTATTGGAGCATCATTTGATTCAGGTGGGAGATGATGGTCAGATTTCGTTTCGCCATCAATTGTTGCAGGAGTATTATGCGGCGGAAAGGTTGTTGTGGCAGTTGTCTGGTTTGAGTGACTATGAGTTGCAGTGGGATTATTTGAATTATTTGAAGTGGACGGAAGTTGTGGCGTTGATGTTGGCGTTGGTGCAGGATGAGGGGTTGGCAGTGCGGGTGGTAAGGTTGGCGTTGGAGGTAGATTGGTTTTTGGGGGCGAGGTTGGTGGGAGAGGTGCAAAGGAGGTTTCAGGAGTTGGCGTTTGGGGAGGTTGAGCGGTTGGAGTTGCCTGTGTTGGTGAAGGTTGAGTTGGCAGGGTTAACGAAGTTGGAGGCTGCTGTTTCGGGGTTGATTAAATTATTAGAAGACTCTGAGGAATCTGTGCGTGAAGCAGCAGCATTTGCTCTGGGTGAAATTGGCTCGGATACTGCTACTTCGGGGTTGATTAAATTATTAGAAGACTCTGAGGAATCTGTGCGTGAAGCAGCAGCATTTGCTCTGGGTGAAATTGGCTCGGATACTGCTACTTCGGGGTTGATTAAATTATTAAAAGACTCTGAGGAATTTGTGCGTGAAGCAGCAGCACTTGCTCTGGGTGAAATTGGCTCAGAAACTGCCATTCCCAAATTAATTAAACTCCTAAAATCTTCAGAAAAATATGTGCGTGAAGCAGCAGCATTTGCTCTGGGTGAAATTGGCTCAGAAACTGCCATTCCCAAATTAATTAAACTCCTAAAATCTTCAGAAAAATATGTGTGTGAAGCCGCAGCGTCTGCCCTGGGCAAAATTGGCTCAGAAACTGCCATTCCCAAATTAATCAAAATCTTAGAAGACTCAAACAAAGATGTGCGTAAAACAGCAGTAGCTGCTCTGGGTCAAATAGGCTCGGACGCTGCTATTCCCAAATTAATTAAACTCTTAGAAGACTCAAATAAAGATGTGGTTGAAGTAGCAGCATTTGCCCTGGGCAAAATTGGCTCAGAAACTGCTATTCCCAAATTAATTAAACTAGATTGGCATATCAGAATGGCGTATTTTCTAGGTGCAAATGGCCAAGAAACTGCCACTCCCGGATTAACTAAACTCCTAGAAAACTCAAATAAAGATGTGCCTGAAGCAGCAGCATTTGCCCTGGGCAAAATTGGCTCAGAAACTGCCACTCCCGGATTAATTAAATTCCTAAAAGACTCTGACTCTAATCTGCGTAATAGTGCAGAATTGGCGATAGTTAAAATTGGCTCAGAAACTGCCACTCCCGGATTAATTAAACTTCTAGAAGACTCAAACAAAGATGTGAGTAAGAATCCAGCAGATGCTCTAGGTAAAATTGGCTCAGAAACTGCAATTTCCGAATTAATTAAACTCCTAAAAGACTCTGACTCTAATCTGCGTAATAGTGCAGAATTGGCGATAGTTAAAATTGGCTCAGAAACTGCAATTTCCGAATTAATTAAACTTCTAAAATACTCTGACTCTAATATACGTGAAAAAGCAACATATCTTATGGGTGAAATTGGATCAAAAACTGCTATCCCAGCATTAATTAAACTCCTGGAAAAACCAGAGTCTGATGTGTGCAGGATAGCAGTATCTGCTCTATGTAAAATTGGCTCAGAAACTGCTATTCCTGAATTAATTAGGCTTATAGAAAACTCAGAATCTGATTATGATCTGCGTGAAAGAGCAGCATTTAGTATAGGTAACATTGGCTCGGAAAAATCAATTATTGAATTAACTAAAAAACTAGGCAAAGATAGTTTTGTTAAACTAAGTTTATATGAAACTATCGACGCCATCCAAGCCATCCAACAACGCCTTCAATACTACAAACCAACCCCCAAAATACCCATGTCTAACACACTTTCTCACAACTACGCCCTACTAATAGGAGTCGGCGACTGCAAATACCCCAACTGGTCACTCCCCACCACACTCAAAGACGTTCAAGCCATCAAATCATTCCTCATAAACCCCGACTTATGTGGTTACATTGACAATGAAAATTATCTCCGGGTACTCTGCAATGAACAAGCAACAAAACAAAATATTTTAGACAATTTAAACTGGCTCCAACAACAAGCAAAAAATGACCCAGAAGCAACAATGTTAGTCTATTATTCCGGTCATGGTTGGCTAGATAAATCAACCCAAAACTATTATTTAATCCCTCACGACACCAGTCCGGTAAAACCACAAAAAACAGCATTACCAGCAACAGAATTTAACAACGCAATCCAGCAAATATCCGCCCAAAAACTATTAGTAATTATAGATAGTTGTCACGCCCAAGGAATGGCAACTGCCAAAGAAACAGACGAACTAGAATTACCGGAAAACTTCAGTCAAACCGCCCTCCCGAAAAACTTAATAGAAGACTTAAGAAAAGGAACAGGGCGAGCAGTTTTTACCTCATCCACAGGAGAGGAGTCATCATGGATACGCTCCGATGGAAAAATGAGTATCTACACAGACCATTTTCTGGAAGCATTACATGGTGGTGGCAATAAACCAGGAGATAAATTTGTCACGGTTTCCAATTTAATGAATTATGTGGGAAAGACTGTTCCTGAAAGCGCTAAACAATTAGGGAGAAAGCAAACTCCTATTTTTGATTTTTCTCAGACAGAAGACTTTCCGGTAGCGTTATTGTGTGGGGGTAAAGGTTTACCGGATGGTGGGTGGGAGGAGGTTAAGTCAGAAGTTCAGGAGAATATTTCAGCGGGGCGAGATGTTTATAGTGCTGATGGTGATAATATTAGCCAAATTAATGTTTTTGGTGGTTCTGAAGCAAATATAACAATTAATGAGATTAGATCCAAACGAAGCTAGTAACTATGTAGGGGCGATTCGCGTTTGCGGAGCATTCCGTTAGGAAATCGTCCCTACAGATTGTGTATAATTAGATATTTTTCGTGATTTTGCCCCCCTAGCCCCCCAATTCTGGGGGGAACAAGAGTCAATTTGCTTCTCAAAGTCCCCCAATTTTGGGGGATGCGCGGGGGCTTGACCGGAACCAAACAATCGCGCATTCATATTTTCTAGAGATGTCTAATATTATAAGCAGCAAGTATAATCTGTTGAGTTAAGAGGATATTTGAAAAGTTGTTTAATACTGAATTTTGCCCCCTAGCCCCCCAATTCTGGGGGGAACAAGAGTCAATTTGCTTCTCAAAGTCCCCCAATTTTGGGGGATGCGCGGGGGCTTGACCGGAACCAAATTTTGCCCCCCTAGCCCCCCAATTCTGGGGGGAACAAGAGTCAATTTGCTTCTCAAAGTCCCCCAATTTTGGGGGATGCGCGGGGGCTTGACCAGAACCAAACAGGCGAAGCGCAAAACCCAACCCCGGTCTACTTTCACTTTTGACTCAAACCATACTTATCATTCAAAGCATCCCTTGCTTGCTCCCGGTCATCAAAATGGATTTTTTCTGTTCCCAAAATTTGATAATCTTCATGACCTTTTCCTGCTATTAATACCCCATCTCCAGGTTTTGCTTCCATAATAGCAGTGCGAATAGCTTGGGAGCGATCGCCTATTACTAAAGGCTTAACTTCTGGAGATATTCCCTCTAAAATATCCTGTAATATTTTTTCCGGGTCTTCAGTGCGGGGGTTATCAGATGTCACCACAGCTAAATCTGATAATTCAGCAGCTATTTTACCCATTTTTGGCCTCTTAGTGCGGTCGCGATCGCCTCCACAACCAAATACACAAATCATGCGACCGGGAATAAAAGGTCGTGCTGCTGTTAATAAATTCTCTAAACTATCGGGAGTATGAGCATAGTCAACTATGACGCTGACATCTTGCTCGTTACGAACCTGCACCTTTTCCATCCTACCAGGAACGCCAGGAAATTCTGATAACTGAGCAACCACCATTGCCAAATCTAAACCCAAATGTAAAGCTGTTCCCACTGCTGCTAACATATTAGATAAATTATACTGCCCTACCAACGGCAAACTAAAAGGAATTTCACCTTGGGGAGTATGTAGAATTCCTCTAACTCCAGTAGGTTGATATGCCAAATCTGAAGCCCAAAAATCGGCAGAAGTATTGCTAGTGCTATAACTCCAAACTTGCTCCGGTTTCATTCTGGCGATTAACTTTTTACCGTAGGGGTCGTCAGCATTAACTATAGCGCGACCCTTGAGATAGTCTGAACTAAACAACAATGCTTTTGCCTCAAAGTAATCATCCATATCTTTGTGATAGTCGAGATGATCTTGAGTCAAATTGGTAAATACTGCCACCTCAAAACTACAACCCCAAACACGTTTTTGATGTAAAGAGTGGGAACTAACTTCCATAACTCCATATTTGCTACCTGCTGCTACTGCTTGCGCCAGTTGTTTTTGCAATTCCACTGGAAAAGGTGTGGTGTAAGCTGCTGTTTCCTCAAAACCAGGCCAACGAGCGTAGAGGGTGCCGAATAAAGCAGTTGGTAATTGAGCGTTATTGAGGAGAAATTCCACTAAGTGGGTCGTGGTTGTTTTGCCGTTGGTACCAGTAATACCTACCATCTTCATTTTTTGCCCAGGATAGTCGTAGAATGCTGTAGCAACTTCCGGACAAGTTTGAATCATGTCAGCAACTGGGATAACACATTCATTTTTTGCCTGATGTTTTTGAGCTGCTTGTTGAGAAACTAGAGCTGCCACTGCACCATTAGCGATCGCGCTGCCCCAAAATTCTCCTCCATCGACACGTGTACCTGGCATTCCTAAAAATAAATCCCCTGTCTGACAAGCATGAGAATTTGTGGCTAAACCTGTGATTTCTGTCTCTAATGCAGGATGATTATTGGCAAGGGAAATACTGGGAACTTTTGTTAATAATTCTCTCAATTTCATGTTAGGAATTCCTATAGTTTTTTGCTAAAGTTTAGGACTTTTTACCAACAGGATTTTTTGGTTATCCTTACTACAAGTTTACCGAATAATTAAGGTTTAAAGCTTCTCCTTTAAAGGAGAAAAAAGCGGTCGTTTTGCTTCGCAACATGTAAAGCGCAGCTTTCCCGTAGGGTGGGATGGCGAGGCCTTCTCGCCATATCCAATTGACCAAGAGAAGAAAAAATTTTCCTTTTAGTCAATCCTCTCCTTGAAAAGAAGAGGTAATAATTAATAATTAATAATTAATTATTAATTATTAATTGTTGAAAAATATTTTTGTAACATTTGCTGCAATTTTCTCACTGACATTCTGGGAGAGGGACGTGGTATGAATTGTTCAGTTGTGGTATCCGTTTCACAGAAGGAAAGAACGGGTACTTCATATTGATATGCTTGAAACCAATCATCACGGGTGGTAATGTCTCTAATCTCTAAGTCGAATTTACAGGGGTTTTCAGGGTCTTTCAGTATTTCTTCAAGTTTTTCTTGGAGTCCTTCGCAAAGATGGCAACCTGGTTTACTGTATAAAATTAGGTTCATGGTTTAGATTAAATTCTTCAGTTTACTCATTTTAGAGTGCCTGGGTTTCAAAAGTATATATAGTGCTGTGCGCAGGCAACAGCTCCGGAAAGCAACAGCTCATCTGGGGAAATAAAAAACTGATAATATAAGGCTTTTAGCTATTGGACAGTTCTTGTAATTTGTAAATATGCCAGCGCAAATTGCTATATATCAGGACTTACGCAAATTGACTTTTAAACCACCATCTGTAGGGGCGAACGGCCGTTCGCCCCTACAGGTGATGTATAATTTGATCTGCGTGGGTAAGTCCCATTAGGAGTAGGGGAGTAGGGAAGTAAAGCTTAAAACTCAGATAAAACAAGATTTTTCCTTCTTCCTTCTTCCTTCTTCAATGGATTTAATTTTGATCCCCTTGACACAAACGCTGCAAAATATTGCTACGAAAATCTTGTAATTCCATAGAAGGTTTCTTAACTTTAAATACTTCTGATAAAGCGTCAGACCATAAATTACGTTCAGCAAAAAATTTAACTCTAGCTAGAGCGATCGCTTCTTCTGTAGCTCCTTGTTTGTTTAAATCTTGATCGAGTTTGGCTAAATCTTGAGTAATAGCTTCATGTTTTTCTAAATCAATAATTTCAAAAGTTCTTCGTTGTATACCAACTAAAGAATCTGCACTAGAAGTTGAATCAAATATTCTCCAATAATAAGTATTACCAGGTTCTAATTCTTCCCCAGTATAATCAACTATTTCTTCATCATCTTGAATATCAAAAGTCCACAAAACCTGATAGCTATTAGAGGGACGAATCTCAATTCTGCTTAATTGTCCTTGCCAAATAAATATAGGACGAGTATTCCAAATTTTTCCTTCTACCTCTATTAGACCAGGAGAAACTAAACATAAGTCATCACCTCTGCTAGTACCATCTTTCATCTTTACTGGTGGGTCTTCATCTGATTGATTAAATACGTCTTCAAAAGCTTTTTCCCATTTTCTGCTAGTAGCATATTTATCAGGTACTGGAGGTTGATTGTCTTTTTTTGAGTGATTTTGTACTTGAATAGTTTGTGCTATTACTCTTGGTAAATGCAAAGGTGTCATTATTGTTAATGCTAAGAAAAATAACACCAGATTTAATTTTTGATTCATCATAATTCTCGTTAATATAATTTAATTACAATTTTTATGAGTATTTATTCCTAGTTTAACAGAAATTATATCAAACATAGTTAATTAACTATACTATTTCCCTTTTTTCAAAACAGATGATTTTCATAAATTAATATTATTTCAAGAGTTGAAAAATATTAATACTATCATTAGATTATACCAATTAATGGATTTAAATAAATTTGATAATTTTCAATATATGAATTACCATCTATTAAAAGGTATCTTAAGCTTTACTCCAATATGATAGCCTAACTTTCCTGTAACCTTCCCGTTTTGCATAAGCTATTCTTACCCATAAATAGAGTATTATATATACATCACTTTAATCAGGAACTTATCTGTTTGTTGTGGTTTTATAATCTGAGATATATCAGAAGTAAAAAGAAAGAAGGCTTTAGTTATGGGTGCATCTCATATTTGCAAAAATACTTTTTTCCTATATATTCCCTATTCCCTATTCCCTGTTGCCTGTTGCCTTCCGGAGCTGTTGGCTAAAAGCGATAAATTTTTGGCTTTCTGCAAAATTGAGATGTACCCTTAGTTATCTAGGAGAGAAGGAAAAATCTGGTGTTGTCTGAGTTTTAAGCTTTTGATATGTCCGCGCCCTTTTCTTCCACTGCTATAATTACAGAAATTGGGACTATATATAAGGTGGTTTGGTCAACACTTCATTTAAAGATATATAGCAAAACTTTTGAGATTTGGTCTGATATAGCTAATTAATTTATGCTAAACTTAAGAAAAACAACTCAACTTAACTCAAACCGTTTAATTATTTGGTTCAACGTAAGTATTGAAAATATCAAAAACAACTTGAATTATAGAGGCAAAAGCAACTAAAATAATGATAGTTAAAGATGAAAGTAAATTAGCAGAAGTAGCAATAACAATAATAAATGCTGCTCCTCCAAGGCGGTAAAAACTCAAAATTCTTGTACATTTAGTTTGTCCGATATTGCAACTTGTCCAATGAATTCCCGCTAGAATTAACATACATAAAGCTACAGAAAGGCAAAATAAAGTTTTTTCCATATTTACAGGATCGTGAGCTAGACCGTGAATCATTTTTTCCACACCAACTCCTGTAGCTGTTAAACCAATAGTTAAAGGCAAATGAGAATAAAGCCAAGTAAGAGCAATATTCATTTTGCCTTGTTTCATGGCATATAAAGGAGAATTATCTATAGTATCAAAGTACATCCACCAAAAACTAAAAGTAATAGATAAACCTAGTAAAGCAACAATAATAGAAGATAAATTCCATTCTATTCCTGAGACTCCACCAACTACTGCTACGATAGATTCTCCCAAAACAATAATAGTAAATAAGCCAATTCTTTCCGTAGTATGGGATAAATCTGGGGGGACTTGTACAACTTTTTTTCCTGCTGTTAAAGGAGTAGCAAAATCGATTACTAAACCTACACCCCAACATAAAAAACGCCAAGGAGTGGGAATAAACAGCGAAATCAACCATAAAACAATACTGCTACTAAATCCCAGAGAATACCAATTAGTTAATCCTCTTGCTTCTGGAACATGATATCCTGCATGGAGATATTGACAGATTAAAACACTCCTAAATGCTATATAACTAAGAGCAAAACCAATAGCAGAAGAGTCTAAAGCATGATGTATATTAGCTGCCATCATAGCAACGATTGCCATTTGGACTAAAGTGATGAGACGATCTACTAAGCCATCATTATCAAAGCGAGTGTCATAAAAAGTTGCTCCTATCCAACACCACCAAACAGGAATAAACAGAACCGCAAGTTTTGCTAAACCAACAATGGAATAATCTTCATGCAAATTATGAGCTAATTGAGCGATCGCCACTACAAAAACAAGGTCAAAAAATAATTCTAACCAAGTTGCCCGACGTTCACCTTCTTCAAGCTCTTCTCTGCGCAACCTTGGAGGCTGAAAAATAGCTTTAGTCATAGTTAAATATTTAAAATCAATTGGTTATTATAATTTATTTAGAAATATTATCATGTGGGTTAGCATCTATTGACAGCCTTTATAAGTTTTAGATCTTGTCTGAATGACCCACCATCTAGTGCAGGATGGCGGAAATAACTGACCAGTTACAAAATCCCAAAACAATTACAAATCAAAAATGATTGACTGTCAGATGTGCGTCTTACATTCTGGAGGGGCTGTGTGCGGAATTACTTCCGCACTTTATACACCCCGTAGGACACCTCGCCAATTAGCACTCGATGCATGAATTTTGACTTTTAACTTCCGCGTAGCGGCACTACTCTCATAGAAGAAGGTAGGTCTATAGAATTTGAACTAAACCCAATATTAGACACAGATGGTACACATACATTAGTAGTTAAAAGTACAAGTACTTCTAGTGTTGGTAATTATGCTTTATTTGCTCAGAATATCACTAACCCAGAAAACTCGACTCTACTAAACTTTGGTAATTCCACATCTGGAAGCATATCTGTCAGTGACGAAATTGATAGCTATCATTTTAACGCTACTGCAGGAGAACAGATCATCTTCAACTTACTGGGGAACTCATTTAGTTTAAATCCAGAAGTAGAAATTATTAACCCTGATGGTACTATCTTTCCTGTAAATGAGGATGTAGCAATATTTCAAATTTCTCTAGAACAGACTGGTAACTATACCGCTTTGATTACAGATGATTTTGGTAGCGATACAGGTGATTATGGTCTGAGTTTGCAAAGTACCACTAATCCCGGTAACGTTACTCCTACACCAGCACCAACAGAACCGCCAGCTCCCACTCCAGCACCAACAGAACCACCAGAAGATCAGACCCTCAATGGTGGTAGTGGTAACGATACTCTTAATGGTAGCAATGGCAATGATTCATTAATTGGTGGAGGTGGTCAAGACACTCTCAATGGTAGCAATGGCAACGATACTCTCAATGGTGGTAGCGGTAACGATACTCTCAACGGTGGTCAAGGTAGTGATCGCCTATTTGGTACATCTGGTAATGACTCTTTAATTGGTCGCTCCGGTAACGATATCTTGTTAGGTGGTTCTGGTAACGATACTTTAGAAGGAGGTATTGGTCGCGATCGTCTCAATGGTGGTAGCGGTAATGATACCCTCACAGGTGGCGGCAGTATTGACCGCTTTATCTTTAACACTAATGAGCCATTTCAACTGGAAGATTTGGGTGTAGACGCAATTACTGACTTTTCTCAAGCACAGGGAGACATTATTATCCTAGACCGCAAAACTTTCACTGCTATTAATAGTGAATCGGGAGTAGGTTTCAGCATTGCGAGTGAGTTGGCTACAGTTACTGATGACGAACTGGCAGAAACTGCTGATGGAGTCATTGTCTATAACAGTGAAAACGGTAATTTGTTCTACAACCCTAATGGTAGTGAAACTGGTTTTGGCGATGGAGGTCAATTTGCCACTTTGATAAACACTTCACCGTTAGAAGCAGGAGATTTCTTACTCAGAGGTTAAAACTAATTGAGCGGGTAAATCTAAAACTACAAGTATGCTCTAGTTAGAATCTTAAATTTAACGGGAGTATCTTTAGTCAATAAGAGAAAAATTTATATAGTGTCAACATAACTACTAAGTGTATATCAGGGAAAAATAACTATGTTTGAACTCCAAAATCCTAGTAACACACCTTTTACTAATGTAGATGGTCCAAACCGTTTTAATGGGACAATTTTAGCTACACCTTATTTACTCTCAATTAATGGTCAACCAGGATTATTTATTAATGGCCAGAAAATTATTTTCCCTAATTTTCAGGTTAGTTTTATTTACGCCGTAGATACTGAGTTTTATTTTTTTGATTCAGGACAATATCAATTCTTATCAGATAACTTATCTAGTAATCCTATTTTTAGTATACCGAAGGGTTGGTTCAGTGGAGAAGCTACTACAGCAGATTTTGATGGAGATGGCAGCGACGAACTTATTTGGAGTTATTTCAATGGTGGTTTCCTATCTAATGCAGACCCCCAAGTTGATTATTTTAAGTTAAATGATAATGGAGTTTATGAACGAGTCAATGTTCCTTTTGATGATTTAGACCTGAGTTCGGATTTTCATTTTCACGCAGCTATTGATGTAGATTTTGATAACGATCTTGATATCGTCTTTGAAAATTTAGCAACAGAAGAAATTCAGATTTATCAAAATGATGGAGGCAATTTTTCCTCATTCTTAGGTGATATTTTCTTTGGTATTCCTTTGGATAATTTAGAAAATATTCATAGTGTAGATGATGATAATGACGGTGATTTTGATGTTATAGTAGAGGATAGTTTTGGCAATTTTTCTTTCTATATCAATCAAAATGGTGCTTATATAGAACAATTTGGCGATAATAATCCCTATGGTAATTTAGATGCTACAAACCTTAATGTTTCTTTTTATGATGTAGATCGAGATCGAGATATTGATGCCTTATTTCTGGATGAGGATGGCAAAGCAATATATTATGAAAATCTCAAAATTGACGATAATAAAATACCTTTCGTAATTGGCGATCGCGCTCAAGTTTTAAGTGATACATCTGAAACTATTGATGTTTTAACAAATGACTGGGAATGGGATGGAGAGAACTTAGAAATAACTAATTTTGAGACAATAACAGCTCAAGGTGCGACAGTCAGTTTAGACAATAATAGTACACCTAACGATCCTAGTGACGATCGGTTAATTTACACCAGTCCACCAGGAATTACTGCAGATACCAACGATAGTTTTACCTATACTGTTGAAGATACCGCAGGAAATGAAGCTACTGGAACAGTAGAGATAGAAATTGATTTTGATGAGCCACCAAACCCAGAAAATGATAACATAGATGTCTTTGCAGATGATAGTAAAAGTATTGATGTTCTGTTGAATGATTCTGAACCGAATTTTCAACCCCTAACTATTACTAACTTTGATACTAATAGTATTTTTGGAGGAACGATCACTCTTAACAATAATGATACTCCTGATGACTTACAAGACGATCAATTAACTTATACTCCACTTAGCGGGATTATTGAAAAAATTGAGGATTCATTCACCTATACAGTCAGTGATGATACTGGAAATCTGACAACAGCTACGGTCAATGTAACTATTGTTCCCCGATTATTTGTTCGACAACCAGAAAGTAATAATCCTTTTGCTGGCCTAGATGCAGGTACAACTAATGGCAGTACAGATTTTTCTACCCCTATTTTAGTCGATGTAGATGATGATAGCGATCTTGATTTAGTTTCAGGCAATCAAGATGGCAAAGCAGTTTATTTCCGTAATGATAATGGTACTTTTAACCAACAAATTGGCAATGATAATCCCTTCGATAATATTCAAGTAGGTGGTACTTTAGGTACTTATTCTAGTTTTGCCATTGCTGATTTTGATGGAGATGGAGATCAAGATATTGTTGGTGGCGATCGCGACAGTCTGGGCTACGATTATTGGCAGAATGACAACGGGGAATATACAAAACTTACTGATGAATCCAACCCGATAAAAGTGGAAAGTTTTACCCCATCCTATAGTTTAGTTACCGCTACAGATTGGGATCAAGATGGAGATATAGACCTGGTTACAGGCAATGAAATCAGATATCTGCGTTTATTTGTCAATCAAAATGGCATTTTACAAGAAGTATCTGATGAAAATAATCCTTTTCAATCTCTCAATCCGGATCAGAATTTAGGTAACCACATTAGTCCAGCTATCATAGACTTCGATGGCGATGGAGATTTAGATTTACTCGCAGGCAATGATAATGGAGAAATATTAGCCTATCGTAATGATGGTTTCGATCTATGGACGCAGTTAACTGGTTCAGATCATCCTTTTGGGGAAGATATTGATGTCGATCCTAGTAATTTTATCGAACGCACCACTTTAACTTTAGGAGATGTAGACGGGGATGGTGACGATGATTTAGTCACAGGTACAAGAGATGGTAGCTTTTTGTATTGGGAAAACATTACACCAGCGAATCCTATTATTAATCCACAACCACAACCACAACCAACACCAGCACCCACCCCAGCACCCACCCCAGCACCCACAGAACCACCAGCACCCACCCCAGCACCCACAGAACCACCAGCACCAACTCCAGCACCCACACCAGAACCAACAGAACCACCAGTACCCACACCAGAACCAACAGAACCACCAGCACCCACACCAGAACCAACAGAACCACCAACTCCCACACCAGTACCAACCCCAACACCAGAACCAACAGACCCACCAACTTCCACACCAGTACCAACAGAACCACCAACTCCCACACCAGTACCAACAGACCCACCAACTCCCACACCAGTACCAACTCCCACACCAGCACCAGCAGAACCACCAACTCCCACACCAGAACCAACAGAACCACCAACTCCCACACCAGAACCAACAGAACCACCAACTCCCACACCAGAACCAACAGAACCACCAGCACCCACACCAGAACCAACAGACCCACCAACTCCCACACCAGAACCAACAGACCCACCAACTCCCACACCAGAACCAACAGAACCACCAGCACCCACACCAACTCCCACACCAGAACCAACAGACCCACCAACTCCCACACCAGAACCACCAGCACCCACACCAACTCCCACACCAGAACCAACAGAACCACCAGCACCCACACCAACTCCCACACCAGAACCACCAGCACCCACACCAACTCCCACACCAGAACCAACAGACCCACCAACTCCCACACCAGAACCAACAGAACCACCAACTCCCACACCAGAACCAACAGAACCACCAACCCCAACACCAGAACCAACACCAGCACCAGCACCCACACCAACTCCCACACCAGAACCAACAGAAACACCAGCACCCACACCAACAGAACCACCAGCACCAACAGAACCACCAGAAGATCAGACCCTCAATGGTGGTAGTGGTAACGATACTCTTAATGGTAGCAATGGCAATGATTCATTAATTGCCGGAGGTGGTCAAGACACTCTCAATGGTGGCAGCGGTAACGATACCCTCAGTGGGCAAAGAGGTAGCGATATTCTCAATGGTGACAGTGGCAATGATTCATTAATTAGTGGTATCGGTAATGATACTCTCAATGGTGGTAGCGGTAACGATACTCTCAACGGTGGTCAAGGTAGCGATCGCCTATTTGGTACATCTGGTAATGACTCTTTAATTGGTCGCTCCGGTAACGATATCTTGTTAGGTGGTTCTGGTAACGATACTTTAGAAGGAGGTATTGGTCGCGATCGTCTCAATGGTGGTAGCGGTAATGATACCCTCACAGGTGGCGGCAGTATTGACCGCTTTATCTTTAACACTAATGAGCCATTTCAACTGGAAGATTTAGGAGTAGACGCAATTACTGATTTTTCGACTACACAGGGAGATATTATTATCTTAGACCGCAAAACTTTCACTGCTATTAATAGTGAGTCGGGAGTAGGTTTCAGTATTACGGGTGAGTTTGTTACTGTTACTGATGACGAGTTGGCAGAAACTTCTGATGGAGTAATTGTTTACAACAGTGAAAATGGTAATTTGTTCTACAACCCTAATGGTAGTGAAGATGGTTTCGGTGATGGCGGTCAATTTGTTACTTTGACAAATGCTGCACTCTTAGAAGCAGAAGATTTCTTCATCAGATAGGCGATCGCTCTTTGTATTAGGCAAAGTCAACTGTTTCAGTAATTGCCAAATCATTAGTTGATAGCGGTTTTCATAAAAGTATACTGTAGACTATAGTAGCGAGTATGGTTCAACAATTAATAATGAATAATGAATAATGAATAATTACCTCTCCTTGAAAAGAAGAGGATTGACAAAGAGATGAAAATTTTTATTCACAGGAGTCGATAGTCGGACAGCTCCGAGACCTCGCCATCCCATCCTACGGAATGCTGCGCAAACGACCGCTTATTATCCCCTTAAAAGGGGAGGCGCATACCCACAATTTTTCGGTAAAAATTGAGGAGTCATATAATTGATAGTTGTAGTCTATTAATGAAAACCGCTATTCTAAATTAAAATATTTTTCTTGCAGTTTTAAAGCTCCTAAAATATCATTTAATTTTTTGTTTTACTATACTCATGATTTGATTAAATTTCAATATATTTGATATGATTAATTAAATATAAATAACTGTTTTTTAGTAATTTCCTGAAAGTTTTTTGTACTTGTTTGGAGGCTGTATCATATTATTTTAATTCTGTTTATATTAGGAAGTTTCAGTGATTTGAAACAAGATTTTTCCGTTGTAATAGTTATGTCCGCTGCTTAGGTTTTATCTGTCATTTTTGCTTTTTCATTTTTTCGATTTAAACTATGGGTCATTTCAGTTATCAGTTATCAGTTATCAGTTATCAGTACCGACCACTAAAGCCGGAGGCTTGAAATACTGAACTGAATATTTTTTCATCCCCTTAAAAGGGGAGGCTTTATACTTCACTTTTTGGTAAAAGTAATTTATCTTTAATTTTATCTAGCACAGAATCAGTTAAATTATAATCACAATAATATAGACAATATAAAAGCAAAACATTTGCATGATAATATTCCTTCAACAGCAAGCGATCGTGCCAACTAAATTGCCAGTCGTGACCAATATCACGATATTCAATCATTACTTTTCTGAGCTTTTCTGTCCAATTTTTACTATTAGTTTTCCACCAAGCATCAAACAGTTCTTCTTTTTGATTTGGGTCTGGCAATTCGGATTTTAATTTCTGTAATGCTTGTTTTAGTTCTACATCAATATACTGTCCATCTCCAGTCAAATCATCAATTTCACTAGCTAAAGCATTTTTAGGGTAAAAGTGTGAATATCCACCAAATTCAAGAAGATCGTATAACCTTTTATCCATTAAAAAGTCGTATAGTAGATATTCATGTATTTCATAAGCTACTTTCATTTTTTCGTCAATCTTACTAACATCAGTAGAAGTAATAAAATCCCAAAATACTTCTCCAATTTATTCTATAGAAGGGATACCAAAAAAACTAGCTAGTTCCAAAAATTCGTATTGCTCAAAAATTCCGAAACTGTACACATATTCAAGACAAAGATAAAAAGCTCTAAAATCTAATGGAGTAAAATCTGAATATACAAGAGTAACTTCTCTTAGCCATTCTAAAAAATACTGAATTTTCTCATCGCTTACCAATAATTTATCAATTTCTTCTTTCATCAACAGAAGAGTATTATCCAGAGAATCTAATCTTGTCAGAGATTCTGCTCTAATAACTGGATGTAGCCAATATTTTCCTGCTTCAAACTCTATTAAATATCGTCTTTGTAAAGATTCAATTACCTGCATAGTTTCTGACTTTTTTACATCCCAAAGTAAACAATAAAGCCCAATTTTTTGCACTCTAGGAATCTCTCGATAAGAATAAATTCCTAAACGATATAGAAGATTATAAGCATGACGGTTATGTTCAAATAAACGGTCGAACTGACTAGCAATTAAATCCTTAATTTGTCCCTTTAATAAAAATTGTTTATTATCCAGCCAATAATCCTCTAAGCTACCACCATAATATGTTTCTATTGGATGGGTAATAACTTTCATTGCTAAAGCATTTCCACCATATGCTTTATGAATTTCACTCAAAACAAGAGTATTTATATTAATTTCAAATATGCTGAAAAATTCTTGCCATGCTAACTCGCTTAATTCTGGCAGTGGATATGATTCTATAAAACTTAATTTTGCCTCATTAATTTCTTCGCGACAAGTAATTAATGTTATGGCATTAACAGTGGGGTGATTTAAAACTCTTGTGATTAATTCAATATAATCACGATGTCTCTGTTGGAATTTTCCCTTTTCATCAAGAGCAGTTTCTAAATTATCAATTAATATCCCTACCTTTCCTTTTTCATTCTGGAGTAAATATTTTAGTTGCTCCAGCATATCAATAAATTTTTTTTTAGCTTGCTGTTTAAATTGTTCGTTTATTTGACGTTTTACCCAACTTTTGACAGAAACAATATATTCAGTATCCATCCCAACATTAAGCTCTAAAATTTTGAGTCTTTGAATTTGCAAATATTCACGAGCAAGAGTTGTTTTTCCAATACCTCCCTTGCCATAAATACCAATGATTTTTGCATTTCGGTTAGTAATAAGAGTATTAAGGTGAGCGATCGCTTCTTCTCGCCCTACAAAATCTGGTTTTTTCGGCACATTTATTTCTGTAGTTAATTCTTGCGGTAAAGAGTTGTTTGAAGAAAGCGAGATAGATGACTTCCCAGAGCAAAATTTTCGTCTTTCCAATGCTCCCCAAAAATTAGTCTTACTAACCTTTTATCCCAATACTTCTGATAGTAACCGCCAAAAAGTAGCACCTTCATTCTTAATATGCTGCTCATCATAGCCATTATTTTCAGCAATTTTTCTATAAGTATGCTTTTGAAAAGCACCAATAAAAATAAGCTCTTCAATATCTTTGAGTTTTCTTAGTTCCTTTTCAATAATTGCCTCATTAACAATTTCTAATGCTTCTTGCTCATTCATCATTCTTTTACTTAGAAAACTTTCTTTTTAGTTAGGGCTTGCTGATTAAATCTAAAAGCATTGATAGATAAATATTTTCGCTGTTTTAGGTAAAAAAAATGCCTGTTTTTCAGCTCTTCATGCTCAAAAAGTTAGTATTTTAGGCGCATAGTTGGGCAGAAAAATCATTCTTACAATTGTTACTTCTACCTCCTCTTAATTCCCATTTCTCCTGTTTTCCCCTCCTGGGAGGGGGAGGGGCGAGGGGTGGGTTGTCTCCTGTCTTCTGTCTCCTTCTCCTACTAAAAGACTTTTTCCGCAAGCCCTAGTTAAACCTTACTTTTGCGTACCTAGTCAGGTTACTAAACTTCTTAATTTATCTTACCGACAAATAATGAAATTGTCAGCAGAATAGTTTCATACCTTAAATAAATAGGAAATATCCAAATGTTTATAACTACTAACTCCCACTGGAAAAATATCGACCCCTTTAACTGCCAAGAACTCATTCAAGGCAAACATCAACATCGTTACCTACTCTTAAAAACCCTCCGCCAAGCACAAGAAAAAATTATTATTGTTTGCCCTTGGTTAACTCGTTATAGCCTCGATAATAATTTGATTCAAGAATTTAAAAATACCCTTAACCGCAAAGTAAAAATACAGATTAATTGGGGATGGCAACAAGATATTGGTAATATTATTATTCCTGGTAATGGTTGTTGGCAATTAAATCCTGCCAATATTTGGAAATACGATGCTATGAGAGAATTACAAAAACTTAAACAATTATACCCCAAATATTTTCAACTTAAACTAATAGGCACTCATGCCAAAATTTGGGTTTTTGATTATAAAATTGCCGTAATTACAAGTGCAAATATTCTCTGTTCAAAACCAGGAAATACTGATAACTGCCATGAATAAATTGGAATTTGGACTAATAATATTAATAACATTCAAAACTTGATTAACTCTTTTACCCAAGCACCAAACTTAGCAGCAAAAAAAACTTGTTATATCATGTCCGGTTGAACAGTTATAAATAAATAACGACCGAGGAGTCAGGAGTCAGGATTCAGGAGTCAGGAGGGAAGACTGAAGTTGGAAGAAGGAAGAAGGAAGAACAAGAACTGGAGTTGAAGGAGAAAGTTTTTTGATCACGCTCTTATCCGGACATGATATTAGGAATAGATAAAATTAGGATGCGATCGCTTCTCAAAAATAACTGAAAAAGCCATTGCATCCCCCTAATATTTTTTCAGCAATAATATTAATTAGGGCTTGCTGATTAAATCTAAAAGCATTGACATATAAAGACAAGTACCTTTTTGGGGCCTTTAAAAAGTGCCTGGTATCACGTCTAATATCATGTCCGGTTGAACAGTTATAAATAAACGACGAAGGAGTCAGGAGTCAACCCACCCCTAACCCCTCCCAGGAGGGGAATTCAGGAGTCAGGAGGGAAGACTGAAGTTGGAAGAAGAAGAACTGGAGTTGAAGGAGAAAGTTTTTGATCACGCTCTTATCCGGACATGATATAAAACGCTCAAAAAGTCAATATTTTAGGCGCATAGTTGGGCAGAAAAATCATTCTTACAATTCTTACTCCTACCTCCTCGCTCATTCCCGTTTCTCCTGTCTCCTGTCTCCTACCCCGGCAAAAAGACTTTCCATACGCAAACCCTAATTATTAGGTAGTGTACTCAGCATTAATTTTCACATAATCATAACTCAGGTCGCACCCCCAAGCTTTCCCACTACCAACACCATCGCCAACTTTGACAGAAATTAACACAGTATCATCCTTCAAATATTCTCCCGCTGCTCTCTGCTTCAAATATTCGCTAGCAGCAGCTCGGTCAAAATCTAAAGGTTGACCGTTTTCCATCATCAAAAAGTCTCCTAACTTTATCTCTAACTGCTCCTGCTCAAACTTCACTCCAGCGCGACCAGCAGCTCCGGCAATTCTTCCCCAGTTGGGGTCGCGACCAAAAATAGCTGATTTTACCAGAGAAGATCCTGCAATAGTCTTAGCAATTTGATTGGCAGATGCTTCATCAGATGTTCCTGTAACCTGAACTTCCATCAGACAAGTTGCCCCTTCACCATCACGAGCTACCGCCTTTGCCAAATAGACACAAACCTCTGTCAACATCGCCTCCAACTTTTCCGCCTCCGCCCCCACATTAGTAATAGCAGAGGTGCGAGACTGACCATTTGCCAAAGCAATTACTGTATCATTAGTACTCGTATCCCCATCAACAGTAATTTGATTAAAACTACGATTAACTGCTCTTGTTAACATCTCTTGCCATAATGGAGGAGAAACCGCTGCATCACAAGTTACAAATGACAGCATTGTTGCCATATTCGGATGAATCATCCCAGAACCTTTAGCAATGCCACCAATACGCACCGGGCGATCGCCCATTTGAGTTTCCAGAGCAATTGACTTTGTGACTAAGTCTGTAGTGACAATAGCTTTTGCTGCTGCTTCTCCCCCCTCTGTAGAAACTGTAGAGACTAATTCAGGAATTGCTGCTTTGAGAGCATCCATTTTAATTCGTTTGCCAATAACTCCTGTAGAAGCTAGTAATATTGACTCTGGAGAAATATTGAGTGCTTTACCCAATGCTTCCGCACTTTCCACAGCATCCTGCAAACCTAAACTTCCAGTACCAGCATTTGCTTGTCCAGAATTACACAAAATGGCTCTAGCACTTGGTTTAGCTTCTAGCTGTTGCCGACAGTAGTCCACACAAGCAGCTCGTACTTGACTTGTCGTGAAGACTCCAGCTGCGATCGAGTCTACATCTGACAAAATCAAGGCTAAGTCTGGTGCCCCGGAGGGTTTAAACCCCGCAGTAACTCCTGTTGCTCGATATCCTTTAGGAGCTGTTACCCCGCCAGTTATTACTTGCCAGTCTGACATAGTTTCTTTCCTTTATTTGATAATTGTGCTGACTGGCAATTATAAATTATTTGGGGGGTATTACGGATTAAACTTCATCATAAATCTAGATTTTCATTTGAGGATAAAAAAATCAGTGGCAACTTCCTTTGATGGATATCTCAAATTATTATTGATATTTCCTTGTTTGAGATATTCCATCAATCCTAATCTTTGTGGCTACTCCCACAATACCTTGCTATCATAAACTAAAGCGTTCCGTTTATCCATCAGTTTCTGTTCTTCACTAATTACTGCCTCCATTTCCTCTACCACCTGCTCGGAAACTCCCATTAAACCTGCCATTTTCCGAATTGCTGCTTTTTCTAGATCGTTATATTCTGCATCTGCAGAACATGCTTTTATTGCCCAATAGATCACACCTTTTTTCCCTTTCTGCACTATTGGACTACGGGACAGAATATCTGCAATATCTTCATTAGCATCGTACGCTCTCCCTGCCTCAATTATAGACATAGGCATTTCCCTACAAGCCGCAAAACCAAGCGCCCACTCACGCTCTGCTTCGCTAATGACAGCATCGCCTTTAGTACAGACCAAAAGCGCCTTTAATAAATCCAATCCTTCTTCATCACTGAGGTAGGTATCAGAAGACCATCCCCATTGTTCTTTGATCGCCCAACGGGAAGCCATTTTTAGTAAAGTATCTTCGTTACTCAACTTCTTAAATCCTTGAAAAACAACAAACGCCGCTATGATAGCAGCTATGAAGACATTTGTCAAGGTTTGAGAATTGTAACTTAAAAGCTACTGGGAAAAGGATTTCAGGCAAAATAATCTCCTTACTTAGGGTTTGCTGAAAAAGTCTTTTCGCAGGGGGAGGAGGACCGAGTCAGGAGGACCGAGTCAGGAGAAATGGGAATAAGCGAGGAGGTAGGAGTAAGAGTTGTAAGAATGATTTTGCTGCCATAGTCAGCCCAAAATACTAGCTTTTTGAGCGTTTTCAACTGAAACAGGCGCACTGCAATTAGACCCTCAAAGCGATCTAAGCTTTATATATCAATACTTTTATAATTAATCAGCAAGCCCTACTTATCTTAACTTAACACAGCAACCAGACTGCCGTGTCAATGTGCAACATGGAGGACGCGATCGCCTTCGGATTCTGTTACATCACTTTTGTTTTCAAAAGTTTTTACTAAGTTAACAAGCTATCAGCTATCAGCTAAAATCGGCGGGTTCGGTGTCCCCCACTAATTATATCATGTCCGAAGGCAATCGTTTGTGTAAAAGTTAGCGTGGATATCTACAGGAAATTTAAGTTTTTTTCTTGCCTGTTGCCTGTTGCCAGATGAGCTGTTGCCTATTTACTATATAAGACCGATGCTACCGGACATGATATTAGTGGTGTGCGTTGATGGGGGGGTCAAATTCCCATCATACGCCTTGAGAGCTGACCGCTGACCGCTGACTGCTGACTGCTATTTTTAATTTAACCATCCCAATTTTCTTGCCCAATTTCCAGCAAAATATATAGGCTTCATAAAACTCTCAACTACAGCCTTAAACCCATAGACCGCACGACCCCTTAAACCAGCTTTAACAACGATGACACCATTGAAAGGACTCACTGGTAACTTTGCAATTAATTCTTGAGCTAAGGCTTCCTTCTGACCTAGTCCTCGCAAACGAAACTGAGTAGCCTGGGTAGGACCATATACTATACGCAGCCATAGATTAGGATGTAAGAAGAAGTATTTCCACAACGGGGGTTTGCATCCAATTAGACCTGCTAGTTCGTCGATGTAAATATGATAATCAACTAAGCTTCGTATGCGAGCAGCATTATATTCAAACTGTTTTAAATATTTCTCTCGATCTATAGATGCTACCTTTTCCATTTCCTCAGAACTTGGGAGTTCCCTTTCCCCAGTGCAGATCGAGGCGAAAAATCGGGCTTGCATTTCTGAAAGAGGAAACTGACTTCCCAGGGCAGGACGCGCCCATCCTATCCAAGCAATTTTGTCTCGATACTGGGGATGAAATATATGTTTGTAGATAGTCCGAGGGTCAGTTTTCTTTAGTTCGTCGGGAAGGAAAGATACATAATTTTTGTAACCGGTACAAAAAACTACTGCATCCACATTTTCCAAAATTTCCCCATCGGCAGCTACTAGGATTCTGCCTCCATCTTCTACTTTCAATATTTCGCCGACGACTTTACACCCATGCTCTACAATTGCCTTTGGTAAAGAGAAATTTTTAGTTCCATAGACCCCCCAAATTCCGTTTTTGCACTTAACCTTTTGATTGAGCTTAACTGCAGCTTTGTACATTGGATCGTTGAAACTCAACCATTTTTGCGATAGGAGTTTGCTCAAGGTACGCCCGTATTCCCTGGGTAGTCCGTACACGCCCCGATGACTAGCATTGTCGAGAGCAAAACCACCTCTTTTCCTGGGTATTATCCACCCTGCTGAATTGCGAATGCTGACCCAGCAGTTATTGGCAACACGGGATATTTCTAAGGTTATGTCTGAAGCGGACTCTCCGCCACCAACTACTAATACATTTTTGCCGACAAAGCGATCGCCACTGCAATATTCCTGGGAATGGGAAAACTCGATATTAGTTAATAAATCTTTCCACTGTGGATAATTGGGGATACTGTTGTTGCCTATGGCTAATGCTACTCGTTTTGACAGCAGAGTTTCTCCAGATTCTAGTCTAACTTGCCATACTCCATCGTCTTGGGGAGTGACTGCCATGACTTGGGAGTTGAAACGGATTTTCTCAAAAACGCCAAAATGTTTGGCATACCTTGTCCAATAGTCAATTGCTTCATCCTTTGTCCAGAATTTGTGCTGATTGCCATCACCTATCCAGAAATCAGAAAACATACTAAACGAGCAAGAGGTAGTCAGAACTAAACTATCGTAAGCTTTAGAATAAACGCCTCCTATCTTTTCAGTTTGCTCCAAACATACTACTTGCTGCAATCCTCTTTCAAGTAATTCTTTGGTAGTAACTATACCTGCTACACCTGCTCCAATGACAATGCAATCTAACACCAGATTTAACCTCCTATTATAATTAAAATCCATCGGTTATTTTAGTTAACTATCAGGACTGACGCATAACCACAACATATATTAGGGGTGAATGGCCGTTCACCTCTAAAAATAGTGTATAATTTAATCTTTGACGTAAGTCCTGTCTATATTTCTCAATCTTTCACTGCTTCAATGATACTAAGCTCTGATTCTGTTGGAACTATTTTAGTAAGTTTGAATCCCGTCGTTTTTAATAATTTTCTATATTCAGTCTCACTTCGCACCCTTCCACCGGGAGTCATTATTAACATATTCATATCTATAAATTTACCCATATAAGGGTCGTTTCCTGGAGGCATGACTATCTCGATTATTAATAGAATTGCTTGTTCTCCCATCGTTTGATAACAATTCTGGAGAATAGCGATCGCCTCTTCATCACCCCAGTTATGAATAATATGTTTCATCATATAAGCATCCCCTCCAGTTGGAATAGCTTTAAAAAAATCCCCTTTTGCTAGTTGCAGGCGATTTTTAACCCCCATACTTGCTGGGAAATCAGATGCTCTATCAATTACATTAGGTCGATCGAACAACACTCCAGTCATATTCGGATAAGCTTGCAAAATAGAAGATAGCAATCTACCATTACCACCACCCACATCAACCAATTTACCAATAGATGAAAAATTGTAACTAGATAAGATACTAGGATTTACAATTCCTGAAAATTCTGTCATAGCTTGGTCAAAAGTTTTTGCTGGTACAGGGTTTTGCTGCAAAAATTCGTAAATATTCATACCATACAAGTTCTCAAAAGCATTCTCACCTGTTTGTATACTAAACATCAAATTTCCCCAGGTTTGATAGTGCTCTTCTCCAGACATAATTGCATAAGCATTTAAAGAATTAGGAATATTGCTTTGCAAATATGTTGCTAGTGGAGTCAGGCAAAAATAGTGGGGTTTAGTTTCAGCAAAAATGCCAAAACTTGCTAGAGTGCGTAACAATCTATAAATAGCATTTTTGTTGGTATTCGTTGCAATTGCCAAAGTATCACTATGTTGTTCTCCATCTTTAAGCAGATCGGCAATTTTAAGTTTAGCTACTATATAAATACATTGTGAAATTTGGTAGCTTCTAATCATGCCTAGTAGAGTTGTTGGAGATGGAACTTGGTTCAAGTTGGTTGGATAATTTGATGGAGTCATTTCAGTTATCAGTTATCAGTTATCAGTTATCAGTTATCAGTTATCAGTACCGACTGCTGTTTGCGCAGCATGACCTAGGAAAGCATAAGGCACCGAAATACTGAAGTTTAGTTTCTCTTGGTCTATTGGATATGGCAAAGTTTCCTCGCCATCCCACCCTACGGGAAGCTCCGAAGATAGAACTCCGTTCCGCTGTCACGAACGACCGCTTTTCATCCCCTTGTAGAGCGACACTCGCGATGCAGTCAAGGGGAGACTATTGACCCTATTTTTTTGTCATCAGTATATAACAAAAGATATGAGTTATACTAATTTGAAAAAAGAATGTTACAAATAATTTCAAACTTTAGATGTCGAATAATTTGCTGAAATTACTGAAGCATCAAAATTTTGAGCTATAAAATCATAATGCATGACTGTCTTGAGTGCGTCTTACATTCTGATATCCCCTCAGAATTACGCACTCGATGCATGACTTTTGACTTTTGAATTCCGTGAAACGGTATTAAATTGTAGCTAACTATAACCTTAAAAAAAATTAGTCGCAACTTTTTACAGGAGGTAAAAAGTCGCGACTATTGAGTCAAAAACATTATTCAGTTATTCAGAAAATATTTCTAACTCATGGAAGCATGACTACGGTCATAAGTAGTGACAAAACTAGGATGTGGTTTTCCTTGAATATTTCCCCAGTAATCATCTGCTTCTACACCGACTTCTGTGGCGGTGCGGTTCAGCATTGACTGTTGACGATTTTTAATCAGGTTATGATGACGGATCATTAAAGAGCGTGCTTGATTTTCTACATACATATTTTTAATTCTCCTGTTGCTGAGTTTTGATTTTTACTCTAACTCATGGAAGCATGACTACGGTCATAAGTAGTAACAAAACTAGGATGTGGTTTTCCTTGAATATTTCCCCAGTAATCATCTGCTTCTACGCCAACTTCTGTTGCAGTGCGGTTCAGCATTGACTGTTGACGATTTTTCACTAGGTTGTGATGACGGATCATTAAAGAGCGAGCTTGATTTTCTACAGACATATTTTTAGTTCTCCTGTTTGATTAACTATTGTTTGTTAAAGATTAATGAAGGTGGCAAGAAAGAAAATAAATTAGCTCATTGAAGCATTACCACGCTCATAATTTTTCCTAAAGCTAGGCTGTACTTTTCCTTGAATATGGCTCCAATAGTTACTATTTTCTAAGCCCACTTCTGTAGCTACTCTGTTTAGCATTGACTGTTGACGATTTTTTACTAGGTGGTGATGACGTACCATTAAAGAGCGTGCTTGAGGTTCAGTAAACATATTTAGCTGTTCGGGCGAGAAGCCCCACGCCATAATCTCCGATTTGACGATGGGATGAATCGCCAGTAAAATGATTAATGTAGGTAAAGTTAAATACAAGAGGGCTCATCCACCTACAAACTGAACCTAGACAACTGAAAGTATGGGGTTTTACAAGGAATTGTGCAGAAATTGCAGCCGCCGCTTGTATGTAAAACTTTCAAGGAAAATAGGTAGAGCGAGAAATTAATCTCTACTCCTTCTCCGGTGGGGCAGCACAGGGAAGTAAAACCAAAGCTTGTGAAATGTCCAACGGGTTGCCGGGAGTCAACGAGAAGCCCGCGCTATAGCTCGCAAGAGTTTAGCGACGGGAGCTGTCACATTTTCTCCCCTGATTATTGAACTCACGTTTGGGAAGTTTTTTTCCCTTACATATTCATATTAACTAAAAATTCTGTAACTGTTGCTACAAAATACTAATTGTTTACAAATATTTATATTTATTGTTTCTAAACGCTATATGTAGAGTTGCATTATATTAAATTAATATATGTAGCGTTTTGGCGCAAGAAGGCAGAAGGTAGAAGGAAAGGTTAGAAGAGGGAAAGTTTTTCGATCGCTAGAAATCTCCAATACAGCGCTTTTGCTAATTTATGAACCACATCTTCACAAACAAAACCTTGTAGGGACGTTCCCATGGGAACGTCCCTACTGTGGTCCAATCTGCATTAAGAGAATTAGCAACTACCCTGGGGCACAGGGAAAGTCACGCCTCTGGAGAGAACGACCTCTGATTGCTTGAGGAAACTCAGGCAAGTAAGTTGACTCGACGAAAGAGGAAAGTCTCGCAGTGATGTGGGAATCTCCGTTGCTTTAGCACGGAGAGGATGTCAATGAAAAAGTGGTTTGTAAACTCGATAGTTGATTTGAGGAAAAATATTGTCGATCACCTCCAGCTTTTCCAACCAACCTGAATCAATCTTTCCCTGTAGAATCTCTTCATAGAGCTTATTAAAACGCATCAAATGGGATCTTGTTCTCCGCACAGCATAAGAAACCATAGTCCCCGTACTCATAATAAAAGCCCAATCAGAAGATTGAGCCAGTAAAAGTTCTCTGGCCGCTTGATTTAACGCCCGCAACTCCAACTCATCTGCTGGTGTTCGTCCCGCCAACTCAATCATTCGCTCTGCAGTAGTATGTAGATGAGGATAAATCCAAGAGTTAGTATTATTGAGCCAATATTCATGGAAACCCTTATATCCCCAACTAGACTGTGCTGGAAGACAAACTTGATGTTCTGGGTGTTTCTGCAAATAATCTGCTAAATGAGTCATCCGATAGGTACTTTGGTCATACCAAGTTTTACGGAAGAGGAAATCCAAAAACCAAGGTCCTTCATACCACCAGTGCCCAAACAACTCAGCATCGTAGGGAGAAACAATAATCGGGAGTTGCTCCATAATATGGTATAGATGCTCAACTTGGCGTTCCCGATTAAACATAAAATTGCCAGCGTGTTCCGCAGCTTTTTCCCTGGCCCAGTATGGGTCGTAAAGTTGTTTATCCCCTAATCCCAAGCCACGACCTGTAATTTTGTGATACTTAATACCAGTATTCTTCCTCTGGCCATTAGGCATAATGTAAGGTTTAATATATTCATATTCTGCTTCCCAACCTAAATCTTTATAAAACTCTCGATATTCTGCGTCTCCTGGATATCCTACTTGGGAAGACCAAACCTGTTGAGAAGATTCATGGTCTCTGGAAAAAACAGCTACTCCTGTTTCTGTAAAGATAGGAGCATAACTACCAAATCTAGGCCGTGGTCGAGCATAGAGTACGCCGTGGCTATCTGTTAAAAAGTAACGTATACCAGCATCTGCCAACATTCGCTCCAGACCTTCATAATAGGCACATTCTGGCACCCAAATTCCTCTGGGACGACGGCCAAAATTTGCTTCATAATCTTGACAAGCAACCTCTATTTGTGCCCAGACTGCCTCCGGATACATTTTCATTAGTGGAAAGTAACCATGAGTGGCCCCACAGGTCATAATTTCTAGGTTATTGCTGTCTTGAAACTGTTTAAATGCAGAAATTAAGTCGCAGTCGTAACGTTCCCAGAGTTCTCGAACATTATTGAAGTGAGTGGCGTAATGTTCTGCAAGGTAGCGGATATGACCGTTATGGAGATTGTGGTCATATTCTTTTTCTGCTAATTCTTCAAGTAAGCTTAAATGGTGTTCATAGCGTTCTTGTAATAGTGGGTCTCGTAGCATAGACACCAAAGGTGGTGTGAGACTCATAGTAATTTTAAAGTCCACACCATCTCGTTTTAATCCCTCAAACATTTGTATCAGGGGGACATAAGTTTCGGTTATTGCTTCAAAGAGCCACTCTTCTTCCAGGACATAATCACTTTCTGGATGTCTGACAAAAGGTAGATGGGCATGAAGAACAAAGGCGAGGTAGCCAATAGCCATAGTTTTTAAGGGTAATTAATAAAAGGGCGAATTAAAATTGAAAATATTTACAATGTTTTAAGATTTTGACTACTCCCCGGACTAAAGTCAAGAGAATTCTAAGCGGATACTACACAACAGGATAAATCCTTGTTGCTTTGTCTCTTCTTAGCTGAAATAAACTCTCTGGGGACAAGTCAAAGTATCCCTACACAGTTAGCTTAAGTCTAAACCTAGCTTTGTGCTTACTTTTCGGATAATATTTGCAGCGACCTTACAGTCTGCATTGACAAAACAATTATTACCTGTTCTATACAAACCACGCTTTGTTCTTCTTCCTGACGGTTTCCAATCATTGGCCCGTAGGGTCGGTGCTTCCTTGCTCGGAACCTGAGTCCGAGCACCAGCACCGAGTTTTTCACCATAAATAGGTGGATAGTCACCATCTAAAAATGTAGGGGCGAATGGCCATTCGCCCCTACAAGTATAACTTTCTTCGGTTTCTATAAATATAATTCCATATTCTTGAGATAATTGAGCTATTCTTTCTTTGAGTCTAGCAATCGGAATTTGTACAAATTCTGAGTTATTTTTCTTGCCTAATTTTATTTCATTTTTTTGTCTTTTATTCCAACCAAATACAATTGTACCAATATTATTTTCTAAACAATGATTAATGACTATTCTGATTACTTTATTGATACCATCAAGCATTTGACGGCTGCGTTTTTCAGTAATCTCAGCTAGTCTATTGGACCAAAGTTCGGTCGGCTTGTTTTCTTTGATAGTTGATATTTGTTTGTTGTACCAACTATTCATTGATTTGAGGTGTTTTCCATCTACTATCAAACTATTACCAACATTCGATACACAGGTCAACCAGTTATTTAAACCATGGTCTATCCCTAATCCATTGTCTTGATTTAATTGAGGAATAGTTACTTCTTTTTCATAGACAAATTCCCAATAAAAACATCTATTTATCGGTAATATTCTCAGTTCTTTAAGAGAATTAAATTCTAGATTACTCGGCTTATAAATATAAAAGCAATCTAAACCAAACCAGCGCTTACAAGTCTTACCTAGTGGAACTCTAATTTGATTACCTTTGAGTTTTAACCCTTGTTTAGGATAACTAAATGTAGCCATTCCTCCTTTTTTTCTGTAGTTAGGAATCCTTGGTATTTTTGTTATTTCACCTTCAGTATAGGCTTTAATTAGACCATAATAATACCTAAATGATTCGGCTAAAGTTCTGAGTATTTGTTGTGCTGCTTGAGAATGTATAACTTTATAGTGATTATTGTTTTTGTAGACCTTTTCCAAGTAAAATTTACCAATGGTTTTTTTCGACTTAAAATATAATTGTCTAGCATAATATATGCCCATGTTAGTTAGTTTGTGGGACTGCTCACACAAGAATTTTAAAATAGCAATTAATTCGGAATTTTTACCTACTAAAACTTGCTGAAAACCATACATTTTTCGCTCCTTTAAACTTCAGCTAATTGTACTATATAATTGGAACGACTTTAGTGGTCTACCCTGAACAGCTTCCTCGGTTCAAACACGGGGACTTTCAACGGCAGCTTTTCCGCAAAGGGTACAAAAGTTAATTTGATGTCCTCTCCACGGCGTTATACCATTTATCTGTAACAATGCGCTTAATAATTCTTACCAAAACCTGAATTTTACTAATAGCTGTTATCTTTTATTAAGCACAACTTCATGGAGAAATGGTATTACATATTTGCGGGATAAATTATAGTTTTAGATAAAGAGGAAGTCAAAGACGGGATTTACCTCTTCTGCAAAGATTCATCCCTTGGTTGAGCAACCCTTGAATCCCAATTTCCTAGTCAATTAGTAGCTGATACCTTCAGCCTATCTATATTGATATATACTTCCATCAGGTAAGATTGCACCATTGAGTTTGGCATCGATGAAGCTAGCATTACTAATATCAGTGTCCCGCAAATCTGCTCCTCTTAAATCGGCATTCCAAAAAATGGCTTCTGTGAGGTCTGCTCCGCGTAAATTGGCCTCTTGAAGATTGGCTCCCCAAAAGTTAGTAGATTTGAGAATAGACCCTTGTAAGTTGGCTTCTTGTAAGTTGGCGCTCTCGAATTTTGCCCCTGTTAAGTCTGTATTGGTAAAATTGGCTTCTTCGAGATTTGTACCAGAGAAGTCAGCATTTTGTAATACGGAACCAGTCACGTTCATTTTCTGATACTTATTAGAATCACTAAGATTTATATTGGAAAGGTTGCAGAAAAAACATTCTTTTGTACGTTTTAAAATTCGTAGTTGCCACCTTGTATATGCCACTACGGGTGTAGCAAAAGCTAGTGAAAATAATAGGGTTGTTATTAATATTTTAAATTTCATTTTAGCCATTAATATTTGAAGACAAAATAAACTGTAGATAGCTAAGTTTATTATAGCAACCGAGAAGGAAGAAGGAAGAAGGAAGGAGGAAGGAGGAAGGAGGAAGGAGGAAGAAGGAAGGAGGAAGAAGGAAAAATATTAGACATCTCCAATAATAAAAAATTAAATCAATTATCCTGTAGAAATTATCAATTATTTCTCCCTATTCCCTCTTTTCCGGAGGGGTCTATTGCTTTTTCTGAGTTTTCAGCTTTCGATCTATCTGCCCCCTTTTCTTCGACTGCTATATCAGTATTATTTATTTAGTATTTAGGAATTGCATCAAGAGCGATCGCTATCTGAACCGGAGCAACATTTATAATTACAGGACTTACCGAAAAATTGTGGGTATGCGCCTCCCCTTTTAAGGGGATAATAAGCGGTCGTTTGCGGAGCAGTCCGTTAGGATGGGATGGCGAGGTCTCCTCGCCATATCCAATCGACCAAGAGAAAAAAAATTTTCATGAATTTGTCAATCCTCTTCTTTTCAAGGAGAGGTAATTATTCATTATTCATTATTAATTGTTGAAGCACGCAGACGAAATTATACACCATTTGTAGGGGTTAACGGCCGTTAAACCCTACTCCATATTTGTACTCTAAAGCTTTGATAAAATTGCTTTTATTAGGTAATAAAGCTGAATGCTGAATGCTGAATGCTTACTTAATAAGAGTTTTCATAAAAAGCTAAAACCAACCAATATCATATAAAAACCAAGCCAAACTCCCTGAAATTAACATTAGTCCAAATGCATATATATAAGTAGTTGTTCTTTGAGCCATCGCCCATATTTCACCATAACTAAGTTGGTGATTTTGAATCATCATAAAAGCAGGAGGACTAAAAATAAAAGGCAATATCCGACTCAACAGTAACCGGATAAATGCGATTACCATCAGCTTTAATTTCTGTTAGGTAAAAGTCTGTATTAGGAACACTAATTTTTGCTAATTTTTCAGTTAAACCCAATAAATCAGTAAATTTTTGACCGCGCCCATCTATTAAATAATGGAATGATTTATCAGGTTCATAAAAATCTGCAGCAGGTCGTTTTTCTAATACTGTAATTTGATGCCAACCACGTTTAGCTAACATTAGTGCAGTGGCAAAACCAGCCGGACCTCCACCGATAATTACTGCATTTTGGTTCGAGTTTTTTGTTTCTGTAGACATAATTTTTAGGAAATAATAATAGCAATTTTATAAATATTTGCTACAAATAGTTAGAGTATTTATTAAAATTAAAGTAGGAGAACCGTCGGATTGGTGAGGTACAGAATGAATTGCTTTAATGCCAGTTTTTAGACCAAAAACTCTCTTTTTTGTCAAAGGGATATTTCCTGTCAAGTAGGCTCGTTAACGTAGTTTGGCGCTAGCCAATGACCATTCACTCCTACTGATATTGTTATTTGTAATATCAAATATGCTAGGGTTCGGTATAAAAAAATGTTCCATCTTCAACCATTACCAAATATTTCTCGATCTCCCCATCTCCCCATCTCCCCATCCCCCCATCCCCCCATCTCCCTTCCTGACTTCTCTTATAACTACTCAACCGAACATGATATGACTCAATCCTCAAATTTATTGTATATTTCGGAGTCATTTTGGATTTGAGTTTCGTATTTTCTTAAGCTGTATAACCTGCTAGAAAAACACTGCAAAATAGCTAAAATATCTTCTACAATTTCAGTTTCAGGAGACAAATATTTGCTGTTTAAAACTACTAATTCACAATGATTTTGTTCGCACACCCAGTTAAATAAATCAAACCCAAAACGAGCTATCCTATCTTGATGAGAAACTACTACTTTTTCCACTTCACCTGACAAAATTTGTGAGAGTAACTTCAGTAATTTTTTACGTTGAAAATTTAACCCACTACCTACTTCTTTAATAATTTCAGCATCAGGATAAAGGTTTTGTAGTTCAGCTACTTGATGGTTTAAGTATGGCTTTTGAGCATTGCTTGACACTCGACAGTATAAAACTGTTTTTCTGCTAGAAACAGACGCATTTTGAATATAGGAGTCAATATCATAACGCCTTTGACCAGCAGGGGTTTTTATAGCATTTATTTGACCAGCTTGTTCCCATCTCACCAAAGTGCGAACATCAACTCCTAATACTTCAGCAGCTTCTTTAGGTTTGACAAATTTTACCACATAATTACCAGTAACAACTGGCGTATAATAACGCTTTATGACGTAAGTTGTCAACTCTAGCGCTGTGCGCAGGCAACAGGCAACAGGCAACAGGGGGAATAATATCATGTCCGTTTGAATGCTTATAATTAAGATGGGAGCGGGGGAGTAGGGGAGCGGGGGAGTAAGGGAAATAGAAAGATTTACATCTGAAGCACTCATGATAAATTTTTTCATCACGCTATTATCCCGACATGATATAAATTGCTGTTTGCGGAGCATCTCCGTTGGAATAATATAAGATTGACATCTCCAGGGGTTGAAACACCCTGGATTCCGTGGTTAATCCACCGCAAATGGGATGAATCCACATTTGCTTAAAGCCTGAAGGGCAGACTTCTAAACTCCTCGACATAGACCGAAATCTAGCTGTGAGTCTACTTTTTTTTAGCTTTCACGAGTGGTTTTACTCAATATGTTGGAGCAATCTTCTCGCTGCTCTAGCTGCCTGCTTGCTTTTCCTGCGGAATGCTACGCAAACAGCCGTCGTAAGAAATTAATTCCCCGTCTCCTGTCCGCCGGAATTTCACCGCAAAGCGCGATCTTGTCATGGCGACAAACCTTGTTCCTTATTCCGCTAGTATACCAGACTTTTACGCCGCTTTATTACCCGCGCGTCGTTATTCAACCAGGGGATAAATCTTCCGGGAACTTTCCTCCCGCCATTTTTTATGTTTTAGCTATTAGACGCCTCCGATAATTAAAAATAAAATCAATTATTCCATAGAAATTATCAATTCTTTCCTCCTATTCCCTACTCCCTACTCCCTCTTTTCCGGAGAGGTCTATTAGACATCTCCTGCAATTTGTAAATATACCAGCGCATATTGCTATAGCAGGGAATAGGAAACAGTGGGAAAAACATCTCCCAGTCTTTATGCTCCTATCGAGTGTTCCCTGTTGAATTTACCAAAAAATTGTGGTTGAAATCCTCTTCTTTTAAAGGAGAGGTAATTGTTAATTATTAATTATTAATGGCTTTGTTGCATGAAAGTATATAGCTGCCGCACTTGCTTGTGCATATCTACTTCATAACGCGCGGAACTGCTGTAACTATTGGACAATAGATAAATAGAACATCAATGTTTAACATAAAAAGGCTGAAACTTTTACCTGTAAGAGCTTTGAGGTTTAATAGGCACAGCAATAACTATTGGACAATAGTAAATAGAACATCAATAATCGTCAAACACAGCGATATAGCTGCCGCACTTGCTCCGCCAACGCTTTGTGTGCAGACCAATAACTATTGGACAATAGATCAATAGAACATCAATGTTTGACATAAAAAGGCTGAAACTTTTACCTGTAAGAGCTTTGAGGTTTAATAGGCACAGCAATAACTATTGGACAATAGTAAATAGAACATCAATGTTTAACATAAAAAGGCTGAAACTTTTACCTGTCAAGGCTTTGAGGTTTAATAGGCACAGCAATAACTATTGGACAATAGTAAATAGAACATCAATAATCGCCAAACACAGCGATATAGCTGCCGCACTTGCTCCGCCAACGCTTTGTGTGTAGACCAATAACTATTGGACAATAGATCAATAGAACATCAATAATCGCCAAACACAGCGATATAGCTGCCGCACTTGCTCCGCCAACGCTTTGTGTGCAGACCAATAACTATTGGACAATAGTAAATAGAACATCAATGTTTGATATAAAAAGGCTGAAACTTTTACCTGTAAGAGCTTTGAGGTTTTATCAGTAGAACGATAACTATTGGACAATAGTAAATAGAACATCAATGTTTAACATAAAAAGGCCGAAATTTTACCTGTCAAGGCTTTGAGGTTTAATAGGCACAGCAATAACTATTGGACAATAGTAAATAGAACATCAATAATCGCCAAACACAGCGATATAGCTGCCGCACTTGCTCCGCCAACGCTTTGTGTGCAGACCAATAACTATTGGACAATAGATCAATAGAACATCAATGTTTGATATAAAAAGGCTGAAACTTTTACCTGTAAGAGCTTTGAGGTTTAATCAGTAGAACGATAACTATTGGACAATAGTAAATAGAACATCAATGTTTGACATAAAAAGGCTGAAATTTTTACCTGTAAAGGCTTTGAGGTTTAATAGGCACAGCAATAACTATTGGACAATAGTAAATAGAACATCAATAATCGCCAAACACAGCGATATAGCTGCCGCACTTGCTCCGCCAACGCTTTGTGTGCAGACCAATAACTATTGGACAATAGATCAATAGAACATCAATAATCGCCAAACACAGCGATATAGCTGCCGCACTTGCTCCGCCAACGCTTTGTGTGCAGACCAATAACTATTGGACAATAGATCAATAGAACATCAATGTTTGATATAAAAAGGCTGAAACTTTTACCTGTAAAGACTTTGAGGTTTTATCGGTAGAACTATAACTATAGCAATGTGCGCTGGCATATTTACACATTATTTTTTGTACACCTGTTCTAGACTGCACTTTGAGCTGGACATTGTAAATACCTGAGCGCACATTAGGGCAAACGCATCTTATTTTGAAGTTCTGACAGGGCAAGGATGTCAAGCTTATAAGTATTTATACTAATTACCTCTCTAAAGTTTAACAGTAGAAACTTCCAGAATTTAGATGCGTTTTCCCTGGAGCGCACATTGCTATATTGGACAATAGATCAATAGAACATCAATAATCGTGAAACAGAGTGATATAGCTGCGGAATGAATATTCTATCGCTACTTTCATGCAACAAAGCCATTATTAATTATTAATTATTAATTGTTGAAACCTATGTTGCTTAAAACCCCAAACTTTCCAGCATTTTCCAATGCTGAGAAACAGGTGCAAGAGTATTTGCTGCTATCATCCCGCTAACTGCTACTGCAGGCAAACCTATACCAGGAAAAGTAGAGTCACCACAACACAATAATCCTGGTAAAGGTGTATTTGGTCCTGGAAACAAACTCTCCCCGGAGCGAATTGCAGGTCCGTAAGTTCCTCGGTGACGGCGGAGAAAACGTTCGTGAGTTAGTGGAGTACCAACCAATGTTACTTCACAACGAGAACGCACATCAGGTATGACTCGCTCCAATGCTTGCCACATCACTTCAGCTCGTTGTTGTTTTTGTTGTGCATATTCCTGACTCTTTCTATCCATACCATGCCAAAATTTATAAGGTTCATTTCCTGGAGTATAAACATGAATAACGTGCTTACCAGGTGGTGCAAGAGTAGCATCTATCAAAGATGGAATGGATACCAACACAACATTCTGAGGTGCATCTATCTCATCCCAATGATTGACAATAATGTGGTGACACGCCAAGTCTGGTTTGATGTCTGTAGCATCAATACCTAAATGTAAGTGCATGAAACTATTACATTCTGGTGTCTGTTGTCGTTCTTCCCGAAAAGATTTTGGCACGGCACCTTCTGGCAATAATTTCAAAGTATCCCAAATAGAAGCATTAGATATTACTGCTTTCTTTGCTCTAATTTCTGTTCCATTTCTTAAACCGACACCAACAGCACGACCATCTTTTACTAACACCTCTTCTACATGAGCATTCAATATCAATTGACCACCGTGACGTTTTAACCCACGCACCAAAGCATCAACTATTGCTCCACTGCCACCAATAGGATAGTCGAGTACAACTCCTGGTCGATACCATTCGGCAAACATAAATGCAACTTCGGCAGCACTGGTACCATTTGCAGGTAAACCTGAAAGTAGGAAACAGAGTAAGTTAAGCCAGTTATCAATAAAAGGGTCTGTGACAACATTTTCCATAATTCCGGAAAACGGTCCTGTTAACTTACCAACGTTGAAAATATGTTTTGCCATAGCAGGTAGAAACTGCCCCATGGTCATTATCGCTCCTAAGTCAAAACGGAGAGAAGCTGGTGGAATAGCGATCGCTGCTTCTGCAAATGGAGCCATAACTTTTTGGAGTTGACGCCATTCTGCTACAGCACTTTCTCCCCTCAATTTTCGGAGAACATCACAAAATTGGTCTGCACCTACGGAGGTATTAAAGTCACCTTCTGGCAAACAACAACCCCAAGTGTTGTAGGTTACACAGGGGACTTTTTCGCCGATCGCATCCAAAACTTGTGCTAGTGGGTTGGTAGAGGGACGATAGGATAGACCAGAATGTAAAGATGGTCCAGAATCAAATTTATAGCCTTGATATTCAAAACTATGAGCAGCACCTCCAGCAATAGAGTGACTTTCACAAACTATGACATTAAAACCATAGCGCGCTAGTAAAGCTGCACAACTTAGACCACCTATTCCACTACCGATTACAATTACATCAGTCTGAGACATTTTTTTTTGGTTAATTTTTAATTTATTTGATTTCTGACTTCTGAGTTCTGACTTGCGCGTAGCGCTATAGCTGTGAGTGAGTGGGAATTAAGCCTGTGTAAGAAGTTAAGCGTCAGGGTACAGGAGCAGGTATTGACTACAATCACACAGCTTACTACATTATAAGTAATATCTCAAGTTTCCTCTAACTTATAACTAATACCAAATTCACGCAAAGGCAGTTATATCTTAATTTGTGATTTATTCCTAAAAGAAAAAATTATAAATTCCATAAATTCTAAAATTTACACCTTTTTTCCTCTTTAATATTTATGTTTTTCTTTCTCTGTTCCCAGTTAAGTGTTCCCAGTTAAGTGTGTCCTCACGCTTTGCAATATTTTATGAAATTGGTATAAAATGAAAACTACTCTTAATGTTAAAAATATTGCTGCTGCTTTACCTAATTATTAATTATTAATAATTAAATAATTCACGCCTTGAAGCCTCCCCTTGATCGGGGAAAAAAAGCGGTCGAGGGATGGCGACGTCTCCTCGCCATATCCAATCGACCAAGAGAAGAAATAATATCTCCTTATATTCAATTCCGTAGCGGTTTTAACCATAGGTAATTATCAATTATCCATTATCCATTAATGAACAATTTTTGTTGAAACCGAACAAAAGGAAAAGTTTTTATTTGTCTTAGGTGCTTTAATGACTAGATTAATTAGTTTGAGAAAAGGTGCGGAAATTATGGGAATTGATGCTGAGGAATTATTGCAAATCTTGGATTTATTAGGCATTGAATTTTCCTATCTTTCCTCTGAGGATATAGAACAGGAACAAAGGTGGTAAACAATTAATAATTAATAATTAATAATTAATAATTAATAAGTAATAAGTAACTGGAGAGTACAAGTTCTCCCAAAAAACTATTTTTATTGAAGGCTGAAAGTATTACTGGCAAAAGCTTACAACACTTACAGCTCCGAATAAAGATTTTTTAACCCTTAGAACGCTGAAAGCTTTATCTAGCAATAGTTATTCCCAGAACTTTGCACTGTTTAGTAAGTAATAATTAATATTTTAATAAGTAAAAGTTTTGAAAATCGCGATTGATTCGTCTCCTATTATCTTTTTAGTCAGGTTGCAGGCTTTAGAATTATTTATTAATGACAATTATGAATTTTATACAACGCCTTCTGTGGTGACTGAAATCCATGCTAAAAGTGATGATATTAGTCAGGCATTGACTCCCATATTAGTAGCATAAAAATTAATTATAAAAAGCACTAATTTAACTTCTTTATTTAATCGGTTAAATATGAGTTTTGGTCGGGGTGAATCAGAAACTATTGCTCTGGCTAAGGAATTACAAACTGATTTTGTAATTTTAGACGATTTAGCTGCTAGAAAAATGGCTACTAATTTAGGATTAAATGTAAAGGGAACTTTAGCTATTTTGAAAAAGTTATAGCAATCCTATTTTATTCGTGTCAAAAATCTTACTACTTTTTAGGGAATAGGGAACACTTAACTGGGAACAGGTAAGAGTTTCAGTTTTTTTATCTACTTTTTGATTTGTCGCAACCTATTTAGGATTGCTATAGCTGTGGAAGGAAGAATAGAAATGTAAGGATTCAGGTGAGAGCGATCGCTCTGTGGAGTTGTCAAAACAAAAGATTTGAACTACTCAACATAATAGAAGGGGATAATACTCTCATTCAGAGTATCAGTTTCAGCCCTGATGGTAAAACTATTGCCTCTGCTGGTTATGACAATATTGTTAAACTAAAGTTTGAATACTCATCAGGCAAATATTTTGAGTGTGAGTTTTAGTCCTGATGGCAATTTTTTAAATATTCAGTAAAACTACGGAAAAGTAGTTTAAATTAGGAAAAAATTAGTTATATTTACTGATGATTGTATGAATATACTATAAAGTTGTACTGAATTATTGCCTATTTTATGAGGAATCAATCAGTGAAGTTTTTAATAAACAGTTGCTATTTCAATAATGTTTGTGCTACTATATTTTCACATCTAAAAGAAGTAAGTAATTATGATCAAGAATAATCAACGACACAAAAAAAATCCCCTAAAGTTTTTACTGTCTACGACAGTAAAAACTTTAGCTACTGCTGTAGCAACAAACACTATCCTAGCTACTGCTGCAGTAAGTGCAGTTTCTCTTTTTAGCCTCAGTACAGCTAATGCTGCTCAATTGCTGAGTCCTAGCGATCAGATTATCGGAGGGCAATTGAGTGATGGTCAATTCAATGTGGGAACAGATGGACTTTTGCTTGGATCAAATAACTGGCCGGAAAATGAGCTGCCTGAAGAGCTGATCAATGGCGCGATCGGTGGTGAGAATGAAAAGTATCTAAACTTTGGTGAATTTAATACTGGCATTATTGTCACGCCGACTGGCGCGACTGGGGGGTTGGGCAGTATTGTCAGCAGCATTGAGTTTTGGGTTGCCAACGATGCCGAAGCACGTGACCCTGCATCCTACGAATTTTATGGGACGAACAATAGTATTGGTGGGGTTTCCTCCTATTCTATAGGTGACTTTAGCCTGATATCTTCAGGATCGCTGTCATTGCCATCTCAGCGGGATACGGTTACTGATACTACTGGATTCAGTCAGATCGTAAATTTTGCAAATAACGTTGCCTACACGTCTTATATGCTGGTTTTCCCGACGGTAAAAAACAGTTCACTTGCAAACTCAATGCAACTATCGGAGGTGCAGTTCTACGGCACCGTAGTCTCCGAAACCCCAGCAGCAACCCCAGAACCAAGCTTAGTAATTAGTTTGATTGCACTAAGCGGTCTTATGCTAGGGGGAACTAGAAAGTCTAGAAGCTAAAAAGAACTCGATATGAGTAGAAAGGGGCATTTTCCGTTCTCAATTAACACCTGAAGCAGCTTCAATTTTAGGTTCGTTAGCTTTTGGTGCTGCTGGTGCTAGTTCCATGTTAAAATGCAAATATAATTACTAAAGTTATAAATAATTAGATAAGAACGATCGCTTGTTTGTTTTAGGAGCGATCGTTTTTCATTTGGTTCCGATGACAAGATTATTATGTAGTGCATCAAGAAAGTGTGGGAATGGTAAGATGAATGTTGTCCTTAAATAGCTGGACTTTTGAAAAAAAGTAAAATATATTTACCTCTATTCTATTATTAGAATCGGTTATACCTGAGTCTACCCCCAGATCTTCACAGGGGTAGATTTTTTGTACAAAAAAACTGCGAAAGCTAGGCATGGCAAGCGTTTTAGCGATTCTGATTCTAAATCTTGAAACCCTTATCCCATAAGGGTTTCACAAAAAAACCTGCCCCTGTGAAACTCCCCTACTCCCACACTCTCACTTCTCCTTCTCCACGAGGATCTGCTGCGGCTTCCAACATCCCACTTTCATCCACCACAACTACATTTGCATTTCCCCAACCATCACGGATTTCAACATTATGTCCTCGCTGTTTCAACTCATCCACAGTTGCTTCGCTAAACCCTCCCGTTTCCAAAAGTAATCTATCTGGCAACCATTGATGATGAAAACGAGGTGCTGATACTGCTTCGGCAGCATTCATTTGATATTCCAGTACATTTAACACTACCTGCAACACTGTAGTAATAATTGTACTTCCTCCTGGAGAACCAGTTGCCATAATTAACCGACCATCCTGTGTCACAATAGTAGGAGTCATACTTGACAAGGGGGTTTTTCCTGGAGCGATCGCATTTGCCTCACCTCCCACTAGACCATATAAGTTTGGTACTCCTGGAGCAGCAGCAAAGTCATCCATCTCATTATTTAATAATATTCCTGTACCACTCGCTACTACTCCAGCACCAAAGCTACCATTTATTGTATATGTCATACTCACAACTTGGCGCTCTTCATCCACTACAGTCAAATGAGTAGTATCTGGAGATTCCCAAATATAACGTTTTAGAGTTTCTGGTGATGCAGGTTTTACTTCAGTGGAAGGTCTGACTTGTTGGAGGTTAATAGCTTGACGTTGCTGTTGAGCATAACTACGACTGGTTAATTCTCTGACAGGTACTTGTACAAAATCTGGATCTCCTAAATATTTGGAGCGATCGGCATAAGCAACCCGCATTGCTTCAGTTAGTAAATGAATAGTATCAGGATTTTTATTACCCCACTGTTGCAAGTTAGTTTCGCCGACAATATTCAATATTTGTAGTAGATGAACTCCCCCAGATGATGGTGGCGGCATGGCACAAATTTCTGCTTGTCGAAAATTGCCACAGATAGGTTGACGCCAAATTGGTGTGTAATTTTTTAAGTCTTCTAATGTAATTAAACCTCCATTAGCAGCCATATCATTAGCGATCGCTTGAGCAATTTTGCCTGTATAAAAGCTTTGTGGATTTTTGGCAATGGTTTCTAAGGTTTGAGCTTTATCCTTTTGAATTAGTAAATCTCCTGACTGATATGCTTTTCCATCTTTTGTAAATATTTCTCTTGCTGCGGAATTTTTGTTGATTACTTCTAAACGTCTTTCTAATCTATTAACGAAGCGATCGCTTACTTCAAACCCATTTTGAGCATAATTAATAGCTGGTTGTAATAATTCTGACCAAGTTAATTTTCCATAGTTTTTATGAACAGTATATAATCCTGCAACAGTTCCAGGTACTCCTACTGCTAAATGTCCATCTAAACTTGCTCTTTTTTCGATTTCTCCTTGTGAGTTAAGGTACATATTTTGGGTTGCTGCTTTGGGCGCTCTTTCCCGAAAATCTAATGCTTGAATTTTATACTGTTTCTGAATTTCAGGATTTTCTGGGGGAGTTCCTAATAGCAAGAAACCACCTCCACCAATACCTGCGGAAAATGGCTCTACTACTGAAATAGCGAAGGCAGTAGCAATGGCTGCATCTACTGCATTTCCCCCTTTTTGTAGAATTAATTCCCCTGCTTCACTTGCTAAGGGATGAGCTGATACTACTATACTTTGTTTACTGCGTTTTAATTCTGCTATGGGTGTTGCAGATTTTGGAGAGTTTTGAGTACATCCAAATAGTGAAATGGAAATAGTGAGAAAAGTAGATAAGAATATTTGGCTTTTCGTTTTAAGTAATGAAATTTGAGGCATTTAGCAAGTATATAAAATTTATTTTTATTTATAGCAGAAGAAAGAAGACCTTTAGTTATCTAGGCAATTAGTTTTCTACCAGAGAAGGAAGAGGCTTGCATTATCTAAGTTTTGAGCTTTTTATATGTCAAAACCTTTCCTGATATGGAATTAAACATAGTAGCGATCGCTGCTTTGCAGTTCAAATTGCCCATCAACTTTTACAACAGGGAATTAATCCTGGTGAAGTTCTCTCCCGTTAAATAAGAGCGATTATAACGGTAGCTTCTCAAACAAAGAAGTTTCTTGCTTCACAGGCTGACTAACATCTAAGCCTCCACAAGCAGACAAGATGATACCCACCTCGTTTAATGCTTTATTTAAAATGTTGATTGCAGCATTTTCATCTCTATCTAAAACTGTTCCACATTTATGACAAGAGTGAGTTCTAACTGATAAAGTTAATGGTACTTTATGACCACAATTACTACAATTTTGTGATGTATTGTGAGGATTAACTTTTATTACATGAACACCGCGTTTTACCGCCACTGCATTCAATTTTTCAATAAAATTACCCCAAGCTACATCATAAATTGATTTTGATAGTTTCGTGTTTCTAGCTAAACCTCTAATGTTTAGGTCTTCCACAGCAATTAAGTCATATTCTTTAACTAATTTATGAGCAATCTTATAGTGGAAATCTTCTCTTTGTCTGGCTATATGTTGATGTAGTCTAGCTATTCTATTTTGTGCTACCCTCCAATTATTTGACCCAATTTTTTTTCTAGATACTTTTTTTTGCTTTCTTGCTAAATTAGATTGAGATTTTCTATAAAATTTAGGAACAGAAACAGTTTCACCAGTATTAGTAGTTAAAAATTCTTTTAACCCTACATCAATACCTACTGCAGTTTTAATATTATTTGTAGGAATTAGACTGGGAACTGACTTGTCTTCCAAACTGAAACTAACATAATAGCCATCAGCTTTTTTGGTTATAGTTGCAGTTTTAATTGTAAAGCTATCTGGAATTGGTCTATGAACTATGACTGGAATAGCACCAAATCTCGTAGTAACTATTTGTTTTCCATCAAATTTTATTACTGCTTTGGGATGATTAACTCTACTGAAACAAAATGACCTTAACTTCCCTGACTTTTTAAATCTTGGTCGTCCTCCACGTTTACCCTTTTTGTCAGGTATGAGCCAACGTTTCCAAGCTTTATCTAGTCTTTGTAAATTAATTTGCTGGACTTCTGAATATATTTCTTTGTAGTCAGGAAATAACTTTTTTGTCTGTTTAAGTGCTGATTGCTGAAAATAGTAATCTGGTAACTCTTGAATCTCGCCAATAGGGCATGAAATTAATGAGCAACGGTCAATTTGACATCTGGTTCTATTCAACCAGTCTAGTCTTTGACCTAGTGCGTAATTCCAATGCCTTCGTAACAGTTCTAGCCAATAATCTATTTTGACTGACTGTTCACAAGTGGGCTTAATTTTGTAGCAATGAGTAATTATCATAATTTTATACTACTCTTTAGTGCTATATTTGAACAGCAATCGACACCTGTTTAATTTACAGCTCGGCAATTCCCCTCCAGTTAAATAGCTAGATTATCACGGGAGACTCCTTGCCGAATCAAGTTGGACACTCAGAAATGGCAAATTATCAACCATTTTATCTCAATAATAATTAGGATGGTTCACCTCATAATTAATAATTAATAGTTAATAATTAATAATTGGACCATTCAGGCTTTAAGCTTCCCCTTTTAAGGGGATAAAATCAAAAATTTTCCTTTTAGTCAATCCCCTTCTTTTAATAATAAGTAATTATTAATTATTAATTGTTAATTGTTAATTGCTAAATATCCTCATCAAATAATTCTGTCAATTCTGTATCGAAAGTTTGCAAAACATCATTTAATTTAGTCTCTGGACATGATGCAATTAATACATCAAAAACATCTAGTAACTTAGCTGCCGTCTCCCCTAAAGTTGGACTCATTCCCCAAACATCTTGCACCCAATCTTGAGGACGTTCCTTGTCAAAAATTAATCGTTCTAATAATTGCTTTGCTTCTTCTTTTGATACAGGCATAATTATAATATGAATCTTTGAACAATTAAAAATTACCACAATATTTATGAATATACCTAATTGGATTACCTTTTCTCGTCTTCTGGGAATACCTTTGATTCTTTACATTCTGAAAACTCCTACTAATCAGAATCTTTGGATATGTCTAGTAATATTTTTAATTGCTTCAGTTACAGATTTTTTAGATGGTTATTTAGCACGAAAACTTAATCAAGTCAGCGACCTAGGTAAATTTTTAGATCCTTTAGCAGATAAGTTATTAGTATTAGCACCTTTATTAGGATTAATTGAATTAGGAAAAGTACCAGCATGGGGAGTATTTTTAATTCTAGGTAGGGAGTTAACTATAGCTGGTTGGCGTGTTAATCAAACACACATTTCAGGAGCTAATATTTGGGGAAAATTAAAAACAGTAAGTCAAATTATTGCTATTTCTTTGTTAATTGCCCCCTTACCTGAATTTTGGGCAACTCCGGCTATAATTATGTTTTGGATAGCTGTAGCTTTAACAGTAGTTTCAGGAATAATTTACTTATGGCCTAATCAAGAAGTTAGTAATAGTTGAAGAAGGTTTTAGGTTGTAGGTTTTATATATAATCCGGTTATATAATATATATTGATAATTCTGTAATTACTTTAATATTCAATTTCCCCTACTTCTTTAAGAAGTCAGAAGGCGCGAAATTATATAGAATCTGGTTATATATTATATGTTGATAATTTCTTAAATTACTTCAATCTCCCCCACTCTACCACTCCCCTACTCCCCTACTCCCAAATATATGAATAGTTGAAGTATGTTTTAGGTAGTAGGTGCTAGAGTATAGCAATGTTAATTTTTGACTTTTGACTTTTGACTTTTGACTTAAAAAAAGAATCCGGTTATATAATATATATTGATAATTCTGTAATTACTTTAATATTCAATTTCCCCTACTTCTTTAAGAAGTCAGAAGGCGCGAAATTATATAGAATCTGGTTATATATTATATGTTGATAATTTCTTAAATTACTTCAATCTCCCCCACTCTCCCACTCCCCTACTCCCCTACTCTCCTACTCCCAAATATATGAATAGTTGAAGTATGTTTTAGGTAGTAGGTGCTAGAGTATAGCAATGTTAATTTTTGACTTTTGACTTTTGACTTAAAAAGAGTGTAGCCATGTTAATTTTTGACTTTTGACTTTTAACTTAAAAAGTTAATTTTTGACTTTTAACTTAAAAAAAAATCCGATTATATAATATATATTTATAATTATATAATTACTTCAATCTCTCCTAATTAATTTTTGACTTTTGACTTTTAATTTAAAAATACTGTAGTCATGTTAATTTTTGACTTTTGACTTTTAACTTAAAAAGTTAATTTTTGACTTTTGTACGGGCGAATGCCATTCGCCCCTACGACTTTTGACTTAAAAAAATTTAATTTTTGACTTTTGACTTAAATAAATGAGTATATTCACACTTCAATCAGTAAAAAAAGACTTTGGCATCAAGGAAGTTTTAAGAGATGCTAACTTCAGTTTAGACACCAATGACAAAGTTGGTTTAATTGGTACAAATGGTTCTGGAAAATCAACCCTATTAAAAATGATTGCTGGTTTAGAACCTATAGACGGTGGTCAAATTTTGATTAATCAAAATGCCAGAATTATTTATTTGCCACAACAACCAGATTTAGATGAAAATAATACTGTATTAGAACAAGTTTTTTCTGATAGTGGAGAACAAATGTTACTGGTACGAGAATATGAAGAATTATCAGAAAAATTAGCTCATCACCCTGAAGATAATCAACTAATGGCGCGTTTTTCTGAAGTAACTCACGCCATGGATAATACCAATGCTTGGGAATTAGAAACTAAGGCAAAAATTATCCTCAGTAAATTAGGAATTCAAGATTTTGATGCCAAAGTTGGTAACTTATCTGGGGGTTATCGTAAACGTATTGCTTTAGCAGCAGCTTTACTTTCTGACCCTGATGTTTTGTTAATGGATGAGCCAACAAACCATCTGGATGCTATGTCTGTAGAATGGTTACAAAGTTACTTAAATAGTTTTTCAGGAGGAATTTTATTAATTACTCACGACCGTTATTTTCTTGACAGAGTTACTAATAAAATTATTGAAATAGACCGGGGCGATCTTTTTACTTATACGGGAAATTATTCCTACTATTTAGAAAAGAAAGCTTTAGCTGAAGAATCAGTTGTTAGTTCTCAACGCAAACATCAAGGAATATTACGTCGGGAATTAGAATGGTTGAAGCGAGGACCAAAAGCTCGTAGCACTAAACAAAAAGCTAGGATTCAACGTATAGAAGAAATGCAAGGAACGGAGTTTAAACAAGCTTTAGGAAAGGTGGATATTTCTACCCCTGGTCGTCGAATTGGTAAAAAAGTTATTGAGTTAGAAAATGTTTGTAAGTCCTACGATAGTAGAACTCTAATCAAAGATTTTACTTATGAATTTATCCCAGAAGATAGAGTCGGAATTATTGGCGGTAATGGAGTGGGAAAATCTACCCTAATGGATATTATTACAGGTAGAGTTAAACCTGATTCTGGCAAAGTAGAAATTGGTGGAACAATACATATAGGATATTTTGACCAACATTCAGAAAATTTATTGGATGCCATGAATGAAAGTCAACGGGTAATTGATTATATTAAAGATGTGGCAGAGTATGTGGAAACTGCTGATGGTACTCAAATTAGTGCGTCTCAAATGTTGGAAAAATTTCTGTTTCCTGGAAATCAACAATATGCTCCTGTATATAAACTTTCTGGAGGGGAAAAAAGACGATTATTTCTGTTGAGAGTATTGATGAGTGCGCCGAATGTTTTGATTTTGGATGAACCTACTAATGATTTAGATGTACAAACTTTGGCAGTTTTAGAAGAGTATCTGGAAGAGTTTAATGGTTGTGTAATTGTTGTTTCTCACGACCGCTATTTTCTTGACAGGACTGTAGAGAGAATTTTTGCTTTTGAAGGAGTAGGAAATTTACGACAGTATCCAGGAAATTATTCTCTTTATATAGATTATAAAGAAGTAGAAGCAGCAACAAAAAAAGCTGAGGCAGTTGCAGAAAAGTCTAAGGAAACTTCAGCTAAACCAAAAAAATCAGAAAGGGTTTCTTGGGATAAGAATAAACAAAGAAAATTATCGTCAAAAGAAAAGCGAGAATATGAGAACTTGGAGAAAAAAATTGCTCAGTTAGAAGCGGAGAAATCAAAGACTGAAAATGAACTTTATAATGCACCTCCTGGAGAAGTAAGTGAAGTTCAAAAACTCCATGAAAAAGTAGAAAGTTTAGAAAAAGAAATAGATACTGCTACAGAAAGGTGGTTAGAGTTAGCAGAAATAAATTCTTAGATGGAGGGTAAATAATTAATACCATCTATCAAAAATTTTTCTACATTTTCTTGAGTGGGGGAGTAGGGGAGTCGGGGAGAAGTAAACATAAGAATAATTAACATTAATACCAATTTTATAAATGTTTGCTACAAATAGCTAGGCTATTTCTTAGGAGTCAGGAGTCAGGAGTCAGGAATCGTATGGGAATTGTTTCAATACCAGTTTTTAGGTCGTAAATTCTCTTTTTTGTCAAAGGGACATTTCCTGCAAAATCTTTTTATCGCACTTATTATTCGTAACATTCTTTTTTCAAATTGGTATAACTTGCTAATTATTAGCAAAAATGCGATTAGGCCAGTATTAATTACTTAATAACTGAAGTGTTGCCTAAATAGGGCTTGCTGATTAAATCTAAAAGTATTTACAGATAAAGGTTTTAGCCTTTTTGGGTTCAAAAAAAGTGCCTGTTTTTCAGCTCTTCACGCTCAAAAAGTTAGTATTTTAGGCGCATAGTTGGGCAGAAAAATCATTCTTACAATTCTTACTCCTACCTCCTCGCTTGTTCCCATTTCTCCTGTCTCCTGTCTCCTGTTTCCTGTCTCCTACCCTCACCCATAAGACTTTTTCAGCAAACCCTAAATATAGTATTAATATATGAGAATTGGCATAACAATTAATCATTACATCTCCTGAAAAGGGATAGGATGAGCGAAAATTATTTTTTGTCTTTATTTATTCTTTTAGGGCGAAATTATGTCTTGATAATAAGCAATAAACAAATGAGAGTAAAAACGAAGCCTTTTTTACAAAGAGAAGCTACTGAATGTGGTGCTGCATCTTTGGGTATTATTCTTAAATATTATGGACGTGAAGTTCCTTTAATGGAGTTGCGCGGTAAATGTGGTGTGAGTCGAGATGGTACTAATGCAGGGCAAATTGTGAGAACGGCAAGGGAATATGGTTTAACAGCTAAGGGTGGAAAAAGTACCGTTGAATTCTTAGAAAATATTGATTTACCTGTGATTATTTTTTGGAAATTTAATCATTTTTTGGTAGTAGAAGGTTTTGATAAAAAATTTGCTTATCTTAACGATCCGGCGTTGGGTAGACGCAAGGTTAGTAAGGAAGAATTTGCTAAGTCTTACAGTGGTATTGTTTTGCGGATGGAACCGGGGGAAGAGTTTGTTAAAGGAGGAAAAAAAAGAAATTTTATTGCTTATTTAGCTGTTCGTTTACAAAACTCTAAAAATGCTCTTGTTTTTACTTTTATTGCTGGTTTTTTTCTCAGTTTAATTCGCTTAATTATTCCGGCTTTTAGTTTGGTTTTTGTTGACCAAGTTTTAGTGGAGGGTTTGCAAGATTGGCTCCGCCCTTTACTTGTAGGAATGGCAGTGACAACGATTCTGCAATTTACTGTTGCTAGGATGCAATATATTTTCTTGCGGAAGTTAATTATTAAACTTTCTATTACGATGAATAGTCAGTTTATCTGGCATCTGTTGCGGTTGCCAATGAAATTTTATGCCCAAAGATTTGCTGGAGATATTAGTTCTCGGGCTGCTTTGAATGACCAAACTGTGCAATTATTGAGTCGGGTGGCAAATACTTTAATTGATGCGATAATGTTGGTTTTTTATGCGGTTTTAATGAGTTTTTATAATGGAGTTTTAGCTGGAATTACTATAGTTTTTGGTTTGATTAATGTGGCAGCATTATATTGGCTCCGACAATTGCGGATTGAAGCAAGTTTGAATTTGAGCGAAAAAAAGGGAAGATTATCTGGTTATCTTTTGGGTAGTTTAGGAGGAATTGAAACTCTGAAGGCGGGGGGTTTAGAATCTTATATTTTTGCGCGGATTTTGGGAATATATTCTCAGGTAATGAATGAGGAGCAAAGATTAAATATTCAAACTAAAGTTTTAACTGTTTTGCCAACTTTTTTAAGCACTTTTACTTCTGGGATGATTTTGGTATTAGGAGGGTTAAAAGTAATGGCGGGGGAAATGAGTATAGGGATGTTAGTGGCATTTCAAACTGTAGCTTCTGGTTTTTTAAATCCTCTGGGGGAATTAATTAATTTTGGCAGTAGTTTACAAGAGTTGGAAGCAAGTTTGGAACGTCTTGATGATGTTTTAGATCATCCTATTGATGAAGATATTGAAGTTACTGAAGCTGTAGAAAGTTCTATTTTTGAAGAAGGAAATAAGCTGGAAAAATCAATTCCTGATGCGGTTAATTATGATGCGGAGCAAGATGATGGTGCGGAGCAAGATGATGGTGCGGAGCAAGATGCTGGTGCGGAGCAAGATGCTCCGCCTATATTTTCAATTCCATATTCCCTATTAAAAGGTAAAGTTGAACTCAGAAATATTACTTTTGGTTATAATCCTTTAAAACCTCCATTAATTGAAAATTTTAATTTGTTGATTAAGCCTGGTTCAAGAGTTGCTTTGGTGGGAAAAAGTGGGTCTGGAAAGTCAACTATTGCTAATTTGGTTTGTGGTTTATATGAAGCTAAATTAGGAGAAATTTTATTTGATGATATTGCCCGTCGAGAAATTCCTCGCTCGGTCTTAACAAAGTCTGTGGCAATGGTGGCGCAAGATATATTTTTATTTGAGGGAACGATTCGAGAAAATTTAACTTTATGGAATCCAACTATTAGTAATTCTGCTTTGATTCAAGCTTGTAAGGATGCAAATATTCACGAGTTTATTATGACTTTAACTGGTGGTTATGATGCTAATTTGTTGGAAGGTGGGGTGAATTTATCGGGGGGTCAAAGACAACGTTTGGAAATTGCGAGGGCGTTAGTAAATAATCCTCGGATTTTAATTTTAGATGAGGCAACGAGTAGTTTAGATGCGGAAACTGAAAGAATTATTGATCGTAATTTGCGTCGTCGAGGTTGTGCTTGTATTGTTGTGGCACACCGTTTAAGTACGATTCGAGATTGTGATGAAATTCTGGTTTTAAAGGAAGGAAAAGTATTAGAAAGGGGTACTCATCAACAACTTTGGAATCAGGGTGTTTATTATCGGGAATTATTAGAGGTAGAGGAAGGAAGAAGGAAGAAAGAAGAAGGAAGAAGGAAGGAAGAAGAAGTCACGAGTCGTAGGGACGTTGCATGCAACGTCCGTACAGGAGTCAGAATGAAGGAAGAAGAGAGTTGGGTGTCAGGAATAAATGGAGAAATACAAGAGAAAAATATTTCTGAAAATTCTGTTTTTTCTAATCAGTTATTGACTCAGTTAGAAAGCATAGGAGAAAATTATTTCCTGGAAGGTAATCAACCTCTAATTTTTGAATCTCCACAAATTATCTGGTTAGTAAAATCTGGGGAAGTGGAAATATTTTATTCTCTGGAATCAGCGGGAGAATTAATCGGAAATCGTCATTATTTATTTACAGTTAAACCGGGAGAGTTAATTTTTAATTGCGATGCTCAGACTCAAGGCAAATTATTAGGAATTGCTTTGGATAAAGCTGAATTAGTCCAGATTAATCTTACTAATATAGATTTAACTGAAGATTTGAAGAGTTTGTCTATTCCTCTAGTAGAAAAATGGTTAAACCACCTTTTTATAATTCAAAAGTCAAAATTCAAAAGTCAAAAGTATGAATTTATTACAAGTCAAAATTCTAAAGCCATTTCAATTCAAAAGTCAAAAGTCATTTCAAGTCAAAAGTCAAAAGTCAAAAGTCAAAAATATGAATTTGTAGATGAATCTATCAATTCAATACCAAATGATTTTTCCTTGCCATCTTTTGCCGAATCTGAACATCCTAATTTTTCCCAAATTGTTTCAATTAACAATAACTTTTGCAATTATCTCCAGGAAGCTATTTTGGCAGAAGAACAAACAGAAATATTCAATTCTCAACAACTCAAAACCTATAATCAACGCAGTCAAACAGAAACTATGCAAAATTTTGTTTCTGTCTTATACGACCGAGAAACAACTAACTCCATAACCTCCAACTTTAATGACTTATTATTAATAGCAGTAGGAGCAATAGGTCGCGCCAACCAAATAGAAATTAAACCACCATCTACACAAGCAAAAAATTTCCCAAATATCCCCCCAGAAAAAAAATCTCCTGCTGATTATCAACGAGATTTACAAGAGATTGTTAAAGCTTCCCGGTGTCGAATCCGGACAGTAAAATTAAAAGATAAATGGTGGCAAAAAAAATCTGGTGCTTTGTTAGGTTGGCTAGAATCAGAAAATATACCCGTTGCTTTATTACCCTACAAAAATAACTACCTTCTCTACAACCCAAAAACTCAAACATCTATTCCCATAAATCAAAAAGTTGCTGCTACTTTATCATCAACAGCATTTACTTTTTATCGCCCCTTCCCTTTCCAGGTAAAAAATGTTTGGGAGATATTTTTATTCGCCATCAAAAGTTATGAATGGGATGGAATTAAAGTAATAATTTTAGGCACAATAATCAGTATCATGGGTATGCTTACTCCTCAAGCAAGTGCTATTATTGTTAATAATGCTATTCCTGACAGTGACAAATTATTATTATGGCAAATAGCAATAGGTTTATTTGCCTTTGCTATCGGAAAATCTTTATTTAGTTTGCTCCAAGGAATAATATCTATCAAAGTTTCTCAGGGGATACAAATTAATTTACAATCAGGAATTTATGACCGCCTCTTTCGGCTAAATCCGAATTTTTTCCGAGAATTTAGTTTGGGAGATTTATTAACTCGGATTGCTGCTATTAGTCAGATTAGTAGTTTAATCAATAGTGCCGTTATTACGACGATTTTTACAGGCGTATTTTCCCTCTTAAATTTAGGTTTAATGTTTTTCTATAGCCGAAAATTAGCTTTAATTGTTCTAATTATTGGTTTAATTTCTTTCCTAATAACCTTGATTTCCGGCATAATTTTAATTCGTTTTGAACGAGAACAAGAAAAGCTGAGTGGGAAAATTCAAGGCTTAACCGTACAACTAATAAACGGCATTCAAAAATTACGAGTTGCCGCTGCTGAAGTTAGAGCTTTTGCCGTTTGGGGTAAAAAATATCAACCTCAAATTCAACTTAATAATCGGATTTTTCAGATTAACGATATTATTTCTGTGATTAATAAAGTTGTCTCTCTGGTGACTTCTATATTGATTTATTGGTTTACTATTCAGATTATTATTTCCGCTCAACAAACAGGAACTCCCGCTTTAAATATCGGTACATTTATTGCTTTTAATTCGGCGATGGGTGTGTTTCTTAGTGGCGTAACTTCTTTAAGTAATACTATTACTGATATTATTGGCATTGTGCCTTTGTGGGAAAGAGCAAAAAGTATTTTAGATTCTCCCATTGAATATAACCCTAATTTGGCTCACCCCGGAGAATTACAAGGTGGTATTTCTGTCGAAAATATCACTTTTAGTTATAATCAAAAATCTAAATTAACAACAGAAACTACCGATAAAAATCTCCCAGAAATTAATGTCACCACCGTACTCCATAATATTAGTTTAGAAGTCAAACCAGGAGAATTTGTCGCCATTGTCGGTCCCTCTGGTAGTGGTAAGTCTACTTTATTCCGTTTGTTATTGGGGTTCGAGCAACCACAAACGGGAAATATTTTTTATGATGGTAAAAATTTAGCGGAATTAGACTTAGAGGCAGTTAGACAACAATTAGGAGTAGTGCTGCAAAATGGGAAAGTAATGACGGGTAGTATTTATGAAAATATCAGTAGTGGGGAGTTAGTAAGTCCACAGAAAGCATGGGAAGCAGCTCAGAAAGTAGGTTTTGCAGATGATATTGAAGAAATGCCAATGGGAATGCACACGGTAGTGAGTGAGGGAGGAAGTAACCTTTCTGGGGGGCAACGACAAAGGTTGCTTATTGCCAGGGCGTTAATATTGGAGCCAAAAATTCTTTTGTTTGATGAGGCAACCAGTGCTTTAGATAATAAAACTCAGGCGATCGTGACTGAGAGTTTGGAGCAGTTGAATGTGACGCGGGTGGTTATTGCTCATCGTTTGAGTACCATTCGGAATGCCGATGTTATTTATGTGATGTCTCAGGGGCGAGTTGTGCAGAAGGGGGGGTTTGAGGAGTTGATGGAACAGGAGGGGTTATTTCGGAAATTGGTTAGTCGTCAGTTGGCAAATTAAATTCAAAATTCAAAAGTCAAAATTCAAAAGTAAGAATTTTTCAAGTCAAAAGGTAAAAGCTACACCAGTCCAGTAGGGTGCGTTAGTGGAACGAAGTGGAGTGTAACGCACCCTAAGGGTGCTGTGGCTTGCGTTAGCGATAGCGTAACGCACCCTAACTACTGAAAGAAGGAATATTTACGACAAAATGCGGATGCTATTGTGTGGATAGGGACGGTAAAGTCTATAATTCGTAAAACCGTAAACACGAGGAGAGGAAAAATGGCCAACCGCGAAACTCGAACTAAAACTGAAACTGCCGCAATGGCCTCCGGGGTGAAGAAGGGAGAAGAATATCAAGAACTAGACCTTTTTAGATTTGATAACTGTTAACTAAGGAGACATGGGCAGACCAAAAAGAGAATTCAAAGCAGATTATTCGTACCACATTACGACTCGGTGTATTTTAATCTTGACAAGGCAGTAGTGGCGCGTCAACCTTGAAAGACAGAAAAACGTCTTGACAAAAAGAGCGATCGCTCCACAAAGAGAAAATATCTACTTACCTCGCTCAAGAGCAGATATTTTCTGGGAAAGTCTCTGGCAAATTTTTCACTACCTATATATAAGAGTGAAATTTTCATCTTGTCAGAAAACTGGCAAAAAATCTAGGGGAGGCAAGAGGCGATCGCTCCCTGAGAGAAGAAAATATCTACTTATCTCTAGAAAGAGCAGATATTCTCGAAAAGTCTCCCTCGAAATTTTCGACTATCTATATATAGAAATTTTCATTTCCTCAGAAAAAACAGAAGTTGCTCAAACATCCAATCTCGAAAGACTGAAAAATGTTTTGACAAAATAGAGCGATCGCCCTGTTTCTCTTGATTGATGTTTAATTCATCTGTTGGACAATAGTTAGAACTTTTTGACACAAGCCATTTGATCTCTCCTTCCCGATCGCCCTGTTTCTCTTGATTGATGTTTAATTCATCTGTTGGACAATAGTTAGAATTTTTTGGCACAAGCCATTTGAACTCTCCAGAAAAGAGCTATTGAGGGAGTAAGCAGTAGTGGAAATTTCCTACGCGCAAAAAGTAGCGATCGCTCTGTTTCTTTTGATTGATATTTAATTCATCTGTTGGACAATAGTTAGAATTTTTTTGAGACCAGCCATTTGATATCTCCACAAAAAAGGTATGGAAGAAGTAGACAGTAGTGGAAATTTCCTACGCGCAAAAAGTAGCGATCGCTCTGTTTCTCTTGATTGATATTTAATTCATCTGTTGGACAATAGTTAGAATTTTTTGACACAAGCCATATTTATGGGCACATTCTTCCAGAGTAAACGACAACGGTTGTTAATTGCACGAGCGTTGATATTGCAGCCGAAAATTATTTTGTTTGATGAAGCGACCAGTGCTTTAGATAATAAAACTCAGGCGATCGTGACTGAGAGTTTGGAGCAGTTGAATGTGACTCGCGTTGTTATTGCTCATCGTTTGAGTACCATTCGGAATGCCGATGTTATTTATGTCATATCTCAGGGAAGGGTAGTGCAGAAGGGGGGGTTTGAGGAGTTGATGGAAGAGGAGGGGTTGTTTCGGCGGTTGGTTAGTCGTCAGTTGGCATGAGAAGGGGGGTGATGGGCTACGTTTGCCATATCTTCAGGGTCACATACATCTTAGTATTTTTGGGATCATACACATCTTCATCTTCACATGAGCCAAACACAACTTGAATAATATCAATAGAATGTGAAATGAATAAGAAATGTTCAATATTTGAATATTTGAAAAAAAATTAAGATATATAATAATTATGTGTAAAGCTATAAGGAAAGAAATAAGAAATGGACAACCGAACCACTATGCAACAAACAGTGGAAAAAGCGACCCAAGGGAAAAAAGCGCATAACCCTAAGGGGGTATATGAAGAACTTGACCTTCTGGAACTAGAGAAAGTGGCTGGTAACGGGCGCGGGGGGGCTGGTGGCTCCACATGCATACGGAACGGGCGACCATCCTTGTCGTGTGGGCGCGGGGGGGCTGGTGGCTCCACGTACATACGGAACGGGCGACCGTCCTTACGTCCTTAGGGTGGGCCGATCACACCACCTTCAAGTAACGCACCATTGGCGTTAGCAGAAGTCTAGTAGTGGACTGTTTCATCTAAAACTGTGCATTAGATTTGTCATTGCGAACGACAGTGAAGCAATCTCCAGACACTTTTCTATTGCAACATTTAAGATTAAACAGTCCACAAAAAATCTCTACTTACCTCTAGAAACAGCAAATATTCTGGAAAAGTATCTGGCAAATTTTTCACTACCTATATATAGAAGTGAAATTTTCATCTCTGACAAAAACTGGCAAAAAGTCGAGGGAAGGCATGAGGCGATCGCTCCCTGAGAGAAGAAAATATCTACTTATCTCTAGAAAGAGCAGATATTCTGGAAAAGTATCTGGCAAATTTTTCACTACCTATATATAGAAGTGAAATTTTCATCTCTGACAAAAACTGGTAAAAAGTTGAGGGTCTGGTTGAGGTGATCGCTCCACTTCAAAAAATATCTACTTATCTCTTGATTGAGCAAATATCTGGAAAAGTCTCTGGCAAATTTTTGACTATCTATATATAGAAGTAAAATTTTCATCTCTTAGGAAAAATGGCAAAAAGTTGAGGAGAGGGTTGAGGCGATCGCTTATCTATATATAGAAGTGAAATTTTCATCACAATTAGTTATTCTTGGTCATTTAATAGTATAGTTTTTTTAATAATTTACTTTTGGGAATAAAACCAATGCCTGAAGTTGCCAGATTTTACGGAATTATCATTAAATTATTTTTTGCCGACCATCCTCCTCCTCATTTTCATGCAATTTATGGAGAATATAATGCTCTATTTAATCTAGAAACTTTGGAAATTATTGAAGGTGATTTGCCAAATAGAGCCACAAAAATGGTAGTAGAATGGGCATCAATGTATGAAACAGAATTATTACAAATGTGGAATACCCAAGAATTTAGAAAATTACCACCATTAAAATAAATTATCAAATAAAATTTATGCTCTATCCCAAAATTCAATCAGCTCAAGTAGTCGATAACTACACTTTATTAGTACATTTCTCTAATTACCAGACAAGAAAGTATAACATTCAAAAATTATTAGATAAACCAATGTTCTTTCCACTAAAAAACTTTGCTTTCTTCAAAAATTTTCAAATAGATCCATCAGGGAGTGGAATTATTTGGAACGATGAAATTGATATAAGTGAGTATGAAATTTGGGTTAATGGTTCAGAAGAAAAATTTTAATCTTTTATGGATATTAGTCATTAAAAAAATCAATTCCAAATCCGATTAACATTATATTGGTCAAAAATAGAATCTCGACTCAAGATAGGTATTTTTTCTGTAATAGCTTGAGCTATTAATAATCTATCAAAAGGGTCATTATGGTGAAAAGGTAAGTTACTAACTAACGATAAATGTTTTAATTTTATCGGCAAAGTTGCAAAATCTTCTAATTTAATTTTTTCCTCAATATAAGGCTCTAAGGGTAAAGTTAAAGTTAACTTTCCCTTGCTTTGTTTAATAGCCATCTCCCAGACACTAGCTAAACTAATTAGTTTTTGATGTGTCGGGTTTTCCATTAAAATACGTCCAGTATCACTTAAATTAGAGCTACCAGTAAAGAACCAAATCAGGCTATGAGTATCTAATAAGAGTCGCATTACATATATTCTTTGAAGTCTACCAAAGGCTCATCAAAATCATCACTAATAGAAATACGGTCGCGATCGCTACCAAACAAAGGAGGTCGTTTTGTTTGAGGTTTAGCAGATATTAATTTTACCATTGGTTGGTGATTTTTAGTAATAATAATTTCTTTTCCTTCCGCAGCCATTTCTAGCAATTGATTGATTTGTAATACAGCTTGATTAATATCTATAGTTTCCATATTTTCACATTAAAAGTTAAAAGTAATTAAATTTTAAGTCAAAAGTCAAAGGCAATGAACTTGAGCCAGGAAAAATTCTTATTTTAGCAATTATCAGAATGTAAGATGAACTAAGCTATTTATTAGGAATAGCTAAATTCTAACATAACAAGGAGCCGAAGTCCATGTCCTACAGTGAATTTAAAACCATAGCTGAAGTGAGCGATCGCTTTGATTTGACAGTAGACGAATCAAAAAATTTATTTGCTGACATTGCTCCTGTAAAAGTAAGCGAATTTCTGCAACAAATCTTAGAAAGAAATATTCCTCTGGCAAGTGCTATCAATACAGAAAAAGCCCGTTCTGAACTTTTAATTGCCCCTACCCTATTAGAAATTCGACATATATATAAAAATGAAGTAGGTTTTTTTTCTGGTTCAGAATTCAATATCGATTCTGAGTTAGGATTAAACGGTTATTGTGACTTTATTTTAACAGCTTCAAGAGAAATTTATGAAATATGTCGTCCAGTGTTGACATTAGTTGAAGCCAAGAATGAAAATATTAAAGGAGGTTTACCCCAGTGTATGGCTGAAATGATTGCTGCTCAAAAATTTAACTTGAGAGATAATATCAATTTGCCCATTTATGGAGCTGTAACAACAGGGATAATCTGGCAGTTTCTAATCTTAGAAGGTAATCTCCTCTGTATCGATTTGCGAGAATATTACATCAGAGACACCGACAAACTTTTAGCTATTTTATCTCATCCGTTTCAGACATTAAAGTAAATTATCACTCTAAATTTATGCTCTATCCTAAAATAAAATAAGCTCAAGTAGTCGATAACTACACCTTATTCGTGCATTTCTCCAATAACCAGACAAGAAAGTATAATATTCAAAAATTATTAGATAAACCAATGTTCTTGCCACTAAAAAACTTTGCTTTCTTCAAAAATTTTCAAATAGATTCATCAGGAAGTGGAATTATTTGGAACGATGAAATTGATATAAGTGAATATGAAATTTGGATTAATGGTACAGAAGAAAAATTTTAATCTTTTATGGATATTAGTCATGCAAAAAATTAGTTCCAAATCCAATTGAAAATACAGTAGTCCTAAATGGATTTTAACATTTTACCGTAGGGATTTGGAAAGCAAATCCCACTTTTCCTTGGATTTGGAGACCCAACCCCTACAGTATTATAAAAATGATAACCCCGTAGGGACGTTGCATAACAAAGGTGAGGTACACCCACGCGAGCAAGATGCTCGCACTGAGAAAATTTAATTATTAATATCTGTATTTCATATACTTGGAATCTGCTGTAACTTAAAAAACTGACTTTTGACTTTTGACTTTTGATTTGACATGGCTTTTGACTTAAAAATTTTTACTTCTGACTTCTGACTTCAAACTTCTGACTTCTAAATCCCAGTCCACTCCCTTAAAATTGGTAAAACAAAAGTAATAGGCGCTCTTTCCTCAACTCTTACTCGTGCTGTTATAGTCGTACCAGCAGTTAATTTTTGTTGAGGTCCTTTACTTGAAGACCATTCATAACTACTAAAAGTATTATCATCTTTTTTCAGTTGAACATAAGCTTCAACTTGCCCTCCACTTTCCCCAATAATATTCTCTACAATTTCTGGATTTCCTACTACAAAACTTGCACCTTCTTTAGTCACAGGAAAATTAGAAATAGAAGTAATATTCCCAATAATCCCGCCAAATCTTTCCCGTTTCACAGTATCAGGAGTAATATGAATTTCCATATCAGACTTAATCCGCTTGCCATCTTGAACAGGGAAATAACTAACCGCTACTAATTCAGATGTAGACTTTCCTTGAACATTAATTTTACCCAGAGAAGTACCAGGACTTACATATTGTCCGACAGTGCTTTTAATTTCCAAAATACATCCATCTATCGGACTCAGAATTTTACTATTATCAGCCACCTGTTTTTCTAGTTGAGCAATTTCTCGGTTAACTTCTGCTATTTGATTTTTGCGACTATTAACTGCTTCTAAATTTTCTTGTTCCAAACGTTTTCTCTGGGTATCTAAATCCCGTAAATCTACATTTAATTGCGCAATTGTATTCTGATTTTCCAAATACTTTTCCATAGCTTCCGTTTCTTGCAATTTAACTTGCTGCAACTGCACCTTTATCTCATTAATTTGATTCTGATTATCCAGAAATTGTTTAGAATTTTCAGTCCTTTGTGAATCTAATGCCTGTAATTGAGTTTCAATTTCTCTAATAGTATTAATATTATCCAAATATCTCTGATTAGTTTCTACTTCCTCAAACTCTAAATCCTTGATTTGATCTTCAATTTCGCTAATATTACTGAAATTTTGTAAATATTTTTCAGTAGTTTCTGCTTCCTGTACTTCTACTTGTCTTAATTCAGCTTCAATTTGAGCAATAGACTGTAAATTTTGCCGAAATTCTTGTTCTGTTTGTAATAAATTATCTTGAGAAATAGCACCCTCATCAAATAATTCTTGGCGTTCTGTTAGTCTCTTTTGAAAAACAGGAACTAACTCTTGAGCATCCTTCAAACGTTGCTGTAAACTTTCTCGTTGTTGTTGCAATGCCAGTTCATTTTTCTCCCGCAAAACAGGAGTTAAATTTTGAGCATTTTCTAACCTTTGCTGAAGAGTAACTTTTTGTTCAGCGATAACTTGTAATTTTTTATCCCTCAATTCGGGAGTTAATTTTTGAGCATCTCGCAAACGTTTTTCTAAACTTGTTCGTTGTTGGTTAATTTCCTGTAATTTTTCCTCTTTTAATATTGGAGTAACAGCTTGCATATCCTGTAAACGTTGCTCCAAAGTCTGACGTTTTTCCCGGAGTGCTTTTAAAGTATTATTTTGTAGGGTAGGAGTAAGATTTTGAGTATCTTGCAAACGTTGTTTTAAACTTTCAGCTTTACTTGTCAAACCATCTATTTCTAATTCAGTGCGTTGACTTTCTAACTGTTGAGTATCTACCGCTTGAGTTTGGAGAAGAATTAGCTTTTGCTGTTGTAACTCTAACTGTTTTTTGAGCTTAGATGGATCGATAGTTGCCAGTACATCATCTTTTTTTACACACTCTCCATCTCTAATTTTCAGAGATTCTAAATTACCTTGAATTGCTGATTGAAATTCTACTACTTGTCGGGGGCGAATTAATACTCCTTTCCCAGTTACAGTAATAGGTATTTTCCCAAAAATACTCCATGAGATACCAACTAATACTAGACCGCCGAATATGGCAAAAGATAGCCAGTCTTTGATAGTAACTACTTGTATTAATTGGTCAAATTCTTCTGGGGAAGATATCTGTTCCCATGAATCTTGAGAAAACATACGGCGTTTTGGGGAGTCGGTCATTTCAGTTATTAGTAAAGGGAGTAGGGAGTAGTCATACCGTTTCACGGAAGTTAGAAGTCAAAAATCAGAAGTCAGAAGTGAAAGTCTATAAACTTAAAGTAATGGTTATACACTAATTTCAGCTTATTCTTTCACAGAAGTATAATTGTGACATCTTTAAAGTGAATTGGTATCAGTTTAGTAGGTTGGGTTAAGCGTATCTAGCAACCCAACAGGTATAACTTTACACTAGATTTTATATAATACCAATTCCCAAAAATAATACTATACTTCATCAAGGCTTCAGTTATTAAGTAATAATAATAGTTCAGTAATGTTTGTAACGATTATAGACATTAAACCAAGATATCTTTTGCCTTTGAAGAATTGATGACACGCTCTACAATAATTGATTTGATTTTTGAGGAATTGGAAATGTCTTTTGAGGAAAAGATAAAAGATATAAGTTAAGTAATAATAGCGTACACCTAAATTTTTAGAGATGCGCTTAGGGATTCTATAAAACCACCGTAAGCATTCAGCTATTAGCAGTCAGCTTTTCCTGCGGAATGCTGCGCAAACAGCAACAAGACTTTCTCTTTAAGAATAGTGTTGAAATTAACAACTGACTTTAAAGTCAAGGGAACCAATTTTTTGTAGTAAGACAATTAAATATTGCTTTGATCGTAAACTAAAACCAATAGCTGATAGCTGATGGCTGACAGCTGAATGCTTACAAACCACCTAAAACCTATCATCTAAATTCTTAATTTGAGCTGCTTCTAAAATCAAACGTTTTTCCGCACGAGCGATTGAATTATAAGTTTTATCCACAGCATCAACATTAACAGAAATAGAAGTAATACCCCACCTAATTAAATTATCTATTATTTCTGGATATAAAGCAGGAGCATCACCACAAATAGAACAAGGAATACCAGAAATTTTAGCCTGATAAATTAATTGTTGAATGGCTCTCATTACTGCTGGTTTACGAGTATCAAAAGCACTTGCCATTTGTTCTTCTTCTCGGTCTACACCTAACAATAATTGAGTTAAATCATTAGTGCCAATAGCAATACCCCGAACACCAGCTTTCACATATTCAGGTATTAAGAATAAAACTGATGGTACTTCTGCCATAATCCAAATTTGGAAATTATTAGGTCGATTTTCCCATTTAGTTTGAATACGACTATGACAAAATTGAAATTCTTCTACAGAACGTACAAATGGTAAGATTAAATGAACGTTAGTATAACCCAATTCATATACTTGAGATAAAATATCTATTTCTAAATCTAGTAAATTTGGTTCTAGCATATAACTAAATGTACCGTGTCGTCCTAGTATAGGATTAGAATAATTAGTCCGATGATTATGAAGATTTGACTTGGTCTGGTTATCTTGATTTTCAGAATAATTAGTTATAAATTCTTCTGGCATTTTAGTAAATGTTTTTTCCCCATCGCTAGAGTTAAATAATGCTAAATCAAGAGAACGATAAAAGACTGGTTTAGGAGTAAAAGCTACAGCAAATTGACTAAGCTTTTTCACAATTAGACCGACCAATTCTGGTTGACGACCTTGTTGTATCCACCATAAAGGATGATGATTTTCTAAAAGTTCAATAGCCATTAACTCTGACCGTAATAATCCTACTCCATCTATCAGCGAATCTGGAACTTTTTTAATTGAATTAATTTGACTGAGATTAACGAACAGTTTAGTTCCTATTGGTGGTAAATTTTGATTTTTCAGAGAATTTTCTACTACTGGCATCTCAAATTTATGAGGATAATAGTTATCTTCTTTTGCCAGATATATTGCCCCATTATTACCATCAATGAATAAATGGTCGCCTGTTTTAATTATATTGGTAGAATTAGTCGCTCCTACAATAGCAGGAATCCCAATTTCTCTAGCTAAAATTGCAGCATGACTTGTGATACCGCCCTGTTCAGAAATAATTCCAGAAGCTTTTTTCAGTAATGGTAAATAACTCGGAATAATTACAGCTACAACTACAATTGCTTTGTCAGGAAATTCTTCTACTTCTGGAGGAATATTTTTAATAACTATAGCTTTAGCTGTTACTTTTCCTGATGATGCTACTATGCCTTTGACAATAGGATGTTTAGTATTAGGAATAGATATTGATTTTTCTTCTTTTGCTGATTGTGGCAATTGTGCCAAAATTTTATCCTCTTGTGGAAATCTTTCAAAATCTGTAATTAAGAGTTCAAATTTTGCATCATTAGACCTTTGGAAAAAACTCCATTTTACTCCGAAATTAGTACCAATATTATTGGCTATATCCTGAGTTAATTGAATTAATGATTGTAATTGCTTTTCCTCTAAAACGAATTCTTTTTGTAGTTCTTCTGGCAATAAAAAAATTTGCAGTGCTGCTAAAGTTTTGGGAAGAGGAATTTGAGTATGATAATTTCCTTGCCATGTATCTGTATCCCTAACTTTAATAGTTCTTGCATCAAGGTTATAAGCAATAATTTTATTACCTAACTTCTTGTTTTCTACAGTGCAATTTTCAGCAGAAATTATATAAGAATCAGGGAGAACTTGTCCCAGCTCAATAGATACTCCTAAACCATGAGTTGCTTGAATTTTCCAACTATTAGTAAAAACTTGAATATTTCCCGAAGCGATCGCTGACTGTACGGGTTGTACTATAACTACTGGTTGAAGTTGTGGAATTTCAACTTGCTGACTATTCCAATATAATAAACTTTTAGCATTAAATATTTCTGCCCAGATTTGTTTAATTCCTGGGACAAATTCTTCCGGTCTAGTTTGAGAAATTATTGGTTCTAATATGCCTAAAGTTTTTAGGTAAGGAGATGCTAAGTCAAGGTTAAAACTTAAGACTTCGGCATTGAGATTCTTAATCGCATATTCTAGAGATAATAATAACTCGGATGGTAAATCTGTAGATGCAATATTGTAGTTAATTGATTGAGAAATTTGTTGTAATTGTTGATAGTTATTGACATTAAAATGTAATGCAGAATTGGGGAAGTCAGTTAATAATGGGTCAGACCAATCAATATGTTGTAAAAATTGCCAAAAGCTATTTGCTGGAATGACAAAACCAGGAATAATTGGATAACCTTGCTTCATAAGGTGAGCTAAATAAAAAGCTCTTTCTCCCACTGTTTTCCAGTCTGAGGATTTAATTTGATCTAGCCAGTAAAACTTATAGTTCATAAAAATATAGTCACATAATATAAAATCCGGTTATACAATAATCGCAAAATCACTTCCTAAACTAACCGAATAATTAAGATTTAAAGCCTCTCCTTTAAAGGAGAAACAAGCGGTCGAGGGATGGCGAGGTCTCCTCGCCATATCCAATCGACCAAGAGAGAAAAAATTTCCTTTTATTCAATCCTCTCCCTAAAAGGAAGAGGTAATTATCAATTATCCATTATCAATTATCAATTATTGAAAGATGTTAATCATAAATATGAATTGAAAAAATCATGTTGATTAATCCTTTCTTTCTCCTGAATCCTGAGGACTAAGCGATACGATAACTAATTACTGGGTGAACTAGAATATCCTAATTCCCATGGTCAAAGACAAAAGGGAGCTACTTTTATCATTATGTTTAGAGAACCATTAACAGACCTCATTAATTAGGGTTTGCTGAAAAAGTCTTTTAGTAGGGGGAGGAGACAGGAGACAGGATAAATGCGAATGAGCGAGGAGGTAGGAGTAACAATTGTAAGAATGATTTTTCTGCCCAAATCTTGAGCAAAATCCGCTCCTAATTGAACCATTACCACTTAAAATATCGCACTTTTTGAGACTTAAAAAGGCTAAAATCTTTATCTATAAAGAAAGACTTTTAGATTTAATCAGCAAGGCCTAATTAACCCTTTACTGGCGTTACGATACAAACCTCTTTTTATTCTTTTTCCAGAAAAGGTGACTTGATTTTTCTGACCTTTCTTGTACACAGGAAGAAAATCATTATCTATAAAACTTGCTTTTGAGGTGTAATACCAATTAGAAAAAAGAATGTTACGAATAGTAAGAGCGATAAAAAGGCTTTACAGGAGATATCCCTTTGACTAAAAAGATAATTTACACGCTAAAAAATGGTATTAAAGCTATTTCCATACGACTCCTGACTCCTGAGTCCTGACTCCTCAGAAAGACCCTAGATATTTGTAACAAACATTTATCAATTTGGTATAAGATTCTTCTGTAATAATTACTGAATAATTAATCATTAATAATTAAATAATTCTGGTTTAAAGCCGACCCTTTTAAGGGGGGGGAAAGAAATAATATCTCCTTATATTCAATCAAGAGCGGTTTTAACCAGAGGTAATTATCCATTATCAATTAATGAAATCTATCCCTACCATCTTGGCTTTATAAGATAACATTTCTATTTCCTTTTTATAGGGAACACAGACAAAATTTTGATTATTTCCTTTCCCTAAATTTATCTCCTGCTTCCAGTTCTTACTTTGCCCAATTATCAAAGTTCCTATTTTTTGATTAAGACGAAATTGTTTAATTTGCGAAGTAGCTATAATGATTTTGAGATAAATCCTAGTATGAGTTGGATAAATTATTCCTTAAAAGGATTTTCGGTGCGGAATCCGTCAGGAAACAGGATTGAAAAATGTCCTAACCAATCCTTGTAGTGCTATATCAGTAAATAGTCTAGTCTCAAAATAATAATAAATTGTTAACAGATAAACATCAGAAACTATTCAATATTTTAGATTTTTTAAAGGTTCTTTACCATGATTAAATTTTTCTGGAGAAAAATACTTAAACCATTTCTGAATATATTTCTTAAGTCTAACTGTCCTCTTTGTCAGAGACCAGCAGACAGAGAGTTTTGTAAATATTGCGAAAGACAAGTTTGGCAATGTCAATTTCCTCATGGAGGACAAACATTTCCTGGAAAAATTCCAGTATTTATCTGGGGTGAGTATAAAGATAGTCTCAAACGAGCGATCGCTGCAATGAAATATCAGGATAACCCACAAATAGCAAGACCTTTGGGATATTGGTTAGGGGATGGGTGGTTAAATTCCCCAGTTTCCAAAAGGCAAGTAGGGACAAATACTCTTGACAAAATTGTCGTTGTACCCATTCCCATGCACAAAAAAAAGCTGAAAGAGCGAGGTTTTAATCAAGCGGAATTATTGGCAAAAAGCTTTTGTGAATTGACTGGTTTGCAATTACGACGAAATGGTCTGGAAAGAGTGAAGCAGACCCAAGCATTATTTGGTTTGTCCAGTGGAGAGAGGTTGGAAACCGTTAAGGATGCTTTTACTGTAGGGAAAGATTTCCGCAGGGGTAGTCCCCGTAGTTTAGTTTTGTTAGTAGATGATATTTATACAACAGGTGCAACGGTTAATTCTGCAATTAAGGTTTTGCAGAAAGCAGGTATTAAAGTTGCGGGAGTTTTAGCGATCGCTACTACAAAGAAACCAAGTCCTCGTAGGGGAGTAGGGGAGTAGGGGAGTGGGGGAGTGGGGGAGTAGGGGAGTGGGGGAGTAGGAAAGAAATCGAAATACATCCTCATTTCTTTTGTCTTTTTCTTCCCTGTTCCCTGTTCCCTAAAACAAACGAATTTTGTACCTCACCAATATGGTAATTGCTATATTGACGCGAATAAATCCTCTCAAATAAATTTTCGTAATTAGCTATGCTTAGAAAAATAGACCGGAATATTTGGGTTAGCGTTTCACTAAACTCAAAAGTCAAAATTAAAAAGTCAAAAGTCAAAACTCAAAAGTCAAAATTAAAAAGTCAAAAGTCAAAATTAAAAAGTCAAAAGTCAAAAGTGATATTTTCTACTTACAGCACTTTTGAGGAAGGGTGGGGTACAGTTTTCAAGAATTTAGAATTTAGAATGCGCGAATTTAGAATTACTTATCTTTTAAAACGGATAGGATTGACTCAAAGGAAATTTTTTCTTTTTATTCCCTTAAAAGGGGAGGATTTATACCACAATTTTTCGGTAAAACTATTCTTATATTGGGGTTGCACATTATGGAATGATATTGCCAAAAATTAGTTTAGACTTTGACTAAAAAAACAGAATATCAATCATTCTAGCAATTGATTAATCGAAAATTCTGTTCATCAAAAATCTCAAATCATTCATCACTGTGTAACGCCCTTATATTTCCTGTTCCCTATTCCCTATTCCCTATTCCCTTTTTAGTAATTATACCAAATTGAAAAAATAATGTTACAAATAAACTGGCTAGTAAATAACTAATAATCTACCTAAAACCTAACACCTACCACCTATAAAATTATTTGTAGCAAACATTTATAAAATTGGTATTAGCTATGCTCAGAAAAATAGATTGTAATATTTGGGTTGCAGAGCAACCTTTCAGATTTTTGGGATTAGATGTTGGTATAAGAATGACCGTAATTAGTTTAAAAAATGATGAACTAGCTGTCATTTCTCCAATTAAAGTTGACAATAAAATTATTGAGCAATTTAGAGAAATTGGAAATGTCAAACATATTATTGCTCCAAATCTTTTTCACCATCTTTTTTTATCTGACTTTAAAAATATTTATCCTCAAGCACAAATTTATGCTGTTTCAGGTTTGAAGAAAAAAAGACCGGATATTTCTATCGATAAAATATTAGATGATGATGAAAAATATTTTGGTAGTAAGCTCGAATATTTCTTATTTGAAGGACTGAATACTTTTCTTCTGAATGGAGTATCGCCTTTACATGAGTATGTTTTTTTTCACGGTGAAAGTCAAACATTGATTGTGACAGATATTGTATTTAACTTCGATGAAAGCTTTCCATTTACAACAAAGTTAGTATCTAAAATTCTGGGAGTATACAAACAACTTAGACCATCATTTTTAGAACAGTTGGGTACTAAAGAAAAAGAGAAAGTTAGACAATCAGTTCAGAAGATTTTGCAATGGGATTTTAGAAGGGTTATTATGGCTCATGGTACTATTGTAGAGGATGATGCAAAGCAGAAATTTAAGAAAGGATATGAGTGCTTTTTAGAGAAAATTTTTTGACAATAAATAAGTAACTAACGAACCCTTTAGGGAAGTCGCACAGTTGTTGTCTGCTATAGAACCCCTGATCGTATCTTCATAAATATGCGCGTTTTTTTAGCCTTGAGTCAGGAGACAGGAGACAGGAGTTCATTAATTGATAATTGATAATTACCTCGGGTTTTAATTGTTCTTGATTGAATATAAGGAAATATCCTAGCACTTTTTTTCCCTTTAAAAGGGGAGGCTTCAAGGCGTGAATTATTTAATTATTAATTATTAATTATTCGGTAAGAAGGAAAAGGGAAGATGTGGGGAGAAATAATACAAAAAATTCAACACTCCTTATAGCTGATTTTTCCTCAAAATTGATGCGCGAAAAGACTTGAATACCATAATTATATAGATATCAAATGGGTTCTATAGTAAATATTTATCTAAATAGTATTTATCTAAATATGGCAATCCTAAATTGGTTGTGAAAATTTTTATAATAGTTAATTTGAACTGAAAACTTTTAAAATTCTGTAGGTTGCCAATCCGAAGATTCCCCTACCTGACTCCTAACTGCCATCAAAATATTACAATTTAAATAGGATTGCTTATAGTCAAGATTTACAAAAAGACACAATCTTATAGCAATTTATCTAAAAACAATTATCTAAATCAAAAAAGTAGTTTTTAGTTACTTACTTTTTTGATTTATTTGTCAATCAAGAAAAAAAATTAAGAGCGCACAATAGATTAGATATGATTTTCATCAAGCTGCTTTTTTCTTAATTAATTTTTTACAAGATTTAACAACAGTCCATTTTCCTGTTGTCGGGTCACGATATACTTTAAAAGGGTTAGATTTAAGTGATTTATAACTATTTTTAGGCTTCATAATGTACTCCTGATTTTTTGATATATAGCACTACGGAAATAGAGCGCGGATATTTCTATACTTCCTGCTCCCGGACAACTAAAATTTATTGTCAAACTCAAAAAAATGTAGTGCTATATTATTATAGTTTCAAAAAAATCATAAAAAGTCTGTAACCTATTAGGTAATTAAATGTGATGATAATTAATATTTAAAGTGATTTAAGTCACTTTTTATATATAGAAGAACAGGCTGTCAAAATTTTCCAATTTTATTTTCTGTTATCGAGACTAATATCATAGGTTTCTCATGGAAAAATTAATAATTATTTAAGTAGGAAGAAGGTGTGACTAAAAACTGGTACTAAAGTCATTAATTATGACTTGGTCCTCCTGTACGTCGCCAATCCGACGGCTCCCCTAACTAATACCATTTGTCAAAAATTTTTCTACATTTTCGCATTGCAGGGGACTCACCCCTAACGCCTCCCAGGAGGAGAAGTAAACATAATAATAATTAATGCTAACTAGCTAATAATCATCAAAAAACTTTTTCCTTCTACTACTCTTTCTTCTTCTTTCTTTCCTCCTGACTCCTGACTCTTGACTCCTGAATTCTAGATAATTAAGATTAATATCATACACGCGCTTTACCAACGCCAAAAATATGAGTAAAAAGCCTAGGAAATTAACAAAATTTTTGACAACAACTATAGTAATAGCAGGGATAATTAGCTTTGATTTTTTGCAAGATATATTCAAGCCAAAACCAGTTGATACTGCTGAAAGAATAGTATTGAAAATTCCTAATTTTATAGACTTATATATGTCTGTAGATTCTCTAGAAGTCTTTGCTAAAGAAGGAATAATTAGTAATTATTTTGCCTTTTATGCTGCTTTGATGAAAGAAGAAGATTTGGCAAATTTGCAGAAAGTATTGCAAAAACGTTTTGACATTCCCCCTGAATTAATTTCTCGTATTACAAATATGGCAATGGAGCAAGATTTCCTCAAATATTTTGGTCGTTTAGTACAAATTGAACCCGATATTAATGGTTATGACGGGATAAGAACAGCTTTAATAGAAGCTGCATCAGACCCAGAGGAAGGATTCACTATTATCAATGTTATTAAAAAATTTCCCGCAGAAACAATCCGAATAAGTACAAATTTTTTATCTGAATTTTCTAATGAGTTAACTACTTTTAATGAGTATCGAGATACTTCAGTTACAGCAATTATCGAACAGACAGAAAAACAAATTGCTAGAGACTCAAAAATTGATTATTCTCAACTTGCAGATTTGAGTAAACCAGGTCCCTATAAAGTCATTAAAAAATCTATTAGTTTTGAAATAAGTGGTTTACGCCAAACTTACACAGGTTTAGCAGGTTCTTATAATCTTGAAGCTGATATTTATTTACCAGAAGGAATTTCTCAACCAGTACCATTAGTAGTCTATAGTCATGGTTTTGGAGCTGAGAAAAAAAGTATTCTTTTAGCAGAACATTTAGCATCTTATGGCATTGCATTAGCTGGTGTAGAACATTTAGGCAGTGACTTAGCATATCGCCAATCTTTTTTAAAAGGAGAAGTTGATATAGATATCAGTCCTATTGAATATATTAGCCGACCATTAGACCTCACTTATTTATTAGATGAACTGGAAAAGTTAGGTGAAACTGACCCTAATTGGAAATCAAAACTTGACCTAAATAAAGTAGGTGCATTGGGAAATTCTTTTGGTGCAACGACAGTCTTATCTTTAGGGGGCGCAAATATTAATTTGCCCAGATTAAATCAAGAATGTGACCCGGAAAATTTGAGCTTAAATATATCAGTATTATTACAATGTCGTGCCAATTATTTACCTCCTTCAAACTATCAGTTAAGAGACCCTCGTATCAAAGCAGTTTTTGCTTACTTTCCTCTGACAAGCGTAGTTTTCGGACCTGAAGAAATGAGAAATATTTCTGTTCCTACTCTAATGATGGGAGGTAGTCACGATCTTCTCACCCCAGGAATAGAAGAAGATGTTCATCCTTTTATTTGGATGGATAACTCAGATAAATATTTAGCTTTTTTGGTTCCGGGAACTCATTTTTCTACCAGCACTTTAATACCTGGTTTGCCTGAAATATTACAGGGACCGACACCAGATGTAGGACAGTATTATCTCAAAAATTTGAGCGTAGCTTTCTTTAAAAAATATCTAGATAATCAATCAGAATATGAACCATATTTAACTGCTTCTTATGCAAAAGTAATGAATAAAGACTCCCTAAGTTTGAGTTTAATTCAATCTTTAACAGCACAACAATTAGAAACTGCTTATGGTAGTTCTCCGCCAAAACCAATCATACCTCCAACTGTTACTGCTCAAGTTCCTAAAAGACAAGAAAGTATCTTAGAAGAAATTCAAAGAACGGGAGTAATGAAAGTAGCAATGAGAAGAGATGCTACTCCTTTTGGTTATGTAAATAATACCGGAGAATGGGCTGGTTATTGTGAAGATATAATAGATGCTTTTGCTCAAAAAATTGCTCAAGAATTGAAAATTTCCACTGGAGTTAAAGTAATAAAAATTCCATCTAATTTAGAAAATCGTTTTCAGTTAGTTCAGAATGGTAATGTACATTTAGAATGCGGCCCAAATACTATTAGAGATGATGTGAAAAATGTAGCTTTTTCTAATCCTTTTTTTGTCACAGGAACGAATTTTCTAGTTGCTAAGAACACAGAAATAAATCTTAATAGCAATTTAGCAGGAGTTAAAACAGGTGTCTTGATAAATACTACTACAGAAAAATTTATTCAAACAAAATATCCAGAAATTGAAGCCTTTTATTTTGAAGGTAATACAGGAGTGAATCAAGCTGTAAAATCTTTAGCTAAAGGAGAAATTCAGGCTTTTGTTAATGATGGAATTTTATCTGTAGGGGAAGTAGTCAGGCAAAATTTAGATATTAATAATTACAAGCTAGTTCCAGAAAAACCTTTAACCTGTGATTTTTATGGGATGATAATTCCCAATAATGACCCGGAATGGCAAAATAAACTTAACTCTTTTATTGATGGCGATAAATCTCAACCTATTGATGAAAAATGGTTCAAAAATTTGTTTCCTTATCAGTTAGAAAATCTCGATTATTGTGTGAATCAGAAAAAGTAATACCTTGAAGAAGGAGTCAGGAGTCAGGAGTCAGGAGTCAGGAGAGAAAATTGCATGAGGATTGGTCTCCCAAACAATTTTGAACACCCTGTAGACGGTGGGGTATTATACCAATTTGATAAATGTTTGCTACAAATAGTTAGGGTATTTCTTAGGAGTCAGGAGACAGGAGACAGGAGACAGAATGAATGGCTTCAATACCATTTTCAGGTTGGAAATCATTTTTTTGTCAAAGGAAATATCTTGCATTTGTATTTTTATTCCCCTTACTATTCGTAACATTCTTTTTTCACGCTTGGTATTAAACCCGCAAAAAAAAGATAAAATTTATTCAAACAAAATATCCTCAAACTGAAGCCTTTTATTTTGAAGGTAATACGGAGGTGAATCAAGCTGTAAAATCTTTAACTAAAAGAGAAATTCAGGCTTTTGCTAATGATGGAATTTTATCTGTAGGGGAAGTAGTCAGGCAAAATTTAGATATTAATAATTAGGGTTTGCTGAAAAAGTCTTATGTGTGAGGGTAGGAGACAGGAGACAGGAGACAGGAGAAATGGGGAATGAGCGAGGAGGCAGTAGGAAGAATTATCCCTTGATTTTTCTACCATAGTCAGTCCAAAATCCGCTCCTTTTTGAGCTTTTTGCACCGAAAACCTTGTACTTTTTCAAGACCTAAAAAGGCACTTACCTTTATCTGTCAATGCTTCTATATTTAATCAGCAAGCCCTAATTACAAGTTAATTCCAGAAAAACCTTTAACCTGTGATTTTTATCTAATATTGGCATTTATACCCGCATTATCCTCGTCGGTAGCGTCGTATGGGAATGCAAACCCATGCTATATAAAACTACGAACGTGTTAGTAATAGATCAAAAAAATTGAAATATAGATACAAATATCGCATCTATCCTAATCATATTCAAATAACCAAATTAAATCAACTTTTTGGTTGTTGTCGATATGTCTGGAATCAAAGTTTAGCATATTGTAATCAACTATATGCTGGTGGTCAAAAAAAACCTAGCTATGTAGATTTAACTAAACAATTCATAACTCAAGCTAAAAAAGAATTGCTTTGGCTGAAAGATGTAGCTTCTACACCACTACAACAATCTTTGAAAGATTTAGACCAGGCATATAAAAACTTTTTTGATAGTTGTACTGGAAAACGTAAAGGAATTCAAGTAAAACCTCCTAGATTTAAGTCAAGAAAGTCTAGGCAAACTGCTAGATTTGTAGGGGCTAATTACAAGATTTGTCAAGACAAAATCTATCTACCAAAAGTAGGCAAGATTAAAATATTTTGGTCAAGAAAACTACCATCACAGCCTAGTTCTGTAACCATCATTAAAGATTCATATAATCGTCCTAGCATTGCTAGTTTTGTTGTAGAAACTTGTGCAGAAAATTTGCCAAAATCTGGTAATTCTATTGGGATTGATTTGGGTATTAGCACATTTGCCACATTGAGTAATGGCGAGAAATTTAAGCTATCATTACCTCTCAAAAAAAACCTCAAGAAATTAAGTAGGTTTCAACGTAAATTTGCCAAAACTGAGCTAGGTAGCAAACGTCGTGAAAGGGCAAGGGTTAGAGTTGCAAAACTTTCCTACGGAATGCTGCACAAACACGCAAAAGTCAAAGACATTTCCTACGGAATGCTGCGCAAACGTACAGACTTCCTTCACAAGTTATCGACTGATTTAGTTAGAAAATACGACACAATTGTACTAGAAGACTTAAATGTTTCTGGCATGGTTTCCTACGGAATGCTGCGCAAACGTAATCGCAAATTGGCTAAAGCAATTAGTGATTTAGGATGGAGAGAATTTAGGACTTTAACTGAGGCTAAATGTGAGAAATATGGCCGGGAATTTGGAACTATTTCTAGATGGGAAGCAACTTCTCAAAAATGCTCTAATTGTGGTTTTAAAGGTGGCAAAAAAGAGCTAAATGTTAGGGAGTGGACTTGCTTAAATTATGGTACTTTGCACGATAGCTTACGCTTAACCGGAGGTTATCGTGACATAAACGCTGCTATCAATATTTTAGAAGTTATTCAGCCAAAAACCAAGGTTGAAACTACTGAAGCTAAAGTAATAGAAACTCCTGTACAATTATCACTTTTCAATGAAGTCCCCGAGGGGCACCGGTCGATTATTTATCGGACACGGAGCCATCGTAAGTCGTCCCCTAAAAAGGACGCAAATGGCAGTGATGTGTCAACCCGCTCTGAGTCACCAATTCAACTTCGGTTGTTTGATTGATAGATGGGAATCCCGCGCTGTACCGTAGGTCAGCGTCGGGAGGATGTCAAGGGATGATTATTCCGAATAATGACCCGGAATGGCAAAATAAACTTAACTCTTTTCTTGATGGCAATAAATCTCAATCCATTGATGAAAAATGGTTCAAAAATTTGTTTCCTTATCAGTTAGAAAATCTAGATTATTCCGTGAATCAGAAAAAGTAAATGAGTAGTAAAATTCAGCCTAATTTTTCCATCAAGCGTCCAAGAAAAACTAAAAAAAGGATGTTCTTATGGTTACTATCCCTCGTTTTAGTAACTACATCACTTGTGCTAGTAAATTTCTCAGCTAAAGCAGCAGAACAGATTCATTTTAATTACGGTTTTCTGAAAATTTCTGTATCTCTAACTGCTTTAGAAACTTATGCTGAAACAGGTAAAGTTGAAGATGATTTAAAGTTATATTTCCTATTGCTTGATGCTGAAAATCAGCAAAAATTGAGAAATGTACTCCAATTTAATCTGAAAATTAACCCCATGCAACTTGCTCAAGGTTTGTATTCCCCCATGGGAGAAAAATTACTCCAATATTTAGGAGAAATGATTCAAACTCAAAGTAGAAATAATGGAGCGATCGCTCTGAGAGAGGCTTTAATTAAAACTGCTGAATCTCAAGATTTTACACCTATAAATTTTTTGCAAAACTTTCCAGGAGAAGTACAGTTTAATATTCGGAAAATTCTGGCAGTAAATCGAGAATTTTCTGTCTTACTAGAAGATACAGAAAAACTACTAACAGAAGTTAAACAAATCACATTAAGCGCTGCTACAACAGAAGAAAAAATAGATTTTTTCACATTGCCAGACTTACGTCAACCAGGGAATATTTCTTTCTATCAAGAAACTCTAACCCTCAACGATAAAAGTCGTAACCGCCAATTTCTAGTTAATCTTTATTTACCATCTAACCAAATACAAACTCAAACTATTCCAGTAATTATTCTTTCCCCTGGTTTAGCAGCAAAACTTAGTCAATGGCAACATTTAGCCATACATTTAGCCTCTCATGGTTTTGCCGTAGCAAAAATACAACATCCAGGCAGTGACTTTAATCATTTTCAAGCTTTTCTAGAAGGAAAAGAAACAGAAATATTTCAACTCAGAGAATTTATTAATAGACCCCTAGATATTACCTATTTATTAGATGAACTTGAACGTCGCAATAAACTTAAATATCAAGGAAAACTCAACCTAAAAAATGTCGGCATGGCAGGTCAATCTTTTGGTGCTTATACAACATTAGCTTTAGCAGGAGCAAAAATTAATTTTGCACAACTAAAACAAGATTGTTTACCCCAAATTAAATCTTTAAATCCTTCCCTATTTTTACAATGTCGTGCTTTAGACTTACCTCAAAAAAATTATGATTTACGAGATAAAAGAATTAACTCAGTATTAATTATGGACCCAGTAAATAGCAGTATATTTGGTAAGTCTGGTTTAAGTCATATTAATATACCAATTTTGTGGGTTGCTGGTAGTGAAGACCAATTAACCCCTGTAGTAATAGAACAAGTTTATCCCTTTACTTGGTTGCCAGTAAAAGAAAAATATTTTATGTTGACAAAAGGAGCAAAACATCTAGATTTTAATATTACTGAAATTCAAAACGTAGAATCTGTAGATGATGATTCCTTAAATCAGTTAGTTAGTGCCAGTTCCCCAGTAATTAAATCTTATATTGATGCTTTTAGTTTGGCATTTTTTCAGACATATCTAGAGAATAATTCTGATTATTTAGATTATTTAAACTCCTCTTATGCTGTAGCTATTAGTGAAGAACCCTATACCCTTGGTTTTTTATCTGCTTCGACAGCAGAAAAGTTAATTCCCGCTTTAGCTAAAGATTAGGAAAAAGCCATTTCAGTTATCAGTTATCAGTACCTATGCAATAAGGAGGCTTGAAATCTGGAATATTCTCTCTCTTTTTTTATACCTTTAAAAAGGGAGGCTTTAGAGCACAATTTTTCGGTAATAGAATTAGGGTTTGCTGAAAAAGTCTTTTTGTAAGAATAGGAGTCAGGAGTCAGGAGAAATAGGAATTGTAGAGGAGATAGTAAGAAGAATTTTCAAATGCTCATAAGCATGAGCTTTTTATATCAAATCTGTTTAATTCCGTATAAAAAAATGTTCTATCTAAGTGCCATTGCCAAATCTTTCTTTATCTCCCCCACTCCCCTGCTCCCCTACTCCCCCACTGCCTAATTAGGGTTCCGTGAAACCCTGAAAAGCTGCGACTAAAACATTAGCAACTGGATGGTTAATAGCCTCTTTAAATGCTTCCGTTCCTCCTGACTTCAACGCACCTATTACCCGTTGTTTTAATGTAGGGTTATTTTCGACAATTTCAATGGCTTGGGTAACAACTGCCATTTGACCTGCTGTAGTTTCTGTAGAATTTGATTTTTCTAATTGTTTGAGTAATTGCTGAATTTCTGCTGCTGTTTCAGCTAAAGTTTTTTGTTGAGCGTTATTAATTATCGGAGCAAATGACGTTGTAGTTATAATGAAAAGCTAATTAATTATAGAGTCGGGCGATCGCTATATTCTGAGTCTGTTTCAAACCAAAAACTAAAACGTTATAGTTTTACAGACCAGGAAAGACCAAAGTTAGAATCAACAAAAATATTGCCCTATATTCTGAGTCTGTTTCAAACCAAAAACTAAGACGTTATAGTTTTACAGACCAGGAAAGACCGAAAGACCGAATCAACAAAAATTTGACGCTATATTCTGAGTCTGTCTCAAACCAAAAACTAAGACGTTATAGTTTTCGTACTACCGAAAGACTAAAGTTAGAATCAACAAAAATTTGACGCTATATTCTGAGTCTGTTTCAAACCAAAAACTAAGACGTTATAGTTTTACAGACCAGGAAAGACCGAAAGACCGAATCAACAAAAATATTGCCCTATATTCTGAGTCTGTTTCAAACCAAAAACTAAGACGTTATAGTTTTACAGACCAGGAAAGACCGAAAGACCGAATCAACAAAAATATTGCCTTATATTCTGAGTCTGTTTCAAACCAAAAACTAAGACGTTATAGTTTTCGTACTACCGAAAGACTAAAGTTAGAATCAACAAAAATATTGCCTTATATTCTGAGTCTGTCTCAAACCAAAAACTAAGACGTTATAGTTTTCGTACTACCGAAAGACTAAAGTTAGAATCAACAAAAATATTGCCTTATATTCTGAGTCTGTCTCAAACCAAAAACTTAAGACGTTATAGTTTTCGCACTACCGAAAGACCGAAAGACCGAATCAACAAAAATATTGCTCTATAGTTAACCCACCCCTAACCCCTCCCAGGAGGGGAAGTAGGGAATTTGAGCTTCGCTCCAAAAACCCGATCACCTTAAAAGGCGGGGTTGCGCGACCCAATTATTTTAATAAATAAATACTTATTACCAACTCAATAAATTTTTTTTTGAAAATTCAAATAATTTGAGTATATAGCAAGGAACCAGTTGGTTAGGACATAAATTATAGATTAATGATGAACCTTCAAGAATTAAGAATTTAGAATTAAGAATTTAGAATTACCTCTCCTTATAAAACGGATAGGATTGACTCAAAGGAAATTTTTTCTTCTCTTGGTCGATTGGATATGGCGAGGAGACCCGCTCTTATCAGAGCCGCTCCGAATGGCGCCATCCCTCGACCGCTTTTTATCTCCTTAAAAGGGGAGGCTTTATACCACAATTTTTCGGTAAGACAGAGAAATACTTTTCCCACTATTGCCTGTTGCCTTGCCCTATAAAACTCTTGAGTGGCCCAAAATTTGCTAAATTGAAAATTGAGATAATATTTCTGTTATATCCCCCTATATTTAGCTGCTGAAAATGTACACTCACTCCAATCAATTGCAAGTAGTTTTACCTAGCTTAAAAAAAGCAGGAATTACTCAACGAATAGCCTTGGGACATATCTACAAAATCAAATTCCTGAATAACGATTTATTAATAATCTGTGCCAGTGGTGGTACGAGCTTATACGAAATCAATAATTGGCAACGGCTGTGGGATATCGACTGCCCGGCAAAATGTGGCACAATTAGTGACGATGGTACAACACTAGCATTAGGTTGGGGTCAAAAAATTTATATTTGGGATTTACGGCAAAGGCAACTTTGGCGACAACTACAAATACAAACTGATGATGATATAACAATAACTTGTATTGCCATTAGTTCTCAAGGTCAATTTCTTGCCTGTGGAGATAATAAAGGTACTGTCAGATTTTGGAATTTAGCATCGATAACAGAAACTCCAACGATGGAATTATCTTATCCTGAAGAAGAATTAGAAGTAGTGAGTGTGGCGATCGCCTCCGATGGTAAATTTCTAGCAGCTACATATATAGATATAGGTGATGTTATAGTCTGGGAAATAGCATCTGCAACTCAAGTAAAAATGATGACAGGAGAAACAGACTTTCCGTCTAATTCTGTATTTTCTAGTCCAGACGGCAGATTAATTGTTTGCGGGAGTAATGGTTTACATATATGGGATATGGTAGCAGGAACCGAGTCAAAATTTCTCGACTCATGGCATAACAATGCTGCTATTAGTTCTGACAGTCGCCTCCTAGCTGCGGATAATCAAATCTGGGAGTTGGCATCGCAAAGAAACATAGTGACATTACCCGGTCACCCTAATTACATTGGTAGTATAGCCTTTAGTCCTAATAGTGAATTTTTGGCTGCTAGCAGTTACGACCGAGTAAATATTTTAGAAATTCCATCGGGAAAAACGATGACAGTGCTGGAAACTCAAACAAATTTTTTCATCAAAAAAGTGGCTTTTAGTTCTGATGGAAAATTTCTAGCTATTGTCAGTCGTAATCAAGTCCAATTATGGAATATCCTTTCTGGAGAAAAGATTGAAACAATAGTCTCAGATATGGAGTGGGTGCAAACAGTTGCATCTAATTCAGATGATTATTGTTTTGTGTTTGGCAGTAGTCTGATTTCTGATGGTAACTTTAATCAGATTTGCTTGTGGGGAAATCAATCAGAAACCTATATTCAGATACCGCGAAATAGTTGCCCGAAAATTATTGCTATCAGTCCAGACCTAAAATTAGTAGCGTTTATCAATTCAGAACATCATGTAAGTTTATGGGAAATTGCATCAAAGCAAGTAGTCAAAAATTTTTGGGGACATAAAGGCTATATTCAAAGTGTTGTTTTTAGTTCTGACGGTAAGTTTCTTGCCTCTGGTAGCGACGATGGTACTGTGAGGTTATGGGATATTGCTTCTGAGACAGAAATCAAGATTTTAGAGGGTTGCTTTAGTTGCATAAATAATGTTGCGATCGGTAACAATGGTCAGTTTCTGAGCTTTAGCAATTGTGAGCAAGTGCATTTATGGAATATGGTATCTCAGGATGAGGTTACAGTTTTAGAAGGATATAACAACTCAGTAGAGAGTGTTGCAATTAGTCCTGATAGTAGGTTTTTAGCTGCTGGAGATAGGGATGGTATTGTCAAGTTATGGGATACAAAATCAGCTACAGAAATTCAGGTATTGGCTGGACATACAGGTGCTGTGAATGATATTGCTTTTAGTCCAGACAGTAAAATGATTGCGACTGGGAGTGAGGATGGAACAGTGAGATTATGGCAAATTTAGAAGATATAGCAGAAGGAAGAAGGCGTTTGGTTATCTAGGAGAGAGGAGAGAAGAGACGTTGCATAATTGCGGGATGATCATCACATTTGCACGTATCTGAAAATGTTGATAGATCAAAACAAATTTTTTGACACATATCAAAATCATCCTATGATATCAAATCCGGTAGCATCGGTGTAATTAGATGGGGAGTGTGGGAGTGTGGGAGTGTGGGAGATGGGGAGTTCGAGAAATATTTGGTAATGGTTGAAGATTGAACATTTTTGTATACCGAATTAAACGGATTTGATATGATGATGCAATGCCCAATTTTAATCTAAACTAAAATAAATTCTGACTTTAAACCTAAATTATCAGTAATATCATGTCCGAAGGCAATCGTTTGTGTAAACCCAAGAGTGAAGATCTACAGGAAATTTGGGGTTGCACATTATGGAATGATATTGCCAAAAATTAGTTTAGACTTTGGCTAAAAAAAACCTAATATTAATCATTCTAGCAATTGACTAATCCAAAATCCAATTCCATCAAAAATCTAAAATCATTTGTCACTGTGCAACGCCGGAAATTTAAGTTTTTTTCTTCCTTCTTCCTTGTGATGTAGTCGATGGGGATATCACTATCCCTCACCTCTACTCCAAAACCGTACATGAGAGTTTCCAGCTCATACCGCTCTTGAGCACAAGGATTTCGCTGGTTAGTGCAGGATGGCGGAAATAACTGACCAGTTACAAAATCCCAAAACAATTACAAATCAAAAATGATTGACTGTCAGATGTGCGTCTTACATTCTGGAGGGGCTGTGTGCGGAATTACTTCCGCACAGTAGGCGCCCCGTAGGACACCTCGCCAATTAGCACTCGATGCATGAATTTTGACTTTTAACTTCCGCGTAGCGGCATTAGGTACGCATACTCCCTTCTTCCCACCTTTGTTTCAAGGGTTCTAGGGTTAGACACTAGTCAGAAGTCAGATAGGGGAGCCGTCGGATTGGCGAGGTACAGAAGTTAACCCACCCCTAACCCCTCCCCCGACCGTGGAGGGGAAGTAGGGGATTTAAGGCCTGCTCCAAAAACCTGATCGCCTTAAAAGGCGGGGTTGCGCGACCCATGTTATTTTGATAAAAATTGCCCCTCAGTGGTAAAGACTTAATTGCTTTTCCCACACTTTGCGCTCTGCACTACCGAATATTTTTTCTAGACGGTATAAGCTACCAGCTAGTCAAAATATAATATCATCATCAAATTCAAGGTGTTCATTTTTTTCTGGCTCATCTATGCCAATATTACTATCTTCATACTCAAAAATCTGAGAGTTAACCGATAACTGAGAAGACTCTGATGCAGCAGATAAATCAGTTTTATCTGCTGATTTAATTAACTCTATGTCTACTATTTCTCCCTGAAAAAAATCAGCTATTCGGCGAGTGGCAACTGCTACAGTTTTTCTTTCTTTTTCAGGATATTTTTCCTGTCTCGCGACATTATCCAACTGTGGTTGAAACAAAGAAATATCTGGCATAGTTCTGTTTTCTCTGTCCGATTTTATTGTCTTAGAATTTTGAATGGCTTCTGGTTCATCTTCTATGACTTCATCATCAGAATTAGAGGTTTCTTGATGTTTTTCATGGTTAGTTATGTTTCTTTCTCTTTTACTATTATTGGGATCAAGATTTTCATTAACACTTTGATTTTTTACCTTGGTATTTGTTACTTCTACTTTAACTTTTACCGCGGTCTTAAAAACCTTCTCAAACCCAGCTTCAATATTAGCAACTTTAGACATTACCATTTTCTGCCATTGATCAGAACTAACACCAATACGTGCTACTTGATTGTTAAACCCTAATAATATAACTTGGGGCTGGGGTTGAAGTAGTAAATGTTGGGTACTTAATTTAACTTCAGCAAGTACCCTTTGCCAAATTTCTTGTAAATCAACTTTTTCAGGATTAACATTAACAGCTTCCGAACTAACTAAATTTTCCTCACTTTTTGATGCAGTAGAAATTTTTTTTCCCTCCGACATTTTTCCTTCTGGAGGTCTAGAAATAGGTGCTTGTGATTTTGCTTGAGGTAAAGTTTTTGGTGTACTTTGAACCGAAATATTTTGACTTTTTTGTCTAGTTGTTTGTTGTTGAGGTAACTGTTCAACTATTGTCATCGAACTTGCCAATGCAGCAGGCAATAATCCCAACAAAGTGACCTCCAACCATAAACGAGGTTGAGTAGTATTTTTAATTTGTACTTCAGAAGTTTGTAAATGCTTTTGACCGGCTAAAATAGTACTAATATCCCATGTTTGAGAAACTTGACAAAGTTGTTCCCAAGTAGGTTTTGTCAAAGCCACCAAATTTGCATTTGTCGGTGCTGTTTTTGCTATTAATAAATCTCGGTAAAATCCTGCTAAATTTTGTAATACAATAATAGGCTCCCGACCCCTGTCCATTATTTGACGAGTACATTCCAAAACATCCGTAGAATTATCAGAGGCGATCGCTTCCAAAAGTGCCATTAAATCTCGTTCAGGCACTGCCCCTACCAAGTCCCATACTCGTTCAACTGTAATCTCACCTGCCAATAAACTCAACTGGTCTAACAAACTTTCTGCATCTCGCAGTCCACCTTGAGCAATTTGAGCTATCATTTGGACAGCTTCAGTGGTAATTTCAATTTTTTCTTCCGTAGCAATTTTTTGCAAGTGTCCGACCATCGCTTCTAGAGGAATTCTGCGAAAGTCAAACCTTTGACAACGGGAGATAATAGTCGGTAAAACTCTCTGAGGGTCTGTAGTTGCCAGAATAAAGACCACTCGGTTTGGTGGCTCTTCTAAAGTTTTGAGTAGAGCATTAAAAGCTGACACAGATAACATATGGACTTCATCGACCACATATACCTTATAACGACATTGAACGGGTGCAAACTGGGATCTTTCAATCAATTCCCGAATGTTGTCCACACCAGTATTGCTAGCTGCATCAATTTCTATTACGTCCAGAGTTGACCCTTTTGTAATACCTATACAAACATCACAAGTACCACAGGGAGTGGGGGTAGGGCGATTGTGGGAAAGACAATTGAGAGATTTTGCAAAAATTCTGGCGCTGGAAGTTTTTCCTGTACCTCTGGGTCCGGTGAATAGATATGCTGGAGCTATTCGTTCCATATGTATAGCATTGGTCAGGGTTTGGGCGATCGCTTCTTGACCCACTAAGTCAGCAAAAGTCTGAGGACGATATTTGTGATGGAGAGGTTTGTAGGCCACAATTCAGAAATAAGAATGATTTCGTATATTCTAGTTTGATGAAAGTAATAATCAATACTAATTTATTGCTTTTCTAAGTATTTCTATTTAAGAAGTTGATTATATTTTAGTTATATTGTCTATGAAAATTTATTCTTTTACAAAGGTTTTAACAATTTATGTATTTTCACTAATTTATATGAACTATAATATCTACTATTATAGAGTAGTAGCTCAAAGATTCTAAATATCTTAACTTAATTTTTGTGAATAAATTAATGCAGGTCTAATTTCTAACATGATTCCTAACTGATGAACTGATTCTTAGAAAAATAGTTTTAATAGCCTTTATTTTTTGAGTAATTTTGAAAAAGGTATAACTTAATTTAGAATCGGCTATCAATTTATGAGGCGAGAAAATTGTCTGGTGTAGAACTTATTTTTGATTACTTAGATAATCAATCTTTACTTTACAGACCATAGAACAAAAAAAAATCTAGATTTTATATGAGACCTTGTATATAAGATAAGTCAAAAGTGAGTGCATAACTCTGAGGTCTTCTCAGAATTTAAGAAACTCTGAAAACAGACAAAAGCAAGATAAATTTATGGTTTATGTTCTGTAATTTATTTGAAATTCAAATTATCAAGATGCTTACTATACCTGTAATCGTAGTGATTTTCAACCAATTTATAATTTCTGGCCAATCAATAGCCTCAATTATTTTCTACAAGAATAATCATCAGGCATTTCTCCTAAAAACATTAACTCCCTGATTTTCACTTTAAATTTTTGTAAATTAATTGTCAAATTTTGTGTAGAACCTATGTTAACACCAATTACTATTGTGGAACCAAGGTTAGCCCAGGCCTCACCAGCACCAGAAATAACTTTGCCAAAATCAGAATATATTTGGATGAGTGCATCTGGATTACTATTGCTATTGCTGATTATTATGAGTATATTCCACCAAGTAAAAATGAAGCAATTTACCAAAAAACTTAATGTAGAGGAGTTTAGAAATAAAGACCTGCAGAAAAAATATAAATTGGCTGTAGCAACTATCTCAAAAATGGAAAAAAATCCTGACTTAATCCATTCACGAGAGTTTAATTTAGACTACTTAAGAATGCGGATGGCAGAGGAAGTTTTTCACTTTGCTATTGTCAATCAAATTAAGGTAAAAGTTAAACAAAAAATTAGTATTGCACTGCGTCCTACTCCATTAGCAGCAGGAGAAAAAGGCAATCCAAGTGGGCGACAAATTGATTCTATGTTTGATGTAGAATATGATACTGGAGAAGCAGGTAAAGATGTAAAAAAAAGAGTGTTATTTCGGGTGTCAATCAAACTGACAAAATTACCAACTCAGGCAACTTCTCAAACTATTAATCAAATTATTGATTGTTTAGAAACTTACCTTAGTCCTAGTGACGATCATGATAATTGGACTCCTACTATTCAAGGTCGAATTGTACATATTGATTGGGATCAAAAAGCAAAACCAACACCGATGTTGGTACTAGAACAATCTAATGATGGAGTTCTATTTCGTATTAACCGACCAGCAGCAAGGAGTGTTAGTCCACCTCCACCTCCACCTCCGCCTCCATCCAGATCAACTGTAAGTAAAAGAAATACTACTAAAAGAGCCACAACGCAACTATCTACAAAAGGGAAAACAAAAGGTGCAATTAAAAATCATGCTAAAAATACTCAAATTCGGAAATAATTAAAGTCAGGAAGAAGGAAGAAGAAAAGCAGACTTCAGGAATCATGTAGTGTAGCGAAATGTTAATGAGTGGATATTGACTACTTTGATTTTATTGTGTTTAAATATGCCTAGCTTAACAGGCAAAAATCTTCAATTTTAACTATCAGGTTAGCAACAGCTAAAATGCGATAATTGTGAGTGAAAAGAAATATAGTGGTCTTCTTTTTTCTAGCTAAATTTTGCAGAATTTCAACGTAAGAATTCAGCTATTAGCGGTCAGCTATTCCTAGGTCATGCTGCGCAAACAGCTTTTTAATAGACATCTCCACCAAATGAGGGAGTAGGGAGTAGGAAGTAGGGAACCCACCCCTCGCCCCTCCCCCTCCCAGGAGGGGAAAAATTGATAATTACTGTGGGATAATTGATTTGATTTTTTATTATTGGAGATGTCTAATGAATGAAGCAAACATTAATTTAATTTATACTGCATTCTCAACCAGATATTCGTACTCTGAAACTTTGATAAAATTGCTTTTTTCTATTTGTAAAGGTAATAAAGCTGATAGCTGATAGCTGACTGCTGTTTGCGCAGCATTCCGCAGGAAATGCTTACATTTCAACTATATTGATACTAGATTTATTATCTAAAGCAACTGTAGGTTAATCTACTGTAATACTAACTTAGGTTTAATTACTAAAGCATGAGTGATCGCTACCCTTTTCTTCTTGCTCGCCAGATAAATTCTTAAGGTAGTAATGTACTCTTTCTCCTAATCCTACTGCTTCTAATATCTCTATGATTTGATGAATAGTTTCTGCCTAAAAATATTGGGGTGAAATTCTCAATAGATTTGCACATTTTGCGTCACATTTATAGCAAGGAATAGGGAACAGCGGTGTTACCCAGCGTCGGCGACAGACGCAAGCAGTCTGAACCCGGTAAGATTTCCTCGTCTTGAAATACTTTCAGCCGAAAAAGTGTTTCATTCTTATTTGAAATTACTATACAATTTAGATTAGCTACTGACTCTCGAATTTGTTGAGTTGTAGAGACGTTCGATTAAACATCTCTACAATCTTTAATATATATTAAATACCATGTCCGGATAATTAAATATAATAAAAATGTTCTCCTCTCAATCTGGAAGGAATATCCCAAACTTCTGCTCCGTTTCCAGTGTTCCCTCTTGAATTTATCGAATAATTAAGGTAAAAATCCTCTCATGAGGAAGGAGAAACAGCGGTCGATCTTCGCAGCTTCCCGCAGGGTGGGATGGCTCCGAAACCTGCGCCATATCCAATCGACCAAGAGAAGAAAAAAATTTCATGATTAGTCAATCCTCTTCTTTTCAAGGAGAGGTCATTATTAATTATTAATTATTAATTATTAATTGTTGAAACCTACCAACTAAGAACTTTATTCTCACTAATTAAGCGGACATGATATAACAAATCAAAAAAAATTATTTGCAATTTCTTTTGTAATCATTAATCAGGACTATCAAATAATACAGTTGTCAAATAATAATCTGTCCATTCAGGCCCAAAAGCTTTTTCCAAGACTCGGCGAGTTTTGTCGTTTTGTCTCTGCTGACTAGAGTAATGGCGTTGAGCTTTAAGAATCTCAAGTTGTTGTTCTGAGGTAACAGGTTTTTGGGCGATCGCTTGTTGGCAATGTATTTCTAGGTAAGATTCCACTATAGATAGAAATTTTTGTTCTTCGTCTAAATCAGTAGGTCGTATGAATAGACAAAATTCTGAAAATATTTCGCCCCATTCAGGGAGTTGGCGAGGATAAGAAAATTCTTTTATTGGTAAGTTTTTAAGTTGGTAATTATAGACTTGTGGCAGTTTCCTTTCTTGATTGAGGGGTGATAGATCGACTACTGCTGCACTTATTTGACCTCTTGCTCCCACTAAATCTGTGCCAAATATAGGTAGGGCATAACTTGTTCTAGGAAACATTACGCAGTGTAATATATCTAAGCTTTGACCTACTTTGGCCAGTTCCAGATGTAGCTTGCGGAACTGGGAGGTTTGATAGCATTTATTTTCTATTGTTAGTTTTTCTCCTTCGAGACGGCCTTCTACATACCCTAGTTCTGCGGGTAGGTAATATGGTTGTAAGTCTAGATAGCGATGCCAAATTGCTTCTATGGTATCTGCTAGTTGGCATATTAAGGAGTGCTGTTGTTCTCGTAGTGATGGAATTGATGTTTTTAACATTCTAGTTATAGGCCAGTTAGGTGTAATTTTACTATATTAGCTTTTTTAGATTTTAGATACTTACTTAATTAGTAGTTTGTATATTCATTAGAATCCCACAATTCTACCTCATTGTCTCAATAAAAATCAGAAATTGAAAGGAGAAATTATTGTAAATAGAAAGTGAGGTGAAAGTTGATAGTGAACTTGGGAAGTATTTTCTTGATTTTGCGAATACTGCGATTGCTATCTAGCATATAACGGTGTTCAAAGTTATTAATTTTTCAATTCTTAACACCATATATTGTTACTTTCCTAAATACTAAATTATGTCCTAATCAGAGTTTGACTTAGATTTTAATTATATAGTAAATATGACTAAAATTTAACCTAGATTTACAATATCAAAGGTATTGAAAAGCTATTCAGTGAAGTTTCGTTAAATTAACTTGCATAGTTAATTAATAGTGCTAAATTAAAAACATGAAGAAGCAAAAAGGCTTCTTTAGCAGATGTCAAAAGTTGAAATAATAACTTAGGAGGTAACAAAAAACTGTTTAACCTGCTCATCATCTGTTCGTTTAGACTCCAACAGCAACCAACGGTGGTTGATATTTCCTAAAATATTTGTAGGGGAGCAATGAATTTTAATTTTTGAAAATTCTAACTCTATTCAATATTGAATAATGTAGAGGAAATTACTCAGCCAAGGAGGTAAAAAAAAGCTGTTTCATTTTAAGTTAATCTCAATACAAAGTCGGAATAACACCCATCTAGAAAGCGAATACTTCCTAAAAATTTGGGATTAGTACAGTGAATTTAAAGCTGTGCATCCAAGACCTAAAGAGGAAAAAAGGAAGTAATAAAGTGAGTATAGGTGGGTGTTATTGTTTGAAAAGATTGACTTAAAAAGATAAAGTAAAGTTTCGTTAAATTGTCTTGTAATAGTTAGTAAAAGTGTTAAATTAGTAATTGAAGCAAGTAATTGCATTAACAACCTCATCTTTTTTGCTCAAAGAGTTATAACTTAATACTGAGTGTTAAGGTTTTGACCGAGAAACAGGTTGTTGTCAACCTTAATTGTTAGTTAAGTAGTTGACATTAAAAATAAGGAGGAAAAAAATACTGTTAACTCTAGTTATCTGTGTGATTCAACAACAGCAACTTCTTTGGCAGAGGCTGATTGTTCCTCAAGTTGTAACAGTAAGGAAGTAAAGATTGCTCAAGTTTAGATTTGAGTTAAACTTCATTTCAAATTCATTAAAACAGAGGAAATAATTTCAGGAACTCAGGAGGTTACAAAGCTGTTAAATCTACGAAAATCTGTCTCCTTAAATAATCAAAAACAACGCCAAAATAGAAAACTAATACTTCCTTAAATGGTAAAAGGGGAGCAATGTAACTAAGATTTATTTCATGACTTAGTGCAACTCCAGAAATAATCCAGAAATTGAAAGAAGTCACTGAGTGAGTAAGACTGAGGCGTTGTTTTTGTTTTGGGTTTCTTACAATTGAAACTTAATTCCATACACGCTCCGATGCTACCAGACATGATATAATTATTAATCTAGGACTTACGCAGTAGAAGGTATTTCCGTCATTGCGACCCATAGGGAAGCAATCTCAAACGTTACTTTTTCGTACCTCATGCGTAAGTCTTGTAATTGAAATATTATTGTCAAATTTAGAGTTTACAATAATAGACATCTCCACAAAATAAACTTACCCTTTCTTTACCATAAGCTAGAGTTGTAGAATTTCCTGACAAAATCATTTTCTATACATTTTTACTTAAAATATATTCCCTATCCCTGTTAAATTTTCCCTACTTTTACAAAAAATCTATATATTTTTCAGAGATGTCTAATATATTTGAGTAGATTCAGAATCAATTGAAATTTTATATAAAGGGATTAGTTTTGAGACAGATGAAGAGCGGAAGTAGATATAAATATCAATATAAATTGCATAATTGGTTACTTATCCAGAAATATAACTAAATGAAAGGAAATGCTTGTGGTGCATAGTAATGTATAGATGTTAGGAGGAATATAATTTTTCTACTACTCGCGCTCAAAGATATTTGAGGGAATCTATATTTAGGAGAATGCCAAGTTTTACTCAACACACTATTACCATGCAAGACCACTAAGGAAATTATAGAGCAAATTTATGTCAAAGAGTTTTGATTCTTTAGAATTGCCTCTTCCGGGGTTTGTTTTCTTCACATTAATTAGTGCATTGTCTTTTATAATACTAATATTCAAAATATATTTTGAGGATATACAAGTAAGTTTGAACTGTGAAAAATTCCCAGCAGTGGGAATAATCAACTGTTACTTAAAAAGAACAAATTTGATGAAAGAAGAAAAACAGATATTGTTGGTATCAGGTGAGTTAAAAGGTGCAAGGTTAAAGACATATCAATATAAAGTTTCAGAAGGACGACCTATCAGAAGAGTAAACAAAACATACTATTGGATTCTTCTTGAAACTCAAATAGGTGACATTTCACTGAAAGGCTCAACTTTAAAAAGTGCAAACTTAAATATAGTTAACCAAATTAATGGTTTTGTAGAGAAACCAGACATCAATTCTCTAGATATACAATTACCCGCTTCTTCTAGATAATGGCTTCTTTTTATTCTAATAAAAACAGGGTTAATTTTTGTTATTTCTGTATTTGTTACTGTGTGGCAAATCATATCTCATTTAAATGGCCAGACTAAATTTATTTCAACGACAGACTATCTGGAATGAGAAAAAACGAGTCCTATTCGCTATGAATATCTCTACGGTGAAATATTCGCTATGTCTGGTGGCAGTGAAGAACATAACTGCATTGTAGGTAATATCTACGCTAGTTTATTGGCGCACTTACGCGGAAGTGAATGTCAAATATTTAGTGCAGATATGAAAGTCAAAATTTCCCTTGCTGAAAACGACTCTGACTTTTTTTATTATCCGGATGTGATGGTAACTTGCGACCCACAAGATACGGAAAAATATTATAAAAGTTATCCTTGTTTAATTGTTGAGGTACTTTCCCTTTCTACTAAAGATATAGACAAACAAGAAAAACTCTTGAATTACCAAAGCTTAGAAAGTTTGCAAGAGTATGTGCTGGTTTCTAAAACAGGAATGAAGGTAGCAATTTATCGTCGATTAGAAGTTGGTTGTTGGTCTGGGGAAATTTTAGGTAAAGAAGATTGTTTAAAGTTAAATTCAGTGGGGTTAACTTTAACAATGACTGATATTTATGATGAGGTTTTGATTGGATAAATATAGTAAATTGCATAACTGTTTGGTTCTACGGATATATCATTGAGTAAAACCAATTTTAAGAGTTAATTTTATGAAAGCAATAATTAAATATTCTCTGGTGTGGGGAGCAACAATTATTAGTATCTGTGGGTTAACTGTGGGGATGGTTAAACCAGTAGTAGGGGAAATTAAACCTGCTGTGGTAGCGCAACAGTCTGGGGAAGTCGAGGAATTTAAGCGACTTTTTCAACAGGCAGAACAGTTATCGGAACAGGGCAAATATAGTGAAGCGATCCCATTGTTAGAACGTATCTTAGTTAGTTTAGAAAGTGCAGGTGCTTCTGAAACCCTTGATGCTGCTATAGTTCTTAATTTTTTAGGTATGCAGCACTATTACCAAGGGAACTACACAGAAGCCTTACCCCTATACCAAAGTTCTCAGGCAATATTAGAGAAAGCATTAGGACTAGACCATCCAGAGGTTGCCGCCAGTCTCAACAACCTGGCAGAACTGTACCGTGACAAAGGGAATCACAAAGAAGCCTTACCTCTATATCAAAGGTCTCTAGCAATCTATGAAAAAGCATTAGGACTAGACCATCCAAAAGTTGCCACTAGCCTCAATAATCTGGCATTACTGTACCAAGACCAAGGGAACTACACAGAAGCCTTACCTCTATACCAAAGGTCTCTAGCAATTTCTGAAAAAGCATTAGGAGCTGACCATCCCCATGTCGCTGCCAGCCTCAACAACTTGGCAAATCTGTACAGTGACCAAGGGAATTACACAGAAGCCTTTCCCTTATTACGAAAGTCTCTAGCGATCAGAGAGAAAACATTAGGAGCTGACCATCCAAAAGTTGCCAGTAGCCTCAACAACTTGGCAAAACTGTACCGTGCCCAAGGAAACTATACAGAAGCCTTACCTCTATACCAAAGGTCGCTGGCAATATTAGAAAAAGCATTAGGAACTAACCATCCACAGGTTGCCACCAGCCTCAACAACCTGGCAGGATTGTACCGTGATCAAGGGAAGTACACAGAAGCCTTACCCCTATTACAAAGGTCTCTGGGAATCTATGAGAAAGTATTAGGAGCTGACTATCCACAGGTTGCCACCAGCCTCAACAACCTGGCAGCATTGTACCGTGACCAAGGGAAGTACACAGAAGCCTTACCCCTATTCCAAAGGTCTCTGGGAATCTATGAGAAAGTATTAGGAGCTGACCATCCAGAGGTTGCCGACACTCTCAACAACCTGGCAGCACTGTACCGTGCCCAAGGAAACTATACAGAAGCCTTACCTCTATACCAAAGGTCTCTGGGAATCTATGAGAAAGCATTAGGAGCTGACCATCCAGAGGTTGCCTCCAGCCTCAACAACCTGGCAGCATTGTACAATACCCAAGGGAAGTATACAGAAGCCTTACCTCTATTGCAAAGGTCTATGACAATCACAGAGAAAGCATTAGGAGCTGACCATCCCTTGGTTGCTACCAGTCTCAATAACCTGGCAGTACTGTACCAAAACCAAGGGAAGTATACAGAAGCCTTACCCTTATTCCAAAGGTCTCTAGCAATCAGAGAGAAAATATTAGGAGCTGACCATCCAAAAGTTGCCTCCAGCCTCAACAACCTGGCAGTACTGTACCAAAACCAAGGGAAGTACACAGAAGCCTTACCCCTATTCCAAAGGTCTCTGACAATCATAGAGAAAGCATTAGGAGCTGACCATCCAGAGGTTGCCTCCAGCCTCAACAACCTGGCAGTACTGTACCAAAACCAAGGGAAGTATACAGAAGCCTTACCCCTATTCCAAAGGTCTCTGACAATCACAGAGAAAGCATTAGGAGCTGACCATCCAGACGTTGCTAACACTCTCAATAACCTGGCAGGACTGTACTTTGCTCAAGGGAACTACACAGAAGCCTTACCCCTATACCAAAGGTCTCTGGCAATCACAGAGAAAGCATTAGGAGCTGACCATCCAGAGGTTGCCGACACTCTCAATATGCTGGCATTAGTATACCAAGCTCAAGGAAATACAACCAGTGCCATCGAATATCGCACTAGAGGAATGGAAGTACAAGAAACCACCCTCACTACCTTCCTCGCCACAGGTTCCGAAAGTCAAAAACAAGCCTCCATGAGAATGCTCTCAAGTTCAACTCACCAAACAATATCCCTACACCTCCAAGACGCACCCAATAACCCCGATGCAGCTAACCTCGCCCTCACTACTATCCTCCGGCGCAAAGGTCGCATCCTCGACTCTACCATCAACTCTCTACAAACCATCCGCGACAACCTCACCCCAGAAAACGAAAAACTACTTGATGACCTGGCAACCACTCGCACTCAACTAACTGCCCTCATCTACAACAAACCAGAAAATCTGCCACTCCAACAATATCGCCAACAAGTAGCCACCCTCAAAGGCAAAGCAGAAAAATTAGAAGCTGACCTTTCATTAGCTAGTACAGCATTTGCTCAGACTACTAAACCAGTAACTATTGAAACAGTACAACAGTTAATTCCTGCTGATACAGCATTGGTGGAAATTATGCAACAAAGCCCTTACGATGCCAAAGCTAATAAATGGAAACAACCCCACTACGCAGTTTACATCATCCATTCCACAGGCACACCCCAATGGCTAGACTTAGGACCAGTAGCACCCATCCATAACACCATCAATGAATTTCGTAATAATTTATCACAACCAGATAGCTCCATCCAAGAAGTTGCCCGTACTTTAGATCAACAAGTAATGGAACCCATCCGTCTACTCTTAGGCAATGCCAAACACATCCTTTTATCTCCAGACTCCCAACTCAACCTCATTCCCTTTGCTGCTCTAGTCGATGAAAACAACCAATATTTAATCCAAAACTATAATATTACCTACCTCACCACCGGACGCGACTTAATTAAACTTGACATTGACTTCCCGAGCAAACAACCACCAATATTAGTTGCCAACCCCGAATATGACACCCCTGGAAATCCTACTTCTGTACGACTTGTTGCTAATAATAAGCGTGGTCACAAAAAACCTACTAGAGATTTAGGTAGTTTTTTATTTGCCCCAGAAAACTTAAGTTTTGGAGCATTATCAGGAACGAAAGCAGAAGTGGAAGCTATTGCACCAATGTTATCAGATGTGACTCTGTTAACTGAGTCTAATGCAACAGAAAATGCTATTAAACAAGTGAATGCACCAGAAATACTCCATATTGCTACCCACGGTTTTTTTCTGGAAGATTTAGAAGAGGTTGCACCACCAATATTGGTAGGGAATTTTAATACTGACATTCCCAACACAGAAACAAATAGATTAGAAAATCCATTGTTACGTTCGGGTATAGCTTTAGCAGGGTTTAATCCTCGTGAAAGTGGTGATGAAGATGGAGTAATGACGGCGTTAGAAATTGCTAATTTGAGTTTGGGGGGTACGAAGTTGGTAGTATTATCTGCTTGCGATACGGGAGTGGGAGATGTGAATGTGGGAGAAGGGGTTTATGGTTTGCGTCGAGCGTTAGCTATTGCAGGTAGTGAAAGTCAGGTGATTAGTTTGTGGCAGGTGGATGATTATGCAACGAAGGATTTTATGGTGAAATATTATCAGCGGGTGTTGGATAATGAGGGGCGATCAGAGGCAATGCGACAGACACAGTTAGAGATGTTGGGAACTGAAGAGTATCAACATCCTTATTATTGGGCATCGTTTATTCCGTCTGGGGAATGGCGGGAGATCGGAAGTCAGAAGTTAGTAGGGGCGAATGGCATTCGCCCGTAAAGAAGTCAGAAGTAATCTTTGACGCTCGTTTGAGCATTTTTATAGATGTCCGCTGCATAACTGGTTATATCATGTCCGGATAATTAGTGATGAAAAAACTTATCATAAGTGCTTAAACAGTAAATCTTTCTATTTTCCCTACTCCCCTACTCCCCACTCCCCCGCTCTCCTACTATTTTAATAATAAGTATTCAACCGGACATGATATAATATGATGTCAGTTAGTATTGTTTGTATAAACCCAAGGGTGAATATATAGAACCCCTGAGTGGTATCTATTTAAAAATAGGAGATGGGGAGATGGGGGGATGGGGAGATGGGGGGATGGGGAGATGGGGAGATAAGAGTATTTTTCTACCTTCAAGGGAAGCTACCAGGTGCGCTATTGGGCGACGTGGGGTCGCATCCGCTTTTTCCCTATTCTCATTCTCGTTCCTGAATTTCCACTGGTTCGCTCAGACTAAGGACGGAAGCCAAAAGCACATACCGCGTCCAAAGATCCGTTTAGGGGTTCTATACAGTAAATTTAGTAAATTTAAGTTTTTTTTCTTGCTATTAAGCCTTCCTACCTGTTTCCTATTCCCTACCTTTGCTATACAATACCGATGTTACCGGATATGGTATAACACCAATTTGAAAAAAGAATTTTACGAATAATAAGTGCAATAAAAAGATTTTGCAGGAAATGTCCCTTTGACAAAAAAGAGAATTTACGACCTGAAAACTGGTATGAAATCTATTAATTCTGACTCCTGAATTCTGGATTCTGGATTCTAATAAATACCCTAGCTATTTGTAGCAAACATTTATCACGCTTGGTATAACACCAGATAAATAAATTTATAAATCAGCTTTTAGCGATCGCCACCCCTAAAAAATTTATATATAGTGTAAACAAGAAATTAATGACACCAAATGTAGAAAAAATGAGATTAAGTCTACCATAGGAAGCTCAATAATTTATATTTGCAGATAGAAACCTAAGCACAATAGTTATTTTTTTGTGCTAATGTAAAATGTGAAAAATCTAACCATACTAATATAGTTGTTGTCTAAAAAATAACGTAGAAAAGAAAGTAAAAACTAGGGTGAATTAACACCAACAGGAATTACGCAAATTGACCTTTAAAGCAGCATCTGTAGGGGCGAATGGCATTCGCCCTCTCTATCTGTAGAGTCTCTGCGTAAGTCCCGATAGACCAAATTAGTTAGAACAAAACTCGGTGAAATATTAGTTTAGTAAAGCTTGACAACTAAAAGTGCGATAACAAAATGATTCCTCAAAAATTGAAACTAAAAAATTTCCTCAGCTATCAGGAAGCAACTCTAGATTTTACGGGTCTGCATACTGCCTGTATTTGCGGACCAAACGGTGCAGGAAAATCTTCTCTATTAGAAGCGATCGCCTGGTCAGTATGGGGAAATAGTCGCGCCGCTACAGAAGATGATATTATCAGTCTGGGGGAAAAGGAAGTGCGGGTAGACTTCACCTTTAGCAGCAACGGTAACATCTACCGTGTTATTCGTGGTCGTCGTCGGGGAAGTTCACCTACTCTAGAATTTCAAATTAGCACTGGTTCCCGGTTTAAAAGTCTTACTCAAAAAGGCGTCCGTGCAACCCAACAAACTATTATCCAACATCTCAAACTCGACTACGACACATTCGTTAACTCAGCATATCTGCGTCAGGGTAGAGCAGATGAATTTATGCTCAAACGTCCTAATGAACGGAAAGAAATTCTCGCCAACCTCCTCAAACTTGACCAATATGACACCCTTGGAGAAAAAGCTAAAGATACTGCTCGGCAATTTAAAGCTAAAGTGGAATTACTCGAACAGACCTTAGAAGTAAACCAAAAGCAACTGGAACAAAAAGAAGCGATCGCTAAACAACAGACTCATCTCCAAACTACCCTCACTCAACTCCAGCAACAACAAGAATGTGATCAAGAACGACTCAAACAACTGCAAACTCAACAAAACCATCGTCTAACCTGGGAAAAACTACTGCACGGACAACAACAACAATATGACAAACTGGTACAAGAATGTTATCGCCTCCAACAGGAACTCAAAACTACCCAACAACAACAAGACGAACTATTAGCAGTTTTGCAACAGGAAAATGAAATTAAAGCTGGATATGCTCATTTCCAAAACTTGCAAACTACCGAAGAGAGTTTATCTGCAAAATTTAGAACTCATCAAAATGCTCTGCACCAGCGTCAACAACTGCAGGAAAAACAACGTCAACAACTTCAAGAAGTACAAAACAAAATTCAGCAACATCAAGCACAGTTAAATTCCCTCAAACAACAGGAACAAGAAAATTTGGATATTTTGAGCAAGCGTGCTGATATTGAAACTGCTCTGACACAACTGCAAACTGCCAGAACAAAATTAAATGAATTAGACAAATTACAAGTGGAAGTTACTCCACTACAGCAACAACGCCAAAAATTACAAACTGAACTGGAACGGGAGCAAGCACGTTTGAGCGCTCGTTTGGAAGAACTCAATTCTAGAGTGCAGCAACTCAGAAAAACTCAACGGCAAAAGCAACCTCAACTACAGACAGCATTACAGGAAGTAGTAGAAGAAATTTCTAAATTAGATAATAAGCGGGTTTATCTGCGACGGGTACAGGAGAAGGGACAGGAAAGACATCATTTTCTCGAACGTTTAGTTCGTAATAAAAAAGACTATGAAACTAGACTGACTGAGTTAGACCAAAAGTTGAAATTATTAAATAAAGGCACCGATAATATTGAAATAGGAGTGACAGAGTACCCACCTTGTCCGTTATGCAACCGTCCCTTAGATGAACATCACTGGAATTTAGTCGTAGACAAACATCAAGGTCAGCAAAAGGAAATTAGAGATTTATTATGGGTGGCACGGGAACAACTAGCTATTTCTGAGCGGGAAATTCAGGTTTTGAGAACCGAATATCGGCAAATAGAGGGAGAGTTAGCTAAATATGATGAGTTACGGGAATGTCGAGGTAGTTTACAAGCGCAGTTAGATAATATTGGTAAAGATGAAACTTTATTGCAAGAGTTAGTAAAGGAAGTCGAGCAGGTAGAGCGATCGCTACAGACGGGAGATTTTGCTGTTAATTTATATGCTGAACTTAGCATTTTAGAGGAAAAAATTAAACTGCTTAATTATGATGACCGGAGTCATAGTTTAGCTAGACAAGAAGAGAAGAAATTAAGGTGGGCAGAAATTAAGTATGGGCAGATTAAAGATGCAGAGACAAAGTTGGGGAAAATTCGCGTTCATCTGCCAGAAATTGAGGAGCAAATAGTTAGTTTAAAGCAGGAGTTGGAGCAGCAAAAACAAACTTCTCATGTACAACAGCAAATTATTGTTATTGAGAGAGAAATTGCTGAAATTGGATATGATTTAGAAGAGCATAATTGTGTGAGATCTGAATTGAGAAAGACACAATTTTGGTTAACTCGTATCGAAAAATTATGTCAGGCTCAAAAACAATATCCCCACCTACTAAAACGAATTAATGAATTGAAAGAAGTTATAGAAAATCAGCAACAAGATTTAGCAGGAATTAAAAGCCAGATTTGTACTTTAAATCAACAGTTAGAACAAACTCCTGATGCCGATGAAAAGATTCTATTTTTAGATAAAAAAATTCAAGACCGTCGTCGGCGATTAGATGAACAGTTGGGAAGTTTAGGAAAAGTGCAACAGCAATTACAACATTTAGAGAAACTGAAAGTTCAAACCAGCCAACAATTAGAACAATTAAAAACTGCTAAACGGCAATATCGAATTTATCAAGAATTATCTTTGGCATTTGGCAAAAAAGGTATTCAAGCGCTAATGATTGAAAATATTTTGCCACAATTAGAAGCAGAAACAAATCAGATTTTAGCAAGATTAAGTGCTAATCAATTACACATTCAATTTGTGACTCAAAAAGCTACAAAAGGAAGTAAAAAAAATAGCAAATGGATAGATACATTAGATATTTTAATTGCAGACACTCAAGGAACAAGACCTTATGAAACTTATTCCGGAGGAGAGGCTTTTCGAGTTAACTTTGCCATTCGTTTAGCATTATCAAAATTGTTGGCACAGCGTTCTGGAACTGCATTACAACTGCTAATTATTGATGAAGGTTTTGGCACTCAAGATGCCGAGGGATGCGACAGATTAATTGCAGCTATTAATGCTATTTCTTCCGATTTTTCCTGTATTTTAACCGTGACTCATATTCCTCATTTTAAAGAAGCTTTTCAGGCGCGAATTGAAGTTAGTAAAACACCCCAAGGTTCTCAAATTATGTTATCTGTTTAAAGAAGGAAGAGGGAAGAGGGAAGAGGGAAGAAGGAAGAAGGGTTCAATAATTAATTATTAATAATTAGACTTGTCGCTTTATAACTTAAAAAATCCCCAAAAGGCTTGTTCTGTAAAGATTGTAGCTATCTGGTGGTAAAAATCATTGGAATTATTGCTCTGTCTAGGTTGGAGCGATTTTTTCCCTCTATTTAGCGACAACTCTATTAATTATTAATTATTAAATAATATCATGTCCGGTAGCATCGGAGCGTGTATAAGATTAAAGTGACAATAGTAGAAAACCTTCTGCCTCCCCCCCCCTTTCAAAGCTATGCTTTATAAGCAAAATTCTTTACAAAAGTGGATAATGCCTATTATCAAAAGCTTACGAGCATTTTGTTGGTTTTACAAGCTTTGACAAATTGACTAACTTGTGTACTCCTAAAAGTTGTTTTTTGTCGTTGCGATCGCAACGACACTAGGAGCTTTCAGAATGTAGTACATCAAATGATATTTTTGTCAAGTTTTATGTTAAGAAAGATGTTTATAAAGCATAGCCTTTCAAAGGGGAGTTGGGGGGATACATAGCTGCCTTCGGACCACCAAAGTCTAATTATTCAACCGGACATGATATTACGCATAAATACTTCTTTGATTGGTTACTCAATCACGGCAGTCATGATTTTCTTCTCAAATTCTGTCTCCTGTCTCCTGTCTCCTGTCTCCTGTCTCCTGTCTCCTGACTCCTGACTCCGCTACAATTACCCCCTTTGCGTAACTTTTATGAGAAAATTAGTCTGATATCTCAGAACTGTAAAAATCAAAACGAACAATTGGACTATGCTACTACAACAAGAAAAGCTGGCTCATATCAACACTATTGCCCATGAAGGCAAAGTCGTTGTTGTGGGAACCGATACTGACGGCAAGATATTCTATACTGTCAAGCAAGATGGTTTTGAAGACTCTTACCTACAGACTCCTGAAGACCAACGCACAGGATGGGAAGATTGGCAAGAGTTGGTATTACCTAACGAAGCAAAGGATGACCAATCTGTTATTGACAAGGAAAAAGAAGAATTAACTCATCAAAAAGATACCAACAAATTTATTCTCCGTTCCAGGTACAGAACTAAAGATGTATCTGCTGCTGCACCAGTCCAATTAATTTCTGGGATGGGACATATTTATATCTTTCGTCAGTCCAAAGCTAATGCTGACGCAACTAAAGCTACTCCCAATACTTTATTAGTAGACCGTTTTGTATTGGATGGCATGACTAACAAATTAGTGCCTAAGTTAGAAGTAAGGTTCAAACGCTCTCGGAAAAAATATGAACCGATTGAGAGTATGAAGAAAAAGGCCGATGGTGGATTGGCTAATATTGATTCTTTGGACTTTCGGGATGCTAATGGTGAGGAATTTCACGAAGCAACTACGGAACTAACTCTAATTAAAAATCTACATCAAGGTTGGTTTTCTGTAGTTTTGGTTCCAACAGATGAACACGATAAATTCCGTTGGCATATTTTTGCCTATAATTCTACAAGGCAGAAATTAGAGTTAACAACAATTCGAGCTTCTGATGAAGGATTGTTTGATATTAAGGACTATACAATATTAGAGTCGAAACCAGAGGCCAAGAATGCTTTAATACCTCGTTCTATTCCCGGAATTATTCACCGGACTTTAGAGATAAGTGGGGTTCAGGTGGCCAATGGACTTTCAGCTACTAAATATAATCTCCAGCGGGAACAGCTAACTAAAGATGGAATGCAGCTTTTGAAAGGTGCTACCAAGATAATGTTGGCAGTTCCTACAGATAAGGGTAATGTGGCAGCTTTGAGTTTTGCAGTGGCCAAAGATGGCACTTTAGCCATGATTGATGAACAAGTAGAACCTACGAAAATTCTCAGAAGTAATAGTCGGGATGTACTACTGCCTTTGAATACTCTGGATGACATTAAAGCAGTGGGAGATTCTACTCCTATATCCGAAGGTTGACTAACTATTGATAATTTGCTAATATTTGCTCACATAAGCTCCTATATGTTAATATAGCATTATGGGTTATGTTCCACTAAGGAAAGCCGTAGAAATACTTGGCTTGCATCCTAACACA
>NZ_JAAHGO010000179.1 GCF_010672455.1 Okeania sp. SIO2C9 | reverse complement strand
TGTAAGACTAGCGCCAAGGTAGCGGCAGCCTGTGTTAGCGGAGCTTTGCGGAGCGCAAAACGTCAACCCACCCAGGAGCTAAGGCTCGGCAGGAATCCCCGTGCCTAACAGCCGGGGAGGATGTCAAAGTGGTAAATGCTATAAAAAATATTGCAATTTTAGCAGATTAGTAGTATAGAAGTTGAAGGAAGACCAGAATTTTACTATTTCTTAGGTTGGATTTATACCTAACATAGCTTGTAGAGTTAAGACTAGAAAGACAAATGTCCCAATGATTAGACCGATAAGAGCGATCGCTGTAACAGGTTTACTTAATAGTGGCTTAAGTTGATCGAATAGAAAAAAGAATATTCCGAGGGTAATGGTAATAAAGTATCGTGGGTAGCGAGAGACATTGTTGAAGAAATCTTGCATCGTTTTGTTTGTTTGATAAAAATTTAACTCTATAGTAGGGAACAGGGAACAGGCAACAGGCAACAGTGGGAAAATAATTTCTCTGTTTAAGATTCATCATTAATCTATGCCCTCACCAACTCGTTCCTTGCTATATACAATATTAGTTTAATATCTAATTAGTCAATTTGTGACCATATCCAATATATCCAGTTTTTGACAGTAGAAGCTCGTCTTTCTCTAGTTTTATCTCCTACTTTTAGATTACTTTCAGACAAAAGTTGGATAATTTGTTTTGTTGAGGGAATATTTGCAATTTCTAAGGATAGTTTAAAAGCTTGATTAAAGACTTCGTGTTCCAAGATTTTTTCGATTATCTTTAAATATTTAAGTTTATATCTTTGACAAAAAATATCTTTTGCTTGGTTGGTTAATGTAAAACTTTTTCCCTGTTTTGTTATTAGCTCTAAATATTTTCCTGCACTTGTATAGTAATAAGTTTGTCTCTCATCAAATTGATAATTTTCTGTAATCTCATCTGAAGTTAAATCATTTTCTAATAATAGTGAAATTAAGTCTATTAATCTTTCAAATTTATTTGCTTGAGGAAATGGAATTTTTGGCGGTTCAGGAATTATTTTTATCTGAGCTAGTAGCAAGTATATGTCGCTTATTTGTATTTTATCGGAAGCAATTACATAATTTTTATTTTCTACCAAGGTGATAGAATTATAGTCTAATATATCTACAAATTCATAAATAAAAAAACTGAAAATATCGTTAGAGTAAGTCATTAATACTGGTACAACTCTCTTACCAATTTTTTTTGACCACAATCTATAGGGATAATAGAGTTGTCTAATTAAAAAATCCTCAACCTTATAATTTTTAGCTTCGATTAAAATCAAACAATCATCAGTTTCAAAACCTGCATCTATTTCACATTGAGAGTTAGCCACATTAATTGAGTATGACTGATTATTAATAGAATTTTTAATATAAAAGTCAAAAGTTCCAGTAGACATTCTGCCAGAAACAGTAAATTTAGTTTTTGAACCAACTAAATCATCAATAATACCGATGTTAAATGCACAAAGTAATGCCGAACTTTCAGAATATAAATTAGTGTAATCTATCGTTTCTATTTCTCTAGGAAACTGCCAAGGAATACTTTCAAGTTTGGAGTGATATTTGACTGGTAAGTGTATATGAAAGTAACCGATAATATATTGAGAACGAGAAATTGGTAAAATAGATAGAAAATTATCTTTAAATATTTCTGGTAAGTTAACAACATGGTCAAATTTTGCCATGAGTCTGCTTTCTCGTTCCTGATTAATTTGAGATGCTTCTATTTTGAAGAAGCCGTTTTTATTTACCTCTTCTAAAATTTGATATTTTTCAAATAACCTTTCCCATGCTACATCATTTTTAGTCATATCAAATCCGGTTAAACAGTTATATAAGTGTGGGGAGTGCGGGGAGATAGATGAAGGGGTGGGGAGATTTAAGGCTTAAAGTGTAGATATAATTATAAACATATACTGTATAACCGAATTCTATTTCAACAATTAATAATGAATAATTAATAATTAATAATTACCTCTCCTTGAAAGAAGAGGATTGACAAAGAGATGAAAATTTTTCTTTATTATCCCCTTAAAAGGGGAGGCTTTAAACCACAATTTTTCGGTAAAATGCGTTTTAAAAGCTTAATTTTTCGTTTTGAACTATAGCAAGGAACGAGCTTGTTAGGACTTATGTTGATTATGAACCTTCAATAATTAATTATTAATTATTAACAATTACCTCTCCTTGAAAAGAAGAGGATTGACGCAGAGCGTGAAATTTTTTTCTTGTTTCCTCTATAAAAAGGGATGCTTTAAACCACAATTTATCGGTAAGATAGAGAAATTATTTTCCCACTGTTCCCTGTTCCCTGCTATATCAAAATATTTAGGCTTTTTAGCAAAAATATTATTACTAAAATAGTTTCTACTATATCAAGGTAAAAATATAACAGTCGAAGGAAAGGTTAAGACAGATAAACAGCTTAAAACTCAGACAACGCAATATTTTTCCTTCTTCCTTCTTCCTTCTTCCTTCTTCCTTCTTCCTTCTTCCTTCTTCCTTCTTCCTTCTTTCAATAAGATAACCATTGAGACTCTATTTCCCTTATTTTGCCACTTTCCTGCATTTCTAAAATCCTAATATTAAAATCTTCTATTAAAGAACTAGAACGATCAGGAGATATCATAAAACCATAACTTTCACTAGCAAAAGAAACAGGAGATAATTTCAAGTTTTCTTGAGGGTTAGTATGTAGATAATATTGAAGAGCAGGAGCATCAAAAATAACACCATCCACTTCTTTCAATTTAAGCAAATTAATCGCTTCTACCAAAGTTCTAGTCTGACTAATACGAGCATCATATCTTTGTGCCCATTTCTCACCAGTAGAACCTCTAACTACAGCAATTCTAGAATTTTCAATATCTTCAGGAGCACTAAATTGTAAAACTGTTTGATCGGATAGAGAAAGAGTTAAACTTGTAGCAATACCCGCAGTGAGAGAAGAAACTGTCACCATAGTTATAACCATCCATACTCCAGCAATTATCCGTCCCGTTTTAGCAATAGGAGCGCGATCGCCATATCCCACCGTGGTCAGAGTCACCAAAGCAAACCACATACCATTACCAACGCCATTCCAATAGTCTTTCGGAAATTGTTCAGTATTGCGCCGTCTTTCTGCTAACCACAAAAGATTACCAACTTTGACATCCTCCCCGGCTGTTAGGCACGGGGATTCCTGCCGAGCCTTAGCTCCTGGGTGGGTTGACGTTTTGCGCTCCGCAAAGCTCCGCTAACACAGGCTGCCGCTACCTTGGCGCTAGTCTTACA
>NZ_JAAHGO010000178.1 GCF_010672455.1 Okeania sp. SIO2C9 | reverse complement strand
ATATCTGGCTTTCAATGTTTTCGACCTATTACTAACACGCTCGTAGTTTTATTATAGCATGGGTTGGCATTCCCATACGACGCTCCCCTTCGGGAGAGCGCGGGTATAAATGCCAACATTAGATAAATTGGAAAATTGGTAGCTATCTATCAAAAATAGGAGTTGAAAATTCCCTTTTAAATTGAAGCTATTTTTCCTTATTCCTTATGCCTACAAAGATTCTGGTTCCTGACCAGAAACAACAGGTGCTGTAGTATTCAAATTTAACTCTGGATGCTCAGACTCTACCTGTTGACAATTCCACTCATTCTTAAACAACAAAATAGGTCGTCCCCAGCTATCTTTTACAGCCACAGTATTAAATAACCTGCCAACTTGTCGCAGTACATCCCAACCAGAATTAACCCAACGCGCCACACTAAAAGGCAACATTTCCAAATTAGTTTCAACCCCATATTCATTTTTCATTCGGAACTGAACAACCTCCAATTGAAGTTGCCCAACAGCGGCTAAAATAGGGTCTCTTTTTGCCTCATCCGCAGAGTACATAATTTGTACAGCACCCTCTTCTCGTAACTCATTAACTCCTTTCCGAAATTGCTTAAATTTAGAAGGATTAGGATTTCTTAAATAAGCAAATATTTCTGGTGAAAAACAAGGGATACCTTCATACTCTAATTTCTTGCCATTATAAATAGTATCTCCAATAGCAAATACTCCTGGATTATTTAAACCAATTATATCCCCGGGATAAGCAATTTCAATAGAGTCTCTATCTTGAGCAAATAACTTTTGCGGGCGAGATAATCGAACTGTTTTACCTGTTCTAGCATGACTAACAGTCATATCTTTTTCAAATCTTCCCGTGCAAACCCGAATAAAAGCCACCCTATCTCGGTGTTTCGGATCCATATTAGCCTGCAATTTAAACACAAATCCAGTGAAGTTTGGATAAGTAGGAGAAACTTCACCTACAGTACTTTTATGAGTACCCGGTTTTAGAGCATATTCTAAAAAAGCATCTAAGAATAATTGCACCCCAAAATTAGTCATCGCACTGCCAAAAAATACAGGTGTCATTTCACCTTTATGTATTTCTTCTAAATCTAAATCAGAACCCAATTCTTCCAGCAATTCTATATCTTCTTTAAGTTGGTAATAAAGGTCTTGCTCCAGTAATTCTTCGATTCGAGGGTCGCCCAAACTTACTACCGTATTTCTTGCAGCCTTACTACCATGAACACTACGCTCAAACAGATGAATTTGTTTCTTTCTCCTATCAAAAACTCCCTTAAAGCGATCGCCCATACCTATAGGCCAATTTACAGGATATGTTTTTAAACCTAATTCTTTTTCTATTTCATCCAAGAGTTCTAAAGGTTCTCTTCCTGGTCTATCCATCTTATTAAAAAATGTAAAAATGGGTAGTTTTCGCATCTTACATACTTCAAATAATTTGCGAGTTTGAGGTTCTAAACCTTTAGCAGAATCTTCTAACATTACAGCATTATCTGCTGCAGCTAAAGTTCTATATGTATCTTCGCTAAAATCTTGGTGACCGGGAGTATCTAAGAGGTTAATTTGACAGTTTTGATATTCAAATTGTAAAACTGTTGAGGTAATAGAAATACCCCGTTGTTGTTCCATTTCCATCCAGTCAGAAGTAGCATGACGCTGCGCTCTTTTAGCTTTTACTGCACCAGCTTCATGAATAGCACCTCCATACAACAAAAGTTTTTCTGTCAGAGTAGTTTTACCCGCATCAGGATGGGAAATAATCGCAAAGTTACGCCGTTTATTTACAGCTGTTTGCAATTCGGTGTCAATTTCAATGGACATTATTTAGTTTAACTCCTAAAATAGGCAACAATTAATCATATTATATATTTATCTATACTATAGCAATCATAAATCATTTGTAAAAAATATCAGAATATATCAAAACTCTGAAACTTTTACTTCTATTCCTTGTTGCCTATTCCCTAAATTATAAAGATATTTTTCACAACTGAAATAGAATTGCTATATAATATTTGATATATTTATTATGATCATATAATTCGCACTAAAACTACTATATATATCACTTTAAAATAAAAAACAAATAAATAGAATCAAGCTAATATTAAACAAGTTAAAACTAAAGAATTGAATAATTTATGAACAGAGGCAAGTTATATGGAGTTCTTATCAAATATTTGGAGTACATGAAACTATATTCCTCACGGACATTATTATCTTTGGCAATCAGGATTAGGATGGCTATCAGATTTATTCATTATCTTAGCTTACTTTTCAATCCCTATTTCTTTAATTTATTTCATTCAGAAGCGACAGGATGTACCTTATCCAAAAATATTTGTCTTGTTTACAGCGGTTTTCATTTGGGTATACCACAGTAAGGACGTTCCATGGAACGTCCCTACAGGATTTTGCTTGTGAAGATGTGGTTCATCAAGAGCGAAAAGCGCTGTAGTGCATTTATTGTTGCCTGTGGAATGACCTACTTATACAAATTTGAAAAAAGAATGTTACAAATAATAAGTGCGATCAAAAGATTTTGCATGAAATGTTCCTTTGACAAAGCGGTAGCTCTTCGGAGCTTCCCCGTTGGGTGGGATGGCGAGGGAACCTCGCTGGCCGACCATCGACCAAGAGAGCGGTGCGACCCCGCGACGAGGCCAGTCGCACCTGGTAGCGCACCAAGAGAAAAAGAGAATTTACGACCTAAAAACTGGTATTGAAGCAATTCCCGTGTGACTCCGTCTGACTGAGTTCCCCTCCTGGGAGGGGCGCGCGGGTGGGTTGACTCCTAAGAAATAGCCTAACTATTTGTAGCAAACATTTATCAAATTGTTATTAATGGCAATTTGGACTCTCTGGCATCCCATCTATTGGCTATCGTTAAAGCAATAACTGCGGGAATATCAGTATTCACAGCAGGAACTTTAATACCATTAATATCCAAGTTATTAGAACTTTCTAGCCCGAAAAAACTAAAGGCAATTAACAATAAATTAACAGTATAAATTAGGGATAGAATAAAATCCCAGGAAGAATTACAACTATCTCAACAAAAACTTCAATTAATTATTAATACTATTCCACAATCAATTTTTTGGAAAAATCAAGATTTAATCTATCAAGGTTGCAATTATACTTTAGTCATGCTAATCAGTATACTCAAAATTTACATCAGTCTAATACCAATTCCCATGCATTATTGCTATACTTGGGCAATACTTCAGTTGTCAACTAATCACCACAACTAAAATCACTTTCCATGGTAATTTTAGCTCGCGAATGATGTTAATTATTCTTATGTTTACTTCTCCCCCACTCCCCCACTCCCCTACTCCCCCTCCTGGGAGCAGGGCTGTTTCATTCTCACTAAGCGTGTAGAATTATAGAGTAAAGAGCAGATTTAACCCCAAATTCGGCCTAATATTAGCTTGAATGGCCATTTTTTATGATTTAAAGCAGTGCGATCGCAGAGC
>NZ_JAAHGO010000177.1 GCF_010672455.1 Okeania sp. SIO2C9 | reverse complement strand
TGTAGCAGCCAGCAATAAGATTGTCCTCGACCAGCAATAACGATCATTTTGAGCCAGGATTAATTGCAACTAGATTTACTTTTGAGCCAGAATTAACTGCAACTGAGCCAGGATTAAATGCAACCAGACAGCAATAACTTTTTTGAGCCAGAATTATTTGCAACTAGACGTGTAAAGAAAACGTTCGTTTTTTTTACTCTTTTCTCTCAGTAATGACAGAAACGAAAATAGGACTTTAGAAAAGTAAAAAAACTCAGTCAAGTTATTTAAGGCAAGATATAATAATTAGTAATGAGTTTCTTGCCTTACGACTAAGGCCCACCCATGCTAATTGGTTATGCCCGAGTCTCGACAGATGACCAAAACTTAAGTCTGCAAAGAGATGCCTTGCGGACTGCGGGATGTCATCGGATTTATGAAGATTGTATTAGTGGGGTATCAGCAGCCAGACCTGGTTTACAAAAAGCTCTTGAAGTAGCTCGAACCGGAGATTTATTAGTTGTGTGGCGTTTAGACCGACTCGGGCGATCACTAAAAAATTTGATAGAGATAGTAGAAACTCTTTCAAAAAGAGGTATAGAGCTACAAAGCCTCACAGAAGTAATTGCTACAAACTCTAGTAGCGGTAAACTCATCTTCCACTTATTCGCAGCCTTAGCCGAATTCGAGCGTAACCTGATTAGAGAACGAACCCAAGTAGGCTTAAAAGCAGCTCGTGCCAGGGGACGGAAAGGGGGTCGCCCCAAAACCCTCAAACCAGCCCAGCGCCAGTTAGTAGTTAAACTTTACGATGAAAGCCAATACACCATTGATGAAATCTGTCAGATGATGGGCATCTCCAAGCCAACGCTTTACCACTACATTGCGGAGGCTAGAGGCACGACGTGAGTCGCAAACAAATTCCCTCTGAAGCGCTCGTTCAACTACGCTCTAGGTTGGAATTACTGCCAGAGCGTTCGCGGGAGCGTCGCGAACTAATTGAAGAAGCTTCTGCTAACTATGGTGTGTCAGTAGATACTCTCTATCGTAGCTTGCGAAGACAACAAAAGCCCAAAGCTATTCAGCGTTCCGACAAAGGAAAACCTCGTAAACTAACTCGCTCAGAAATGGAGAATTACTGTGAGGTAATAGCAGCGATGAAAATCCGCACCAACAACTCCAAAGGGCGACACCTTTCCACAGCACGAGCCATTGAACTACTAGAAGAATATGGCATAGAAACCCCAGACGGTTTCATTCAACCACCAAAAGAACTGCTGAAAAAAAGTACAGTTAACTATTATCTCAAAGCTTGGGGATATGACCACACATCCCTTGCCCGACAGCCACCAGCAGTGCGCTTTCAAGCTGAACAGAGTAATGAATGCTGGCACTTTGACTTGAGCCATTCCGACTTAAAATATATCAAGCAACCTCCTTGGGTGCAGTCTGGGCGAGGAAAACCACAATTAATGCTCTACAGTGTAGTTGATGACCGCAGTGGTGCTTGTTATCAAGAATATCGCTGTGCTTATGGGGAAGATGCGGAAACTGCTTTACGGTTCTTGTTTAACGCCATGAGTGCTAAAACCATTGAAGGGTTTTCATTTCAAGGCATCCCACAAATGCTCTACACCGATAACGGTCCGATTGCCAAGAGTCGAGTATTTCAGAACGTGATGGACTGTTTGGGAGTAAAAGTAGTAACCCACCTACCTAACGGTAAAGATGGCAGACGAGTTACAGCACGAGCTAAGGGCAAAGTTGAGCGCCCTTTTCGCACCATCAAGGAAGCTCACGAAACCCTATATCACTTCCACCAACCGGAAACTGAAGTTGAAGCCAACCGTTGGTTACACCAGTATTTGCTCAACTACAATAGTCAGCCTCACCGTCAAGAAAACCATTCTCGCATCGAAGACTGGCGTCTACATCTCCCCAAGACAGGATTACTGCAAATGTGTAGCTGGGAACGCTTCTGTACCTTTGCCAGGGAACCTGAGCAGAGAAAAGTTGATGGTTGTGCGCGAATCTCTGTTGAAGGAGTGGCTTATGAAGTAGACCCAGATTTAGCTGGAGAGATGGTTGTCCTCTGGTGGGGATTATTTGACAACGAGTTGTATGTGGAAAAGGAGGAAAAAAGATATGGCCCTTATTTACCAGTAGATGGCCCCATTCCCCTACATCGCTATCGCCAATTCAAGAAAAGTAAGACCCAACAACGAGCTGATAGAATTGAAGCTCTCTCAAAAAAGTTGGCTTTGCCGACTACTGCCTGGCAAGGAGACGGGGAATTCCAGTTCTTGGCTCAAACTCATACAGCACCTGGATTAGTTGTAGTTCCCTTTATTGACCCCGATCCCTTCCAAGAGTTTAGCTACCCTACAGTCTTGGCAGCCAAGGGTGCCATTGCTGACTACCTAGCTTTGCCCTTAGCTCGTTTATCTGAAGTCGAGCGGGCTTTTATCGATGAACTGTTGAAGGAAACCTTAGAAAAACAAGTTATTTTGGAAAGGGTGCAGCACTACTTTCAGAGTGGGAGGCGGAACAAAGATGTTGACTGAAGTGCAGCAATTTTTCGGCTTAGTCAAGGAATTTCGGCGGGCGGGTTACTATGAAACAGAACACCTGCGCCGTTTATTCACAGAGATTTCTGCTGCAATTCGTATGGGGAAATTAATCGCCATAACAGGGGTTGTAGGCTGTGGTAAGACTGTTACTATGAGACGTTTACAGGCAGCTTTGAAGCAAGAAGGGAAAATCTGGGTATCTCAATCTTTATCAGTGGATAAAAATCGAACGACTTTACCCAGTTTGATTGCAGCCTTATTCTATGATTTATCTTCAGATAAGCAGGTAAAGATTCCTAGTTCTGGAGAAAAGCGGGAGCGCGAACTGCGAGAACTTTTTCGCAAGGGAAAGAAGCCAGTTGCACTTTTCATCGATGAAGCCCATGACCTACACTACAGCACTTTAACCGGACTCAAGCGTTTGATTGAGGTGGTAGAAGATGGAGGGGGTACTCTCTCAATTGTGTTGGGCGGTCATCCTAAACTCAAGAATGACTTGCGTCGTCCAACAATGGAGGAAATCGGCTATCGCACTGCCGTCTTCTCCTTGGATAGTATTGGGGGTTGCCAGGGGGAGTACATTCAATGGCTGTTGGGAGAATGTGTGGCTGAAGATACAGCTCTTTCTGAATTAATTGTTCCTGAAGCTGTTGATGAGCTAGCTCAAAAATTGAGAACACCTTTACAAATTCAACAGCACTTATCTTTGGCTTTTGAGCAAGCTTACCGCCTGGGTGAAAAGCCTGTAACTGTGGCGGTGGTTGAATCAATTCTTTCTAAGCAGATTGATGAGTTAGAACCTACTTTAACTCGTCATGGCTATAACGTTAAAAGTCTGTCTGAACAGTTTAATGCTAAACCTGCGGAGATTCGTTCTTTGTTTCGAGGTCAACTTGAACCAAGTCGCGCCCGTGAGTTGCAGGAACAGATGTTAGCTGCTGGATTACCTTTGTAGGGACTTTATACTCAG
>NZ_JAAHGO010000176.1 GCF_010672455.1 Okeania sp. SIO2C9 | reverse complement strand
GGGTAAGTCACACCAGTTACAACCATTCTTTAATTGATATAGAATACCATCTAAGATTTCTCTGTTGTTCCATTTTGTTGGACAAGTTTTTTTCTTTTTTGGCAGTAATGGCTCAATCATAACCCATAAAGTTTCATCTCTTGATTTACCAACGCCAAACTTTCTCCTTCTATTCCTCTTTCTTCTTTCTTCTCTCCTGACTCGGTCCGACTGACTTCCTCTCCAGGGAGGGGTTAGGGGTGGGTTGACTCCTCATATAGAATCCGGGTAATTAGTTATCGTATTACTGAGGATTAATGAGTAATGAGTAATGAGTAATGAGTTAGGAGTTAGGAGTAATGAGTAATGAGTTAGGAGTTAGGAGTAATGAGTAATATCAAATCCGGTTGAATACTTAATTGTATTGTTGGGGGAGATGGGGAGATTGAATAATGAACATATACTATATAACCGGATTCTATATCAGTAATTAAGATTAATATCATACCCGCGCTTTACCAACGCCAGATTTTTAGAAGTCCAGATATGCATGGTTGATGATGTCCTTGCTTGCTTTGCACCGCAGTGGTTTATTTATATGAAAGCGCTGTAATAAATCGTCTACAGGGCGCAATAAAAATCCCCATTGACTTCATTGCCCTGACTCGGTTCTCCTGACTACTTTTTCAAGCATACCCAACAAATGCACAATAACTTGAGAATAGATTAACTTAGATATCGAACACACCAAAGATAATTAAAAATGATTCAACAGCCTAAATCTCAATATTCTCTAGCCTGGATTGGTAAAATTGCTGAAGTCCCTAAACCAGCGTGGGATGCTCTGGCCCAACCTTTAAAAACTCCCTTCCTAGAATGGGACTGGCTGCATAATATGGAAACTTCTGGTAGTGTGGGTGGTAGAAGTGGATGGCTACCGCAACATTTAATGGTATGGCGAGATAGACAACTAATCGCAGCAGCTCCACTTTATATCAAGGGACACAGTCAAGGTGAATTTGTCTTTGACCATCAATGGGCCGATATAGCTTACCGCTTAGGTATTGAATATTACCCGAAGTTATTGGGAATGTCGCCTTTTACTCCTGCTGAGGGGTATAGATTTTTAATCGCCCCTGGGGAAGATGAGGATGAAATGACAGCTTTGATGGTCAGCGAAATCGATCGTTTTTGTGATCGCTATCATATTTCTGGATGTCATTTTCTCTATGTCGATCCAGAATGGCATCCTGTACTGCAACGTAATGGTTTTAGCAGTTGGTTACACCATAGTTACATTTGGCAAAATCAAGGTTATCAGACTTTTGATGACTATCTCAAAGTATTTAATGCTAATCAACGTCGTAATATTAAGCGGGAACGCAAAGCAGTAGGAAAAGCTGGTTTACAAATGCAGACTTTCACTGGGGATGAAATACCGAAAGCTCTATTTTCTAGGATGTACAGTTTTTACGAGAGTACCTGCGATAAATTTGGTTGGTGGGGTAGTAAATATTTGACGAAGCGATTTTTTGAGCAATTACATCACGACTTTCGCCATCGAGTATTATTTGTGGCAGGTTATAGTGAGGAAGACAACCGCTTCCCTGTGGGAATGTCGTTTTGTATTACTAAGGGCGATCGCCTTTACGGTCGTTATTGGGGCAGCACTTACGAAATAGATTGTTTACATTTTGATGCTTGTTATTATGCTCCGATAGAATGGGCGATCGAGCATGGTATTAATACTTTTGACCCTGGTGCTGGTGGGCGTCATAAAAAACGGCGTGGTTTTCCAGCAACACCTAACCATAGTATGCACAAATTTTATCATAATCGTTTGTCAAAAATCTTCTTGTCCTACATTGGTCAAGTGAATGAAATGGAACAGCTAGAAATGGAGAGAATTAATGAGGATTTACCTTTTAGTCATAGTAATTCTTAATGGGACTTACACAAAATCAAGCCATAAAATAGGCTCAAATATAGATGGGCAGAGGCTTTGATGTCAAAAAGGTATAAATCCTGAATAAGCAAGGGTTCTAGCCATTTTTAAGACATCGACGTAATTCCCTTGTCTAGAATGACTTTGAAGTATTTTTCCTACTAAAAAATGGTATAATATCATGTCCGGTAGCATCGGTATTGTAAGCGTGAAAGTAAGGAAGAAGGAAGAAGGAAGAAGGAAGAGGGAAGAAGGCTTAAAAGCTTGAAAAAAACGTAAATTTCCTGTAGATATTCACCCTTGGTTTTACACAAATGCCCCCCAGCGGACATGATATAACTACCATTAACACGTAAGAGAAAAGGGGATGGAAGAAGGAAGAAGGTAATAAATCAAGCAATTATTATTTCAGCTATCAGCAATTCTTAAATACCTAAAGGTTGTAAGTAGATTGGAACTTAAACCAAAAAACATCTTCCTTCTTTCTCTCAAGTTTGGCAAGGTGAAATTTTATATAATATCAAATCCGCCTAATTGCACATAGTTCCAATAACCTAATAATCATGGTTTTAAGCTATTGATTGTGAGGGTGTTTAACCGGATTTGATATAACTAGATAAAATACGAAAAATCATACTAAAATTTAACAAAAACTGAAAATTGAACGAGACGAGATACTAAAATAACAACTTTATATAAAATACTTTTTAAAATAATATTCGCTACAAATAAAACGTTTTTGGAGGTAGTTTAATATCTGATAATATATCCGTTATATATGCTTTTTGCAACAGTTGTTGAATATTTTTTTCAGTTAAATCGTATTTATTAGCAATAGTAGTTATACCAATTTTATATGAGGTTGCATAGAATTACGAAATTCATTCATTAATCTATATTTATCTATGTCTATCTACAGTCAATTGTGCTTTAAGTATTATTCTATGCAGCTTCATTTCAATTTGGTATTATCGGTTTTTTACCTAACTGAAAAATAACATTTTTATGAAAAATATCTACTTGAATAAAGGTCGGATATTCAGGATTTCGTAATATCTAATAACCATCTGGATGTTGAATCCAATGCACCTGTGATTTTAGTTGCATATATCTGAGTTATACAGATAAAAATTTGAGAAGGATATTGTTCAGCAAACAAAAAGGTTTTTGATAGAAATTTTTACGACATAAACCATATTACACGATCCTTGTAATGAATATTGTCGATGATTTACAAGGTTTAAAAATACTGCTTGTGCAGAGCGCAAAGTGTGGGATAAGTAAGTAGAGCAGGTCAATATAAAAGCACTGTCAAGAGTGAGTTTTTTGGATTTTTGTCGGGAAAAAAGTGCAAATTTTTCAGCCTTTAAGATCAAATCCGTTTAATTGGACATCAAAAAAAGGTAGTCCTGTATAGTAATGGTGAATGGTGGCTGAAATGCTTGCTATACCGTTACCGAAAAAATTACAATGCACCACTACCCAAAAAAAATCTCGAATCGTCATCACTAATAAATGTTTGTGATTCTTTCTCCTCCTGAGGACTGAGGACTGTCTCGTGGTTGAGTTAACCAATCTATAACTGTTTAACCGGATTTGAGATCAGACCATAAAAGCTATGATCAGTGGCAGACTTGCACAAAAAGATACAGGTACAGTTATTCCTTCTACTTCCCACCCTCCCCA
>NZ_JAAHGO010000175.1 GCF_010672455.1 Okeania sp. SIO2C9 | reverse complement strand
TGTTAGGGACTATAAGGATGGCAAGCGGCATCAGTCTTTAATTGAGTGGAGTAAAAGTAAAACACTGGATGGAAAAGCGTGGGATTATGACCCGATATCAAAGCTTTACTTTCAGGTCGATGAAATCTAAAAAGCTTTATTTGCAATTATTTTGATATTTGACCCTATGGAATCAAAGCCAGTCAAAGCTCAAAGAGCAACAGTTAGGTTTTTTGATGGTTTAGAAGTAGATGGTTACCGAATGCCAAATGGAGAGTTTAGGGTAGGGGTTGTTGGCGCGAGTGAGGTTTTGGGTTATTCGAGAAATTGGCTGGGGCGAGTGTTGAAAAAAAGTGGTAACACGGTCAAAGCCTTACGGAGCTTTGGGTTTACAGAAAAAACTGAAAAAGTGGTAACTCAGTCAGTTCGAGGCGGAGGAACAGAAGCTGAAACTGTAAGCTTAGAGGATTTTAACCGATTGATTGTGTATGCAACTTTCAAAGGAAAAAAGGCAGCACTGGCTCTTCAACTGTCTCTAACAAAGATGGCGCTTAACGATTTCTTCAGAGACGCCTTTGGGGAGGTTCCACTAAGCATTGAAGAAAAGCGCCAGCTGTTTTATGAAGCTTATGCGGCGGTTATAAGTCCAGAAAACTGGAGAGAGATGGATCGCGAGGATATTTTGAGACTGGCTCTTGCTGGGGATGAGCCTCAAGTAAGGTGGGGTTTGTGGAACCGATAATTGCATTCCCCCGTGGCTACAAAAAGAGTGAGTGGAGTGAGGCAGTCAAGGGCGGAACGGAGTGGAGAGCGAAGCGTCCCTTGACGGGAGAACGGAACGAACTACGCTCTAAGGACGGGGGAATGTGGCAACGAAGCGGAGAGTTTGGCTGCAAAAACCTTCACTTGAATCTTATAAGTATTTTATTGCATCGCACAATTAGCCTCTAAGCCTTACCCTGTAACAATTTGATGCAATAAAATGGATGAAAAACCCCTATGATCAGGTAATACCACTTACAATCACATAGGGGATTTTTCATGTCCGACGACAAAAGGCGTCTGGACGGAAGCTTTGTACGTTCTATTATACCCCCTCCTTCTAAACCGAAGAAAGATGGAATCCCGCTGTCGGATCTCTCGGAGAGGGATAAGCCGTGGGATGTTCACCGAGCTGAGTCTGACCGAATTGAGCAACATTATCAGGGGACAGAGTTTCAGTCTTATGCAGATCGTATTCACTTTTGCTCAGACTTTTTGGATTTTATTCTGGCTCCTCACACAGAGGGAGAGCTTAGACTAAAACTTTACAGCGCTCGTTTTTGTAGAGTCAGAACTTGTATGGTCTGTTGCTGGCGAAAAAGTCTGCGATGGAAGGCAAAGGCATATCAGATGTTGCCGCGCTTCATTGACGATCATCCAGCTTACCGTTTTCTCTTTCTTACGTTGACTGTTAAAAATTGTGAAATCTGGGAGTTAAGGGAGACACTAGATTGGATGAATAAGGGTTTCACCCGTTTGAGTCGGCTCAAAGCTTTTCCTGGTGAAGGATGGATTAAGTCTGTTGAGGTAACAAAAGGGCGACGAGGTGATGCACATCCTCACTTCCATGTGTTACTGGGGGTAAAAGCTAGCTATTTTGGGCGGAACTATCTATCTCAGAAGAAGTGGGTTGAGTTTTGGCAAAAATCTCTGCGATGTGATTACAAGCCAATACTAGATGTCCAGGCGCTGAAGTCAAAAGACTCTTTAGTAGGACTAGTTGCAGAAGTAATTAAGTATCAGACAAAGCCAACAAATCTGATTGGTCATGGCAGAGCAGAGGATCGCGATTGGTTTTTAGAGTATACACGTCAAATGCATAACACCAAGGCGATATCGGTTGGAGGAATTTTTAGAGACTATTTTCGTGAGCTGGAGAAAGAGCCAGAAGATTTGATTGGAAGGGATGAGAATTCTGATGATTTAGATGAGGGTCATCTCTACTTTGGGTGGAAGCGAAAGCAAAAAAAGTATAAATTGATTGATTAGTACCGTGTATTACGCCGATAAATCATCAAACTAGCTCAGCCTAAGTTATATTAGAGTCTGATAATTTCTACGTCTTTAAGGGAAGCTCTTAGGATTTGTATCTCGTTTCACCCTTGGCAAGGTAGGAGCATTGGCACTGCCTCAACCTCTTATTTTGTGCAAGGCTCTGTCGGAGAGAGCATTGGCGCTGCCTCACACTCTCTTTAAGGTGAAAACACTGATGTGGAAAGGTTGAATAGCTATTATGCTTGGGTTACTCGTTTCAGGTTGACCTAGCTTTGGTGTATCTATATGTCGGAATTGATTATTGTTGAGAATGAGGGCGCTCTTGTTGTTGATTCTCGCTTAGTAGCTCAAGAGCTTGACATTGAACATGAGAGCTTTATGGAAACCGTCTATCAATATCAAACCCTGACAGAGGAGGCATTTGGAGTTTTCCGGTTTCAAACCGGAAAACCTAAAGGTGGTTCTAAGGGTGGTAGACCGCCAAAATATGTTCTTCTTACAGAAGATCAGGCTACCTTTTTAATGACATTAAGTCGCAATACTCCAGAAGTTGTTCAATGCAAGGTTAACCTGGTTAAGGCATTCTCAAAGGCGAAAGAGCTGCTTAAGCGTCGTGAACAAGTTGCTTATGAAGGTCGGGTTCCTTACTGGTATCAACGTATGAGGTTGGCTTTGAGTGACGCAGAAAAGCCTCTGCCAGATAATCACTTCTGTATCTATCTAAGAATGATGGATTTCTTTTCCCAGCTAGAGGTCAGATTTCACTACATCGTGCCAGATATTAGTCCTCAAACTGGTAGTAGGCTGGTTCCCGATATATCAATCGGCAAAAAATTTAACGATTTCCTACGTTCAGATGATGAGATAGCTTGCATGGCGAGGCAGGAATTTCTAGGTTCATCGGAGTCTGTTGACTTTAGACCAGGCGGTTCTCATCGACACGAAATTATTGCTTATAACCACGTTTATCCTGAATCTAGCCACGGCAAGAATAATATTCAAGAATGCAATGCCTATCCGATTAGATATGCATCCATCTTTGACTACTTTCTCCAGGACTGGTGGATCCCTGATAGGTGTGTAGGTTATCTGAAAGAGCGAGACGCTGAGGGTGTTGAGTATCTTAGAGAAGCTATTAATCAACTTCCCAGTAATTTGCGTGATTCTTTGATGAAGACTTTACTAGGAAAACTAATGCGATCGCTTCCCGCTAACCCTTCGGGCTAATTGCTTCCTCGAAAAAAATAAGTATTGATACGGTTTTACTTAAAATTAACCAAGTAATACGCGGTATTATATTGATAATTGCCGTGTATTGTGTAATTTATATGTCTGATCAAGGTAGAAGTAATCAGGGTAGATTTTTATCTAAATCCGAAGAAAATCGTCAAGTTAGAAGTATGCGTTTGACTGATTATGTTTGGCAGAAATTAGGTGAAATAGCATCATTTAAAAATTTAACAAGAGCCGATCTTTTGGAAGAATTTGTAAGGTCTGGCGCTTTAGATTTGAACCTTGGAGGTAAAGTAATGGAACATAAGTTAGAGACCGATGGATTGCAGAATGATGATCAAGAATGTGTTGTAAGACTTTCAAGAAAAACAATGTATAAAGTAGATAAAGCAGCAGATTTACGGAGTATTACACGGAATGAATTGATTGAAAACTTCATAAATTCTGGTGTCTTTGAACAAAAAACAAAGTTTGATAGTAGTACCAGAATGACGGTAACTAAGTTTGCAAAATTTATTGGCGTAGCTCCAAAAACGGTTAGGA
>NZ_JAAHGO010000174.1 GCF_010672455.1 Okeania sp. SIO2C9 | reverse complement strand
ATTTTCAGTTTCAGATAGGGATGGCAGATATAGAGCAACAGATTTAGATTATGCCATAAACAATTTTAAACCAATTACAATTCAAGTTTTTCGCAGGGAGCATAAACAGGATAATTGGTATGTACATCTTTCTACTTATGTACCAGAAATACCAGTAGTTCATACAAGAAAAAATGGTTGTCTTGGTATTGATTTTAATGCAGAATCAATTTCAGTTGCTTATGTTAAATGGGATGGAAATATTGAATATTTAGAAGACATATCTTACCAGTGGAAAAATAAAACTACTGGGTCTCGACAAACAACTATGAGAAATATTGTCGCTCATATTGTCAAATTAGCAGATTTTTTTGAGTGCGCTATTGCTATTGAGTCTTTAGATTTTACCAAGAAAAAATCCATTGCTCGGAGCGAGGAAAGTAAAGTTTATAATGCGATGCTTTCTAACTTGTCTACAGGGATGTTTAGAGAAGCTTTAGAATCACGTTGTAGAAGATTTGGGGTTGAATTAATAAAAGTCAATCCAGCTTTTACTAGCGTAATTGGAATGATTAATTATATGGCTAAGTATGGCCTGAATAGTGGCACTGCTGCAGCTTTAGTAATTGGTCGTAGAGCATTAAAATTATCAGAAAAAATACCACAGTGTTTGTTGAGACCAGAGGATGTCAACAAACATGATTGGAGTCATTGGCGACGAGTTGCTAGTTTTATTAAACTACATCGTATCCGGAGGACTCAACTTTTTCAGTGGAGGAAAGCCCTAGAGGGAATCCTAACCTATAGTTTGTGGGCGGAACATCAACTTTCACAGCAAGTACACATTGAAACAGGTGAGTAATAAAATCATTTGCAGTCACCGATGGCAAATGTCTAGCTTTGTCTAGTTTTCAAGAAGGTGTAGAGAGGGATGTATCAATTAATATCGAATTTGCTCCAATAGTTTTTTATGATGGACAGGATATTTTGGTTCGAAAAAATAGCGAAGTAAGGTCACTTAACGATCTAAATGGTAAGGTAATTTGTGTCGAGACAGAAACTACCTCCCAAGAAAATTTGGAAGATGAAAAGAAGGAGCGTAACTTAACATTTCAAATTAGACAGCTTCAAGATAAAAGGGATGTCTATCGACTATATGAAGCAGGTGAATGTCAAGCAGTAACTTCTGATATATCGCAACTTGCTACAAATTTGAAATTACTTGAAAATCCAGATGAGCATATTATTTTACCGGAAATCTTATCTAAAGAACCTTTAGCTCCGGCTGTAATTGACAGTGACCTACAGTGGGTTGAAATTGTTCGATGGATTGTATTTGCTCTGATAGAAGCTGAAGAATTAGGAATTAATCAAAATAATCTTGAGCAGAAGAAAGCTAGTACAAATCCCAAAATAATTCGTTTTTTAGGTCTAAAAGGAACAGCGGATAGTATAGGTTCACGTTTAGGACTTGAGCCAGATTATGCCCAAAGAATTATTCGTCATGTTGGAAATTACGGTGAAATATATGAGAGAAATTTAGGTCCAAACTCTTCAACCCCGATTGAACGAGGGCTAAATAATCTCTGGAACAACCCAGAGCAACCAGGACTAATTTATTCTCCTCCATTCCGATAATGTTCTCTCAACTAATTTAGTAATTATTATTAGATTCAATTGTTCTCAAGAAATGTATCGAATATGAATAAAATCTCAAAGCCTGAATTGATTAAAATTGCAGTTTCTGGGCATACTAATACTGGAAAAACTACTATGATACAAACTTTAATGAAGCAAGAAATAGGAGAAATAGATGATCGAGCGAATGTGACAAAAGATGTTAAACGCGCTACATATCAGTATGAAGGACTACAGGCTGTTTTTATTGATACTCCTGGTTTCCAAGAAGCAAATACTCTCCTTTATGTACAACAAGGTTTAATGAAATTAAATTCAGTATTAGAGAAAAAGTTAGATTATGAAATGAAAGCTTGGGAGGCAATTGAATCAAGCGATGTTATATTGTATGTAGTCTCTTTAGAGACAGTACCAGATGGATCTCATCAAGCAGAGATAGAGCTAGTTGTATCTGCTAAAAAAGGAGTTGTAGCTCTCTTTAATAAAGGTATCTCCAAGTTTCAAGCAACTACAAGGCTAGATAAAGTTGCTGAACGAACAAGGCGAATTGAACAATGGAAAGAGGCACTTTGCAGTTGCGGTGTATCCAAACACTTTATATTTGATGCTCATTGGTACGATCCAGATCGAGTCGAAGAGATATATAGTGCTATAAAAGAATGTCTCCCTAATGATAAAAGTTCCTTATTTGGGAAAAGTCTGTTAGCTTTTCAACAGCACCAACAAAATAAAGTTAAAACAGCTTGTCATCTAATATTCCAGTGTTTAGATAAATGTCGGCAGACAATAACTTTTCAAACTTCAGAATTTGATTACAATCAAGAAAAATCAAGAGAGGAAGTTGTATTACAAATGTCTCAGTTGCTTAATGATGCAATAACGGACTTTATCAACAATGCTTCTGAACTCTATTACGAAGTAGCTGTACCTTCAAATGTAGATAATGCAGTTATCAAAAATCCTCAACCTAATACAAGAAGAAAAACTAATATTCGAGAACTTTTGATATATACAGGTTCTACTACAGGTGGCCTTGCTGCTCTTGGAACAACATTAGGCGTAGCTATTGGAGCTTTCGCTTCTGCCATTTTAACTGGAGGTGGAGTTGGCATTTTACTAGGTGCACAAGTTGGCTCAGTAATTGGGACTTGTCTAGGAGGAGTTTGGGGAGTTGTAGAGAATGCGCAGACAGATATCAGTGCACAGCTATCTAGAGAAGAACTTGGTAAAATTCAGTGTACTTGTGTGATGGTCATTTGGGCGCTTTCACAGCACGGATTTGGTGTTGGGAAAGAAGTTGATGAATCATTAATGGCTCGACGTTATGAGATTGTGCAAGAAGTATGTAGCGCTACTAATTTTGATTGGTTATCAGCAGATGAGGAACAAATTATTGATCAGTGTACAAACAATCTATCCGAACTTAATAAAATTCCCTTAACTCAGATTGCTAATACATGATCAAATATTAACGTTGATATTGAAGTCAAGGGTTTGTCCGCTATTTGATTTGCCTTTATCTAGTCTAATAATTCAGCGCAGCAGAGGGATGAGCGATCGCTTACTCTCATATTTTTTAGTCTATTAAAGCGATCGCTACAAAAACTTGCAAAGAGTTTCGTAGTATTGCTCTAGCCCAGACTATAGACAGGGCTGAAGCCCTACTACAAACATAAGAATTTCCCCCTTAAGCGTAAATCCCGGTCACGAGTTTGACAGATTGACAATTTTATGGTTATAACCAAGGGAAAATATAGCAGATTAGCGATCGCTCTACCCCAAATTCTTAGGTTTCATGTATAATAATCTAAATATTCTTAAGTAAAATTAATTATCAAAATCGTGTTTTTATGCAAAACTAACTATTGTCCAACAGTTAAGGAAAAAAATCATAAGTACTAGAGAAGCACCTTTATTTATTAGTTATGTCTCGTCAACGTTTATTAGTTTTATTAGCTCAAGGAAGAGTTAAAGGAGCTGAAAAAAATGGTAGATTCTGGAATCTCATTTAGTATTGTTCTTAAGTAAAATTAATTATCAAAATTACCTTTTTATTAAAAACTAACTATTGTTCAACAGTTAAGGAAAAAAATTATGGGTACTAGAGAAGCATCTTTTTTATTAGGTATATCTCGTCAACGTTTATTAGTTTTATTAGCTCAAGGAAGAGTTAAAGGAGCTGAGAAAAAAGGTAGATTCTGGGAAATTCCAGTTTCAGACAGTGGAATGCCTGTAATTATTCCGGCTCGGCGGGGTCCGAAAGGTATGTGGCGCAAGAGAGAATCTACCACACCAAAAATGATTCATGTCAATCAAAACAAAATTCAAAGTAATAAAAGTAAGCCTCCAACAGAATTGGAAGCTGTAGTGTCAGTTAAGC
>NZ_JAAHGO010000173.1 GCF_010672455.1 Okeania sp. SIO2C9 | reverse complement strand
TAGAAGATTGACTTTTCGACTGTACCCGACAAAAGTACAGAAAGAAAAACTATTTTTAGCCAGAAAGCTACACCAACTTTTGTATAACGCTTGTGTCGCTCATAGACGTTTTGAGTGGAGAAAAAACGCCTTTAGTGTAGATTACTTTACTCAACAAAACGCATTACCTGGTTTTAGGCAGCAGTGGCCAGATTACCAGCAACTCAATCTGACTGCGCTACAGGCAACAGTCAAGCGTGTTGACTTAGCTTATAACGCTTTTTTAAAAGGAATTAGGAAACGCCCTAAATTCAAATCGATCGGGAATTACTCCGGTTGGACTTACCCAGATGGTAGGCAAGGTTTTAAAGTGCAGATTGAATGTAGCCAGAAATATGCAGTCAACTGTGGATGGGTGACACTTAATGACTTGGGTATGAGACTCAGAATGCGGGGTAGGTTTAAGTATTGGGGAAAACCTACTACTTGTACGATTGTTTATCGTCCTCATAAAGATGAGTGGTATGCTTCATTTAGTATCAAGACCTCTGAACCTGAGCCATTGTTTGGTAGTAAGTCTCCACTGGATTATGAGTCAATGGTGGCTTTTGACTTAGGATGTGAAACAGCATTGACTTGCTATGACGGGTATGGGTTCAACTCAATCAGTAATCCTAGATTTGATAGGGAGTTTGCCCCAAAAATTAAGCAAGCTTCACGTCAACTCAAAAGAAAGCAGCGACCAATTAAAGGTAAGCAAAAAGCATCAAGTAGATGGAAAAAAGCGAAGAGAAAAATCTCTAAACTCAAGGCCAAGCAGTCAGCCGTAAGACAAGATTGGCAGCACAAAGTCACAACAGAAATTGCTAGTTGTTATGACATAGTTGTGACCGAAAAGTTAAATGTTAGAGGTATGACCCGCAAGGCTAAAAAAGGTAAACGCAAAAAACAGAAAGCAGGCTTAAACCGTGCCTTATTAGATGTGGGTTTCGGAGCGTTAAATCAAATGGCGCTATATAAAATCCTCGCTAAAGGTGGTTTGCACATAACCATAGATACCAAAAAAGTCAAGCCATCTCAACGTTGCCCTAGCTGTGGAACTGTTCATAGGGAATGGGCGCAATTGAGTAATCGTTACCATGTTTGTGATGATTGTGGTTTTGAGATACCAAGAGACCAAGGCTCGGTCATGGTAATGTGGCAAACAGCAGCGGATAAACAGCCGGGGTTAGGAACTAACCTCGTTAGTCGTCGATGTTCTAGCTCTACTGATTCGACCCGTAAACATACGGGCTCGATGAAGCAACTGGGGCAGATGAAACGATCAAAATCTCAAAATGTAGATGTTTCGGGTGCGGTTTCTCAAACCCCGCACGTCTACACGGCGGGGTAGTTCATCGTCTTAGTTTTAATTACTAGCTAGGGTTTGCGTATGGAAAGTATTTTTGCTCTTTGTAGGGAGTAGGGAGTAGTTAGGACGTAGAAGGAATGGGAATTACAGATCCAGTGGCCATTAATGATAGTCAGAGTGATTTTCGGCTGCGTGCTTCGGTGAAAATCCTCACTTTTTTAACCTACACTTGCTGAAAAGCTCATACTTTTTCCAGATATAAATTGCCTCAAACCAACATCAGTCAATGCTTTGATATTTAATCAGCAAGCCCTAGCTACAGCTAAAACTTTCAACTGAGTGCTACCAAAAATGAATAATATTTGACGCACCACAAAAATCAGAAAATCTGGAAAACAGGTTAAACCTTCAATTGGATTGCTTCACAAAATGAATAATATTTGAAGCGCCACAAAAATAAGAAAATCTGGAAAAAAAGTCCTTTAACCAATCTACAACAGTTTTTTTTCGGCCCAAAATATAATCAAAAACTAAAGAAGTCTAGAAATCTACATAAATTAAAGGTTTCACCGCTCCATATCACCCAAGCACAGATTAGAATAAACCAGTGAAAGCTAGATAGTATGGGGTTTTCAGCAAAAAAATCCTGATGCCATCCCTAAAACTCACGCTTATGATAGGCAAGAGGAGATGGGAAAGCATTATCAGTCAAAAGGTTTGAGGTTTTGGTAGGTCAAAGAAAAGGTTGAAGTTAATCACAAAAAGCCTAATAGTTGAAAACCTATCAATGGTATCCCAAGACCTTGCTTACTTGAACCTTAGATTTAATTGCTGCAAACTAAACCCTGCTAGAACATTCTGTCCAAATTCAAAAGGAGTATCTCAATGAACAAAGGCGAATTAGTTGACGAAATTGCAAAAAAAGCTGATGTCACTAAAAAGCAAGCCGATGCTGTACTTAGTGCAGCCCTAGAAGCTATTATGGAAGCTGTGGCCAGTGGAGATAAAGTGACCCTCGTGGGCTTTGGTTCATTTGAATCAAGAGAACGCAAAGCCAGGGAAGGTCGTAATCCCAAAACAGGTGACAAAATGGAAATACCTGAAACTACAGTGCCTGCTTTTTCTGCAGGTAAATCTTTCAAAGAGTTAGTTGCAAACAGTAAATAACTATATCCAGCTTTGACTAAACCAGTACACGGAGGAAATTTAGCTTGGGCAGCCACAATAGCAGGTTGTCCAATATCTGCTATTCTTGATTTTTCTGCCAGTATTAATCCTCTAGGGCTACCAGATTCTGCTATCCATGCCATTCAAACTCAGATCGATAAACTCAGAGCTTATCCAGACCCTAGTTATCAGGAGTTGAAGAGAGCGCTGAGTTTAGCACATCCTCCTCTGACTCCAGAGTGGGTTTTGCCTGGCAATGGTGCGGCCGAATTATTAACTTGGGCTGCCCTAGATTTGTCAAAGCTGGAGACAACTTATTTGGTAACGCCAGCTTTTGGTGATTATCGACGTGCCCTGCAAACTTTTACTTCTAATGTGGTTGAATGTCCCTTAATCATCGGGCAATGGCAATTACCTCAGTTGGAGATAGGAGCTGATATTAATAAAGGACTGCTTCTAAATAATCCTCATAATCCTACGGGAATGTTGATGAAGCCTGAAGCAATTGTTCCTTATTTAGAAAAGTTCGGTTTGGTAGTGGTAGATGAAGCATTTATGGACTTCTTACCACCGCCTCAACTAGAAAGCTTGGTGCCATTGGTGACAGAATTTGAGAATTTGGTCATTTTACGCTCTTTGACTAAATTCTATAGTTTACCTGGACTACGCTTGGGTTATGCAATTTCTCATCCTGAGCGCCTTCGGAAATGGCAAAAATGGCGAGACCCCTGGCCTGTAAATACTTTTGCTATTGCTGTGGCTCAAGCAGTTTTACAAGACCAAGCATTTCAACAGCTAACTTGGGATTGGTTGGCAGATGCTCGTCCCCAGTTATTCCAAGGGTTGGCGGAGTTACCGGGGTTACAACCATATCCCGGTGCAGCCAATTTTTTATTAGTTAATTCACAAAAGTCCGTTGACTGGCTACAGACAATATTACTGAAACGGCATAAAATTTTGATTAGAGATTGTCTAAGTTTTCCAGAATTGGGCGATCGCTATTTTCGAGTTGCTGTCCGTACCAAAGAAGAGAATCAAATGTTACTTGATGCTTTAACAGAAGTCTTCAACTTCTGCGGGCTGAAGTCGCGCAGCTTGGATAACCCAATATCCGACTAAGAGTTGGCGCTTACCATACAGCTGAAAGCGATAACACTTCAGGGTATTTCCCTAGCTCGGATTATCTGTTGGCCTTTTTGGGTAAAGGCACTGCGTTATTGCAGGACACAACGCTTTTGGTGGTCTTAGGGACTTACAACTTTCTCGAAAAGGATTATCTCTAATGATTCGAGTACCAGTACAAAATCCTGATGGCTCTCCTGCAATGCCCACAAAAGCATCGCGGGCACGTCGTTGGGTCAAGGAAGGAAAAGCTACTGGCCATTGGAATGATGCTGGTTTGTATTATGTTCGATTAGTAGCTGAACCATCAGGTCGTGAAACTCAGAAAATAACAGTTGGTTGCGACCCTGGTAAAAACTATACAGGAATTGCAGTCCAATCTGCTAGGTTCACCCTTTATAGTGCCCATTTGGTTTTGCCTTTTGAGCGCGTAAAAGAAAGACTTGGTTCTGCTGTTATCAAACAAGGAAAAGTCATTAAAAATGTCAGAGGTCGAGCATTACCGAAAAATTAAGGTATAAAGCCTCTCCATTCATGGAGAAAAAAGCGGTCGAGGGATGGCGAGGTCCCCTCGCCATATCCAATCGACCAAGAGAAGAAAAAAATTCCTTTTAATCCAATCCTCT
>NZ_JAAHGO010000172.1 GCF_010672455.1 Okeania sp. SIO2C9 | reverse complement strand
TCATGGGATCATCAGCTTTATGATCTCACTTGAAGTCACTAAATACCATAAGTAATTCTACTTAATTAAATAGACAAGTTTTTTTGTGGTATGTTGTAATTCAAATTGAAGTGCGGAATGTGGGTTAGATGGAGTTTTGGAAATCGTGGCCCCTAGTCGTCGGCATGAAAGTGGAAAAACCCGAATTGGAACATTGTTAGAAATTTACTTTCTGGAAACTAACACAGAATACTTTCCCACAGGTTCCACAACTTTTAGTAAGTCTGAACAGTCTGTGGGAGGGGAACCAGACGAGAGTTATTGTATTGGCACAGATAAAGAATTCCCCGATTTGGCCATTGAAGTCGTTGTCACGTCGGGTGGGATTAATAAGTTGGCTCTCTATCAACAACTTGGGATACAAGAAGTTTGGTTTTGGCAATTCGATCGCCTTGCTATTTACTATCTGCGGCAAGATTCGGAGCAATTCACTGCAACTTTTGGTTATGAGGCCATTAATCGCAGTAAAGTTTTACCTGAATTAAACATTGAGTTATTAGCCGAATGTATTCAGAATCCAAGTCCTCTTGCTGCTGCTAAAGCGTTTCGAGAAAGAATTTGTTAAGTTAAAGAAGGATTGCTGGAGACAGCAATATGAGTATATGGGGATTCAAACCAAAATCAACAACTAGATTCGGCAAGGGGTCTCCCGTTATAATCAGGCGATTTAACGGGAGAGAACTTCACATTCGTAGAGATGAGTTTTCCCAATTTGCGGTCGGGAAAAGGATATTATGCCACTTTTGAATTAGGAATTTTCTCAGGCTTATAAAACTTAGGGACATCTAGTGTCGGCTCTCCAAGTAGTTCCATAAATCCCCATTGTTCTCTACCAGGTATAAATTTAGCTTTAATTTCTACAAAGTAGCGATCGCCTTGTTGATCTTTCTCCAATTTAGGATTAAATCTAAAAGGTTTAACAGGAGCATCCCTCCACAGCACAGGAACGTGATTTGCCCTAGTTAATTTCTTATTTAATTTCTCATTATCAAATTTTTTCTTTAATCGTGAGACGCGATCGCCTTTTCCTTTTCTATTTCTATGAATACTTATTACAGGACATTTACAAACCGCTATAAATTGCCAAAAACCCGATAGTTTAAACTCGTTAACTTTTAAATCTAAATGGGGATTATCATTGGCTGCAATTATTGTAAAACCTAGTTTTGGTCGAGTATTTTTGTCAGGAAAATGTGTGAGGTAAGGATAAACAGTTACATACCTATCTTTGTCAGGATTGTAGTCTAGCCTGAGAAACTCTTTTACCTTGGGGCTATTATAAATTAATTCATAAGTTTTACCTTCTGAAATCAGATTGTAGTAAGCATCATTATCCTCATATCGCCTGACTATTTTGCCATATAAAATTCCTATGCCTTGGAAAGCATAATCTTGTTTAGGTGGCAGGCTTTCTTCTTCTTTATTTTCTAATTTTTCTTCTTCTTTAACTTCTGAAGTAGCTACTTTTTGAGATTCAGATTTAGGCTTTGATTCTGTCTGTTTTTTAGTTTCAGTTTTGGACTGCTGAATTGATTGTTTATCTGTATCTTTCTCTGAAGGTTTATCTACTTTTAAATTCTCAGCTTTAGTCGGATTTATTTTAGATTTTTCCGACTCTAATTGCTTAGTTAAATTCTCAATAATATCTTGGAAAGTTTTCTTTTGTACTTCATTTTGTGCAGCATTAAGGAGCTGCTGCATTTTTGCTAAATTTTTTTCTAGGTCTGGAATAGACACCATATTCACTCTCTCCGTTTTTTATGATTTTGCTCAACTATATATTGTATATACTCCCTGGATATCTTATTGATTTATCTTCAATTGTTTTTATTTCTAAATTTTATTCTTCAAAAATTTATTTATGTGGATATTTAGTTCTACGATAATTGTCAAATAACTCCTGAATAGAGAGTGCCTCTAAAGCCATATAGACATCTTGATAACTTATTGATTTTCCCGTATCTATATCTCTAGCTATTTGTAGTATTTTTTATGCAAATACTCCAGGTATTCGGATTGCTTTTGTTGGGAGGTTTTTCCATTTTTTATTACTACCTGCTTGAAGATTATGTACAGATTTTATATTTACTGCCATCTTGATTTTTCTGCTGTACACCAGAATTATAACATTTAAAGGTGGAATATGTTACGATTTTTTAGATACAGCTTTAGGAGAGAAGGTCCTACAAAATCAATTTAATAAGTGATAATTAATAGTCTACTGTCTCAGGATATGTATACCACCCTATTATCAATTAAAATCATCAATAGTCAACGGCATTATTTTGCTGTTGGTTTTTGATTTTTTTAATGTGCGTTATATTATAATTATAATTGATGAAATTGAGCAATTCAACTAAGAGAGGATTTAATGCAGTCAGCACTAAGGATTGAAACTAAAGTTCTACCAGGCAACAAGATTGAAATTAATCTGCCTGACAATACTCTCTCAACCTCAGTGGGGCAAACCGTTGAAGTGATTGTCCTGCTACCAGAGCAACCACTATTAGTGCGACAAAATATTCTGGAATGGATTGAGCAGGCGCGTAGCAGAGGAACCCTTAGAAGCGCCGAAGAAATTAACCGTAACCTGCAAGCCGAAAGAGATTCATGGGACAACTAAATTTACCAGATTCCGCCAGAATTTACATCGACACCTCAGTTGTAATTTATACAATTGAGGTCAATCCCAATTATTGGCAATTGCTGCAACCGCTGTGGCAAAAATTTCAAGCAGGACAAGTTGAGTTGATTACTAGCGAACTTACGCTCATGGAATCTCTAGTACTCCCATTTAGGCAATCTAACATCAATCTGATTACTACCTATGAGCAGCTACTTCTTTCTTCAGTGCTGCAACTCATCCCAGTTGGTTTGCCTATTCTGCGTGAAGCAGCTAGACTACGCGCAACTATTCCTTCATTAAAAACACCTGATGCTATTCATGCAGCAACTGCGATCGCTACTGGCTGTACCCAGTTTCTCACCAACGATGGACAACTAACGGTAGTCACAGGCTTACCCGTTGTAATTCTTGATGAGGTACTGACATCGTAAAAACTATTGATTTTATTAGAGGTAAATTATGGGTAAACAGGCTAAGTTAAGAGCGCTAAGAAGAAAGCAAGAACAACAACAATTACAGTGCGCTGAAACAGGGGTTATGTACATTAAAGAAATGGTAGAGGAAGTACTAAAAAATAATTGGTATGGTGCTATAGCAGTTAACAGACCAGAATCTTTTGTGCATATTCAAACTATGATATGCAGTCTCGACATTGACTTAAAAAAACAAGTAGGTTGGAAAGTTTATACACTAAAAAAGAATAACGGTTTGTATCCATTCCCTGATTATCCTCGATACATAGAAACTCAATTGGATCTACATAAAACCAATGAAGTATTAGTTATACAAATAGACATACTAGGAGAAAATCTATTGTGTAACTATGTCAATGTAAGAATTGAAAACAATCACATTGAACTATGGGGAAAACCTCCTGGTGCGATTAAAGAACATTTAATAAATATTCTCCCAGAACATGAAGATGAAAAAGCAAAAGAAATAGCATATATATTCAATCAAACTTGTCTAGTAACCTGTCCTTATTACTGGGATAACTCTATTAAGGATTTATCCATAAGCACTCAGTTAGACAGAATACACAAAGATTGTGAGAGCGGTAAGGGATACCCAAACGATATAAATCTATCGACTTGGGGAAGTTATTACGATCTAGCGCACACCAACCCACTAACAAAGAGTTGTTCCGAGCTGATTTTGAAAGGCAATCCGTAAATTTAAGAGAACTTCAGCTATTATTTCAAAATCATGGGGAAACCAGTTGCGAATATCTTTGTTGAGTAACTTTTCAGCCATTAACAATTTTCATGTGACGAGGTGCCAAAACAATTAATAATTAGCTCTCCCATATAGGAGAGGATGTTCTTCAAAAATCTGAAAAACCCCAGAAGCAACTTCTCAATTGGTTCTCACCGCGCGTGAATCTCCATTGCTATTTCACGGATAATTAAACCTACCTACTTACTATATAAATAAATCGGAATTACAAGAGGGGCTAAACATGGTTAAAATTGAAGAAGCTATCAAAGAAATTTTAAAAAACAAGGACAAAACAGCTACTCAATTATTAAATGAAAATCGGAGCAAATTCAATTTAACCCACATTCCGCACTTCAATTTGAATTACAACATACCACAAAAAAACTTGTCTATTTAATTAAGTAGAATTACTTATGGTATTTAGTGACTTCAAGTGAGATCATAAAGCTGATGATCCCATGA
>NZ_JAAHGO010000171.1 GCF_010672455.1 Okeania sp. SIO2C9 | reverse complement strand
GACTATTATAATGCTCAAAATCATTCATTTCCTAAATTTACGCTTTCTATATAACTATTTAATATTACAATACTTTTCTACATTTGACAACTATTTTCTACAGTTTAAGTTTAACAGTTAATTACCCTTCTCTTTAGGCTTTGTGTTGTAGGTTAAAGTAAAGTAAAAAGGACGTTCCGGAATTGCATCTCCTAAAAATGATTCTTTTAAGTCTTCTGGGTTAGTTGCCTCAAGTTGAGGATCTTGATCTTGAACTTTCCCTTTAACCAATGCTTCTACATTTCTAGCTAAATCAGAGTAGGATAAACTACCATTAGTTTGTTGTAAAGTTTGCAGGAGAGAGTAAGAAAAAACGCCTCTAGGTTCCCCATCATCTCCTTTATATTCCTTTGAATATTGGTAGTCTCGACAAGCTGCCAAGAGAATATGCTTCCCTGTTGGCAAATCTAACCCTGTCTTTTTCTTATCAACTTTTGATGAAGTTAATAGCAAATTCTTAAACTTTTCGTCCTGAGCAAAAATAAAGCTAGATAAAGGGCGATCTCTACTATCTTCTGGAGCTAGACGTGTACCTAGAACACTTGGATCGATATTTCGAGTTCCTGCACCTGCATGACAGCAATCAAAAATTACTATAACACGAGGTTCTTTCTCTGCTACTTTAGCTAGCAAATACTTGAGTTCTTTATCAGCTAAATCATAACCTCCTGGACTACGACTATCGTAGCAAACTAAGGTTTCATTTAAGTTGTCTGGGTCTAGATGCAATAATTCTTCTGGTGTCTTTTGTTGCCCCCCATGTCCTGAATAGTAGAATAGGGCAATATCATCGCTTCCTGCTTGGCAAAGGTACTGCTGAAAACCATCTATGATTCCTTGACGAGTAGCTTGTTCGTTAGTAAGAACTCTCGGTTCAAATAATTCCCATGCTCCTTTTATTTGTTCTGTGAGATAAGCTTCTATGGCCTTAATGTCATTCTGACAGCCTTTTAATGTAGGTACTTCTGAATCTGGTGCATATTGATCGATACCTACTAGCAAAGCATAAATCTTTTTAGTCGCAGATAGTTCTGAACTATTTGAATTCATCTCAATTCCTCTATATTGTTTTTCTGAGTTGATTAATAATTTGGCGTTGCTGATTATGGGTATGATGCAAGCCCCCTTAACCCCCCAATTTTGGGGGGTAATAAAACTCTAAAAGTCCCCCAATTTGGGGGGATTTAGCAGAACCAAACAATCGCGCATTCATACTTCAATTCAGCAACGCCAATAATTTAAGCAATTGACATTCTCCCGACGCTGCTCTGACAAGACAACGCGGGATTCCTAAACCTCACGACATGGGGTTTGTTTCAACTCATTAATGTTTGTGATAAATTAATTTTATCCCAAGTCGAGAACAAAAACTTATCAAAATTTAGAGGAAAAAGATTTCAGAGAAATTAGTATAAATATTAGTGATCATAAATCCAGTTTACCTAGACCACAAATAAGTCAACTAGAATCTATGATCTGCCGAGCTTTTCTCAACTAAGAAGATAGGTGGTGGTGCATAGTAATGGTAAAGGAAGTGTGGGGAGATGGGGACCCACCCGCGCACCCCTCCGGTGGAGGGGAATGTGGGGAGATGGGGAGTGTGGGAAAAATTAAAAAATATATATCCTCACCATTACCATGCAGGACTACCAGAAGATATATAGTCTATAATAATTGGATCTGGTACGAAAATCTATAAACCAGGCAAACTTACGAATAATTAATAATTAATAATTAAATAATTCGCGCCTTTAAGCCTCCCCTTAAAAGGAGAGGCTTTAAACCTTTGGGGATTAATTATCAATTATCAATTGTTAATTATCCACTTTCAACAATGAATAATGAATAATGAATAATGAATAATTACCTCTTCTTTTCAAGGAGAGGATTGACAAATTCATGAAAAATTTTCTTTATTATCCCCTTAAAAGGGGAGGCTTTAAACCACAATTTTTCGGTAAAAAATTGCCATAAAACATACAAAACTTTGTCTTTACTGAGGAATACATCTGGTCTGTAGGAGTTCCTAGAGTCGAATCTCTTAGACAAAATTTCAAGATATTAGAAGCAGGAACACCTTGACAAATTAGGAATAAATAAAACGAAAACTTAGTCTACCTTATAACTTGCTTGTCATTGTGAGATAGCTACCATATCCTTGCCAATTTATAGGAGATTAAAAACTTAGTTAAATTGTAGATATTACTTTAGTTAGAAAAGAAGATATTAGAGATTTTTTTTTACAAGTATCAAATACAGTAACTAAAATACTCACTCCTGATTCCTCATAGTTTGAGCGATCTACTCAACAGAAAAGCTCTGGAAAGCAAAATCTTCCTGTTCATTGCCTTGAAGGATATAACCTGTACCTAATTGGTTAATCTTACCATTACTAAGAGTTTTCCTAGGCTTCAATTTAATTATAATTTCGTTAGCAGGAGCTAAACCCTCTACTCCTAAACCTGCTGGTATAGTAATCTTTTTCATTGCTATATCTTATATGTCCATTGATTAAGTATTAATATTATGGCTTATTACTTGAGTAAATTACAAGTTCTTTAGAGCTGATTTATAAAGTAGTTCTTAAGAGGATAAATGCTTTACAGTGTAAGGGTTTTACACTATCTAAGCCCCTAGGGCATAATTTTCCACAAACCCATGCTAGAAAGGAATTTCAACTCAGTCTATAAATCAGCTCTTAGAGATTTTTTTTTGATTATTTATGAATGTTTTTTTATCAGTAAATTTATCTAAAATCAGCTAAAAAAATCAAGAACAATCAGTGAGAATCATGAGATATTTTCAGATGATTTTATTTACACAAAATCACGGAGTTTTCAACGCAATATCTAGCAATATAAAATAAATAGTTGGTTAGCAAAAACAATCAGGCTAAAATTACTGTAAATTTACCCAGTAGTTTTCACTGATTTCAGCTTTACCAGGAGTGAATATTCTCTGTCAACATTATGATAATTGCTAGAAGTCCCATAATGCCTCCGTCATCTGGCCTAAAGATTCTTAAGATATGGAAAAGAATAATTTAGAGCAATTGTCCTTGTGATAATTTCTAATCGGTAAGTCCTAATACTTATAGAAACTTTTAGCTATATAGGAGTTGTATCTATGCCTTTAAAAGTAGCCATCAATGGATTTGGCCGTATTGGACGTCTAGTTTTTCGTGCTGGACTTAACTATCCCGACTTAATCGAGTTTGTTGGGATTAACGATTTAGTACCACCACCAAACCTAGCTTATTTATTAAAGTATGATTCAACTCATGGACGTTTCCAAGGAGATGTATCAGCTTCAGATGATGGTATGACAATTAACGGAAAATTTATTCCATGTGTATCAGTTAGAAACCCTGCTGAACTACCCTGGAAAGAAAAAGGTGCAGATTATGTAGTTGAGTCTACAGGATTATTTACTACTTTTGACGGTGCTTCAAATCATTTGGCAGCAGGTGCAAAGCGAGTCATTATTTCAGCTCCAACAAAAGATCCAGATCGGGTAAAAACCTTGTTGATGGGTGTTAATCACGATCGCTTTGAGCCTACTGAAGATACTATTGTTTCTAATGCTAGTTGTACTACTAATTGTTTAGCCCCTATTGCTAAAGTTATTGATGATAATTTTGGTTTGGCAGAAGGTCTAATGACAACTGTTCACGCTATGACTGCTACTCAACCAACTGTAGACGGTCCGAGTAAAAAAGATTTTCGGGGTGGACGTGGTGCAGCTCAAAATATTATTCCTGCTTCTACTGGTGCAGCAAAAGCAGTAACTCTGGTTTTACCACAGTTAAAAGGTAAACTGACTGGTATGGCATTCCGGGTTCCAACTCCAGATGTTTCTGTAGTTGATTTAACTTTCAAGAGCGAGAAGTCAACTAGCTATAAAGAAATCTGTGCAGCAATGAAAGCTGCTGCCGAAGGACCGATGAAGGGTGTTCTTGGGTATACTGAAGACCCTGTAGTTTCAACTGATTTTACCAGCGACTCTCACTCTAGTATTTTTGATGCAGGTGCTGGAATTGAACTTAACTCCAATTTCTTTAAAGTTGTTTCTTGGTATGATAATGAATGGGGTTATTCTTGTCGAGTAGTAGATTTAATGCTATCAATGGCACAAAAAGAAGGTATCTTAAGTAAATAACTAACTAGCAATAATTCAATTATTGTAGAGGTGTGGAGTGCCTCTACATTTTATTCTTCTTTTATGTCCCTGGTTCATAAGTATAGCACCTTTGAAAAACCTAGCCAATCCTAGACATTTTTAGGAATTGTCTCTCAAAGGTTGCAGATTAAGTCTTAAATGACTACGTTGGCAGGTCACGACCAACATAAGTGAACTCCAGCTTATGTGCTG
>NZ_JAAHGO010000170.1 GCF_010672455.1 Okeania sp. SIO2C9 | reverse complement strand
AACAGGGCGGATGGAATTTCACCACCAAGGTAATAAGAGTTATTCACAAGTCGAGGTGATCCTCCTGTATTGACTTGGAATGGCCATTTATACCCAGTTTCCTGGTTTAGTGGCCAACGAGTCGCACAATTTCTGAATATCCTAAACATTTACCTCCTAATTCTTCTAGAGGAATTCTAAATCCGCCAATACCAGCAAATAAATCTATAAAAGTGAACCGATGTTCATGTATTTGTAAATTAATAGGTTTATCAATATTAAAAGAGATTAATTGAGTTGGGGAATTAATTATTTGACCAGACATAAGTCAATTTTTATGATTATTACTAGGATTAAGATTGTAGCAATTATCTTAGTTAAAATTGTGGGTAATTACAAAATCATCTACAGACCTGACCTATTGGTACTTATACCATTTCTCTGTAACAATGCGCTTAATAATTCTTACCAAAACCTGAATTTTACTAATAGCTGTTATCTTTTATTAAGCGCAACTTCATGGAGAAATAATATTAGACATTTTTTGGTAGGAAAAATACATCAAAGTCAGTCTAGACAAGGGAATTACATCAATGCCTTAAAAATGGCTAGAACCCATACTTAGTCAGGATTTATGCCTTTATGACGTAAAAGCCTCTGCCCATCTATATTTGAGCATATTTTATGGCTTTATTTTGTGTAAGTCCCACTATTATATTATTTATATTTATGAATGAATACTGGAAAATCAAAAATTATTGCCAAACTAAATTATTTGTGGTTTGATGAAAAAAAGTTATTTAGTTTATAGTTTATATGTTTCGGAATAGTTTATGGAAGATACAGTAGGTACAACAGAAGCAGCATTTCTTCTAAATATTTCTACCGCTAGACTCAGGTTACTTTTGAGGCAAGGTCGTCTCAAAGGAGCTAAAAAAGTCAAACGGTTTTGGGTAATTCCTTTAAATCGTCGAGGAATGCCAGAAATTACTCCTGGTCGTCGAGGTCCTCAAGGAACTTGGAATAAAGGATTCCGTACAGGCAATACTTTTATCCATGTACTGCGAAGAGAAATTGACTATAACCGAGACCACGGTACTTCTCTTCCAGCAATTTCTGTCAAACAAGGAGGCAAAAACCATTACTGCCACGAAGTAGAAATTCTGGGAAATTGCAAAATCGTCTATCGACCTCATAAACCTAACAAAAGTCAAGCTGGTGGTGCGCGGCTGTGGATTGAGGTAGAGCCTGATATTCAAATAATTCCCAAGTCTTTCCCAGATACAGAACCAGAGAAAAATCAACCTCAAGGCTTTGGTTAGCTTTGAATCTGATTTTTTAGCTTAACTGGATTTTTCTCCATATCTATATAGTATGTCGGTGTTGGCTTTTTAATTTTTCAGCTAACATTGCAAATTTTTGTGGAAATAATTCTGATATTTGTGGCAGTGCCAAACTTCCTCAAAATTATTTTTTGAAAGTAGGTGGGCGATCGCCTATATAAATTTACTTGGCAATTTTTCACTCAATAGCAAAAGTACGAATATTGCCCATGATTAATTGATTTTTATCTTCAATCAAATTTCCAGTACAAACAATTAGACTTTGCTTTAAATTCGCTTCAAAAGCTTTAATATAGTCTGCACAATTTAACTCAATTACTATTTCTGATTCTTGTGTATTTTGCTGGATGGATGTAATAATAGTTACTCGTCCTTTTTAATCTTCTTCTCCCCATTCAAGTTTGATAACTTTTCCTTCAACCTTATCTACAGATTATGTATGAGATGGTTCTGTAAAAAGGGGAGAGAATTTTCTTGTTCTTTGTTTGTCTCTCTTATGAAAGAAAGTTACAACTCTTTTAGTTTTTCTTTTGCCTCTTTTAGTCTAGGTAAAGCATCAAGAGCTATGTTGATTTCAGAGCTAATATTGGAGGGCAGAAATAACACTACCATTTTCTAATAACATTTTTTCTAGTAAAGTACCGCGTAAAGGAGTGACGAAGAAGGAGAAGAGTTTGTTAAATCTATTGTTGAAAAAATAACTAACTTTGATGATGAGGAAAAAAAAGAATGTAATGAAAATCCTAAAGCTAAGTTTTTGATTGTTGGTCATTCTCAAGGAACTTTCTTTGCTGAAGACGTTTTTAACGAGCTGCTGCCAGATATTAAGAAAAGAACAAGAATATTAGCAATTTCACCTTTCACCAGTTTTAAGGATATAGATAAAAGTCAAGTAGCTTATCTTCTTCGGGAAGATGATATCCCAAATGTATTAAACCGAATTAGCGATAATTTAGACAGTGCAAAGAAGAAAATCAGAAAAATATCAACAGAAATATCAAATTCTTTACCAGCAGATTTAACTAAATCTCTCCGGAACATAAGTGATTTATTTACAGAAATTGAAGAATCAGTTAAAAAAACCGTTATTTCTGGAAAAAGGTATGTACTTAGCCCCATTAAAAATGCGCAAAAAACAGTTCAAAAAATAACTGGTGAAGTTTCTCTATCCAATGAATATGAAGCGAAATTAATCAGGTTGGTGAAAAAGGCGCAAAAAGGAATCAATGAAAATGGAAAAGTTTCATTTTCCACACCCCCAAAAGCTAATTTACCCGAATGGGGATGGAAAGAAACTAAAAATGGAATCGAGAGAGACAGCGAGCATCAGAGATTACTTCTGACTTCTGATTTGCGCGTAGCGAATATTTCCCCCCTTCTCAACCATAGATAGTAAGGGAGGAAACTCAACCCGGGAAAAACTATTGACTCAAACGCTGATAAACTGTTGCCAAACCATCTACATCCCCTACATTACCGGGAAATAAAACAACAGGTAACTCAGGAAATTGAGGATGCTCTGCGGGAGTCCGGACCATCGAACAACCAGCTAATACCTGACCCAATAACCTAGCAGTAGTTAAAGCCAAACCTTTACTGAGAGTATCATTAGAAGTAATCCCACCTTTACTGATTAAAAATCCAATATCCTCGGGCAAACCCCGAACAATATCCATTAATAACTCGGAAACTGCTACACCAAACTCCAAACGCACCTGTACATTTTCAAAAGTCAACTCCTCACGACTGGTATAAACTACAGGTGTTTTCCCTTCTGCATGAACAGCATGAACTTTTTCGAGAATATTTTTGAGTAAAGTTGCTCTGTTCTCCCCAGACTCCTCAATTAAATGAGACACATTTACTTCTACACCTACTACATCAGACTCTTGTAATAATCTTTCCAACTGTTGGGTAGATTTTTTAACATGAGAACCCACAATAATTACACCTGGTTTCCCACTCCTGACATACTGCCTCATCTCTTCAGCAGCTATAGGTTGATTTCCCAAAGTAGCTAAGGAAGTTAAAATACTTGCAGCACTCCGCAATAGAAACTTTTTACCTTGACTAGCTGCTGCCAACAAATCATTAGCAAACTTGTCTAAGTCGGCTTGAGTTTCACCATCCACAACTCCACATTGGTTGCCAGTCATTTTCATCAAACGTTCTAAACTACCAGAACGAATATCATCAAGTGTAAATTTTTCTACAGTTTCTGCTTTGATTTTACCTTTGGTTTTTTCTTCCACATAATCAGGTAAATAACTATAGGTGTAGCCAAATACTGAATCTTTGGCAAATTCTGTTTCGTGAACTGGAGTTTCTACACCATTAACCATTAAATAGTGGGTACTGTTGCGGGTGACTCTCCCACCTTCAAAAAATGCTGGAACTAGGAAATGCGCATCAAATGGGCCAAGTTCCGTTGCTATGACATCTGTTTCTATGGGATAATGACCCCGTAGAGTAGAGTCGGAACGACTGACGACTAAAAAATCTTGGATATTTAATTGAGCGATCGCTTCGGTCAAGTTATGTGTAACTTCTCGTGTCACGTTAGCTGCTTGGTCTGGGGTCAGGGCGCGAGTATTGGAGAGGATAAAAAATATGGGAGATTCATCAAGTAATCCTAATTTTAGGGTTTCTACATCCCACTTAGTTAGAAGTAGACAACTATGAACAGTTTGGGAACCTGTTGGGTCATCATCTAGGACAATAATTTTTGGTTGGCTGTTAGTCATATTTTTTTTTGCTCATTATCTATAGAAGGCTATACCGAGATTCTCAAAAAAGTTTTTCTCAGCTTTCACTACTATATCTATAGAACCCCTGATCGTATCTTTTCTGTCCAAGATTATAATTAAGTAGCGATCGCCAATTATCATCAACAAGAGGGTCAATGCCATACTCAAGCAGTTTAACAGATAAAGAATGGGTTCTGATTGAGCTATTACTGCCAAAAAAGAAAAAAACTTGTCCAACAAAATGGAACAACAGAGAAATCTTAGATGGTATTCTATATCAATTAAAGAATGGTTGTAACTGGTGTGACTTACCCTGCATACTTGCCTCCTTATTCAACAGTGTTTTGGGATTACAAGCAATGGCGAGCATCAGGGATAACCCTTGAAAATTAGAGATGTATTGCATCTCTCTTGTACGCTGCTCAGGTAAAAAAAAACCAAATGGACAACTTTAATAATCATTGATTCACAGGGGGTAAAAAATACTTGTAATGCCAGTATCAAGTCTAAAGGGTTTTGTTTTGACAAAGCTACCAACGGCATTAAAAGACATCTAGCAGTAGATAGTCTGGGGTTTCGTTCTTGCTCCGTCCTGTCCTTACTGTGAGGAAACCGAGAGAGCGGGCGGTGCGCTTTTTTTACTCATTGTAC
>NZ_JAAHGO010000017.1:79125-159466 GCF_010672455.1 Okeania sp. SIO2C9 | reverse complement strand
ATGGGTAGTAGAGAGAAATGCATGCATGGCTACTTCACAACCGACGTTTAGTTCTCGACTATGAACAACTACCAGAGATTAGTGAAGCTCTGATTTACACTGCAATGATTAGATTAATGTTACGAAGACTTGGTGCTACAAAATCTGGCTGTTCTTAAGATTTGTTTTACAAACAGTCTCTAAAGCTTTGTACCTCATTAACTTCTAAACTGCTGTAATTTTTTTCTGTTTAAGTCTATAGTTGCACTTTTAAAGCTAGCGAGATGACAAGCTGTCTAAAAGATTTATTGTTATAGAAAAAAGCATTATATCAGCTAAAAAAATACTGCTCCATCAATTTTTTTGAGTTGTTAGGGAAAACCTGAGTTTCAATAGAAATAAAAAATAATTTTTCTCACTCCCCGACTCCTAACTACCGATTCATTTTTTTATATTAATATTAGAAACAGTCTTTAATGACGACTAGAAAAATTAATCCGATCGCTTAACTGTCGAATTGTTTGAGCTAAATTTAAGTCACTACTTTGTAGCTGACTAATTTTGTCACAACTATACAAAACAGTAGTGTGGTCTTTTCCTCCAAAAACTTCTCCTATTTTCGGTAGACTTAGATCGGTATGTTGTCGCATCAAATACATCCCAACCTGTCTTGCCAAAGTAATTTCTCGTTTTCTAGAACTTCCTTTTAAATCCTCTATAGGCACATTAAAAAATTCTGACACAGCCTTAATAACTGCTTCTGGAGATGCCTCTAATTTCTCAGTTTGTGGATTTAAAATAGGTGCAACATTCTCCACAGTCATCGGCAAACCTGAAATAGAAATATAAGTAACAACCCTAGTCAAAGCACCTTCCAACTCCCGAATATTTGAAGGATATCTAGAGGCGATATATTCAATTACATCCCTAGGCAAAACCATATTTTCATACTCAGATTTTTTCAGCAAAATTGCCATCCTAGTTTCCAGATCTGGAGCTTGAATATCAGCAATTAATCCCATAGAAAACCGAGAGCAAAGACGTTCTTGTAAACTAGGGATTTGATTAGGAGGTCTATCGGAAGCTAATACTACTTGTTTGCCAGCTTCATGCAAAGTATTAAAAGTATGAAAAAATTCTTCTTGAGTATATTCTTTGCCTTCAATAAATTGAATATCATCTACCAACAAAACATCGGCTGTTCGATAATGCTCTCTAAAACTTTGGAGACTATCTTTACGAATAGCTACAATTAAATCATTAGTAAACTTTTCTGTAGAAACATAAAAAATTTGAGATTCAGGCAAAATTTCCAAACGATAATGACCAATAGCTTGCATCAAATGAGTTTTTCCTAACCCTACTCCACCACATAAGAATAAAGGATTAAACTCTCGTCCAGGAGACTCAGCTACTGCTAAAGAAGCTGCATGAGCCATGCGATTATTCGGACCTACCACAAACCTAGAAAACATATATTTTGGATTCAGATTTGCTGGTTTAGGCTTTTGATTAGATAAACTTTCTGAAAGATCGCCAACCTTATTTTCCGACCATATAGATTCTGAATTATCTTTACCCGCACTTTCTCCGACTGTCGTAGTTAGGTAAATTTCTACAGGATAACCGAGAATATCATGTACAACATCAGCAATAGTTTTTATATAGTATTTCTGTAACCAATTTCGAGCAAAAGGATTAGGAGTACAAATTACCAAACAGTTATTTTCTAGTTGTTGGACGTTCGCTGTTTTAATCCATGTTTCAAAAGTAGGTCGGCTTAATTGTAATTGCAATCTTTCTAGAACTTGGTTCCACAAATTATCAAGAGAAATTTCCACTGGTGACATACTCCCACACTAAGCTGACGCTATAGCTATAGTGTGGGCTTCTCGTTTCGTAGTCCTGCTACTGCATCGGACTCCACGAGCTTTAAGGACGGAATGCCCTACCGCCCTATTTTTTATATTTATTGCCGCATTTCCTAGGTCATGCTGCGCAAACAAGTCGCGGTCTATGACGATACCGCAGTGTGGGCAAGAATGAGTTCGTATTTTTAATTCTTTCGGGACTTTTTCACTGCAATTCGAGCAATCTTGGCTGGTATTTTGAGGATTCACAGCTATAGTTTTCTGTCCAGAATTTCCGGCTTTGACAGCAAGAATAGACAGGAATTGTCCCCATCCAGCATCATTAATTGATTTACTCAATCGGGTTTTTGTTAACCCTGTAATGTTTAAGTTTTCATGGGCAATAACTTCAGCTTTTGATAACAATTCATTGGCTGTTTTGAAGTGAAAGTATTTACGCTTGTCAGCTACCTTTTTATGTTGTTTAGCTATAGCAAGAATAGCTTTTAACCATCTTTTGCTGCCTTTATTTTTACGAGATAAACGTTTTTGTAGAGTCTTTAATCGCTTCTGAGATGAGCGATAATATTGAGGAATTGGAACCAATTCTCTTTCACTTGTTACCAAGAAGTTTTTCAGCCCCATATCGATTAAGAGAGTATTTTCTGTTGTCGGTTCGACATCAGGGAAATAGGGAACCGATTTATCTTCTAAGGATAGCGTGACATAATAGCCATCAGCTTTACGACTAATAGTAACGGTTTTAATTTGAAAGCCTGACGGCAATGGTCGATGTTGAATCAATTTTACTTTACCAAAAGTAGGCAAATTAATCTTATTTCCCTCAAGACATTCTTGCTTTATTTTAGGGTAAGTAAAGCTACGATAACGATCCTTTCCTTTAAATCTTGGTTTGCCTAATCTCTCCCCATTTTTATCTGCTTTCAACCATCTTTCAAAAGCCAGTTTTACCTGTTTAATACAATCTTGCGATACTTGAGAATGAATTAGCTTGTAGTCAGGAAATTTATTTTTAGTATTGACTAAATCTTTTTTCTGAGAATAATAATCCGGGTTATTTCTTAGTTGAGCAATTGGCATTATTAAAGGGCAAGCATTAACCGGACAGCGATTTTCTGACCACCACGAAAACCGCTCACCCAAACGATAGTTGTACTGCCGACGCAACAAGTCTAGCCATAGTTCTATGGTAGACACTTGTTCTTTATTAGGCTTTAATTTGTATTGATAAGCCGTCCGCATTACTATAAACATTAGTTAGATCATTTTTATGATAACATCAAGTTTTGAGTGTTGAGCAGTAAGCAATATTTGTAAATTAATTGGGTTCAATGCCCCATTAATTTACCGCCGATTCATCTCGCGCCAAATCAGAGATTATGGCGCGAGGCTTCTCGACGATTTACCTAAAATTCATATAATCAAACCCTTAGATGGCACAAACTTTATTATTTAATGCTCTCCGTGCAGCCATAGATGAAGAAATGGCCCGCGACCAGACTGTATATGTTCTTGGTGAAGATGTGGGTCAATATGGAGGGTCTTACAAAGTTACCAAAGACCTTTATGCAAAATATGGGGAACTGCGTGTCCTTGACACTCCCATTGCAGAAAATAGCTTCACCGGAATGGCCATAGGTTCAGCTTTGACTGGGTTAAGACCCATTATTGAAGGCATGAATATGGGTTTTTTACTATTAGCCTTCAACCAAATTTCCAATAATGCTGGAATGTTGCGCTATACCTCTGGTGGTAACTTCAAAATACCATTAGTTATTCGTGGCCCTGGTGGTGTAGGTCGCCAGTTAGGTGCAGAGCATTCCCAAAGATTAGAAGCATACTTTCAAGCTGTTCCTGGTCTGAAAATAGTGGCCTGCTCAACCCCTTACAATGCTAAAGGTCTACTCAAAGCAGCTATTCGTGATGATAATCCAGTCCTATTTTTTGAACACGTCCTCCTTTACAATCTGAAGGAAGACTTGCCAGAAGAGGAATATTTGTTACCTATAGATAAAGCGGAAGTGGTACGGACAGGAAAAGATGTCACTATTTTGACCTACTCTCGGATGCGTCACCACGTTACCCAAGCAGTAAAAAGTTTGGAAAAACAGGGTTATGACCCAGAGGTAATAGATTTAATATCCCTCAAACCTCTAGATTTTGAAACTATTGGTGTTTCTATTCGGAAAACTCACCGGGTAATTATTGTGGAAGAGTGTATGAAAACAGGTGGTATTGGTGCTGAGTTAATTGCCTCAATTAATGAGAGATTATTTGATGAACTAGATGCACCAGTTCTACGTTTATCTTCACAAGATATTCCGACACCTTATAATGGTACGCTAGAAAGATTGACAATTGTACAACCAGAGCAGATTGTTGAAGCAGTACAAAAAATGGTGGGAATGCAAGTTTAAGTTGAAGTAATAAGCAAGAAAGCTGATGAACTTTTTTGACTTAAATTAACTATTAACTTCTTTGAGGTGAAATTGCTGCCAATCCCAGTTCGACTTCTGTCTTTAATGAGTTATCAATTGTTTGTTGTAGATATAGACGTTCCTCTAGGAGCGTCTTTATCAAAGAAAAGTAATTAGCACGAAAAGCACTCAGCAGTAAGTTTTTTATTTTTCTTTTCTTGCCCTGTTTCAAGATTGGTTAATTCTCTATAATTAAAATGAAAAACTGTTGATAGAGTTTTGAAAGAGGACTCCCGTTATAATTCTTGATTTAACGGGTAAACGAATTTAAAGGGCGAAAATATATTCACCAGCGAAACGCAAAACATCTTTTTTCCTGTTATATTCGTATCAAATGCAGAAGAAAAAAAATGGAGACTTGATTACTTTAACTGACAAGTACAAGCTTAAACAAACTCAACATCAAGAAGTAAAAATTAATCAGATGATTGATATTTTTCATTAATGGATAATTGATAATTACCTCTGGTTAAAACCGTTATTGATTGAATATAAGGAAATGTTATTTCTTTTTTTTTCTTAAAAGGGGAGGCTTTAAACCAGAATTATTTAATTATTAATTATTCGGTAAAAGCGTGTATAACTACACATTAAAAGAACGAAAGCGCTGGTCAAGTTATAGAAAATAACCAATTAATAGTTGTTGATTATTTTTGTGAATATATTATTCCGGCTGATGTAACCTAGCCTAATTACAACTATCAAACAAAAAACCTAACAATAAGCAAGAAAAATAATCCCAGATTAAAGTCAGTTAATGCTCAAGTTTTACAACAAACTTTAAATACTTTAGAGAGTATTTTTATGATATTAAATATCAAGGAAAAGATTTTTATCGGTTGAAGAAAAAGCTGAGAAGTTTCGTCTTTCCTGTAATTTAGTATCAGTACGCTACGCTAGGGAAAAATCTTTAGTCTATATTGAAATAGAATTTAATTTATCTTTTCTTTTGCGGGTTTAATGCCTCACCGTCAACGGGGGTGCTTAAAATTGTTTGGCGTTTGTAGACACAAAGTGGTGTGTTGAAGACTATCCATAAGCAATTTTCCCTTTCCTAGGTCATGCTGCGCAAACAGCTCCCACTGCCTTCTTCAAAATATGATTTAATTATTGGGTATTAATATTTAGTCGATCAAAGCTCTCTAAAAAAAACTCAAGATAGCAAAATATTAATCATTTTAAATAAAATACTAATTTTAGTTAGTTAAACTATGCGTAAACAAAATTCATATATAGCCTTAATTCTAGTCCTAGTAATAGCATCAGTAACAGTATTGAGTCAAATTCCAATTAGACTGGGACTAGACCTTCGAGGTGGGTCACAACTGACTATTCAACTACAAACCTCAGAAGAAGTTCCCACCATCGACGAACGGGTCATGGAAGGAGTCCTAAAAATTGTAGAAAATCGAGTCAATGCTCTAGGTGTATCAGAATCAGTAGTTCAATCTCTAGGACAAGACCAAATTCTTGTCCAACTACCAGGAGTAAATGACCCAGCTCAAGCAGAACGAGTTTTAGGAGGTACCGCTCAACTAGACTTCCGGGAACAATTACAAGGCACCGAGCAACAGTTAGCAATTGAATACCAACTACAAAGACAACGTTTAGTAGAGCAAAAATTACTGAAAAATAGTGAAGATCTAGAAGCTATAGCTAAAAATTTAGAATCTCTAGAAAAAACAAATCAAGCGATCGCCGGACTATTCAAAGAACCCACGCTCAAAGGCCAAGACCTGAGAGATGCTTTAGCAGAACCGGAAGCTCCTGGGTCTAATAACTGGAATGTGGCCTTGCGCTTTACCTCTGAAGGAGGACAGAAGTTTGCGGAACTTACCAAAAATTTAGCAGGAACTGGACGTAGTATTGGTATTTTCCTAGATGACCAACTTTTGAGTGCTCCTACTGTCGGTGTTGAATTTGCAGAAACAGGAATTACTGGTGGTAATGCAGTGATTCAAGGTAGATTTACAGCTGAACAAGCAAATGAATTGGCAGTACAACTGCGGGGTGGAGCACTGCCTGTTTCAGTAGAAATTGTGGAAAATAGAACTGTTGGGGCGACTCTAGGTCGAGATAGTATTCAGCGTAGCGTTTATGCAGGAGCTGGTGGCCTAATTCTGGTATTAATATTTATGGTCGTTTATTATAGACTTCCTGGGATAATTGCTGATGTAGCTTTAGTTATTTATTCTCTGTTTACCATTGCTAGTTTTGCTATCTTGGGAGTTACTTTAACATTGCCAGGAATTGCTGGTTTTATTCTGAGTATTGGTATGGCAGTTGATGCTAATGTTTTAATTTTTGAACGGACAAGGGAAGAGTTACGATCTGGTAAAACTTTATATCGTTCTGTAGAGTCTGGTTTTTATCGGGCTTTTTCCAGCATTTTAGATGGTAATGTCACAACCTTGATTGCCTGTATAGCACTATTCTGGTTAGGAACTGGTTTGGTAAAAGGTTTTGCTCTAACCTTGGGAATTGGTGTAGCTATTAGTATGTTTACTGCTGTTACTTGTAGTCGTACTTTGATGTTTTGGGCAATTGGTTTTTCCCAATTCCGCAAACCAGAATTATTTTGTCCTGAGGTGAACTACCCCAACTTGGTACGCTGAAGTTGGGGCATCTTTACTCACAGGGGAATACCTTAAGACAGACTTACCAATGGATAATTGATAATTAATAATTAATCAATTAGGTTTAAAGCCTCTCCTTAATTAAGGAGAAAAAAGCGGTCGAGGGATGGCGAGGTCTCGGAGCCATATCCAATCGACTCCTGTGAAGAAATCAGATTTTCTGATATTCAATTAAGAACGGTTTTAACCAGAAGTAATTATCCATTATTCATTATCCATTATCAATTAATGAAGCCCACCTTTTGCTCTTACTTCCCCTCCTTTCCTACGGGACTCTGCGCGAACAGCAGCAGTCCTTCCAAGACCGATAATTGTCTGATGCCTTCTATTGTGATATTTTTGCTGGCATTTTCATCACGGTCATGGTGTGTGCCACAATTCGGACAAGTCCATTTCTCATATCTAATGGTATTTCTGACATTTGGTAGAGACAATTACAGCAAGTTTTAGAACGAGGAAACCATCTCGAGATTTCTACTAACAAGCCTCCTTTTTGTTGTAGTTTATAGTCAAGGAAATTGACAAATATTCCCCATCCCACATCAGATATTGCTTTAGCTAGCTGATGATTACAAATCATACCCTTGACCTTGAGATTCTCAACGACCACTACTTGATTATCATTGACGATTTTTCTGGATAATTTATGTAGAAAGTATTGAAGGGCATTACTAATACGTTCGTGAACTCTAGCTACTAGCTGGCGTGCTTTTTGTTTTGATTTACTTCCTTTGTTCTTACTAGCTAATAAAGCTAGTTTTCTTGCTAAATTTTTCTGATGTTTCTTGAGGTGTCTAGGATTATTATATTTAGATTTTTTTCTCCATCATGGGTAATGCAAAAATCCTTGAGTCCTAAATCAATACCGACTACTTTACCAGTTAACACCACTTCAGGAGTTTTTTGAAGCATTTTTCCTACAAAAAAAATTTCTAAGTACCATTAGATGAAACATACTGTAAATAATTTAATTAACGTTTTGTACCTTGCCAATTCGACACACGTTATTAAAAATAAACCACTCAATAATTCAGGGTAAATCGCTAAATGACAAGCCTAAAATTACTTAAAATGCTTCTAAACTGGTACTCCGCCACTATTTATTGAGCGGATACTCGTTAAAACTACGACTATTCTAACTCTACCTGAGTTCTTTCTAGATCGCCTATTCTATAAAATAAGTTATATAGCATTACAAGAATTGGTTAGGACATTTTCTAATGCTAAAACCCTTTTACAATTTGCTATTCCCTATTCCCTAGCACCTATTCTATAAAATTAGTAAAAAATGAAAATCAGTGTTATTGAAAAGCGATCGCTATGGTGGACAATTTCAGGAGCCATCATTATTAGTGGTTTAATTGCCATGGTCATTTCTTGGACTAGGCCAGATATTGCAGCTCCTTTACGTCCAAGTTTAGATTTTGTTGGTGGTACTCGCCTGCAACTCGAACTAGATTGCAATATGCCTAACAATTGTAATGAAGCTATTAACGTTGCTGCTGTTAGAGAAATAATGAGCAATCAAAATTTAGGTAATAGCAAGATTCAAGTTGTAGGAGAAGAAAGACAAGCTCTTGATATACGCACCAAAACTCTAGATGTTGATACTAGAACTAAATTAATCGCTGCTTTAAGTTCAGAGTTTGGTGAATTCGATCCAAGTTCCACACAAATTGATACAGTTGGCCCGACTTTAGGACGGCAAATTTTTACTTCTGGGATATCAGCTCTCCTGGTTGCTTTCTTGGCCATTACTGTCTATCTAACTTTTAGATTCCAGTTGGACTATGCAGTATTTGCTTTTGTCGCTCTGTTCCATGACATATTAGTGACGGTGGGCATTTTTTCAATTATTAGTTTAGTAGTTGGTGTTGAGGTAGATAGTTTATTCTTAGTTGCTCTACTAACTATTATTGGATTTTCCGTTAACGATACAGTGGTAATTTATGACCGAGTGAGGGAAGTAATTAAGCGCTATCCAGGAGAATCAATAGATCGTATTGTTGATGATGCAGTCAATCAAACTTTGACCAGATCGATTAATACTACTGTGACTACTCTATTACCGTTAGTGGGTATTCTTCTATTTGGTGGTGAAACTTTAAAGTATTTTGCCTTAGCTTTAATTATTGGTTTTATTGCAGGTTCTTACTCTAGTATTTTTATTGCTAGTACACTTTTAGCTTGGTGGCGCGAGCGTATTGGTCAATCTATCCCTAACCCAATAGTAGAAGATTTTCAATTAGTAGAAGATCAAGAAAATACTGTTTAAAAATAACTATGGAAATGGAAAATGAGAATTTTCAAATTACAGCAGATTCCATCTTGGTGAGATACGCTCAATAGCGGGCATCTTGCCCGCAGTACAAAATTTAATTGTTAATATCTATATTTCATATACTTGGAATATGCTGTATAGTACTTAGTTATTACCTATCAATAAGTTTTCTAATAGTATTTGATTAAATTGGTATATCATAAAAGTTTTTCCTATTCCTTATTTCTTCCTCAAAATGAACAAAGATGATCCAATTTTAAAAGTCCGAGTCGAAAGACTTTACAGACTAATCATCTATGTTAGATGGCTGATAGTTGGGTTGCTGTGGATGAGTATTGGTTTTCTAAGTCTCTGGAGTTTACGCAGAGAAATTTCTTTGTGGGCAGAGCATTTTACTTGGATTGCCGTACGTTACGCTTTGATTTATCATAGGTTGCCGACACTTGGTTTAGGTTTGTGTATTGGTATGACAACTGCTCTTTTAGTTTGGCAAAGTAGACATATTCTTTGGGGTTTATCTCCTGAAGAACAAAAGCGTTTAGAAGAACAAGTATGTCAAATTAGTGCTCAAGGACCTAATAATCTTTTGTGGAAGTGGGTAATTAAAGATAACTCAAATTAATTCTTAATTAGGGACTTTAAATAATTTAAATAAAAATATATCTCTTTAGTCGGGTTCAGAGATGAGGAGGTGTCCAAGAATTGGATAATTTATTTTTTGCTATTTCCTTATAATTAATTAGTAGTATAATTACTACAGTTTTTTATTTTCAAATACTAGAAACTAGAAGTAAGTGCTAATTATTTAACTCGGAGGATGAGAAAAAAAGTAATAAGGATAAGGTTAGACTGACTTTTTTTTACTGAAAATCAATTATAAGTATAGCTGCCTTTAAATTCTAGCATCTGTATCCTATCTAACTAAATGAAAATTACTATAGCGTTTTCAAATGAGATGTCAAACAAGAGTTGGTTATTGACTAACAGTAAAAAGTCCGGCAAACATTCTTACCTGTTGCCTCTAATATGATTGCCTTTTGCCTAAAATCGTCCAGTTTTTTGACGCAACTCAAATGAAATTACTATATAACTGACAAATTTTTATCCAGAAAACAAAGGCAACAAATTATAGAAGGAAAAGTTTCAAACTTATTAAGTATGTTTTGAATGTTTTATATAGGATTTAGGATTACTAATATATATAGAAAAAAGTTTAAAAATTTATATTTTTTACTCTCAATGTCTGGAATTTAGTAGATACATAATGAAGAATTTGATATCAAACTAAAAAAACGCCAAAATAGATGAATTTTCTTCTTTAGGTTATACAGTTAGAGTATGTTTCAAGACTATCTATTGGTAGATAGTTTACTTCTACTTGCCCTGAAGAAGGAATAGGAGAATCTATAAGTTTTTGATACATCAAGATGATTCTATAAAAACCATCTTGAGTTTTGTGCAATTGTACTGTCTTTTAATTCCCAATTGATTGTAATAATAAAATATGCAATTTTTCTTGAAAAAATCTCCGCTAAAATTAAAACATAACAAAATATCTAAAAATTCAATAAAACGCCCTAAATTACCATTTTTTTTGATAATTAAACAACTTGCCTTTCACACAAAAGATAATCGTCATACTGGCAGTATTAAAAATTTTTTAGTTTTTTTGATCTTTATATCTTTGATCTATATAACAGTGCTAGCTCCTTTCGTAAAAACAGGAGTCAAAATTTTCGAGCAAACTATAAAAAAAATTGACATTGTTCAAGAATGGGTACAAGATAACTTCCACAAAATTAGTTCATTGTTTCCCCCATACTATGGCAAATCTGAGCATTTTCTCCCTTATGTAGTTCATACACCCTATTTTATTGACGATAGTCCTCCTGGAGCTTACGATTTTACTCTAGAGCAAAATGGTAAATTAAAAATTCCCATTCCAGCGCCCTGTCAAGGAACTATTCGTAGAACTAGATTTCAAGGCAAAAATGGAAGTTTTACAACTGCCCATGGTGCAGGTCAGATAGTTGAACTTATGTGTGATGGGACTAATTATTATTGGCTTATGGGCCATTTAGTTCAAGGTTCTCCACCAAGAACAGGAACAAGAATTAAGAAAGGACAACCAATTGGTATTCAAGGACTTACAGGAAGAACTTCTGGTTATCATGTTCATGCTCAGATTCACTATCATAGTGGGCAAAGAATTACTAACAGAAAGATTACTCGCCCTTTTGTTGAAAATTACATCAAATTTTTGAGAAAAGGTTCTTATTTGAATTGACATCCTCCCTACGTTGCTGATGGCACGACAACGCGGGATTTCTAAACCTCGCGACTCAGGACTTTCTGCTTCTAACGCACAAGCCTCATAGGCTAAACCTCTTTATGGTCTAAAAGCGTGCTCCACAGACTGACACTGCTAGCCCAGCAGTCCTTATCTATTTAGGATAGCATACCCTTGTAAGAACCGCTCTTATTGATTTTCCCATCCCTCCGCTCCCCTTCGGAAGAGCGCGGGTATTCAACCAACGTTAAGATAAATAGGCAAATATGAGAAAGTCAAACTTAAATTAATAAATCTTAATAAATATTAATTTCTGGCAAAAATTGTAGTTTGTTATTTTATTTATGTTGAGCAGTTAAGAGCATCTATCAACAGTTAATACTGACTATTTTCATACTCAGCGCTGGCAATTAATTGATTTAACATTTTCTATTTTCACTCCCCTTGACTTTGTGTTTACAAAAGTTTGCTCATAAATCTCGGTCATAACAGCTTAACATCAAAAATTTAATTTCTCTTAACGTAATATTTAACCCTAATTGCTAAAGTTTGAGATAACTTACATATAAGGAGTATCTGTTATAATACCAACGAGTGTACATAATATTGATGTGAAGGATAAGTATTATTCGCAGTAGCAAACTCTACTAAATTAGATATTTTTCAGATTATGAATCTACCTTGACAGTTTTTTTGCTCACAGGTTAGCTCCAAAGTTACAATAAAACAGTTAACAAATTACAAATATAGAAATTTGGTATTATTTAAAAGTATAGATACCCCAGTGTGAGAATTAACATGAAAATTCAAATAATTAATTAATCTGTGTTAGATTACAGAAGAATAAACAACAAAGATAGATCTGTAATGACCGTAACTACAAAAAAATCATAAGTATGAGGATAATTAAGAGTGACTTTTGCTCGAATTAAGTTGTTAGACTAGAAAGTACTTAGTTTGTCCCCAATTAGACTTCAAATATGGCAGATAGAGTAAAATTAATTATAATAATATAGGAATCAGTAAGAATACTGAACCAACAAGTCTTGAAAATATTAGCGGTCAACAGTTTGGCAAAATTTTTATCTATAGTTAAAATTAAGTTCTATGTTTGAAAAAACTAGCAATACTTCTCTAAATTCAACATGATAAATAGCGGAGGTAATTAATGTAAGGATTATTGCTAGCATTAAACTAATAAAAATAGTCACCTAGAAATCTTACCAACCAACCCTAAGATTCATAGGAGATGTAATAGTAAGAGTAGATGCTAAGAAAAAAAGGAGGTGTAATAGAAAAAAATAATAACTATAGTTCATCCCTTTCTGGGATTGAATAAAAGGTTTATGGTGAGCGTGTTATTTTTCATCTATTAGATGAGAAATGAAAACCCTCATCTAAATTCTTACCTCATAAAGTGGGAAGAGAAAGGGGGACAACTATGAGGTACACCCTTCATGTCTAAATAGTTGTCATTTTTGATAATGAGTAGCTGATACATTAATTTGAGATTGCTTGTGTCAGTTTCTTTTAATTGTTAATAGGCTGAAAGCTTAAGTTATTTTACTAACATATTTAGATAGCCTAAAGCTTCAAACACAATGCTAGGTTACGATCAGACTCTCAGTATGGTAGATTCCTACCCAACTAACTAACATTCAGACAGGCAACTAGAAAGTAGAGTTATGACTCTAATCCGACAAAGAAAGACTGTTACTGTAGCTCAAGTTATCAGTAAAATATGAGGAACAGACTAAACGCAAATACATAGTCAGACAGGTAAAAGTTCCAGAATAGTTCATACTTGTCTACTAGTAAAAATTTTTACCATCTATATACTTACGCAAAAGTAAGTTATGGGAAAAAAAGGTGACTATGCGGGTTCTTCTCACTGAGGAGATAAAGGTTTGTCAGAACCAGAAAGGCTGAGTAAGACTTAAATCGTCTTGAGTGACGAACATTCTTTTAAGAATGTCCCCAACAGAGCATTGGCCTGTGAGACGCAAGAGCAGCTACAAAACAGTTTAGTGAGGATGAGGATAATGATTTTGGCACTACTACTAGTCAGAATCTAACACTCTAAATACGAGGAAAAAAAAGTTCAATATCAATAAAGTAAGTCCTGAATCAATATCTATTTATTCAAAGCTTACTTAGCGAACTGCCCAATTTCCAAGAAAAAACATAAACCATACAGGTTTGGTCACTAGCTATACTGTCTTAAGATAGACAGAAAACTTCTGTAAAGTAATTTATTCTTCAATTTAAGGAGCATGAGGAACGCGACATGATCCAGACTAACAATGTAATCGAAACCAAAATTCAGCCTGAGCTAGATCCTAGCGAATTGTTTCCGCAAACCCCAGCCAGACAACCAGATAATGAGTTAGAAATCTTAATTACACAGAGAGAAGGATATACAGATGCTCAGTCTGATGAGAACTACCTGAAGTCTGGTAAAGTTGCTAAGTCTCGTACTAAGACTGCGGCTGCGGGCAAAAAAAAGCATTACACTGAAGATTCTATTCGCCTTTATCTACAAGAAATAGGACGAATTAGGCTATTAAGAGCTGATGAAGAAATCGAACTGGCGCGTAAAATTGCAGATTTACTGGAATTGGAGCGCATTCGAGAAGAACTAATGTACCATTTAGACCGGGAACCACAAGTTAGTGAGTGGGCAGATGCTGTAGATATGGAGTTGCTTAAGTTTAAGCGTCGCTTGATACTTGGGCGTAGAGCTAAAGAAAAGATGGTACAGTCTAACCTGCGTCTAGTGGTTTCGATCGCCAAAAAGTACATGAATCGAGGTTTGTCATTCCAAGATTTGATTCAAGAAGGTAGTTTGGGATTAATTCGAGCCGCCGAAAAATTTGACCATGAAAAGGGTTATAAATTTAGTACCTATGCAACTTGGTGGATACGTCAAGCTATTACCAGAGCGATCGCAGACCAATCTCGTACTATTCGTCTACCAGTCCATTTGTATGAAACTATATCCCGGATTAAGAAAACTACCAAACTTCTTTCTCAAGAAATGGGTCGTAAACCTACAGAAGAAGAAATAGCAACTCACATGGAAATGACCATTGAAAAGTTGCGTTTTATTGCTAAGTCAGCTCAACTGCCAATATCTCTGGAAACTCCGATTGGAAAAGAAGAAGATTCTCGACTTGGAGATTTCATTGAGTCAGATGGGGAAACTCCTGAAGACCAAGTATCCAAAAATTTACTACGAGAAGATTTGGAAAGTGTTTTAAATAGTCTAAGTCCACGGGAAAGGGATGTATTACGCTTACGATATGGTTTGGATGATGGTCGAATGAAAACTTTGGAAGAGATTGGTCAAATATTTAATGTGACTCGCGAGCGGATTCGACAAATTGAAGCAAAAGCTCTCAGGAAGTTACGACATCCAAATCGTAATAGTATCCTCAAAGAATATATCCGTTAGAGAAGTTGGGAAGTTAGTTGGTTATCTATCAAAAATGGAGCGAGTGAGGACTCCCGGTATAATCTCCGATTTACCGGGAGATGAATCGCGACCAAATAAAGAATAAGCACTCCATTGAGATAGAATGATGATACAATAGGGACATGATCACACTAACCTACGAATTTAAGTTAATCCCTTCTCAGCAACAGATTGCCATCATAGAAGATATGCTGGCAGTCTGTAGAAAAGTGTGGAATTATGCCTTGAGAGAGCGCAAAGACTGGATTAACAGTAGGAAATGTGCCGTCAATTGTTGTTCATTACATCAAGAGTACATAATCCCTGGGGATACACCTTACCCTAACTACAAAATACAAGCGACCAACTTAACAAAAGCTAAGATTACTAACCCAGAGCTGAAAAGAACAAATGCCCAAGTCTTACAGCAAGTTCTCAAGAATTTGGAAAAGGCATTTAGCAACATGAAAGAGCAAGGTTATGGTTTTCCTCGCTTTAAGAACAAGTACAGAATGAGGTCCTTTGTCTTCCCTCAGTTTAAGAGTAATCCCATCTCAAATGAGTATATAAAACTACCCCAAATTGGATTAGTTCGGGTGAGATTATCTAGACCAATACCAGAAGGATTTAAACTGAAACAGGTGAGGGTTGTCAGACGAGCAAGTGGGTATTTTGCCATGTTATCCTTGCAAAGTCCCGTCAGTGTTCCGGATACCCCTGCTTCAGGACATCCGTTAGGAATTGATATTGGACTTGATAAATTCTTAGCAACCTCTGATGGTGAATTGATTGAACGTCCAAAGTTTTTAAGCCAACTACAAAGCGAGTTAAAATTACTGCAACGTAGATTAAAGTTAAAATCTAAGGGATCGGCAAATCGACATAAACTTAACCAAAAGATAGCAAGACTTCATCAAAAAATCTCAGACATCCGAAAAGACTTTCACTTTAAGCTAGCTCATCATTTGTGTGACCAAGCAGGAATGATATTTGTGGAAGACCTAGACTTGAAAACTTGGGCTAAAGGAATGTTAGGTAAACATACTTTAGATGCAGGGTTCGGTCAGTTTTTCAATATATTGGCTTGGGTATGTAGGAAACGAGGAGTTTATTTTGGCAAGGTAGACTACAGATATACGAGTCAAATTTGTCCAAATTGTGGAGCGCATACAGGTAAAAAAGATTTGTCTGAACGTATCCATAAATGTCCTGAATGCCAATACGAAATCAACCGGGATGTGGCAGCAGCAAAAGTGATTTGTCATCGAGGTATTACTGCGGTCGGGCAGATCGTAGCATAAATTGACTGTGTAGGCGTACTGTCGGGGGCTGGCAACAGTCTAGATAAGTGCCACTCAAGCAGTAACCCTAAATCGTGAGGTTTGGGAATCCCTCGTTATAATCTTTGATTTAACGGGAGAGGATGTCAAAGGTCTGGTCGCCTTCAAAGTCGTGAATAGCGGTTTTGATAGTTTGACCGGAAGTTTTGTCAGGACATACAGCGTGTACTGTGTGACCGACCATTTGTAATGCTTGAAAAGGTACCATTACTTCATAGTCTTCTACATAGTCGCCTACCAGCATCAGAATTTTTTTTGCTGCCATATTTCTAACTCTTCTTAATTATTGATTTTACTAATTAAAGCTTCTATAATTATGAATCTTAATGGCTCAATTGTGAAATACTAATATTCTCAAGGAAGAATTCAGGAGTCAGAATGGATATTCTATTCGACTAACTAAAAGCTGCTGTAGTATTATTAATCATTCTGATTTAATGAGTTAGAATATAAAAATTATATCGATAGTGGTTTATCTTGGCCTATATGAATAGTTTTTATATTTTAGGCCATCTCAAGAGGGGTCAAGCAAATTGTAGAAATGTTCTATAAAACTCCCCTACAAAGCATATTTTTTTCTACTTTTGTTTAGTAATTTTAATCCTTAAAACTAACAATTAGAGATTATGTCGGCAGAAAATATTCAACTAATAATTACTTTATCTGACTCACAATTAGAAGATCGACAGCTCCAAACAGATACCGAGAATATGCGGCAGGAAATAGAAAAATTTGATGGCGTTCAAAAAGCAGAGTTAATGCCAATAGAAATAGCCCAACCTGGCGCTAAAAGTATAGGCGGTTTTTTAGTAGGAGTTCTCACAACAGAAATTAATGCTAAAAACTTCAAAGCTTTAGTTAGATATTTAGGTAATAACCTCTATAGTAAGACTATTAAAATTAAGGCTAAAGGTAATGGTAGAGAGATAGATATAGAAATTAGTCGCCTAGAAGATTTAAATAAAGTTTTGACATATGTATGGTTTTTCTGTACAAGCTGACATCTACCGGAGTTTGGGTGGAAAAATAAATGAGTACAAGCCAAAACTATTGAATAAGTTGGGAGAAAAAGTAGGATGGAAAAATGTGAGTGTGTCAGATGGGAATCACTGCTCCGATCTATCATTTAAGGGTGCGCCTAAAAAAGGACACCTTCCAGCAGTTGGAGGAGAGTGCCGTTGGATGAGTAATGAATGGATTCAAAGTCCACAGCGTTGTGGACTTTAATTAAAGTACAAGCTTTTCAGTCGTCAACAGAAAAAAGTTTGTCTAATCTTTTGTAGAGTAAGCCAACATGATCGGTGACATCAATCATAAATTAAGTGTAGTATTTGCCAACTCTACCCAGAATTTTAAATCTACACAGTCATTTGCTTTGTCAAGTCATTATTGAATGAAATTGTTGACTTAATTTTAGAGATGAAGATAATGATGAAGAATTTATCTAGATTTTTTTTACAGCGCTCAGACAAACAAACAAACAATCAGGGAGTGACTTTAATTGAATTGTTAGTAGTAGTTGTAATTATTACAATATTGTCAGCTATTGCCTTACCATCTTTTGTTAAAGTAGCGAAAGGAAAAGTAGAATGTTATTCAGGTACAGGACACTGCTATGAGTTTGTTTCTCGTCAATGGACTTGGACTAAAGCAAAAGTTATGGCTGAAATTCGCTCTTATAAAGGTTCACGGGGATATCTAGCAACTATTACCTCTCAAGGAGAACAAGATTTTATAGTTTCTAACTTTACTACTACCAGTTGGGGTGGATGGATCGGTGCAACTGATGCTGGAGAAGAAGGAGTTTGGCAGTGGGTAACAGGACCGGAAACTGGTACAGTATTTTGGAATAATGGTGAAGAAATTGGTTACAACAATTTTGCCACTAACCAACCGAATGATTTCTACGGTCAAGAAGACTACGCTCATCTAGGATATTTTATAGAGAACGCTTGGAATGACATAATCAATGACACCTCCGGAATCAAGAATGAAGACCATCAAGTAGTAGGTTATTACGTTGAGTATGGTGATTGACAAACAGATTTAAACTAAGCAGTACCTTCTAGGGAGAGCAAACCTTAATATAGAATCCGAGTAATTGTTATTGTATCGCTAAGGAGTCAGAAGGACCGAGTCATTTCAGTTATCAGTTATCAGTTATAAGTACCTCTAGTTAAAGTCAGAGGCTTGAAATATTGAACTTGATTTTTTTTTCATCCCCTTGAAAGGGGAGGTTTGAGACCTTATTTTTTGGTCAAGAGGTGCGGAGAAAGAAAGGATTTGAAGTATGAAATTTTTAAATTCGTATTCATATTCAATAGAACATTTGTATTAATGAGGAAGTAATTTTGTGATTACTGTATAACCGGATTTTATTAAGTAGTAAAGGTCAGTAGTAAATATTGTGCACCAGCTAAACAAAAAATTTTCTTCTTCTTTATTCCCTCCTGACTCCTAAGTAGTTAAGATTAATATCATAGGGCTTGCTGATTAAATTTAAAAGCATTGACATATAAAGACTTTAGCTTTTTTGGAGTCGAAAAAAGTACCTAGTATCACGTCTAAAACGCTCAAAAAGGAGCGTATTTTAGGCGCATAGTTGGGCAGAAAAATCACTCTTACAATTCTTACTCCTACTTCCTCTAAATTCCTATTTCTCCTGTCTCCTGTCTCCTGTCTCCTGTCTCCTACCCCAGAAAAAAGGCTTTATTCAGCAAACCCTATCATACACACGCTTCAGCAACACCTTACTTCTTACTTTCAACAATATTCTATAGTTACTTCTTTCTGTTTTTCCCGCAAATATTGAACTAAATCTTCTATTAAATTACGACGAATCGAAATATTTTTCGGTAATAAAGGGTTTTGATAAAATTCATTAATTTTTTGTCCTACTAAAAATAAAATTGAATCTGCTTCTAATATTTCTTCTGCCAACATTACCGCGCCATTTTTTCCTGAAGGCAACCTACCAATATCGCAATTAGACTTTTTCAAAATATCCGCACATTTGGAAATAGTTAAAATTCCTTCGGTCACTAAATCTATTCCACTTAATTTACCTATGGGTGGCATTTCTTTAGTCATCGTCGTAATATCCATTTCAATAGTTTCCCCCAGAAAGCTTGCCACAATATTTCCAGTTGTTCCGCCACAAACAACTCTTCGACCGCGAAAATTTAATAATTTTTCGACATATTCAAAATCTCTATTTTCATCTAGGGGCGGACCTGTAAATATCATTACTGGATTTTTCTTTCTCACATAAATTCCCACGAAAGAGGCATCATCACCAATTTTGCCTCCATAGAGATTATGAGTTTTTTTAATAACATTTTGAACAATATTTCTAGCAGTATGAGTATGATTGATAAATAAAGATTCGATATATTTAGCAATATTATCCCAACCCCAACCAAAATTTAAGCTAACTCCTAAACCTGCGTACAAAACTCCGTCACTAATAGCTCCTAAAAAATCGCCTTTTTCTAGTTTTCCTTCAGAGAAAATAATTTTTTTATCTAATATTTTTTCGGTTTTGTTTTGTAACTGAACTAATTTACCTTTTTTAAAATATAAAACGGGAGGGTTATCAAAGTTAATTACTAAAAAGCTATTATTTTTGGAGTTAATTTGAATTACGGTAAAGGTAGCATAGGCAATTTTTCTAACTTGACAAATAGGTAAAGTACCAATAACTGTTTCAATTACATCTTCTAAAGAAACATCATCAGTATTCAACATATTAATCAAAATTTCTGTGGTTAAAGTGGCTAGAATATTAGCTTTTACGCCACTGCCTAAGCCATCAGATAAAACGATAATAGTTTTATTTTCGGCTTTGCGGAATTTAACTTGGTCGCCACATAATTCTTCGCCTTTTTTATTGAGGCTAAAGTTGTAAATATCTAAAAAATTTTCCATTTATATCAATCTTATTTGAGTTGTGAGAACAGGGAATAGGGAATAGGGAATAGGGAATAGGGAATAAGAAACACCGAAGCATTAACGAAGTCAGAAGTCAGAAGTCAGAAGTTATTTTTGTAACGGGTATTTGAGCAACTCTCCAAAAATATTTCGCCTTAAAGGCGGGGTTTTAGACCCAATTATTTTAATCAAATTATCACAAATGATTTAGGATTGCTATATACAGCAGATTTCAAACTAATGCGGTACAACTGACAGGGTAAATATTTTTTACTTGTTCACTACCCTAATTCCCATCTTCTCTACTCCCTACTCCCTACTCCCTACTCCCTAAAAGTATCAATGTATGTACCTCATAACTTCGGAAACTGCTGTATATCAATTTGATAAAATATTGCTACATAATTTTTGTTATTAGATGTCTGACTCCTAATTTGATACTGTGTATCATTTCAGTTATCAGTTATCACTACCTCTGCAATAAGGAGGCTTGAAATACGGAATATTCTTTTCAAGGAGAGGTAATAATTAATTATTAATAATTAATTATTAATTATTAGAGAGTTTCTTGATTTACCATTTTGATGATTTTTAATAAACTGACTTTTGTTTCTGCAGTTGTTTCTCCTAATAAACCAGCAATTTCTTGCACTACTTTCATCTGATGATCGACTACTTCATTTACTTTACTAACTGTTTCGTTTCTCAGATTAATCATTTCTTGTTTTCGTTGCCATTCATGGGTAATATCAACCATAATACAAGCAATTAAATTTTGGTCGCGAATGGGAAAAATTACTTCTTTCACATATACAATATCTGCTTCATAATTTGCTTGATTTTCTGGTTGATATTTTTTTTCTTTTCCTCGAATTACTTGATCTTTTTCCCATACTTTTTGAAAGTCTGCTAAATCTTCTAAAACTATAGATGCTGGTTGACCAATAATCTCTGTTTGATTGACATTAAACATTTTACAAAATGCTGGATTAACTAGAGTAATATTCATCTGGGTGTCAACAACAATTAAGCCATTGGGGTCATATTCCCAGAGAATTTGCCATAGATTTTTTTCGTTAGCCAAAATAATTTACTCCTTTGGTTTATTAATAGTGGGTAAGATTTCTGATTGGAATTTTTGCTCAATATTTTCGGGGTTTATTTTGATGAATACTTGGTTTTTGTATTTCATTACAATTCCATCACTACAAGATTCTAAACAAAATGAACCTTTTAATTCTATTTTGTCTTCTAGGTGATATTCGCTAATCATACTTTGAAGTTTTGGTAATACTTCATAAACTCCTAGTTGATGACAAGCTGAACCCATACAAAGATATAAATTTTCTTTTTTCATAGTTCATTTTTCTCGGGAGTAGGGGAGTGGGGAGTAAGGGAGTGGGGGAGTAGGGGAGAATTAAACATCAGAATAATTAACAGTAATTGGCGTGCTAATTATCAAAAAGGTTATTTTGCCTGGATATAAATTTTCTTTTTTCATAGTTCATTTTTGAGTAGGGGAGTAGGGGAGTAGGGGAGTAAGGGAGTAGGGGAGTAGGGGAGTAGGGGAGAATTAAACATCAGAATAATTAACAGTAATTGGCGTGCTAATTATCAAAAAGGTTATTTTACCGAAAAATTAATAATTCAATAATTCAATAATTCAATAATTCAATAATTCAGGTTTAAAGCCTCCCCTTTCAAGGGGAAAAAAATAAATTTTTTCCTTATTTGTCAATCCTCTTCCTTTTAGGGAGAGGTAATTATCAATTATCCATTATCAATTATCCATTATTGAACTGTGTTAATTACTTAATAATTGAAGTTTAACCTAAGTATAGCATTCTTTTTTCACGCTTGGTATAAAAATAGTTAGTAAGAAAAAGTCAAGAGAATAAAGACAAAATTTTAACAGCGAATCAGGTGAGTATATTTGAAGTAAGAAGTCAATTTTTGCCCTAAATAAAAAATCAAGAGTAAGATATTTTTAGCCATAGGAAGTTAGAACTTTTAACTTCTACTGATACTTCTTAGATGCTAATTTTATATTGATAATTTTCTTGCTTATTCCTTCTTTTAATTGCCATAAACTGCATCTAAGGATAAGGTGAGTATAGCTAAACTCAGAAGTCAATCTTTCCTCTCAATAAAAAAAAAGAAAGTAAGCATTCAGCTATTAGCGGTCAGCTCTTCCTAGGTCATGCTGCGCAAACAGCTTTTTAATAGACATTTCCAGAAAAGAGGGAGTAGGGAGTAAAGGGGAAAGAATTGATAATTGCTGTAGGATAATTATTTTATTTTTTATTATTGGAGATGTCTAATGAATAAAGCAAGCATTCATTTAATTTCTACTACATTCTCAACCAGATATTCGTATTCTGAAGCTTTAATAAAATTGTTTTTTCTCCTTAAAGGTAATAAAGCTGATAGCTGATAGCTGACTGCTGTTTGCGCAGCATTCCGGAGGAAATGCTTACAAAAGAAAGATACAGCAGATTCCATTAAGCGTGAGATATACCCCGAAGATGGCAAGATTGCCTCACTATAAATATTTAATTGTTAATCTCTCTACTTCTGATGGGAGGAATATGTTGTATTTTTGGCAATATGAAGTTGGAAATTTTCACCTCTACTGATACTTCTAGGATGTTAATTTTATATTGATACATTTCTGACTTCTGATTTATGACTTCTTTTAATTGCAATAAACTTCATCTAAGAAGAAGGTGAGTATAGCTAAAGTCAGAAATCGATCTTTCCTCTCAATAAAAAACAAAAAGAAAGATACAGCAGATTCCATTAAGCGTGAGATATACCCATCGCGGGCAAGATGCCCGCACTACAAATATTTAATTGTTAATCTCTGTACTTCTGATGGGAGGAATATGTTGTATTTTTGGCGATATGAAGTTGGAAATTTTCACCTCTACTGATACTTCTAGGATGTTAATTTTATATTGATACATTTCTGACTTCTGATGTAAGCATTCAACCGTCAGCTATCAGCTATCAGCTATTGTTTTTAGTTGACGATAAAAGCTTTATTAATTATCCTACTAGAAAAATTTGCTCCCTTGCCCTTAAAATCTATATTAATTTAAACACTGTCTTTAAGGAGAGAGTCTTGTTGCTGATAGCTGAAAGCTAATAGCTGAATGCTTACCTTCTGATTTATGACTTCTTTTAATTGCAATAAACTTCATCTAAGAAGAAGGTGAGTATAGCTAAAGTCAGAAATCAATCTTTGCCCTCAATAAAAAATCAAGAGTAAGATATTTTTAGCCATAGGAAGTTGTAAATTTTCACCTCTACTGATACTTCTAGGATGCTAATTTTATATTGATAGATTTCTGACTTCTTGCTTCTTGCTTCTTCCCTCTTCCTTCTGACTTATTTTAATTTCGATAAACCTCATCTAAAATATTGCCATTTGCCGCAATTAATTGAATATGTAATGGCATTTTACCCGCTGCATGAGTCGAACAACTCAGACAAGGATCGTAAGCTCGAATACCTGCTTCAACCCTGTTTAACATTCCCTCTGGAATTTGATTATTGTGAATATAATGTTTGGCTATTTGAGTCACAGTTTGATTCATTGCCAGATTATTTTGACCAGTGGCAATAATCATATTTACTTTCTGAATAATTCCATTTTCATCTACTTTGTAATGATGGAATAAAGTACCTCTTGGCGCTTCACTAACTCCCACTCCTTCGAGGCAGTTAATACCAGCAGTGGCACGAGTGCGAGGAGAAACAATATCCGGGTCATCTATCAATTTTTCAATTCTTTCTAAACAAGCAATAATTTCTATCAAACGAGCATAATGATAGAAGAAAGAAGAAGTAGAAACACCACCTACCCGCTCTTGCATTTCCTTTAATTCTCGGTCTGCTTTTTCTGTACCTATCTGAGAACAAACATTTAAACGAGCAAGAGGTCCGACACGATAAATTCCATCAGGATAACCCATTGGTTTGTAATAAGGAAACTTCAAATAAGACCAACTTTCCACCGCTTCCCCTAAAAATTCCTGATAATTATCTTCGCTTAAATTATCAGCAACAATATTACCTTCACTATCAGTAAACCGTAGTTTTCCGCCGTAATGTTCCCAGTCACCATTTGCGCCAACTAATCCCATAAATAATGATGGAAATTTACCAAAAACTTCCGCTTCAGTTTTCAGTTGTTCGTCTAATAAACCCTTAAACAAACTAATCGCAGTATTAGTAGTTTCAAAAGATTCTGGGAGACGATTTTTTATCCATTCTCGTCCCTCTTCAGATAAAGGAGAACGTACACCACCAGGTACTGCCCAAGCAGCATGAATTTTTTTAGCTCCTAACAATTCAATCACTGTTTGACCGAACTGCCGAAGTCGAATTCCTGCCCTAGCTAAATCTGGATTTTCCTCCATTAAACCAAAGACATTTCGTTTAGCAGGGTCGCTATCCCAACCTAATAGAAAATCAGGACTACTAAGATGGAAAAAACTTAAAGCATGGGATTGAGTTAACTGCCCTAAATTCATCATTCGACGCAATTTTTCTCCCGCGGGAGGAACTTGCACCGCGAGAATTTTATCTCCTGTTTTAGCAGAGGCTAATAAATGACTTACTGGGCAAATTCCACAAATTCTAGCTGTTATTCCTGCCATTTCTGTAAAAGGTCGCCCTTCACAGAATTTTTCAAAGCCACGATATTCTACGACATGAAATCTACAGTCAGATACTTCTCCAGCATCATCTAATATTACTGATATTTTGGCATGACCTTCGATTCTAGTTACTGGGTCGATGACTACTGTTTTAGACATAGTTTATTTTCTCCTTTACTAAATAAATAATCTCTAAATTTTGGGAAATTTGTCAAAGCTATTTTTTTGAGTAAGTAACTAATGTGATGAAAAGGAAACAGGAAAGTAATTTGTAAGCATTAAGCGGTCAGCTATCAGCTATCAGCTATCAGCTTTATTACTTTTACTAGACAATTTAAGCTCGTTGCTCTTGTGCTTCAATTCTTTGTTTAAAAATGTAGTAGAAGTTAAGCAAGTGCTTGCTTCATTCATTTTTATTGCTGTTTGCGTAGCATTCCGTAGGGAAGCATTCCGAAGGAAAGGAAGAGCTGACCGCTAATAGTTGAATGCTTACAGTAATTTTAGTAGGTTGGGTTAAGCGAGAGTGCAACCCAATAAAAAAGATGTGTAGATTGGCGTTAAAATTTGCCCTTGATAAAAAGGAAATAGGAAAGTAATTTTAGTAGTTTTGCTTGAGGAAACAAAACCTAACTTACTTAAATTAAACTCTAGTGCAGGATGGCAGAAATAACTAACCAGTTACAAAATTCTAAAAGCCTTACCAATCAATATTTTTGAGGGCGAATGCAATTTGCTTCGCATAACTATCGTTAACGCCCCTACGACTTTTAACTTCCGCGTAGCGGCACTAGGTTTTGAGAATATTATAAAATTTATTTCTCAAAGCTACCTCTACTTTGTTTATCAGTTTTCTTCTAATTAAAAACGCGGGCTTTTTGCCAAGGTTTTCGAGAATTCCAGATACCTAAACCTGCTTGTTTGGCAGAATTTTGAGCATTTAAGTAAGTAGCTTTTGAACTAGGACAAGTATCATTTAGATGTTTACAGAAAAGGGAAGCTTTTCCTTCGTTTACCAGTTGTAAATTAATGGAATATTACCTTTAAATACTTCTGAAACTATCCGTTTACGACTACTCTTACCTGTATCACTAACTAATACTATTGTACCTCTAGGAATCAGTGTTTCAAGTCTACTTTTGGCAGCCTCAAAAAAAGGATTATCTCCATATTCAGGACCATCAATACAGGCAAGTTGTAGCCGACATAATTGTGAATTTCCTTCCCAAGGAATTCGACATTGTGACATGGTAACTTCTAAAGTATCTCCATCAATAATCTGAGAAATTCTTGCTTGTTGGGTAGCTAAAGACTGGGGAGTATTTAATAGAGATAAAAGTATTAAAATTCCACAGGATATAACAGTTAAAATCAGACTTATTTTGTGTTTTTTCATCAGTTTTTTTTGAGTAGGTTGGGTAGGGGCAAACGGCCGTTTGCTCTTACAGTGAACAACCCAACAAAAAATATCTGTAGGTTGGCGTTAAAAATTGTCATTATTTAGAAGGTAAAAGGTAAGGAATTTTTCGTTTCAGCATCTCTTGAGATCTTATTTCTTTAAGATGTTGATTATTCTATTTAATATTACAGCTAAGTAAATTATTATAGGAGGCGAGCGAGACGCTCGCACTGGGGAAAAAATAATAATTTCCCTTCTTCCTTCTTCCTTCTTCCTTCTTCCTTCTTCCTTCTTCCTTCTTCCTTCTTCCTTCTTATTTCTTTAAGATGTTGATTATTCTATTTAATATTACAGCTAAGTAAATTATTATAGGAGGCGAGCGAGACGCTCGCACTGGGGAAAAAATAATAATTTCCCTTCTTCCTTCTTCCTTCGTCCTTCTTCCTTCTTCCTTCTTTTACCCAAACTTAATCATTTCTCGACCTGCCATTTTTGGCATTTCACCCTTTAATAAAGGTTCTAAAGTTGCCTTAATTCTATCGGCAGAAGGCGGACATCCAGGCATAAAAATATCCACTGGAACAACTTCATGCACTGGTCGAACTTTATCAAGTAATTCTGGTACAATTCCTGGCGCATTTGGTAATTGCTTACTTTCATCTGCCAACTCTAAATAACTTCTTTCTAAAACAGGTTTCGTACCACCCAACATATTTCGCATAGCTGGCACATTTGCAGTAACAGCACAATCACCAAAAGAAATTAAAGTTTTAGTCTTTTTCCTCACCTCAAAAATTATTTCTAAATTATCCTGATTAGCAATACCTCCTTCCACTAAACAAACATCTACATTTTCTGGATATTCTTTAATATCGCTGCCAACCGGACTATAAACAACCTCGACATGATTCGCCAGTTCAAACAACCATTCATCTAAGTCGAGAAACGACATATGACAGCCAGAACATCCAGCCAACCAAACAGTGGCAAATTTTATTTTTTTCGACATAATTAATACCTTTAATTAGAGAGTACCGTTTCACGGAATTCAAAAGTCAAAAGTCAAAAGTCATGCATTATGATTTTATAGCTTCAAAACTTTGACGCTACAGTAATTTCAGGATGTTTCAAATTTGTAGAATAGGGAATAGGTAGTTTTATTTCTAACTGTATTTCAAGAGTTGCTCTAAAACACCTTTTATTTGACTTCTAACTTCTAAATTCTACATTCTAAATTCTAAATTCATTCACCTTGTCCATTGTTTATTTTCCCTAGCATTGACCAAAAATTCCAACTTAGAGCGATCGCGCTCCATTTCAGCTACCGTTGCTCCCTTACGGAAAATAGCACCAGTGGGACAAGCATCCACACATTTACCGCAAGCAGTACAAGCATCTACCTCTCCCCAAGGTTGATTCAAACCAGAAACAATATAACAAGCAGCACCACGACTTCCCACATCCCAAACGTGCGCTCCCTCTATTTCATCACAAACCCGCACGCAACGAGTACACAAAATACAACGATTATGGTCTATACCAAACTGCTTGTGAGATAGATCCATTGCCCGGTCTGGGAAACGATAGGGAAACCGAGTATGATCCATCCCCACCTCTACTGCCATATTTTGCAATTCGCAATTCCCATTCGCAACACAAACTGCACAAACATGATTGCCTTCAGAAAATAACAACTCCACCAACATCCGTCGATATTCTTGCAACTTCTGAGTTTGAGTCTGAATTTCCATTCCCTCCGCAACCTGAGTTACGCAAGCAGGCAATAATTTTCTCGCCCCAGAAATTTCCACCAGACACAACCGACAAGCACCAATATCCCTCACTCCCTCCAAATGACAGAGAGTAGGAATGCGAACTCCTGCTTCCTTAGCAGCTTCAAGAATAGTCGTTCCCTCCTCCACTGCAATTTGATTACCATCAATAGTTAACGTTTTTACTGACATATTTTTTTTCTCCTAAAATTATATCAAATCTGGTCTGGTTAAACAGTTATAGAATGGTTAATTCTCTAGGAATCAACCCACCTCTACTGCTCCCAGGAGGGGAAGTCAGTGGGACCGAGTCATATCATGTCCGGTAGCATCGGTCTTGTATAGTAAATAGGCAACAGGCAACAGGCAACAGGCAACAGGCAAGAAAAAACTTAAATTTCTTGTAGATATCCACGCTAACTTTTACACAAACGATACCAACGGACATGATATCAGGAGTAGAAAGAATCACAAAGATGAGCGTAGTTATGACGATTGAAGATTTTTTTTATGTCCAATCAAACGGATTTGATATTACCGAATAATTAAGGTTTAAATCCTCTCCTTTCAAGGAGAAACAAGAAAAATTTTTCCTTTGAATCAATCCTATCCGTTTTTACTCTTGAGGTAATAATTAATAATTAATAATTAATTATTGAAACCTCTTGTAAAAGTAAAATTGCAGAGCTTTTCAACTCTGATAGCAGAAGGAACAAAGAAGACAGAAAAAAATCTTGTGTTGTCTGAGTTTGAAGCTCTTGATATATCCGCATTCTCTGCTTCGACTGGTATATAGAACACCCGATCGTATCTTCATAAATACGCACGTTTTTTTAGCGAGGAGACAGGAGACAGGAGACAGGAGACAGGAGGTAATATCATGTCCGGTTGAACAGTTATAAATAAATAACGACGGAGTCCTCAGTCCTCAGTCCTCAGTCCTCAGTCCTCAGGAGGAAAGAAGGAAGGAAGAAGAAGAACTGGAGTTGAAGGAGAAAGTTTTTTATCACTAATTATCCGGACATGATATAAGAGGGAAGATGTGGGGAGAAATAATACAAAAAAAACACTCCTTCAGATGATTTTCGGTCAAAATTGATGCGCGAAAAGACTTGACTACCATAATTATTATAGATATCAAATGGGTTCTATAAACCACTTAAATATTTAGGGAGTTAGTATTTTGGTTAATATCTCATCCAAATGCTCTGTTAATTGACTTCTCTAGCAAGGCGATCGCCATCTCCTACATTCTCCTGACTCCTAATATCATGTCAAGTTAATAGCGCACCTCCTTCTTCTCTCCTGACTCCTGACTTCTGACTCCTAATATCATGTCAAGTTAATACCGTACCTCCTTCTTCTCTCCTGACTCCTGACTCCTGACTCCTGACTCCTGACTCCTAAGTTAATACCTTACCGTTGCTGGAAAACTCCGACTCCTGCAATAAATCTAGATACTCTTGCTTAAAATAGTGCAACGTACTCAAAACCGGATTAGGTGCAGTCATCCCCAAACCACATAAACTAGTATCCTTCACCACATAAGACAACTCCTCCAACCTTTCTAGATCCATAGCAGTCGCCTGTTTATTCAAAATTTTCGTCAGCAAAGCATATAACTGTACCGTACCAGTTCGACAAGGAATACACTTCCCGCAAGTTTCACCACGACAAAATTCCATGTAAAACTGCGCCACCTCAACCATGCTAGTTTCCTTATCCATAATCACCATACCACCCGAACCCATCATAGAACCAACTTTGCTCAGAGAGTCGTAGTCTACAGGAGTGTCGAGCATGGAAACAGGAATACAACCACCCGAAGGTCCCCCAGTTTGTACCGCTTTCACTTCCCCACCAGGAACACCACCTCCCATTTCCTCAACAATTTCCCGCAGAGTAATTCCCATCGGTACCTCAATTAAACCGTTATTTCTAACTTTACCTGTGAGAGCGAATATTTTTGTGCCTTTGCTGTTTTCAGTACCAATACTCGCATACCACTCTGCACCTTTTTTCAGAATAGGAGCAATGTTGGCAAAAGTTTCCACGTTATTAATTAGAGTTGGATATCCCCAGAGTCCAGACTGAGCAGGATATGGCGGACGGGGTACGGGGTTGCCACGTTTACCTTCCACTGATTGAATCAGAGCGGTTTCTTCCCCACAAACAAATGCACCAGCACCGATGCGGATATCAATTTTGAAGTCAAAAGGACAGTCAAATATTTGACTACCCAAGAGTCCGTATTTTTTTGCTTGTTGAATAGCTTTTTGTAACCGTTGGATGGCGAGAGGATATTCAGCACGAACGTAAATGAAACCGTGATTTGCTCCCACAGCATAACCAGCGATCGCCATTCCTTCTAATACTAAATGGGGGTCGCTTTCTAATACGCTCCGGTCCATAAATGCGCCTGGGTCACCTTCGTCACCGTTGCAGATAATATATTTCTGACCTTCCGGCATTTTGGCAACGGTTGCCCATTTTAAACCAGTGGGATAACCGCCACCACCCCGACCGCGCAAACCACTACGAGTAATTTCCTCCACGACTTCACCGGGACTCATTTCATGTAACGCGTGGTAAAGAGATTGATATCCACCGACCGCGACATATTCTTCGATGCGTTCGGGATTAATTTTTCCTGTATGTTCCCTGACGATACGGAGTTGATGAGAAAAGAATGGGTGTTGGGAGTCGCCTTTAATGACTTCGGTGGTACCGCCGTTGAGTGCGTCGATAATGCTGGCAGCGTTTTCTGGTTCCACTTCTTCGTAGAGGGTGTCGTCAGGGTCTATTTGTACCAGGGGACCGCGTCCGCAAAATCCCATACAACCTACTCCTACTACTTCAACACGTTCTTCCAACCCTGCTGTTTTAACTGCATTCTTCATGTTTTTCATCACATCTACAGAATTAGCAGCTTGACAACCTGTAGACGTGCAGCAGTGAACTCGAATGCTTTTTTGTCTATTTTTTTCTGTTTCGGCAATGTCGAGCAAATCTTGATAGTCCATCTATTATTCTCCTTTCTTATTTCTAGCTATTAGCACTTAGCGATCGGCAGTTATAGCGCTATGTGCAAGTCAATCAGAAGTCAAAAGTCAAAAGTTAAAAGTTAAAGGTTAGAAATCAGAAGTCATCCATGACTAACTTTGAGCATTGACTTTGTTGCATGAAAGTAGCGTTCTTAACATCCATTCCGAAGCTATATTGCTCTGTTTGGCGATTATGGATGTTCTCATTTATCTATTGTCCAATAGTTATTGCTCTGCTGATTCGCGTACGCTCTCTTTCTATAGTATGGATGTTCTATTTATCTATTGTCCAATAGTTATTGCTCTGCTGATTAAACCTCAAAGCCTTTACAGGTGAAAGTTTCAGGCTTTTTCTGTCAAACATTGATGTTCTATTGATCTATTGTCCAATAGTTACCGAATAATTAACTAATTAATAATTAAATAATTCGCGCCTTGAAGCTTCCCCTTTTAAGGGGAAAAAGCGGTAGAGGGATGGCGAGGTCTCGGAGGCATATCCAATCGACCAAGAGAAAAGAAATAATATTTCCTTATATTCAATCAAGGACGGTTTTAACCAGAGGTAATTATCAATTATCCATTAATGAAAGCTAGTTTCCGCGCGTTATGAAATACATATGCGGAGCAAGTGTGGCAGCTATATACTTTCATGCAACAAAGCCTTGAGCATTTATAAATTCCGTGCCCTATTTGCGTAGTGCTATAGCTTTTTTTTTCTTTCCTTGAGTTTGATTTTGATTTATAAGTCAGTAAAAATAGGTCGTTAAGTAATTAGGGCTTGCTGATTAAATCTAAAACCATTGGCATATAAATACTTTAGCCTTTTTTTTGTCGAAAAAAGTTCCTGGTTTTCAGTCTAAAACGCTCAAAAAGTTAATACTTTAGGCGCATAGTTGGGCAGAAAAATCATTCTTACAATTCTTACTCCTACCTCTTCGCTCATTCCCATTTATCCTGTCTTCCCCTCCCCTCCTGGGAGGGGTTAGGGGTGGGTTTCTCCTGTCTCCTACAAAGAGCAAAAAGACTTTCCATACGCAAACCCTAATTAAGTGAGATGGTTTTTCGGTGGTGGTGCATTGTACGGCAGTGGGAGCATCTTGCTCCCGTGCCAAGCATCCCTTGTTTCTTGTATACCATTACTATGCAGGACTACCGATTTTTCTTAGTTTCCATCTTACTAAATATTCTAACTTCACAACTGGATTCTTTTTCTAGCTTTAAATATTTCCACAATCAAAAAATATCAACTTTTAATCAGGTAAAACTTTACCTAAATATCTATGTTTACTCATGCAATTTTGACTGTTGATTTTTGGCTAAATTTACCGAAATATTGTGGTTTAAAGCCTGCCCTTTTAAGGGGATAATAAATAAAAATTTTCATCTCTTTGTCAATCCTCTTAGTTGTCAAGGAGAGGAAATTCTAAATTCTAAATTCTAAATTCTAAATTCTTTAATCTTGCCAACCTTTAATTTTTTCCATAACTAATTCTGGAGTTTGTTTAGCTACGATACTACCATCAAAAACCACAGCTGGGGCAATCCCACAAGCCCCTAAACAACGGGCAGCCATCAGAGAAATTTGATTATCTGCTGTTGTTTCTCCTACTTTTATATCTAATTCTTTTTCTAGTGCTTTAATTACTTCTCCACCACCTTTTACATAACAAGCAGTACCCATACATACCACACAAGTATGAGCGCCATTAGGCTTAAGTGAAAAAATATGATAAAAAGTTGCTACTCCATAAACTCTACTCAATGGTAACTTTAAACCTCGTGCTATATAGGTCAAAACATCAGGTTCTAAATACCCAAATACTGATTGTGCTTTATGCAATACTTCAATTAAAGAATCTTGACGATATTGATTCCGCTTCATTGTAATATCTAACTGTTTAAAGCGTTTATCGCCACTAGGATGACCCTTTTTTGATTGTTGAGAATCTTTGCTTTTAGTATCTTTCGTGGCAGTTTCCATTTCTATAATACTCCTCAACTTACTGCTCTTGGTATTTGCTTTTGATAGTAGCCGATATTTACTTAATATTTACTGCCTGCTTATTAAAGTTTTAATTTATTTATATTGTTACATATTACTATTTTTTTGAACCACTTGATTCACATTTTATTACATTTTTTTCATCTTGTTTAATAAACAACAAACAAGTTGTTTAATCTGGTGTTAAGACCGAGCTTAAACTTTAAATAATTATGCAACAAAATCTCTAAAATAAACTAAATTTTTAATTCAAAATAGCAAAAGGAAGAAGGAAAAATACTGCGTTGTTTGAGTTTTCATCTTTTGATATGCCCGCGCCCTTTCCTTGAACTGCTATAATATCAAATTGATAAATGTTTGTTACAAATGCTAGAAGTAAGAAGCAAGAAAGAAGAAGGGTTCAAGAATTAAGAATTTAGAATTAAGAATTTAGAATTACCTCTCCTTGAAAATGGATAGGACTGGGTTAAAAGGAATTTTTTTCTTCACAGGAGTCGATTGGAGGACAGCTCCGAGACCTCGCCATCCCTCGACCGCTTTTTTCTCCATGAATGGAGAGGCTTTATACCTTAATTTTTCGGTAAATTTTTTAGGACTTACGCATAATATCAAATCCGGTTAAACAGTTATAGATTGGTTAAGTTAGGAGGAGTTAACCCACCCGCGCGCCTCTCCCAGGAGGGGAAGTCAGGAGGATCGAGTTAGGAGGAGAGATAATTACAAAGATGAGCGTAGTTATGACGATTGGAGAATTTTTTTATGTCCAATTATACCAATTTTAAAAAAGAATGCTACAAAAAGGTAGATATTGATCGGATATGCTTAAAAATAGCTGCTCTAGTTCATTTGAGATAGTTATCTCTATCTTTTTTCCCTTTTTTTCAATACTTACCCCTTCTTCCTTCCTCCCTCTTCCTTTTTTCTTACTTCTACCATTTGTAACAGACATTTATCAAATTGATATTAAACGGATTTGATATAAGGTACGAAAAACTAGGACTCGAGATTGCTTCCATATCGGTCGCAATGACAGAAATATATTGAGGTGCGTAATATCATGTCCGGATAAGAGCGTGATAAGAAACTTTCTCCTTCAACTCCAGTTATTCTTCTTCCTTCCCTCTTTCCTCCTGACTCCTGACTCCTGACTCCTGAGGACTCCGTCGTTATTTATTTATCACTGTTCAACCGGACATGATATAAGTCCTATTTTTGAAAAAAAGGGACATAAATAATTAGTAACATGGAAACTATTTGGAAATTCCAGAAGTAATTGAGATTGCTTCCTTCCACTCCGTTCCAGTCGCAATGACATTTTATATTTACAGCAGTTTTGGAGTTGATGAGGTACAAAATTTTAGGACTTTAGGGAGTAGGGAGTAAGGAAAAAAGATTAATCTTAAAACTGTACCTCAAACTCTACCTCACGCTTCCTCAAAAGTGCTGTAATTATACCTGCCTACTTACACAAAAGACGAAATTATACACCATTTGTACGGGTTAACGTTTGTAGGGGTTAACGGCCGTTAACCCCTACTACTATATGATAATGAGGTACAGTGCTGAACCTGATAAATTCTCACCATTAAAAAAACTGGCTGAAAAATCTTTGTTGCCGTACCTCATCAACCTGAAATACTATGTATTATCGTCGCTACGCTTTCGTTGTATTTTGAATGTTAGGTTTTAGGTATGAGGAAGTAGATTTTTCAGAACTATTCGGAGCAGTTACCTTTAAAACCCCAATTAACGATTTAACCATTAACCTGAAACCTACAATATTCTTCAATTAGAAGATGATATTACTTCCTGAAATTTATCTTCCCAAGAACCTTCTAAACGCGGACCTTGAATTTGTACAACAGCAGAAGCTAGATAATTTCCCCAACGTGCAGCTTGAATAGGTGTGTAACCATGGGTAAGACTAAATAACACACCTCCAGCAAAAGCGTCTCCTGCACCAACAGTATCGATCGCTTTCACAGGAAACCCTGGTACAGGAGTAATTTTTTGATCTTGTACAACTAAACAACCTTCCTTACCATTAGTAATAAAAGCTGTTTCTACCAACTCCCCAATTTTGATAGCACATTCTTCTAAAGACTCAATTCCACAGAAACTACGAGCTTCATCAGCATTGCAAAATAATACATCACAATAATTTGACGCTACTTCGCGGAAGTCATCAGCAAACATATCTACTAAAAATTGGTCAGAGAAGGTAAAACACACTTTAACCTCTTGACGCTTAGAATCTTCCATTGCTTGAATACAAGCTTGCTTTGTATCCGGTCCAGTCCACAAATAACCTTCTATATAACTGTATTTACAACGCTTTATTTGTTCTGCATCAATATCGCTAGTACTGAGACTCACAGATACTCCCAGATTAGTACACATGGTACGTTCAGCATCAGGAGTTGTCAGTACCACACAAGTACCAGTAGGTCCATTTTCTGTAGATGTAGGAACTACATTAAATTCAATTTTAGACTCGAGCATATCTTTGCGGTACAACTCACCATTAAAATCGTTGGCGACTTTTGCCACAAAAATACCCGTTCCTCCACTCTGAGCGATCGCTATCATCGTATTTGCTGCTGACCCTCCAGAACGCATTTTTAAAGGGATGTTTTCCAGGTCCTGCAATATTCCTCCTTGTGTGGGAGCATCCATCAGAGTCATTCCGCTTTTTTGGAGGGAATGTTTAGCGATTAAGTCTTCTTCTACAAATGCTAGAATGTCTACTAAGGCGTTACCGACGCCAAATACGTCTAATTTTTGGGTGTTTGCTGCTGTCATCTATTTTTCTATTTTTTGGCCACTTAGGCATAATATCATGTCTGGATAAAATGCATAATTTTTATTATGATGTCTGGTTGAATATTTATAGAACCCCTGATCGTATCTTCATAAATATTAAATTTTTCTAGCTAGGAGACAGGAGACAGGAGACAGGAGACAGGAGGGAAGAGGGAAGAGGGAAGAGGGAAGATGTGGGGAGAAATAATACAAAAAATTCAACACTCCTTTTCAGATTTTTCCTCACTCATTGATGCGCGAAAAGACTTGGCTACCATAATTATATAGCTATCAAATGGGTTCTATAAATAAGTTATTGGGGTAGTAGGGAGAATCAGGAGATTTGTCTTGTTATTGAGATAATAGGTTTTTTCATAACTAATTATCCTGATTTAATATAAGTACCATTAGGACAAAATACTTTAGTTCAAAGGGAACAGAAAGTATTTTGTCCTAACCTGCACTCGTGTACCATAAATTATGAAATAGAGGAAGAGAAGATTTACTTAGTTTAGTCTCAAACTGGCCTTAAACCTAGAATTATGTTTTATTAACTACACTCGATTTAAGATTGTTGAATGACCCAGAGTAGTTAACATTGAAACCATCAGGTAAAATCGCATCAGCTAACTTAGCACGACTTAAATTAACTTCACTCAAATTAGTATCAAGTAAATTTACCCAACTTAAATCAGCACCATTAAAATTAGCTTTAGTCAAATTAGAAGCAGACAAATTAGAACTGTTGAGATCGACTTGACTGAAATTAGCCTTAGTCAGATTTGCACTACTCAAGTCTGTAACAATTAAATATGAACCAGTTAAATCAGCTTTACTCAAATCTGCCCCTACTAAATTAGCACCAATCAAACTTACATATTTCATATTTGCATGAATCAGACAAGCATAGCTGAGACTAGCACTAAAAAGAAAAGCACCATCTAAATTCGCTTGAGAAAGGTTAGCGCAAAACAAAAAAGCACGATTTGCATCAATTTTTGATAGATTAGCACAACTTAAGTTAGCATTACTCAGATTAGCTTCAGATAATTTAGCACTTGTTAAGTTAGCTTCACTTAAATTTGCCCCTACTAAATTTGTACCACTCAAATTAGCATTACTAAGATTGACTCCACTAAGGTTAGCATTCGTCAAGTCAGCATCACTAAAATCAGAATTACTAAAATCAGCACCACTCAGATTAATACCACTAAGGTCAACTTCCGGCAGCTTTATAGCAATAAAGTTTCTATTACCATTAGTATAATCTTCTCGTATTTGCTTGGCATCTCTTATGGGCATCTACGCTAAATAGTTTAGGTTTGTTCTAGGTACTATTATCTCAAAATACTAATCAATTATAATAAAGCTTAATTTTTTATTAAGTAAAGAAAAGCGATCGCTATATACTCAAGAAGAAAAATGATAGATCGTCAACTAAAAATTGTTTCTCTAATTCCTAGTGCTACAGAAATTGTTGCTACATTGGGATTAACGGATGCTATGGTGGGTAGAAGTCACGAATGTGACTATCCTCGAGAAATTAAAAACTTACCTGTTTGTACTCAGCCTAAATTTAATCCTGAGGGAAGTAGTCGTGAAATTCATAATCGAGCTACGGAGTTATTACAATCAGCTTTGAGTGTCTACCGTGTAGAAACAGAAACCCTAGAAAAATTAGAACCTACTCATATTATTACTCAAGCTCAATGTGATGTTTGTGCTGCTAGTTTGGCAGAAGTAGAAGCTGCAGTGGCAAGTTTAATTAAAAGTCATCCTCAAATTATTTCATTACAGCCTAATTTATTGGCAGAAGTTTGGGCAGATATGGAACAAGTAGCAATGAGTTTAGGAGTGGATGGAAATGAAGTAATTTCTCAGTTAAAATATAGGGTTAAAGCTTGTTCGGAAAAAACTCAAAATTTACCAGTTAATGATATTCCGAAAGTAGCTTGTATTGAGTGGAGCTATCCGCTAATGGCAGCAGGAAATTGGATACCAGAATTAGTTAAGTTAGCTGGGGGAAATTCATTATTTGGAGTAGTGGGAAAACATTCTCCATGGTTAAAATGGGAAGAGTTATTAATTGCTAATCCAGATATTATAATTTTCATGCCTTGTGGTTTTGATTTAGAACGTACTCGCCAAGATACTATGGAGTTAATTAATCGTCCAGAATGGCAAGATTTACCTGTAGTTAAATCGGGGAAAGTTTACATTACAGATGGTAATTCTTATTTTAATCGTCCAGGGCCGAGATTAGTCGATTCTTTAGAAATTTTAGTGGAAATTTTACATCCTGAATTATTTGATTTTGGTTATGGAGGAATAGGTTGGGTGAAGTTATCTTAAGTATCAGATCAAATTTAAGCATTCAGCCGTCAGGTATTAGCTATCAGCTATTAATTTTGGGGAAGGTAAAACCAATTTAGAACTTGAGAGAACTTGAGAAAGAATAAAAAGTTACTGCCAAAGTCCCAGGACAAATCCTGAGAAATAATTATTCATTACTAATTGCTGTTTGCGTAGCATTCCGTAGGAATAGCTGACTGCTGATAGCTGAATGCTTACGATAAAATCCGCTATTCTTAAGTATAAAAATCTTTTAAATATAGGAGTCATAACTCAGAAATAAGGAGGTAAATACAGTTAAAAATATTTATTAATGGTAAAGATGGAGTAGATAAATAACGAATAAGATATCTTTACCTCATACAAATAATTACTAAAAACATTACTTAACCTGACTTATTATTTAATAACTGAAGTTTTCAATAAGTAGAGCATTATTTTTAGGACATTGATATGACTTTATTAATTACGCCTTACATTATTTTTGGGTAGCATTTCCGCACCGAAAGGATACCTCATAATTACACACTTACTTTTAATTTGTGCAAAGGAGTTGCCTGAGAACTTGAAGTTAAGCAGAACAGAAAACTTGCCAAAAACAAAGATATACAGCAGATTTAGTGCTATATGAAGTATAAATATTCAAGAAGAACTCGCCCGATCAGACGGGGTTTAAATAAAGTCTTTGTAGTGCGGGCATCTTGCCTGCCACAGATGTAGCTCACTTATATGAAACAAGCTGTAAATTAAATTAAATTAAATCTCAAATAATATATTTTTATAGTTAAGTTAATTCGGTATAACTAAATGTCAAACTACTAGATAAGTATTCGGGTATTACGTGAGATAAATTGTTTAATTATTACTCCTTGTTCCCTATTTCCATCTCAATATCCATTATTCTATTCATATCTAACTATTTAACATCTAGCAATTTTCATAAGGAGTTAAGATACAAAATTATAGATTTTACCGAACAGTTCATTTTTCAATAAGCAATAGGGAGTCAAAATACAACTTTAATTTATGCTTCCGGAGAAACCCTATATTCCTTACTTAGGATAATTAGTTTTAAGCTTTAATTCTACAATATTCAGATAGTGTGCCATGTACAAACAACAAGTACAAAAAAGAAGTAAACCTCAAACAATTTCAGACATTGAATTAATCAATATCTGGTTACAACAAATTCCTGCTATAAATAAATCATTTCATTTATATATAGCTCAAATGTTCCTGAAATTTGTCAAAAAGCCACTAAAAAAAGTAACTCAAGTAGATGTTGTAGCCTTTGCAAATATTCAGGGTATTCGCTCTAATAATCGAGAATTAGATCGAAATAAACGATTAGAAGCTATTAATTCTCTGCTAAAATTTGGTCAGCAAACTGGTATACTCCCTAATACTCAAAAAAAGATATTGTCTCCTACTATTAAAAACTTCAACAAATCAGCCCCCTCTAAATACAAAACAGAAAGTAATTATACTACTCGGAAAATACAGAAACAGCCCTTAAATTGGTTTAAACTGTTGAACATCCAGCTAGCTTGTACCTTATTAATTATTTTCGTGTTACTTATGGCCATCTTAAAACTATTTCGAGAAGTGGGTGGGGGCGCAAATGCTGCGGATGAAAAATGGCCAGAAACAGTAGCTATTATGCCTGAGATTGAGCCAACTCAGAATTGGGCTTATCCAGTAAATGTACCTAGAATACGAGCTTTTCTGGATACAATTGCTGTAACAGAAGGTACCACAGGTCCTCGAGGTTATTATCGCCAATACACAAACGACCATTTCTCTAGCTTTGAAGACCACCCTAGAGAAATGAAATGTGGCATTGATAGGAATAACGAAAAACTTTGTTCTGATGCAGCAGGTAGATATCAGTTTCTGAGTACATCTTGGGACCTCTATGCTCCTATGGTAGGTGCTAAGAACTTTGGTCCCACTTATCAAGACCGTGTAGCTATAGAATTGATTCGAGAAAAAGATGCTCTGGAAGATATTGAACAAGGGAGAATTGAAGAAGCTTTTAGAAAGTTATATATGGTTTGGCCGTCATTTGGAGAAACAACTACAGAAGTTGAACGGCTCATGCCTAAACTTGTAGGAACTTACAATAATAACTTGGCTCGGTATCAACCTCCTGAGATATCTTCAGAACAAAAGCCTCAGATGTAGTTTGAAGGAGATGGGGAGATGGAGAGATGGGGAGATGGGGTGATAGGGGGATGGGGGGATGGGGAGCATTGACTTAATCCGAGAATAACGATATAATCGGCATTTAAGCATACTTTTAGGCAGGTGGCACTCACCCATAAATGAAATCCATCAGAACAAAACTCAAATTAAATAATCGACAGAAAACGCTCTTGGCTCAACACGCTGGCTATTCACGGTGGTGCTACAACTGGGGTTTGAGTCTGTGGAATGCTGCTTATCAGGACGGTTACAAGCCTAATGCTCGTAAACTCAGAGAAGTGTTTACTAACCATACTAAACCACTTTATCCTTGGATGAAACGCTTATCTTCTAAGGTGTACCAATATGCTTTTCCTACGGAATGCTGCGCAAACATCAACTTAGGTGAAGCATTTAAGAGGTTTTTTCAAGGTTTAGGTAAACATCCAAAGTTTAAGAAGAAAGGTAGGTCTGATTCTTTCACAATTGATAATTGTGGAAAACCAATAAAACTTAATGGTTGGTCTCATAAATTACCTTTTATTGGTTGGGTAAAAACTTATGAACCCATTGAAGCAACAACTCAAAAAATCACCATTAGCAAACAAGCTGGTGATTGGTTTCTTAGTTTAGCTTTTGAATTTGCTCCAACAGTAACACCGAAAAATACTGAAGTTGTAGGTGTAGATTTAGGCGTTAAGACACTAGCAACACTAAGCACTGGTGAAGTTTTTCCAAGCATCAAGCCTTATCGTACAGCTCAAGACAAACTAGCAAAATTACAACGACAACTTAGTAGGAAAGTCAAGCATTCAAGTAATTGGTACAAAGCTGTAGTTAGGCTAGCCAAACAGCATAGACGAATAGCTGACATCCGTAAAGACGCACTTCATAAATTGACAACATATCTAGCTAAAAACCACGGCACTGTTTCAATTGAAGATTTGAACGTCAGCGGTATGTTAGCCAATCATAAGCTGGCGAAATCTATAGCAGACCAAGGATTTTACGAGTTTAGAAGACAGCTTGAATACAAGTGCCAATGGTACGGCTGTGAATTAGTAGTAGTAGACAGATTTTTTCCATCTTCTAAGACTTGCTCTAGTTGTGGTCATGTACAGGATATGCCTTTGAATATCAGAACTTATGACTGCCCAGAATGTGGTCTATCCATTGAGAGAGACTTGTTTGCGGAGCATTCCGTAGGAAATGCCTCAATTAATTTAAGAGATGCGGTTGGCTTGACCGTGAATGCCTGTGGATGAGTAACCGCTGACGGTCTCAGTTGTTTGCGTAGCATTCCGCAGGAAAGCAGGAAGTAAACATCAATTTATCACTTTTTGTGACGCGTTGTATCAGTTTTATGAAGCAGATGGATTTGATATCAAATATCACTTCTAACTTTTGACTTTTAACTTTTGACTTTAGTATGGTACTATGTCCTGTTTGTGGCACAGAATATATTGACACATTCCCAGAATTTTGTTCTGTCTGCAGTTGGGATTTAACATCAGACACCACTTTCCTTTCTACAGCAGAAATATATCAGCGAAAAGAAGAAGCAAAATTGAACTGGGCTAGACAAATGTGGAAATTTGTACAAGACCAGAAAAATCAAAATATTCATAATAATACCATAAGTTTACCTTTTGCACAAGTAGATGAGGTAAATCACAATCAAAATTTCAATGGGGACCTCAAAAGACAACTAGATAAACTACAAGCTCAGTTAGATCGGGCAGCAATGGAACGCTTTCAGCTTCATTCTCAGCTAGAGTGGGTACTTTATCGCCTCGAACAACTTAACCCAGAAATATTGACAGATACTTTATATCGTATTGAAGAAAATCTAAATGCCATGGCAACTCCTGAAGCACCGATGTCAGAAGTAGGGATAGACTATAACCCACTGATAAATCTTTTGGCTGCAGGAAAATGGCGAAAAGCGGACGAACTTACCTGGGAGTTGTTGTTGCAAGTAACCCTCCGCGAAGATGAAGGTTGGCTACAGTTAATAGATATTGAAAATTTTCCCTGCACAGACCTTCTGACTATTGACTGGCTTTGGGAATATTATAGTAACGGGTTGTTTGGCTTAAATGTACAACAACGTATATGGGAAAGTGTAGGTGGACAATATGGAGATTTTTGTGATCGCGTGGGATGGCGAGATGGAGAAAGTTGGAAATATTATGATGAACTTAGTTTTAACCTGCAAGCTCCAGAGGGTCACTTACCTATAATTATATGGCGACGACGTGCTTGTTATGGAGTTGGTAAAATGATGGCTCCTGAAACTTTTGTTGCTTTGATATCGCGACTAATAATTTGTAGTGGCAGTAGTTAACGAAGTCATAAGTTAGATAAAGAAAGCATTGGATTAGCAACGTACAGAAGTCAAAAGATATTAATTGATAAAATCATGACTACAGAAGAAAATGAAAAACCTTCACCTAATCAAAGTCAAACTACTGGAAATATAGATTTTTCTGGTGACGAAAATGCAATGGCTTTGGTAAATGTAGCAAGTACAGCTAATATTAATCAATCTAAGACTATTATCTACAACTATTGTTATGAAAAACAAGAAGTTATAACATCTACTGAAGAAGATGTAGATGATAATTTACCTTGTCCCTATCAAAGCTTATATCACTTCAATCAACAGGATGCCGAATATTTCTTCGGGCGAGATGTATTTATTGAAGAACTCTATCAAGCTACTCAGACAAAGAGATTTATTCCTGTTCTTGGTGCATCTGGGAGCGGTAAATCTTCCGTTATTTTTGCAGGATTAGTTCCGAAATTATTAATAGAAGGAAATTGGCTATTTACCCACTTTCGTCCCGGAAAAGACCCATTTTATGCTCTTGCTCAAGCATTAATTCCACTCTACACACCTGACTTAAATCAAACTCAACTCATTATTCAAACTGACGAGTTATCCGAATATTTAAAAGATACAAAAAAGACTAATCAATTACTAAAAGTTTTTGAGAAAATACAACATAATCATCCTCAAAGTCGGACTTTATTAATTGCCGACCAATTTGAAGAACTTTATACTCTTTGTAACGACGAACAAACCCGCCGGAATTTTCTAGATATTCTCTTAAATACATTTCAATCTTTCAAGGAACAATCTTCTTTATCTACTTTATTAATTACTACGATGCGGGCAGATTTTTTAGGAAATGTATTGTCTTATCGACCATTAGCCGATGTTCTACGAAATAATGGAGATGTGAAAATTCCCTCCATGAACGAAAAAGAACTCAGAGAAATTATTGAAAAACCCGCTCAAAAATTAGGGGTTAACTTTGAAGCAGGATTAGTAGAACGTATTTTTAAAGATATAGAGAAAGAACCAGGAAATTTACCCTTATTAGAATTTGCTTTAACAGAACTTTGGAAAAAACGCCAAGGTAAAATTTTAACTCATAAAGCCTATAAAGAAATTGGTCAAGTATCAGGTGCATTAACTCGTTATGCTGATGAAAAATATAGTCAATTCAAACCAGAGGAACAACAAAAAGTCCACCGCATTTTTGTACAGTTAGTTCGTCCAGGGGAAGGAACAGAAGACACTCGACGAGTCGCTACTAGAGAAGATTTGAATGAGAGCAATTGGAATTTAGTCAAAAAATTGGCTGATGCGCGGTTAGTGGTTACCAACCGTAGAGTTGTGACCCGCGAACAAAAAGAGAATTCAGAGCAACAGCAAAAAACAGAACAAGAAACTGTTGAAGTTGTCCATGAAGCCTTAATTAGAAACTGGGGTCAACTCAGAGAATGGATGGAAGCAGACCGAGAATTTCGTGCCTGGCAAGAACGAATGCGAGGGATAATGCGTCGTTGGCAGGAGATGCAGCAAGATCGGGAACAATTATTGCGAGGGGCGGCACTTGTCCAAGCAGAGGAAAAACTCAAAGAGCGTCAAGAGGAACTTTCTGAAGGGGAGAAAGAGTTTATTCGGTTGAGTCAAGAACAGCAAGAAAAGGAATATAAACAAAAACAACGCCAACATCAACAAATATTTGGTGGACTGGTCACGTTTTCTGTAATAGTTTCTCTTCTTGCTATTAGGACTTTTATTGGAGAGCAAAAAGCCCTGAATGCCCAGATAAGTTCTGAAATTAATAATTTAAAATCACGGTTTGTTGCAACTCAAAATGTCGATGCACTAATTGAAGGTATTAAGCTTGGGAAAAATTTAAAAAAAGCTAACTGGGTAGAAATGAAGACCCGCATTCAAGGTATTGATATACTGCGAGAGATGGTTTATTGGCAGGGTTTCAAGGAGTACAATAGCTTAGATAGACATACTACAGAAATTAATAGTGTAGCTTTCAACCATGATGGTAAATTAATTGCTTCAGCAAGTTCTGACACAACTGCGACAGTTTGGAGAGAGGATGGTACTGTTGTAACTACTCTTAGAGGACATAGTAAGCCAATATTAAGAGTAAGGTTTGGATATCATGTAGCTTACGGAGATGAGGAACTAATTGCTACTGCCAGCCAAGACACAACAGTAAAAATTTGGACGCGAGATGGCACTTTAATAGATACCTTAGATCATAATTCTCAAGTTTATAGAGTCGTTTTTAGCCCCAAACGCGATCTAATTGTAACTGCCACTAAAGATGGCACTGTAAAATTCTGGAAATTTGATGGTAGCTCGTTTCAAATATTCAAAGAGCATAAAAGACATAGCAAAGAAGTCAGGAAAATTTCCTTCAGTCCCAATGGAGAACTAATTGGTACTGCTAGTTTTGATGGTACTGTCAACCTTTGGAAATCTGATGGTAGCTTCTTTAAAACTCTCACAGGACATCAAGGACATAAAGTTTACAGTGTTGCTTTCAGTCCCAATGGCGACCTAATTGCTACTACCAGTGCCGATAAGACTGTTAAACTCTGGACATCAGATGGCAATCTGCTAAACACTCTCGAAGGGCATAAAAAGACAGTTTTTAGCGTTGTTTTCAACCCCAGTGGCAATCTAATCGCTTCTGGAGGTTTTGATAACAATGTCATACTTTGGGACCTTGATGGCAATTTAGTAAATATTCTGGAAGGACATAGTGATAAAGTTTTCAGCGTTGTTTTTAGCTTCGATGGCAGCCTAATTGCTACTGCTGGTGCAGACAACACCATTAAACTCTGGAGACCCAACGGTAACTTAGTGGACACTCTTGAGGGACATAGCAATCCCATTTACAATGCTGTATTTAGCCCCAATGGTACTCTAATTGCTTCGGTTGGTATGGATAATACCTTAAAACTTTGGAAAAAGAATACAGTAACAGACACATTTAATGGATATCATTGCCGACGTATTGCTTTCAGTCCCAAAGGAGATTTAATTGCTTTGGCTTGTTACGATAAGCAACTCTATATTTTGGACTATCACGCTCTGTTGAAGTCCAATGCTACTCCTATTGCCTCTGGAATAAGTAGCAAAGGTCTCAACAGTGTTGCCTTCAGCCCCAAGGGTGATTATATTGTTACAGGTAATGCAAGTGGTATAATTGAAGTTTGGAAATCTGACGGCAGTTTGCTTAATAATTGGAAAGGACACGATAAAAATATTTACGACATTGCTTTTAGTCCTGACGGAAATATAATGGCTACTGCTAGTCGCGATCGCACAATAAAACTCTGGAAACCTGATGGAAGTGAAGTAAAGACTCTCTCAGATAATAGCCATACGGTTCTGAGCGTTATTTTCAGCCCCACAAAAGATCTAATTATTTCAGGAAGTTACGATGCAAAACTTAAATTCTGGAGACAAAATGGCATTCCCTTAAGGACTCTCGAAAAGCATGAAGGTAGGATTTTTAGTATTGCCTCTAGCCCCAATGGCGACCTCATTGCTACTGCTAGTGCCGATCAAAGCGTCAAACTTTGGAAACCAGGTGGCCGTTTTTTAAGGAGTTTCAAAGGTCATAGCAATTTAGTTACGGGAGTTGCTTTCAGCCCCAAGGGTAATATGATTGCATCTACAAGTCACGATAAAACAATCAAACTCTGGAAACGAGATGGGACTTTAATACACACCTTACTTGGCCATAATCACCTGGTCGAATTTCTTGCTTTTAGCCCCAACGATGATATTCTTCTAACTATTAGTGACGATAAAAGCCTCAAACTTTGGAACTTAAATCTTGATGATTTGCTAGTACACGCTTGTAATTGGGTGCGCGACTACCTGAAGAATAACCCCAATGTCAGTGAGGAGGATCGTCGTCTGTGTGGAATAGAACCTTCTGCAACAGCCTTCTTTTTACAGGGCGAAAAATTGGCAGCAGATGGTAAAATTGATGAAGCAGTTTCTGCTTTTCAAAAGGCAGTAAAACTTGACTCTGACTAGAGTTTAAATTCAGCAAAGAGTCTCGTTTTTATTGGAAATAAATTAGTCACACAAGGTCAAGTTGATGAAGCAATTTTAGCTTATAATCAAGCTCAAGAATTGGATTCAGATTTAGAAATTTATGCTGATGATTGGAATTATATTTGCTGGAAAGGTAGTCTGAACAAGCAAGTAGAAAAGGTGATGTTTGCTTGTGAAAAAGCAGTTAAAATTGCCCCTAATAATGGATTAATTCGCAATAATAGAGGTTTCGCCAGAGCATTAACATCTGATTTAATGGTGCTATTGAAGAGTTTGAAGTGTTTATTAAATCGAATTATAATGCAGAATAAAAAGCAGAATAACAAGGTGGGATTGAATTTCTGAAAAAGAAATAAAATTCTTTTACATTCGAGGAATTAGAGAACCTTCGTTAAGAGTAAATACTGTAGGTTGGGTTGAGGAATCGAAACCTAACATAAAATTACATAACATAACATTATTTCTAGATAATACCAATTTAATAAAATAATTTTACAAATGAGTGGTTGGAAATTCTGATCAAATATAGAAACTATTTGGTCTCTTTTAAATTGATTTTCCTTTCTACAGCATTCGCGCTCGAAATTATAACTAGGGTCTGCTGAATAAAGTCTTTTTGTTGGGGTAGGAGACAGGAGACAGGAGACAGGAGACAGGAGGAACGGGGAATGAACGAGGAGATAGGAGTAAGAATTGTCTCTTAATTTTTCTGCCATAATCACCCCAAAATACTAGCTTTTTGAGCTTTTTCTACCGAAAAACTGGTACTTTTTTAGAATCTAAAAACGCTAAAACCTATGTCAGCCAATGCTTTGGTATTTAATCAGCAAGCCCTAACTATTTTTAGTTGAATAAAAAGTCATGTGTATGGGCGAGTATAACCATATAGTTTTTATTATATCAGAATTTTTGTGAGGATGCAACTGAAATTCCTTTGACCCGCCGATTTTTTTCAGGAGCTTCAGAGAATGAAAATGTTTGTGGTTTTTCACTGATATAGTTAGAAATTTTCCCACCCATCTAAGACTTAGATTAGCCTAAATTACCCTGAATCACTTTTCTATATTCACTCTTACGCTTCACACCTTTCAACTGTTCAACCAAACCCTTATTCTTAAAAAACTGAATCGTCGGTGTAGACATTACCCCCGCATTCTGAGCAATTTCTGGATCTTGCTCAATATCAATCTCTACATAATGAATTTTTCCCTCAAACTCTTGTAAGACCTTCTCCAAAATAGGCTTCAAAGTATGACATGGAGCACAGGTAGGAGCAGAATACTTAACTATAATTAGGCGATCGCTCTCGTGGTAAAGTTTCCGCAAAGCATAACCACCCAGATGGTGAGTAGCATTCTGGTCAAAACTCTCAACAGTATCAACAACTATCTCCTCATCCGACTTCTGAGTAACTTTTTCCTGAGCAAACTCCTGTGCCAAACCTCTTTCCGACAACCATCTCTCTACCAACATTGCTCCCATACAACCACTACCAGCAGCAGTTATTGCCTGACGAAACTCACTATCTTGGACATCACCCACAGCATAGACACCTTCAACGCTAGTTTTAACCATATCTCGAGTCAGCACATAACCCTTCTCATCCAATTCCAACTGCCCTTGAAAAATTTGAGTATTTGGGGTATGACCAATAGCATAAAACAAACCACCAACTGGTAAATCCTTTTGTGTTCCAGTCTGATTATTTCTGAGTTTCACACCTTCCAACACACCATTACCATATACATCTATAACTTCAGTTTGCCAATGAACAGTAATTTTCGGATTTTCTAAGACTCTCTGCTGCATAGTCTTACTAGCCCGCATCTGGTCTCGACGTACCAATAAATGAATATGAGAACCATACTTAGTTAAATAAAGAGACTCCTCCGCTGCAGTATCCCCACCACCAATAACTGCTAATTCCACTCCTTTAAAAGCAGGGTTAGCTCCATCGCAGACAGCACAAGCAGAAATACCACTATTCCAAAATTTTTCTTCACTAGGTAGTTTGAGTTTTTTGGCAGTTGCCCCAGTAGCAATGATGATGCTATAAGTCTTAATTTCTCGTTCCTCTGACTTAATAGTAAATGGGTACTGAGTTAAGTCTACAAAAGTAACATCTTCGGTGTATAGTTCTGTTCCCCAGCGAACTGCTTGATTTTTCATTCGTTCCATTAATTGGGGTCCGGTAATACCTTCGGGAAAACCAGGAAAGTTCTCTACTTCAGTAGTTGTCATTAGTTGACCGCCTGGTACACCTCCTATTTGATAACCTTCAAAGACTACTGGTTTGAGGTTAGCACGTCCTGCATAGATCGCAGCAGTATAGCCTGCTGGTCCTGAACCTATAATTACTAAGTTTTCTATTCTTTGTTTTGTCATAATATCAGACTTCGTGTTCATCAATTGATAATGAATAATGGATAATTACCTCTGGTTTTAACCGTTAAGGAATTGAATATCAGGAAATCTGATTTTTTTTCTCCTCGCTCATGAGAGGCAATAAAGCCTAATGGATTAATTATCCATTGTAAGAGTATTGGGCTTCTTGCAACATCATGTTGGGTCAACAAGAAAGCATAGAAGGCAAAGGATAAGTTGAACCTATATTAGGAACTTCAAAGCGTAGTATAAAGGGCAAGTAGTCAGTGATATCATGTCATAATAATTACCTTTATTGAAGAAGGCAGCTATGCTGTTTGCGTAGCATTCCGCAGGAAAGGCAGAAAGTCTAATTGCTTATGGATAGTCAAAGACCGGGCACTCCATGTCTTATAACCCCAAACAATTTTAAGCACCACCCTTGACGGTGGGGAATTAAACCCGCAAAAGAAAATATAAAAATCTCCTCCATCTCCCAACACTTCTATATTATTGTCGAAAAAAATGTCAGCTTTTCAGTCCAAAAAGCTCAAAAAATCAGTATTTTAGGCAGGCAAGAACAGAAAATTAAACAGACAATTCTTCCTCCTACCTCCTCTATAATTCTCCGTCCCTCCTGACTCGGTCCTCCTACTCTGACCAAAAGACTTTTTCAGCAAACCCTAAATACATAGCAAGCCACTGATGTTTGTTGTACTTTTTCTGTGACAAATTTACGCACAGGTACTTACATTTTAATCTAAGTTTTCTGCTTTACGTTTAATTTTGGCTACCTACTGTTATTAACATTATTAAAACAAATATTTCTGAAGAGATAATTTTAAAATTGTCATGTTAAGCACATTATGAATAAACGTAAAGTTGGGTAGTTATTGACATTATTCTCAATTATTTGACGAATTTACTGAATTTGCAGTCTATGATATGATTTTTATAGTCACAGGATTGGTGTGATTAATTTGTAAAAAAACTCTGGAAACTATATTGAAATCGTATGATGTTAAGTAATTTTAATTTTAATTTGTTGGAGGAAAAAAACAATTTTTCTAGAGACAGCTTAACAATAAAAGCCGAAAATTTGACAAAAAACTAGGTTTGTGTATTGCCGTTTTAGTTATTGGTAGGAATTGCACTGAAACAGAAAAAATTATGGACAGAATATTAGAACCAGAGGTCATGGACACATGGGAAGAAGCAGAAGAATATGACTCAATGGACTTTTTGGAAGTCAATCAAGCCTTTGCAAAAAGTTCTATAGAAATCGGCCCAAAAAAAGGATTGGTTCTTGATGTCGGTACTGGTACTGCCAGAATACCGATATTAATATGTCAGCAACAACCAGAATGGCAAATAATTGGCATTGATTTATCAAAAAATATGTTGACTATTGGAGAGAGAAATATTGAAAAAGCACAATTACAATCGCAGGTCAAATTAGAATTAGTAGATGCCAAAAAATCACCCTATTCAGAACATAGTTTTGAGATGGTAATTTCTAACAGTATTGTTCACCATTTATCAGAGCCATTACTATTCTTCCAAGAAGTTAAAAGAGTTTTGCAGCCTCAAGGTGGAATATTTATACGAGACTTACTTCGTCCAGAAACTCCAGAATTAAAAGAGGAACTTGTAGACAAATACGCTAGAGATTGTAATCAACATCAACAGAAATTATTTAGAGATTCTTTGCAAGCTGCTCTAACGATTGTTGAAGTAGAAAAAATAGTTAAAGATGCTGGTATTAAAGAAGTAAAAATATATCAATCGTCAGATAGGCATTGGACTGTAGAAAGAAAATGGTCAAAAATAGAATAGACATCTTCACCAAAAGAGGGAACAGGGAATAAGGAACGGGGAACCCACCCCTCGCCCCTCCCCCTCCCAGGAGGGGAATAATTTATAATTTATGGATAATAATTGATTTAATTTTTGTTTTTTGGAGATGTCTAATAGTCTTGAATAGTAACAAGTTCATACCAAGCTTAGTTACATCTTAAATCGGTGTGTTCTGCCGTAAGCATTTCCTGCGGACTGCTGCGCAAACAGCCGTCAGCTATTAGCTATAAGCTATTAATTTTGGGGAAGGTAAAAATAATTGAGAAATTGAAACAGAATAAAAGTTACTGTTAAAGTTCCCCTCCTCAACCTAATAAGTAATGAATAATTAGGGTTTGCTGATAGCTGACTGCTAATAGCTGAATGCTTACGTTCTGCCTTAAGCACAACATTTTATCGAGCGGAGATATTTTCAAAAATTAATGATTAATAATTACCTATTTGTTTTAAAATGATTTTTTTTCTTAATTTATTCAAATAAGAAGAGGCTTTAAACTTTAATTATTAGGCAAAAGCTAGTTTGGGTTTAGATAACTTCTTAATTCCTATATCTAATAACCTTGAATTTAGTACTCTAAAATAACTCAAAACATTAACTATAACAGGGAACAGGAAACAAGGAACAGGAAACAGGAAACAGGAAACAGGAAACAGTGGCAAAAACTTTTCTCTGTCTCAGGTTCATCATCAGTCTATGTCCTAACCAACTCGTTCCTTGCTATATAAATAGATGTTTTTATAAGTTAAAAAATTATTGAAAAATTGTGTCTTTGATTCGTTGGATTTCTGACGAATAATCTTGAGATATCTATTAGCTAGATTTAGTCAAAAAGACATCACTTCTATTAAAGGATATGATTTGATTATTGAGGCATTATCTTTAGCTGGACTTTAGGAAATTGGCATGAGAAAGCAAAACCACAGTATGTAGTAGATTTTTTGGAAAAATATTTAAGATACATGATTTTCATTAAAAATTTTTTATCATAACACTATACAGAATTGAAAAGTGGTCATAAGCTGTTAATAGAAGGTTAAAAAAATCAAAAGGAAGGAATTAGGGCAGAAGTTAGAAATATTTAGATTGCGGAGTTGTGATTGACCGCGATGTGTTTGCGTTTGCGCAGCATCCTGTAGGGAAGCATGACCTAGGAAACGCGGCGATCAATATAAAAAATAGGGCGGTAGGGCATTCCGTCCTTAAAGCACGCGCTTGCCCGACGGAATACCGGGGCTGCGAAACGAGAAGCCCACACTAAGCGCGCCAGCGAGCGTGTGGGAGTATGTCACTCAGGGATTAACCCTTGCTCTCTAAAGATTGTGCTTATGGAAGAAGCTACGGGCGGTCAAAAGAATTTAGTCAACCTTCTTCCCTTTTCCCTATTCCTTCAAGTTAATTTTTTCCATAGGAGCAATAGATTATGACCACAACTACAAGGTTTAATTCTTATCTAATGGGCAATTTTGCCCCAGTGAGCGAAGAAATTACTGTTGACAACTTAGAAATCAAAGGCGAACTTCCTAGAGATTTGTCAGGAATGTATGTTCGTAATGGCCCTAATCCTCAATTTACCCCTCTAGGTAAATATGACTGGATGGATGGTGATGGAATGCTGCATGGAGTGAGAATTAGTGGTGGTAAGGCAGAATATAAGAATCGTTATGTGCGGACAGGAGGATTTGAAGTTGAACGAGACTTGGGTTATGCGGTCTGGAGTGGAAGATTAGAACCGCCTCAAGTTTGTAATCCTTACGGGCCGTATAAAAATGTATCTAACAGTAGTGTTAGTTATCACAATGGCAAATTATTATCTTTTTGGGAAGCAGGGTTGCCTTACGCAGTTAAAGTTCCTAGTTTAGAAACAATTGGTCCATATTTGTGCGATGGTTACTTGGATTCTACTTTCACTTCTCATCCGAAAGTCGATCCTATGACTGGAGAATTAATATTCTTTGGTTATGCTCTTGATGCACCTCCTTATTTAAAGTATGGGGTGATTTCTAGTCATGGTGAGTTGCTACAAATAGTACCTATTAATATACCTGTGCCCAGTGGGCCACATGACTTTGCCATTACAAAAAATTATACAATTTTGATAGATTTACCATTGAGATTCCGTCCAGAACGAGTGGAGAAAGGTTTACCTGGTTGGATTTTTGAGAAGGGAGTGCCAAGTCGGTTTGGTATTTTGCCTCGGTATGGAAATAATGAAGATATTCAATGGTTTGAAGCTCATCCTTGCTATATCAATCATATTTTGAATGCGTATGAAGATGGGGATGAAGTAATATTGTATGCTTGTCGGATGAGTTCAACTCATTCCTATGCTAGTAACTTTAGAGATAGAGATCCTGATGAGAATATTCCTCGAATGTATGGTTGGGCATTTAATCTCAAAACTGGCGCTGTGAGAGAAGGAATGTTAGATAAAAGACCATCGGAGTTTCCTTCGATTAATCATCGCTTTGTCGGACGAGAGATGCGTTATGGCTATACTTCTAGGATGGCTTCACTGCAACCCTTGTTTGATGGGATTATTAAGTATGATTTTTATACTGGTAGGTCAATAACCCATGATTTTCAGGAGCAATGTTACGGGGGGTCTGTAACATTTGCGCCGAGAATAGGTGCTATTGATGAGGATGATGGTTGGTTACTAACCTTTGTGTATGATGAGAAAGATAAACGTTCTGAGTTATTGGTAATAGATGCTCAGAATATGAGAGAAGATCCTGTGGCACGAGTGATGTTACCTCAGAGAGTTCCTTATGGTTTTCACGGTACTTGGATATCTGAGATGCAGTTGATCAATAGGGTTTGCTGAAAAAGTCTTGTTAAGGAGTAGGGGAGTAGGGGAGTGGGGGAGTGGGATCAATTTATCATCAAGGGAGAAAAATTGTATCCTTTACTCTATAATTCTTCGTCCTTCCTAACTCCTGAGGACTGACTCCTAATTTGAGGCAGACAAGAGCCAAAAAATCATTCTGACAATTCTTCCTAACAACTACTCTATAATTCTCAGTCCTTCCTAATTCCTGAGGACTGAGGACTGACTCCTAATTATTTAGTCCAACGATTTTGACTTTGTTCTAGATGTTCTATTGACATCCTCCCGACGCTGCACTTGCGTGACAGCGCGGGATTCCCTAGCATCACTGTTAGGGGCTTTCTGCTTCAATGCACCCGCCTTCCGAGATTTACTCTCTTCGGGTCTTACGGTCGCTCCACAGACTGACACTGCTCCTCCCGCAGCCTTCGAGCGTGGGCGTTCCCTCTCTTGGTCAGCGTTCCCTTGCGCCTGTCGGCGGCGCGGGGTCTGACCGCTTGCGTCTGACGCCGACGCGGGTTCCCATCCGCAAAATATTTATACTTGCGTTGATATCCCGGTCATGGTGAGTAGCACATTCAGGACAATCCCACTCTCTAATATTGAGAGGCAATTTTTCTACTACATGACCACAATTAGAACAGCGCTTGGAACTAGGGAAGTATCGGTCAATTTTGACTAACTTCCGTCCATACCAATCAGCCTTGTATTCTAATTGCCTCACTAATTCTCCCCAGTTAGCATCACTTATCGCTCTAGCTAATTTGTGGTCTCTTGGTGCGCGTTCCCTTGCGACTGGCGTCGTCGCGGGGTCGCACCGCTTTTTGACAATGTTTCGTACTGCTAAATCCTCAACTACAATAGTTTGATTTTCTCTAATCAGTTGTAGGGGAGCCGTCGGATTGGCGACGTATGTTAGCTTGTGAGTGTAATCAAGTCTTGAGTCTTTAATCAAGCGCGTGTATCTTGGCTACTTTCAGCCTGGCCTTTTGATAGTTATTAGACTTTTTGTTGGGTTTTCTATCTAGGGATTTCTGGGCTATCCTCAGTTTTTTATGTAACCTCTGAAGATTTTTTGGGTTGGCAACTTTTTTACCATCGCTGGTGCTTAGTAAGCTGGTAATGCCTAAATCAATGCCAACTTGTTTGGTAACAGGTTTGAGTTTTAAATCTCTGGTATCATTAACTCTTCATTGATACAGACCATCTACCACTAGGCTCAAGCTTGACAGTAATTGTGCTAGGTACACAACCTCCTGGTAGTTGCCTACTCCATCTAATAGGTAGTGGTTCTGAACCCGATCGCTAAATAAACTTGGCCATCTTTCCACTTAAATGCTGAATTCACGAAGTCGGCACTACCACCGTTGCGCTTTTTCTTGAAGTTGGGATATTTCGCCTGTCCACTAAAAAAATTGGTAAAAGCAGTTTGTAAATGTCTCAAGCTTTGCTGCAATGGTACACTACTTACTTCAGTCAGAAAATCCAAGTCTTCCTGCTTTTTCCAGGAAGTTAGCATGGCTGAAGTTTGCTTGTAACTTACTCGCTCTTTGTTCTCATACCAGGCAGTAGTTCTAGCTGCTAAAGCTTTGTTGTAGATGAGGCGTACACATCCCAACGCTCTCCGCAACAGACTTTCCTGCTCTAGAGTTGGGTAAAATCTAAATTTGTACGCTTTTTCCACCATCTACTGACTAATTTTCAACCCACAACATTCTAACAGATCATTTGTAAACCCGCAACATTGATTGGTTTTCCCATACGGTGCTCCCCTACGGGAGAGCGCGGGTCTTCAACCAACGTTTTGATAAATAAACCATAGTCTTCCACTGTGACGTTCTCCTACATCAAATCAAAGATTATGATGTAGGCTTCCCAACCTCGCGGACGCGGGCTTTCTGTTTCACAGGGAGTGCAACCACTTAACCCTCACCAGACAGAGATGATGAGACCCACCACCTTTTTGTACTGAACAATTCTGTACTCCGATACACACCCTCAAGAGTTTTACCTTTTCACGGGCCGACCGCGAACTTCATGAATTGAACCCCATACTCGCTATTTGTTTTCTATGTGCTGTTATCAAGTGCGTATTACCGCTACTCCGGATATAATCACCAATAACACAAAAAAGCACACAATGCAAGAAATAATTGGACCCTACGCGGTTTATTTGTTGGTCGGCAATTCCCCTCCCGTTATACAAATGTTAACGGGAGACCCCTTGCCGACATCAAAGTTGGAAAAAGTAAGGCAGAAGGCAGGAGGCAGCTATGCTGTTTGCGCAGCATTCCGTAGGAAAGGCAGAAGGAAAGAAAAGGTTAGAAGAGAGAAAGTTTTTTGATTGCGCTTTCCATTCAATGCAGGCATAAAATGCTGGAATATCCCCAGATAATTCCCACTTTCTTCCTACTGACTCCTGACTCCTAACTCCTAAATTATTTAGTCCAACGATTTTGACTTTGCTCTAAATGTTCTAATAATTCTTGTTTACTCAAAGAAGGTTTTTTACATATCAAACCTTGGCAAACTAACCCTACAGAATTTTTTGGTAAATCTGCTTCAACTTTATAAATAGTAGTAGGAAAATAATGAGTAATTAAACTAGATATTTCTGCTTCAGAGGTTCTAACTAAGGTTTGATTTCTATACCAGTCAAGGGCACCAAATAAACTCGGGCAAGCTTGAGGAGATTTTTTCATTATGCTGCTAAAAGCTGTTAAGGCTGACTCAGCTCGGTCGAGATAATATAATTCTTCGGTTAGCAAAGATAGACGTACTAAATTAGCAACTGCTATTCCATTTGCTGCGGGAGTTGCATTATCAATGTAATTACGTTCTCGTAATATTAATTCTCCACTAACGTCGCTCGGTGAATTGTAATAACCTGATGCTTCTAAACTCCATAAAAATTTATCAAATTCATCTTGTAATTTTACTGCTGTTTCTAACCAATAATTAGTATTTGATGAAGTAATAGAAGCCTGTTGTAAGTCTAGCAAAGCTTTAATAAACAAAGCATAGTCTTCTGACTGTGCCATTACTGCCGCTTTACCTTCATAATTTAATCGATGAAAACGTTCGTCAACCCACTGATTTTTGATGATGAAATTAGCAGCATTAACGGCTAATTCTAGATATTCTGAATTGTTAAATACTGTGGCTGCTCGTGCCAATCCAGAAATCATTAAACTATTCCAAGCAACAATCATTTTAGTGTCTGTTACTGCTGGAATTTTACCAGGCCAATTATTATTTTTGGCTTCTTGATTATTGGTTGCTGGTGGGAAAGTTTTTACAGAAAAAGGTTTGGCTCCATACCGTAATTCAAACAGTTTGGATAAGGAATTTTCTAGAGTTTCACTTAACTCTCCTGCTTGCTTTCTTTGTAAGACAATTTTTCCCTCGAAATTTCCAGCAGATGTTATGAAAAATTGTTCTGATAGTTCAGATAATTCCTCTGAGGTTAATAAATTTTCTAATTCTTGATAATTCCAAATATAGAAAGCACCTTCTTCCGGTTCAGCTTCATCTGAAGTGGTAAAACTATCAGCATCTTGAGCAGCATAAAAAAATCCCTCTGGTGCAGTCATTTCTCGTTTTAGCCAATCTATTGTGCCAATAATTCCTCGTTTAAAAGCTGGTTCTTGATGTCCTGCACTCCATAAATTAGCTAAATATTCAACAATTTGACCATTATCGTAGAGCATTTTTTCAAAGTGGGGAACTGTCCATGTTGCGTCTACTGTATAACGATGAAAACCTCCGGCAACATGGTCATAAATTCCTCCTAATGACAGATGTAATCCTCGTTGTAAACAAATTTGATTACCATCATATTGAGATTCAAAATTAAACCTTGTTCCTTGTAATGCTGCTTGTCCATAAGGTATCATCGGAAAGCTTTGTTGAGAGTAGCGATCGCTAATAATTGCGGTACTAACTTCTAAACCTTTTTGCAGTATCTCTTCGCTTAAATCTTCTGCTTCTGGTAATAAAACTGATTTTCTTAATCCCTCCAACATTTCGGATTTTAAATCGTTAAGTTTATTTTTTTCAATGTCATAAAATCCCCTAATCTTTTGTAAAACTTCTAAAAATCCTGGTCGTCCATAGCGAGGTTCAACAGGGAAATAAGTACCACCAACAAAAGGTGTTAAATCATCAGGAGTTAAGAATATATTTAACGGCCAACCACCCTGTCCAGTTAACATTTGTAATGCCTGCATATAGATACTATCTACATCAGGTCGTTCTTCTCGATCTACTTTTATTGGTAAAAATTTTTCATTCAAATATTGAGCGATTTTATCATCAGAAAAAGCTTCCCCTTCCATAACGGTACACCAGTGACAACTTGAATAACCAATTGATAGAAAAATTGGCTTATCTTCCCGCCGTGCCGTTTCTAAAGCTTCTTCACTCCACGGCCACCAATCTACAGGATTTTCTGCGTGTTTGCGGAGATAAAGACTTTGGGATTTAGCTAAACGATTGGTCATTTTTTCTTACTCTCTATTTATCATTAATATTGTCAATTATTCTGGTACTTTGAAAAGTAGATGATTAACATTTCCGCAGATTATAACGTATTTATAAATTTTAGGGCTTGATTTGTAAGCATTCAGTTATTAGCAGTCAGCACTTCCCTGCGGGATGCTACGCAAACAGCAATTAGTAATTATTCATTACTTCTCAGGTTTGGCAAGGGGACGCATGACATTCAACAATTAATAATTAATTATTAATTATTAATATAGCAATATGATTTGAGTTGTGAGACATTGAAAACTTTTAGGGAACAGGGAAAAGGGAACAGAGAAGAAGAAAAAAACGTATCATATAAATATAAGAATTGCTATATTCTATACTTTTAAGGAACATCTCAATTCCCACAACTGATTCCTGATTGCTATAATTAACAATTACCTCTTCTTTTCAAGGAGAGGATTGACTCAAAGGAACAATTTTTCTTCTCTTGGTCGATTGGATATGGCGAGGTCTCTTCGCTATCCCTTGACCGCTTGTTTCCCCTTTTAAGGGGATAATAAAAAAAAATTCATTATTAGTCAATCCTCTTCTTTTCAAGGAGAGGTAATTATTCATTATTCATTATTCATTATTAATTGTTGAAGCAGACCCAAAATTAATAGCTGTTTGCTTAGTAATGAATAATTAGTTCGTAAGTATTCAGCTATTAGCGTTTCCTACGGAATGCTCCGCAAACAGCTCTCAGGTTTTTAATAAATAGACTTCTTGCAGAAGTCAGGGGATAGGAAATAAAGAGATGAAATTGTTGATTTAATATCTTGAATTGATTTAATTAATTTTTGCCAGAGATATAATTAAGCAAGCATTTGTTTGACTTTGACTACATTTTAAACCCATAAATTTGAAGAACAAGAATGACTAGCTTGCGTTAAAGATAATTAAGCTGATAGCTGATAGCTGACCGCTGTTTGCGCAGCATTCCGCAGGAAATGCTTACATTAGTTCTAAGGTTTTCTTCTGGGACTTTGGCAGTAAATTTTTATTCTTTTTCAACTTCAAACCTTGCTTTTACGCAGACCCAAAATTAATAGCTGTTAACGCAGTTCCTCCGTAGGAGGCTAGCTCATAGCTGACGGCTGTTTGCGCAGCAGTCCGCAGGAAATGCTTACATCTAAATTTTGAATAAAGCCAAAAATTTATCGCTTTTAGGGAAAAGGGAATAGAGAAAAGAGAATAGGAAAAAAGTATTTTTGCAAATATTGAGATGCACCCGTTTATTGTCGATCAAGAAGGTAGATAAAAAATAATTTATTCACATTTTTTTCTCTTATTCAATAATTAATTATGAATAATCAATTGCCACTTATATCGTAAGCATTCAGCTATTAGCGGTCAGCTTTTTAATAGACATCTCCTCCATACATAGGGAGTAGGGGGAAAGAATCGATAATTGCTGTGGGATAATTGATTTTATTTTTTATGATTGGAGATGTACATTCATTTAATTTCTACTACATTCTCAACCAGATATTCGTACTCTGAAGCTTTGATAAAATTGCTTTTTTCTCCTTTAAAGGTAATAAAGCTGATAGCTGATAGCTGACTGCTTACCTTATACCTAAAAGGAAGAGGATTAGTATAGCAAAATAAATTATTGATTTTTTTGTTTTTTATATAAGAGTAATCCAACCTTAACTATATATTAGTAATAGTAATTTATATTTCTATTTGCTCTCAAAAATCATCAAGATGTAATGCCAATTACCAAAAGCAATGCGATACTTATGTAACACTTCAATTATTAAGTAAATAATCCGTTAAAATTACTTTTTTGATGATTATTAGTTAGTTAATACTAATTATTATGATGTTTACTTCTCCCACATTCCCCTACTCCCCCTCCTGGGAGGGGTTACGGGTGAGTCCCATGCCCAATAAAATGTAGAAAAGTTTTTGAGAAATGGTATAAATATTTTTACTTCCACTTTTTTCCTTCCTCAATAATTTATGAATTACTCAAGAAGAGACTTCCATAAAATCGCTATACAATTTTCTTTAGGAGCGGGAATAGCTCCAATTTTATCAAAATATCTAAATCTCAACTTGTCAGAAAATTTATTAGAGAATAAAGTCAAAGAATTTTTTGCTTATCTCGACCCAGAGATTGATTTATTAATTCCTACATACTTGGGAAACGATCAAAGAAGATTCTATGGTCGTGGTACACCAGAAAATTTTAAAGTTCAAAATAAATTTAAACTAGGAACAGGTGTAACTTATGTTGGTAAAACTAGAAAAGTATGGAGTGGAGCTGGATGGACAGGGCAACCCACTATTACTAAAGATAGAGGAAAAACTTATTTAGTTATTGGTAGTTACGATCATCTTTTGCGCAAAATAGATGTCGCGAATAATCAGGAAGTTTGGCAATATAAATTTGATGATGTTATTAAAGGTTCGAGTACGGTTTATATTGATGAAACTGCCAATGAAGAAAATCGTATTGTGATTTTACAAGGCAGTAGAACTGGGAGACCAAAAAAAGGAATTGCTCCTAGTTTTCGTGCTATTTCTTTTAGGACAGGGAAAGAAATTTGGCAACTAGATATTAGAAAAACTCGTAGTTATAGTCGCGATAATGATAGTTCTGCTTTGCCATTAGGAAATAATTTAATTTTCAATGCTGGGGAAAATGCTATTGGTTATTTTATTAATAGTTCTGTCAGTAAAGCTAAAATAAAATCTTCTATTATGCAGCCAGAAGTATTATCCGAAATCAAACTTTATGTGGATAGTGATGCTAAAAGACAAGGGGGAAATATTGTATCTGAATCATCTCCCGCTAGATTGGGTAATAGAATTTTTTTAGCAGCAGGTTCCGGGCATATTTATGGTATTGATATAGAGAGTAAAAAGATAGTTTGGGATTTTTATACAGGTTCAGATTTAGATGGTACTATTGCTATTTCTAAAGCTGGTAAATTATTTTGTGCGATTGAAAAACAATTTATTCCTGGAAATGGTGGGGTAGTAAAATTAAATCCTAATCAAAAAAATCAGGAAAGTGTAGAATGGTTTTTGCCTACAGGTAATATTAAGTTTAATACTTGGTTAGGAGGTATTATTGGGTCGGTAGCTTTGAATGATGAATATAATAATTATGGTGAATTTCCGGCTTTATTTGCTACTAATGCTATTGATGGATATCTATATATTGGTTCCCAAGATTTAACTACAGGAAATAAAGTTAAAGGACCTTTGAAAAAGTTTAGTTATGATACTCCTTTAATTGTGTTTAAGCAGAAAATTGGTCCCTCAATTTCAACACCAATTTTTACTGATGGAAATAAACTGGTAACTGCTGGATATAATGGAGTTTATATATTTAATTTGAATTGGGAATTTGCTAAACCTGACGAACGAAATGTTTTACCTAACGCTCAAGGAGAATTTTTCCGCTTAATAGTAGAAGAAGCTGGCAAATTTACGGGTAAAGTTTCTTTTGAATCTACCCCTATTGTATGGGATGGAATTATTAGAATTTGTGGTCGGGATGGTTGGTTATATAGTTTTGGTTAAAATTCCGGAAGAGGGAAAAAGTCAAAGATTAGCAGTTTCCAACTTTCCGGAGGTAAAACATTTGTTCTGGACATCAGGGAGAATCCCCACAGAATTTGTTCGTGGCCAATGATGGCGATAATCCCGACACCAGTAGTCGCAGTGTCCTGTTGTCATGTTTGTACTTTTGCATTTTGGACACTCTAATTTTTGAAATATAGCAATGTGCGCTGGCATATTTACAAATTACAAGAGGTGTCCAATAGCTAAAAGTCTTATATTATAGGTTTTTTATTCCCCCTTCCGGAGCTGTTGCCTTCCGGAGCTGTTGCCTGCGCACAGCGCTATACTTTATAGCTCATCTTCGTTTATATGAATTTTGGTATGTGGGCGATAATCAAATTTTTTTCAAGAAAAGATTCAATCGTTCCGAGATCAAGGCAATGATTATTTACATGACGTATAATATCAAATCCGGTAGCATCGGTGTAATTAGATGGGGAGATGGGGAGATGGGGAGATGGGGAGATGGGGAGATGGGGAGATGGGGAGATGGGGACCCACCCCTAACCCCTCCCAGGAGGGGAAGATCGAGAAATATTTGGTAATGGTTGAAGATGGAACATTTTTGTATACCGAATTAAACTGATTTGATATAATATCAAATCCGGTAGCATCGGTGTAATTAGATGGGGAGATGGGGAGATGGGGAGATGGGGAGATGGGGAGATGGGGAGATGGGGAGTGAGAGAAATATTTGGTAATGGTTGAAGATGGAACATTTTTGTATACCGAATTAAACGGATTTGATATAATATCAAATCCGGTAGCATCGGTGTTATTCAGTCTTTAAAGATAAGAGTCTATACTGTAGGGGCGAATGGCCATTCGGCCTTACCGATTGTATGACTATCAACAGAATTATATTACTCCGAAGCCAACGGATTTGATATAATACTTTGATATTTTTGCCTGACGAAATTCCCTAATCTATTGATATAATTTCAGTTGTTTTCAACCTTATTTTCAAGCCTTCCAATGTAATAAGAAATTTTCCAGATCCAAAACATCACACCTGTGAAACTGGTAATCGTGCCGATAGTTATCACTGTCTGTGGACTAATTTCTTTTAACTGTCATTGAAAACTCAATGGCTGAGACTCCTAACAGTCCAACATTCCTACAAATTGAAGCGATTAAAATTGGTGCAATTCAAGCTAAAAAAAGTTTTCTTTTGGCTGCTGAATCAGGTGTAATACCATTTCTCAAAAACTTTTCTACATTTTATTGAGTAGGGGAGTAGGGGAGAAGCAAACATAATAATAATTAACATTAAATTTGCTCAAATTAACAAAAAAGTTATTCTATATAAGTTAATTACTTAATAACTGAAGTGTCACTTACAGCGGTTTTCATTTGGGTAGACCACAGTAAGGACGTTCCATGGAACGTCCCTACAGGATTTTGCTTGTGAAGATGTGGTTCATCAATTTGAAAAGCGCTGTAAGTATAGCATTACTTTTGGGAATTGGTATAATATCATGTCCAGATAATTAGTGATCAAAAAACTTTCTGCTTCTGTTCTCCTTTCTTCCCTCCTGACTCCTGACTCCTGACTTATGACTCCTCCGTCGTTTATTTATAACTGTTCAACCTGACATGATATAAATGTAGATTTACCGAAAAATTGTGGTTTAAAGCCTCCCCTTTTAAGGGGATAACAAAGAAAAATTTTCGATAGTCCTGCATGGTAATGGTAGGATACACATTCTTTAATTTCTCCCACACTCCCACACTCTCCATCTCCCCATCCCCCCATCCCCCCATCTCCCCATCTCCCCATCTCCCCATCCCCCCACACTCCTTTACCATTACTATGCACCACCACCAAATTTTCATTATTATTCAATCCTCTTCTTTTCAAGGAGAGGTAATTATTGATTATTCATTATTCATTATTAATTGTTGAACAGAGATTACAAACACAGAAAAAGTTAAAGGATTTAAAACTTTAATTGCTTTCAAAGTAATTAGCCTTGCCCTTAGAAGATTATGGCCAATGCTCAAAAAGGCTAATTGTACTAATTACAGCGCTTTTCAAGTTAATGAACCACATCTTCACAAACAAAACCTTGTCGGGACGTTCCATGGAAAGTTCCTACTGTGGTCTACCCAAATGAAAACCGCTGTAAGCGATCTCTACAATTGTCCCAAAAGGTTTAGGATATAAGTAGGGCTTGCTGATTAAATCTAAAAGCATTAATAGGTAAAGGTTGTAGCTTTTTTTCGCTGTAAAAAAGTACAACTTTTTAAGCTTGAGCGACCAAAAAGTTAGGATTTTGGGCTGACTATAGCAGAAAAATCAAGGGATAAAATACCCGACTACCTCCTCGCTCATTCCCCATTCCTCCTGACTCCCCCTCCTGGGAGGGGGAGGGGCGAGGGGTGGGTTGACTCCTAACTCCTGACTCCTACCCCATACCAAAAGACTTATTCAGCAAACCCTAAGTAAAATTTTGTTTCCTAAACTTACCAGAGTGAAGATTGGAATCAACAAGTACTTCCTTTGATGTTTGATGTACGGGAATTATTGCAAAGAAAAGGAATTTCTCTCCTAAATTTTATTTTTTTTAAATCCTTCTATGAAATCATCAGAAGCGATCGCTATCTCATTTGCTCGTGTTATCGTACCAATAATTTCTCCACTGCTAGCAACAATAAAATAGATAGTATTATCCTCACCAGTAATGATCGCTAGCGGGGAAAATGTCAACCCTTCTCTTAGCTCAATTAGATCGATACCATCTTCAAAATCTAATATTAGACATCTCCTCCAAAAGAGGGAATAGGGAATAGGGAATAGGGGGAAATAATTGATAATTTCTGTACGATAATTAGATTTTATTTTTGATTTTTGGATATGTCTATTGCATTGTTTGCTGTATCTACCGTCAACCGAAATACATCTTCCCCTCTTAAATTATCTTGCTATAATCAATCCGGGGATTTCAACCCAAGCTGATAGCTGAAAACTTTTAGCTGACACCTAGTTAATAGCGATCGCTTGAAAAAATAAACCCCCTGCTATGTACTATATAAACTCAATTTTTCGATAATTTCGATAATGTAGCAGGGAACAGGGAACAGGCAACAGGCAACAGTGGGAAAAGCATTTCTGGCGTCTTACGGTTGATCATCAATCTATGTCAAACACCAACTAGTTCTTTGTTATATAGTTTAATTTGCCAACAAAACAAAGGATAGCCAACAATGCCTGATCGCTCTCTTTGGATTACAGGGCCAACTCTTAGCGGTAAGACAAGTCGGTTAATAGAACAATTTTGTATAAGAGGCCAAAATCTGAAGTCTCCCCTAAATGAAATTGTTAGGCCAGAAAATTCCGAAAATATTTTAGACGATCGCCCAAAGATACCAGACTTTCTGCATACTTCGCCCAAGATACTAATATTGGCGGCTAATGCAAATAATCGACTTGACTTGATGGACAGAATTTCCGAGGCTACATCAGAACAATACCCATATCATTCAACTACACCATTAGGTTTTTTTGAAGATGAAGTAAACTTATTCTGGCCATTGCTAATCGAATCCTTGGACTTAAAGGCACAGTTTCCATTACGACTAAGGCCCGAAACAGAACAGGAACTTGCTGGCAAAGTTTGGCGTCCTCACATAGAGAAAGGATTATTGCAACAGCCAGGAGTAACTAGAGAGCGGATGATACGCCGCATTCTCGACCTATTTCAATTGGCTGCTTTCAGTTGCACGCCTATAGAAGAGACCGCAATGATTTTACAACAGGGATTTGAGCAAGTAGATTCAGGGGAATTCTATGAGAATATAGTAGAATTGCTCCAACAGTGGCGACATTGGTGTTTACAAAAAGGCTTGCTAACTTATGGTATCATCACAGAGTTATACTGGCGGTATCTACTACCAAATCCTAATTATCAGCAATATCTAATTGACCGTTATCCATTTTTGTTGGCAGATGATGTGGATGAATATCCAGCGATCGCTAGTGATTTATGCAACTTTCTCTTAGATAATGGAACTTTAGGGGTTTTTACTTATAATCCTGATGGTGGTATTAGATTAGGTCTGGGAGCTGACCCCGAATATTTAGCAGAACTGCAGAAACGCTGTCAAATTGAAGTATTAGACACTGAACAAAATTTAGCTACAGAAATAGGAGAACCTATTGTTGAATTAGTCCTGGATACTTATAGTCTTAATTCTTCTATTTTCCAACTTCCGGCTTTTTTACAATTAATTCAGACTAGATCGCGGGCGGCTTTGTTACGAAAAACGGCAGAGGCGATCGCTAAAGATATAAAATTGGGTATAGTAGAACCTCAAGAAGTGGCAATAATAGCTCCTGGTTTAGATGCCATTGCTCGTTATAGTTTGATTTCAATTCTCAACTATCATGGAATTGCTGTAGACTCACTCAAAGACCAACGTCCTCTAATTAGCTATCCCACGATCCGAGCATTGTTGAGTCTTTTAACTTTGGTTTATCCTGGGTTGGGACGTTTAGTAGACCGTGATGCAGTGGCAGAAATGTTGGTTGTATTAAGTCAAAGGTCTATTGGCAAAGCTGAAAAACAAACAGATGGTCAAGAAAATTTACAGAGGACTAATGATATAGATCCAGTGCGCGCAGGTTTGTTAGCAGATCACTGCTTTTATCCAGATATTACACATCCACACTTGCTGCCAATACAAGCTTTTTCTCGATGGGATAGAGTCGGGTATCAAGCAACTCGTGTTTATAATCAAATTTTGGAATGGATAGAAGAACAGCGGTCGCAACAAGAACAACGTCAACTGCCTAACCCGATATTTTTGTTAGACAGAGCAATTCAGAAATTCTTTATGTCTAGCTATCTTTCTTTTACTGAGTTAGCAGCACTACGAGAGTTGATGGAAACTGCTACCCACTATTGGGAAGTAGAGCGCAGACTGCAAAAAAGTTCCCAATTTTCGGTAACAACTTCTACTCCCAATGACTCATTGGAAGAAGACTTATCCTCTAGTACAGTAGAAAAATTTATCCAGTTTTTACGCAAAGGAGTTGTTAGTGCAAATCCTTTTCCCGTGAGGACAATTGGTTATTCTCCCCCAGCAATTACTTTGGCGACAGTTTTTCAATATCGAGCTAGTCGTAGATGTCATAGATGGCAGTTTTGGTTAGATATAGGCTCCCCTCTTTGGTTAAGTGGAGGTACTGCTACTCTCTATGGAGCACCATTATTTTTGCAAAGTCAGTTAGGAAATTCTTGGACTATTGAAGATACGCAAAAATCCGATCGGGAAAGACTGCGAAAAATTTTGTTAGATTTGTTAAGTCGTGTAGGTTCTCCTGTAGGTTATGGCAACAATAGTTCAGCCAATGGGTCAAATGAACATCGGATTTTCCTTTGTCATAGCGATTTAGCTGTTAATGGACAGGAACAAACAGGGCCACTTTTACCCTTGGTCTACAGTTCTATATCTAATACTGCTTAGTTGGACAATTTACAATAAACGTCTATTGTAATTATTGGTCAAATTGAGGACCAATGAAAAATAAATGATTTTATTACTATAAAAAAAAGTATTTGTCAAGAAAAAACACAAACTAATTAAAGATAATTTTTAGAAGGAGAAAAATAATGCCATCGTCAAATTTCGGTGCTCAAATAGTTACAAGGATAATAAATGGCTTTCCTATACGAGGTTTTATTGATGATTTTGGTGAGTTTGTGCCATTACAGCCAGTACCATCACCAACCCCGACAGAAACACCCACACCAACACCAACCCCAACAGAAACACCCACACCAACACCAACCCCAACAGAAACACCCACACCAACCCCGACAGAAACACCCACACCAACACCAACAGAAACACCAACACCAACCCCAACAGAAACACCAACACCAACCCCGACAGAAACACCCACACCAACACCAACAGAAACACCAACACCAACCCCAACAGAAACACCAGCACCAACCCCACCACCAACAGAAGTTATCGAAGTTAGAGGTGATAATGGCGAGCTAATTGGTTTCATTGTTAACGGCGAGCTTCAGCTATTACCCACACCAACACCAGCACCAACACCAGCACCAACTGCTACGCCAGTACCACCACCACAACCAATAGCTGTCGATGACGAAGTGACAACTAACCAGAGTCAAGTCGTTAGTTTTAATGTCCTCGAAAATGACATCGACCCTTCAGGAAATTCAATATTTGTTAGTAATTTTAGCTTACCTACCGATGGTTCATTACTCGAAAATGGTACAGGAACTTTCACTTATACCCCCAGACAATTTTTTATTGGAACAGATAGTTTTAGTTATTCTGCAAGCAATGGTACTACCAGTTCTCTGGCAACAGTTAACATCAGTGTTCTCAGTGAAGGAGCGCCTATAAGAGTTGAGGGAGTATTCCGAGGCACTCCTAATAATGAATTTTTAATCGGTAGCGACCAAGTAGATGTCATATTTGGAGCAGTGGGTGACGACACTATTGTTGGTCAAGGTGGTAACGATGAAATTAGAGGAGATGAAAATAACGATACTCTCAATGGTAGTCGAGGTAATGATACAGTTATAGGAAACCAAGGTAATGATAACGCTCGTGGTGGTAAAGATGACGATCTGATTTTAGGAGAGGAAGGTAATGATATATTATTTGGCGATCGGGGAAATGATACAGTTAGTGGAGGGGATGGTCGAGATACTCTTTATGGCGGTAGAGATAATGATAATGTTTCTGGTGATGCAGGAGATGATGAGGTATTTGGTGATAGAGGAGATGATGCTGTCTTAGGTGGAGATGGTAACGATAATGTTCTTGGAGGCGAGGGGAACGACTTTGTTAGCGGTGGCGCAGGTGAGGACTTTGTTAGTGGTGGTCTCGGTAACGATCGCTTATTTGGAGACCCTGGCAGCGATACTATTTTTGGTGATGAAGGCAATGACCAAGCATCTGGCGGTTTCGGCAACGACTCAATATTTGGAGGTTTAGGAGCAGACCTGCTCAGTGGTGATGGAGATAATGATACTATAGACGGTGAAGATGGTAACGACGAAGTTCAAGGAAATATTGGTAATGACTGTCTAATAGGGGGTTTAGGCACAGATACTCTTATTGGGGATCAGGGTAACGATACATTTGTCATTAGTCCCGAAAACGGTGGTCTAGAAATTTTTGAAGCAGATGTCATTGCTGACTTTAATGGTAATGCTGACGTAATTCGTTTAGGAGGAGGTCTTGGGTTTAACGACTTAGTTATTTTCCAAAGTCCCAGTGGGGAAGGCCGTGACACCATAATTCAGAATGGTTCCGATGGTCCATTTTTGGCTATTCTATTGGGAGTTGACAGTAATACTATTAATGCTGGTAATTTCATTGGTTCTGGTGGGTTTCCTTTTCCTACCCCTTCTCCCACAGGCACACCAGACCCAACGGGCACTCCAGACCCAACGGGCACTCCAGACCCCACAGGCACGCCAGACCCAACGGGCACTCCAGACCCCACAGGCACGCCAGACCCAACGGGCACTCCAGACCCCACAGAAACGCCAGCACCCACAGAAACGCCAGCACCCACAGAAACACCAGGTCCAACACCTCCACCCACACCTCCACCTGTTCCTAACCGGAGACCAAATGCAGAAGATGACGAAGTAGCAACTAGTCAAAGTAAATTAGTAGAATTTAATGTATTAGAAAACGATTCCGACCCTGACGGCGATCCTCTAACAGTAACTGATTTTACATCAGTCTCCAATGGAGAGTTAGTGGAGAAAAGCAATGGGTTATTTGAATATACCCCAGATGATGGCTTTGTGGGTACAGACAGTTTCAGTTACACTATCAGCGATGGTAATGGGGGTAGCGATAGTGCTGATGTGACAATCACAGTTAACCGATCGCCAGAGTTAGTTAACAATACTGGTATAGTAGTTGAAGCTAGTTCAGGTATACGGTTTATAAATTCCAATAATTTGCAAGCATCTGATGCTGATAATTCTCCTGATGAGTTAATATACACAATTACTGATGCTCCCGACTTAGGCGACCTAAGAATAGGAGGTAGTTCTCGTTTACGGGAAGGAGATACCTTCACTCAAGAAGATATTAACAATAACTTACTACAATTTACTCCAGATGATACGGCAGGTAATGACTTTTTTACCTACACAGTCTCTGATATTGCAGGGGGTCAGGTTCCTCCAAACTCATTTAGTATTGGTATTGTAGATGATACTAAAACATTAACAAATAAAGCTGATAACTTCACGGGTACTGCCCTAAGTAATAATATTTTGGGGTTGGCAGGAGATGATAGTATTGATGGTCTCAGTAGTAGTGACTATATAGATGGTGGTGAAGGAAACGACTCTCTGGTTGGCAACTCTGGTGATGACTGTCTATTTGGTGCTAGTCAACAAGATACTCTCAGAGGTGGGGATGGTTCCGATAGCTTATTTGGTGGTGATGGCAATGATCGCCTTTCTGGAGATGCAGGTAATGATAGTATTTCTGGAGATGCAGGTAACGACAACCTCTTAGGAGGAGATGGCAGCGATAGTATGACTGGAGGAGAAGGGAACGACTCTCTTCTAGGAGCAGATGGTGACGATACCATAGCTGGTAATGCGGGTAACGATACCATTCGCAGTGGAGCTGACAACGACTCCGTAACAGGTGGAGAGGGTAGCGATCTAATAGACGGTGGTTCAGACAACGATACTATTAGTGGTGGAGCAGGAGCAGATACCGTTTTAGGTGGTTCAGAGAACGATTCAATATTTGGAGAAGAAGGTGATGACTCTCTGGTTGGTGATGATGGTAATGACACTATCGACGCTGGTTCTGGTCAGGATATCATTTTGGGTGATATAGGAGATGATAGTATCCAAGGTGGTGATGACAATGATGGAATTGACGGCAGTATTGGTAATGATACTATAGCTGGAGGTTCTGGTTCCGATCGACTGACAGGTGGTGCCGGGAATGATTTCTTCTTCTATGAAGTTGCAGACGAAGGTATAGATACAGTCAGAGATTTCGACCGACCTGGTGATGATGATACATTCCTGTTTACATCTGCTAACTTTGGCGGTTTAACTAATAATGGTTTTTCTAGTGTAATTCTCCAGGATGAGAATATCGGATCGGAAGGTCAGAGTATCGGTGATGCAGAGTTGATTATTTTTGAAGGTAAGTTTGATAATGCACAAGCAGTTAACGCTGCCTTAAATGTACAAAATGGCTCCAGCGATCGCCCAGCTTTCTTTGTTTACCTAAATGGTCAACGAGGCAAATATGTCCTTGGTTATGACACAAGTCTTGCTGATGACAGTGTTCCTGCTTTTGAGTTGGGTATTCTCCAGTCTGTTGAACCAGAAGAAGACCAAATTTCCACTATTATTGATGCTGGTGATTTTGAGTTTATTTGAAGAAGGAAGAAGGAAGAAGGAGTAGGGGCGAATGGCATTCGCCCTTACAGGAGTGGGGGAGTGGGGGAGTAAATTTCAACCTTTTTCCCCTATTGTCTAACTGAATATTCTTACTTCTGTTCCGTTGTCTATAAAAAAATAGACATCTCCAATGCCAAAAAATCAAATCAATTATTACACAGAAATCATCAATTATTTCCCCTACTCCCTACTCCCTTTTTTCTAAAAATATCTAATAGCAATTATCAGGAAAAATTAAAATGACACAAACAGAAAGAATTACAGCGCTTTTCAAGTTGATGAACCACATCTTCACAAATAAAACCACAGTAGGGGCGATTTCCTACGGAATGCTCCGCAAACGCGAATCGCCCCTACTGTGGTCTACCCAAATGAAAACCTCTGTAAACAACAAGTCGAACTACCTCAGCAATAGGGAGCAGAGAACAGGAAATAGGGAATAGGTGAATTTTCTGTTCCTTTGTCTATAAAAAAATAGACATCTCCAATAATAAAAAATCCAATGAATTATCCCACAGAAATTATCAATTATTCCCCTCCTGGGAGGGGGAGGGGCGAGGGGTGGGTTCCCTACTCCCTACTCCCTACTCCCTACTCCCTACTCCCTTTTATCTAATAGCAATTATCAGGAAAAATTAAAATGACACAAAAAGAAAGAGTTAAACAACAAGTCGAACTACCACCACCAATTTTTATCCAAGGTTTAGGAGAGGGAAGTATTTTCAGCGACTCCATCATTGGGAGTACAGTAGCAGATACAATTTTAGCATTGTCTGGAGATGATACAGTTTTTGCTCTAGATGAAAATGACGCTCTCCTGGGAGATGAAGGTCAAGACCAAATGAACGGAAATGCCGGAAATGATTTTCTCGACGGTGGTCCGGGAGATGATAGTTTACGAGGAGGCAAAGATTTAGATACTCTGTTCGGAGCTAGTGGTAGTGACATCTTATATGGCGATCGCGACAGTGATACTATCATAGGAAATGAAGGTAACGATACTATCTATGGAGGTAAAGATAATGATAGTATTGTCGGTAGTGGAGAAGACGATCTACTATTCGGCGACCGGGGGGATGATTTTGCGGATGGGGACATCGGTAATGATACAGTAGTTGGTGGAGCAGGTGACGATCGCTTATTAGGAAATGATGGTGGAGATACATTATTTGGTGAAACAGGTAGAGATATTCTAGAAGGTAATACAGGAGATGATGTACTTTTTGGAGGAAAAGATGCAGACTCACTAGCAGGAGGTGTTGGTGCAGACTTCCTCTCTGGAGACCTTGGTGCAGATACAATAACAGGAGGAATAGGGCAAGATACCTTTAATATTACTCGTAACTCAGGAGGTCAGGGAGTTAGCAGTGCAGATTTTATTAATGACTTCAGTAACGAAGATTTAATCGGTCTGAGCAATGGTTTGACCTTTGAAGAACTAAGTATTTTTGCATCAGAAGACAACCCCGATAATACTATCATTAGTGTCGGTGGTACAAACGGCAATTTTTTGGCAGTGCTAGAAGGAGTTGAAAGTAGCACAATAGACTCTAATGACTTTGTAACATTATCACTCCCCACACCCACACCTCCTGGACCAACAACTTCACCAGGTCCTACACCAACACCTACAGAAACTCCCACACCAACACCTACAGAAACTCCCACACCAACACCTACAGAAACTCCCACACCAACACCTACAGAAACTCCCACACCAACACCTACAGAAACTCCCACACCAACACCTACAGAAACTCCAGAACCTTCCAACAACCCCCCTGAAGCAGAGGACGATAACTTAACGACAAATCAAAATGAACCGTTAACTATTACTGCTCAAGAACTACTAGAAAATGACTCTGACCCAGATGGAGATCCTCTCAGTATTTCTGCCATCGGTACACCACAAAATGGCTCATTAGTACAAGAAAACAGTACAACCTATATATATACTCCTAATACTGGGTTCCTTGGAGAGGACAGTTTTAGTTATAGTATTAGTGACGGTAATGGTGGTTCCGATACTGCCCAAGTTAATATTAAAGTCAATGACTCACCGCAGTTAGTTAACAACCGAGGTATCATTGCCGAGAAAGGTGGAGCAAGACAAACGATATTCAATACTAATCTTTTAGTTACAGATACTGACAACACAGCAGAAGAAATTACCTACAATATTATTACCGCACCCATACAAGGTAATCTGACATTAGTTGATGATAGTATCAATAATGACGATACTTTTTCTCAAGCTGATATTAATAACAACTTAATTCTATATACTCCTGGTAATACAGCAGGTAGGTTTCCGTTTAGTTTTTCTGTTTCTGATGGGGATAATGGAACAATTCCAACTACATCTTTTAGTATTACTGTTGTTGATAATGTATTTGAACGTGGAGCTGGTGATAATACTATTAACGGTACTCCCGCAAGTGACTACATTCTCGGAAATGCTGGAGAGGATACTATTAGTGGTCGTGCTGGAGAGGATGTTTTAGATGGAGGAGCGGACGAAGATTCTATATTAGGTGAAGCTGGTAATGATTCTTTGTTTGGTGCAGAACAAGCTGATACATTATTTGGAGGAGTAGGCAACGATACTCTAGATGGTGGTGCTGATAGTGACTCTTTGTTAGGAGAAGACGGCAACGATCTATTATTAGGAGCAGAACAACAAGATACTCTCAGAGGTGGACAGGGTAACGATACCCTAGACGGAGGTACGGGCAATGACTCTCTATCTGGTGAAGATGATAATGACTCTCTATTTGGTAATGCTGGCAATGATACTCTAGAAGGTAATTCTGGTAATGATACTCTAGACGGTGGTGCTGATGATGACCTGTTGCTTGGCCAAACTGGTAGCGATAGTTTATTCGGTGGGTTGGGCAACGATAGTGTTGTTGGTGGGGTCGGTGATGACTCTTTGAGTGGTGGTGCAGGGGTTGACACTCTTGATGGTAATGAAGGAAATGATTTTATCAGTGGTGACGAAGGTAACGACAGTATCAATGGCAATATAGGTGATGACTCTTTGAGTGGTGGTTTGGGTGCAGACAGGTTAACTGGTAATGAGGGAGATGATGCTTTCTTTTTTGAAGTCCCCAATGAAGGAGTAGATGTAATTACTGATTTTAATGGTAGTAATGTAGATGTATTCTTGTTTAGATCCAGTAATTTTGGCAATTTAACTAATCCTCCTGGCACTGCTACAGAATTTTCTAGTGTGATAGTTTCTCTTGATAATTTGGGTTCTCAAGGTCAGGATATAAGCGGTCAAGAACTTATTATTTTTGAGAATAGATTTGAAAATGTGCAGCAAGTTAATTCTATTCTGAATAATCAAAATGGTTCGGGAACAAGTCCTGCTTTCTTTATCTATGTAAATAATAGTTTGAATAGTAAAGTTATTTTAGGATATGATCCGAATCTTGAGGATGATGGTAATCCTGCTTTTGATTTAGCAGTTCTTAATAATATACCTCTTGTTCCTGATGCTATTAGTACTGTTATTGATTCTTCAGACTTTAAGTTTATTTAACCCTAGGAGGTAATATGAAAATGTAAAAAAATCGTTCAAATCAGCCCCAAAAGTGGATAAAAATAGTTCGACCTAGCTATTATCCACGATTTTATTTTTTAGGAGAATAAATCTTCAAAGTCTAGTTAATATAATGTGCCCCCTCCGAGGGAGCTACCCTAGCCCCTTCCAGGGGAGTTACACTAACAAATAAGCGCGTTATAATAAAGTTTTTGTTTGTAGTTGGGCTTTAGCCCTTTAATTAAATACTTGTCTTATATCATGTATCTTTGAAGAAGCACAATAAAAAATTTAGGGAGTAGGGAGCAGGGAACAAGGGAAAGTTTGTTTGCGCAGCATGACCTAGAAAAAAATATTCTCTCTCAATAAAATAACATTTTTATTATGGCTAATTAATGAGACTTGATATTAGGGCTAGAGCAAAACTCCGAAGCCCTATTATAACTGTTTGACCGTAAGTGTAGCTTCTCCGAAGGGGGCAAATGATATAATTTATCCCAGATAACGATCAGCAAATAATACTTGCAATATCTAGATAACTTTATAAGATTAAACCAATTGTTAAAAAGGAAAAAAAATGTTAACCTTAACAAAGTTGTAGAGCAAAAAAAAATCAAATTTTATGGTTGAAACTAATTCAATTAGTTATAGTTTTACTTTCCCAATACGAGAAATGTTGAATGAATATAGATGGGTTCGTTCGATTTAAGTAACTTGATAAATTAAAGTTATTAATAATACCATTTCCGGATAATTAAGTATAATAAAAATGTTCACTTCTTGCTCTGGAAGGTGTCTCCCAAATTTATGCTCCTATTCAGTATTTCCTCTTTAATTTACACCTACCACCTATTACCTAATAACTTTATTTTTACTAATTAAGCGGACATGATATAACCTGTAATAAAAACAATATTATCCCTTGTAAAATTCAACTATATTACTACATAATCAATAACTAAAACGACAAAAAAAAATCGAACTTGTATCATATTAACTAATGTAAATTATCTATTATTTAATGAGGTAGAAAAATGGCTTCAGCTTCCCCAATTTTTTCAATAGTTACAAGGGAAATCAATGGCTTTCTTATAAGAGGTTTCCTTGATGATAATGGTGACTTTGTACCATTACAGACAGTACCAGATCCAACTCCAGCTCCAACCCCAGCGCCAACACCAGCGCCAACACCAGCGCCAACACCAGCGCCAACCCCAGCGCCAACACCAGCGCCAACCCCAGCGCCAACCCCAGCGCCAACACCATCCCCAACACCATCCCCAACACCATCCCCAACCCCAGCGCCAACCCCAGCGCCAACACCATCCCCAACACCATCCCCAACACCATCCCCAACACCACCACCAACACCAATACCAACAACTCCCGAAGGTAGGGAAATAGTCGTAATAGATGGTATAATAGGTTTCTTCGATGCAAATGGCGACTTTGTAGTGATAGAGCAAGCAGAACCAACAGAACCGCCAGTAATAACACCAACTCCACCAGTAATAACACCAACCCCACCAATAATAACACCAGCGCCAACACCATCCCCAACACCACCACCAACACCATCCCCAACGCCAGCTCCCGTACCTACAGCACCAGGGGGAGGAATTCTTTTTGAAGGAGAAGACGTTGGCACTGAGGGAGACGATCTAGCATTTGGCAGTGCTTTCAGCGATACATATTCTGCACTAGGTGGCAATGATATCGTATTTGGCCAAGAAGAAAGTGATTCTTTACTTGGCCAAGAAGGCAACGACCAAATCAACGGTAACCGAGGCAATGATACAGTTAGCGGTGGTTTGGGAGATGATAGTCTACGAGGAGGAAGAGATGCTGACTCTGTTGTCGGTGATGCTGGGAATGATACAGTATTGGGCGATCGCGACTCAGATACAGTCAGAGGAGGAGAAGGTAGAGACATTATTTACGGTGGTAAGGAAAACGATGATGTAGCAGGAGGAGGAGAAAACGACTTTGTTTCAGGAGATATTGGCGATGATACGGTAGCAGGAGATGGGGGTAACGACAGTCTTTTTGGCCAGGATGGTAACGATATTATCTCTGGTGGCGCGGGGTTAGATGTTATTAGCGGTGGTGAAGGTACTGATAGTATTTCAGGAAATGAAGATAATGATTCTTTATCAGGAAACCAAGGTAACGATACTCTAGATGGTGGTACGGGAGATGACGTATTATCTGGAGGTAAGGATGATGACTTATTATTAGGAGGTGAGGGTAGCGATACTGTCAATGGCGAACGAGGAAACGATGTCCTTGCTGGTGGGGAGGCAAATGATGTCCTCTCAGGTGGTAGAGGAAATGATTCTATTGATGGAGGTCAGGGTGACGATCTATTGATAGGTGGTCGAGGTGATGATACTTTAACTGGGGGCGAGGGTGAAGATAGTTTCGTTATTGTAGATTTTGAGGAACCTGATAATTTATATACTGTTACTGATTTTAGTACTGTTGAAGACCTTATTAGTTTGGAGGGAGGTCTGAGGTTTGAAGACTTAGAAATATCTAACGAGGGTGGTAACACTGTTATTCGGAATGCCGACGGTAATACTTTAGCTATTTTAATTGGAGTTGATAGTGGCACTCTTAATTCTGATAACTTTTTCCCTACTCCAGAAACTCCTATTCCAACACCAACACCAACACCAACTCCAACGGACTCACCAGACCCAACACCATCACCAACTCCAACGGACTCACCAGACCCAACACCATCACCAACTCCAACGGACTCACCAGACCCAACACCAACACCAACACCAACCCCAACAGACTCACCAGACCCAACACCAACACCAACAGACTCACCAGACCCAACACCAACCCCAACCCCAACAGACTCACCAGACCCAACACCAACCCCAACCCCAACAGACTCACCAGACCCAACACCAACACCAACCCCAACAGACTCACCAGACCCAACACCAACCCCAACCCCAACAGACTCACCAGACCCAACACCATCACCAACACCTCCAGATCCAGGTGAAGTAACACCACCTTCTCTCAACGATCCTCCCACTGACATTCTGTTAGATAACGATAGTGTGGAAGAAAATAGTGAAGCAGGTACAGTTATTGGTACATTTACCACAGAAGACCCAGATGAAAATGATGTCCATGAATATAGATTAATTGATGATGCTGATGGACGCTTTGCTCTCAGCGAAGACCAGTTAGTTGTAGCAGAGGGAGCAAGTCTTGATTTTGAGGAACAAGAGAACTATGACATCCAAGTCAGAACCTTTGACAATGCTGGAGAAAATTTAACCAAGTCATTTACGATCGCCCTGCTCAATGTCAACGACCCGCCAGAAATTACCATTCCTGACGACCAACAACTGGTTAATGAAGGGGAAGAATTAGATATTGTTGGTATTGAGGTGACAGACCCTGATGCTGGAGACGAAGAATTAGAAGTTACTCTCGAAACTACTAATGAGGGTAAGCTTACTCTTAATTCTACTTCTGGTCTAACTTTTAGCACAGGTGATGGTAAAGCAGATGCCGAAATAGTATTTACGGGAACTTTAGAAGATATTAACCAGTCTCTCAACACCCTGACATATACAGGTAATAACTCAGGTAGTGAGTCTATCAGTATCTCGGTAAATGACCAAGGAAATACAGGTTTAGGGGAAGCTCAAACTGATACTGCTCTGATTAATGTCAGTATTAATGATTTACCATTGGTGGGCACGAATACCGAATTAGTGGTCAATACACAAGAGACTGGAATAATAGATAATACTCTCCTAGAAACAACCGATGACAGTAAAACTTCTTTAATTTATACAGTTACAGAATTGCCTACTCGTGGTAATTTGCTAGTTGATGGAGGAAGCTTTACTAGTTTTACTCAGGAGGATATTGACCAAGGGTTACTCACCTATGAACATGATAATAACGATACTAAAAATGATTCTTTTAGTTTCAGCGTTTCAGACCAGGTAGGAGGTGAAACTACAGACACTTTTGAAATCAGAGTTAATGTCCCGCCAAATATTACGAGCAAGAATTTAAGTCTCGATGAAAATACCCAGGGAGAAATTACTAATAAAAATCTACTGGCAGAAGATCCTGATACTGAGGCAGTTGCAGAAACTCTAATTTATGAAATTACGGAATTACCAAGCAGTGGGAAACTACAACTAGAAAACGCGACTCTGGGAGTAGCAGATACTTTCACTCAAGAGGATATTGACCAAGGTAGTCTTACTTACCAACATACAGGAGATGAACCTGGTACAGATACATTTAGTTATGTTGTGACTGATCAAGATGGGGGTACGACCAGTGGGTTGTTAAATATTGATATTAACCCTGGTAATACCTCTCCTATAGCTGGTGATGATGTATTTGAAACTAACGAAGATACTGCTATTACTATTGATAAGTCAGAATTATTAGCAAATGACTCTGACCCTGATGGTGACGAAATTACAATTACTGAGTTTGCTGCGGATAATATCAAAAATGGCACTTTAGAAGAAACCAAAAACAGTTTCATCTATACCCCTGATGAAAATTTTAGTGGAGAGGAGAGTTTTACCTATACTATTGCGGATACTGAAGGGTTAACAGATACAGCAACAGTTGGTATTAATGTTACTCCTGTTGCCGATACTCCTAACCTGGAAATATCTACACCAAATGTATCAGGTGGTCAAGATGAGTCAATATCTTTAGATATTACTGCCAGTTTAGTAGATACTAGCGGTTCGGAAAATCTGTCTATTACCATCGCTGGAGTGCCAGAGGGAGCAACACTTTCAGCAGGAACTGACCAAGGTAACGGTACTTGGGAGCTGACTGTTGAGGAACTGGAAAATTTAACTCTAATACCTTCTGCAGCAGAACAAACAGAAGTATTAAACTTTGAGTTAACAGTTACAGTCACAGCAACAGAAACAGCTAATAGCGATACTGCTTCGGAGTCTGGGGTTATTGCTGTAGAAGTGACTCCCCTAAACAGCGCTCCCATTGCTGGTGATGATGTATTTGAAACTAACGAAGATACTGCTATTACTATTGATAAGTCAGAATTATTAGCAAATGACTCTGACCCTGATGGTGACGAAATTACAATTACTGAGTTTGCTGCGGATAATATCAAAAATGGCACTTTAGAAGAAACCAAAAACAGTTTCATCTATACCCCTGATGAAAATTTTAGTGGAGAGGAGAGTTTTACCTATACTATTGCGGATACTGAAGGGTTAACAGATACAGCAACAGTTGGTATTAATGTTACTCCTGTTGCCGATACTCCTAACCTGGAAA
>NZ_JAAHGO010000017.1:0-79025 GCF_010672455.1 Okeania sp. SIO2C9 | reverse complement strand
ACCCCTGATGAAAATTTTAGTGGAGAGGAGAGTTTTACCTATACTATTGCGGATACTGAAGGGTTAACAGATACAGCAACAGTTGGTATTAATGTTACTCCTGTTGCCGATACTCCTAACCTGGAAAGATCTACACCAAATGTATCAGGTGGTCAAGATGAGTCAATATCTTTAGATATTACTGCGAGTTTAGTAGATACTAGCGGTTCGGAAACTCTGTCTATTACCATCGCTGGACTGCCAGAGGGAGCAACACTTTCAGCAGGAACTGACCAAGGTAACGGTACTTGGCAACTGACTGTTGAGGAACTGGAAAATTTAACTCTAATACCTTCTGCAGCAGAACAAACAGAAATATTAAACTTTGAGTTAACAGTTACAGTTACAGCAACAGAAACAGCGAACGATGATACTGCCTCGGAGTCTGGGGTTATTGCTGTAGAAGTGACTCCCCTAAATAGCGCTCCCATTGCTGGTGATGATGTATTTGAGACTAACGAAGATACGGCAATAACTATCCAACGGTCAGAATTATTAGCAAATGACTCTGAAACTGATGGTGAGCAAATTACAATTACTGAGTTTGCTGCCGATAATATCAAAAATGGCACTTTAGCAGAGACAGCAGAGAGTTTCATCTATACACCCAATGAGAATTTTAGTGGAGAGGAGAGTTTTACTTATACTATTGCGGATACTCAAGGGTTCACAGATACGGCAATAGTCAACATTAATGTTACTCCTGTTGCCGATACTCCTAACCTGGAAATATCTACACCAAATGTATCAGGAACAGATCAAGAAGAGATACCTCTGGGTATAGCTGCTACTTTAGTAGATACTAGCGGTTCAGAAAATCTGTCTATTACTATTAGTGGAGTGCCAGCAGGAGCAAATCTTTCAGCAGGAACAGACCAAGGTGATGGTAGTTGGGTTTTGACCCCAGAGGAATTAGCCAATTTAACTATCTCCCCTCCCGGAGACCGAGAGACGGGAACAACCTTTAGTTTTGACTTAACAGTTACAGCAACAGCAACAGAAACAGCTAACAATGTTACTGCGACTCAAACAGGTACTATATCTGCACAAATAGAAGCATTAAACGATGCCCCAGTATTAACAGACCTCGGAAATTTAGCACTGACAACTATCAATGAAAATGAGGTAAATAATACTGGTACTCCCGTTGCAGATATTATTGCTGGTGCAGTTACGGATGCTGATGGAGGAGCTAGTAGCGGAGTCGCTATTACTCAAATAGATAATAGTAATGGTCTGTGGCAATATTCCGTCGATGATGGGACAAACTGGATAGACGTGAGTAATAGCAATACCACATTACTGACAGCTACAACAAGCGATCGCCTACGTTTTGTTCCTAATACCGACTTTTTCGGCAATGCCACCATTCAATTCCGTGGTTGGGATACCACTGACGGCAGCAGTAATACTAGCGAACTAACCGAAATTTCAACCATAGGTGGCACAAATGCTTTTAGTGAAGGTGTTGGTACTGCGAATATCTTAGTCAACGACATCCCCGAAGTTACTAACAACAATGAGCTGGTTATCAACCTTGGGGATACAGGAACCATAAGTAAAAATTTCTTGCAGACAACGGATGGGGATAATGGTACAAATACTTTTACTTACACAGCTACCACTGAATTAACAGCAGGAACATTGCAACTTGAGAATAACCCCACTAATACTTTCACTCAAGAAAATATCAATAGTGGTCTAGTTATCTACCAACACACAGCTACTAATACAAATGATGACTCCTTTAGTTTCCAAGTCATTGATGTTGATGGCGGTAAAGTGACAGATACCTTTAATATTCGAGTCAACGATCCACCTGTGGGTACTACGACTAACTTAAGTGCATTTCTTGGTCAAACCAAGGTTATTCCTACAGAAAATCTCCAATTTATTGACCCTGATGTAGAAACTGCCACTCCTGCTTCTGTACAATATACCCTGACTGAAGTGCCAACTTTAGGAGAACTACAACAGGGAGGAGAAACTTTAGCAGTAGGAAGCACATTCACTCAGGAAAATCTCGATAATGGAGAAATTAGTTATGCAACTACTACTGCTGGTCTTGGTACTGACAGTTTCAACTTTCTGGTTACAGACCAAGACGGGGGTACTACCAGTGGGTTGTTAAATATTAATATTGTCGAAGCTAACCGACCTCCAGAAGTAGAAGCTGATAAAACTGTCACTTTGGAGGAAGATAATAATGCGACCTTAGATATTCCAGCGCCAACTGACCCCGATGGTGATGCGTTAACTATTACTGTTGACAGTATTCCTGACGCAGAAATTGGGCAAGTATTGTCAGATAATACTGCCGTAACTATTGGCCAACAGTTAACAACAGATCAACTAACATCATTAACATTTGTTCCAGTTGCTAATGCTAACGGAGCTGCTGGCACTTTTAGTTACACCGCTGATGATGGCAATGACGAAAATAGTTCCGCCACTCAAGTGATTAATATTGATGTCACCCCAGTAAATGACCTGCCCATTGCCATTGATGATGGGTCAGTATTTACTAATTTGGGGAATAAGCAGCTGATAATTGATGTGTTGGCAAATGACAGCGATATTGATGGACCCGATCCTTTGTCAATTACAACTCTTAGCAATAATGATGGCACTATTTTGGGTATTTTGAGTGAAGAGGGTACTCAGGTTCAATACGCAGCAGTGATTGGCACTGGTACTGACATCTTTCAATACACCATTACGGATGGTATAGACGAAGCTACTGCTACTGCTACGGTAAATATTCTAGATGTTAGTAATGATCCTGACTCCCTAGTTGGTGGTGAGTTTAATGATGATTTTGATGGTAGCGGAGGCAACGATACTCTTGAAGGTTTAGCAGGTAACGACACTTTAGCAGGAGATGATGAAAACGACAGTTTAGTCGGTGGTGACGGTAACGACTCCATAGATGGGGGTGACGATGATGATACCATTATTGGTGGTCTGGGAGCGGACACCCTCTCTGATGATAATGGCAATAACACTTTTGTTTATACCAGTGCTGATGATGGTGGAGCGAAGTTTAATGCTGCGGATGCTGCTTCTATAGGTACTGCTATTAGTGCTAGTTTGTACGATCGCATTACTGGTTTTGAGGACTTAGGTGTCGTCGGTGGGGATACTATTGCATTTTCTAGCACAGTTATTCCTGCTGTTGATAATATTGCCACCAATGTACAAATGACAGATATTTCTGGAAATGTTTTAATAGCTGGAAACCCTGGTTTATTTGCCTACGAAGTTGAAGGTAAAACTTACCTCATTTATGATGCTAATGGCGATAATACGGTTGGTGATGATTCACAAATTCTGGCAGAATTAGATGTTAGCGGGGTTGCTGCTCTGGATATAAATGACGACTTTACTATTATCTAATATCCAGTTGCTATTAAGTATCAGTCACTAATAATTTTGTATCCCTTACTAGATAGGTTGTTGAGAACTCAGCAACCTATTTTTTATATAGGACTACGCAAATAGGTTATATCATGTTCGGTTGAATAGTTATAAATAAAAATGGAGGAGTAATGAGTTATGAGTAATGAGTAATGAGTTATGAGTTATGAGGAGGGAATTTTAAGCTATAAATGAAGAGAAAGTTTTTTGATCACGCTCTGATCCGGACATTATATAATATAATGTCCGAAGGCAATCGTTTGTGTAAAAGTTAGCGTGGATATCTACAGGAAATTTAAGTTTTTTTCTTGCCTTCCGGAGCTGTTGCCTTCCGGAGCTGTTGGCTATTTACTATACAAGACCGATGCTACCGGACATGATATTATATCATGTTCGGTTGAATACTTATAAATAACTGTTGTGAGGAGTCAGGAGTCAGGAGTCAGGAGTCATATTAAATCCGTTGGCTTCGGAGTAATATAATTCTGTTGATAGTCATACAATCGGTAAGGGCGCGATTCGGCAGCTTTGCGGAACGCAAATGGCCATTCGCCCCTACAGTATAGACTCTTATCTTTAAAGACTGAATAACACCGATGCTACCGGATTTGATATCAGGAGGGAAAAAAGGAGAAAAAGAGCAAATATTGGAGCAAAGTAAAGATAATTTCAGTATTTCTTTGGTACTGTCGGTACTGTCAGTCATTAAATTTTATTTATAACTGATTATCCGTTAGCGTAGCTCCCCCGGAGGGGGAACATGATATTAGAACATTTATAAATGCTCAAACTCATTCAGATATTATAGCGCTGTGCGCAGCTCCGGAAGGCAACAGGCAACAGGCAACAGGCAACAGGGGGAATAAAAAACCGGTGGTGGTGCATAGTAATGGTAGAGAGTGTGTGGGGAGATGGGGAGATGGGGAGATGGGGAGATGGGGAGATGGGGGGATGGGGAGTGCGGGAGAAATTAAAAAAGATATATCTTCATCATTACCATGCAGGACTACCAAAAAACCGATAATCAGGCTTTTAGCTATTGGACAGTTACTGTAATTTGTAAATATGCCAGCGCACATTGCTATACTTTTAACTTTTGACTTTTGAATTTTGACTTGCGCGTAGCGCTATAGCTTTTCTAAAAAAAAATAATCCTTTACCCTTGACACTTTGATGAAAGAGTGAGTAGGATGGAAAAGCATCAAGGATCAGGATTAAGTGCATAAAGAAAATCAGGTTAGTTGCACCCTTGTTTGGATTGAATTCCTACCTACTTATGATACAGTGGCAGGAAAAATAATTATAATCTTGGATTCAAGAGAAAAAAACTCCTCGGATTTACTGATTATCTGAATATAACGTTGACAGCAACGCCGTGCAAACTATCAAAGTTTGATGGTTGAAATTGCTGAAATATTTATTGTTTATCATCAATTCAGGGATAATTATCATTAATTTATCTCAGTAAAATTACAGAGCAAACAATAATTTTTTCCTGTTTTTATAGGCTGAGATAGAATAACTAAGATGATAATTAAAAGCCATGTTTACCAATGGCTTTCAACAATTAATAATGAATAATGAATAATGAATAATGAATAATTACCTCTCCTTGAAAAGAAGAGGATTGACAAAGAGAAGAAAAATTTTCTTCTCTTGGTCGATTGGATATGGCGCAGGAAACCTGCGCCATCCCATCCTACGGAATGCTGCGCAAACGACCGCTTATTATCCCCTTAAAAGGGGAGGCTTTAAACCACAATTTTTCGGTAATATCAATTGACTAAGCATTTAGTAATTTGTAATGAGATGAAAAAAGATTGTTACAAATTACCTATAAGTTGCTGCCAAATTGTAGAAAATAACGATTAATAAAATGACACTCGGCATATTTTTCAGTAGATTCACTGATGATTTACTGGAAAAATATTCAACTGGGAAATGAACATATTTATCGAAATTATTGCCATGATTGAATTAGATTTTAGGCAAAATTAATTAATCTAAATTAATCTTATTTTTTCCGGATGAGAAGCAACTAGCAATGCTTAAACGAATAGTGAACAAAATACTAAATACTAAAAAGTAGAACAAACTATGGCTACAGTAATCAATCTTAATGATAGTGGAGCTGGTTCCCTAAGACAAGCAATTCTCGACGCTACCGCAGGTGAGACAATTGACTTCGATCCCAGTCTAGCTGGTCAAACGATCGCTCTTACCAGTGGCGAACTATTAATCGATAAAAACCTCACCATTGATGGCGATGAAACCAACCCAGTCACAATAGACGCGGGAAATACCTCCCGTGTATTTAACATAGATGATGGCACTGCTTCCCAAGTTACAGTTAGCATTGATGGAGTAACCATTACAGGTGGAAACGCTTCCGGCACTGGTGATGATGGTGGTGGTATCTTCAACGCCGAAAATCTTACACTCAGCAACAGTACTGTCACAGGCAACGTAGCGAATGAAGATGGCGGTGGTATTTTCAATAGTCTAGGTGCTACAGCTAATATTACCGACACCACTATTAGTAATAACCAAACAACTATTGGATATGCTGCTGGTGGTGGAATTTTCAACGGTGGTCAAGCAACTATCTCCAATAGCATCCTTTCTAACAACTTTGCCTTCGATACTGGTGGTGCTGTTTATACAATTGGTACAGGCGATACTACTATTGACAACAGTACCATTACTGGTAACACTGCTAATAACGATGCTGGTGGTGTTTTTGTCTATGGTGATACTACTATTACTGACACTACTATCAGTAACAACATTGCTACCTCAGCTATTGCCGATGGTGGTGGTATTTCTGCCCACGGAAATGTAACTATTGAAAATAGCACTATTAATGGTAACAGTGCTGGAGATGACGGTGGTGGTCTCTACGTCAAAGATGATGTTTTTGGTAACCGCCCCACTGCTACTATTACCAACAGTACCATCAGTGGCAACACAGCAACCTCCGATGGTGGTGGTATTTTCAACTTTGGTGCTGCTGAAATTAACAACAGCACTATTACTTTGAATGAAGCTCCTGCTGATCAGGGCAGCGGTATTGCTAGTTTTGGAAGTAGTCATAGTACCTCAACAACAGTTACTTCTTCCATTGTCTCTGGTAACGTTAACAGTGATGTTGATATTGTAGGTGGCAGCGGTGACAATACTTTCACCAGTGGAGGTAACAACTTAATTGGCACAGGAAATGCAACTGGTAGTTTCAACGGCGACCTCACTAATACTAATGCTGGTCTAGACCCCCTTGCTGACAATGGTGGTCCTACTCAAACTCATGCTTTACAAGCTGGCAGTGCCGCTATTAATGCTGGCAGTAACTCTCTTGGTCTGACTACTGACCAACGGGGTACAGGTTTCCAGCGCGTTGTTAATGGTGTAGCTGATATTGGTGCTTTTGAGTTTGGCAACTCCACTCCGAGTCCGACTCCTACTCCTACCCCCACACCTGAACCCACCCCTACTCCGACTCCTACCCCAGACCCAGATCCAGACCCAGATCCAGACCCTGAACCAACCATTACTGGTACTGCCGGTCCTGATATGCTTATGGGTGATGGTGACGATGAGATTATCGACGGTTTAGGTGGAAATGATCTGATTCTGGGTGAAGGAGGTAACGATCAACTGTTTGGTCGTGGAGGTAATGATATCCTTGTCGGTGGTGACGGTAACGATGTCCTCGACGGTGGTAGCGGTGACGATGTCCTCGCAGGTGAAGACGGTGATGATAACCTTGTCGGTGGTGGCGGTAATGATAATCTTATCGGTGAAGGCGGTGACGATATCCTCAATGGTGGTAGCGGTGACGATAACCTTGTCGGTGGTGGCAATCGAGACCTACTTGTCGGTGAAGGCGGTGATGATGTCCTCAACGGTGGTGGCGATCGGGATACCCTCTTAGGTGGTGGCGCTCGAGATCGACTTCTCGGTGGTGGCGGTGACGATAGCCTCGATGGTGGAAATGGTCGAGATGAACTTATCGGTGGTGCTGATGCAGACACTCTCTTGGGTGGTGCTGGTATAGATACCATGGACGGTGGTATCGGAGACGATCTCCTTGATGGTGGTCTAGGTGTTGATGAACTGACTGGTGGAGACGGTGCTGATAGTTTCCTCTTACGTTCTGGCGATGGCAATGACTTAATTTTAGACTATGAAGATGGAATAGATAACTTCTTATTAGAGGGTCTGACTTTCGATGACTTGACTACTGTTGCAGTTCCAAATATAATGGGTACGACGGATACTATTCTCCGAGTGACTGAGACTGGAGAAAATTTAGCAACTTTGAGTAATGTTCTTCCTGCTGATATTGATACTACTGATTTTGTCGTTATCTAACTGGAGATTAGTACTCTTTTTCAATATCTAGTTAACTTTTAAAGCGATCGCTCTTCTATGTTGAGGAGCGATCGCTTTTTAGGTTCTGCCAAAATAATTGCATCTAATTATCAATTAAATAATTTATTAGTTAGTTCAATGCAAAAGTCCATAACCAGCTCTATCAAGTAAAATTACCTATCTTGTCTACTGCACTCTTATTGAAGTATTTCCTGAGACTAAGAGTTTAAACTTTTATTTATCAATTCCCCGATTTACTAACTATTTAAAAATTTTGTATAAATCAATACTTAAAATTTAGCTATGATTTGTGAAATTATTAATAATAATTGTCAAGAAATTCTTGATAAAGATTAGTTTCAATGTAAACTTTGTAGGTAGGGTTGAAGAATCATTCGTCCAGGGAGAAGGCCAACACCAATGGGGGGTTTCTTCACCCTTTGCAGCTTATGGGCAGGATGAAGAAGAAAATCCAACAGATGTCTATTTTTTTGGGTTGTGAGATACACTTCGCCCAACCTACAGTAAGACCGCTAATCCGAACTTGATATTACCGAATAATTAAGGTAAAAATCCTCTCCTTTAAAGGAGAAACAAGCGGTCGTTTGCTTTTGCTTCGCAAAACTGGCGTAACGCAACGCTGACGCGAAACGCGTATCTCGGAACGGAGTTCTCTCTTCGCAGCTTCCCGTAGGGTGGGATGGATGGGTTTCCTAACCATATCCAATCGACCAAGAGAGAAAAAATTTTCCTTTTATTCAATCCTCTCCCTAAAAGGAAGAGGTAATTATCAATTATCAATTATCAATTATTGAAACCTACGGTCCAAAACCGATCACCTTACCTTAAGGAGTTTAATCATGGTTGAGTTATCAACAACTACCTCTAATAAAAATCGTCCCAACCTACAAGCTTGGTATAGACCGACGTTTTCTCCAGAGCAAGGAATTTTGCTAGTATTAGGTGGCTCCTTTCTCACAGGGGCAGCTTTAGCTCAGGAATGGACAAACTCAACAACTTTAGCTTTGATCTGTGCTTTTTTCGCCTTGCAAGCAGAACATCCCTTAGTTGTGCAAATAAAACAGCGAAGGAGTTGGAAACCCCGCTTTCTCATCTGGGGTGGGTTATATGGAAGTATTGCTATGGCGATCGCCGGATGGCTATATTTTCAATCTCCATGTTTGCTATGGATCTATGCCATGGCAACAGCAGCTTTAGTTGCGGATAGTATTGCAGTACTAAAGCAAAAACAAAAATCTATACTAAATGAATTAATTGGATTTACTGCCATCTGTCTATCAGCACCTTTAGCATATGTAGCTACTACAGGCCACATTTCTTTAACTGCTATGGCAATGTGGATCTTGAATACCTTATTTTTCAGCAGTGCTATTTTTACACTCAAGTTGCGAAAAAAGAAAACCAGTTCTCCTGTACCTGGAATGATATATCATGGAACTGCAGTCCTAATTATATTGAGTCTTTACTGCTTCAACTGCTTAAATATAGCCACAGCTTTATCTTATACTGTGGCCTTAGTCAAGTTAGTAGCGATCGCCTTTCAATTAGATTGGTATCGCACAACAAAATTTCATTTTGTGGCAATATTTGAAACTCGTTTTGCCCTGCTTTACATTGCTATTGCTGCCATAAGTGTTCTTCCTGCTCATTTGCCCAGTGTTTAAAATTAAAGTAAATTATCTACGGAATTTTGTTTGAGAAAGTTTATTAATTATACTAATTACCGAAAAATTGTGGGTATGCGCCTCCCCTTTTAAGGGGATAATAAGCGGTCGGGGGATGGCGAGGTCTCCTCGCCATATCCAATCGACCAAGAGAAGAAAAATTTTCATGATTAGTCAATCCTCTTCTTTTCAAGGAGAGGTAATTATTCATTATTCATTATTCATTATTCATTATTAATTGTTGAACATGTATTAATGCTACACTTTGGTAGCACTTCAATTATTAAGTAATTAACATAAACAGAATCACCTTTTTGATAATTAGCACCCTAGGAGCGCATTAATTATTCTGATTTTTACTTCTCCCCTACTTCCCCACTCCCCTGCTCAATAAAATGTAGAAAAGTTGTTGAAGATGTTTACTTCTGCGCCACTCCCCTACTCAATAAAATATAGAAAAGTTGTTAAAACCTAGTAACAGCCTAAAGTGAACGGACAATAGCAACTCTACCATATCTGGGGTCGATGTCAATTCCCATCACCTCTAAAGTTCTAAAGGATCTGCCATCCGTGGTAAAAATTGAATAATTTGCTGTTGTTCCTGCTGGCAAGGATAAACATCGATGAAAAATTTCTTGCCTGTGATCTGGAGGTAAAAAATTGTTTTCTCCAACTCTTAATGCTGCTTGATTATAAAAAGAAAGTTGACTTTGGTAGTTAAGAATGCCAGCAGGAGTTGGAAATTCTTCGCACCACCTTAAGGCCAAAAACCATTTAGCTTCCGAAAGTCTTTGATATTCTCGGTTTGGGTTAGGGTGTTGTAAAACTTTGTATCCCCCCTCACTGGCGAAAATTGTTCCACCTAAAAACCCAAACATTATGCCAATGGTATTACCCATGTTGAACTAGCTCCATCCATAATGTGAGAGATATAGCAGTCGAAGGAAAGGTTAGGCATATCAAAAGCTTAAAACTCAGACAACGCCAGATTTTTCTTTTTTCCTTCTTCCTTCTTACTTCTGCTATATTGGCTGTTTTGACTTCTCCCGCAACTTCAGTACACGGGATTCTAATTACTGGTTTTGCAAAGGAATAGGATAATTATTCTGCTTGACCTCTATTCGCTGTCACTGGACTTATCTTCCCAGTAGGAGCAGTCAAATTACCCCCCTTATGCTCAAACATATTGGTATTGATACCAAATTTATTGCGCTGACTTGTTGCATCCTGTACTTCATTACAGATTTTTTTTGTGTTTGACCATTCTGAGTACCTAAAGTTACCGAATAATTAATAATTAATAATTAAATAATTCGCGCCTTGAAGCCTCCCCTTGGATAGGGGAAAAAGCGGTCGATCTTCGGAGCTTCCCGTAGGGTGGGATGGATGGGTTTCCTAACCATATCCAATCGACAAAGAGAAAAGAAAATATTCCTTATATTCAATTCCGTAACGGTTAAAACCCGAGGTAATTATCAATTATCAATTATCCATTATCAATTAATTAATGCTCCATATTTTTTCCATTATCTGGCCAACTAATACTATATTGAGGAAAAAAGGTTACTAAATTAATCATTGCACCCCTTAAAGTCTCATCAGGTATCAATTTGCCTCGGCAAAAATACTTTGCTCTTTTTTATCACCCTGATCGAAATACCCTTGCTGTCAAAATCGCTTTTTGATAAGGCTAATTTCCATTAGCTATATAGCTGCTCCCTGGAGAATAACTCTTGATAATTCGTCAAAAGTTATACTCCATTTTGGAATCTTCCAGATTCATTAAGGAGCAATTTTTCTTTCTTGACCTGATTTAACTGAGGGACTTTTGACCTCACACTAAATACGGTTATAACTTATGTATGATAAGTTTTATACCTTGATAAGTATCTTATCGGCTGTTAAACAGATATTCTATTATTTTCAGCATATATTTATGATTCATTGGAGCGCTTGTTTTTTAATTAACCTTTGTGTACTTGCTAAAGCTTTATTTAACTCATAGCTACGTTGCTGGGGATTTTTCAGATAAGCTTGTTGTTCTTGTTCAATCATCTCTACATCTTGCTGCACTAATCCATCGAGTAGTTTTTGAGCTGAACCAAATAAGCTATTTTTCACAAATCGTCTAAACCATTCTGGCAGTTTATGTAAACGCCAAAAGGCATGAAGTGATGTAAAATGAATCAGATAAGCTTGGGTTTGTTTTTCATTAATAGGTAATAAAAGACAATAAATTTTAAAATCTTTGCCTAGATTAGAAACCCAATTTGGATAAATATAACTAACATTTAATGGTTCCGGATGAAGTTGTCGTAAACTAGGAAATAACAATTGAGAGATAGACCAGATTTTGTCAATTTTGTAATAACTTTGAGCCTGATAATAAGCATCTACTCGGTCGTCATTTTCAGATAAATCTATTAATTTTGCTGCTGCCCATGCTTGCCAGTTTTTATGTAAATGTCCGTGGTACATATCCATCAAATTTTCCACTAAATAAGAATAGTGCGCTCGACATTTTATAACTGAGATTGTGGCTATATAGTTGAGGTGTTCCCATTCAGGTATTTCTAAAGGAGAAATTAAATTTGCCAGGGATTTATCTCCAGGAAATAGCCAGATAAAACCGTGTATTTCTTGGACTGGAAAAGTACGAATTTGACAGCTAGGCAATTTTTGATTACTTGCTAAATAGGGCACATGAGAACATTCACCACTTGACTTAAAACGCCATCCATGATATTTACATTCTAATTCATCGGCGATCGCACGACCAGAACTAAGTTTGACAAAACGATGAGGACAAAGGTCTTCCAAAGCATGGACTTTTCCACTTCGATCCCGATAAAGGACAATTGATTGACACCAAAGGGTAATGCTGAAAGGTTGACATTTTATCTCTACACTGCGGGCAACAGCATACCAGTGATTGTGATTAATTCCCAACTTACGGATATCATGATAGAAGGTCATTTGAGGGGAAGACATAGGGTTTACAGACAATATTTAAGAATTAATAACTAAATTGCGGTAGTTTTGTAGGAAAATTTCACAATGACTAATATTCCAGGTTACCAAATTCTTGCCAAAATTTATGAAGGTAATAATTCGGTAGTTTATCGAGGTAAAAAAGAGGAGGATGATCGGCCTGTTGTACTTAAATTTAGCAAAGGAGATTTTCCTTCCGAAGCTGAGAATAATCGTTATCGAACAGAGTATGAAATTCTTAGTTATTTGAATTTTTCTGGAGTGATTAAAGCTTATGGATTAGAAAAGTATAATAATACTCTAGTGATGATTTTAGAAGATTTTGGCGGTGAATCTCTTAAAACATTAATTAAATCACAAAAATTTACTATATTGGGCTTTTTGAATTTAGCAATTAAAATTGCTGAAAGTTTAGGCGAAATTCATAGTGCTAAGATTATTCACAAAGATATTAACCCATCTAATATCATTGTTAACCTCACGACAAGGGAATTAAAAATTATAGATTTTAATATTTCTTCTGTATTAACTCGTGACAGTTATAAACTAAAAAATCCAAATATTTTAGAAGGTACTATTCCTTATATATCTCCAGAGCAAACAGGTAGAATGAATTGTTCTTTAGATTATCGTACAGATTTTTATTCTCTTGGGGTCACTTTTTATGAACTATTAACTCAGCAGCTTCCTTTTACTAATACTGATGTGATGGAATTAGTTCATGCCCACATTGCTAAACAACCAAAACCACCCCATGAAATTAATCCAGAAGTTCCACAGATAATATCTAATATTATCCTAAAGTTACTAGCAAAAACTGCTGATGAAAGATATCAAAGTGCTTGGGGTTTAATTGCTGACTTAGATGAATGTTTAAATCAGCTACAAATGAGTGAACAAATTGTAGAATTTCCCCTTGGTAGTCAAGATATTTCTGATAAATTTAAAATTCCATCAAAACTATATGGCAGACAATTAGAAATTGAAGCACTAATAGCAGTATTTGAGCGTGTTTGTAAAGGTAGCAAAGAAATGATGTTAGTAGCTGGTTATTCTGGTATAGGTAAATCAGCTTTAGTACAAGCAATTTCTCAGCCTATTATCCGTCAAGGTGGGTATTTTATTTGGGGGAAATTTGACCAATTTCAACGAAGTATTCCATACTCAGCAATTGTGAGTGCTTTTTCTGAGTTAGTCAGAATTATTTTAAGTGAAAGTGAAGCTAAATTACATGAATGGCGAAATAAACTTTTAGCTGCTTTTGGTACAAATGGACAAATTCTGATTGATGTAATTCCGGAATTAGAATTGATTGTTGGAACCCAACCAAAAATTCAAGAATTAGGACCAAATGAAGCTGAAAATCGTTTTAATATTGTCTTTCAAAATTTTATCGGTTTATTTTGTCAACCAGAACATCCTTTAGTTATATTTCTTGATGATTTACAGTGGGCAGATTCCGCTACACTGAAGTTAATTAAATTAATGATGACAGATGTAGAAACAAAGCATCTGTTTTTAATTGGAGCTTATCGAGATAGTGAAGTTAGTCCGACTCATCCTTTAGTGATGACTTTAAATGCTATTCACACTCAATCTGAGAGTATGAATGATGCACAAATAAATCAGATCAACTTAACTCCTTTAAAATTTGAAAATATTAATCAATTAATTGCCGAAACATTGTGCAATGATCGAGTTTCAGTACAACCATTAGCAGAATTGGTAGAAAGTAAGACCGGAGGAAACCCATTTTTTGTTAATGAATTTATGAAGACTCTCTATCAAGAAAATTTGCTGAAATTTGATTCTGAACAGATTCGATGGGAGTGGAATATGGAACAAATTACAGCACTTGATATTACTGATAATGTAGTGGAGTTAATGATTGGAAAACTGGAAAAATTACCGACCTTAACTCAGAAAGTTTTAAGTTTGGTTGCTTGTGTAGGTAACCAATTTGATTTGAATACCCTTTCGTTAATTTATGAAAAAGAATCTTATGCAACTTTTCAAGATTTATTACCTGCTATTCAGGAAGGATTAATTCTACCTGCTTCAGAAACAGAAGCTAAAAATGTAGAGTTGAACTTATATCCATTTTTAATTCTGAATTATAAGTTTTTACATGACAGAGTACAACAAGCAGCTTACACTTTCATAGATGAATCTCAAAAACAAGCTTTACATCTAAGAATTGGTCGTTTATTCTTGGAAAATACTCCTCCAGAATATCGTAGCGAAAGAGTTTTTGATTTAGTAGATCATTTGAATATAGGCAGAACTTTAATTACAGATGAATCAGAAAAAATTGAACTAGCAAAACTAAATTTAGAAGCAGGTAAAAAAGCTAAAGATGCCACAGCTTATGTAGCTGCTCAAGAATATATTACAGCAGGTATATCTCTATTAGACCGGAATTGTTGGACTCAATACTATGACTTAACTTTTGGTTTATATAAAGAAGGGGCAATAGTAGAATATTTAAACAGTAATTTTTCAGAAAGTGAAGCCTTAATCAAATTAACATTAGAGCATTCAAATTCAGTTATTGAGAAAACAGAGGTTTATAATTTATTGGTTGTTCAATATACTTTACGCGCTCAGTATAAAAAGGCAATTGCAGCAGCTAAGAAGGCTCTCAAGTTACTAGAAATAGAACTTCCAGAAACAGATTTACAGACAGTAATTAATCGGGAATTTACTAAAGTCAAAGAAAATTTAGGAAATCAAGAAATTGCTAGTCTGATTAATGAAACAAAGGTTGAAAAATCAAAATATAAAGTAGCTTTAGCCTTAATTACAAATTTGATGACACCTACTTATTTAACTTCACAAGAATTATGGACAGTAATTGTGCTGAAAGGTGTTAATATTTCCTTAAAATATGGTTCAGTTGCTGAGTCATGTCTTTGTTATTGTAACTATGGAGTAATTCTCAATAGTTCTTTAGGAGATTATCACTCCGCATATCAGTTTGGTCTCTTGGCACTAAAATTAACTGATAAGTGGGAAATTTCAGGGTTAAAATGTAAAGCTTGTGCTGGATTTGCTAATGGATTAAGTTTTTGGTTTAAGCACATCAAAGAATCTAATTTAATTAATAATGAAGGGTATGGAGCTGCTTTAGAATCTGGGGACTTAGAATATGCTGGTTATCTTCTACATAATACTGCTATTAATTCATTATTCCAAGGCAAACCAATCTCAGAAATATGGAAAGAAGTTTCTCGCTATTTACAATTTACTCAAAAAACAAAAAATAAACTTTCGACAGATACTTTAATAGGAATTAAAAGTATTATAGAAAACTTGCAGCCACAAACAAAAAAAATGGATATCAACTCTTTAAAAGACAAAAAAATTGACTTTGATATTGACAAAATAGACGAAACAGAATACTTGGAAAGTTGTCAAAAACATCAAAATTTTTACTCTCTATGTATCTATCTAATTCATAAGTCTTATATCCTCTATCTATACAGAGATTTAGATGCCGCATTACATAGCATCTTAGAAGCTCAAAAATATCTGACATTTATTACAGGTGCTGTACCTACTACAGAATTTAATTTTTATTATTCACTAATCTTAGCTGCTCTTTATCCTCACGTTTCAGAAACTAAACAAACAGAATATTGGCAACAACTAGAAAAAAATCAACAACAGATGAAAATTTGGGCAGATAACTGTCAAGAAAACTTTGAACATAAATATTTATTAGTAGAAGCAGAAAAGGCAAGTATTGATGGAAAAAATGCAGAAGCTATAGACTTATATAATCAGGCTATAGAATCAGCAAAGAAAAATGAATTTATCCAATATGAAGCCTTAGGAAATGAATTAGCAGCAAAATATTGGCTCAATCAAAATAAATTTAAGTATGCCAAAGTTCATTTACAAGAAGCTTACTATGGTTATCAAAATTGGGGTGCGACTAGAAAGCTGCAAGATTTAGAGAATCAATATCCAGAATTGCAAAATATATTAACAGTTAAAGATCCCATAATTGATACTAAAACTACAGCAATTTCTCGTGACACGACTAACCATGGCCAATCCCTAGATTTAGCCACAGTTATTAAAGCATCTCAAGCAATTTCTAGTGAGATTGTATTAGATAGATTACTATCTAAGTTAATGAAAATTCTCATCGAAAATGCTGGAGCTGAAAAAGGTGTTTTGTTGTTGCTCACAGAAGGTAAATTAATGACTAAAGCTGAAGCAACATTAAATTCTGAAGAAGTGGTAGTTCAGGAAAGTAAAATTAATGAATATGAAGATTTACCACTAACAATAATTAACTATGTAGAAAGAACGCGTCAAGATGTTGTTTTAAGCAATGCTTTTGCTGAAGATCGGTTCACAACAGATTCTTATGTTGCTCAAACTCAACTTAAATCAGTATTATGTACTCCGATTATTAATGGTGGTCAGCTCATCGGAGTTTTATACTTGGAAAATAACTTAATTATAGGTGCATTTACTCCAGAACGTTTGGAAATATTAAGGCTTTTATCCTCTCAAGTAGCAGTATCTTTAGAAAATTCAATTTTATATACTTTTGTAGAGCAAAAAGTACAAGAAAGAACTCAAGAATTAAATGAAAAAAATCTACGACTAGAGCAAACATTACAGCAGTTACAACGTACTCAATCTCAATTAATTCAAAGTGAAAAAATGTCCAGTTTAGGACAATTAGTGGCAGGAGTTGCCCACGAAATTAATAACCCTATTGGCTTTATTTATGGAAACCTTTCTCCCGCTACTGAATATGTTTCTGATTTACTAAATTTGATTGATTTATTCCAAGAACACTATCCTGAACCTGTAGAAGAAATTCAAGATGAAATTGAGGATATCGAATTGGAATTTATCGTAGAAGATTTGCAGAAACTTTTGAATTCAATGAAAGTAGGAGCTGAACGTATTCGAGATATTGTCATTTCTCTCCGCAACTTTTCGCGCCTAGATGAAGCAGAAATGAAACCTGTAAATATCCATGAAGGTATCGATAGTACATTTTTAATTTTACATACTCGTATTAAAGAAAAGTCAGATAAACGTGAAGTGGAAATTGTCAGAAATTATAGTCAATTGCCACAAGTTATCTGTTATGTTTCTCAAATGAATCAAGTGTTTATGAATTTACTCAGTAATGCCATAGATGCTTTAGCATTTTTGCGAGATAAACAACAGGAATTTGACTATAAACCCACCATTACAGTTTCTACTGAAGTGACAGAGTCAAACACAGTAAAAATAAAAATTGGTGACAATGGAAGTGGTATTAATTCTGAGACATTATCCAAGATTTTTGACCCATTTTTTACTACTAAACCAGTAGGTACTGGTACAGGTTTAGGATTATCAATTAGCTATTCAATTGTAGTAGAAAAACATCAGGGTAACTTGAGTTGTGTTTCTGAAGTTGGAAAAGGTACAGAGTTCATAATTGAAATTCCTATTAAACCAGTTAGTGGTAATTATAGTTAGAAGGAAGAAGAAAGAAGGAAGGAGGAAGGAGGAAGAAGGAGTCAGCTTTTTAATGAATGAAGCAAGCATTAGACATCTCCAAAAATTCTCAAGCACTCACTATAACTATCTTTTGGGGAGCGATGTAGCTGCCGCACTTGCTCCGCTAACGCCATCTCCTCAAGATAGTTACTGTTAATTATTTAGTATTATTATACTTTTTTTATTATTTTTATTTTATACGTAAATTATAAATTATGCTAGGATTAATTTTCCTATTCTTAGTGTGACTAAACTACATATTGTTAATATTACCTTTTCATAATTAAAATAATTTAAACTGTAATGTTTTAGTTATTATATTTTAGGCGTTGCTGATTCTGGGTATGATTTTGCCCCCCTAACCCCCCAAAATTGGGGGGAATAAAATTCTAAAAGTCCCCCAAAATTGGGGGATGCGCGGGGGCTTTACCAGAACCAAACAATTGCGCATTCATACTTCAATTCAGCAACGCCATATTTTAGATAAACTCAGGATTTAGCGATCGCCTCTCCCTATTGATTTAGTCACCGAAAAATTGGGTAGTTACGCCTCGCCCATAAGCGGGCGACTTTTTAGTTTTTTTTTTCAATAAGTATGTTATCGTAAATTTTAATAGTTAAAAACTCAGATTATGAAGGCTAGATTTAAGTATCGTATGTATCCAACACCAGGGCAAAAATACCGATTAGCAAAGCTGTTTGGTTGTGTCCGTGTTGTTTGGAACGATAGTCTAGCTTGTTGCCAAGAAAAGTACACATTAGGAAAAAAGAAACCAACTAATTCTGAACTACAAAAGCTTTTTATTACTCAAGCCAAAAACACTGAAGACAGAGAATGGTTATCAGAAGTTTCAGTTGTACCATTACAGCAATCATTAAATGATTTAAACCGTAGGGGCGAACGGCCGTTCGCCCCTACAAAACTTCTTTACTTCAACTAAAGGCCAAAGAAAAGGTAGACCTGTTAAACCTCCAAAGTTCAAAACTAGGAAGTCAAAACAAACCGCTAGGTTTACCCTGAGAGGGTTTAAAGTATATCAAGAAAAAGTTTATTTGGCCAAGATTGGAAAGTTAAAAGTGGTCTGGTCAAGGCCATTGCCAAATCCACCTTCTTCAGTAACAGTAATTAAAGACTCAGCTAACAGATATTTCTTAAGTTTTGTAGTAGAAATACAACCAGAAGCTTTACCAAAAACTGATAGTTCAGTAGGTATAGATTTAGGAATTAAAACTTTTGCTACATTGAGTAATGGTCAAAAAATTGATGCACCAAAACCATTGAAGAAAAGAATTAATAACTATCGTAAGTTAAGCAAGTCTTTATCTAAAAAAACTAGGGGGTCTAAACGATATGAAAAAGCACGGATTAGGGTTGCTAAATTTCAGGCTAAATTAAAAGACACTAGGACAGATTTTCTGCATAAATTATCTACTAAAATAATTCGTGAAAACCAAACAGTTGTTTTAGAGGACTTGAATGTTTCTGGCATGGTAAGAAACCGCAAATTATCCAGAGCTATATCCGATTTAGGTTGGCGACAATTTAGAACTTTCTTAGAAGGAAAAGCTGAGAAATACGGTCGTGATTTTAGAGTAATTAGTCGTTGGGAACCTACTTCTAAAACTTGCTCTAGCTGTGGTTTCAAAGGTGGGAAGTTAGACCTTCAGGTACGAGAATGGGAGTGTCTCAACTGTGGTGCAAAACATGATAGAGACGAGAATGCAGCAATAAATATATTAGTCGCCGGAGGACATTCGGAGACTAAAAACGGACGTGGAGGGAAGCGTAAGACTAACGTCAAGGTAGCAGCACCCTAGGAAACGTCAACCCCCCGAAGAGCTACGGCTCAGTAGGAATCCCCGCGTCTTTAGGCCGGGGAGGATGTCAAAAATCAGAAGATAAGATGTAGGATAGTTTCGCTATTGACTCTATGAGCATAATTATTTTTGGCAGCATTAACATTGATTTAATTGCAGCTACTCCTCGCTTACCGACTCCAGGAGAAACTGTTAATGGCAATAACTTTTTTACCGCAGGTGGTGGTAAAGGAGCAAATCAAGCTGTTGCTGCTGCTCGTCTTGGCATTCCCACAAAAATAGTGGGGCGGGTAGGAAATGATAGTTTTGGGCAACAACTTTTGGCAAGTTTGCAAACTGCTAATGTTGACACAACAGGAATAGTAGTTGATGAGAATATTCATACGGGGGTGGCAATTATTGCTGTGGATGCTCGTGGGGAAAATAGTATTGTTGTAGTTCCGGGTGCTAACCATAGTATTAATAATACAGATGTGGAACGCCTGAGAAATTTGCTATCGGATGCCACAGCTTTACTTTTACAATTAGAAATTCCCCTAGAATTTGCTATAAGTGCAGCAAAAGTAGCTCAAGAAATGGGAGTGAAGGTTATTCTCGATCCAGCACCAATGCCAGTAAATTTTCCTCATGATTTTTATGGTTTGATTGATATTATTACTCCTAATGAAATTGAAGCAAGTCAACTGGTTGGGTTTTCAGTAAACGATCGAGAAACTGCTACTCTGGCAGCTATTGAATTATGTAAGCGTGGTGTGAAAAATGCTGTGGTGAAAATAGGCGATCGGGGTGTTGTTTGTGCAACTGACAAGGAAACATTTTTTCAACCTGCTTTTGTAGTAGAAGCGATCGATACTGTGGCGGCGGGTGATGCTTTTAATGGTGGTTTAGCAGCGGCATTGGATACAGGTTTGTCATTAAAAGATGCTATTAAATGGGGTGCTGCTGCTGGTGCTTTATGTGTTACGAAATCAGGCGCTCAACCTGCTATGACAGATAGAAAAACATTTGACAATTTTCTTTTAAGAAGGTAGTAGTAGTTCAAAGTAGGTTGGGTAGAACGAAGTGTTAGCGGAGCTTATCTGTTATATCATGTTCGGTAGAACAGTTATAATTAGGCTCGTAGTTGGACTTTAGTCCTAATACTAAGCATTGTAAGGGCTAAAGCCCAACTACAAACAAAAACTTTATTATAAGTAATTATCCGAACATGATATTATACCTCTTAATCCGTATATCCGTGGCATAATCTCTGTGAGCGCCTCAACCCAACCTACAAATACTAATTTTCTCGTAATTCTTTGATTTGATCTAGAGATTTTTGATACAACTCTTGATTTCTTTGTTGTTGGTATAAGTCGGCAGCTTTTTCAAAGTCTGATATAGCTTTTTCAGTATTACTGTTACGTTTGTAAATCACACCCCGGTTGTAGTAAGCAGCAGCATATTTGGGATTGAGTTGAATAGCTTGGTTATACTCAGCGATCGCCTTTTCATATTTTCCCTGCTTACGATAAACATAACCCCTACCAAAGTAAGCAAGAGCATATTTGGGATTGAGTTGAATAGCTTGGTTCAAGTCAGCGAGCGCCAAATCATATTTTCCCTGCTTATAGTAAACAGCACCCCTGCCATTGTAAGCTTCAGCATATTTGGGATTGAGTTGAATAGCTTGGTTATAGTCAGCGAGCGCCAAATCATATTTTCCCTGGTTATAGTAAACAGCAGCCCTGTTGTTGTAAGCATTAGCATATTTGGGATTGAGTTGAATAGCTTGGTTATAGTCAGCGAGCGCCAAATCATATTTTCCCTGCTTATAGTAAACCAAACCCCTGTCACTGTAAGCAGTAGCATATTTGGGACTGAGTTGAATAGCTTGGTTCAAGTCAGCGAGGGCCAAATCATATTTTCCCTGGTTATAGTAAACAGCAGCCCTGTTGTAGTAAGCAGAAGCATATTTGGGATTGAGTTGAATAGCTTGGTTCAAGTCAGCGAGGGCCAAATCATATTTTCCCTGCTTATAGTAAACCAAACCTCTGTGTTTGTAAGCAGTAGCATATTTGGGATTGAGTTGAATAGCTTGGTTCAAGTCAGTGAGTGCTTTTTCATATTTTCCCTGGTTATAGTAAACCAAACCCCTGTTGTTGTAAGCAGTAGCATATTTGGGATTGAGTTGAATAGCTTGGTTCAAGTCAGTGAGTGCTTTTTCATATTTTCCCTGGTTATAGTAAACCAAACCCCTGTTGTTGTAAGCACTAGCAGATTTGGGATTGAGTTGAATAGCTTGGTTATACTCAGCGAGCGCCAAATCATATTTTCCCTGGTTATAGTAAACCCAACCCCTGTTGCTGTAAAGAATAGCAGGTTTGGGATTGAGTTGAATAGCTTGGTTATACTCAGCGAGCGCCAAATCATATTTTCCCTGGTCATCGTATACCAAACCCCTGTTGTTGTAAGCTTCAGCAAATTTGGGATTGAGTTGAATAGCTTGGTTATACTCAGCAAGCGCCAAATCATTTTTTCCCTGCTTACGATAAACATCACCCCTGCCATTGTAAGCAGTAGCATATTTGGGATTGAATTGAATAGCTTGGTTATACTCAGCAAGCGCTTTCTCGTATTCTCCCTGGTTATAGTAAACAGCACCCCTGCCATTGTAAGCAGTAGCATATTTGGGATTGAGTTGAATAGCTTGGTTATACTCAGCAAGCGCTTTCTCGTATTCTCCCTGGTCATCGTATATCAAACCCCTGCCATTGTAAGCATTAGCATATTTGGGATTGAGTTGAATAGCTTGGTTCAACTCAGCAAGCGCTTTCTCGTATTCTCCCTGGTTATAGTAAACAGCACCCCTGCCATTGTAAGCAGTAGCATATTTGGGATTGAGTTGAATAGCTTGGTTATACTCAGCAAGCGCTTTCTCGTATTCTCCCTGGTTATAGTAAACAGCACCCCTGCCATTGTAAGCAGTAGCATATTTGGGATCGAGTTGAATAGCTTGGTTCAAGTCAGCGAGCGCCTTCTCGTATTCTCCTTGCTTATAGTAAACAGCGCCCCTGTTATTGTAAGCTTCAGCATCTTTCGGATTGAGTTGAATCGCCTGGTTATACTCAGCGAGCGCCTTTTCATATTTTCCCTGGTTATGGCGATCGCTCACCCCATTATAGTAATTTTCAGGTTTATTGAAAAAAATGCCTATTCCTGCGCCGATAATTCCGATAATGGTGGCAACTATTCCGATTTTTAACAACTGATTATTTCCTTGGTAAAAAGTTTTGCTGCTTTTTATAGCAGTTAACATTTCTGTTGCAGTCTCGTAGCGATCGCTCAATTTTTTTTCTATCGCTCTACCTAAAATATCGGCAAATTTTGAGCTAATATTCCGTACATTTTTGCGCCAGGGAAGTTTACTATTGGGTATTTTTCCTGTTAAAAGATAAATTGCTGTTATTCCTAAACTATATATATCGCTTGCATGGGTAGGTTTACCTTTTTTTTGTTCGGGAGAAACAAAGCCTGAATTTCCAATACCCAGGACAGTATAAGTCATGTTTGGGTTAACTATGGTGTCAATTTCTTTGACCATACCGAAGTCTATTAATATAGATAATTTTTCTCCATTGAGCATAATATTACTCGGCTTAATATCCCGGTGAATTATTTTATTTTCTTTGAAAAATTCCAGGACTGGCAATATTTTTTTTAGTATATCTTTGACTTCTATTTCTGTTAGTTTCCCTTTGTGTTTAAGTTGGTGTTGGAGGTTACGTCCTGCAATCCATTCTTGAACTAAATAAAATTTATTATTTTCCGAAAAATAGCCATATAAATCTGGAATTTGTGGGTGTTTTCCTAATCTTTTAAAAATTTTTGCTTCTTGTTGAAATCTTTGTTCTAGTTCTTCTTGTAATTGGGGTTTCGAGGTCTTGAGTTGCTTGATGAAACATAGACGATTAAATCTTCTAGTGTCTTTTCCCTGGAATGTGATGCTCACATGAGTCTCATACAATTTCTTAATAATTTGGTATCGTTTGTCTAGAAGTTGGTTTGTGGTCATTGGTATTTTAAGTTGATTAGAAGATAACTTGATTATAGAGCGATACACAGAAACCGAGTTTATCGAGGAAAGTGTGGGAAGTGTTAGGAGATCAAATCTTGTCTGCTTTATAGTTAAGATATAATTCTGGATCAATTCATAAAGCTTTTATCTAAGCCAAAAGTAATCGCTGATAGCTAATATAAAATCCGGTTGAATAGTCGTCATTGTGACGATAGGAAGCAATCTCTTATCTTGAGGAGATTGCTTCCTTCCACTCCGTTCCAGTCGCAATGACTTAGCGATAGTAATTATCCTGATTCTATATAACGGCTGAATGCTTACGTTTTAGCACTACTAACTTCCTATCGAATAGACTTATTAATTGCATCCACCAAAAACAAGCGATCGCTAATAGATAATTCCCTAATAAATTTAACTAATTCCTGCCAAGATAAACTCCCAAACTCTGACTCAACATTTCTATTTCTTTGAGGCAACTTTCCTAACTGCAAGCTCTCTAGCAAATCATTACCAAATAATTAATAGTTAATAATTAATAATTAAATAATTCTGGTTTAAAGCCTCCCCAATTTTTCGGTAAAATTGAATCATTCAATATGGTTGTTTGCTTACTTTTCTTGCACACTGCTCCTTGATGCTTAATCAATAGGACGTAATTGTAGGTTTCTCTTTAACTGCATATATGGAGAAATATCTGTAGGATCGAACATCCAGTAGTCAGATAGAAACTTCCATCCTCTATCTTGTATTAGTTTGCGTTTCTCTTCTTCAGATAGCAGCATAAGTAGAATAAGCTCTCCACAATCTAATTGTTCAAACTGATATCCTGTTCCTAAAAGCATTGGGTTGATATCACTAGCCAAAATGAACGGATCGTCTGGTGGGCCATTGGGGACAAAACTGCAATGTACTGGAACAAAATTACAATACTTTAACTTAAATGAGATTTGTTCTTTACCTGATTCAACTATTTCATTAGGTATAAAATTTCCACGAGAAATTTTTGATAGTTCCTCTAGCAATTTAACAAAACCCTCAAATTGATATGGCGGCCAATCATCACCCCAAAAACTCTCCATATAAAAAGGAGTATAAATGACTCGCTTGGCATCAAGTTCAAGGATCTGATAATCCTTCTCTTCACCGAATAATTTATCCAATAATTTATGTTCTTTGCTTGGAGCTATAGGGGCTTCATAATAAAATTCATCTAGACTTAATTAAGTGGTCAAGTGCTAAACTTGAGTAATATTCTCGCCTTTCTGGGGAGGTTCTTTTGAGGAAGATTATTATTTTGATTAGCTCTTCGTCTGGAAGATTGGAGTAACTTTCAAAGAAACCTAGATCGCAAAAATATCTGGTAGTTTCAAGTAGCCATTCTACTGTGTACATAATCTTGCCCTCTGAATCTTTAATTACGGTTTGTTTGCCTACTTTCCTTGGCCACTGATCGGTAACGCTTACTCAATAGGGCGTAACTCTATAGAATGTAATTGTCGATTTTTCCTTTCCTCTAAAGTTGAAGGAAGCCATGGAGGCATAATAGCAGCCCCCCACCAATTAGGATCGAACATCGAGTAGTCTGGTGAAAACTCCCATCCCCTATCTTGCATGAGCTTCTGTTTCTCATCCTCAGATAACAGCATCAGCAAAATATGGTGATGAATTCGCAATTGTTCAAACTGATATCCTGTTTCTAGAAGTGCTGGGTTGACATCGCAAGCCAAAATGAGCGGATCGTCTGGTGCACCATTTGGAATAAGACGACAATGTATCTTATTTAACTTAAATGAGATTTGTTGTTCGCCTGATTCAACTATTTCACTGGTTATAAACTTTCCACGAGAAATTTTTGATAGTTTCTCCAGCAATTTAACAAAGTCCTCAAATTTATATGGCGGCCACTTTTCAAAATAAAGAAATTCTGCATCAGCACAAATAACTCGTTTGCCATCAAGTTCAATTATCTGCCAATCCTCCGCTTCATCGAATCCATATCTTTGCATTATTGGAACTATAGGGGTTTGACAACTAATTTCTATTAATTGCTCAGGTGTTAAATTTGAGTAGTAATCCAAACCAGGCAGACCGTCGTTGTTTCTATAAGAGTAGAGTTGCCTTTCGAGGAAGGTCATTATTTCAAATAGCTCTTCGTCTGGAAGATTGGAGTAACCTTCAAAAAAACCTAGATCGCAAAAATATCTGGTGGTTTCAAGCACCCATTTTTTTGTGTACATAATCTTGCCCTCTTAATCTTTTTATTAGTCAAGCATAATATGATTAAACCTTAATAAATGAGTGTCATTTACCAATTGATAATTGATAATTAATCCCTAGAGGTTAAAAGCAACTCCAGTGAAGGATAAAAAAGAGGCGTTGCTGAATTGAAGTATGAATGCGCGATTGTTTGGTTCTGGTCACAAGCCCCCTAAATCCCCCAAAATTGGGGGACTTTTAGAGTTTTATTCCCCCCAAAATTGGGGGGCTAGGGGGGCAAAATAAGATTTCCGCATTTGGTTCAATTATCTCAGTTTTAACTAGAGGTAATTATCAATTATCCATTATCAATTATAAATTAATGAATACTCCCTACTCCCTAAAATCAAATTTTAAGAATACCTTCTGGATTTACTGATAGTAATTTTCTCTTTTGTAAACCCTCTCGCTCAAAAATTTCATTTGCTGCCAATAACCCACTACTAACAGCTCTTTCCATTAAACCACAAGGAAATGGCATCTTTACCCAATCTCCAGCAAATATCAAATTATCAACACCACTATTAGTTTCTGGACGTTCTTGATAACTACCTGGAGGATAACCGGAAAAATTTTTCTGATTTACTAATTCCCGATGCAGCATATTAGCATCCTTTAATTCAGGCACAATTTCATACAATTCCTGTTCAAAAGTTGTCAGTAAATTTTCCTGAGTAGGAAATTCTTTTTCTTTGTAACAATAAGCGTGTAACTCTACTACACTACCGCCTGTTTTTTCATGCCATTTAATGAATTGTTCTTGAATACGATGATAGAGAGTAATACTATCAGTTAATTGATAGCCAGATAGAGAAGTAAAATTACTATTTTTCCACTCAAAGTCTCGGTCAAACCAAAAACGACAAACAGCAAATGGATCGGCTATCTTCAGTTTTTTTACCCGGTCTTTTACTTTTTGATTGACATCTCCCTCCATCACATTAAATAAGTTTTTAACTCCTGGAACATCCGTAGCAAATACATAATAATCTGCCTGAATTTCTGTAGGAACAATCTCTGATTTATTTTCTGTTATACCAACTAACTGCACCTGATTTTCTTGACTTTGAGTAATTTTGTAGCGCGATAAATTTCGTTTTGCTGGACCTACTAATACTTTTCCTTTACTATCATAAACTGCTCCATGACAAGGGCAATAAAATTTGTCATCTTCAGCTAACTTTACAGTACAACCTTGATGAGTACAAGTCAGAGAAATAGCCTCATCTGAACCAGGTTTAATAGCAAAAAGGCGATCGCTCGATCCAAAATAATCAACATCCTGTTTATTAATTTCTAAATTACGTTCTACCCAGAAAGGAATTAGACTTTTAGCCTCTCCTAACTGATAACTAATAGAATCAACTTTACCTTGTTTCCAATTAATTTTACTAATACCAATATCCGTAAAAATTTTGCCTCCCCGACTTTTAATTTCTTGAGCAATAGGTTGTACTAAACTTGTACCCATATCTTGCTTCGTACCATGAAAAGCTAAACCTTCTGGATTACCAAAAAAATAGAAGTGAAAAAACTGCATTAACTCTGCAACGCTCAATTTATCTGGAGCATTAAGACTTGATTTTGCAAAAGGTAAAAAATATAAATCATACAATCCTTGAGGAAAATCTTTTTCCACCCATTCAGCTACAGATAAATTGTCAAGTTTTTGGTAAGTATTCTCTACTTGAAAACCACCTATCGCTCGAAAAACTTCCCAATGTTTAGGCTTTGCCAAATTAATTCCCCATCTCAATCTATTAGGAGAAGAAATTGCTAAATCTACAATATTCCATGGAAAAGCAGAACTGCTAGGATGAAATACTTCTGGGTCATATTTCCCTTTCCTAAACACCATGGAATAAAACTCTAAAGACTTAAAATTATCCCTAATATTCAGCTCTGATACTAAACTTTTTAGATTGTAATATTGAGGAAAAAAACCGTGAAAGCCATGTTCCATCATGAATTTTTCTTCCCCAAAATCAACAGACCAACTAGCAATTTTTCCTCCTAGTTGTGGGGATTTTTCTAATAAAATAACCCTAAAACCTCGCTGACTAAGTTCATAAGCACAAGCTAATCCTGCTAATCCACCACCAACTACTACCACGCTTTTAGATTTGTTTAAATATCGTGGTAAATCCAGATTATCTTGTACAAAAACTGTTGGTTGTGGTTTGGAAAATCTAGTATAACCCAGTAGACCAGTGGCAGAAGCAACAGTCAATAATTTGAGTATTGTTCGTCGCGAAACTGATTGTAATGACTTGAGATTATTGAATTGATTCATCAGCAATTAATTGATTACTGTTTGAAATTTTAATTTGGCCGATTAGAGCTTCGATACATTGTAATTTAGTGCATGATTTTTGCCTATTAAAATATAGAATGCTTAAGCTTTTCTCAAGTTTTTGGATGACAAAGGATTGGAGAATATAGTCTAAATAAAGGCAAGCTTTTCCTGCGGAATGCGCTCGCATTTAACTTTTGAATGAATGAAGTAAAAATTCGTTTAACTTATACTACATTTTTCACCCATAAATTGAAGCACAATAAAAACTTGTTTTGAGTTTTTAACCCATACAATTCAAGCTAATGAAGCTGATAGCTCATAACCTAGTTCTGACCATAGGAGGCAAGCTGATGGCTGATACCAAATCTGCTTTAGCTAAACCACAAATAGGTCAAATAAAAGGGTGCATCTCAATTTTGAGATGCACCCTTTGGAGGAGATGTGTATTGAATACGAATTTAAAAATTCATGCTATTCAAATCCTTTCTTTCTCCTGACTCCTGACTCCTCAGCTATACAATAACTAATCATCCGGATTTGATATTATTTCTGTTCTTTACCAGTATTCAATAATGAATAATGAATAATGAATAATGAATAATTACCTCTTCTTTTCAAGGAGAGGATTGACAAATTCATGAAAAATTTTTCTTCACAGGAGTCGATTGGATATGGCTCCTTTGACCTCGCCATCCCATCCTACGGAATGCTCCGCTAACGACCGCTTATTATCCCCTTAAAAGGGGAGGCGCATACCCACAATTTTTCGGTAATTATATATACAAATTTTATCGGTGCAGTTACTAAGTTAGTTGCTGTCCTTAAATCTAGCGAAAGATGGAGTTAATCATTAAAAAAAATTAAATACTTGACTAAGTTTAAATTAAAGCTATAATATTTGAGAAATAAATTTGCTTTATTGCTGATAGATAATAGGAAGAAAAATGGTATAAAATTCTTCTATACTTTATAGTCTCTAAAAATTGTTTATCTAAGTATTAAAGCAGATTTGATATATACTAACTAGGAAAAATAAGTTTTAAGAGCTGTATATAATGACAGATTTAATCATCAATCATGCTCAAAAATTTGGATTTTTTTGTAATCATGATTTATTCGGTTCTTGGCAGATAGTATCCCATCCCAGAACACCTATATGGAAACTACTCCAGCAAAAAGAAGACTGGTTGCTATTCATCTCGGATGAACCTCATCTAATTTTGTTACCAGAAGAAGTTATTGCTTTTTTAAGATGGCGTTGGTCAACCAAGAAAAAATAATGGCGTTGCTGAATTATTGTATGATATTAATCTTAATTACTTAGGAGTCAGGAGTCAGGAGTTAGTAGGGAATAAATAATTAGAAGAAAAAGTGATAGAAGCAGAAAGTTTTTTGGTAGCGGAGCGCGGAACTGAATTCTATCGGTAATTATCTGGACATGATATCATACCTCAAATCACCAACGCCAAAATAATTAATATCTACAAATTATTCATTAATCTCTGTGCAGTGGATAATATCACTTAACTTAATAGCAACTGCCAGAGCAGTTAAAGCATAGAGTGATGATGAATTTTAGAAGGGGAAATATTTTTCCCACTTTTGCTTTGCCTACTATATGAATAATTTAGAACAGCTTAATGAATATATTCCACTATTTTGAACAGGCTTATTTGTTGAGGTTAAAAATGTTTGAAAAGCTTAATTTTTCATTTTTAACTCTCAAAATATTTAGGGTTTTTAGCAAAAATATTATTACTGGGCATAGATTCATAAATATTTGCTATAAATAGCTATAATTTTTCTAGGAGTCACCTAGTCAGAATAAATAGCTTAAATATTATTTATTATATCAAATCCGTTTAATTGAACATAAAAAAAATTCTCCAATTGCCATAACTATGCTCATCTTGTCTTATCTTTCTTCTCCTGACTCCTGACTCCTGATTCCTAGAGACTTAACCATTCTATAACTGTTTAACCGGATTCGATATTACTTGATAATTTCCCTCTTTTATCTCAAAAAATATCTTGCTAAAAATATTTTAATTCCTGTTATTATTAATCACGTTCTTTTTTTCAAAGCTAAAAACTGATAACTGATAACTGATAACTGATAACTGATAACTGAAATGACCCTTTGTATTAGATACCCAATGTCTTCGCAGACTCTTAATCATCAATCCCACAATACAAATTCAACAACTAATACTTTAGTCCCACCATCAACAGATAGTACTTGGCAAATTATGATTGAATCTGCTCCATCAGAATATGCCATATTTCAAGGAGCAAATGAAATTGTTGGTATTTCTGGATGTAGCATTAATCAAGCTAGAGAATTAATGAATAATTTGCCAGGAATATTACCTAAAGCACTTTATAAACATCAAGCTTAAAGATTAGTTATAACTTTGAAAAAAGCTTTTGTGAAAGCTAGATTAATCTCAGTATAAATCCCATTTTGGAACCATTAAAAATCAGAATATAGATATGATAAATTCATCTTTAACTGTAACGAATCTAATCATTTATTTTTAAGTTTTACCGAAAAATTGTGGTTTAAAGCCTCCCCTTTTAAGGGGATAATAAATAAAAATGTTCCTTTCAGTCAATCCTCTTCTTTTCAAGGATAGATAATTTTTAATTATTCATTATTCATTATTCATTATTAATTGTTGAAATCTCGATCATTTTGCTAAATGTTCATCTTGTTGGTAATTTTCATTGTTGAGATGAACACGAAATTGACTTAACAAACTATAGACCAAAGGAGACAAAAGAATTCCCATAGCTATGACAAAAACTAAACCACTAAAGAGTGCATAGAGAGAAGCAAATACTTTCGCGCTAGTAGTTGATAGGGGACTAATTGGTCCCATACCACTAAGAATCATTGAAGCTTCTACTAGAGAATCTATCCAACTCAAACCCGCTGCCCAATGATAACCTATAACGCCCATCATAAGTCCTAGAGAGATAAAAAGTGCAGACAGGCCCATGTAGCTAAGAAACTTCCACAGAAAGAGGAAAATTGACCTTGTTCGCTCTGATGAAGTCCAAGTTTTCGGTTCTTGAATCATATTTAAACCAGAGGAACGGATGAGAAATATGATAATTACTAAAATTAATAGTCCATATACGAGCATATTTCTAAAATCCACTTCACGATTATCTTATATATAGAGCTAAAACAAGAGAAACTACTGTAAGCGTTCCCACCAATTTTGTCATCCTTTTATGGTAGGATTTTCAAGTCCCTAGTTTCGAGCGTGGCATAGTCCAAAGCCTTAATTAGCATGAGACTGACTATAACTAATATCCAGGGTGAGTTGTTGAAAAACCATTAGACATCTCCAAAAAATAGGGAACAGGGAACAGGGAACAGGGAAAAATAATTGATAATTTCTGGATAAGAATTGATTTTATTTTTGATTTGGTAGTGGTGCATTGTAATTTTTTCGGTAACGGTATAGCAAGCATTTCAGCCACCATTCACCATTACTATACAGGACTACCTTTGATTTTTGGAGATGTTTATTATAGGTAGGATAGATTTGTAAATTTGTTGTAAGCATTCCGTAGGAAATGCTTACAAATTATCTAATTTTCCGACTCTGTTTGCAGAGATTTTTTATCAATTTCTCTGAGAAATAGGAAAAGAGGTAAACCAAAAGAAACACCAATAGTTAAAGTTCCTAAGATAGGGAAAATCAAATATTTAATTTTTCTCTGATTACCTTCGTAAAAAATAAAGCCCAACAAAACAATAGCAGAAATTAAAACATCTAACCAAGCAAAAGCACTAATACGAGATGATATTGCTTCTGAAAGTAGAAGATTAAGATTGATACCCTGTTCTAAAATCCAAGGAATAAATTGAGCATATGGCAAGACAAAGCCACATAAACACAACAACCCATAGAAATATTTCATTTAGTTTTTCCTACTGAAAAAATAGTTTACTCTGTATAGCAATTCCCAACAAATGTATGAATAGGAATTTAAAAATTCATGCTATTCAAATCCTTTCTTTCTCCATGACCAAAAAATAAGGTCTCAAGCCTCCCCTTGCCTCTGCCGCAAGCTACTCCCCTTAAAAGGGGATAAAAAGAAAAATTTTCCTTTTAATCAATCCTCTCGTTGAAAAGAAGAGGTAATTATTAATTATTAATTATTAATTATTAATTGTTAAACCATGTCTACCGATCATCGCAAACAAGTCCGCAAAGTTTTAATCATAACTTTACTACTAAATTTATTAGTGATGTTAATCAAAGCTGGAATAGCATTTTGGACAGGTTCTCTGAGTCTATTTGCTGATGCTTTGCACAGTGTCACTGACAGCGCTAATAACATTTTAGGGTTAGTCACAAATCATCTTGCTTCCCCTAAACCAGACCGTCAATATCCATACGGACATCAAAAATTTGATGCTATTGGCGCTCTAGGTATTGCTGCTTTCCTTGGTATTGCTTGTTTTGAAATTCTGAGTGGAGCAATACAACAAATAGTGGGCGGTAGTCAAGAGGTAAATATTTCCCCACCCGCACTATGGATATTATTAATTGTGCTTGGGATTAATATTTTTGTGGCATTTTATGAACGTCGGGTAGGACATAAAATCGGTAGTAGTATTTTAATTGCTGACTCCCACCATACAATGAGCGATATCTGGGTGACAGTAATTGTTATAGCTGGATTAATTGGTATTTGGCAAGGAAATATTTGGAATCTACCTATTTTCCATTGGTTAGATGTGGTTTTAGCTTTTCCCGTCGCTCTTTTAGTATTTCGGAGTGCTTGGGAAGTTTTGAAAGAAAATTTGCCTTGGTTAGTTGATTATATGGCAGTTGCACCAGAAGCTATTCATGCGATCGCGATGGAAGTTCCAGGAGTAGTTAATTGTCACGACATTGCTTCTCGTGGAATTATCGGTCGTCAGGTATTTATTGAAATGCACCTCATTGTTAATTCTAATGATATAGAAACTGCTCATCAAATTACTGAAAAGGTAGAAGCGCTTCTACAAGAAAGGTTTCATCCTGCCAGAATCATGATTCATGTTGAACCCCCTGCTTATCAATCAGAACATATTTCTTATGAATCTGATAGTTAAGCAAGTCTATAATTTTAATTTTAAATTTTCAGCTGTGAGATTTCTGAGTAGGATTCGGATTTTTAATTATAGCACTACGTCTTTTGGCGTTTGACAATTTGAATGAAAAGCAACACAAGTAATATCATGTCCGGTTGAATACTTATAAATAACTATGAAGGAGTCAGGAGTCATATCAAATCCGGTAGCATCGGTGTAATTAGATGGGGAGATGGGGAGATGGGGAGATGGGGAGATGGGGAGATGGGGAGATGGGGAGATGGGGAGATGGGGAGATGGTTGAACATTTTTTACGTGCCGAATTAAATGGATTTGATATCAGGAGGGAAGAAAGAACAACGGCGTTGGTAAATTAGTGTATCAGGACTTACGCAGTACCGCTATATATAGCGTATAACTTCGTCATTATTCTCAATACAATCACTATAATTAGTGCTGTTGCGTAAGTCCTGTGTATGATATTCATCTTAATTCTTTAGGAGTCAGGAGTCAGGAGGGAAGAAAGAAGAATAAAGAGGAGGAAAAGGAGAAAGTTTTTTGGTGGCGTAAAGGTCACGGAGTTCTATCGCGCTCTTATCCGGACATGATATCATACCTCAAATCACCAACGCTAGAATAAGAAAGAAAGAATAAAGAGGAGGAAAAGGAGAAAGTTTTTTGTTTGCAGGCGCACAACTTTCCTAAGGTCATGCTACCGTAAACGTTAACGCGGAGCGCGGAACGGAGTTCTATCACTAATTATCCGGACATGATATAACAATAGTCTTAGAGCTGATTTGTAAACTAAGCTGAAACCTCTTTCTAGACTAGACTTGCTGGAAATTATGCTCATAGGGTCTAGATGTGGCTAAACCCTTGCACTGTAAAGTATTCATTCTCTTAATATTTACTTTATAAATCAGCTCTAAAAAATTGATCGAGTCTGTTAAAATACTGTACGACTATATAAATATTCCTCCTTTGACATCCTCTGCGGCCTAAAGGCACGGAGATTCCTACTGAGCCTAGCTCTTCGGCGGGTTGACGCTTCTTAGACTGCTGCTACTTTGACAGTAGTCTTATGCTTGCCTCCACGTCCGCGCACGAGTTTCCGAGTGCCCCCCGGCAACTAATAATAGTGTAGCATATATTCAATTCACTTGCAAATAAAAAGTCGCCCGCTTATGGGCGAAGCTTTAAACCCAATTTTTCGGTAAACTTCTTCTTACCTTTACACCACCAATGACTAAAAACAATAAACCTAAGAATGATCAAGCATATGCGGAAGTTACCTCTGAGTTCTCAGTTTGGTTAACTCCACTAACTTACTTTTTGTCATGCTGTATATTAGTGCCATTTTATTTCAAAATAGAAATCAGGGGTCAAAAAAATATACCAAAAACAGATGCAATTATTCTTGCACCTACTCACCGTTCTCGCTGGGACCCTCTAATTATTGCTTATGCAGCAGGTTTGTTTGTGACTAACCGTAAACTTCGATATATGGTCTCCGAAGAACAAACACGAGGTTTTCAAGGTTGGTTTATTCGTCGCTTGGGTGGGTTTCCTGTTGATCGCGATAATCCTGGAATTTCTAGTATTCGCCATAGTGTTCAACTCCTAAAAAATCAGGAAATGTTGGTACTATTTCCTGAAGGAAGAATATATCCCGAAAATAACAAAATTTATCCTATTCAATCAGGAGTTTCTCGCATAGCACTACAGGCAATATCTAGCAAAAAGGAACTTAATCTAAAAATTATTCCTGTTAGCATTTTATATGATCGTCCAGCTCCTCCACCCTGGCGGTGTGGCGTTAAGATTAATATAGGTTCTCCTTTAGAAGTCAAAGATTATCTTGGTTATTCTAAAAAGCAAGCTGCTAAGATACTTACTGATAATATAGAACTTTCTATGACACAATTGCACAAAAAACATTAGGTTAGTTCAAGCTATCAAAGTAGCTAAAAATCAAGATAAATTATCGGTTTAAACTAAGTATGAGAAAATCAAAATAATAGTAGTTAAAATTTATCAAATAAGCTGAATTCATTAAACATAATAAAAAAATTATAATGAACAACCTTGATTGAATAGGGCATTCTATCACCTATAACATAATTGGTATATATGTATATTGGTATATATCTATTATTCTTTCCCTCGAATAAAGATAATAATTATAAATACTAAACTTAATTAAATCTTAACTATCTTTTATGACAGTTTTATTGTAGAAGTTAGTTATAGTTATTCGTAGCTAGATGGGCATATTAATATAGTCATGTCATCTCCACTATTAGCAGAAACAAGAATGAATGTTTGAAATTGCTCAACTCAACTTAATCCTAGCAATGGACATTTATTCTGCTTACTAAAAGACAAAAGATGTAGAATTTTGTATAAGGAATCTGAAAATAATGGTATCAACACCAGAAAAAATAGCTTCGATCAGTGCTTTTGGCCAGGCGCGTTCAACAGTGGAAGGAACGCCCCTGAGTTCTGATGAACTCTACAAAATGCAAGCTTTTTGGCGCGCTTCTTGCTATTTAATGGTAGGGATGATTTATCTTAAAAAGAATCCTCTCCTACAGGAACCTCTAAGCCCTGAACACATTAAAAGTCGAATTTTGGGACACTGGGGGTCAAGTTCTGGTCAAGCATTTATATGGATACATCTCAACCGGATTATCAAAAAATTTGACCTCAATATGATTTATATGTCTGGCCCTGGACATGGCGCACCAGGAGTATTAGCTCCAACTTATTTGGAGGACACTTACTCAGAAGTCTATCCTGACAAGGGTCAAAATATACAAGGTCTAGAAAAATTCTTCAAAGAATTCTCTTTCCCCGGTGGTATTGGTAGTCACTGTACACCAGAAACTCCTGGTTCAATCCATGAGGGTGGTGAACTTGGTTATGTACTTTCTCATGCAACAGGTTCAATTCTGGATAATCCAGATTTAATTTCTGTGCCAGTTGTGGGAGATGGTGAGTCAGAAACAGGACCTCTGGCTACATCTTGGCATTCCAATAAATTTATTAATCCCATTACAGATGGTGCTATCTTACCAATTCTGCATCTAAATGGTTATAAGATTAACAATCCTACAATTTTAGCTAGAATCAGCCATGAGGATTTAAAAAATCTATTTTTGGGGTATGGCTATCAGCCCTATTTTGTTGAAGGGTCTGACCCAGATAGTATGCACCAAGCAATGGCAGCTACCTTAGACCATTGTGTTCAAGAAATTAAAGCTATTCAGCAAGAAGCTAGGAGTTCTGGCAATGCCGATCTGCCACGGTGGCCGATGATTATATTCCGGACACCTAAAGGATGGTCAGCTCCTTCAGAAATTGATGGACACAGAGTTGAAGGTTTCTGGCGGGCACACCAAGTACCAATGACTGATGTTGCTAAAAATCCAGAACATCTAAAAATTTTAGAAGAGTGGCTGCGCAGCTACAAACCAGAAGAACTTTTTGATGAAAATGGCAAGTTTAAACCGGAATTAAGAGAAATAGCTCCTTATGGTGCTCGTCGGATGAGCGCTAACCCTCATGCCAATGGTGGTCTTCTCTGCAAACAATTGAATATGCCTAATTTCCAGGAATACGGTATACAGATAGATAAACCTGGAACAATAGAAGCAGAAAATACTCGTCCTTTGGGTGTATTTCTCCGGGATGTCATGGCTAAAAACATGAATAATTTCCGGGTATTCGGACCTGATGAAAATACTTCTAATAAGCTGAATGCCATTTATGAAGTTAGTAAGAAAACTTGGATGGCAGAGTTTCTACCGGAAGACTTGGATGGTGGAGAGCTTGCACGAGATGGTCGCGTGATGGAAATGTTAAGCGAACATACTCTCGAAGGTTGGATGGAAGGATACATATTGACGGGAAGACACGGCTTTTTCTCCACTTATGAGGCATTTGCTCATGTAATTGATTCGATGGTGGGTCAGCACACAAAGTGGATTGAAAAGTGCAATGAACTCAGTTGGCGTGAAAAAATTCCTTCTCTCAATTTGTTGATTACTTCTACAGTTTGGCGACAAGACCACAACGGTTTTACTCACCAAGATCCTGGTTTCCTAGATGTAGTTTCTAACAAGACTCCAGAGGTGACTCGGATTTATCTACCACCTGATGTTAACTGTTTGTTATCAGTTGCTGACCACTGTTTGCGGAGCAAAAACTATGTAAATGTGATTGTTTCTGACAAACAGAAGCACTTACAGTACATGGATATGGATGCTGCTATTAAGCATTGTACCAAGGGTATAGGCATTTGGGATTGGGCAAGTAATGACCAGGGAATAGAGCCTGATGTTGTGTTGGCAACTGCTGGTGATATTCCGACTAAGGAAGCTTTGGCTGCTATTGTTCTTTTACGGGAGGCTTTCCCTGACTTGAAAATTCGCTTTATTAATGTAGTCGATCTGTTTAAGTTACAACCAGACACAGAGCATCCTCATGGATTGAGCGATCGCGACTTTGATACTTTGTTTACTCTGAATAAACCAATTATCTTTAACTTCCACGGTTATCCTTGGTTGATTCATCGTTATACTTACCGTCGCACTAATCACAAGAATCTCCATGTCCGAGGTTATAAGGAAAAGGGTAATATTAATACACCTTTAGAATTAGCTATTCGGAACAATATTGACCGCTTCAGTATTGCGATGGATGTAATTGACCGAGTAGATAGACTAAAAGTTGCAGGTGCTCATGCAAAAGAACATTTCCGCAATGAGCAAATTTCTTGTCAAAACTATGCGTATGAGTATGGTGCTGACCGACCTGATGTTGTTAATTGGAAATGGCCTTACTAGCTGAAGTCAGAAGTGAGAAGTCAATCCGCCCCTTTTTCTCCTAAGTAGATGACAATGTAGGGACGTTTCATGCAACGTCCCTACAGGGTTATAATTTTTTGGCGTTGGTGATTTGAGGTATGATATCATTCCGGATAAGAACTCGATAGAACTCCGTGACCTTTGCGCGACCAAAAAATTTTCTCCTTCTACTCCTGTTTCTTCTTCACATTGTCCCTTAATGCCAGAAAAACATCATCTGATTAATGCCAAAACTATCGCGCAAATGAAACCAGGAGTGATGTTAATTAATACCAGTAGCGGTCAACTAATTGATACAAAAGCAGCAATTGAAGGCATAAAATCTGGAATAGTTGGTTATTTGGGAATTGATGTTTATGAACAAGAAGAACATATTTTCTTTAAAGATTTATCTGATACAGTTATTCAGGATGATACTTTCCAGTTATTACAATCTTTCCAGAATGTTTTGATTACTTCTCATCAGGCATTTTTCACTAAAGAAGCACTGAATGATATTGCTAGTACAACCTTATCTAATATTACTGACTTTGAACAAGGAAAGCTTCTGCAAAATGAGGTAAAGCTTCCTGAAAAAGTTCTGACTAAAGCATAATATCAAATGGTTGAATACTTATTATGTAGGGGAGTAGGGGAGTAGAGGAGATTGGATATGGAAGTAATTATAGAATTATTAAAGATATATCATATAACCGGATTCTATATAAAATGGGTACAGCGATACTATGTTTTTTGCCGAATAATTAAGGTTTAAAGCCTCTCCCTTAAAAGAGAAACAAGCAAAAAATTTTATTTGAGTCAATCCTATTCTTTTCAAGGAGAGGTAATTATTAATTATTAATTATTAATTGTTGAATATTGCCTGTCTCTACTCTATAAAAAAGGATATAGATGGGGATAAATTATACAAAAATAAAAAACTTTTCTATGTTTTATTGAGCGGTATAGAGGATTGGATAGGGACGTTGTATATAAAGTCTATATCCTAGTAAACATAAAAAGGTAGTCCTGTATAGTAATGGTGAATGGTGGCTGAAATGCTTGCTATACCGTTACCGAAAAAATTACAATGCACCACTACCCATAAAAATAATATACAATAACTGGCTAATAATCAATTTTGAAGTTATTGAACCCTAATAGTTACTTAATCATTGAAGTCTTGCATAAGTATAGCATTGTTTATAAGAAATGATATTACTTTTTAGTTAGACTTTTAAAAAGGATTCGATGATGAATAAGGAGATGTTTTGGTACAATTATGTCTCCACTGAGTTAGAACTTTTTCTCTATAAAGCATTCGGTTTCCTCGTTTATGAATAAATTCATTGTTATTAATAAAATACCCTATACCAGGATTAACAAAACCATTATAGGCAACTTCTACTGGAAAACTTTTCCAACCAGAATTGCTTCGATTTTTCCGCTCAAACCAAACTAATTTGTTACTATTTTCATATCTACAAATATGAATTACTCGACTTTCAGTGCGGAAAAATGCCTCTTGATATAAATTACGATTCATATTTTGGCAACTCGAATTATTGTCAGCAAAAGGAGGTTGATTATAATCATCATAAAATTCAGGTTGTGATGGTTTAGAAGCACCTTTACGGTTTTCATATTGACCATGTTTGAGGTAGTGATCGTAAGCAGACTGAAATTCTCCACGACGTATCGCATCTCTAACATCAGGGTTATGTCGCAAATATTCTTGCTCATCAAATATTTTGAAAGCTGGGGGGCGATTTTCATATTGCCCATATCTGACATAATGTTCATAACCAGATTGATATTTTCCTTGACGTACTAGCTGTGCAACATCAGGGTTTTGGCGTAGATATTTTTGTTCGTCAAATTCTCTGGTATAATTTTCGGCAAGTGCTAGGGGAGTGCTGCAAATAGTTAGAGCTACTGCAGCGATAGCTACTATATTTGTTTTTATCTTATTAATATTAAGCATTGTTGAACGCCTCAACCATATATTGTTCTTAATTATTAAGATATCTCCAAAGTTTTAGAGACTGTGGAGTATTTTAGGCAGTTAAAAATTTTTTTTGTGACTTGCCTAACTGCCTTAACATCCTGTTTCCTTTGAAATGAATTTCATAGTGCCAATTTGTGAAGTGTCTACTTGTCGGATGATTCTGCTTTACCATTTTCGTAGTAACAAGGTAGATTAATCTGATATCTGAGATGGTTTGATTCAGATAGTGGCATATATCTATCACTTTTTAGTGCTAAAAGTTCCTACAGTTAAAGCATAGAGTTAATCAAGGAATTTAGCAATGACATCTAATATCTGCCTCTCCCAGTCCGTCTCCTCTGCTACTAATATCGATACAGATACTTGTACTACTATTGCGTGGCTTGATTTAGTAGCATCAGCAGTAGACAATTTTGATGGAGATGATTGGTTAGCTCTGTGTGGTGATATTGACGAAGGTGAAATCTACCGAGATTGGTTTATTTGGCAAGATGTAGATTTTTCTCAAGAGTGGGAAGCTTACGATCTGACTACTAACAAGAGATTTGTAGCGACAGATTTATCTTTACTCAAAGCTCACATCGATCAAATAGAAGATGCAAGAAGCGCAATATCCATCATGGACAATAACAATTAGCACATCATGTATCATTTTGATTTTTCTGTCGTTGTTTCGTTTTCAGGGTTAGTTAGTGCAATATGAAAACCCCTATAAGAAAATTATGCTGAAAAAACAGTGAAAATGCAGGCATCAAGATTTACTTGTTACCTGCATCACTGAGTTTTCCTATTGAAAACCACATTTTCATCAATACATTATCACTCTAACAGGACTTACGCAAAGAAACTATATATAGCGTATGTCAAATAGAGCGATTGCTGACGCAAAGCTCCGCTAACGCTATAATTTTTTAAGCGATCGCCTGAACAAAAAAAATTATCATAACTAATACAAAGATACGCTCGTATAATTGATTTTAGCTCTATAATATATAGCTAATTGTAAATAAACTTTTCTAACATACCCTGATTATTGTAGAATAATATTATTGTTAATTTAAGCTAAAAAGATGAATTTTAACTATATTGATTATTGTCAGTATCTACTCAATTCTCATACAAATTATATTATCACACTCTTTAGCAAATCACCTAGAAAATGTTAGCCATGACAAGATAAATCGTTCTTTAAAAATTGAAAACTTTGATAACCAGGATTTGTGGAGAAATTTTCAAAAAGAAATTGTAACTAATACACTTATGTTATTTAATATTTGATGATACAGTTATTAAAAAGAAGCATAGTAATAAAATTGAATTGGTGCGGCGACAGTGAGCGTGGTAATGAGCATCAAGTAGTTTGCTGACGCAAGGCTACGCCAAGGTGGTATAGGAATAGTAAATTGTATATATTTTAATCCAAAAATCGAACAATTTTGGCTCATAGATTATCGCGCTTTATGACCCAGATACTGATAAAAAAAACATGAGTTAGATCATGTAGAGGAAATGATTTTATGTGTGGTAAATAAGAAAAAATTACCATTTAAGACTGTGTTAATGGATAGTTTGTATGCAACATAAAGGTTAATGGGATTGATAGATAACATGGAAAAAATTTATTACTGTCCCTTAAAAATAAATCGCGAGCGTAGATGATACTGGTGGTATAGAAAAATATAAAAATATTGGAGAATTAAGTTGGAATGAGTCAGAAAAAATATCAGGTAAAATAATTAAGATAAAAGGTTTCCCAAGAGATATAACAGTCGAAGCAAAGGTTAGGACAGATCAAAAACTTAAAACTCAGACAAGGTAATACTTTTCCTTCTTCCTTCTTCCTTCTTCCTTCTTTCTTCTGCTATAAAAAAGCGAGTGCGTAATTCTGAGGTCTCCTCAGAATGTAAGACGCACTCAAGACAGTCAAGGTATTCTGGGCAACTATTTCTACCAATAGGACAGAATATATTGCAACTAATGACTTATGTCAAGCTTCAGTAGATGCAGTAGAGTTTGAATCTCAAACCAGATGGAAAATTGAATAATTTCACGCCAGAATTAAACAATTAAAGGCAAGCGAATTCTGTCAATGTCGTCTCAGAAAAATTCAGAAAAATCATATAACCTGTGCTATATTAGTCTGGAATTTTTTGAAAAGATTAGCAGTAAAAATAGGAAAAACTATTTACCAAGTCAAGCATGAATTACTCTCAGATTATCTGAGACAAGAGCTGGAAAAGCCTACAATAAAGTTCAGAGCTATTTTTATTTTGTAGGTATTTTTGTTACTCTTGAATGAATGGCAAAAATCTTGAGGCGTTAGCGGAGCTTTGCGTCAGCAATCGCTACAATTTTTTAAGCGTTAGCGGAGCTTTGCGTCAGCAATCGCTCTATTTGATATACGCTATATATAGTGTCCTTGCGTAAGTCCTGTCTAATTTATTGATAAAAGTAACTATTGACTGATGGGATAAATCACACACATTTAATTTATTTTTACATATTATAAAAGTATAGAGGTAAATGATTTTCTGGCGTTGGTGATTTTGGCTATGATTGTGCTTTAATGACAATTGCCTAACTATTAACTGAAAAGCATTTTATATTTGGCTAAATTTAGGTTTCATACCTTGATTCACCAAGGCCGATTTTCTATCGTAAATTAATTAATTTATTAAAGTTTCCTCACAGAAAAACAACGGTTATTATGAGATATGCAGCTTAACTAGCTGCTTTTTTTGTGCTTTCTGAAAGTTATTTTCAAAAAAATAGCTTTTCTTGGTTGAATAAAGTCAAAAAAAATCAATTTTTTAGATATAATAAGCTACGAATTGACATCCTCCGGACGCTGCTCTACGAGACAGTGCGGGATTCCCTCACATCGCTGGTAGGGGCTTTCTGTTGCCTCTTGACAGAGGAGCTGCGCTAACATAGCACCAGCTTTCCGGGATTTACTCCCCTCTGGTCTAAAAGCGCGCTCCACAGACTGACACTGCTAGTCCAGCAGCCAAAATATTTATCGAAGCGTTTATGTCCCTGTCATGGTGACTACCACACTCTGGACGGGATTGCACATTATGGAATGATATTGCCAAAAATTAGTTTAGACTTTGACAAAAAAAACCTAATATTAATTATTCTAGCAATTGATTAATCCACAATCCAATTCAATCAAAAATCTCAAATCATTCGTCGCTGTGCAACGCCCTCTGGACAATTCCACTCTCTGATACTTAGAGGTAGTTTTTCCACTACATGACCACAATTAGAACAACGCTTAGAGCTAGGAAAGTATCGGTCAATCTTGATTAATTGCCATCCATACCAATCAGCTTTGTATTCTAACTGTCTTACAAGTTCTCCCCAGTTAGCATCACTACCCACCCCTCTTGCTCACCTCCCGGGAGGGGATGGGGGTGGGTTATGATTCTTGACCATATTTTTTACTGCTAAATCTTCAACTACAACTGTTTGATTTTCTCTGATTAGTTGTAGGGGAGCCGTCGGATTGGCGACGTATGTTAGCTTATGGGTATAATCAAGATTTATGAGACAAGGCGGGTGCATTACTAGATTTGATAATCCCTGGCAATTTCCTGAAAATAGTGTGATGATAGAAGTTGGAAAATAACTGACAACTGAGTATCGCGTTATTTCGATCCCGACGCGTGAGTCATCCCTAAATGGTTGCCAAGTCTTGAAAAAGAAAGCGCAAAATAAATACTCATGTGAGTTAGCCATAAATAAGTCAAAAAATAGCGCTTTGGGGATTTTCCTCGAAGCATTGCGAGATACCGCCTGCGTTGATGGTTTTGCCGTCACGTTGCTATGAACGGTTTTCCCGACTTTTGCCGGGAATTGCCGGGCTTGATGTATCTGTTCAAACCAATCTCATGATAATATCGAAAGTCACCCGCTTATGGGCGAGGCACCTACTCCAATTTTTCGGTAAAAATGTGTCCCAAGAACATTAACTCTGGCCATAATTATTTTACTTGTCCACTCGCCTTCCAGAAAAACAGTTTAGATCAAGTCAAATCAAAGCTATGACAGTTACACCCAACGGGAATAAATACTCTATTCGAAACTCCATAAATAAATTTATGGGGTTTCTTTGTTCCTTATTCAACTTTAACAAAAACTATGTAACATTGTTGTCTATAATTTTCTAGACATCAGATCAAGTCACTAATAAGGAATATGGTTTCTAACGGTCTCATCTTTATACTTTTTCTCATCTTTCTGATCCTCCTGTTTTTTGGCTCTTCTCTCTAGAGTATCGAGCTTATAAGAAAAAATTAGAGGTTTATAGTATAAATCATGGTCATAATAGTTATAAATTAATTATATTCTGGATATTTAGCTTCAGATATAGCAACTAGCACTCAGCTATATCCAGGACACTTTTTTTCCTAATGTTATCTTGCTTTTACGGCAGGTTAACCTACTGAATTAATATGTATTGCAGGGAAAAGCGGTGCAACCCCGCGTCGGTGGTAGACGCATCTGGTAGCGCACTCCTGTGAGAGAACAGTGAGAAAAACTTTTTCCTGTCTAAGCTTCATCATCAGCATAAGTCCTAACTATCCCGTTCTTTGCTATAAAATCTGATCAATATAAAATTTAAAGAACTTTTTCGGGACATCTGGCATTATAATATTAGACACATGACCTTCAAAGGATGTCCAGATGTTATCTCCAGATCAAGTTTCTCAGAACTCAGAAACTGAAACCATCCCCAGAATCTATCAAATTTTAGGATTTGAGCAAATACCTCAAAATATTTTGGAATTGCCCCAAGAACTACAAATAGTCAGTATAATTCGCCAGGGATTTTCCATAATTTCTGTGATTAAAGTAGCTGAATATTGTGGCATTTCTGAGTCACAAATGGCGACTTTATTAGCAACTTCTGAACGTACTATATCTAGGCGTAAGAAAGATCAGAAACCTCTAGATCTTTCAGAATCAGATAGACTGTATCGTGTTGCTAGAATTTTTACACAAACCTTAGATATATTTGAAAATGTAGAAATAGCAAGAGATTGGCTGAAAAAATCAAATCGTGCCTTGGGTGGCAAAACTCCTTTAGAACTATTAGATACGGATGCAGGTACACAACAAGTAGATGAACTTTTGAATAAAATAGAGTATGGAGTATATAGCTAATTATTCATTATTAATAGATTAATAGTTCATTTCTGTTAGTCGTGAATAAAAAAAATATATAAAGGCAGGTATAAAACCTGCCCACAGGTGTTTTTTTAAGAAAATAATTCAGGATTTACAAGCCGAAAAATAGATAGATATTATCAGCATTTTTATTCTATTGATTCTGTGGCACTGTCAAAATTAATCAAAGAATTGAATACTTCTGATCATCAACCGAGCTTATATGAATCTTGAATAAGGAGTCAGGAAAAAAATTAATTAGTAGCTAGTCTGAGTCTTTCAATCATTTATTCCGAACCCTAAATTTTTCTTCAATTTTAGTAGTTTACAAGATAATAATCATGAGTTTAATAGTATGGCGAATCTCTCATAAAAAACATATTAATAGTCCTTTTAAAGCTGAAGCTTCTAGTTGTAGCAGAGGGCGTTGGAATTCTAAAGGTACATCTTTGATTTATACTTCAGCCACATTATCTCTAGCGACATTAGAAACTTTAGTCAGCATGGAAATAGAAAATTTTGGCAATATATTTGTATCTATTGGTATAAAAATTCCTGATAATTTTCCGATTAAACAAGTAGATGAAAATTTATTACCCCATAACTGGCGTGATACTTCTCCACCTGCCGTTTTAGCCTCGATTGGAGATAAATGGTTAACTGCTAAAACAACAGCAGTTTTAAAGGTTCCTTCTGCTATTATTCCTCAAGAATATAATTATTTGATTAATCCTTTACATCCTGATTTTGAGAGAATTTCAATTTATCCACCTCAATCTTTTACCTTAGACCGCAATCTCAAAAGTATCGAAAAAAAATTATTGACGGAATCTTATACGGTAGTTCTAAATAAGTAATAATTTTGGCATTTTATCTCTTGATAATCAAAGGGATATCACAACCAATGTACTTATATCATGTCCGCTTAATACAACAATAATAAAGTTATTAGGTTGTAGGTTGTAGGTGGTAGGTGTAAATTCAAAAGGGAACACTGGAGGTGGCAAAAATTTGGAATATTCTTTCTAGATATCAGGGAGAAAATTTTTATTATACTTAATCATCCGGACATGGTATTACATATTTAGGCCTTGCTGATTAATTCTAAAAGCCTTTATCTGTAAATCCTTTAATATTTTTGATGAAAAAAAAGTGCAAGCTTTTCGCTCCAAAAAGCTGAAAATGTGAGGATTTTCAACAAACCTAGAGGGAAAAATCTTAGATAATTATTCCTCCTGACTGCTGAGGACTGACTCCTACACAAATACTTTTTCAGCAAACCCTATTTAGGACTATCTCTTATGCCATTTCTTTGTGACACACTTAATAATTTTTGCTCAGACTTTATTGCACTGATTATTTTCATCTTTTATTGAGTTTAGTTTCATGGAGAAATGGTATTAGTATTTGAAATAATAGAACTTATTGGATAGAAATTACTTTTTCATCTATATAATTATTTGTGTTACATTGGCAAGGGCTTAATATCAGGGTCATTTCATTCTAGATTTTGACAATTAATTTATTGATTTTCAGACAGCGAAAGATAAATTTCCTAAAGCTGTAAATAACGTGGTTTCGTCAATACATAAAATTCCACAGTTTAGAATGAAACAGCCCTGGCTTAATATGGCCTTTTATTGTGCTTTATATCGTTCTAAAAATTAGTTTCTTTGCTAACTTCTGAAATTAGATTAGCGTTCAGTGTAGATTCTTGAAAAGATGCTAATTTTAGAAAAGAGTAAAAATGAAATTTCAATCAATCTCACAATCTTTTTTTTTGAAAGTTGGCACAATAATTTTGTCTTTGTTACTAGGAATAATTATTTCTGTCGTTGCTTTACATCTCCTCGGTTTAATTAATGGTTAGGAATTTCCATTGAAGGGAGTTATTGCTTTTGCGGGAGGTAGTGGACTGGGTTGCTTTATAATTGCTTGGCTAATTGGCAAACAGACAAGAAAAAGATTAATTCATTTGGGGTTAATCCTGATAACTGTCATAAATTTGATGGCATTTATAACAGCTTACTCTTTAACTAATTATAAAAGTTATGGAGGGTTTTGTTTCGGCATTCCTCGACCTATAAATTCTAGAACTACAACTGATTTAGGACGGGAATTTGTCACTCAAAACATTCCAATTAACTCAAATAAATGGTTAGAAACTTGGTTAATTCCAGCAGCTTCTTCTAAAGGAACGGTAATCCTTTTTCCGGGACAAGGATCTGTTAAAGATAAGCAACTTCTCGCCCCTATAAAAATCTTTCATTCTTTGAATTATGATACAGTATTAGTCGATTATCAAGGAGTTGGAGGGTCGAGCGGAAGTAAAACAACAATTGGAGCAAAAAAAAGCGAAAGATGTAGCTTCAGCAATGACTTTTGTACGACAAATTCATCCAAATTAGCCAATTATACTTTATAGAATTTCTATGGGAAGTGCTGCTATTCTCCGAGCAGTTGCTCAAGAACAGATTGAAGCTAATGCTATTATTATATAAATGCCTTTTCTTCGTTTTTTGGACGCAGTGAAAATTCGGTTAAAGGATGCAAATATTCCTCCATTTCCCTTAGCATAATTGGATGCATCTCATATTTGCAAAAATACTTTTTTCCTATATATTCTCTATTTGCTATTCCCTGTTGCCTGTTGCCAGATGAACTGTTGCCTAAATAGCGATAAAATTTTGGCTTTATTCAAAATTGAGATGCACCCGCAGAATTGTTAGTTTTTTTGGGGAAGCATTCAACATGGTTTTAATGGTTTTACCTATAATCCAGTTTCTGATGCTAAACAGGTAAATTGTCCGACTTTACTGATGCAAGGAGAAGAAGATAAATGGGTAACATTAAATGAAATTAAGGAGTTATTCAATAATTTGAATGGTTTTAAGCAACTTGTTCTTTTTCCTAATACTGGACATGAATTATTGGTTAGTCTCGAAGGAGAAAAATGGTTTCAACACCTAGAGCAGTTTCTCAAAAATCTAGAAAAAAGTTAGTTTGTTGGGTATTATACCAGTTTGATAAATATTTGCTACAAATAGGTAGGCTATTTCTTAGGAGTCAACCCACCCCTAAACCATCCTAGGAGGGGAAGTCAGGAGTCGTATGGGAATGGCTTAGAGATTATTTTTGAGGTCGGAACTTATCTTTTTAACCAAAGAAATATCTGCTTTAAAGTCTTTCTAATCACCCAAATTATTCGTAACATTCTTTTTTTTAATGGTATTAGATAATACCATTTATCAACAATAAAAATAAAAATTTACCGAAAAATTGTGGGTATGCGCCTCCCCTTGGATAGGGGATAATAAGCGGTCGTTTGCGCAGCATTCCGTAGGATGGGATGGCGAGGTCTCGGAGCTGTCCGACCATCGACTCCTGTGAAGAAAAATTTTCATGATTAGTCAATCCTCTTCTTTTCAAGGAGAGGTAATTATTCATTATTCATTATTCATTATTAATTGTTGAAGGCGTTCGGGAACTGAAGGAAATTTTTTAACTCAAATGTATAGGGATTGTAATGATAAATTCTGTATATTTTTCCTTTTGAGAATGACATTCTAGTTTTCCTTTATGTTTTTCGACAATAATTTGATAACTAATCGAAAGTCCTAACCCAGTCCCTTTTCCAACTGGTTTTGTTGTAAAAAAAGGATCGAATAAATGAGAGAAAACTTCTTCACTAATTCCTCCTCCATTATCAGTAATACAAATTTGTACTAAATTGTCCGATATTCTTTGAGTTTTAATGCGAATACAGCCAGAATTAAATTCAATTTTTTGAGAATTTTGATCATCTTTAATCGCATAAATTGCATTGCTAAGAATATTCATAAATACTTGATTAAGTTGTCCAGGATAACAGTCTATCAGAGGTAGTTGACCATATTCTTTTATGATTTGAATCTCTGGATATTCAGATTGAGATTTAGCTTTGAAGTGACTCTGTAAAATCATTAAAGTACTCTCAATTCCTTCATGTAGATCGACTTTTTTGATTTCAGCTTCATCACAACGAGAAAAGATGCGCAGTGATTTGACAATCTCCCGAATTCGCTCTGTTCCCACTTCCATAGACTTAAGGATTTTTTTGAGGTCTTCTTGAAGAAAATTTAATTCGATCACTTCAATTTCTGCTTCAATTTCTTGATGGGGATGAGGATAATAATTTTGATAGAGTTGAATTAAATTTAGCAAATCTTGAATATAATCTTTTGCATAAACAATATTTCCATGAATAAAGTTCACCGGATTATTAATTTCATGGGCAACTCCGGCAACCATTTGACCTAAACTAGACATTTTTTCACTTTGAATCATCTGAGCTTGAGTCTGCTGAAGTTCTTTTAATGTTTGCTGAAGTTCTTGTTTTTGTTCTCTTAATTTAGCTTCCGATTCTCGTAGCGAATTCTCTGCTTGTTTACGCTCTTTAATTTCTAAAAGTAGTTGTTCTTGAGTATCATTTAACTCGTGTAAAGTGCGAATTTTTTCCTGAAGTTGTTCTTCAAGTTCGTCAGTTTGAATAATCACTTGACCTGCTAATGGACGCAATAGTAAAATCATCCCACCTGCTCCCATAAAACTTAAAATAACTATGATAATTCCAATAGTAATAAACTGATGATTAACAGAAGCATATAATTCCTGGCGATCAATTTTAATAACAAGTCCCCAATTCACTTTTGAGAGAGGTTTAAAGGCAATTATTTGGCCATAATTCCAAAATTTAGGTTTGATAAATGTAAGTCCTGATTCTTGAAGAACTACTGTTTTTTCCAAAGCTTTAATAATAGCTTCTGATAAAGTTTTAGTTTCATTTCTGGAGGATAAAAATAATTTTACTTGTTGGTTTTGAAAAGTTCCCAAAAAAATTTCTCCTGTTTGACCTAGTCCAGTATAATCTGTGATAATTTTTTCTAAATCCTCAGTTTTAAATAATACTAAATCTTTACCCTGTTGTTGTTGATTCGAGTTGAAAATTTTTTGGCTAACAATTATATAAGATTGATTTTTGAGGCGAATTGGATTACTAATTTGAGTATTTTGAGAATTCTGAATGGGAAAATCCCAAAATTTTTGAGGGATAGGTAAACCAAGTTGAACTATCGATTGATTATTTTGATCGAAGCGAGTAATACCAACTACATCTTCGCTTTGATTTAGAGCATCGCTCAGATAGCGTGTAATTTTAGAAACACCAGAAGCACGATTATTTGGGTTGCGGTTATAAGCTTCTAATTCTAGTCTTGCTTGGGTACGACTGGCAATTTGTTTTGCAATGCCTTTGGCTTTTGAAAGAAATTCTTCTACTGCTAAAGTTCGAGTTCTTAAAGCTGACTGTAAATTGCTTTCTTCGTTTCTTTTGAGTTGCTTATATAGAGGAAATATACTGACTATTGCAACCAGAACACTAATAGCAAATATTCCTGCCACAGAATAAAATATTAAAAGTCTTTGTAATTGTTTAGAATTGATAGATGATTTATTCATAGATGATTTATTTGACAGATTAGGTGAGCTTTATCATGTATATAAATCATATTTTAGTCGTGCAAAAATATATGATGAAACTAGAAAAATTTTGTAAATTTTTCATGGTTTTTATCTATTTTTTTATTTTCAATAAATTATTTAATATTGCTATAGCAGATCCACAAGTTCACCTATTTCCTGAAATTGTATTTTATGTGACATAATCTGCTTTTTCGCATTCTCGATAGCTATCTAATTCAGAATTTATTTATCTATATTTTTAACATAGAGTTTAAGACCCCCACGCTTATTTGAAGAATTAGTTGTGGGTTTTGATAACGGCTCTGTAGACGTGGAGCGACAACATTCAGTATATCTCATCATAAACCTAATAACTGATACAGCATTTGAAGGAAAGGTTAGGACATATCAAAAGCTTAACACTCGGATAACGCAAGATTTTTCCTTCTTCCTTCTCTACTAGATAACTAAAGCCTTCTTCCTTCTACTATACAGAGTATTTCAAGTTTATGACATACAGTAACCATAATTTATAAAGCAGTTTTAAAAATACTTGGAGTCGATCAAATTAATAAGTTTACTTCATTTACTTGCAATCTTATTTAACTAATTAAATGTGCATTATTTGCAGTTAATATTGACAGTATTGATGAGTAAGTTGTCAGATAAAATAAACATTAGACCTCTGTTACTTATATAAAAAAAAGACAACTTATCAAAAAAAAATGATCAATTTATATTTCCTAATAAATCTACTATAGTATTTCTCAGATAAGTCAGGTACAGTTGTGATTCTGATACCATTTCACTTGAAATATAGCGCTGTGCGCAGCTCATCTGGCAACAGGCAACAGCTCATCTGGGGAAATAAATTGCTGATAATATAAGACTTTTAGCTATTTTGCCCCTCCTGCAATTTGTAAATATACCAGCGCTCATTGCTATATGTCACAAATAGTTTCATAGCTCAATATGTGAAATAATCGTTTTAAATTATTGTCAGTAAAAATTTTCAGCTTGTAAAATCTCACTTTTAAGGAGATAAAAAGCGGTCAATCTTCGGAGCTTCCCCTAGGGTGGGATAGCGAGGAAACCTCGCCATATCCAATCGACCAAGAGAAAGAAAATTATCCACTTCTTGCCTCCGTATTGCAGGAGGTACTGATAGTGTAGCTCCTCTATAAGAGGCTAACGCAGTTCCTCTGTAAAAAAGCTAGCTGATAAGTGATAACTGAATTAACTTCCGTGAAATGGTATTATTTTCTATTACCTATTCCTTAAAACCTAGAACTTTGTACCTCATCAGTATTAAAATAGAATCGCTATACCGTTAATTGCTAAGTAACTAAAAAAAGCAAGTAATTCTATATACACACAAGCTTAATCCACCACTATTGCACTTGACTACCGTGAACTCTCGGATCTGCTTGACTTGCTTTAATTGGTGCCACTGAGCTGTTAAATGTAGATCCTTGACCAACAGTACCATCGTATGGTAATAAGTTCCCAGCAATTAAAGCCTCTATATTTGCTGCCATCACAGATTTTGGCATCTCTCCGATAGTCTGGCCAACCTCAGATCCATCTCGATCCAAAAATACAAAGTGAGGAATACCGTCTACTCGATATTTAGCCAACTCTGGTAACCACTTACTATTATCAACATTTAGCATCACAAAGTTGGCATTTTCACCATACTGTTGTTTAATTTCCTCCAATTCAGAAGCCATAGCTTGACAAGTAGTACACCAATTAGCATAAAATTCAACTAGACTCGGCTTACCATTACTTAAGGCCACATTCAGAGGTGTTGCAGCTTCAGCCATTTCACCCAAAGAGACCGAAGAAGTCTCCGTTCGTAATCCGATAAAAATGGTCACTGATAAAGCGATCGCTACCAACGCAACAATGAAATTTCTCAGGCGCGTTGTGAAAGGGGAAGTATTTGTAGAATCAGATGGGTTTACACTCATTGTCAAAAAATTCAAGAATTATTACAATTAAAAACTATAGCTATTAGTTTAGCAATTGCCATCTTAAAACAAAGAGCATAAAAATTAATTCCATAATTAAGAATAAATAAAAACATCAAAAATCACGAAGGAAAAAATATTGAATTTTGACTTTTAGAAACAGTCTAATTATTCTGATTGGGGGACATAACTATGAAAAAACGAGTAACTCTAACATTTCCACAACGTTCAATTCATATGCCAATTACCTATAGGTTGGCAAAAGATTTTAATGTTGCGGCTAATATTATTCGTGCTCAAGTAGCACCAAATCAAGTAGGTAAATTAGTGCTAGAATTATCGGGAGATATTGATGAATTAGATGCTGCTGTCGAATGGATGAGACTAAAAAATATAGATGTATGTTTAGCTAGTAGGGAAATATTAATTGATGAAGATAGCTGCATAGACTGTGGTTTATGTACTGGTGTTTGCCCTACAGAAGCTTTAATATTAGAACCTGATACCTTTCGTCTCAATTTTATTAGAGCTCGTTGTATCGTATGCGAACAATGTATTCCTACCTGTCCAGTGCAAGCAATCTCTACTAACTTATAAATTTAATGTGAAACTAATACCTTTACTTTCTTTAATCCTACTTTTAATTACTTACACTATTTTAGGCTGGAGACTAGCTAGTATTCAACCTTCTAAATTATTATATCTAGCCATTATAGCTGCTATTTTTTTATTAGATATTATTTTAACTGTTCCTCTACCTAATTTTAAAGAAATAATTAAACCCTGGTTTCAATCTGATATTACGACTTTTATTTCTGTGATTATTTCTGCTTTTTTATTTGTAGTTATCATTAGGTGGATTAGTCTTTCTGTCGATGCTTTAGTATTAATATCTGCGGGAATATTGGTAAGACTGGATGCTCAAGTTTGTGGCTTAAAAAATTGGCAGTCTTTTGTTATTCTACTAATTATTTCTCAAGCAAGTTTAGGGCTAGGAATTATACTTTATAGACTTAAATTTTAGCATAGTAATATGCTTTTAGTTGTGAGATATTGGATACTTTTGTTTTAGGTATGGAGGGAATAGGGAATAGGGAATAGGGAAGAATAAAAAACGAATACATAAGAATAAGATAACTGCTATATTCTATACTTCAAAGGAACACCTCAATTCTCACATCTGATTCCCGATCGCTATATCAAATAAGATAACTGCTATATTCTATAATTTAACTTTCCTGGCGGGAAGTCCCGCGCTGTAATATTTGATTCAGCGCCGTATGGGAGAGCCAGAACATGGTATACTTATAGACACAGGGGGAGGACATCACCTCTGTATAAACTGCAACTCCTTTGGGAGTTGAAAAATCCTACGTTGTCGCTCAAGGGTAGCGTCGGGAGTATGTCAAGAAATTGTCAAATATATAACAACTAATCATAGTTGATTTCTGAGATAATCTAAAGAATAAGCGTTTAACTGTCCTTGCTCCCTACCTAATTTATGGTGGGGGTCTTTTTATTAAAATCTACAAAATTTTCATATATTCATCCCAGATATTATTTAGCTGAATCGGTGGCAAATTGAATGGGTTCGATGCCCATTCAATTTGCATGCCATCCCAGCAGAAGCTTTCGCCCTAGTTGAAAAACTGTAAGCATTTCCTGGGGAATGCTGCGCAAACAGCTATTAGCTGTCAGCTCTCAGCTCTCATGAGGGGGTTTAAATTAATATAGACTTTTTCAGCCAGCTTTTGTAGTAAGTATAAATTCTGACTCAATGAGTAAAGCTTTTATCTAAAACTAAAAGCAATAGCTGAAGTTCGCAGTTCCTCCGTAGGAGGCTAGCTGATAGCTTACAGCTGAATGCTTACGAAAAACTTGTATGATTATCTTGCAATAATTCCGAAAATTTTCCACCATGGGCACTGCCTACCAATATAAATTAAGGCCCAACTCATACCAAATAGCCACAATAGAAATGTGGTTGGAATTGTTGCGTCGGCAGTACAACTATCGGCTAGGTGAAAGGTTCTCGTGGTGGTCAGAAAACCGTTGTCCAGTTAACGTCTGTCCCAAGGTGCATGCCAATTCCTCAACTAAGAGATAATCCAGATTATTACTCTCAAAAACGAGATTTGGTCAATACCAAGGATAAGTTTCCTGACTACAGGCTAATTCATTCTCAAGTTTTACAGGATTGCATTAAACGAGTGAAATTAGCTTTTGATAGGTGGTTTAAAGCCGATAAAAATGGGCAGCGTTTGGGGAAACCAAGGTTTAAGGGAAAAGGACGTTATCGCAGCTTTACTTATCCTCAAATCAAACTTGACTGCATTGAAGAAAATCAAATTAATTTGCCCAAAATAGGAAAGGTAAAGTTAATTCAGCATCGTCCAATACCAGAAGGGTTTATCATTAAAACTGTGACGATTAGTCGTAAAGCAGATGGTTATTATGTGACTTTATCCCTAGAAGACAAATCAGTTCCAGCTTTGAGTTGTGAAGTTGAACCTACATTAAAAAACACTCTGGGAATCGATATGGGGCTAAAGGAATTCTTAGTAACTAGTGTTGGAGAATCTGTCCCAATACCTCAATACTATCGCTCATCTCAGAAGCGATTAAAGACTTTGCAAAAACGTTTATCTCGAAAGAAAAAAGGTAGCAAAAGGTGGCTCAAGGCTGTTAAAGCTCTAGCCAAACAACATAAAAAAGTTGCCGATCAACGTAAAGATTTCCACTTTAAAACAGCTAATGAATTGTTATCAAAAGCGAATGTTATTGCCCATGTAGACGCGGAGCGGCGTGCCGGAGGCAAACTTAAACATTAAAGGGCTAGCAAAGACTCGTTTGAGTAAATCAATTAATGATGCGATTTGGGGGACAATTCCTAACTATTTTGACTGTCAAAGCCGAAAATGCTGGACAGAAAACCATAGCAGTGAATCCCAAAAATACCAGCCAAGATTGCTCAAACTGTGGGGAAAAAGTCGATAAAGAATTAAACATACGAACTCATTCTTGTCCGCATTGCTGTGTTGTAATAGACCGCGACTTGAATGCGGCGATAAATATAAAAAATAGGGCGGTAGGGCATTCCGTCTTTAAAGCTCGTGGAGCCCGATGCAGTAGCAGGACTACGAAACGAGAAGCCCACACTATAGCGTCAGCTTAGTGTGGGAGTATGTCACATTATTTTCTAACTCAAACCTGGGGATGAACCTTTCAATAACTAATTTAGTACCGGGGATTTTACCACTTTTTTTACTTCTGCTAAGACTAACATTGTTAACTGTTCCGGAGTAGATTTAGGCTCCACATGAATATGAACATCTGCATTAGCATAAAGTGGCCGTCGTTCCTCCAAAATAGCCTGAAGTTTACCTAGAGGGTCTTTATCCTGAAGCAGAGGTCTAGTTTGATCGCCCTGTAAACGACTATGCAATACCTCTATAGGCGCATCTAACCAGACGACAATACCATGCTGTAAGTAGCTCCAGTTAAAATGGTTCAATATAATACCACCACCTGTTGCAATAGTCAAATTTTTATAACTAGATACTTGTGCCAATACATTTGTTTCCAACTGCCGAAATGCTGCTTCACCATCATCAGCAAAAATTTCATTGATAGACTTGCCAGCAACTTGAGAAATCAAACTATCCGTATCTAGAAAACGATATCCTAAACTCTGGGCAAGCAACTCTCCCACTGTTGTTTTACCTGCCCCCATCATCCCAACTAAATAAAGATTTACTCCTTGTAACAACTTCTTATTACTAATATTCATAAGTTATTGATGAAAAAAAACTATTAAATAAAAGCCAAACTTATTTTGGATCTTCTGACTGATTATCTTTGTCAGAAACTTGCTCATCTTCTTCCTTTTGAGTAGGTATAGATGTATTTGCAGGAGGAGGAGTAATAATCCGATAATCTGCATCATAAACAGATTCAGTTTGACCAACACCTGAACTGCTACTATCACGATAACCATAAGAATATACAGAACCAGACCAAGAACCTGTTTTTGGCTGTTGTTCTGTTTCATAATTTTTAGTAGCACTTTCATTCACAGATTCCTGTATTTCTTCTGAACCTTGCTCCTCTGTGGTGCCATCCCAAGAACGATTCACCCTGGGAGGTCTTGGTTCCCAATCATCATAATTTTCATTTTTCCTAGGTGGTTCTGAATCTTTATTCAAGTTAAAAGAGCTTTGAGAATCTGAAGCTACTTGAGGTTGTGAAGCATCCCAAACTTCCTCAGTTCCATCTTGATAATGAGACTTTCTAGAACGAGGTCTAGCAGGTTGTAAATTCTTTTTTAACAGGTAATTTGAAAGTCTGAAAGTACCATAAATCAACAAGTAAGTAATCACACCTGCAACAAAAGCACCTAAAATCCATAGAGACAAAGGTAGAGGTATAGATCGTAACCCCAAAAAAGTTAAAGACAAATTAGGGGACCAATTTTGCCAAGAAAACAAGGCCAACCCAACGATTATCAAGATTAAAACTACTAACAATAGTAAATTCCGAGATCTATTCATGGCCTATCCACCGTTTTATAGGAACACAATCTAAACCAAATTGGTCTAGAGCACGAGCTACCACAAAGTCTACCAAATCCTCTATAGTTTGGGGATTATGATACCAAGCTGGGATTGCCGGGACAATTCTTGCTCCTGCTTCTGCTAGAGTAGTTAAGTTTCGTAAATGAATCAAACTAAAAGGTGTTTCCCGAGGCACCAATATTAGTTTACCACCTTCTTTTAACTGTACGTCTGCTGCACGCTCGAGTAAATCTGAGCTGAACCCAACAGCCAATTTACTCGCTGTTCCCATGCTACAGGGAATAATTATCATACCCTGAGTTCTGTAGGAACCACTAGCAATATTAGCTCCTATATCTTGCCAAGGATGACAACGGAGTTTGCCATTGTTTTCTTCTCCTGCTTGCTCTCGCCAGAATTTTTCTTGTTTAGTTGGTTCGGCAGGCATTTTAATATTTTGTTCTGCTTGCCAGACTGAGTAGCTAGCTTTTGAGGCTACTAAATCAATGGTGTAATTGGATGCTAATAAAAATTTAATAGTTCTGACAGCGTAAATGAGTCCTGATGCTCCTGTAACTCCGATCGTTATCGGTATTTGCGGAGTAGATACAAAATTAGTCATGTTTAAATTAGGTTTAAAGAGAAAAGAAAGCACACACGGATTTGGCCACAGATGTACGGATGGATTTGTAGGTTGGGTTGAGTAAACGAAACCCAACAATAGTAAGGCGCGTTTTAGGTTTCACTATCGTTCTACCCAACCTACTAAACCTTACGGATAACCCATCTTGTAGGGGCGAATGGCATTCGCCCTTATAGGTATTGATAAGCTTTCGGAATCAGTTATCAGTTATCAGCTTTTTTTCAGTTAACAGTTATCAGTTATCAGTTATCAGCTTTTTCAGTTATCAGTTACAACAGATTTCAAGCAAATGAGGTACAGGGTAAATGGTAAAAATATTGTAGTGCGGGCATCTTGCCCGCTTCGGGGTGTACCTCACGGGCAACGGAAAGCGCTGTATCAGTTATCAGTTATCAGCACCGCAGTATCTGGGATAGGCGGTGCGTTACATTTCATTAACGCACCCTACTAAAACAACTAAATTCACCAATGCCGATAATTAATATCTATAAGGATGACTAGGGGTAGAAAACTCATCATCATCAAAAGCAATGCTACCACCACCCACTGCAACTAAGTCAATTTGCTGGCGATAATAATCAACACTCTTGACCTGTACTTCCACCATATCCCCCAGTCGATACTGGTTACGATTTTTGCGTCCCACAAGAGTTTGTTGTCGAGAACGATATTCATACCAATCATCTTTGAGAGAGGATACATGAACTAAACCTTCTACTCTGAAAGTTTCTATTGACTCAGATTCAATTTCAATTTCTACAAAGAAACCGTAAGACTGCACCCCTGTAATCAAACCTTGGAAAGTTTGCCCCGTGCGTTCCTTCATCAATCCAGTTTTAATTAATCCCTCCAGGTCTTCTTGAGCATCCTGTGCTACATTTTCTCGTTCTGTTAAATGTATAACTACTGATGTTAGTTGTGCTTCCAACTCTTGCTGTATTTCTGGAGGTAGAACATTCCACGTGATTTTGCCATGACAGGAAGAGTGACTGAGTTCTACGCCTTCTTTGGAACGACTCGAACGGCGATCGCGTCCTTCATTAAAGATGGTATGTAATACTCGTGAAATCAGCAGATCAGAATATCTGGAAACTGGTGATGTACAATGAACATAGCCATGTTGCAATGCTAGCCCAAAATGGGGTTGAGCTATGGTGCTATAAATAGCTGCTTTCAAAGTGTCTTCGAGCAAGTATGCCAGAACTCTTTCTGATTTTTGTGCAGTAAATTCTTCAATAAATGCTTGATAGTCAGCAGGTTGTACATCTTCTTCATCTTCTAGATATAACTCAGCTCCAAGATTACTGGCTAATTTAATAAATTCTTGAATGTCTCCTGGATCTGGAGTGTTTTGGACTCGATAAATTGCTGGTACCCCCAGTGCGAGTAAGTGACTTGCTATTGCTTGGTTCCCTAGGACGATTAATTCTGCTACCATGGATCTTGCCGGGAATAGTTCTGGAACTATCATTGCTCCCAATTCTCCCTCATCACTGTAATAGCTTTTTTCATCTGGTAAATTTAGATCGAAACCACCTCTTCGTAATCTTGCATTGCGGACTGCTTGACTGACATCGTTGAGTTTATTAATTGTACTCTCAATTTGATCTGAAGGCAGATTAACTAATTCCTCTGTGTTACCATTGATAATTTCTTTCGCCTGTTCATAGCTAACATGGCAATCTACCTTGATCACACTAGGTTCAATTTCAAACTCAACTATTTGACCATTTTTATTGACCGTAATTAGGATCGATATAGCGAGTCTATCTTTTTCTGGTAGTAAAGAACAGTAATCACTTGATATGATATTTGGCATGATCGGAATTACTGTATCCCGCAGATATATACTAATACTTCGCTTACGAGCTTCCTTGTCTAGTTGTGACTCTGGCTTAATAAAGTATGCTACATCAGCAATATGAATTCCCACTCGCCAATAACCAGAGGAAGTGGTTTCTATGCTTAGAGCATGACTAATGTCTTTCTTATTAGCATTTCCAAAAGAAACTGTGAGTAGTTCGCGCAAATCTAATCTATTTTTTTGATCGGCCTTGGTGGAGTGCTTTACCAAAGACTCAGCTTCTTTGAGAACGGCATCAGAAAAAGACCGGGGCAAGTCATGTTTGCAACATACTATATCCAGATCGTCTGCTGCTTCTGCATCTGAACCTAGAATTTGAACTACTTTTCCTATTGGACGTTTTTCTCCCAGGGGATAGCGCAATACTTCGACATGGACGAGGTGATCGATGGCATTCGCTAGGTCAGGACTTTCTGGTACTAGGTCTAGTTCAAATAGTAAGCGATCGTCTAGGGGAACTGCCCGATAATAGGGTTCCCCATTATGTCCATTTATTTGTTTGATTCTGGCTAATAAGGAGGGGTTAGCACGTTCTAATATTAACTTTACTTCTCCTTCTGGACTCCGACGACGACTGCCTTCTTTGATGATTTTGACTAAGACGCGATCGCTATTCCAGGCGTTACTCAGATGACTTTCTCGAATATAAATATCTTCAGTTCCTTCTGAGTCTTGTATTGCGAAGCAAAATCCTTTACTGGAACAGCGAAGTTTTGCTTCTACAATTGCCTCTTCAAACAGTCGTCGATAACGACCTTTATCTTTGGCTAAAACTCCTATTTTTTCTAGAGCATCCAAAGCAATTTGTAATTTATGGATACTTCGATCGTCTTGACAATCTAGTTTTTTCTCCACTGCTTTGGGAGCGACTAATTTGTCTTCACTAAAATTTGCTAGGAGTGTAGCGATGGAAAATTTCATGCAGCGTTTTATCCTTTTTTTTATCGGTTCAGCTATCCTATAAATTAGTCTGCCTTGACTGTCTCACCTAGATAGTTGTGTTAATCAGCTTTCCCTAGTTAAATGCTTAATGGTGCTCTTAAGCTAATTTTGGCAAGACATTTACTGAGTAGAGTTATTTCATCGTAGACAAAACCGCCCAGCTATCTAGATATTTACCACTATCTTTACTACTTTTTGTTAATGTATTACGATAAATGGCTTGTACCTTTGTGTCTTCACCGTGGTTTATGGGAATCTTATTCTTTGGTGATTAAGATCTATGGCGTGCGACTAATTTAATCGTTTATTTATTCTATAAGAAAAGGTAACCAACTTTGGACTGTATTGTTTATCAAGTAGCTAGTCCCATAGCTTTCCGGACATCAGATCTGCTGATTGGGCGCGCTCTCCTGTTTCATCTGCCAATACTTAAGTTACCCATAAGTTAAGCTATTAATCATAACATTATTCATTGAATATCCATCAGGATTAGCAGCTTTTTGGGATGATTTTAGTTAGGTGGAGCTATTTCTACTGGTGGAGTGAGAAGAACCTTTAGACAAAGAAGAGTTTGCTACAAATCTGCTTGATCCTCCATAGCTACTTTTGTGATGTTGGGTTTCCCTTTTCCTGATTCAGCCGTATCATAGTTTGTTGTAATTTACCTTTTTAGATAAATTGTTTAATGGCCTCAAATTTTGAGTTAGCTATAAATTTACTCTATATTAGAATAGCTTTAAATTATAATTTTGGCAAAAGTAATTTTTGGCAAGGAAAATTCAGATGTTTTTAGCTAAATCGCTCTTGAGCCTCACGCCATAATCTGTGATTTGGCGACCAGATGAATCGGCGGTAAATTAATGGGGTGATTATGCCTCATTAATTTACAAATTTTTATGTGATCATTGAACTATGCTGGTTTGAGCTAATCGCCGCCAGTAATGAACCATGAAAATTTAATAGGATATGGGGTTGTTGGCCCAAATTCCTAGTCAACTGTGGGAAAACGTAAAATCTTATTCCGGAACTAGGTGAGCAGTTTTTTATGTGCAAAAAGAGCGGTGGGGCATCTCGTTCTTAAAGCACGCGCTTGTCCGACGGGATACCGGGACTGTCAAACGAGAAGCCCACACTATACCGTCAGGTTAGTGTGGGAGTATGTCACAGCATTCCTAACTCTTCTGATCGTCTATAAATCTTGAAATTTGTGCTGTGAATTCTATGGAAATAGCTCTTAAGTTTTGGGCAAATGTACTAAAATGGACTTTTGACTCGATCTAGGTTTCACTAAGTAGACAATTATGTTAGAACGTTTTCGAGCTTGTTACCCTACAGGTTGCTTAATCTCTGAGTTAATTACTATTCATAATGGTAAGTATGTGGTTCGTGTCCGAGTGGAGGTCAATGGTCAAACTTTGGCCAGTGGATTAGGGGCGGCTGATACTGTGGAGTTGGCAGAAGACCAAGCTAGAAAGCGATCGCTTGCCATTCTTCCACTCGATCAATCTATTTCTACACCTCAAAGTTCTGTTCCAATTTATCCTACTCAATCTGTTAGTATTCAGCATATACCACACAATAAAACTTATGTCAATACTTCTTTAGAACAAGAAATAGAGGAAGTACCACCAGCAAGGTCGAATTTAGATGTTAATGAGGTTCCTGATAGTTCAACTATTTCGTCTGAGTTGGAAGAATCAGATATTTATACCCCGGTGGAAAAAGAGGAATTACAAGTAGTAGAATCTAGTATTAACTATGATGAAGTTCCTGATTCTACTCAAAATCCAAGTGAATTTGATAATAGTTGGTTAGAGACTGACTATGGTATGGAACAGAAGGAGGAAAAGATTGAGGAGACGACAGAAACATTAATAAGCTCTGGAGATGATAATGGTATAGATAGTGAAATAACTATATCAGAATCTATTGATTCATCAGTAGAAATAGCTCAATCAATTGATATTAATGATGAAATTTATTCACCAAGTTCATCATACGATGTATCTGATGATAATGTAAAAATAGATATTTTGATTGATAGTTTAGGCTGGACGAAAGAAAAGGAGCGAGAGTTTATAGAACAAAATTATCATCAAAAAACACGCCAATTTTTAACAACAGAAGAATTATTTAATTTCCATCAATATTTAGATATACTGCTGAAAGTGACAAAAGAAAGTAAACATCAGGGATGGAAGCTTAAGCAACAACAAGATTATTTAGAATATAGTCATAATAAAGAGTCTTTAGAACAGTTAAGTGTAGATGAGTTACAAAGCTTTTTGGAGTATTTAGAAGTATTTGGTAAAACTACTAATGAAATTAAGCGTTTAGGTTGGAGTCCAACAAAAGGAAAAACTTATCTCAAAAAAAACTATGGAGAGGAAGGGCGTACACGTCTTTCCTTTGAAAAATTGCAAGATTTCTTACAAAATTTAGAAGAGTTTGATACGCCTTGAATTGAATAAGGAATAAGGAATAAGGAAGAAGGAAGAAGGAAAAAATGGATGGGGACTCAAACCCCAACCAGTTGTAAGCATCGTGTAGACGGCGGGGTATTCAACCCAAAAGAAAAAGACAAAAATTTAGTGGGAATCAAGAAAAAATTGGTTAAGAATTAGAGGGGTTACGGTTATAAACTTGGTCAATTAAACCGTATTCCATTGCTTCTGTAGCTGACATAAAAAAGTCTCTTTCTGTATCTTCTACAATTTTTTCTATGGGTTGACCTGTGTGGTCTGCTAAACAGTCATTCAGGTATTTTTTGAGGTATAAAATCTCCCTAGCTTGAATTTCAATATCTGTGGCCTGACCCTGTGCTCCACCTAATGGTTGGTGAATCATAATTCGAGCGTGGGGTAGACTCATTCTTTTGCCTTTTGTTCCTCCACTGAGAAGAAATGCTCCCATACTGGCGGCTATTCCCATACAAATAGTACAGACATCGGGGCGAACGTGTCTCATGGTGTCATAAATACCCATCCCTGCACTGACCGATCCACCGGGGGAGTTGATATAGAGATAAATATCTTTTTCTGGGTCTTCTGAATCTAAATATAATAATTGGCCGACGATTAGATTGGCCAAGTCAGAGTCTATGGCTTCTCCTAGATATATTATGCGATCGCGTAGAAGTCTAGAATAAATATCGAAGGCTCTTTCGCCACGGCCAGATTGTTCAATAACGGTTGGAATCATATTTTTTAAGTCAAAAGTTAAGTGTCAAAATTTTTGACATTTATATATCTTAGCGATTCTGGTTGAAGTTTAGCAAATTTATTAGGAAGTAAGGTAGGGTTTATTGGTATTTAGGCAGAATTTAACTAGGCAATTGCAAAGATAAAATAGTGGATAAGTTGTTTACTTTTCATTCTTATTTTGACAAGATTTAGAGATATTTTCAAGTTTAAAATTAAAGGTTTTTGACATTAATATATTAAGGGCGACGTAAGCATTCAGCTATTAGCAGTCAGCTATTTCTGCGGAATGCGTTCGCATTCAGCTTTTGAATGAATGAAGCAAGTATTCGTTTAATTTATACTACATTCTCAACCAGATATTCGTACTCTGAAGCTTTGATAAAATTGCTTTTTTTTCTTTAAAGGTAATAAAGCTGTTTGCGCAGCATTCCGTAGGAATAGCTGACTGCTGAATGCTGAATGCTTACAGGACTACTATGGTTTAAATTTGGGTGCATCTCATATTTGTAAAAATACTTTTTTCCTATATATTCCCTGTTGCCAGATGAGCTGTTGCCAGATGAGCTGTTGCCTAAAAGCGATACATTTTTGGCTTTATTCACGCATTGAGATGCACCCTTAAATTTAGCTAATTTTTTTGGAAATAAAGGTAGGGTTTATGGTAGTTATGCATAGTAATGGTATATTTAGTAATACAGTTCAGTTAAGGATTTTTTTGGCAGTTATGTAATCTTAAAAGCTACTCTAATGGTTCCATATCTTACGAGTTTTTACCGAAAAATTGTGGGTATGCGCCTCCCCTTTTAAGGGGATAATAAGCGGTCGTTTGCGCAGCATTCCGCAGGATGGGATGGCGAGGTCTCCTCGCCATATCCAATCGACTCCTGTGAAGAAAAATTTTCATCTCTTTGTCAATCCTCTTCAATTCATAGAGAGGTAATTATTCATTATTCATTATTAATTATTAATTGTTGAACTTATCTGAACTGTATTGGTATATGTGGATGAACAATGGCGCTTCATAGGATAATTTTGCTTCTACTATTCTTCCCCTTGAGCAAAATAATTATAATGCACGACTACCGAGTTTATTAGTATTTAGGCAGCAGATTATAATAAAATGACAAGGCTAAAATCGTGCATCAATGCTCGGAATACAACTAAATTAATTAGGGTTTGCTGATTAAATATAAAAGCATTGATATATAAAGATTTTAGCATTTTTTAGTTTTAAAAAATTCCAAGTTTTTAGGTCGCTTAGGTTCAAAAAATCAGCATTTTAGGCAAGAGTTGCGCAGAAAAATCAAAGGAATATCTTCAATAGGTAATAAAATACCATTACTATTTATTCTTAGCTGAATGTGTGCTGGAAAGTTTTTTACTCTAGCAAAGTTACCAAATTTTTCCAGAAAATTTGTAAATTTATTAAGGTGACTTTCAATAATTTATTTCGATGAAAAATCAAGGCTGTCATTGACACTATTATCTGAAGAAAATATATGTTTAAAAATTCCCAGGATAACTGGTTCGCCAATGGAGTTATAATAAGCATCAATAGCAAACTATTCACCATTGATATACTCTTCAATGATAAATGAATTAGTATTTAATACACTTTCAGGATATAAATTTTTAGTTTGAGCTATTTCCTCTTTGATTAAATCGATGGTTTTCATCCACTCCTCATAACTGGAAACTTTATAGACTTTCCGGCTATCAATACCAATTGTTGGTTTGATAATAAATGGTAGTGGAATTTGATTAAATTCAATTCTTTTTAGGTCTTTTTTAGGTATCTCTCTGAAGTAGAAGTTGGGAAAGATTGATTTTGTTAGTTTCCGGAATTTATACTTATTCTTAAATAGCTCTATTTTTTCAGGAATATCACTGAAATATAAATGTTTTGATATCCAATGATAGGAATTTTCAGAGGTAGCTTCATTACAGCGGTTTTCCTGCACGGTAGACCACAGTAGGGGCGATTCGCGTTTGCGGAGCATTCCGTAGGAAATCGCCCCTACAAAGTTTTGCTTGTGAAGATGTGGTTCATCAATTTGAAAAGCGCTGTAATGGATAATTGATAATGGATAATTGATAATTACCTCTGGTTAAAACCGTTACGGAATTGAATATAAGGAAATATTATTTCTTTTCTTGGTCGATTGGATATGGCGAGGAGACCTCGCCATCCCATCCTACGGAATGCTGCGCAAACGACCGCTTTTTTTCCCTTAAAAGGGGAGGCTTCAAGGCGCGAATTATTTAATTATTAATTAGTTAATTATTCGGTAAATAGTTGGATTATCTAATTGTTTAACTATCTCAATTGCTCGTTCTTCAGTAATTATGTTTGTGCCATTGTAAAGGCTCATTTTTTGAGCTATATAGCAGAAGAAAGAAGGAAGAGGGAAGAAGGAAGAAGGAAAAGTATTACGTTATCTGAGTTTTAAGCTTTTTATCTGTCCTAACCTTTGCTTCGACTGCTATATCTGTACCTACTACAGGAATGGCGTTATCTCTGACAGTAGCTTTGAAAAATTCTGAGACCTATGGTTTATCTACAAAAAACATAATTAATTTTTGAGATATAAAATAATAAGTATGCTTTACGATAGTCGCAGATACAACGTAAGCATTCAGCGGTCAGCTATCAGCTATTCCTACGGAATGCTGCGCAAACAGCTTTATTACCTTTAAAGAAGAAAAAAGCAATTCTCTGCTTGAAAATGTAGTAGAAGTTAAACGAATGGTTGCTTTATTAATTAAAAAGCTGAATGCGAGTCCATTCAGCACCGAAGAGCTGAGTGCTGACCGCTAATAGTTGAATGCTTACGATACAACTATAATCTGGTGTTAATAAATTTCTTAATTTATATTAAAACATGATCATTTTTTAATATTCCTCTAAAATATTTCAATTGCATCAAAAACTTAACATCAATCCTAAATATATCAACCTATTTATTGACTGTTATAAATTCACTTAGGTTTGAATCTATGATGTTTTTAATTTCCATAAAATTATCCTCTCTAGTTTCTATAAACAAGATGCCAAAGATAGGATATTGTTTGTAATCTATCTTTCTTAATTCTAAGGGATTTTCAAATTTTTCTAGCAATTTATCATAATCAAATGATGTAATTTCACTGACATTTTTTCCAGTAGAATTATCTAATATAACCATACTAAATAATTTTCTATCTTTTCCTTGAAGAGCTTTACACCAATCTGGTTTTTTTTGGTAGTAAAAATGTAAGTAGGAGTTAAAACCATGAGCTAAGAAAGATAAGTATGCGGTACTACACCAACCACCAAATCGAATGGGATTTACTTCAATAGGTAATAAAATATCATTACTATTTCTTCTCAGCTCAATATGTACTGGAAAGTTTTTTATTTTAGCCAAATCACCAATTTTTTCGAGAAAATTTGTAAATTCTTCAAGGTTACTTTCAATAATTTATTTCGATGAACAATAAACTCTTTGACTGACACTATTATCTGAAGAAAATATATGCTTAAAAATTCCTAGGATAACTGGTTCGCCAATGGAATTATAATAAGCATCTACAGCAAATTCTTCACCATCAATATATTCTTCAATGATAAATAAATTGGTGTTCAATACACATTCAGGATATAAGTTTTTAGTTTGAGCTATTTCTTCTTTGATTAAATCGATTGTTTTCACCCATTCTGAGTAACTGGAAACTTTATAAACTCCCATGCTAAAAAAGCCAGTTATTGGTTTGAGCATAAATGGTAGTGGAATTTTATCAAATTCAATTCTTTTGAGGTCTTTTGTAGGTATCTCTCTGAAGTAGAAGTTGGGAAAGATTGATTTTGTTAGTTCCCGGAATTTATACTTATTCTTAAATAGCTCTATTTTTTTAGGAATATCGCTGAAATGTAAATGTTCTGATATCCAATGATAGGAATTTTCAGAGGTAGTGTAAATAGCTGGATTATCTAATTGTTTAACTATCTCAATTGCTCGTTCTTCAGTAATTATGTTTGTGCCAGTATAAAGGCTCATTTTTTGAGCTATATCTGTACCTACTACAGGAATAGCGTTATCTCTGACAGTAGCTTTGAAAAATTCTGAGACCTATGGTTTATCTACAAAGAACATAGTTAATTTTTGAGATATAAAATAGCAAGTATGTTTGATGAAAATCGCAGATATAACTATAATCTGGCATTAAGAAATTTTATTAATTCCTATTAGGAGATTTTGATTTTGATAGGAATTTTCAGAGGTATTGTAAATAGTTGGATTATCTAATTGTTTAACTATCTCAATTGCTCGTTCTTCAGTAATTATGTTTGTGCCAGTATAAAGGCTCATTTTTTGAGCTATATCTGTACCTACTACAGGAATAGCGTTATCTCTGACAGTAGCTTTGAAAAATTCTGAGACCTATGGTTTATCTACAAAGAACATAGTTAATTTTTGAGATATAAAATAGCAAGTATGTTTGATGAAAATCGCAGATATAACTATAATCTGGCATTAAGAAATTTTATTAATTCCTATTAGGAGATTTTGATTTTGATAGGAATTTTCAGAGGTATTGTAAATAGTTGGATTATCTAATTGTTTAACTATCTCAATTGCTCGTTCTTCAGTAATTATGTTTGTGCCAGTATAAAGGCTCATTTTTTGAGCTATATCTGTACCTACTACAGGAATAGCGTTATCTCTGACAGTAGCTTTGAAAAATTCTGAGACCTATGGTTTATCTACAAAGAACATAGTTAATTTTTGAGATATAAAATAACAAGTATTTTTTATGACAATCGCAGATATAACTATAATCTGGTATTAAGAAAATTGCTGAACCCTTTGTTAATTTAGACTTTTCTGAAAAATTTATTCCACTACTGATATTTGTAGCTTTTTGTGAGAAAAAAAAGGTAAGCATTGAGTGTTAACCTCTCAACTATCAGCTTCATTACCGAAAAATTGTGGGTATGCGCCTCCCCTTTTAAGGGGATAAAAAGTGGTCGAGGCGAGGTCTCCTCACCATATCAAATCAACCAAGAGAAAGAGAATATTCCTGATTTCAAGCCTCCTTATTGCAGAGGTACTTTTAACGCAGTTCCGACCACAGGAGGCTAACTGATAACTGATAACTGATAACTGATAACTGAAATGACCCTATCAAATCATCTTGAAAGTTTATCCTAATTCTAAGCTAGTCACACCAAAAATATTTTTCCAATTAATATTTGGTTCTAGACCGGAATACATTCTGACACATTCAAAAACACATTGCATTTGATAATTTTCAACTAAATTAATAGCTTGTTGATTAATATTAGGAACATCAATATAAACATTTTGATTATCCGAATAACTGCACAAAGCTAAAAATAACTTTTCTGCTATTTTTTGGTTTTCGGCAAATATAGGACCTATCCTAAATCCTTCTTTTGCTTTTCTAATAACCCCATAACCAACTAAATTTCCATCATTAATTATTCCATAACTTTTACCATTTGATTGATTAATCCATGCTTTGAGAAAATCAGGACGGTCGGCAGGAAAATAAAGGCGATCGTAATTACAAAGTTTCTCAAAATTAATAGTCTTTAAGTCTTTGATATCTTGAGATATTTCACCAGGAATTATTCCTTGATAACGTAGATGACTATGAGCAATTTCAAAGCCAGATTTACGGTAAGTATTAACTTGTGCCAAAACAGCATCTAAAGCAGCAGGTTGATTATTAATTAACTTGAAAGCTTCCTGCCAAATTTTTAAGCCAAATCCTTTTTTTCTCCATTCAGGTTTGACAATATAAAAACCAATAAAACTAAACTTTTTACTATATCTAACTACAGAAATACAACTTATTGGTTGCCCGTTTAATTCTCCAATTAAAAAACCTTGAGGGTCAGCTACATAAAAATTATTAGGATCATCAATTCCGGGGTTCCATCCTTCATCACCAGCCCAACTTATAGCTAATTTTAAGTCAGCTAGAGTCATTGGACGGACTATAAAATTATCTTGGTTAATGTTCATTTTCAAATCTGTTTATATTTAACTAAAAATAAAAATATCAGGACTTATCGAATAATTAAGGTTTAAAGCCTCTCCTTTAAAGAAGAAACAAGCGGTCGATCTTCGGAGCTTACCGTAGGGTGAGATGGATGGGTTTCCTAACCATATCCAATCGACCAAGAGATAAAAAATTTTCCTTTTACTCAATCCTCTTCCTTTTAGGGAGAGGTAATTATCAATTATCAATTATCAATTATTGAACCTGATTATTGTTTTTCATATCAATATCTATCAGACCACATTGACAAATTTTCTAGACTAAATTGAATAATAATAGGTAAGCATTCAGCAGTCAGCTATTAGATATTTATAAACACATATATTTCCCGCCAAAAGTTGTATAAATTGAACTCAAACTCATCGTTATTGTGGTTCATTCTCTGATTAAAAATGTAATATAAGTTAAACCAATGCTTGCTTCATTGATTAAAAAACTAAGAACTGTTAGCTCCGCAGTCCGCAGGAAATACTTACAATAATAGCTTATTTGATTTTTATGGCTGACTGCTGAAGCGCTAATAGCTGTTAGCTCCGCATTCCCCAGGAAATCCTTACTTTCTGACTACCAATATTGATTAAACTTTAAGAAACCAACCTCGACGATACATAAATTCAGAAATTCCCCACCAAAATAACACATTAACAATAGCAAAGACCAAAGAACCATTTAATGACCCTGCCCAGGATTGAAAAAAATTTTCATATATCCAAGTTTTGACGGTAGGAGAATTTTCCCCACTACCAATATTGTGATAAATCATCATTCTGGCCAAAAATCCAGAAGCAACAAATATAAAAATGGCATTCAAACCCATCACTTCAAATGGCCGTCCCCATTTTTGCCAACCTCGGACTTCGATCGCTTCATAACAAGTGGCCAGTAAAATTAAAGCCCATCCACCAGTAAATATCACATAGGAACTTGTCCATAAAGCTTTATTGATGGGAAAAAATAGTCCCCAGATATACCCAACTACTAAACAACTAAGACCGAAAATGACCAGATTTAAGCTGGTGCGACTTTTGATTGGTTGATGCTTCAGCCATTCTCCTGTAAAGTAACCAATCAAAACGGTTACTACAGCAGGTAAGGTACTAAATAGTCCTTCTGGGTCGTATGGTTTTCCGGCCCACAAATGTTGTTGGGTAAGAATAAGGCGATCAATATAAGCACCAAGATTTCCTTCTGGGGAAAAGTCGCCAGCGCCATAACCGGGAACGGATATTAATTGCATGGCTATCCAGTATCCAATTAGTAATATAGCGGCAAGTCCATAAAGTTGTTTTCTCGAAAGGTTAAGGATGGCGATCGCTGCAAGGAGGTAAGCTAAACTAATGCGTTGCAATACTCCCATAATTCTAATATTAGCTAAGTCATAATTAGGAAAGCCATTTAGTAGTAAACCTAAGAGGAAAAGTATGAGACATCGCTGTAAAATTCGCCGATAAATTTGTGGAGTTGGTTGGTTTTTATCGGTGTATTTTGACAGGGAAAAAGTCATTGCTACACCTGCGATAAATAAGAAGAAGGGAAATACTAAATCGGTGGGTGTACAGCCATGCCATTTTGCGTGAAGTAAGGGTGAATAAACATAATTCCAACTGCCTGGGTTATTAACAAGAATCATACTGGCAATTGTGATGCCACGAAATACGTCGAGAGATTTTAAGCGCATTTTTTATAAGTTTTTGTGTAAGCATTCAGCTATCAGTTCTTAATACCAATTCCCAAAAGTAATGCTATACTTAGGTGACACTTCAGTTATTAAGTAATTAACACAGTGTAGAATAATCTTTCTGTTAATTTGAGCCAAATTAATGTTAATTATTCTTATTTTTACCGAAAAATTGTGGTTTAAAGCCTCCCCTTTTAAGGGGATAATAAAAAAAAAATTTCATTATTAGTCAATCCTCTTCTTTTCAAGGAGAGGTAATTATTCATTATTCATTATTCATTATTAATTGTTGAATACTCCCCTACTTCCCTACTCCCCTACTCCCCTACTCAAGAAAATGTAGAAAAGTTTTTGATAAACGGTATGAGCCATCAACTATTAATTTAATATGTTTGAAAGAGGAAGTAAAATTGAAAATTCGAGCAAAAATTCAAAGTTACTTTCAAAGTAGATTATCTAATGTTCCTCATTAATGAAAAAGCTATTAATGCAGGATAGCGGAAATAACTGACCAGTTACAAAATCCTAAAACAATTACAAATCAAAAATGATTAACTTTTAACTTTTTACTTTTAACTTTCGTGTAGCGGTATTAGTGGATTATAATCTACAAAAAGGAGAATGCTTATGTTTTTGTAGTAGGGCACTATACTATTTTATTTTGATTATTTTTTGGGAATACTGACTATTGGATCATTAATATTGAACAGCTATTGAGAGAATTTTTAAGGGAGTATCAGGGAGACAAACAGATCATTCAAAGCAGACATTAGAAAAAGTCTTAAAGCTAGAAAACATCCTAAAACATCCAACATTATGTTCATGTTTGGGATGTGGATTTGATCTATCTGTTGTAGTGGCTAAAAAAGGTGTTGATGATTTTGGGTATGATTTGTATTTTTTGCTGATAATACTCCCCATCGCTACCGCCAACGGTACACTATTGAATGACAAATATTAATGACAAATATTTGAGATTATTCAGCTTTTATTTTCATACCTTGATTCAGCAAAACCCCAAAAAAATAATCAAGGGATAAGCATTTTATATACTAATGTGTGATATTGAATTATGTCTTCGTCACCCTTAGTTAATGTTCCTCCACTTAACCTGCAAGTAATCGTAGGAAGTGTCATTTCAGTTATCAGTTATCAGTTAGCCTCCTCCGGAGGAGCTACACTAACAGTACCTCTGCAATAAAGAAGTTTGAAATACGGAATATTCTTTTCTCTTGGTCAATTGGATATGGCGAGGAAACCTCGCCATCCCTCGACCGCTTTTTATCCTCGTAAAAGAGGAGGCGTAACTACCCAAATTTTTTGGTCAAAGAATGATAAGTTTCATCAAAGAGATTTATACCAAATTGAAATGAAGCTGCATAGAATAATACTTAAAGCACAATTGACTGTAGATAGACGTAGATAAAGATAGATCAATGAATGAATTTTGTAATTCTATGCAACCTCATATAAAATTTGTACTAGTAAGTATTTAGCTTTTGAACGTAATAAATTATTAAGGTCAGCTGATAACCTTTTATTCATAAATTTTAATTGACTTTGGAGACTAATTCCTCCTGCCAAAATAATAAGTTAATAACTCATAGTTAATAGCTGAAAGTTGAATGCTTAATAAATTTTAATTGACTTTGGAGACTAATTCCTCCTACCAAAATAAATAGCTGATAGCTGACAGCTGAATATTTACGAGATTTGTTTGTTTAGCCACAACTTAAATGACCTTATCAAAATAATTGGGTCGCGCAACCCCGCCTTTTAAGGCGATCGGGTTTTTGGAGCAAAGCTCAAATCTCTGTTACAAAAATAACTTCTAACTTCTAACTTCTGACTTCGTTAATGAGGTACTTCTTTGTCATATAAATCAAACTTCTGTGGCGTTCCATTTAATTCAGAGATAAATTTTTCATATAGCTGTTGATTACCATTTTCTACATCCCATACTTCATCGACCCAGGTGAGCAAAAAAGCTTCAGTTTGATTAACTTCACCATCATCTTTTGTAAAAGATCCCTTACGCAATCTTTCTCTCACCCCATCACTATTAGAGAGAAGATGCTCTAAAATATCTTTAGATACAAAATCCAACTTATTTTCCACGTGTGGGTAAGCTTCAAGAACTTCTTTGATTAGGAGGTCGAATACTTCTTTATGAGTGATTTTTGCCATGATTAGGAAAGTTTTTAATTGGTTTTATTTAAGATAAGTTTTTTTGGGGTGCTTTCCCTATATCTTTGTATTTTTTTAATATTCAAAAAATTAAGTAATTTTGCTTTACTCTCGTTGTTAATGCTATTTAAAATATCAAATCGTGGGGTATTTAGATAATATTTATAGCTTAATGCTGAGATGAAGATAGAATTACCAATTGTTTTAGGTTATCTCATAGAAGTAGTATCTGGAAAATCTTTGGCTCAGTTTTTACAGGAACGTATTTTTGCTCATTTAGGAATGGATGATACTGGGTTTTTTATTGATAAAAATCGTTTCAATAGTTTAATGGTTGCTTATACTCCTAAATATTAATAGAGTTTGAGAACCAATTGGTGAAAAAAAACGCGAATTATCCCCTGGTACTTTTGTTGATCAAACTTATCCTTATTTGACAGGAGATACTTATTTTTCAGGGGTTGCTGGTTTAGTTTCTACCCTTGATGACTTGGTTCGTTTTTTACAAATACTACTTAATGGAGGAGAATTAGAAAGTAAAGATAAGCAGCAAATTGTGAAAATTCCTGCTCCAGAAACTATTCAAAGCGGAGCTGTCCGTAGGATGATATGCTGAGGAAACCTAGCCATATCCAATCGACTAAGAGAAGAAAAAAAAATAATTTTGGTCAATCCTATTCGTTTTCAGGAGAGGTAATTATTAATTATTAATTGTTAATTATTAATTATTGAATGTCTTTTTATAAGCAGTCTATTACACAAAATATGAACAAGTTTAAAAGATTCTTATTAATCGTAATAATATCAGCTTTGGTTAATCTGCCGCTGGTAGTAAAAGTTCAGGGTTTTACTACAGTAGATAACCCAGAATTAGTAGGACTTTCTTCAGTCATACTCAATGCTTTAACAGAAGATATTCAAAACTTTGTAGATACTGGAAAAATTGCTGGTGCAGTAGGTTTAATTGTCAAAGATGGCAAGATAGCTTATCGTCAAACTTTTGGGTTTAGCAGTCTGGAAAACAAAGTTCCAATGGTAGAAAATAATATTTTTAGGATGGCTTCTCAAACTAAAATTGTCACTGGTTTTGCTACTTATTTATTAGCTGAAGATGGATTGATTAAATTAACCGATCCGGTTTCTAAATATATTCCTTCTTTCGCTAATATGAAAGTGCTGGTGCAAGGTAATTCGGGAAATAGAAATGATTATACTACCACCCCTGTAAAAAATCAGATTACTATTGAGCAACTACTCAATCATACTTCGGGAATCTCCTATAATTTCCAAAATCAACCAATTCTTTTTCCCTTATTAAAAGCTGCTAATATTTCTGATGGTCTTTCAACTACTTCAGGAACTATTGGCGAAATGGTAAACCGTTTAAGTAAAGTTCCTCTAGCTTTTGAACCAGGTACAGATTATCTTTATGGTCTTAACTCAGATGTTTTGGGTTATCTAATAGAAGTTGTTTCCCAAAAACCTTTTGATCAGTTTTTGGCAGAGCGAATTTTTACTCCTTTAGAAATGGATGATACTGGTTTTTTTGTGACTAAAAATAAATTAAATCGTTTGGCAGTTACTTATACTCCAAATGCCAATGGAAATTTAGAACCTATAGGTGAGAAAACCAGAGAATTAAAACCAGGTTTATTTATTGATGAAGCTTATCCTTATCTTACAGGAGATACTTATTTTTCAGGAGGTGCTGGTTTAGTTTCTACTCCTAATGACTTTGCTCGTTTTTTGCAAATGCTACTTAATGGGGGAAATTTAAAGAGTAAAGATGGGCAGCAAATGGTAAAAATAGCTAATCAAGAAACCATTGAAACATTTCTCTCTATTCGTCCTCAAGATCGTTTCAAAGATCGTCCCATAAGTGTTGGTTATAAATATACTAATGGATTTGAAGTTAAGGAGAATTCTGAAATTTCAACTGCACTTAGTTCTGTCGGTAGTTTTAGAGGAGGAGGTTTATTTGGAACTAATTATTTTGCCGATCCAGAAAAAGAAATGATTGGTATTATTATGAGTCAAGTCTATCCTTCTATTTGGGAATTAGCTGATACTTTTGAAACTCGTGCTTATCAAGCTGAGGTAATTAAGGAAAAAATGAACAAATAACTGGCATTTGATATTTATGGGATGATAAATAATTGGTAATTCCTAATACCGGAATATTTACTAGAAGATTTACTACGGATATTCCCTTTTTATGGGGAAGTGTTGATTTGATTATCACTAGATAAAAGTTGTATCATCAGAAATCTTATCCATATTGCTAAAGTTAGTTAACAAAAAGTATAGGGTTATAATATAGTATCTGGCAACAATTAATTAGCCCTGTCTTTTTTCAATAAGTTGTCCGGAAGCAGTAAAATTAATTATTCTATTTATAGCAGTTTTCACAAAAGTAGACTACAGAAATTTGACTAATATTGCTGCTATTTTTTATGAGCAGGGAAAAGTTGATATAGCTGAAGCTTGTTATCAAGCTGTTGTTAATTTAATTCCTACTTCTGCTGATCCTCATATAAATTTTGGTTTTCTGTTAAGTCAACAGGAAAAACATGAGGAAGTAATTGAATGTTATAACACTGCATTAAAGCAGGATAAAAATTCTGTTAATGCTATGGTAGGTTTAGCATAAATTTTAGGGAAACAGTCTCATTGGGAAGAAGCAATAAAGCTATATCAGAAAATTATTAAACTTAATTATAATTCTGCTGATGCTTATGCACAACTAGGAATAGCTTTACGATAAATAGGTAAATCTGAAGAAGCGATCGCTCAATTTGAAAAAGCGATAAAGATTAATCATAGACATATCAAAGCTTATGCTCATCTGGGTTTAGCTTTGCAAGATGTAGGTAAAAAGTCTGAAGCTGAGTCTATTTTTGACTGCTCAGAATTAGTAGCTAAATACCAGTTTGCCAATGTAGAAGGATGGGAGAATTTGGCAGCTTATAATAGTGATTTTAAAGATTACATTGTTCGACATCCTACTCTTTTAAAAGATCGACCAGATAAACCGATAAATAGAGGTAGTCAAACCTACGAAATTTTTACAGATAATAATCCTGTAATGGCTGCTCTGAGTAAAAAAATTAATAGTTCTCTGCATGATTATTTTAGTCGTTTTACTGATAAGTCTAATTATCAATTTTTCCAGAATTTACCCTCAGATTAGAAGTTAAGTGGTTGGGCAGTTGTGTTAGAGTCCGAAGGATTTCAAAATTATCATATTCACCCTGAAAGTTATTGCAGTGGCGTTTATTATATTCAAGTTCCGAATAGTATAAAATAAAATCATTATGGCTCTGGTTACTTAAATTTTGGTACTTCTTTTCCCTCAGTTCAAGACAGGGAAAATCAAGAGAAATATCTAATTCAATCAGAAGCAGGATTATTAGTAATTTTTCCTTCTTATTTTTGGCACTCTACTATTCCATTTACTGGAGATAGCGAACGAATTTGTATTTCATTTAATTTGATTCCTCTAGATAGCTAGGTAAATCAAAAATGAGCTTTAGGCAAATACTTAATCTTTTAGGTAGAGGCGAGTTTAAATATAAATCAATTTTTCCTTATCCTCTCTAACAACATAATTCTGGAGTAGGTTACTAAAATTTTCCTACTTCTTTTTCCCTCAGAGTAAGACATGAAAAATCAACAGAAATATAAGTTGAGACTAAAAGCAGGATAATAAGTAATTTTTCCTTGTTATTTTTAGCGCTCTACTATTCCATTTGTTGGAGAGAGTGAACGAATTTGTATTTCATTTAGTTCGAGTCCTTGAGATGGATAAAATTATCTGAAGTTTGGGGAAATACTAATCATCTATTAGGGGTGAGTCTAATAAATCAATTTTTCCTTATTCTCATCCTCTCTAACAAACTAATTCTGGAGTAGATTAGGAAAATTTTCCTACTTATTTTCCCTCAGAGTAAGAAAAGGAAAATCAACAGAAATACCTGACTTAACCAGAAGTAGGATAATGAGTAATTTTTCCTTATTATTTCTGGCGCTCTACTATTCATCTATTAGGTAGGACTGAAATTTTGCTACTTCTTTTCCCCTCAAAGTAAGACATGAAAAATCAACCTTCTTTTTCCTGAGAGTAAGACAGGGAAAATCAACAGAAATATTTAATTCAACCAGAAGCAGGATTATTAGTAATTTTTCCTTGTTATTTTTTGCACTCTACTATTCCATTTGCTGGAAATAGTGAACTAATTTGTATTTCATTTAATTTGATTCCTCTAGATAACTAGGTAAATCAAAAATGAGGTTTGGGCAAATACTTAATCTTTTAGGTAGAGGCGAGTTTAAATATAAATCAATTTTTCCTTATCCTCTCTAACAACATAATTCTGGAGTAGGTTACTAAAATTTTCCTACTTCTTTTTCCCTCAGAGTAAGAAAAGGAAAATTAACAGAAATATAACTGGAGACCAAAAGTAGGATAATCAGTAAGTTTTCCTTGTTATTTTTGGCGCTCTACTATTCCATTTACTAGAGATAACGACCGAATTTATATTTCATTTAGTTGAATTCCTTGAGATGGATAACATTATCTGAAGTTTGGCAAAATACTAATCATCTATTAGGTAGGGGTGAGTTTAAGAAATCAATTTTTCCTTATCCCAATCCTCTCTAATAACATAATTCTGGAGTAGGTTACTAAAATTTTGCTACTTCTTTTTCCCTCAGAGTAAGAAAAGGAAAATCAACAGAAATATAACTGGAGACCAAAAGTAGGATAATCAGTAAGTTTTCCTTGTTATTTTTGGCGCTCTACTATTCCATTTACTAGAGATAACGACCGAATTTATATTTCAT
>NZ_JAAHGO010000169.1 GCF_010672455.1 Okeania sp. SIO2C9 | reverse complement strand
TAGGGTTTATCTGTGCTTTCTCTTTTTAGCTGCTCATTGACCTGAAAGCTTCCCAAGTTCAGCTCTCAACTGAAGGAGTTTCGACAAACATCTTCTTTTCTACAGTATTTATGAGACAAGGCGGGTAGATAACCAATTTCATTATAGCACAATTATAGAAAGTCGCCCGCGCCTCGGCGAGGCGCCTACCCCAATTTTTCGGTAAGCAGTCAATGGGAACTTTAAGCCCACAAACCCCATTGGCACCACGGGTGAGGTGTGAGGTACTATATTAAGTTCGCCATCAAAAAATGTCCATCTTCAAATGTTACTAAACCTTGTTTTATCTTTATCCCTTCTGAAGAGGCGACTCCTATCACCTAACTAATTTATACCAATGCTACAGGATTTGATATTAAACTCATAAAGGATAAGGATAAAGATCGACTTTTTAGAGGCACAGTAATATTGTGTCCCGTTGAAAATTATTAGCTATCAGGAAATGTTGCAGGATTTAAATTGATAGAGCGAGGTTCGATGAATTAATTCTCCATCTCAAATCTACACCCAATATGACCTACATGACAATAGAGCCAAGAGACCACAAAAAAGTTACAGCATTTTTCATTTAATGTAGACTACAAAATTATTTTTAAAAGCGGGAGTAGAGAGTAGCGGTACTGCCCCGCGTCGGCGACAGACACAAGCGGTCGGAACCCATTGAGGTCTCCTGTCCTTCCGGGACGTTAAGCGTTAACGTAGTTGTGCCCTAGCAAACGCCATGGGAACGGCGACCAAGAGGGGGAGTAGAAAAATGCTTTGGCCACTATAGTCTATCTATGTGAAAACCGCTATAACTCAATCAAAGCTAAGTTATCTCTTTTGATTGATGCAAAAGTCAGCTTTTTGTGCTATAATGTAATACATAATTAGAGAATCTATAGTTTTTAAGTGGTATTTCTCAAGAGATGCTAATCAAAGGTACAAAAAGACGAATTATGATTGCCTTTTGTCAAATGCTGAGAATAGTTCGGTTATCTCTATGTTCTGAGAGTTGCCTGTTAGGAGCTGGTTGAGCCATTATCGATGTATGGAAAATAACTTAAATAATAATCTTACCAAAGTTTTGCGGAAATGGTTAAGGATAGATTGCAGTTAATCTAATCTACTAGTAGTTTTAAGGACAAATTAAAATTTCTACTTATATAAGATGAACATTTCGCCTTTAAATTTAGTCTAGATTTGTATTACAAAGAAGAAAAGCGGACTCATACTGAGTTTACTTTAATAGAAGAAATAAAGTATAATTATTGCCAATGTAAATAATGTAAAAATAAAACTTAGCTTATAAGTCCATTCAGCGAAGAAAAAAAGTTCCAATTATAAAATTTTTACCCCTTTATGGCATTTGTGTAGGGATGGGAAAGCCTATTCTCATGTAGTTGTATCTCACATTATTCCCATTGTAGGAACACACAATAACTACTGCGATATTTGAAATAAGGAGTTTATGAAAAAATGTCAACACTAAATCAAGAAAAGAAGAAAACTCAAAAGACAAGCAAATCAAGTGCTAGCTCCTACTCCTCAATGGATACAGTTCGTACTTATCTACATGAGATTGGCCGTGTACCACTTCTGACTCGTGAGGAAGAAATTGTGTATGGCAAGAAAGTTAAGTACATGATGGAACTTTTGGAGTCAAAGGAAAAATTAGAGGAGAAGCTAGACAGAGCAGCAACTCAGGAAGAATGGGCAGAATTTGTACAGTTAAGTGAAGAAGCACTAAACCAAACAATAAAGCATGGTCGCCGTGCCAAGCAAAAAATGATTGAAGCTAACCTTCGCTTAGTAGTAGCGATCGCTAAAAAGTACCAAAAACGAAATATGGAATTCTTGGATCTGATTCAAGAAGGTACTCTGGGTTTAGAGCGAGGAGTCGAAAAATTTGACCCCATGCGAGGTTACAAATTTTCTACTTATGCCTATTGGTGGATACGTCAAGCAATTACCAGAGCGATCGCACAACAAGCTCGTACTATTCGCTTACCTATTCACATTACTGAAAAGCTCAACAAAATCAAAAGAGTCCAGAGAGAACTAATTCAAAGCTTGGGTCGTACCCCAACTCCTTCTGAAATTGCTGAAGCTTTAGAACTAGAACCTTCTCAAATTAGAGAATATCTCTTGATGGCCCGCCATCCTATATCGTTGGATTTACGAGTAGGAGATAATCAGGACACCGAACTGCAAGAACTGTTAGAGGACGAAGCATCTTCTCCAGATGACTATATTACTCGTGAGTTGTTGCGCCAAGACTTAAATACTCTACTAGGAGAATTGACCGATCAACAACGTCGTGTATTAATACTACGTTTTGGTCTTGAGGATGGTAGAGAAATGTCCTTGGCTAAAGTGGGAGAGAGACTACAACTTAGTCGCGAGCGAGTCCGTCAACTAGAACATCAAGCTTTGGCCCATTTGCGTCGTCGTCAAGCTAAGGTGCGGGAATATGTAGCTAGTTAGGTATTAAAATCTGCCTAAAATCGATCCCTCTATTGTCAATACCAAATTTTGATCGTTCCTTGTAGAGATAGTTCTTTTTAATGATTATCTCCACAAGGATTTTGTTTGATTTATTATCTACCTTTAGTAACTATTGGAAGAAATAACTTTTGTTAACAGTTGAGAAACTAACACAATTTGTTAAAAGAATAGATTTTTATCCTTTTCTACAGATATGATAATGATGTAGATAATAATTAAGTAATATTCGTGATTTTTAGGTTAGTGGCGATCGCCACCTACTTAATATTGACCTATAGTACAGCAAATAGGCCAATAGTACAGTATAAAACTATTTCTCTTAAATTTAAGGAAGAAAGGCCAAAGTTTTCTTCAGAAACAGATAATAATAATACATTGCTAAGTGATGGCATTCACCTTTTTGGTCAGTCTTCTCAGCCAGAGCAAATTCAAAATGAGTATTTTGTATTTCAGCTAAAAAATGGTAAGGTAATAGGCGCTCTTTATCTACCCCATTCAGCTTTTTATTGCTTTTATGGATTTTATAAGCAAAATAGCTTAGATGTAAAAGTTGTAGATAGTTATGATAATACAGCTTCTGACTACATAGTAGATTTAGAGAAATATTACCCCATAAATCAAGTTAGTGAGAATGATGCGAGGATATTAAATACTTGTCAAACTAACTATCAAAATTTGGCTTGGTAATTTCAACAATTAATAATTAATAATTAATAATTAATAATGAATTATTACCTCTCTTTTAAAACGGATAGGATTGACGCTTAAGGAAAGTTTCTCTTTTTATCTCCTTAAAAAGGAAGGCTTTAAACCAAAATTTTTCGGTAATTTTAATACTAACTAAATCTAACTAAATCAAGTCCCAAATTTGCTCCTTGCAAATATTAATATTCAATACCGGGTTGCGCCCTCACACCTTGCTCTCTAAAAGGATGCTTAATCATCTTCATTTCTGTTACTAAATCCGCCCTTTCAATTAATTCTGGAGGGGCACCCCTACCTGTAAGAATAACATGAGAATCTTCAGGTTTCTCGTCTAACCCAGCCAACAAATCTTCTAACTTTAAATAACCCAATTTTAGACTAACATTCACCTCATCAAGTAATACTAATTTAAACTCTGGGTTGCGGATATAAGACAAAGCTAAATTCCAAGCTTCATAAACTTTTTGAATATCGCGATCGCGGTCTTGAGTTTCCCAAGTAAACCCCTCCCCCAAAGCATGAAAAGATATTTGTTCGCCCCATTTAGTAAACACTGCTTTTTCTGCGGGTTCCCAAGCACCTTTAATAAATTGGATAATTGCCACTCGATAACCGTGACCCAAGGAGCGCATCACCATACCCAATGCTGCTGTAGTTTTGCCTTTACCGTTGCCAGTATTGACAATAATTAAGCCTTTTTCCAGAGCAGCTTGAGATACTCGTTGTTCTTGTACTTCTTTGCGGCGCTGCATCTTCTGTTTGTATTGCTCGGCAGTTAGGGATGTCATATCAGTTATTTATTATTAGTACAAAATAGTTTTTTATCACAATTAGTATTAATTTGTCAATTTGGTGATTTTGCCTGATTTTTGTAGATAATTGTATGATAGACGTCTCCAGAAAATAAACTTGCCCTTTATTTACTATAAACTAGAGTGTAATAACTCAAAAAATCATTTTCCGTGTTTTTTTCCTAAAAACATCTTCCCTGTTCCCTCTATACCTATTCCCTACTTTTACAAAAAGTCTATATCTTTTTCGGAAATGTCTAATGTATTGGTGTAATTATAATCAGAATTTATTTTTGATTTATTAACTAAGGAATATAAATAATGGAACCTATAGAATTAACTGTAGCAGCGATCGCTTACCATTTTTTAACTAAATATGTGGAAAAGGCAGGGGAAGGTTTAAGTGAAAAGACTTTTGAGCAAGCGGGTAAGTTATGGCAACGGGTAAAAGGAATGCCTGGGGATACTTTCCGTGCTTTGAAACCTGCACAAGAAAATCCTTTTCCTGAAGATTTTGAGCGAGCGATACGGGAAATGGAGGCGGTGGCCAATCAAGACTTGGAATTTAAGCAGGACATTATTGATGTGGTTGCCGTTGCTAAAGAGGAATATCCAGAATATGTGAAAAATCTTGAGGCGAAGTTGGAACAAATGAAGTCTCAAGGAGGGGTGATTAACTGTTGAATGAAAATTGTATAAAATAGTTGCTAGAAGTAGAAAAGTGTGTTAATATTAAACAGGTAACTAAAGCTTAGGAAATAATTCATGTGAATGCGACTTGTTGACAGACATAT
>NZ_JAAHGO010000168.1 GCF_010672455.1 Okeania sp. SIO2C9 | reverse complement strand
AGTTACTGACTTCTAACTACACACCTTCTGAGGAGTTTCTAACAGACTTGAGAAATCAGCCGGAAAGGGTGAGCAGATGTAAGACCTATTTATTCTCTAAGATTCTCAAGCCTGGTGAATATAAGAAAAACTATGAGACTAGTTGGAAGAATTCCGAAGCTTTTCCCGGCTGTACGGTGGAGTCGGCACGATTGCTCAGAGAATGCTCTCTGACTCAATTTACTTTCCAAAGTAAAAAACAGTTCGATAGTTGGGAAAGGGAGCAGAAGCGTCTCAGAGATAAAACGGGTCAATCCTACGAGTCTTGGTTTATAGATGATGAGGGATACCTCAACTTCCAAGAGATGATTGAGACCTTGGATGAGATGATTAGGCGGGGTGAAATGAAATTTACTACCTCCCGTGGAGCGAATAAGCATAGACACCTCACTCGGGAATATAGTGACCATCCTGAGTACAAGTGCTTGCTCAAAGCTAAGCATCAATTGGATATTCGTTACGGCAGGGTACTAATTGAAGATAATAATTATACATCAACACCTCAATGCAGTCAATTAGATAAAGAGTGTTAATCCCAAGGTGACTGAAGGGATAAAAACGTCCTCGCGTCAGCTCGGTTTATATGGGGCTTGGCGCTTTTTACTATCCCCATATATAGGCGGTTTAGCGCCAAACGTTTTCAAAAAATCCCTCAACCATGCGGGTTGTAGCTGACGGTTTTACCCCCCCAAGTCGCCCTTTTTTTTTTTTTACCCGACTTGGGGGGGTTAAAAAGGCGGAGATTTGACAAAATGACTGTAATATGCAGGGTGCTAAAAAATTGAGAGTAGCGATTGTTTTTTCTTTGTGGTGTTCACTGACGCCGAGTATGAACAGAGTACACCAAAATGCTCAATGAAGTCGCAAAGGTAGAGGATATTAACCCCAAGGTATATAGGAAAAAAATCGTCCTCGCTTCAGCTCGGGTTAAATATGGGGCTTGGCGCTTTTTACTATCCCCATATATAGGCGCTTAAGCGCCAAGCCTCGGAAAAAATCCCTCAACCATGAGGGTTGTAGCTGACTGGTTTTCCTGACGAAGTTGGCTTTTTTTTAAATTTCGGAGTTTCGTCAGGTATGAGGACTTATGATTTGACAAATCGACTTAGATGTGTTTACAGCTAGGCTTGTTGCAACAATTTCATACGATGTTGAGCATGAACAGGAATATTGGTTTTTAGATGGCGTAAAGCTAAGGAAACTGTCATGAAATGCCAACTGAACACATAAAGTTCTTAGTTACAACTAGGCCTAAATATAGGGTTGCTGCGACCAAGTGCAGCCTAGCTCTGAAACCCTTACTGAACAAAGCATACAGAGATTGAATCCGAATTATGAAGCCTACTCCCATATATAAGTTAAATAAATGTTTTTTCTGACAGCCTCTATGGCGAAAAACATTGCCTAAAATAGAAGCGCGCATCACTTAAAATAAGTCTATCAAAGCCTTGTAACTACGTGCTGATTTGTAAAAACATTGCCTAAAAGGAGTCAAACTCGGCAAAGTTTACATTAGCAACTTTCATCAAAAAGGGGCTGAAATGGGGTTGACAAATGACTTTTTCTACTCGCTGCACCATATGACAGCAACCTTCTATTTAGGCCTTGTCGCATTAATGAAGCTTCCACCCTCTTTACTAAAGATGTCATTGGTCTCAATGGCATTAGACCTAAACTGCTGATTCGCTGCTTGAACACTAAAGGGAAACTAAATACCAGAGAAGTACAGGTACACCCTACCCTACATTGTATGTCTCTCTAATGCTCTGAATGCCAGGGGTTCAAAAGATTTATGCAAGAGTTCTATTGGCTTTTGTCAGTTTCTCCTTTTTTCTACGTCCTATTAAGTGATGGGGTGGGTCGAATCTTTCCCTATTAAGAGGTTTAGGTCTTTTACCCACTCCACCATTCAACTTATCCAACAACGAGGTATTTTACACATGTCTAGAGGCAAAGATATCTATATTCTTATGGTGATCAATGGGCTGAAGCTGGAAGAGTTATACCCCAATCCCTCAAAAGATCACAAACACCCGACACAGATTATGACCCAACACCGGGAAACCCAGTACCTATTTGGTGACACTGATTACGTGAGTTCCGGGCAAGGTACACCTGACCTCGCCATTAATGCTGATGTCAACGATAATGTTCTTTGGACTAGTACTAGTTTTTCTTCAGGTAATCATTACGGTGTTTTGATCTACGACATTAAGTTTGTGGGTGGTACTGAAGTAATCGCAGGTTTACGGACAAAGACGGTGAAAATTAAAGGTGCCATACCTGGGGGTAAATACCCAAATATCGTGCCCGCTGCCTTCACTGATATCTCTTTAACAGAAGTCGATGGGTACGTTGATGAAAAGGGGACAATGAATTACAATATCAATTTCGGTCTTTATAAATTAGATAGTTCGGAACATAAGCTTCATGGGTACTTTGTTTGGGACCCAAAAATCATCGTGGCTTAACTTTTTGCCCCTTAATTAATCAGCTGTTCGTCCCTACCGTGGCTGGACAGTGACGTTCTCCCCCGGTAAATCAAAGATTATACCGGGGGCTTCTCAAGATTACTCTTTGAGCTTCGCGCTTCATGAGCAGTCCATTGACTAAGCCTCCACGCGCAGAAACGATTAGTCCCACCACCGTTGTGTAGCCAAAAGTAATACCACACACCTAAATTCCTTGAAGATTTTACATACAAGAGGCAATATATTCAGGAAAAAAAAGATGTGGGGTGGAAAACTGTAGAACCTGTATTATTAGACTTTGGACAAAATCCTTATCAAAGAGCAAGTTAATTTGGTGGGTGTTGAGGATTTCGGCTTGACCGAAGCGATTAACTTTCATAGAGATAATTCTAAGATGTCTTTGTATAATTTGTTCGCCTAAGCCCCTCAAATGCTGATGATAGCGTGAAAACCGGGGTTTGATGTACTACAACTGCACCGCTTATTGATAAAACCTCCTGTTTGTTGACAAGCCCCTCAACCACGTTGGCTTCAATACCGTATATATACGGGTTATTTACCACTTTATTAACTGACTAACACCTTTGAATAATATGTGTACAGCTCCGTATATGGAGGGTATCAAGTACTCTGTTTTTAAGTCCCAAACTAGGGTATTTTTTGGTATATATATGGGATTATGGGGACTATAGTTATCCCCAATCTCTTGCGATTAGTAGCAGTAAATAGGGTTTAAACCCGTATATATATGGGATTATATGAATGTTATATACGGGATAAATCAAATCGAACTTAGATGTAAAACATAGCACTTGGCGGTAGCTTCTCAAGCATTAAGACTACTCGTCCCCGACCCCACTTGAATTGCTGAAAGAATACTTGCAATAGCAGGGTAAGGATGAGATTCCTAACTCTCCTCGTTGGAAGCAGCAGTACCGTTTTCAGATTTGGCTTGAACAGAAGGAACTTTGTAAGTAGGTAGCGTTCTGATGAGTTCTCTTAATATCTCTGTTCTATTCCGTTGCGTAAGTTCGCAATAGCGGTCTAGAGCATCGCTTTCAATAGGAGGAACTCTAAAATTAATTGTTTTTAGCTCTGGTGTTGTCATTTAGCAGTCTGTCATGTAAGCTTTGTGTATAGGTCAGATACACAAATCCAATACATAGTATTGCGACCTGGAAAAGGATGATGTGATAGGGATAGATATCAGCAATCCCTATCACAGCCTGGAGAACAGAAAGCGGGTACTAGCCTTAGTCACTGTAATCTGCTTCCAGCTTATCTGATACAAGCTCCCGTCATTGAATGTCACATAGCTAAGTAAACACAGAGTATGGAGACACAAGAAACAGTAAATACAATGACAACAAATAGTAAAAGTACTGAAGAAGGTTTAACACCAGAGGAAGCAAAAGAGCTACACACCAAGCTCAACCGCTACTACCGCAATCGCAAACAAGGCAAGCGCAAAGCACGCCCAGTCCTCAGACCCATTGGCGATGTTGAAACCATACAAAAGAACCTAACCATCCAAAAGTCCCCAACGGATTGGGACGATATGCCCAATGGAAGCCTATTTGCAGTAGACACAGCAGGTTCGTTGCTATTTACCAAAATCAGTAATTCCCGCGCACTCTGCCTTAACTTCATGAAGACTCAGCCAGTGGGTGGCGCTAGTTGCTATAGGATATTTGTGTAATGAAAATCGAGAAAAAAAAGAGCCAGCGAGGGAAACTCACAGCTAAAGATAAAAGTCTTACTTTATACCATTCAAACCATCACCAGACTATCAGCGCCGAGAAGTATCTTCCCCCAGTTATCCAGGGAAAACTAACCGCTTTAGGTCAGAAATTCGGATTACCCTTCGACCTAGGCAAAATAGACTTAACAGGAAACCTGGCCGAAAATGTCCGCGCCCTCAGAAAAATAGCTGAACTAGCAGAAACTAACGCCAAGCTTCTCCCAGAAATGTTAAAGCTTGCTCGGAAACTATGCCGTGCTGAAATTAAAGAAGCACAGTATTACCGAGCAGCAACCAAGATGGCACTAAGCCATCAAACTAAAATCGATAAATACTCAGCAGATATTTTCCTACAATTAGTCCAGCACGAAGCCAAATCTAGCCGATTAGAATATCGTACCAATCAAAAAGCCCAACTTATCAAACGGAGAGCAGAAGCTAGGCGTAACTACTACCAAAACACCGAATACGCTACGGAAATCGAACTAATCGACCTAGAAATTGAAAACCTCGAAGCCAATAACAAACTCTTGAAAGAGAGTAAAACTAAGAAACTTGAATCAACACAGCAGCGTAAACAGAAACTATTAGAGTACTACAACTCTGCCTTTGAAGGGGGTGTGTATGACTTCTCACCGACATCTACAGAACCTCAATGAA
>NZ_JAAHGO010000167.1 GCF_010672455.1 Okeania sp. SIO2C9 | reverse complement strand
CTCCCTGGTTCACCAACAATAGTTGTGCCACTCACTTTTTTATGTTCTATCTATTAATTTGTTGGCTAAAATTTTGATTATCGTTCATGTATCTTTTCGTACTACATTGTGAAGTGCGGAATGTGGGATCTAAAAAAGCTTCCTTAATAATTAATAATTACTGAGATATCTATTATGATTTTAGCGAGGGGATATTGTGTGGGGTTTCAAAGTAAATATTACTCCTCCATTAATCATTAATAATTAATTATTAATTGTTTAATACTCACATTTTTTTGACAATGATTCTCCATTGAAATGAACTAAGCGCAATTGGAAATTTTAGTTGTAAAAGATTTACAACACTCACACGAAAAAGCCTATATGGCTACTAACTATTTCCCTCACAATAGATTCTTGCACCTAAAGTTGAATCTATCACAAAAGGATTTTCATTACCCTGATATTTAGCAATTAAATGAGAACGAGTTATCTCTAAATCATCAACAGGGTCAGCAATATTCCACTGACAAAGTATTTCTTTTTGCTGTGGAAAAAAGTTAGAGTCTTTGGCATTAGCTTGCTCTCTATATACCGTGTAAAAATAAAACATTGCACGAGCTACATCACCCTTTTTATTTTCTCTGGGTTCAAATTCACTTCCTGTTAATGATTCACTATAATTATCAATTTCTGTAATGGGTTGATTAAGTAAAATTTGATTATTTATCCACCATTTATCTGTTAATGAATCATTAATTTCTGCAAAAGGATTATTGCTCCGTTCAGTATTTATCCGTTCATAAGCTGGAAAAAGACTATGCAAATCACTTTTACCCGCACCTATAGCTCCCTTACTTTGAGGATAAATATGCTCGGCATTAATATCATTTTGATATGCTATTTGTCTAGGATTAGATGAATTAGGGTCTAAATCAATACTATAACCAGTGTATATGCCCTGAATTACACCATCATGGTTATCAATTTTTGTATACATGATATCTCTAGCCATGTTATAATTAAAAGTTTTCTTGGGGGCATATTCTTTGGCTACTTTTTTCAATAATTCTATACCATTAAGCTCTGGCAGAATTGATTATAGTTGACTACTTTCTAGGTTAAAAGCTATACCATTAGATGAAAAATTGACTAGAAAAAAGCAACTTAAACAGACACATAATAAGATTTTTTTTACTAATTGCATAAGTATTTTTTCCTTTTACACAAATTTTCACGCTCCCAAAATTCCAACTTCTGCACAGCTCGTTTCGAGCATCTCCTCACCCCGTCTATCATAACGAAGTAGTAGTCATGGGTGAAGCAGCCACCCGCCAATTTCTGCACAGTCACAATATCTTTGTATCCAGCAAGTCAGAACACTTGTGTCCAGCATCGGGACATACCCATAGCGCATCTGTCCGAGGCCACTTCATAATTATTAATTTTGAATTTTTAATTACTGAAAGCCATCTGCCTCAATTAATGAAACAAAAGTCTTTTCACCAACCTGCTCACTTCAACTATTTTTTTTTAGCTCTCCAGTTGCACAAGCAAACGTTTTTTCGTGTATTCTGGACTGTTAAATATGATAATGCGCCTTTCCTTTCCTTTCCTTACCTAAGTATATGTCTGATATTGTTGTTCAATCTTCTCTACCTCTGGCCTCTCACTCTGACCTCCTGGAGGAATTATTGGCTGATAAGCGTAGTCCAAATACTCGTCACGCTTATGCTAAGGATTTGAAAAGTTTTTTTCAATTTCTTGCAGGGTGTGACCCCACTCCGGAGTTGGTAGAGCAGTTTCTTTCCTTTGAAAGAATGCAGGCGATCGCTTGGGTATTAAAATATCGGCAACATCTTTATGGCCGTGGGTTGAAAAGTGCCACGGTTAATCGTCGGATATCTGCAATCAAGTCTTTGGTTAATTATGCTCGGAAAGTGGGGCAATGTAATTTTACTCTGGCTGATATCCAGAGCGATAAAGTTCGGCCTTATCGGGACACGACTGGCATTCCTGCTGCTGAATATAAAAAGATTTTAGCTGTGCCGGATCGTTCTTGTTTTGGGGGGAAGAGAGATTATGCTATTTTGAGATTATTATGGGATAATGCTTTGCGCCGTTCGGAAGTGTCGAAGTTGGATATACTGGATGTTGATTTGAGCGGACGCTCGCTTTGGGTATTGAGCAAGGGGTGGGGGGATGAAAAACAGCGGGTAAGCTTGACGCTCAAGAGTGTGGAGGCTTTGCAGGATTGGTTGACGGCAAGAAAGGAGTGGGATGTTAATCAACCTTTGTTTATTAGGCTTGACCATTCTACTTGGGGAAAAAGGTTGGGAGACCATGCTATTTATATGATGGTACGACGGTTGGCGACTAGAGCGGGTATTGAGAAGTTGATGAGTCCCCATAGGGTGAGGCATAGTAGTATTACGACGGCTTTGGATAAGACTAATGGGGATGTGAGAAGGGTGCAGAAGTTATCACGTCATTCTAATTTGAATACTTTGCTTATTTATGATGATAATCGTCAGGATTTACAGAAGGAAATTTCTGATATTTTGTCTATGGAAGTTTGAGTTTATAATTAACAATTAATAATTAACAATTAATAATTAATAATTAATAATTAATAATTAACAATTAATAATTATCGGTCGCGTCACGCGTCTGGGGAGTTCTATTGCTGGAGCATCAATAATTAAGCGCCTGACACTCATTAATTACTGAAAAATTAAGGTAACAACTCTATCCTTAGCTGTGCCACGTTCTGTCGCCCTACAGGGATAAAAAAAGAAAAAAATTCCTTTTCAACAATTCTTTTATTAGAGAAGAGGTAATTATTAATTATCGCTTACTGGAGCAAGCCCTAATTAACAAGAAAGTATCTTCCTAGATATACGCTCTGAAATTATTAATTATTCATTATTAATTACAAGGGGAGACTATCTCACTAGCTTTATGTTCTTCAATTATTAATTATTCATTATTAATTATTCATTATTCGGTAAAGCATAATTCTTGACAACAGTCTGAACGATTGATAAAGTTGCTCTTAGCAACTTATGGCAATATGTAGTCTTTTGGTAATTTTTCCTAGACAAAAGTTATAGTTTCCTCGACTACAAGACTCAATCTATAACAGTGCGAGAGTGATTCCGGGTAAGAGCGTTATAGAACTCCGTTCCGCTTACGCGACCGAAAATTTCATTCTTTTCCTTCTGCTTTCCCCTCATAAATTTCAACAATATCTAACCCAACCTCATAAACAGTATCAATTAATCCATCTGGTTTAACTACTTTCACATGACCGCCAAACCCAATAACCCAACTTAAAAAACTCACATCTTTTAAACACCAACCAGGTAATTCCACTCGAAACCGATGGAGAAAACGTCGATCTGTGGGAGATGTCACTCAATACAATCTGTCTGTATTAAGTGTGGAAGTTATCAACAACCATCCTGAACCGTTCGGGAGAATTAGCTGCTTCATATAAATCAGTCGTATCCTTGCACGAATCTTCTATTTCTGCCAATTAATAATAATGTCGGTATTTTTTCCGAGCCATCCGTTTCGCTTTTTTTGTATTCCATCTAGGCACAGCAATTATATCATCAACTTTTTTCAACTTCTCAGGAATAGGTTCTCCTACCAATAAATCAATTGTTTGCGCAATAAACTTACAGCAGTTTATAGGAAATCTTAAAACTTGTTCCTCTGCGAATCTAATAACAACCCAATCATTCTGCTCAAAAAAAATGTCTCTATTAATCTCTGTTTTATCGTCTGTGCAGTGAGTTGTTTTTTTACCTTTGCCACTACAAGTATAAGGCTCGTCAATTTCTATATCTACATATAAATTCCAGTCTTTAAGATAATAAATAAAATCAGGAGTGTAGGGATATTCAACATACTTGATAACCCGATAATCCACCATTATTTCGCCAGGGAGATAATGACTAAGAGCTTGGTGAAATATTTCTTCACTCCTTCCTTTGGGAGCATTGCTCCCTTGAATAGGTTTCAGTGGCTTAATTTGCTGAAATTTTTGTCGAGCTAATTCTATTTTTTGACTGCGCTCTGTGGATTGTGTTCTGTAATTGTCCACTCTATTTTGATAATCACGCATACTAGAATGCTGGCTAGTTTGGGATTTTTGCCATTGCTCTAAATGCTGCTGATAGGCATCAAATTCTGCTCTATAATTAAGCATTATCATATCGAATTCTGCTTTCTTTACCCCATAGCCATTTTTTTCTCTAGAGAAAATATAGCTAGCTACAATTACAGCTATTACCAACATAAATCCACCACCTGGACCAATGGCTTTAACCCAAAATGCAGAGACAAAAATAACTAATCCTATCATTGCTAAAAAAATATATATATTAGGTTTTTTTGGTTCTATTAATTTAGGTTTAATAGGTGATTTTGGTTTCTCTATAAATTGTGGTTCTTGAATTTGAGGGACTTCAATTTCAGGCATCGCTACAGCAATGTTTAAAATTTTTTTGGGGATTTTAAAAACAGGGTATACTTGATTAAACATTGTTAAATAATTAATTACTAATTATTATATTTGATAATTTTTAAAGTAATTTAAACCCATGCAAAAAAATAATAATATTCAAATATTCCTAATTTTTAGTGCTTTAGTAATATATGTTAGTTTTGGTGTCTATACAAATAGAATAATAAGTATTTCTAGACCTCAATACTTGCCAGTTACAGCAGAAGTTATTATTAATGATTTAAAAATAGACTTAGAAGTCGCTGACACCCAAAAAGAAAGAAAAATCGGGCTTATGTTTAGACCTTCTTTACCCGATTATCGCGGGATGCTGTTTGAGTTTAAACCTCCTCAAAGAGTAAAACTGTGGTATCCACTCAATATGATGGGGTAGGCAATGATTATAATTGCCAAGACCAACCAAAGGAACTAACAGAAGAGCGATCGCGAATAATACTTGCCAGAGACGGAATATTACCTGCCCTCAAAATGCGGT
>NZ_JAAHGO010000166.1 GCF_010672455.1 Okeania sp. SIO2C9 | reverse complement strand
TAAGACTAGCGCCAAGGTAGCGGCAGCCTGTGTTAGCGGAGCTTTGCGGAGCGCAAAACGTCAACCCACCCAGGAGCTAAGGCTCGGCAGGAATCCCCGTGCCTAACAGCCGGGGAGGATGTCAAAAACGGCTTTTACCAACTTTTTTAGTGGACGAGCCAAATATCCTAACTTCAAGAAAAAACGTAATGGTGGTAGTGCCGAGTTCACGAAAGCAGCATTCAAGTGGAAAGATGGCCAAGTCTATTTAGCAAAATGTTCAGAGCCACTACCGATAAGATGGAGCAGACAACTACCACCAGGTTGTATGCCTAGTACAATAACTGTCAAGCTTGAGCCTTCTGGTAGATGGTCTGTGTCTCTGAGAATGAATGATCCTAGGGATTTAAAACTCAAGGGGACTAAGAAACAAGTGGGAATTGACTTGGGTATAACCAGTTTAATAACTACAAGTGATGGAGAAAAAGTAGCTAATCCTAAGAACCTGAAAAAATTACACAAAAAATTGAGGTTAGCTCAGAAATCTCTAGATAGAAAAACCAAAGGAACCAATAATTACCAAAAAGCCAGACTAAAACTAGCTAGAATACACGCTAAGATTAAAGACTCAAGAGGAGACTACACCCATAAGCTAACTACTCAACTAATTAGAGAAAACCAAACGATAGTAGTTGAGGATTTAGCAGTAAAAAACATGGTCAAAAAGCGGTGCGACCCCGCGACGACGCTAGTCGCAAGGGAACGCGCACCAAGAGACCACAAATTAGCTAGGGCAATAAGTGATGCTAATTGGGGAGAAATAGTCAGGCAATTAGAATACAAAGCGCAATGGTACGGACGGGAATTAATTAAAATCGACCGATATTTCCCCAGTTCCAAACGTTGCTCTAATTGTGGCCATGTAGTGGGAAAATTACCTCTAAATATTAGAGAGTGGGATTGTCCTGAATGCGGAACTCACCATGACCGTGATATTAACGCTTCAATAAATATTTTGCGGATGGGAACCCGCGGGGTGCGTCAGACGCAAGCGGTCAGACCCCGCGTCGCCGTCAGGCGCAAGCGGTCGGAACCCGCGACGACGCTAGTCGCAAGGGAACGCCGACCAAGAGAGGGAACGCTGACCAAGAGAGGGAACGCCCACGCTCGAAGGCTGCGGGAGGAGCAGTGTCAGTCTGTGGAGCGACCGTAAGACCCGAAGGGAGTAAGACCCAGAAGGCAGGTGCTATGAGGCAGAAAGGCCCTAACAGCGATGCTAGGGAATCCCGCGCTGTCTCGTAAGAGCAGCGTCGGGAGGATGTCAATACTTGTATAGCAGAAGGAAGAAGGAAGAAGGAAGAAGGAAGAAGGAAGAAGGAAGAAGGAAAAATATTGCGTTGTCTGAGTTTTAAGGTTTTGATATGTCCGCGCCCTTTCTTTCCACTGCTATAGCACTACAAGAATTGGTTAAGAAATTTTTCAATGCTGTTTCCTGATAATTCCGCAGGAAAAAACCTTTTACCGAATAATTAAGGTAAAAATCCTCCGCCATGGAGAAACCGGCGGTCGATCTTCGGAGTTCCCGTAGGGTGGGATGGCGCAATTCGGAGCGGCTCTGATAAGAGCGGGTCTCGGAGCCATATCCAATCGACCAATAGAAAAAAAATTTTCCTTTTATTCAATCCTCTTCCTTTCAGGGAGAGGTAATTATCAATTATCAATTATCAATTATCAATTATTGAAACTCCCTATTCCCTAATTATGAAATATATGTAAACAATTACAAATTTTTTTGCTTCTGATTTTCTCCAATTGGCAATTTTATGATGCACCTCTTCTAGTTAATGTAAAGTTTTATAAATAAATATAGACAAAACTTACGCTAGCTTTTAACTTAAGCATAATCAATAATTTAACTGTAAAATTATTTACAAAAATCATTTAGGAGATAAAAATAATGTTAGCTTTTATCGGAGGATTGTTCGCTGGGGTATTTGGTATCCTGGGAAATCTGCTGGGAAAGAAGTCTGATTATTTATTAGAATTTGAGGATGCTAAGGGCACTAATGAACCCAAGCAAGAATCTACTCAAGGGAGTGTAGCAGCACCAGAACCTACTACAAAAAAAGAAACTAAACCTGCTAGTCCTGAAACTCCAAAACCTGAAACTCCAAAAATTGCTAAAGCCAAACTTTCTGAGGCTAAAAAAATTGCTAAAAAAGCTGAAGCTGAAAATGGCACTTCTACAGTGGCAACACCACAACCTCCTGTAACTAATATTCAAGTTTCCCAGGAACCAGAAGAGTTAGTATTATTTGCTCCTAACTTTTTAATGCCAAAACCTACAGCAAAACGTCGTCGCCCTGGTCCTAGCATGGGTATGTTTCGTGGTATGGCTAAGGATTTGAACCTACCAAGATAGTATTAGATCAAGAACTTAAAAATAAAGGGGTAAAAAATTAGCTTTTAACTTTATATTTGCTATGTTAAGCCCCTAATTTTTTAAGAATACTAATGCACTATATAAATGAAAAGCTGGGTCCCACATTGTTTCTATTTTACGCGATATATCAATGTAATATTTGAGGCGACTTAATAATTGAGTGTAATCTCGACTTGTGGCTTCTCCAAAAGAAGTAAAATCAGACCAAGTTGTTACTTTAGCTAATTTTGGGTTAATCATATTTACTAATTCATTCCATTTACTTCTATTAGTAGTTTGTCGTGTTAATAGGGATTGCTCTTGAGTCTGAATATTAGGAGTAATTCCTTTTTGATATTGATAATTTTGGTCACAAAGTCTAATAATACTACGGCGATTAGGAAGATGTAAATCTAATATATTGGCATAATCTTGAGTCATTTGTTTATGACGGATTTTTTCAGAACGTCGTCTAGGATCGTAATCCATAGCATTCATAAATATAGGTAATAATCCCTCAACTTTGTTCACTACTTCCGACCACCTAAAATTTAAACTACCCATTTTATCTTGTTCATTTAGACAAACAATACTTGCTTCAGAAGAAGAAGAAATAGATTGAAAATATTGAACTCTAAATATATTTATCTTCTCAATATCTGATATTTTTGCCCAAAATACAGGAATGCCTACTTTGAGCATTTCTTCACCATAAATTTTTAGTTCCCCAATAGCTCCCAGACGATAAATTCGCCAACCTCTACTTTGTAATTGCATTCTAGTTGTATAGAGGTCAATTTTCATAATTCTAGCTAGATTTTTGGCAGCTTCCTGTTTATTTTCTTTGCTAATAGCTTCAATAATAAGTAATCCTGGTTCGGTATTTTTTGGGTCAGATTTAGCAGTAGCGATCGCTTGTTGTTGGCGTTTTTTCTCTATAGTTTCTATTCTTTGTAAACCTTGACGTGCTTGTGCAACTACTTGTGGATTTGTGGCATCTTTCAGCAATTTTCTATAGAATTTTTCTGCTGATTCTAATTTATTTATTTCTTCATACCATCGCCCAATATAAAGTTGCACCCATAGATTTTGAGGATTTTCTTTTTGTAATTGTTTTAGTAATTTTCCTGCCTGTTGATAGTTTTTTTGTTCTAGGAAAGTAGCAACTTCTTTTATTTCTTTCATATATAATAGTCCTATTTAAGCTGCCAGAAAATATATCGGAAAAAGACAATAACAGTTCAACAATTAATAATTAACAATTAATAATTAACAATTACCTCCTATTTTCAAAGAGAGGATTGACATGGAGCGTGAAATTTTTTTCTTTTTTATCCTTTAAAGTAGAGGCTTTAAACCTTAATTATTCGGTAAATAATTTCAAGCTTTCTATTTATAAAAGGAATTACGCAATTCATAATACCAAATTAATATGAAGCTACATAGAATAATATAGCAATGAGCGCTCAGGTATTTACAACTTAGTAGCTCAAAGTGCAGTAAGGGAAAAGGTTTACAAAAAATAATGTGTAAATATGCCAGAGCACATTGCTATATCTTGATCGGGGTTGACTTTAGATCGAGATAGACAAGTTAATAAATTTCATAATTCTGTGCCACTTCACATAAAATTGGTATAATACCTAACACCTATTACCTAAGACCTACAACCTACGACCTACGACCTAACAACTAACACCTAATTCTGTGCAGCCTCACATAAAATTGGTATAAGTCATAAACACTACTTATTTCATAGTTAATAGTTTGAATTTACTACATATATTGTTTTTGCGTAAGTCTTGTATAATTTTGTATTTTTTATCTTTTCAGTGACGGGTTTAATACCCCACGGTCAATGGGGGTGCTGAAAATTGTTTGGGGTGATAAGACACGAAGTGGCCGGTCGTTGACTATCCATAAGCAATTTTTCCTTTCCTAGGTCATGCTACGCAAACAGCTCCCGCAGTATAGCTGCCTTCTTCAATTAGGTAGATTTAGAAATTGTGAATGAAACTTTTATTTTGAAAGTTTTAAATTAGAGGTCATACCAAGCCTAGTTATCAAAAGGTACTTTAAATCTATTCTAATATTTTTGCTTTCTACTTTGCTTTTTTAATCAAGATACTATCATTGCCATTCTGACATAGGAAATAATCATAATTAAACATCTATAGAAAATATACTTCCTGTTTTTTCTTCTGAAAAGTTTTATCTGTAAGCTTTTTAAGGTTTAATAATTGGTCAAAAAAAAATATATAAGTTTAAATTATAATTTTTATTAAATATATTTGGAATTTAAACTAAATTTTCCCAAAAAAGTTCAAATGAGCTATTTAGGGGGAAAAATGGGGGTAATTTGAGTGCGATCAGGCTTTTGTTGGCCATTTATTAAAAGTATTGATACATAAGAAATACAGGGTGGTTGCTTGTGAAGAAATTTTCGTGTATTTTTGAAGTAAGTAATTCGCTCTGCGTAGGTGCTTATTAAAATGAAAAAGAGAATTAGTAAGTAGAAGTGCGATCGCGCTAGCGTAACGTAGTTTTATCGCGTAGCGGAACGGAATTCTATAAATTTTGGATATCTTTTTTGACTACACCTATTGTTTGCGAACACCAAAAAATATAGACTATCCTGGACAAACATCTACAAAATGTCTAGGATATGACACAATCGCGAATTAAAAAATTAGGAACCTCATGAAACAAAAATTAAAGCAGTTAAAAAATACAGAACGTCTACATATATTATGTTTTGACTCACAGAAATTATTTAACGCTCAACATAATTTAGTATAAAATGCATATAAAACCCGAAATGAATGGAATGTTGATTGGAGAAAAAACAGTCAGGCAGGTTTTTCTGTGTAGGAAAATCTGGTTGTGCAGAGCGTAAAGTGTGGGATAAGTAAGTAGGGCTGGTCAATAATCATCCTATAGCACTGTAAAGAGTTAGTTTTTCGGATTTTTGTCGGGAAAAAAGTGCAAATTTTTCAGCCTTTAATATCAAATTCGTTTAATTGGACATCAAAAAAATCTCGAATAGTCATCACTAATAAATGTTTGTGATTCTTTCTCCTCCTGAGGAGTGAGGACTGTCTCATGGTTGAGTTAACCAATCTATAACTGTTTAACCGGATTTGAGATCAGACCATAAAAGCTATGATCAGTG
>NZ_JAAHGO010000165.1 GCF_010672455.1 Okeania sp. SIO2C9 | reverse complement strand
TTATCCTTTATTCTTTTTTGGCTACCCTGATTGATTGAGCCGATACGATCGCTCCCTTTTTTATCAATCCCTTTCATTGGCCTTGGCAGTTATCATCATTGCCTACCCCATCATATTGAGTGGATACGTTGATAGGCTTAACAACTCCGGTATCATCGGGTTTCTGCCCGGAGTGTTTTTTGAAAGAGGCGATAAATACTCCCTCAGCAGCTTCGACCCCTTGACATTGTAATTTGGTTACTAAATTTAAGAAGCTACTCAGCGATCGCGTTTTTTGGTATGTAACCATAAGGCACTCTCGGAATATATCAGGGCTAGTCCCGGAGTTCTCCGCAATCATAAATATCTGTCCCCAAAGTGTATCTTTTGTTTGGCCAAGAGTGCCAAACCACTTGGAGAATTTAAGGATGCTACATTCTAATTTATTACCTAGAGCCTCTTCTCCTAGCTTCCACTGACCCTCTTGACAGTTACAGCGAAGGTTTGGAATGTCGTCTGCAACTAGAATTGCATTTTCTGGCTTAGTTCCGAATACATTAAGTGTTGTTGTCATTGTTATATAATTTCCTTAACTATTGATTTTTAATGGATAGGGACGTTTTTGTTGACATTTTTGCTATCATCCTTAAAGCTGCTCCCACTGCTTCAGTCAAACTGCTAGTTTTCTCAGAAGGGTGTAGCGCCCAATTGATAGAAAAGCTGGTGTAATATTCATTGTCACGCCTACGCTTTATGTAGCAATACTTTTCCTTACTTCGAGCTACTTTGCACTGACTATCATCATCAGTTTTATAGGCTTTAAAACCATCCGGTAAATAATTTGCTACCTTTGAACCTATCCTGATTTCCTTGGGATGACGTATATATTCAGTCTCTAAGAGCTCCTGCCAAATCTTATCAAAGTATGGCTTTATATGGTCTGGAGTAGTACAAGAGAAGGACATATAAATCTGATGACGATATACTAATTGGATGTATCTACCGTGATATCTATTCTCGTGATAGCAGAAAAAATTACCATTTATGTACCCAGAATTAGGGTAAAATTCGTCGCCCCACTTAATGACAAGATGTAGGTCTGGTCTGATTTTTGGATGTAAGATGTGTTTTGGTTTGATGAGCTGGTAGTTGATTTGCTCATTTACCATGAAGGCTTCCAAGTCTAAATTATATTTTGCTAGCTCATTAATTAGGCTAGGGGTGATATCTAGATATGAGCCGTAATGATATATGGTACCTATTTCTGTACCGTAGTGATAAACCTTGAGAATCATCTCATCATGTTCGACTTTAAAGCTTTCTAGCTTCTCTATTTCAGCTTTGATGGCATCCATCCAGGTAGGGTCATCGTCATCAATAATACCAGCTAAGTCCAGTTGCTCAGTTGTAACGTTGTACTGGTATCCATCATCTGAATCCTCCCCAGTAGTAGGAGAGGACAGTACTTCTCCAGACGATGCTATACCTTTGGGGATAATTCAATCTCAATTAAGGCATCAATCATTTCTTCGGTGAAGCCGTGATGCAACATCTTTGAGGTATTAGAAGAATATAAATCCACACCGTCGTCCTCAAAGATACCTATATAGGATGTCCCATGGTAAACATCCAGGAAGGTTGATTTACCATTGGAGTCATAGCCAAAAGTTAATTCAGGGTTGACTTTTTTGATCTCACCTGCAACTGTCTCTAACAACGGTGTAGGAATAACTTCAGTCTTTTTAGATGGTTCTGGTTGCTCAACCTTAAGATATAGTTCTGTTTGCACCCCTACGCTTTGCTCTAACACTTGCTCCTCTTGTTTGTTTCCAGCCTGAGAGCCAGTTGTGGCTTTCATCTGGGAAGCGTTCGCTGCTATTTCCGCATCGGTTATTGTCTCGGCTCGTCCTCCAAGAATTTCTTGTTTTGGGGATGGTGCTAATCCTGTAAATGTATTAGATGCTATTTCCTCTGCTGTAGGTTGCTCGGACTCTTCTGAGATAATTACCTCTAAGCGGGCGCGCTCATCCTCTGATATTCCGGGTTGTTCTCGACATGGTCGGAGGTCGTCTTTAGTGCAAATAATAGCCCGACCTTCTACAAAAATCACCCGCTCGTTATCTTTCTCTACTGGTTGGCCATGGAGATAATATCCTAAGTAAATCGCTTCATACTTCGCTTTAGTAATGGGTGCGGTGTACTGAAACTTGTAACCAAGAGTGGCTGGTACTCTCTTGGCCACCTTAGCTTTGCTGATACATTTAATTTGATTACGCTCTGGAATGCTACATAGCTCCCAGATTTCCTTGACTTTAGCGGACCCGATATTAGCTTTGAAAGCGTCCAATTCAGCACGAGTGGCTTTACTTAGTAACTGCTGCTTGAGTTCTGTAGGTGTAGGTGTAGGGTCTGGGTTTTGAAAATTAGACTCTGGTTCAACTGCTGTAGTTTCATTAACAACTAAAGATTGCTCAGTATCCCCTACATTTTTTTCTGAGATTGTAGGCTGTGCTGCATTTACCTTAGCTACTTCTGCCTCAGATGAGTATGGCGATTCAATTTTATCAATCTTTTCGGTATGTGGCGTATTTTGTGGAGGAGCTTCACCAAACAATGAATCATAAGCTTCTACTACATCTTGAGGAGTAGTTTCCGAATTAAGTTCACTCAGAAGATCATCAAATTGGATACCATGTTCTTTAATCAAATAATCAGATAAAAATGTATCCCTCCAAATCTGTGAATCTGAGAGGCCATACTTGCCTATCATTTTGTTGCCATAACCCACTGCTACAGTATTGCCAATGCGACCAAATTTCAGTTTGTATTCAGAAGCACTGTCTAATTTTTCTGTTAATGTATCAAGTTGGTCAAGCTCTTGTTTAATTTCAATTCGTACTGGCCCTGTTTGGTCTGCTTCACTCTCTCCGAGCTTGAGGCGATCGCTTACCAGCAGTTTGTAATCTGGATGCTCAGACAGTAATGATTCTAGTTCTGCAACAACTGACTTAATCTTGGTATCAGCTTTAGATAGTTCAGATAACCTGGTCTTGGCTTTCTTGAGTTGAGCCTCTAAGATAGAGACCAACTCTTCTTGCTTGATAATTACTGGAGATTTTAGTAACATAATGTTTGCCTTCCCGGTTCTTTGTTTACGGACTATGAAGGACATTTAAAGGACATTGCCAGACTTTCTCAGGGTACGGGCGGTGTCCTTTTTTTTTGTCCTGTAGCTAGTGTCCTATCCAGCTACATTTATTATTATAGACCGTTAACAAGTCTACGTCAACTCTTTACAGAAAAAATTTTTTTGTGTTATTGTTAGGCCATAGTCCGTTAACATGACAAAGGAAGTAGTCAAAATGTCAGCCCCACTAGGAAATAAAAATGCAGAATCAGCTTGGTTCCCGCCCGTCGATCCAGAAGAGCGCACGGTATTTGTTGCGGGCCGGATAATCGAAAGTCAGAACGAAGCCCTTGAACGCATAATCAAGCAGAGAGGTATAACAAAATCAGCTCTAATTAGAGAAGCTATAGGGTTTTGGTTAGAATGTCAGGAGGAGAGGGCAGGTAGTTCTTCTGCTGGTAAATAGTGTTCAATAAAAAGTATTAAGAATAAGCGTACGCTCTTGTTTTTTTGTATCTATTTTTCCGATAGCATTTGCGATTGGAAAAAGCTTGTGGGTAAATTTTCGTCGTTAACTTATTTCTGATAGAAAGGAACTAGAGCAAATATTTTAGTTGCCATATTATTGACTAAGACCACGGTTGAGCGGTATACTAAAAATGTAGATAATGCAGGAGGAAGGTATGGCCAAAAAGACTAAAAATATAGGATACGAGACAGTAGCTAAGACCAGAAATAATGGTAAATTCGCCAGTCCTAACCACAAACCTTTAGCTGGTACTTTGGGTGTTAGATTACCTGTGGACTTGAATGAGTGGGTGGTCGTAGAAGCAAAGCGTAGAGGTTGCACTAAAAATGAGTTAATCAGAGAAGCAGTGCGGTTAATGTCACAGCAACAAGTCAGTTAGTAAAAAAAGCGATCGCGATGTACAGAACTCAAGCAGAAGATACGACAATTGAAGCCGAGCAAATCTTGTTTCAACTGATAGGCAATATCCCTGTTGAAACCAGAATAATGCAATATCACAGGGCGTCTATTCAGTCACAACAAATATGGTGGGATTTATTCAAACAACACAATAATTTCACCAATAAACAGCTAAAAAGAGAGTACATAAACTTAAAAATTGGAGCGCAATATTGCTCAATAAATAAACTTGTTGATATAGATTTTATGATTGCTTCGGAAATAGATTTAGCTATTACACTTGGTGAAAAGTTAGATAACTTGAATATCCCATATTATTTAGGAGGTGGTCTTGCTAGTTCTTTCTGGGGGGAGCGCAGACAAACTGAAGATGCTGATATCGCAGTTATTTTAGAACCATATAAAGTAGAGGAATTAGTGTCAGCTTTATCAAATGAATTCTATCTGAGCGAAACTGCTATAGATGATGCCATGAGAGGTCGTGCTAATACTTTTAATGTGATTCATCTAGCCTCAGTTATTAAAGCTGATATTTATCCTATCAAACAATCTAATAATTTTGAAATGTCAGCTATGTCGCGCCGGAAACAAGTGCAACTATTTTCGACAAATAAAACTATTTATATTGCTTCTGCTGAAGATATAATTTTGCAGAAATTAAGGTGGTATAACATCGCCAATAATCATTCCGAGAAACAATGGCGTGATATTTTGGGTGTTCTTAAAGCTAGAAGGAAAGAACTAGATTATGACTACCTAAAGCACTGGGGAAATCAACTTAACGTCTCACCAGAGTTAGAAAGGGCTATTGATCAAACGACATTACCTGGATAGCTAGCTCGCGCTAACTAAAATCAGGCCACAAAAGTCTTCTCCAGATTGGGGAGGATTTTTTTTGCACGTCAAGAGCGATCGCCTCACACAAACCCAGAAAAAGGGACTGTTAATTGAAGCCTTAGTAGGGACTGGGAAAAGCACGATGCTAGCTGAAATTGCTAAGGTTTTGAGGGATAAAAAATTATCTCCTTTAGAATGTCGTTTTGTTGTATTTGGCAGAAAAAAATAAAGCAGATTTGGCCAGCAAACTAAGTGAAATAAATCTGTACAAACTCTCAATAGCTTAGGTGATAAAATACTCATAGAAGTACTAGGAAAGTATCACAATCAATTCAGATTAAATAATGGTAAGTATGAAAAAAATGCACAAACAAAAAGATATCTTGATAGCTATAATAAATGGGGAGATAAAATAGCAGGTAGCCTCAAATAGCAAATCAATATCAGGAAATAGCTATTAACTCTAAGAAAGATTTTGTTGATAAAAATGGCTTAAATATTCCGAATAACACTAAACATTTCAGGCAAACTTTTTAGCGCAGCGACCCAACCGACACCGCACTGACTTGTTTTTGTATTTTGGCAAGTATGTTTTCTTGCGGTCGTGTTGGGAAAAAAGTTTAGCTGGCGGCCTGAAATGTGTTCGCCGACTATACTATTTCAAAGGGTAAAAAGAGTAGAATGCTGAAATTTTTATCTAACCCACATTCCGCACTTCAATTTGAATTACAACATACCACAAAAAAACTTGTCTATTTAATTAAGTAGAATTACTTATGGTATTTAGTGACTTCAAGTGAGATCATAAAGCTGATGATCCCATGA
>NZ_JAAHGO010000164.1 GCF_010672455.1 Okeania sp. SIO2C9 | reverse complement strand
GACAAAAAGCTAAAAGTGTTCATGTAAGCAAATTAAAAGTTGTACATCAAAAAGACGGTTATACCTATACATTTTGTCCACAGTTGTCCATAAAAGTCGAGGAAAATGTCGTCTAAAACTCAACAGTTATCATTACTGCATTTGACATATCAAAAGCTTAAAACTCAGACAACGCCAGATTTTTCCTTCTGCCTTCTTCCTTCTGCCTTCTTCCTTCTTCCTTCTTCCTTCTGCCATATCATAATATAATCATATAAAAATAAGTTAAATGGAGTCAGCTTTTATGTCTGAACTACCACCACTGAATAAAGAAACTATTCAGGCAATTATTGATGAAAAAATTGATGATAATACTGTTAATCAGTTAGTTTGGTATTATCTTGGTTATCGCTATGATCCTACTATTGATAAATGGGATGCTTCTAATGTCGCACCGGAGTGGCGAGATGAATATCTAGAACCTCCTAATTTTATTGAATTTCGCCCGCCCACTGTCAAGTTAACTCGTTCTATTCCTAAAGAAAATAAACAGTTACTGAAGCAAAAGTTGGGTTTTAAAGGTTATAAAATAGGAGAATTTACTCCTGTGCAAGCACGCCGTGCTACTATGGCAAATTGGCTTTTAAGCTACATGGAAATTAGTAGTCGTTGATATTGTTTATATCAAATTTTAGTAAATATCTTCATAAATTTTCATACATTGTAGAGACTTTCATTTCAATAGAATGTTTCTACATTTTTTTCACTATAATAATGATTTGATTTGTCAAAAATCTAATAATGGCCAAGAAGTGAGGTTGTTCAACCGAATTTGATATTATAATATTATATTCGGATAATTAGGGATTGCTGATTAAATCTAAAAGCATTTACAGATAAAGGTTTTAGCCTTTTTAGAACGAAAAAAAAGTGCAACTTTTTAAGCTTGAGCGACCAAAAAGTTAGGATTTTGGGCTAACTACGGCAAAAAAATAAAGGGATAAATATATCCGACTACCTCCTCTAAATCCCCAATTCCTCCTGACTTCCACTCCTGGGAGGGGTTAGGGGTGGGTTGACTCCTGACTTCTGACTCCTACCCCTGCCAAAAGACTTTTTCAGCAAACCCTAATTAGTTATAATAATAGTTATAATAGAATTTTTGTTTGTAGTTGGGCTTTAGCCCTTTAAAGCACTTTTGATATTGATGAACCACATTGTCACAATCACGCGCCCTATAGGGACGTTCCATGGAACGTCCCTACTGTAGTCTACCGAAATGGGTAGTCCTGTATAGTAATGGTGAATGGTGGCTGAAATGTTTGCTATACCGTTACCGAAAAAATTACAATGCACCACTACCCCGAAATGAAAACCCTTGTAAATACTTGCCTTAGGGCTAAAGCCCAACTACGAACCTAATTATAACTGTTCTACCGTAAGCGTAGCTCCCCAGAAGGGGGCACATAATATTACCTAATTGCCAGATATTTTTTCACATTTTCACAACCAAAATTAGGATTGCTATAGATGTCTATTGATTGATTAAATTGAACTAATCTTCTACACATCCATCTAGTTTTTCTGAATTTTTTTCCAAAATAATGACATCCGAGCTACTCTCTATTTTTGCTTGTTGAATCCAACCTTTATCTTTTGGTTGTAGTAAAAAATTAGAAAATTCTAGGTCAATATTTGAGGGAGTTTCAGTTGAACAAACCTGTAATTCTAACCAATTTTCTTCCGATTGATTTAATTTTCTAGTTACTTGGAGAATACTGCCATCACCAACTTTACCTTTGACTGTCTTATTTGTTGTATTATTTAGTAATTCAATTGGTTCGTGCAAGCTTTCGCGAGAATGACTGCCATGACTAATCAATATAAATGAACCTATATCCAAAGATAAACTAGGAGAAAATATAGAATTTATTTGTTGACTAGGGTTTTTAGTATTCGCTGCAAAAGTATTATTCTTTGGAGAGCTTACATCCAATGGCTGTGTTATTTTTTTTGGCTCTGTTAACCCTTTTACTAAGGGACTTAAAAAATATGCCAATATTCCACCTAATACCAGAAGTATCAGAATTCCTGACAAGTAAAACCACCCACTTTTATATTCTGAGTCATATGGAAAATTTTTGGGTTTATTGTCGAAAAATTGATGATCTGATGAATTAAATTCCGAATTTTTTCGTGATTTTTCTACTTTTAAATGCTGAACTTTTACAGGTGGAAGAGACAATTCTGTTATCTGACCTTTATCAGTTACTTGATAATACACTAAAGCTACTGTTACATTATCATGCCCATTTGTAGCGTTAGCAATTTCTATTAATCTATCTCTCACTGTCGCTAGATTTGTTTTCCCTTCTAGCAATGGTAATATTTCTGTTTGCCAATATTGTTCTACTCGATTTTTATCGCTTAAACCATCAGAACAAATCAAGAAAATACTATCTTCATCTATGGGAAAACGTTGTACAGTTGGATGTAAACTTGTTGAGGCAGTAATACCCAAAGCTTGTACTAAAGCACCTGATGCTACTTGGTTGACGGCATCCTTATATAAAGAGTAACCTAATCTAACTTGACGAGTCGCAACATCATCATCTAAAGTTACTTGATAGCATCGAGTCTGAGTAATCCAGTAAGCACGACTATCTCCTACATGAGTGATGTAGAGTTCGTGTAGATGGGCGAGTGCCATAACTAGAGTTGTTCCCATCCGTTGACGACCTTGGCGTTGCTCGTTATCATTACGCTCATAAATGGCATCATTAGCGGCATAAGCAGATTCTTCTAATTTTGTAGTTATAGTCAGGGGATCGCCATCTTCAGGTATGTTCTGTAATCTTTGGCACAAAACTTTAATTGCTAACTCTGATGCTTCTTCTCCTCCTTCTTGACCACCAATACCATCACAGACAATAGCTACTGTTTTATAACTCGGTGGATAGCTAATGGCTGTTTTGCTGGGTGGGTAACAAGCATCTTCATTGTTAGAACGATTAGGTCCGGTATCTGTAGCAGTGGCAATGTTAATTTTTCTAATTTGCGATCGCCCCAATAATTCCAGAGCTCGATCGAGTTGTACTATAAGCTGATCGGCATTGTAGACTTCACCTGCAATCATTTGGTGAAACAGTTGTTTCAAGAATTTTTCTACTGCTGGATGAGCATTGCTTGCCCATTTCTGCCAGAATCTACCTAAGTGCTGCAATGTCAAAGATTTTTGATCTGCCTGTAGCTCTAATAACCGTACTAATTGTCCTTCTACCCGCAGATTTTCTGAATTTAGCAAACTAGAAGCTACTTTTTGCACATTCAACGGTTGCCAAAGTTGAGCCATTTGCCATAACCAATTTAACTGTCGCATTGGTGTAGCATCTTTCCATGCTGTAGCTATTTTTGGCATTAAGCTTCCTGAATTGGAATTAATTGGCCCTGCTTCTAAAAGCCAAATTTTTCGAGTCCCTTTTTTTTCTGTTACTGATATAATTCCAAAAACTTGAGGAATATGAAGTCTATAGGGAAATAATCTTAAATATGGTTCTATTTTACCCGGAATTTCTTCGGGCATCTGGGGTGTTTTTTCTGGTTGAGTATCCAGTACTATTCGATCGTCTTGAACTTGATAACGATCTACTATTATTTCTCCTGGCCGATAGGTTTTGATCCCTTCACCTATAGCCCACAGGTAGTGTTTTGGCATAGTGTTTTGCATCAGGGGTCCTCGCAGCTTTCGGCCATTTCTTTGATCAATTAGATTTATCTTTAATTATTTATGCTAGTTGAATTAGGTCTTTGTTCTTGATTTTTCAGCATAATTTCAATATCTATCTCAAAATATCTAATTACTAAAGTGTTTTACTGATAAAACTATAAATATTATCTCGATTGTCAGTTGTACTAAGTTAATTTTATCATATATTGTTTTTAATCATTTGAGGTCATTCATGTCTAAATCTTCTGATTCTAATGCCCTTAATAATTTTACCAATCAAGAAACTAATTACACACACCCACTTCCTAAGATAGATATAGATTAGCTGTTAACTCAACTTAGAGCTGATTTATAAAGTAAATATTAAGAGGCTGAATCTCTGGCAATACAAGGGTTTTGGCAGTTATAGTCCAATAATGCCTAAATCCCTGAGAGTTAGATTAAATAAGGGTTTTAGCTAAGTTTACAAATCAGCTATTAAACATTCTCATAAATTATATTATAAAATGTTTAATATGGAAATTTTTGTTTTAGTCGAAACTCTAGAGCAATTTTTTCCTGATGCTTGGAGTCAATTTATGGCCAACTCATCAGGTATCTATGAAGCAATTTTTACAATATTATCAAAGTAGAAGAGCACAAATATAATCCGATAACAGTTATGTTATCAGATTATTATATTAGAGATTAAATTTTAATATGCTATTTAGCTTCAGGGTCAATATCTACTCTTGGTAGTCCTAAACTATAGTTATTGACGCGACTACCAAGATTATAGCTAATTTGACCTGATTGTAATAGTGATCGCACAAAATGCTCTAAATCGGAACCTATACGACGTAGGTTGTATTCAGTTAAATCTTCCCCACTACAAGATTCTACCAGATCGTCAAACTTTCTGTAAATCTGCTGCACGGCAGTATCATTCCAGTTAAGTTCGTTATCGGGGTCGATATCGAGAGTTAATGCCTTGTCATCAGGAACAAGTTCATTGTCTTCTATAATTCCGGCAAAGATACGAATATGTCTAGTTGTTGACTTTAATGACATGAGTAGTTTTCTCTCTGTGACTTTTTGTTAAATTCTATCGTAAGTATTGAATTATCAAATTACTTAACTTTATTGGTTAAAAAATTCTCACGGAAAAATATTCAGATAATTTACGCTAAAACACTATATAATTAGGATTAAAACTATAGTCCTACGCTATATTTAGTGTTTCTGACTAAAAAATTTGTAACAGCATTTCTGAATAGTAATGCTATGTTTGATTACTGTCTGCTTCATAAAACCGACATAAAACGTCTCTCTTGGTGCGCGTTCCCTTGCGTCTGACGCCGACGCGGGGTCGCACCGCATAATGAGTGACATTTTAATGTTTACTTCCTGCTTCCACCGGAACTGTCGGCAGCACTCCGTCCACAGGCATCAACGGTCAAGCCGACCGCATCTCCCTATCTCCCCATGAGTTAAAGATAAATAGCAAACTTTTTGAGATTTGGTATAACATTAACAGGACTTACGCAAATTGACCTTTAAAGCACCATCTGTAGGGGCGAATGGCATTCGCCCTAGCTATATGTAGAGTCCCTGCTTCATTAATTGATAATGGATAATTGATAATTACCTCTGGTTAAAACCGTCCTTGATTGAATATCAGGAGATATTATTTCTTTTCTTGGTCGATTGGATATGGCTCCGGGACCTCGCCATCCCACCCAACGGGGAAGCTGCGAAGATCGACCGCTGTCTTGGTCGATTGGATATGGCTCCGGGACCTCGCCATCCCTCGACCGCTTTTTTCCCTTATCCAAGGGGAGGCTTCAAGGCGCGAATTATTTAATTATTAATTATTAATTATTAATTATTCGGTAAGTCCTGATTAAGTTCGCTGAATTCGGTATGAAAAAATGTTCCATCACAAGCGCCATTGCCAAATCTTTCAAGATATCCCCCTCCTGGGAGGGGTTAGGGGTGGGTCTCCATCTCCCCATCTCCCCATCTCCCCATCTCCCCATCTCCCCATCTCCCCATCTCCCCATCTCCCCATCTCCCCATCTCCCCATCCCCCCACACTCCTTTACCATTACTATGCACCACCACCGGTTTTTGTTGTGGCGATCGCTATAGATATAGATAGTGTGAATCTATAGATTGATGTTTTTTCGATAGTCCTGCATGGTAATGGTAGGATACATATTCTTTAATTTCTCTCATACTCCCCATCTCCCCATCTCCCCATCTCCCCATCTCCCCATCTCCCCATCTCCCCATCTCCCCATCTCCCCATCTCCCCATCTCCCCATCTCCCCATCTCCCCATCTCCCCATCTCCCCCTCTCCC
>NZ_JAAHGO010000163.1 GCF_010672455.1 Okeania sp. SIO2C9 | reverse complement strand
AAATGAGGGTATGTGCCTCCCCTTTTAAGGGGATGAAAAAAATATTTAGTTCAGTATTTCAAGCCTCCGACTTCAGTCGGAGGTTCACTGATAACTGATAACTGATAACTGATAACTGAAATGACCCTGGGGGTTAGGGGTGGGTTGACTCCTAAATAATTACAGCAGTTTCGGAATTAGTGAGGTACAAAATTTTAGGACTTTAGACAACAGGCAATAGAGAATTAATGAACTGTACCTCACGCTTCCTAAAAAGTGCTGTAAGATTAATATAATACACGCGCTTTACCAACGCCAAAATTTTTAGTTATTCATATATTTGGCTTTTTAAATAGCTACAAAATAAAACTCAAACAGTCTCACGCAATTCATTAATATCCGATCCACAAATCGCCTGTAAATTACGAGTAATTTTCTCAATTTCCCAATCCCACCATTTAATCTCTAGCAATTCTTTAATAATAGCTTCCTCAAATCTTTTACGAATTTCTTTAGCCGGATTTCCACCTACAATACTGTATGGTTGAACATTCTTTGTCACCACAGAATTTGTCGCTATAATTGCCCCATCTCCTACTTGAATACCAGGCATAATTATCGCTCCATAACCAATCCAAACATCATTACTAATAACAGTATTTCCTTTGTCTGGCCACGAGTCCGGCATTGCTTTTTCCCAACCTTCTCCAAACACAGGAAAAGGATAATTTGTCAACCAGTCAGTACGATGATTTCCTCCATTCATAATAAACTTTACATTAGAGGCAATAGAGCAGAATTTACCAATAATTAATTGATCTTCAATAAAATCAAAATTATAGAGAACATTACGCTCAAAATTCTCTGGATTCTCAAAATCGTCGTAGTAAGTATAGTCTCCGACAATGATATTGGGATTTTTAATAATGTTCTTTAAATAGACTAATCGAGTTTGATTAGGTATTGGATATTTAAGGTTAGGGTCAGGACCGTTACTCATATTTTTTGATATTTATAATCTTCTTTAAAGTTTAGCAATAAAAGTTTTTATAGCAATTGTTGAAATTGTATAAGTATTGAATAACTTTTGTTATTTTGATGGTTACTTTTGATAAATAGTATGAAAAAAAGAGTAGTTCATAAGTGGAGCTACTCTTGTCTAAACTAATTATCTTTACTATGTTTCAAAGATGGTGGGTGGAGCGGTGTAAGAAGGCGATTTTTCCCAGAACTATTCTCATAAATTCGCTTGAAAACTCTACCATCACGAGAGGTTGCCACAATTGATTGAGGTTGAATATCCAATATAGTAATTGCCATTAGTACTCTTGATATCATGTCCGGTAGGATCGGAGCGTGTATAGAATTAAGTTTCAATTGAAAGAAACCCTTTCCTAGGTCATGCTACGCAAACAGGATAGTAGCATAACTGCCCTCTCTCTGCGTTACTTCCACCAAAGTATAAGTATTCAAGGGGACATGATATGACTTATAGAATATCTAAAACAACAGAATATTAATAATCAACCCTTTGTCCTAGATAACTAAACGCCTTCTTCCTTCTTACTTCTTACTTCTGCTATAAAATTGAACTAAAAACCTACCACCTTCTTCAAGAATTTACTTCAAAACATACTTACTTAATACAGCATAGACTTCATTAATATTCACCGAACGATTAAATTCATGACTAATTGGTTCTGATTCACTACCTATCCAAATCTTTAACTCTGCATCTAAGTCAAAATGTCCTGCACTTTCTTTAGAAAACTTGGTAATTTTTGAATAGGGAATAGAAAGAAACTCAATTTTATGTCCTGTCACTCCTTGTTTATCTACCAAAATTAAACGCTTATTAGTAAACACAAACATATCGCGAATAATTTGGTAAGCTTTTTCAATTTGTTCTCCATCTACTAAAATATCGTTGAATAACTTATCTAGTTTTTTGGAATCAATATTAACTTCGGCAGCATTTCCGAGTAGACCACTAATTAAACCCATATTTTACTCCTTTGAAATAATTTTCAGTAGTCATCTTTCAGCAAGTAAACTTAAGCTAGAGGATTGATACTCAAGGCTGAAAGCTGATAGCTTGTTAATACTATAATTAACAATCAAATCATTAGAAATCTCCATAAATTACATCAACCTTTTCTGAAATCCTTGTTGGGGCGTTATATGCAATGTCCCTACATTCTTTTTCGGAAATATCTATTAGCAGAATATAATTTTTCTTTTCTATCTTAACAAAATCTGGAGTGATATCAAATCCCCTCAGTTTCGGTCTAAAAAAATGTTCCATCACAGCGCCATTGCCAAATTTTCAAGTTCTCCCCATCTCCCCATCTTCCCCTCCTGGGAGGAGTTAGGGGTGGGTTCCCACACTATGAATCTAATTACACCAATCCTAGCGGATTTGATCTGAAGCGATCGCCATTATTCTGATGAGAGTTTTTTGACTCAAGTAGATCGACCGCTTCTAATACTGTTTCACGGAAGTCAAAAGTCAAGAGTTAAAAGTTAAAAGTAAGATTTTACAGGCTCAAAACCTTGACACTACAGTAATTTCAAGAAATTATTTCACATCTAAGATTTGAAACTATTTGTGACATCTCTAAAGTGAATTGGTATAAGTCAATATCGTCAAGGTGGGCTAGAAAATTTATTAACAATTAGCACAAGTCCTGGTAGTCAATCATTAATTCCAGAAACAGTTAAAGATAAATTAAAAAGAGAATTATAAGACCCAGAAGGTTTTGATAGTTATACTTAAATTCATCAATTGCTCCATAGTGTTTATGATATTCAAGCAAGCTATGGAACTATATATAAAATAGTTTTTTATCAATTAAAAGCTAAACTTAAAGCGCCAGATTCAGTTAATATTAAACAACAAAAAGATGCCTTCAACAATGAATAATGAATAATGAATAATGAATAATTACCTCTCCTTGAAAAGAAGAGGATTGACTAATAATGAATTTTTTTTTATTATCCCCTTAAAAGGGGAGGCTTTAAACCACAATTTTTCGGTAAATAACTTTTTTAAAAAACTCGCAGAGCTAATTAAGTTGTTGTTAGATAAAAATCAAGAAATTTTAAAATATGCTCACAAAATTCGTTATTGGTGTCAGGATGAAAGTCGTAATGGAGGTGAAAACTGTTTCTGGACGAAAGGTAACTATTAAAGGAGTAAAACCAATTGGAAAAGAACAATAGAAATTTTTATATAGATGGTTATATGGTTTAGTAGAACCATTAACAGGGGAAAGCTTTTTCTTTGAATTTACTCACCTTAATAGTATTTGCGCGTGAAAAGTTTTTAGAATTATTTGCAGAGCAATTCAAAGATGAAATTCACATAATTCAGCTAGACAATGGTGGTTTACATAAAGCTTTAAACTTAAATCTTCCTGAGAATATTATTTTATTGTTTCAATCACCATATAGTCCACAAGTTAATCCCATAGAAAGGTTGTGGCAATACATTAAAGAAGATTTTAAGTGGATTAATTTTGACAGTATAGAGGAGTTACAAAATGCTCTGACTAAGAGTTTAAATAAATTAACCCAAAAAGTAATATCTCAAATAACTGGCTGGGAATTTATTATCAATGCTTTATCAATGGCCAATATTTAGCCTTGCGATCGCATTTAAGTATCCAATATTTTAAAAGTGATTGCACTAAAGTATTTGTAACATTCTTTTTTCACGCTTGGTATAATATCATGTCCGGATAATTAGTTATAAAAAAACTTTCTCCTTCAACTTCAGTTCTTCTTCTTTCTTCCCTCTTTCCTCCTGACTCCTGACTTCCCCTCCCCTCCTGGGAGGGGTTAGGGGTGGGTTGACTCCTGACTCCTTGGTAGTTATTTATTTATCACTGTTCAACCGGACATGATATAAGTCATAGGTCAGAATCATAACTATTGCGATTTATTTTGTCAATCTTGTAGAGGCGCAGGTGTATTGAAGAAAAGATAGAGTTTTCCAACTCACTTCCACTTCATTCCCAGTCTGAGGCTAATTGCTGGGTATTTTAGCTGTAGTATGATGTATTTTCTATTGCCTAAAAAAAAGGGTATTATTGGATGAAATACTATTTATACTTATGGATCGAGAAGAAAATTCATACCCTATCAACTTAGATTTTGTGATAAAAGCTATAAACAACAAGCTACTCGAAATCTATCGCCCTCCTCTAAATAATGCAGAAAGACTTATTCTCCAAGGCATCTGGAAGGATAAAACCTATAACCTAGTAGCTCAAAAGGCTGGTTATAGCTCTGGTTATCTGACCAATGTTGTAGCTCCTGAGTTATTTCGACGAATTTCTGATGTTGTGGGCCAGAAGGTGGCAAAAAAAAACTGTCGGGCAAAGCTTGAAAAATATTTTACCTCAAAAGCAACATCAAAAAAAACTATTGCCAGGCAAAATGATAGAACACTGTCTGTTGATATTAGGCAAGTGATGTCACCAAAATTTCCTAGTGGAGCAATATCTCTAGATTCTCCATTTTATATAGACCGATTCGATATTGAGAAGCAAGTATATGCAGAAATTGAGAAACTGGGGGCTTTGGTAAGGATCAAAGCGCCACAAGAAATGGGCAAAACCTCTCTGCTGCTGCGTGTTATGGACTATGCAAATAGTTTAGACTATCACATTGTTAACTTGGACTTACAACAGGTAGACCAAAATATTTTTAGTAATATTAATAGATTTTTACGCTGGTTTTGTGCTAATGTTTCTCGCCAACTAAATATAGAATCAAGGTTAGATAGCTATTGGGATGAAGACATTGGGTGTAAAATTAGCTGCTCTGTCTACTTCCAGGACTATTTACTAGATTCAATTGATTCGCCCATGCTTCTAGCTTTGGATGAAGTGAATCAGATTTTCGAGCATCCGGAAATAGCAAAGGACTTTTTGCCTCTGTTACGTTCGTGGTATGAGGATGGCAAAAGACTTCCCGTATGGCAGAAATTGCGTTTAGTAGTAGTTCACTCAACTGAAATTTATGTGCCTCTGCAGCTCAAACAGTCACCTTTCAATGCAGGGTTGCCAATCCAGCTACACAATTTTTCCTTGGAAGAAGTGGTAAAATTAGCTAAATATTACAGACTTAATTGGAAAGATGGAGAGGAAGCTAATCTTTTGATGGCTATGACAGGAGGACATCCTGCTTTAGTACATCTTGCTATTTATCATCTTAGTCGGGGGAATGTAACACTCACGGAACTATTACAAACAGCTCCTACATCGACAGGAATTTATTCGAGTCACTTGCAGCGTCATCAAGTGAAGTTGCAAAATGAGCCAGAATTAGCGATCGCTTTGAGTACAACGATAAGTGCGAGTGAGCCTGTATTGCTAGAACCCATCCTGGCTTACAAGTTAAACAGTATGGGGTTAGTGAAGTTAGATGGAAATAAAGCAGTTCTCACTCATCAGTTGTACCGAGACTATTTCCAGCAAACATTAAAACTCATTTGATAGCATAACAACTGAATGATTTGATCTCCTCTGGTGGCATAAAGGTGCGAAGATTACTGCTTATCTTTATCTTTTAGCTTGTGGCCTTATAAGGTTTATATGAGGTTTATATGAGGTTATATAGCAGTCTAAGCAAAGGGCGCGGACATATCAAAAGCTGAAAACTCAGGCAACGCAAGATTTTTTCCTCTCTCCTAGATAACTAAAACCTTCTTCCCTCTTCTTTCTGATAGATGAGAAATTATATGAGGTTTATATGAGAAATTATATGAGTTTTATAGGTTGTGCAGTTGTTTAGTGAAAGTTATCTTAAATGTAGCGGAGAAAAATACCAACAACGATTGTCAAAGCCTTATTTTGGCTTTGCTCTTTGAATGAAACTCTCTATATTTAAGTTGGGGGAAGGCTAATACCTTCCCTTCCCTAGAAAAATCTTGATCGAATTAGCCACAACTCTAATATGTCTAATTTCAGTATCAACAGGATTTACGCAGTACCGCTACATATAGTGTATAATTTAGTCATTATTGCTGATGTGACCGAAAAAATGGGTCTCAAGCCTCGCCCATAAGCGGGCGACTTTTTATTGCTTGCGGGTTGATTTTTTTCAATAAATATGTTATCATGTTGTTAGTTTGATGCGTCAAGTTATGAAAGCTAGATTTAAGTACCGTATATATCCAACGCCGGGACAAAAATACCGAGAGCGCCAAGCTATTTGGCTGTGTCCGTGTGGTTTGGAATGATAGTCTAGCTTGTTGCCAACAGAAGTATAAATCG
>NZ_JAAHGO010000162.1 GCF_010672455.1 Okeania sp. SIO2C9 | reverse complement strand
ATTTTCAGTTTCAGATAGGGATGGCAGATATAGAGCAACAGATTTAGATTATGCCATAAACAATTTTAAACCAATTACAATTCAAGTTTTTCGCAGGGAGCATAAACAGGATAATTGGTATGTACATTTAGCTACTTATATACAAGAAATTCCAGTAGTTTATACGAGAAAAAATGGTTGTCTTGGTATTGATTTTAATGCAGAATCAATTTCAGTTGCTTATGTTAAATGGGATGGAAATATTGAATATTTAGAAGAAATCCCGTATAAATGGAAAAATCAAACAACAGGACAACGGCAAGCATCCATGAGAAATATTGTTTGCCAAGTTGTGAAATTAGCAGAATTTTTTGAATGTGCTATTGCTATTGAGTCTCTGGATTTTACACTGAAAAAATCCAAGATGAGCGAGGAAAGTAAAGTTTATAATGAGATGCTTTCCAATTTGTCTACGGGAATTTTTAGGGAAGCTATATTGTCACGTTGTAGAAGATTTGGAGTTGAATTAATAAAAGTCAATCCAGCTTTTACTAGCGTAATTGGAATGATTAATTATATGGCTAAATATGGCCTGAATAGTGGTACTGCTGCTGCTTTAGTAATTGGCCGTAGAGCCTTAAAATTATCAGAAAAAATACCACAGTGTTTGTTGAGACCAGAGGATGTCAACAAACATGATTGGAGTCATTGGAGACGAGTTGCTAGTTTTATTAAACTACATCGTATTCGGAGGACTCAACTTTTTCAATGGAGGAAAGCCCTAGAGGGAATCCTAACCCATAGTTTATGGGCGGAACATCAACTTTCTGTGCAAGTACACATTGAAACGGGTGAGTAATAAAATCATTTGCAGTCACCGATGGCAAATGTCTAGCTTTGTCTAGTTTTCAAGAAGGTGGTCGATTTACTTGAGCAATCTCAAAATGATAACTACTTAAAGTTTGATATGGAGTTTGAACTGAGGCTAAAGCAGGATAAGTTGTTGCAGAAAATGTCATTAAAATCAGCGAGGCAAATAAGGCAAATAAATAGTAGAGAGAACCAGTTTTTTTGAACATAGTTAATTTTCCTACATTTAAAGTTACGATAATCAAAGCTAACATAAAGTTTGAAACTTTACACCTTCATTACTGCAATTTATGTATTGACTTTTGATAACTTTTCTGCTACGAGTTAAAAGTTAACTAAATATTGATGATGGATAACTAATGAGCGATCGCGAGATACCGAAAATTGATAAGAAGGGTCTCAGGGAGTTTGGTCTAATAGTGGGTGGTGTTTTTGGCGGTTTATTCGGTCTATTACTACCGTTACTCCACAGACATTGGCCTCCTCCTGCATGGCCTTGGATAATTGCTACTCCTCTATTGGTATTGGCAATTGTTTCGCCCCCTACTTTGGGACCTGTTTATAAGTTTTGGATGCGGGTGGGAATTTTTCTGAGTACAATAATGACTCCCCTATGGATGGGGTTAGTATTTTATCTTGTAGTTATGCCAATGGGTTTGATTATGCGAATGTTTAAAAAAGACCCAATGGAGCGACAATTGAATACTGAAACTTCAACTTATCGGGTTATGAGTCAATTAAAAACTAGAGAAAGTATGGAGCGACCTTTTTAAATGTTTGAAGGAATATTAGACTTTCTCAAAGACCTCTGGGGTTTTATGGGAGAGCGGAAAAAATATTGGTTATTGCCTTTGATTATTACTTTAGTTTTGTTAGGAGCTTTGATTGTTCTGAGTCAGTCTTCTGTAATTGCTCCGTTTATTTATACTTTGTTTTAATCTGACTATGTTGGCAGTAAAGAAGAAAGGGAAAGGTTTTTTTGTTTAACTTTACCTATGTCTTTCTTGACCGAAAAATTTGGGTAAATAGTTTCTGCTTTTGAGGGGATAAAAAAAAGAGAATATTCTGTCTTTCTATTTCTAGCAGAAGGTTTTAGCTAGAGGTACTGATAACTGAAGTTACGGAAATTTTTGGGTAAATAGTTTCTGCTTTTGAGGGGATAAAAAAAAGAGAATATTCTGTCTTTCTATTTCTAGCAGAAGGTTTTAGCTAGAGGTACTGATAACTGAAGTTACGGAAATTTTTGGGTAAATAGTTTCTGCTTTTGAGAGGATAAAAAAAAGAGAATATTCTGTCTTTCTATTTCTAGCAGAAGGTTTTAGCTAGAGGTACTGATAACTGAAGTTACGGAAATTTTTGGGTAAATAGTTTCTGCTTTTGAGGGGATGAAAAAAAGAGAATATTCTATATTTCCATTTCTAGCAGAAGGTTTTAGCTAGAGGTACTGATAACTGATAACTGATAACTGATAACTGATAACTGATAATTGAAAAGTTGAGTTTATCCTGCGGATAAACTCCGCTAATTTTTTTAAACCCAATCTACAGGATCAAAATACAAAAAAATTATAGCTGAGAGGATGATTAAACTAAAAACTTTGGCGGTAAATTTAAGTATGATTTTCGCCAGTTTATTTGCGGGAATAGCGATCGCTGAAGTAGGAGTAAGAATTGCTGGTTTGGAGGGTTTAAAAAAAATGCCGGAAAGTACCCATGCAGAATTTTATCCTACGTTTCATACTATTCCTCATCCGGTTAGAGGTTGGGAATATAGAGCAAATGTTTCTGGTTGGTGGACGAGTGAAGGAAAGGCTTATTTAGAGTTTAATAGTCATGGTCTTAGAGGACCGGAAATTACTAAAGCAAAACCGGAAAATACTTTAAGAATTGCTGTACTTGGGGATTCTTTTACTTCAGCAGTGCAGGTTTCTTATCAGCAAACTTTTGTGGCAGTAATGGAGAAGGAATTGGGAAAATGTACCGATTTAAAAAGTCAAAAAGTAGAGGTAATTAATTTTGGAGTGGATGGTTATGGAACTGCTCAACAATTATTAACTCTCCGAGAAAAAGTCTGGGATTTTCAGCCTGATATTGTGCTTTTAGCTTTTTTTCTTGGCAATGATGTTACGGATAATGCTCGACATTTAGAAAATAATCATTATCGACCTTTTTTTGTTTATGAAAATGGGAAGTTAGAATTAGATTTATCTTTTAGGCAACTAACTATTAGTCAAGCAAACCGCTATATGATTACAACAGTGGATAGATTACCAGCTTGGCTAGTAAATAATGTCAGAATTTTACAAATTATCAAAAAAGTAGAGGCAGATAAAAAGAAGAGAAATGCTGCCAAACACTTTAAAAGTTTACAATCAAATATTTTTAGAGAACCGCCAAATTCTGCTTGGAAAAAAGCTTGGAAAATTACAGATGAACTAATAGGAATTATGGCAAAAGAAGTGCAAGAAAAAGGTGCAAAGTTTAAAGTAGCTACAGTGATGATTGCCACGCAAGTTCATCCAAATAAAGAAGTGCGAAAAGAATATATGAAAATCATGAATATTCAAGACTGGTTATATCCTACAAAAAGACTAAAAAATTTAGGAGAAATTCATAATTTTTCTGTGATTGATTTAGTGGAACCTTTTGATAATTATGTTCGGGAAAATCCGGTTTGTTTTCATGGGTTTAAAAATACGACAATGTGTACAGGACATTGGAATGCTACAGGACATAAATTGGCAGGTGAAATTATTGCTGAAAATTTATGTAAAGGGTTATAGGAGAGTGTGGGGAGTGTGGGGAGTGTGGGAAGTGTGGGGAGTGTGGGAAGTTGTAAACAGCTAATTAACTCTCAAAGTATTGACCTCTAAAGACTTTAGCCTTTTTAGGTGGAAAAAAGTGCAAGCTTTTCGGTCTCTAGAGCTACAACAAAGTTAGCATTTTGGGCAACAAGAGCAGAAAAAATCAAGGGACAATTCTTCTGTCCTCCCTTCTCTAATAATTAATATCAAATCTGCTTGCTTCGGATTGTTATAACCTACGCTTTTTCTCCTTAAGCAATAAAGCCGAATTGATTAATTATCAATTATCAATTATCAATTATCAATTATCCATTATCCATTATCCATTGGTAATTTAGAGAAAGAAATTAAGTATAAATACTGAGAGGTTTGCTGGTGACTTGGCGATCGCGAAGGCTAATCAACTTAATTTACGGAGTATAAATACTTAGAAAACTAGGAAATTTTGTGCTACTTTGTATGCTACTAATTGAAGTACAGAATGTGAGTTATAAAAAACCGGGTTTATGGGAAACAGATGTCAGTATAGTAGGGCATTTCATATAAACCCGGTTTATCAAAATAATATGGGTCGCGCAACCCCGGGGAAATTGCGAAATATTTTTGGAGAGTTGCTCAAATCCCCTACTTCCCCTCCGGTGGAGGGGGAGGGGCTAGGGGTGGGTTAACTTCTGTACGTTGCCAATCCGACGGCTCCCCTTCCCCTATCTGACTTCTGACTTCTGACGCGCGTTAAATGGTTTATTTATAGCAGTCGAAGCAAAGGTTAGGAGGCATCAAAAGCCTAAAACCCAGACAAAGCAGGATTTTTCCTTCTGCCTTCTGCCTTCTGCCTTTTGCTATATACCGACAATACCAGATTTTATACAATTTCCATTTCTCCTGACTCCTACCCTTATCAAAAGATTTTTGATTAACAAATAAACCTCGAATATAATGAAAAAACTCAAGAATTTAGCCATCAATTTAGGATTAACATTAGGTACATTAATATTCACTCTGACAGTGGGTGAAATAGGGTTAAGAATAGCAGGAATTGAGCATCCAGCGCCGAGAATAGATGGAGATGAAAATCCTCTCCATACTTTCCAAGATATATATAGAGGTTGGGCAGGAAAACCTAATGGCAAAGGGTTGTGGCAGGAAGAAGGTATCCCTTCCGAAATAAAAATGAATAGTGGAGGATTTCGTGATTATGAACGGAGTAAAAATAAACCAGAAAATGGATTAAGAATTGCTTTATTAGGAGATTCTTATACAGAAGCACTTCAGGTAAAATTAGAAGATACTTATGGTGCAATAATAGAAGAAAATTTACAACAATGTCCTGTGTTAAAAAACCGAAAAGTAGAAGTAATGAATTTTGGCGTAAGTGGTTATAGCACAGCACAACAATTAATGACTTTAAGACATCATGTTTGGGATTATCAACCAGATTTAGTCATTTTAGCTTTTTATGCGGGTAATGATATTAGTAACAATTCTCGCGCTCTAGAACATGACCATTTACGCCCTTATTTTGTTTACCAAGATGGGCAACTTGTGGCAGATATGTCATTCCGAAATTTGAAGTTTTGGCAGAGAAATCGTTATGCTTTTTCTATGGTAGATTTCTTGCCATATTGGTTAATAAAAAATTCCCGGATTATACAGTTAATTAGAAAGGTAGATATTGATGCTAAACGCCGTCAGTATAACAAGGATTACAATGCAATTAATATAGATTTTTTCAAAGAACCAAAACCTAATTCTGATTGGGAAAAAGCTTGGGATGTAACTGAGGGTTTGATTAAGTTAATGCGAGATGAAGTATATGAAAAAAAGGCAGATTTTATGCTGATAACTGTTAGTCATTCTTCTCAGGTGCTTCCCGATCTTCAACAGCGCGATAATTTGAAAAAAATTTTAAATGTGTCAAATTTATTTTACCCAGATATCAGACTGAAAAATTTTGGGAAAGAGGAAAATATGCCAGTATATAATTTAGCTGGACCTATGTGGAATGAAGCTAAAAAAACAGGTAAATGTTTGCATGGTTTTGATAATGCACTTCCCTGTGGAGGTCATTGGAATGTGGAAGGTCATAAACTGGTAGGGGAAATAATGGGAAATTATTTGTGCGAGAAATATGGCGCTACCCGCAAGGCAAAAGTTAAAAGGCAAAAGGCAAAAGTTAAAAAAAGTCTATGACTGATACCAATTTTATATGAGGTTGCATAGAATTACGAAATTCATTCATTAATCTATATTTATCTATGCCTATCTACAGTCAATTGTGCTTTAAGTATTATTCTATGCAGCTTCATTTGAATTTGGTATGAGTTTGAGAATTTAGAAATGTCCGCGCCCTTTGCTTCGATTGCTATATAGCAGTTAGGAGTTAGGAGTCAGAATTTTAAGGATTTTCAGCTCAAGTTAATTATTACCGAAAAATTGGGGTAGGCGCCTCGCCGAGGCGCGGGCGACTTTCTATAATTGTGCTATAATGAAATTGGTTATCTACCCGCCTTGTCTCATAAATACTGTAGAAAAGAAGATGTTTGTCGAAACTCCTTCAGTTGAGAGCTGAACTTGGGAAGCTTTCAGGTCAATGAGCAGCTAAAAAGAGAAAGCACAGATAAACCCTA
>NZ_JAAHGO010000161.1 GCF_010672455.1 Okeania sp. SIO2C9 | reverse complement strand
CCCCATCTCCCCATCTCCCCATCTCCCCATCTCCCCATCTCCCCATCTCCCCATCTCCCCATCTCCCCATCTCCCCATCTCCCCATCTCCCCATCTCCCCATCTCCCCATCTCCCCATCTCCCCATCCCCCCATCTCCCCATCCCCCCCTCTATTTTTAAATAGATCAGGACTTACGCAGAGACTCTACATATAGCGAGGGCGCCATTCGGAGCTTTGCGTTCCGCAAATGCTATTCGCCCCTACAAATGGTGCTTTAAAAGTCAATTTGCGTAAGTCCTGATAGATACCAAATGGGTTCTATAAATTAGCCCAACCACCATCGACTAAGATTTCCTCGCCCAGGATATAGGAAGAGTCATCACTTGCTAGGAATAATACAACTTTAGCAACTTCCTCTGGTTTACCAAAACGTCCAATAGGAGTTCGTTGTAAGACTTTCTCTGCTATCTCTGGTGGTAGCTCCATTTTTGCCCAAATTGGAGTATCAATTGGTCCAGGCGCAACTGCATTAACCCGGATTTGACGGTCGAGCAATTCCATACTTAAGGAGCGTGCTAGAGACCTTACTGCTGCTTTCGATGCGGAATAAATCATTTCTCCTGGTATAGCAGTTTGGGCTAAGGTCGTGGTGTTAAGAATTATACTGCTACCATTTTTCATCAGAGGCTCTAACTTTTGTACGGTAAAGAACAATCCCTTGAGATTGATTGCGATTTCTTCATCAAATTGAGCCTCTGTTATTTCTCGAAATACTGCTCGTTTTGCCACTCCTGCATTAGCAAATAGAATATCAAGCTGTCCAAATTTCTGTTCTACTTTAGTCGTCAGGAGGTCTATATCGGTGAGCGATTGTGCATTGGCCTTAAGCCCAATTGCTTTGGGACCAAGAGCTTCAACGGCTTCAGCAAGACGTGCTTCGTTACGACCTGTGATCATTACCTGTGCTCCTTCGGCAATAAATACTTTTGCAGATTCAAAGCCAATTCCTGTTGTTCCACCAGTAATAACTGCAGTCTTATTTGCTAAACGTGCCATGGAAATACCTCCAATTTGTGAATTTAATGCAAAACTTTGAACGATCGGTATAAATTAGGATAAAAAAAATTTAGTTTCCTTTGTAGTCGTGTGCCCAAAAAATTTTTATCGCCTTTGTTAAAGCGACTTCCGGATCGAATTGCCTATTGGGACTGCAAGCCATGAAACCGGACTGTTTCTTTACCTTAAATTCAATCTAACAAATCTAAACCAATCAGTCAATATTTATTGACAAAATAATTTTTCTACCCCAGGACTTACGCAAACATAAGCATTTGAGCATTTAAACTATATAACTTCATTTGTAAAAAGGAATACTTTACAGAGAAAATCGAATCTAAAATGGGTCTTTGCTAACTATATAATCATATTTAATCAAAACTATAACGTCTTATAGGAATTTGAAAGAAGAATGTTATGAATAATAACGGGACTTAAAAGATTATCCTTCAAATGTCTCTTTAAAGAAGCGGTCAGCACTCAGCAATCAGCACTCAGTAGGATCATTTTGTTTAACGTGGGAGAAGGGGATAGGCGACCCCTCCTAAATCATCTGGCGCTTGGGGTTGTCGTGGAAGCTAAAAAAGCTGAGAGCTGTTTGCGGAGCATTCCGGTGCGGAAATGCTAAAAGCTGATAGCTAGTTAATTAAAAAGGGATATTCAGACTAATAAATGATATTTAAGTTATTTATTATGACTCCTGACTCCGATAAAAAGTATAACTATTTGTAGCAAACATTGATCAAATTGGTATTAACTCTTAAGTTAAGAAGGCACAAAAAAATTTAGGTTAACCAAAAGTAAGCAAATATAACAAAATTTACGACTGGCAGGAATAACACTAGATTTATCCCACCTACTTTTTTATGGCCTAAAATCAAATTAACTAAACCTACTCAAAAAATAGAAATAATGAAAGGAATCTGGCTAGAAAATCAACAACTCCAACTCCGCAGCGACCTCCCTACACCCGAACCCCCAGCAGGAGAAGCACTTGTCCGCGTCTTGCGTGCCGGTATTTGCAATACAGACCTGGAACTTCTCAGAGGTTACTACCCTTACAAAGGAATCTTAGGCCATGAATTTGTCGGTGTGGTCGAACAAGGACCCGAAAATTTACTCAATCGACGAGTGGTAGGAGAAATTAATGCTGCTTGTGGTTATTGTCGCTTTTGCTTAAGCAACCAACCTACCCACTGTGAAAATCGGACAGTCTTGGGAATAGTTAACCGCAATGGAGCTTTTGCCGAATATCTTACCTTGCCAGTAAAAAATCTCCATCCGGTACCTGAAAATGTCTCAACCGATGAAGCTACATTTACCGAACCAGTAGCAGCAGCATTGGAAATTCAACAACAAATACAAATTTGCCCAGTAGATAAAGTTTTAGTCGTGGGGGATGGCAAACTTGGACAGTTGGTGGCACAAACTTTAGCTTTGACTGATTGTCAGTTATTGGTTATTGGTCGTCATCGGGAAAAACTGGCAAATTTAGAGGAGCGGGGAATTAAAACTGGGTTTGCTGATGCGGTTACTACAGGAGCTTTTGATGTGGCAGTGGAATGTACTGGCAACCCAGAAGGATTTGCGATCGCTCGTCGTGCTCTTCGACCTTGTGGTATTTTGGTCCTCAAAAGTACTTATGCTGGGAATCTGAGTTTGGATATTTCATCGTTGGTGGTGGATGAAATTACTTTAGTTGGTTCTCGTTGCGGACCTTTTAAACCAGCATTGGAACTTATATCACAACAGAAGGTTAATGTCAAGCCATTAATTCAAGCTCATTATCCTCTAGAAGCAGGGATTGATGCTTTTGCTCATGCTCAGAAGAAGGGAATATTAAAAGTATTAGTGGATATTGGGCAGGAATAAGCTGTTGATTTTTTTTGGAATTAAGTTTATACACCTCAAATCAAAAAGCAGCAAGCATCAAAACTATTTCTAACTATTGCCTAACTCCTCTACTTTCTTGAGCTATCTCAACTAAAAGATATAGCTAAGAAAGAATTGGTGTTTGACTTATGCGGATGGTGAATCTTAGACTAGGAAATGTTTTTCCAACTGTTCCCTGTTCCCTGCTATAGAAAATTAAACATATTTTTTTTTATCCTTTATTGGGAATTAATCCGGTCGTACCAACTCACAGATTTAGGTTTATAGTCAATACAATTAATTGCTTTTTCTGAAAGAGCAACTTTAGGTTGTACAGGACATTTGAGATGATAATCTCCAGTAAAAAATAGACAGTTAGCACAGGGAATTTCGTGCATCTGTTTCGCTCTACGCACTGAATCAAGTAGGGAACCAATTATACTCCAGACCGTTAAAATTATCAATCCCCAAGCAAAGACAAAACACAGAGGAACCAAAAATGGTTGTATGGCATGAATTACAAAATAAATAAATTGAAACATGGTTAATAATTCATCACAATGGTTACTAATTCATAACATATGACATAACTTTAAATTTAATCTAATTTTTAAGATTATATAAAGTTAAAAGCTTAAATGATTATAGGATGAAAATATAGAGAATTGTTCACTATAAACAATATAGGAAGTTAAGCTATGGCCCTTAGATTAGGTGACACGGTACCCAACTTTACCCAAAATTCTTCTGAAGGGGAAATCAACTTTTATGACTGGGCTGGGGATAGTTGGGTAGTGCTATTTTCCCACCCTGCTGATTACACACCTGTTTGTACAACAGAGCTAGGTACAGTTGCCAAACTCAAACCAGAATTTGACAAAAGAGGTGCTAAGGTTTTAGCCCTAAGTGTGGATGATGCAGAATCTCATAAGGGTTGGATTGGAGATATTAATGAAACCCAAAGTACAACGGTTAATTATCCTATTCTGGCAGATGTGGATAAAAAGGTTTCTGATTTGTACGATATGATTCATCCTAATTCTTTAAATAATCTAACAATTCGTACTGTTTTTATTATTGACCCCCAAAAGAAACTCCGTCTTTCTATTACTTATCCTGCTAGTACAGGTCGTAATTTTGAGGAAATTCTCAGAGTAATTGATTCTTTGCAACTAACAGATAATTATCAAGTTGCTACTCCTGTAAATTGGAAAGATGGTGATGATTGTGTGATAGTTCCTTCTTTAAAAGACCCTGAAGAATTAAAACAAAAATTCCCTAAAGGTTACACAGAAGTTAAGTCATATTTGCGGATGACCCCTCAACCTAACAAGTAAATTTATAATTGAATTGAGGATTAAGAGTTTGAGTTAGATTCTTAATCCTTAATTCAATATAGATTGTTTAAAGTTTAGATTTGCTTTTTTACTTATCCCTCAATCTCTTAATACCAATTTTTTTCTCAAGGCAATGAATTAATAGCTCATAGCTAATAATTGAGGGTTGAATGCTGATAATTTTTATGAGTAAAATTCATGTTTGATGATTCAATTATTTGATAGGGAAATCCAATTTTTCAGCCTTTATTAGGAGTAGTACCTTCCATTTGTTTTGCCTCTTTTAACCATCTATCAAATTGTTGCTGATTATTTTTCACCCATTTTTTTGCTTGGCGATGACTATTTCCTAACTTACGATCTAAAAAGGAATAAATTTTTTCTAATCGATAGCGAGTCAAAGCAGAAACATTATTTTCTAACCTGTCTACAGCTTCTTTGAGACGTAATTCTTCGGCATTCAAATCTGCCAGAGGAATTTGAACTAACTCCAGCCACTTTTTAGCAACTGGATTAGCTTCTAGGAATTTTTTGTTAGCAACAATACGTTGTTGAACTATAGGAAAACCAAGATTTTTTCCATCTACCAATGTATCTTTTTTAGTTAGATTATCTAAGGTAAAAGGAACTTCTAACCAAACTACATCTTGTCCTTGTTTTAAGGCAGTAAATATCCATTCGGATTGAGAGGCATAGTAAAGAATTGGTTTTCCTTCCTGGTAACGAGTAATAGTTTTTTCGTAACAAGGTCTGGATTCCACAAATAACCTCATATTACCGAAAAATTGTGGGTATGCGCCTCCCCTTTTAAGGGGATAATAAAAAAAAATTTTCATGAATTTGTCAATCCTCTTCTTTTCAAGGAGAGGTAATTATTCATTATTCATTATTCATTATTAATTGTTGAAACATACCCAATCTGTTAGTGTCATATTCTACTGTATTTTCAAGTCCGTAAGCTTGAAGTTGTTTTCTTATATCCTCACAAGGAGCATTACAATGAGCTATATTAGCTTTATCATTTCCATCTGAGTCAAAAAGTTTAGCTATTTTTTCCTCTTGTAATTATTGAAAGTTGGTAATTTTATATTTATCGGCAGTTTTTTTGTCAATTTGATATCCCCTAATAAAATTAGGAATCAAAGTTCCAACTATTTCTAACTTTTCTTTACTATTAGCTTCTTCAAAAGCTTGTTTAGACCATGGATTTGTATTGTATGTGGTAGTATAATCAAAGTCTCCATTAGCAATAGCAATATAATTGTCTCTACTAAATCCATCCTTTTTTGTTTTCATTTTATAACCAAGTTTTTTGAGACCGATATTGATAATCTCATTTTGAAATGACTCAAAATAAGAGTTGAAGGAATAGACACTACGAATGGTTTGACTATCAGTGTTGGAGGAGACTAAAATTATTAACAAACTTACTAAGATTGCTCCTGGAACAATTTTTAGTAATAATGATTTTTTCATTTTAATTTAATTAAAAAAAATGGATTTACATACAGATAAAATTTTATCTTGATACTCTAAAGATATCAACTAAATATTTAGAAAATTCCGATAAGTTAGCGTTCGACTAATATTTGCTGAGTTTGTGTTAAGTATGCATAAAATTTGAGAATAAGAGGAAATAAATTATGCTTTCGGAAATGATAGTTTTAAAAATACCCTCAGATTGGAAAATGACAGAGGAACAATTTTTTGAATTCTGTCAAATTAACCGAGATTTACGGATAGAAACTAATAAATTTGGAGAGTTATTAATTATGTCTCCTACTGGTTCTGAAACAGGAAATCGTAACCTTGGTATAGCAGCAAAATTATATTTTTGGGCAGAACAAGATGGTACGGGTATTGCTTTTGATTCCAGTACTGGATTTACTCTTTCTACAGGGGCTAAAAAATCTCCTGATGCTTCTTGGATAAAATTAGAAAGATGGAATAGTTTATCTCAAGAACAAAAAGAAAAGTTTGCTCCGATTTGCCCGGATTTTGTGGTGGAATTAATGTCACCTTCAGATAATCTGAAAACTCTTCAAGCAAAAATGACAGAATATATGGAAGAACCGGGGGTAAAATTAGGTTG
>NZ_JAAHGO010000160.1 GCF_010672455.1 Okeania sp. SIO2C9 | reverse complement strand
TTTCGACAAACATCTTCTTTTCTACAGTATTTATGAGACAAGGCGGGTACATAACCAATTTCATTATAGCACAATTATAGAAAGTCGCCCGCGCCTCGGCGAGGCGCCTACCCCAATTTTTCGGTAAGAAAATCTAAATCTTCCTGCTTTTTCCAGTTGGTAAGCATAGCTGAGGTTTTGGCATATCCTATCCGTTCCTGTCTTTCATGCCAAGCTTGAGTTCTGACAGCTAAAGCCAAGTTGTAGATCAGACGTACACAACCCAAAGTCCTCCATAACAGATTTTCCTGTTCTGGAGTAGGGTAAAACCTAAATTTGTAAGCTTTTTCAACCATTTACTGCTTACCGAAAGCTTTTGTTGAGTTTAACATAAAATATGTTAAACCGCAAGATTGATTGGTTTTTCCTGCGGAATGCTGCGCAAACATGCCCTAGCTCCCCTTCGGGAGAGCGCGGGTCTTCAACCAACGTTGAGATAAGCACAATAAATCAGGAATATGAACAGTTTAAATAAACCTAATCCAGTATTACTAATCCACGGAATTTTTGACACTATCAGAAAATTTGATCGAATGTCTCGATACCTAACAAACTTAGGTTGGGATGTCTATTCTCTGAACTTAGTTCCTAATTACGGTATTTTAGGTTTAGATAAATTAGCCGAACAAGTAGTGAATTATGTAGATAAAATATTTCCTCCTAATCAACCCTTTGATTTAATAGGTTTTAGCATGGGAGGAATAGTCAGTCGTTATTATGTTCAAAGATTAGGTGGTATAGAGAGAGTAGAACGTTTTATTACTATTTCTTCTCCGCACAACGGCACATTAACAGGCTATGCTTTAAATTTAGCAGCACCAACTCAGATGCGCCCGAAAAGTTATTTTCTAGAAAATCTCAACCAGGATATTGCTTTATTAGAGCAGATAAATTTTACCTCTATTTGGACTCCTTATGATGCGATGATTTTGCCTGCTAGAAGTTCTCAAGTACCAGTGGGTAAAGACATCAAAATAGATGTTTTAATTCATGCTTGGATGGTGTCAGATGAAAAAGTTTTCAAAGTAATTGTTGAGGAATTAAAAGCAGCTCCAAAAACAAAACAAATTATACCAACTTGATAAATGTTTGCTAAATTTTCTTGAGTAGGGGAGTAAGGAAGTAGGGGAGTGGGGGAGAAGTAAACATAAGAATAATTAATACCCTACTGGGGTACTAACTATCAAATAGATCTGAATTTATCTTTTTAGCCCAAGAGACATCTTCTATAAAGTATTTTAATTGCCCTTATTATTCGTAACATTCTTTTTTCAAATTGGTATTATTAATTTGAACGGTTGATTTTAGCATCCGGCAATTGCTGAAAAGATGTATTTACCTATTCAGTATTTTCTAGATTAAATAGAAGCGATCGCTCCAAATAATTTGTATATTTCTTACTTTTATTTTTGCTCTGGATTTATTCCCATTTGACGTAATTTTTCTGCTAATCTTTCAGCACGTTGATATTCTTATTGAGCACGTTCTTCACCAGTCAATAATAAATTACCTTGATTATCCCACCAACGTAATTCGGCAAGGGGTCTCCCGTTATAATCTTCGATTTAATGGGAGAGAACTTCACATAAAGACTGATGACCCTGGGCAACAATCACCATGATTCTCTGTTAGATGTATAAAAAAATCTGCTTTTGAGACTTCCATATATACTGGACTTGCTTCATCGGAGCGATATTCCCATTTGAGTTCAAAACCTAGGAATTTTAGATAAAATTCTTTAGTTTTATCAACATCAAAAATTCTAAACTGAGGGATGACATGATTGAAAGTTATTTTTGTCATTTACGATTCTTCAGACAATTAACTAAATAATATATTGACTCATATTTACAGTACAGAATTAATTAGGATATCTCATATTAAATTCAAGTTTGACTCTCTAAGCGATCAGGATTATTTTTACCGAATAATTAATTAATTAATAATTAAATAATTCTGGTTTAAAGCCTTCCCTTTTAAGGGGAAAAGAAAGAAATAATGTTTCCTTATATTCAATCAAGAGAGGTTGTAACCAGAGGTAATTATCCATTATCCATTATCCATTATCCATTAATGAAAGCAGATTTCACTTGAATGAGGTACACCACGAAGCGGTTAAGATGACTGCACTACAAATATTTAATTGTTAATCTCTGTACTTCTTATGCGAGGAATCTGCTGTAATTTATTTTTTGCTTAATACCCACTAAAAACTACTAGCTAAAAGGTGATTTTATGGCTATTGATGACTATGATTAAAAATAGCTGTGCTTCAACAATTAATAATGAATAATGAATAATGAATAATGAATAATGAATAATGAATAATTACCTCTCCTTAGAAAAGAAGAGGATTGACTAATAATGAATTTTTTTTTTATTATCCCCTTAAAAGGGTCGGCTTTAAACCACAATTTTTCGGTAAAAAATTAAGATATGAGTTATACCAAATTTATTTCTAAGTTGCATAGAATAATATTTTAATCGGGGTTGACTGTATATCGAAATAGACAAGTTAATAAATTTCATAATTCTGTGCTACCTCAGATAAAATTGGTATTAAAGCTTTTTAGGGCGAGCTCTCATAACAATAAAAATATCAATAAAAAACTACTTAGATAAATCTATTTTTGAGAACTTTCCCATATATATTCCAAAAGTCAGAAATCGGAAGTGTGTTTGCAGAGCATTCGGACTGAAAGTCAGAAGTTAAAATTAGTAGAGGATTGTTACTAACCACTAATTTTCAACCGCTAAAATGAAATTTATAGCGGGGTTCTTAAACCATATTTCTCCGTCTATAAATAGATAGCCTTAACCGAAAATTATCGCGCGAAAAAATTTTTGACTTATGACTTCTTATTTCTGACTTTCCTAGGACATACTGTACAAACAAGCGCAGCGATAACCAGACTAATTTAAACTGCTACAGCATCGCCAACTTTTTGATGTTCATTGCAGCCAAAAATTGCTTCTGAATGACAATAATATTTGAACTCTAGCAAATTATGAAACGGGTCTTCCAAGAAAAAAGTACGATGCTCCAAAGGAGAATTTATAAACCTCCGCTTAGGTTGTTGATAAAATTTCAAGTTATTTTTTTCGGCACGTTCCAACAAAGCTTCCCAGTCACTTTCTAGAGTAAAAACTAAACCAAAATGTCTCGGATAAATTCCTTTTTGCGGTTCTAAAGTTTCTTTAGCAACATGAGCAACTATTTGATTACCGTAAAGATTTAAAATGACAGAATTTGGAGATTCTCTACCAATTTCACAACCCAAACCATCAGCATAAAATACTTTTGTTTGAGCAATATCATTAACGGGAAAAGCTAAGTGAAAAAGAACTTGATTCATGGTTAATTACTAGTAATCGATAAATAGATTTTTGACGAAAAACATATGATCAAATTTCAACAAAAAGGAAGAAGAAGCATTTCGTTGTGGATTTGAGCTTTTTCAAGAATTTGGGGATGTTTTACCGATAAATTGTGGGTATGCGCCTCCCCCTTTTAAGGGGATAATAAGCGGTCGAGGGATGGCGCCATTCGGAGCGACTCTGATAAGAGCGGGTCTCCTCGCCATATCCAATCGACCAAGAGAAGAAAAGTTTTCCTTTGAGTCAATCCTCTCCTTGAAAAGAAGAGGTAATAATTAATAATTAATAATTAATTATTAATTATTAATAATTGAACGATAAATTGTGGTCTAAAGCCTCCTCTTTAAGGGGATAAAAAAAGAGAATATTCCTGATTTTCTTGCCTCCTTATTGCAGAGGTACTGATAAGTGATGACTGAAATAACCCTTGCTTTGTTTCGATATTCTTCTTTCTTCCTTCAAGTTACAGCACTACGCATTAAGGTTAGGATATTTCCCCATCCTGAGACCCTTTAACAGTTTACTATTCCCTATTCCCTATTCCCTAGCGCGTAGCGCTATAAAATTAGAATAGATGTTTCCAATGAGTAGATACTATGTTTTCTGCAATTAATTCTATAAATCCCTGGCTAATAGCTATCAGCTTAAATACTATCTTACTCAGTCTCGTTTATTTTGCCCCTAAAAAATTGTTAACCCCAGCAGGAATACTTCATGCTTGGATATTAGGAGTAATTATCTGGGGTAGTTTGGGTTGGCCTGGATATCTAGTGGTGGCCTTTTATTTTTTAGTAGGGTCTGGTGTTACCCGCATTGGTATGGCCCAAAAACAGGCAGCAGGAATTGCAGAAAAGCGAGAAGGAGCTAGAGGGCCAGAAAATGTTTGGGGTTCAGCTCTGACTGCTGCTATCTGTGCTGTGGGAGTTTGGATCATTGGTCTGTTATACCCGAATAATCCTCCCATAGAAAATTTACCATTTTTACTAATGTTGGGTTATGTAGCAAGTTTTAGCACGAAGCTTTCTGACACTTGTGCTAGTGAAGTAGGAAAGGCTTATGGTAAACGAACTTTTTTAATTACAACTTTACAACCAGTGCCACGAGGTACTGAGGGTGCTGTGAGTTTAGAGGGGACTTTAGCTGGTATTGTAGCTTCCGTGGCGATCGCTCTCCTTGGTTGGTCTGTAGGTTTAATTAACTTGACAGGAATAGCTTTTTGTGTATTGGCAGCCTTTATTGCTACTAATTTAGAAAGTGTGATTGGGGCAACTATACAATCTCAGTTTGAATGGTTAACCAATGAAATAGTGAATATTATCAACACTTTGCTTGGAGCGATCGCTGCAATTTTATTAGCGATAGTTTGGTACTATGCTCTAACTTTGGTAATTTAACTAAAACGTATTATCTTTTGATTTTGGGTTTAATACCCCATCGTCTACAGAGTGTTGACAATTGCTTGAGGTTTGTAGACACAAAGTGGTCAGTCGTTGACTATCCCCATCCACTTTTTCAGTCCTTTGGTCCTTCCTTCTTTCTTCTTTCTTCTTCCTTCTTCAAGAAAATTCAGTAAAGATTTAGTAAAGGCAGATTGAAAAAATGATTAGTTGAGATAGACTAAAATCTGAAGCAAGATTACCTAAAGAACGGAATATTAAAAATGGAATCTAAACAACTATTAACTATAGGTGAAGAACAATTATCTTGGGGGCAAGGTTTAAGATATTTACAAGCATCTGGAAAATTACAATCTTTTGTCACAGAAATTGTCCGTCAATATGTGATAGAAAAAGAATTGCAATCTAGGGAAGATATTAATGTAAATCCGGCTGTTATTCAACAGGCTATGATCGATTTTAGATTGCAAAGAAAGCTGGAAGACCAACAAAAATTTCAAGAATGGCTACAACAGAATCGAATTAACTATAATGCTTTAGAATCACAGATAGAAAATTCTTTTAAACTAAAGCAATTAAAAGACTCAGTTACTGTAGAGAAAATAGAAGCATATTTTAATGAACGGAAAGCAGGTTTAGATTATGTAATTTTATCTAGAATTGTGGTGGAAGATAAAGAATTAGCAGATGCTTTGCGTCGAAAAATTGTGGAAGAAGGGAGCAGGTTTGAAGATTTAGCCAAGGAATATTCAGTTACAAATGATAAAAATTTTAATGGCATTATGGGTGCTGTTAGTTTAAGCAGTTTACCAGAAGATATGAGAAATACTATTAATTCAGCTAATCCTGGTGATATTTTAGGACCTTTTCAGACAAATAAATTTTGGAGTTTATTTAGGTTAGAGCAGTTACAAGGTGCTTCTTTAGATAATCCTGAAATTAGGAAAAAATTAGACGGTGAATTATTTGAGCGTTGGGTAGCGGAGAAACTGCAAAATCAAAAAATTACTCTCCATGTGAACGAATAAATGAAGAGTATTAAAGAGCAAGGAGTTTAGCGAAAAGTAGGGAAGTTCTATGGAACTTCCCAGCAAGAATATTTGATTTATAACTAATACTATATCTCTGTAACAATGCGCTTAATAATTATTACTCAGACCTGACTACACTGACTATTATCATCTTACCGAGGTGGCAGTCTAGTGAACAGGAACGTTACAAAGCAAAGCAAATCAACACTGTACCTCAGTAACTTGAGAAACGTTATAAAATTACTTATTCACATATGCTAATTTGTATTCTCTCGATCATCTTGATTAATTAGTGTAAAAATGAAATAAATTAATTAAACATTTTAGTATTATGGTAAGCATTGAGGTGTAGAATTTGACAAAAATAGATCAAGCCTTTACTCAACATCGTCAGTGGCGTGAGACTAGTGAAGCATCTGCTTATGCTTCTTGAGCTGAGTCTTTCAAGGTGCGGGTTAAACAGGCAATTTCGACTTGGATTGCCAAAGCGGGTCATGTAGCATGGCTGTTGTTGAAGTCTTTGAGGGACAAATCTCATCAATGGTGGTATTTCCTTGACCATCCCCAAGTGCCTCTCGATAACAATCAGGCCGAGCGGTCGTTGCGTTTGGCAGTTATTTAGCGTAAAGTGGCTGGTGCTTCTCGCTCTTGGCCTGGATTTCGTCGTTCGGCAATATTGTTGAGCGTGATACAGTATTGTCGCGCTCAGGGTCGCTCTGTTCTTGATTTCTTGAGGTGTTGGCGGCTCCTAGCGGCAGCTATAGAACCCATTTGAGATCTATATAATTATGGTAGCCAAGTCTTTTCGCGCATCAATGAGTGAGGAAAAATCTGAAAAGGAGTGTTGAATTTTTTGTATTATTTCTCCCCACATCTTCCCTCTTC
>NZ_JAAHGO010000016.1:153229-177840 GCF_010672455.1 Okeania sp. SIO2C9 | reverse complement strand
ATTAGGAGGAAAAATTTTCAACACTTTAATCAGACAAAAATATTTAGAAGCAATACTGTTCCGGAACACTTATAACCAATGCTTGCTTCATTCATTAAAAAGCTGAAATTCTCAAATGCTCATAGCTGATGATTAGGAGGAAAAATGTTCAACACTTTAATCAGACAAAAATATTTAAGACCAATACTGTTCCGGAACACTTATAACAAATACTTGCTTCATTCATTAAAAAGCTCAAATGCTCAATTGCTCAAATGCTCATAGCTTATTATTAGGAGGAAAAATGTTCAACACTTTAATCAGACAAAAATATTTAAGACCAATACTGTTCCGGAACACTTATATGGCTAAATTACTTCTTGCTTATTCCTTGGCTTTAATTGGAATAATTTTCCCTCATCATTATGTTTTAGCTCAAACCACTACGGAATATTATGCTGCTGTGAGTGAGGATAATATTATTAATAATGACTCGGAAAATCAAGATGCTTCTGTTTATTTTAATCGGGGTGTCGAAAAATATAATGATGGAAATATTCCCGAAGCTTTGAATGATTTTAGTAAAGCTATTGAGCTGAGACCGGATTTTATTGAAGCTTATTATAATCGTGGTATTTTACGAATTGAATTAGCAGACTATCAAGGAGGAATTGAGGATTTTACTAATGTAATTAATCTCGATCCTAGTCGCATAGAGGCTTATTATAATCGTGGAAATATTAATAGTATTCTTGGCAATTATCAAGCAGCAATTCCAGATTTTAATAAAGTAATAGAATTAGAGTCAAATTTATTTTATGTCTATAGTAATCGTGGTGTTGCTCGCTCTGGAATAGGAGACGAACAAGGTGCAATTGCAGATTTTTCTAAAGCAATAGAATTAGAGCAAAATGCTGTAGATGCTTATAATAATCGGGGAATTATTCGGCGGAAATTAGGAGATTATCCAGGAGCGATCGCTGATTATTCTAAAGTAATTGAACTGAAACCTAATGATCCTCAAACTTACTTTAATCTGGGAGTTGCTAGGACTGAATTTGGAGATAAACAGGGTGCAATTGAGGATTATAATTGGGCAATTCAACTTAAGCCCGATTATGCTGAAGCTTATCTAAATAGAGGTAATATTTGGCAAAATTTTGGAAATTATCAGCAGGCAATAGCAGATTTTTCTCAAGCAATTAAATCAAATCCTGAATTAGCAGATGCTTATAATAATCGGGGTAATATCCGTCGTTTATTGGGAGACGACTGGGGTGCAATTATTGATTACGACCAGGCGTTAGGAATCAAACCAAATTTACCAGATGCTTACAATAATCGAGGCAATGCTTATAGTGCTTTGGGAAATTATCGGGAGGCAATTTCTAATTATAATCAGGCTTTGAAGCTTAATCCAGAACTATTTTTGACTTATCATAATCGGGGTGCTGCTTATTTAGAATTAGGAGATTATGAAGTGGCTTTAGCAGACCTTAATCGAGCCATTGAATTGCAGCCTAATTTTGCTAATGCTTATGAAAGTCGTGGAATTTTATATGAGCAGTTAGGAAATTTGCCAAAAGCTCTGGAAGATTTACAGAAAGCTGCTGAATTGTTTGTAGAAGAAGAGAAAAATTTAGAGTATGAAAGGGTTAAAGAAGTTATTGATAAAATTGAGCGGAATGCTGATATTAAATCAATTTAATTCTGCTATATTTGTTTGGCTTTAGTAAGTTTCAACAAAAAGTATGGAAATTTTCCCTACAGCTTCAAGTCCCAAAGCTTCAGGAATATGATTACGAGCAATGCGTGGAGTACCATCTATTGTCTCCCATTCTAGGCGCATTTCAGATGCAAGTTTGCCAAATAGTTTGATATAGGTATAGTCAGTCCAGTAGGCAGGTGACTCTCGAATTTCAGCAATAAAGCGAGCATAGGGCAACCGTTCATGTTTATTCCTCAAACGAGCCTCTAACCACTGATGTAGTGCTTCACTGTCAGCTTTTGTGTAAACTCCTTGGATAACAGTGTATGCCTGGGCATAAAAACCTTCGGTGGCAAACCACTTAAGAAAGTCTTTGATCTTGTCTTGCGTTCCATTGGGTAGCCTTCTTTCTGTGAGAAGTTCAAAAGCAAGATCAATAAACTCTGATACCTCTAGAACTTTATGATAGGGGCTTTTGACATCCTCTCCGGCCTGAAGGCGCGGAGATTCCTACTGAGCCGTAGCTCTTCGGTGGGTTGACGTTTCTTTGGCTGCTGCTACTTTGGCAGTAGTCTTATGCTTGCCTCCACGTCCATTTTTTGTCTCGGACTGCCCGCCCGCGACTAATATATTTATTGCTGCATTTTCGTCTCTATCATGCTTACTTCCACAATTGAGACATTCCCACTCCCTAATTGAAAGGTCTAACTTGCCACCTTTAAATCCACAACAAGAGCAAATTTGAGATGTGGGTTCCCAACGACTAATCACTCTAAAATCACGACCGTATTTTTCTGCTTTACCTTCTAGAAGTATCCTGAATTGTCTCCAACCTAAATCAGAAATTGCTCTGGATAATTTACGGTTTTTCACCATTCCAGAAACGTTCAAATCTTCTAAAACAACTGTTTGGTTTTCACGAATTATTTCAGTGGATAATTTATGGATAAAATCCATTCTAGTATCTTTTAACTCGGCATGAAATTTAGCCACTCTCAGTCTAGCTTTTTCATATCGTTTTGACCCTCTAGTTTTGTTAGATAATGACTTACTTAACTTTCTTAACTTCTTAATTCGTTTTTTGAGTGGTTTAGGAGCATCAACCTTTGTACCATCACTAAATGTAGCAAAGGTTTTGATACCTAAATCTATACCTACTGAATTATCAGTTTGAGGCAAGATTTGGGCACAAGTTTCTACTACAAAACTTAAGAAATACCTATTAGCTGAATCTTTGATTACTGTTACTGATGATGGAGTAGCAGGTAACTCTCTTGACCAAACTATTTTCAGCTTTCCTATCTTGGCTAAATAAACTTTGTGTTGACCAACTTTAAAACCTCCTTTTGTAAACCTAGCAGTTTGCTTTGACTTTCTACTTTTGAACTTAGGAGGTCTTATAGGCTTACCTTTCCTCTGACCTTTAGTTGACTTAAAAAAGTTTTGATATGCCTGGTTTAAATCATTCAAAGATTGCTGCAATGGTATAGCAGAAACTTCTGATAGCCATTCTCTATATTTAGTCTTTTTAGCTTGAGTAATAAAGAGTTTTTGTAGCTCAGAATTAGTGGGTTTCTTTTTTCCTGATTTGTACTTTTCTTGGGAACAAGCTAGACTATCATTCCAAACCACACGAACACAACCAAATAGCTTGGCTAATCGGTGTTTTTGTCCCGGTGTTGGATAGATACGATACTTAAATCTAGCTTTCATAACCTGACTTTCAAACTAACAACATGATAGCATACTTATCAAAGAAAAACCAATTTAAAAGTCCCCCTAAAAGGGGGAGGCTTTAAACCCAATTTTCTGGTAAAGCTTTTCGCATCAGTCGTACAGCGACAAAACCAATTCCTTTAGCTACTAACTTAGTAATTCCAGAGTAGCGTTAGGATTACGTGTTCATGAACTCACTTGCGATCGCTACTCTATTGAGACTTTCCCCACACCTTATTACGATAGACAATTCTTGAAAAACCGTCAACTTTATAATTTGGTTCATAGTATTTAAAGCAGTTAAATACTAAACTACCAATAAAAATAACATCAATATTAGGATCGCGTAATGCTTTAAGAGTTTCTGTTTGATACCAATATATAGATAAATTAGGAGGTGATTTTACTTCTTTCGGTATCAATACTGTTTCTGAATAAACAGGTTGAAGAGTAATTTTATAGTTAGACATAATCATTATTTATTAAAATTTTGTGGTTTTATATGGCTACAAAAAAGTGTTATGACATTAATAAAATTGAAGTCCTTTATAACCAATAATTTTGAGACCAATTCACTTTTTTTACTTCTGACTTCTGACTTCTGTAAGACGTTCCATGGAAAGTCCCTATTGTGGTCTACCCAAATGAAAACCTCTGTAAAACTTAAGACAACGCAATATTCTTCCTTCTTCCTTCTTCCTTCTTCCTTCTTTCTTCTTCCTTCTTCCTTCTGCTATAACAAAACCACCCCCAATCAATGGAGGTGGCCCAAACACAATACACACTATTTACAGCAGTCAAAGGAAAGGAGGCGGATAGATCGAGAGCTGAAAACTAAGACAACATAATATTTTCCTTCTTCCTTCTTCCTCCTTCCTTCTTCCTTCTTCAAATCTAGTAATCGAAATCTCCGCCGCCCATACCAGCGCCAGCAGGAGCACCTTCCTTAGGTTCAGGTTTGTCAACAACAATACACTCAGTTGTCAACACCATACCAGCAATAGAAGCAGCGTTTTGTAGAGCAGAACGAGTTACCTTAGCAGGGTCAACAATACCAGCTTCAAACAAATCTATAAACTCGTTAGTAGCAGCATTGTAACCAGTATTAAAATCTTTCTCTCTCACGCGCTCGGCAATCACAGCACCGTTCTGACCAGCATTTTCAGCAATGCGCTTCAGTGGAGCTAACAAAGCACGACTAACAATTAAAGCACCAGTTAACTCTTCAGCTTGCAAGTTATCATTTGCCCATTTTTCTAGATCGGGAGCTAAGTGAGCTAGGGTTGTACCGCCACCAGGAACAATACCTTCTTCTACAGCAGCTTTAGTTGCGTTGATAGCATCTTCCAAGCGTAACTTGCGGTCTTTCATTTCTGTTTCAGTAGCAGCACCAACCTTGATTACAGCTACCCCACCAGCTAACTTAGCTAGACGCTCTTGTAACTTCTCTTTGTCGTAGGAAGAATCAGTTTCTTCCATCTGACGGCGAATTTGTTCGCAACGAGCTTTAACTTCTTTTTCGTTACCTTCAGCAACGATGGTAGTGTTGTCCTTGGTGATGTTGATGCGACGAGCTTTACCAAGCATATCTAGTTTGGTGCTTTCTAGTTTCAAACCAGCATCTTCAGTAATAACTTGACCGCCAGTTAATACAGCAATATCTTCTAACATTGCTTTACGGCGATCGCCAAAACCAGGAGCTTTCACTGCAGCTACATTCAACACACCCCGCAGACGGTTAACAACCAGAGTAGCTAAAGCTTCCTTCTCAATATCTTCAGCTAAGATTAATAAAGGTTTGCCAGAACGAGCTACTTGTTCTAATACTGGTACTAAATCTTGTACTAAAGCAATTTTCTTATCAGTAATTAGAATCATGGGTTCTTCGAGTACAGCTTCCATCCGCTCCATGTCTGTTGCGAAGTAGGGAGAGATGTAGCCTTTGTCGAAGCGCATACCTTCAGTAATTTCTAGTTCGGTCTGCATTGACTTCCCTTCTTCTAAGGAAATTACGCCTTCCTTGCCTACCTTATCCATTGCTTGGGCAATCATATTACCCACTTCTTCGTCATTACCAGCAGAAATGGAACCAACTTGAGCGATCGCCTTAGAATCTTCAATTTGACGAGCGTGAGATGCAATTTTTTCTACTAAGTAGTTAGACGCTTTGTCAACACCGCGCTTGATGGCGATGGGGTTAGCACCTGCAGCTACGTTCCTTAGACCCTCTTTGACAATTGCGTGAGCTAAAACGGTAGCTGTAGTAGTACCGTCACCTGCTGCGTCATTGGTTTTAGAAGCTGCTTGACGAATTAGGGCAACCCCTGTATTTTCAATATGGTCTTCTAGTTCGATTTCTTTAGCGATGGTAACACCATCATTAACGATTTGAGGAGCGCCAAATTTTTTCTCTAGAACTACATTTCTACCTTTCGGACCGAGTGTTACTGCTACGGACTCAGCCAGAATATCCATACCTCTTTCGAGAGCGCGACGAGCATTTTCGTTGTAGATAATACGTTTAGCCATAGTTGTAATTCTTATTGATTAGTAATTGTGGATTTGACATCTCCAGGGGTTGAAACACCCTGAATTCTGTGTAAAAAAACACCACAAAAGGGATAAATCCACTTTTGCTTCCAGCCTGTCAACAGACTTCTAGACTCCTCGGGATAGACAAAAATCTATCTGTGAGCTTGCTTTGAGAGTGGTTTCACTCAAGGTATTGGAGCAATCTTCTCGCTGCTCTATTTGTTATTTTGTTGATAATTGTTGTTTTAGCACTTTGGCAAACATCAAATAGGTCGAAGAAGTTTGCTAGTGCTATGGAACAACTTGATAATTCTTAGTTAACAATTGCGAGAATATCTTTTTCTGCAAGTAGCACATACTCATCGCCACCGAGTTTGATATCTGTTCCAGCGTATTTGGAGTACAGCACTTTGTCTCCGACTTTAACTTCCATTTCTGCGCGGGAACCATCGTCATTACGCTTACCAGGACCAGCAGCAGCAACTTCTCCTACTTGGGGTTTTTCTTTTGCATTGTCAGGTAGAAGAATACCACCTGCTGTTTTTTCTTCAGCTGCACTGACTTTGACAAATACGCGATCGCCTAAAGGCTTAACGGTAGAAACACTTAGTGTTACGGCTGCCATTTTTTTCCCTCCAGATAAATTTTATTATTGCTGAGAGGCTAGAATCTGAAGCTAAATTACTGGCTTCGTTTGATTTTTTAGCACTCTCACTACCTGAGTGCTAATTTAGCTGAATAGGAGTTGCTATTGCAACTGATGAAACTGTACGGGTTCCCGAACTGAGGGATTTGGTTTTTGGTGGTGGTGCATAGTAATGGTAAAGGAAGCACCGGGAGTGTGGGGGGATGGGGAGATGGGGAGATGGGGAGAGTGGGAGTGTGGGAGAAATTAAAGAATGTGTATCCTACCATTACCATGCAGGACTATCGAACTTTTAGTCAAAAGTCTAAATAAAATCGACAAAAAGACAGTCCTCTCAATTGAATTGAGCTTTTTAAATTAGGACAGTAAACTAAAATTATCTGAGTAGATCGAGAATTTTACTGTCAAAGTCATTTATTATTTAAAATAAGACATTTGACAAAAAGACAATATCCTTAGAAGTTCGTTGGAAGGTGTGTCGAAAATTTTATGGCAGACAATATATCATCTCAAAAAACCGAGAAATCTAATGGGACTAACTTCCAGAGCGCCGAATCCCAGGAAAATGCTCGACAGGACGATATTGACCAAGATATTTGTCAGGAATCTCTTGGTGTTTGTATCCAATCTCTGGGACTAAGTAAAATTCAGCGACATATTTTTATTTGTGCTGACCAAACAAAGCCTAAATGTTGTTCAACAGAGGCTGGTTTAGAGGCGTGGAATTATCTCAAAAAACGGCTCAAAGAGTTAAAACTTGACCAGGTTAACACTGATTTACCTGGCTATATATTTCGTACTAAAGCTAACTGTTTACGAGTTTGTTGTCAAGGTCCAATCATGGTTGTTTATCCTGAAGGAGTATGGTATCATTCCGCAACTCCTCCTGTAATTGAAAGAATTATTCAAGAGCATATAATAGGTGATCGAGTTGTAGAGGAATATGTTTTTCTCACTCATCCTTTGCCGGAATCAATGATTATTTCATCAAATAGCCTTAGTTGATTCATTCGCTGATACTCAGAAATTGTGGACATTTACTTGACGGACAAACTCAAAAGTTAAAAGTTAACAATTAGTAACTAATAGTTATCAATATAAATTCCAATAACATTAGTAGCCAATACTGTCAAATTTTCATATATTATTAAAAGTAGTGGAAGTTATTTTTCACAAATACAAAACTATTACCTAGTTATATATCTAAAATATTATAGAAGTATTGATTGAATCTAAAATCTATAATAGATAGAAGCATAATTTCTTTAGTTAGAGAGTTTAGATGCAGTCCCAGCCCTGTGGGTAGGGACATATATTAATTTAAAAGAAAGTAGCAAACTCGCCCTACTTCTTTAATCTTTTATGAAAGATGTGGTTTATACCAGTCTTTGAAGTTAATGTTTGCGGGAATTAAACAAAGTGAGTTCTTCAATTATGAAGGAAATTAATACTACAGACCAAAGACGGTTAATGTTGGTTGACGATGACCCTAATTTAATCTTATTAGTCAAGGATTATTTAGAATTTCGTGGGTATCAGGTAACAACGGCAGAAAATGGCCGAGAGGCACTAGAAAAGCTGGAAAATGAAATTCCTGAGCTAATTATATGTGATGTGATGATGCCAGAAATGGATGGCTATACCCTTGTGCAACACATCAGAGAAAACCCAGCTACAGAATGGGTTCCAGTTCTATTTCTATCTGCCAAAGGTCAAAGTCAAGACCGAGTCAAAGGTTTAAATACAGGAGCTGATGTCTACATTGTCAAACCATTTGAGCCTGAAGAACTCGTAGCTCAAGTAGAATCTTCCCTGAAGCAAGCTTCTCGCCTAATTAAACATCAAAATTCTGGCATAGTTAGTAATGGGCCAAAAATCAAGGTGCGCAGAAACGTAGAATTAACTCCCACAGAGTTAAAGGTAGTCCAACTTGTAGCCCAGGGGATGGCAAATCGTGACATTGCACAATTGATGGAAGTTAGTCAAAGAACGATTGAGAGTCATGTAAGCAATATGCTTGGTAAAACTGGTCTACACAATCGGACAGAATTAGCTCGTTGGGCGATAGAAAGCAAAAAGGCTTAGGTATAATCACCCAGGAATTTATCGGGGTGTAAGTCTTTATCTTGATGGAATTTGTATATTTGAGGGCTGTAATTTTGTACTGCCCCAGTTTTTCTATATTCCGAATTTTATATATAGCAGTCGAAGGATAAGGGCGCGGACATATCAAAAGTTTAAAACTCAGACAACGCAAGATTTTTCCTGATTACTTCTTCCTTCTGCTATACATAGTTTTTATTAAGTCAATTGTTTTTGATTTGACTGAATTATTAGAATATTGGACGAATCAAATATTCAAAATATGGCCTTAATGAAGAATTATTGTCTTATATTGAAGATCTAGAAGGGGATCAATTAATTTAATAAGCATAAAAAGTATTTTTTTACAGAAAAAAGACTAAAATAGATAGTATATAACTACTAAAATTATTAAAATTATGAGTAGAGAAAAATATTATCGGTTTATGATATAAGGGTGATTTTTTGCAGTTTAAATCTGAAACATACAAGTAATAATATTAGTTTATCTAAATTAAAAATAATTGCATTGATGATAGGAATATTACTAAAATAATAGATTTAGACTGAATTATCTAAAATTAATATTAAACTTAAGTTTCTATGAATAATTCCAAGAACCGTCTTTCTATATTTGTTGACGGGAATAATATGTTCTACGCTCAACAAAAAAATGGTTGGTTTTTTGACCCTAGAAGAGTATTAGAACATTTCAATAAACCAGAAGTCAAACTAATAAATGCTTTTTGGTACACAGGTTTAAAAGACCCACAGGATCAAAGGGGATTCCGAGATGCTTTAATTAGTTTGGGTTATACAGTACGCACTAAAATTCTTAAAGAATATTATGATGATGTTTCAGGTCGCTATTCTCAAAAAGCTAACTTAGATATTGAAATTGTAGTAGATATGTTTAATACAGTAGACCAATATGACCAAGTAGTTTTATTTAGTGGAGATGGGGATTTTGAAAGAGCTATTGAGCTACTACGTTCTAAAAATACTCATATAACAGTTGTATCAACAGAAGGAATGATTGCTAGAGAATTGCGAAATGCCACAGACCAATATGTAGACTTAAATGATATTCGCGACCAAATAGAAAAGGCAGAATATTAATTAATAATTAATAATTAATAATTAATAATTTAAGAAGGAAAAAAAATCAATTTCTTTTAGAATACACTAAGTCAGAAGGCAGGAAGTATTAAAGAAAAAATCTCTGCTTGAAAACTTAAATACCTTGCTTGAAAACTCAAAAAAATTAGAATAATTTACGTTTGAAAAGGGTTTCGGTCTGGAATGCTCCGCAAATAGATACCTAATTATATGCGTGAATTTTTAAGCTGATAGCTGATAGCTAGTTAATTTAAAGTATATGAACTAAATTGTAAGACAAGGTAAGATTAAAAAAAGCTCAAAGCTAATTGCTGTAAACTATAAAGGTAAAAATAATGACAAGTAATCAAGACAGAATTATTATTTTTGATACGACTCTCCGGGATGGGGAACAATCTCCTGGGGCGGCTCTCAATATAGATGAAAAATTGACTATTGCTCGGCAACTATCTCGCCTGGGAGTAGATGTGATTGAAGCTGGTTTTCCCTACTCTAGTCCTGGAGATTTTGAAGCAGTACAGAAAATTGCTGAGACAGTGGGTGTAGAAGGAGGCCCAACAATCTGTGGTTTGGCAAGAACGACTCGTGCAGATATCGAAGCAGCAGGTAAAGCTCTGAAACCCGCAGTTAATGCTCGTATTCATACTTTTATTGCTACTTCCGATATTCACTTAGCTTATAAACTCAAGAAAACTAGAGAAGAAGTATTAGCGATCGCTCCTGAAATGGTGGCCTATGCTAAAACTTTCGTAGATGATGTAGAATTTTCACCCGAAGATGCAGGTCGCTCTGACCCAGAATTTCTCTATCAAGTATTGGAGGCGGCGATCGCTGCTGGAGCAACTACGGTGAATATTCCCGATACTGTTGGTTATACGACACCTACTGAATTTGGGGCACTCATCCGAGGTATTAAGGAAAATGTACCCAATATTGACCAAGCGATTATTTCTGTTCACGGTCACAACGACCTCGGTTTAGCAGTCGCCAACTTCCTCGAAGCTGTGAAAAACGGCGCTCGTCAACTGGAATGCACTATTAACGGTATCGGTGAGCGAGCTGGTAATGCTGCTTTGGAAGAGTTAGTTATGGCATTGCACGTCCGGCGACAATATTTCAATCCTTTCCTTGGTCGCGCACCAGAGTCAGAAGCACCACTTACTAAGATTGATACTCGTCATATTTATAAAACATCTCGTCTGGTTTCTAACTTGACAGGAATGTTTGTGCAACCAAACAAAGCTATTGTCGGTGCTAATGCTTTTGCCCATGAGTCAGGTATTCATCAAGATGGAGTACTTAAGAATAAGCTTACTTATGAAATCATGGATGCTGAGTCTATCGGTTTGACAGATAACCAAATAGTCTTGGGTAAACTTTCCGGTCGTCATGCTTTCCAAACTCGTCTCAAAGAACTTGGGTTTGATATTTCTGATGAAGAGGTGAATAAAGCTTTCCTCAGATTTAAAGATTTGGCAGACAAAAAGAAAGAAATTACAGATTGGGATTTAGAATCTATTGTTAACAGTGAGATTCAACAACCACCAGAACTCTTCCGTATAGAGTTGGTACAGGTTTCCTGTGGCGATCGCTCTCGTCCCACTGCCACGGTTAGTATCCGAACTCCTAATGGGGAGGAATTGACTGATGCTGCTATTGGTACTGGTCCTGTGGATGCTGTATACAGGGCAATTAACCGAGTGGTGAATGTGCCTAATGATTTAATTGAGTTTTCTGTGCAGTCGGTAACTGCTGGTATTGATGCTATTGGAGGAGTGACTATTCGTTTGCGTCATGAAGGACGGGTGTATTCTGGTCATGCTGCTAATACTGATATTATTGTGGCATCAGCTCAAGCTTATATAAATGCTTTAAATCGTTTGTATGTAGCTTTGCAAAGTGATGTGGAGAAAATACATCCGCAAAAGAGCGATCGAGCGGTGGAAGTAGTAAGTAATTAGGGTTTGCGCTCATAAAGTATTTTTGCTGGGGTAGGATACAGGAGACAGGAGACAGGAGACAGGAGGAACGGGGAATGTAGAGGAGGTAGGAGCTAAGTTTTGTCTCTCAATTTTTCTGCCATAATCGTCCCAAAATACTAGCATGCATGAGTTTTTTCCATTCCAAAGCTGGTACTTTTTTCAAATCTAAAACGCTAAAACCAATATCAGTCAATACTTTTAGAATTAATCAGCAAGCCCTAATTAGGGTTTGCTGAAAAAATCTTTTGGTAAGGGTAGGAGTCAACCCACCCCCAGTCTCTCCCAGGAGGGGAAGTCAGGAGGACTGAGTCAGGAGTTAGGGGAATTACAGCGGTTTTCATTTCGGTAGACCACAAGTAAGGACGTTCCATGGAACGTCTCTACAGGGTTTTGATTGTGAAGATGTGGTTCATCAATTTGAAAAGCGCTGTAATGGGGAGTGTGAAGAGTGTGGGGAGATGGAGACCCACCCCTAACCCCTCCCAGGAGGGGAATGTTGAGAAAGATTTGGCAATGACGCATCGGTTGGAACATTTATTGATACCGAACCAGAGCGGATTTGGTATCAATTATTTCTCCCTACTCCCCTACTCCCCCACTCCCCCACTCCCCTACTCCCTCACTCCCCACCTCCTAGAGCTGAAAGATATGAATTGTCTCCTTTGTTGCGATCGCTATTAGTATTGTTAGGATAATTTTGAAGATTCACAGACTGTTGCGGTACACCAATAGCAATACCTTCTTGGTCAAATGCTTGTTTAATTCTGAGGCGGAATTCACGTCCCACTGCAAACTGTTGTATTGGTGCAGTCTTAATCCAAATTTGAATTAAAATGCCTGTGTGCGAGATATTATCAACTCCTAGAATTATTGCAGGTTCGAGAATTTTATCTTGCCATTCAGGTTCGTTTCGCATTTGCTCTGACACTTCTTCAATCGTATTTAGTGCTTTCCTAGCATCTGCACTGTAGGCAATTTCAACTCGAAAGTCTACCCGAGACCAATCTTTTGTCAAGTTTTGCACCACCTCAAAACTACCATTAGGAATAGTAATGAGTCGCCCTTCTGCTCCCCTCAGTTGAGTCAGATAAAGATTTATATGTTCTACAAGACCTGTTACATTACCTATTTGAACTACATCTCCAACAGCATACTGATCCGTCCATAAAATCAAGCAACCGTTAATCAGATTATCCACTTTAGCTTTGAAAACGTAAGTTAACGTTATACCAATAATTCCTATTCCGGCAAGAGAAATACCTATCGCTTGTACAGTAAATAAAATGGCTATTGAGTATATCACAACACTTGTTGCTTGTTTGAGTGCGCCTGAATAAGTATTGACTCGCATGGTATATCTTTCAGGTACTAGAGAACCTTGTTGTGCTTGTGTTGCCCACTTATCTAACCAAAAGTCTATTAAGAAGTAAGTAGCTTTATCTGTAATGCTGGCAATTACCCATATTAGTAAAAATTGTACATATTGTGTTAAGAGAAAAGAATATAAAGCCCTAGTTTGTGGGAACATAGCAACAATTAAACTAATTCCTCCCACCCAGATAAATACTTGTGCCCACATTAAAATTTGCTCGAGTAAAACAGTAATATTTTTTTGTTTCTTTAAAAGAAACTGTCGTTTTAGAGAAACTTTTGGCAATGCTGACCAGATGTATTCTAACTGATTCAAAAATGCTAAAGGTGCATTTTCAACCATTGCTAGTAATATACTGAGAGATGTAATTTCTAGGTTTGAATGTAGTAAAGATTCTTTGTTGAAATTAATTGATGATTCTGCTGCTTGAGTATTGGCTGTATTTGCAGTAGATTGATAATTTTCTATAGATTTTTCTTCGGGATTTACTTGTAGAGATTGCTCTAATTCTTTAATTTTTTGTTTGAGCAATTCAATTTTAGCTTTCAAGCGTTTTTGTATCCACTTTAATACCGAGCTAATAATTATCATACTAGCAATAATTATAGAAACTTGAGCGATGATAATATATAGTTTTTTCTTGTAGTATTCTCTTTCTTTTAAAGCATTACTCAATTCTTGAAGAATGCGATTTTGCCAAATATTTGCTAGCTGCAATTCGTTATTAGCAAAGTTGGCAACTACATCATATTTTGTAACTGTGAGTATGGTTTGTGTTGTTAATCCTGGTTGTTCTGGCGCATAAATAACTGTTAAATTATTCAGAGTTCCTACTTCAATTTTGGGTGTTTGAGGATGAAGATTTAGACTTTGATTTGTGCCTTGACTATTAATATTATCTTTGCGGATAATATCAATATTTGGTGTGATCTTTTGGATTCTTGTCTGAAGTTCTTTTGCCTTGGGAGTTAATGTCGGTTTTGCAAGCAATGGTTGGTCAAAATCAGATGGTTTTTCTGGTAATTGATTATTAGATGTAGGGGTTGAATTTGGAGGTGATGAGTTTGGTATTTTACTATTTTTTGACTGTAGTACTATCTTTAAAACTTGTTGAAGATTAATTTCTACAGTTTTTGCTCTTTGCTTGGCAGTAGAAATAGCACTTTGATTCTCTTCTGTATTAGCTGATGGTGCAGCGACAGTAATTAAAGGTCTGCCATTAAACCAGACTTTACTACACATTAAATTACCACATTTATATGGTCGATTAAACCAATCAAAAATTGGTCCTTGATTTTCCGTTTGCTGTATATTTGGCAGGAATGGTATTTGTGCCCAACCTAGAGATGACCAAGTAATTGTGATGCCAAAAGTTAATAGGGTAACTAGAATAAATTTTACTACTGAATTAATTTTGCTATGGTTTTTACTCGCGATCGCTCTCATATTATTCTGAAAATTTTTGATGAATTGATATTTGATTATATTGTGCATAAATTAATTAAATAACAACAACCTTAAAAGCAATAATATCTGACAACTTTAAATTAAGTTAGTGACTGAAAATTTATGTTCAATAGCCTCCCTTTTTAAGGAAAAAAAGAGAATATTCCAGATTTCAAGGCTCCTTATTGCAGAGGTACTGATAACTGTTAACTGATAACTGAAATGACACTATATTCTATATTTTTCAGGAAAATTTAAAAGAGATCGAATATAGATAAAAATGCTTATAGTCCGGTATAATTGATTGCTTTTTTATCAATTTATATATACAGCATCAGCCATTAGGATTACAATTATATTGATTTATTTTTGCAGAGTACAGGAGTATTTCTATGCCAGAAGCAGTAGGTCTCATAGAAACTATTGGTTTTCCCAGTATATTAGCTGCTGCAGATGCTATGGTCAAAGCTGCGCGAGTTACCTTAGTTTACTACGGTATAGCTGAAAGAGGCCACTTTGTCGTGGTAGTTCGGGGACCAACTTCTGAAGTTTATCCTTCAGTCCAAGCTGGCATTGAAGCAGCAGAAAAAGTCTATGGTGGTATTGTGGACAGTCACTATATTGTTCCTAATCCCCCGGAGAATGTAGAATCTGTATTACCACTAAGTTATACAGAAATTAGTGAACAATTTAGATGAATATTGTCCTAAACTTATTGATAGCTCAAATTAATATTATTGATAATTTGGCTGAATATATAGTTTAGTTATGATAGACATCTAAAATTTTTACAATTAATTGCAGAGATTAATTCTTAACTTAAATTTAGGAGAAATATAATGGCACAACAAGCTGTTGGAGCACTGGAAACTAAGGGTTTTCCAGGTATTTTAGCTGCCTCAGATGCAATGGTAAAAGCAGGTCGAGTCACTTTAGTGGGTTATATTAGGGTTGGTAGCGCTCGGTTTACTGTTCAAATTCGAGGTGATGTTTCGGAAGTAAAAACTGCTATGGATGCAGGAATTGCTGCAGTCGAAAAAGTTTATGGTGCAACCTTGGAATCTTGGGTAATTATTCCTCGCCCTCATGATAATATTGTGGCTGTTTTACCAATAGATTTTAATCCAGGTGTTGAAGAATACCGCCAACGAGTAGAAGGAATAACTGTACCAAGATTGCCTAATAGGTAGATGAATTTTGACTAATTAAATATCTACATAATTCTATTTTAAGCCGTCCATAAGACTATAGTATGACCAAGAGTTACAATTTTGGTTAGTATTAAAAAATATAGATAGTGGACGGTACTATGGAAGCATGATTTGAGTAGCTAGTTTGGATTAAATATTAGATTTTAGGTATTCAATAATTAATAATTATCTGTATAAAAAAAGATTGGTGAATATTTTTTTTTGATTTATTTATGCAAATAATAAGAGGCTTTAAACCTTAATGATTAGATAATTATAAAAAATCAATAACCAGAACACATAAAACTATCACAATTAATTAGGAAACTATATATTCTGTAAAAATAAAACCAAAATTAGTGAGATTTTAATAGTGAAAATTGAAAAAGTAATAAGTGAACATTTTCATTCAATATGCTATTGTTAAAATAAGTAGAATTGAATCTCTGTAAAAAATATTGAATTTATCTATTGTTGACAATTAAAAACAAATCGAATGGAATTTTGATTGAGAATAGCCACAATGAGTAAAGACTATGACAGCAGGATAGTCTTTATTTATTGTAGCTAATTTCCTATTGAATTTTGTGTAGGTAGCGCGAGTATATAGCAAAAAAACTAAAATACAGATAATAAAGTCTGAAACTATTACTACTGTTACCTACTTTCTAATTCCAAAAGATTTTCTAAACAACCCTGTCGAGGACTGCTATATATTGAATCTTATCTGAAGCTATGGATACTTGGATTATACAATTACACCGCTCTACTAATGAAATCACTTTTTTGGCAATTAGTGCCTTGGCAGCAATAATTTTTTGCTTTTGGTTTATCCCTATTGCTACAGATACTATGGTAAATTCTGCAGCAGGTTTAGCTGAAAAATATTTAGGTAAAAATCAACGCACAATAGTAATCAATTCTAGTACAAATAATCCTGAATTATTTTTGATGTTGCTATCATTGAGTCTCGGTAGGTTAGGAGGTATAGCAACTCCTCTAGGTTCAAATTTTGCCAATATTTATCTAATGTTTATTGTGGCACCAATAATTGTTATAGGTAAATGGGTATTTTTAGGAAAAATATCTAATATCAAAAATTTTATCGAAATTCTTAATAAAGAAAAAATGCTATTTTTATGGCATTTTTCCATGTCATTATCAATGTTTGCCTTTGCTACTACAGCTTATTGGTTTATTACTGGTGAATCGGAATTTGCACCTTTGCCAGAAGTCATAGATTCCCGAACTTTACCTTGGGTAATTGTTGGTGGTATAACTTGTTTAGCAGGTATATTTGTCTTTTTTCTTTATGAAAAACAGTTTAAGCAAAAAAGACCTGAATTATTTGAAGATATTAATGCAGATGATTATGAAGCAAGTTGGTGGAAGTTTATTGTAGGCACGGCTTTATTGATATTATTATGTTATATTTTAAATACATTATTTATAGCTTGGACTGAAATTTATGATGATTTACTGACTAAATTGTTTGGTGATTCAATCTTTGCAGGATTGCATTATTTTTTGGGAAGTTTAATATCATCTTTACCAGAAACAATTGTAGCTGTGAAAAATTATGAGCGTTTAACTTCACCAGATTTAAACACAGCAATGGCATCAGCTAGTCAGTCAAATATGACTAATTTGGGAATAGGTTTTTTAGGTAGTGTTTTAGCAAGTTTACTATTGGCTATAGGTATTAATTATCAGTTATAAAATTCAGTTATCGCCTATAGTTATACTATATTCTCAAAAACTTTTATACATTTTCGCATTGCAGGTGGAGTGGGGGAGTCGGTAGGGACTTTGCATGCAACGTTCCTACGGTGAGGGAACCCACCCCTAACCCCTCGTATAGCATTACTTTTGGTAAGCTGATAGCTGACTGCTGATAGCTGAACGCTTACCTCATTAAAAATCACAGATTTATGAGCTACAAAAATAAATTATTTTGGGTTTTGTGGTTAATAGGTATGGTCGGAGTATTATCTTTATTGTTGATCGATATACCTCTACCAGAAGATAACAAATTACCTCCTTTATGGATAATTAAACTGTTGACTTTATTCCAGCAAACTGTGTTGTTATCTATAACAGTAATTATTGGAGTTGCTTTAGCTGAAAAAGTTAAATTATCAGCACCTTTAGCAGAAGCGATGGCTAAGAAAAATCCACTTATGCCAGTAATTAAACCACAGATATTACCAGGTATAATTGGAGGTTTCATCGGAGGTTTAGCTTGATCATTCATTGCCTTATTATGGCAACCATTTTTACCTTCAGACTTTGTAACTAAAACTTCGGAAATATCCAACAATTTACCATTTATAACCTGCATTTTATTTGGAGGTATTACCGAAGAATTATTAATGAGATGGGGGTTAATGACATTCCTAGTTTGGATAGGATGGAAAATTTTTCAAAGAGGAAAAGGTAAACCCCAAGGGCGATACTTTGTTATGGCAATTTTGTTGTCATCTTTATTATTTGGAGTCGGACATTTACCGATAAATTATGGTTTACAGCGGTTTTCATTTCAGTAGACCACAGTAGGGGCGAATGCCATTCTCCCTTACAGAGTTTTGGTTATAACGATGTAGTTTATCAATCTGAAAAGCGCTGTAAAGCCTCCCCTTTTACAGCGGTTTTCATTTGGGTAGACCACAGTAGGGGCGATTTCCTACGGAATGCTCCGCAAACGCGAATCGCCCCTACAAAGTTTTGCTTGTGAAGATGTGGTTCATCAATTTGAAAAGCGCTGTAAGGGGAAAAAAGAAAAAAATTTTCCTTTCAGTCAATCCTCTCCTTGGAAAGAAGAGGTAATTATTAATTATTAATTGTTGAACCATAGCTTTTTCATTTCAAAGTCAGTTCATTAATGGATAATGGATAATGGATAATTGATAATTACCTCTGGTTAAAACCGCTACGGAATTGAATATAAGGAGATATTATTTCTTTTCTCTTGGTCTCATGGATATGGCGAGGTCTCCTCGCCATCCCATCCTAACGGACTGCTCCGCAAACGACCGCTGTCTTGGTTGATTGGATATGGCGAGGGGACCTCGCCATCCCTCAACCGCTTTTTCCCCTTAAAAGGGGAGGCTTCAAGGCGCGAATTATTTAATTATTAATAATTAATAATTAATAATTCGGTAAATGGGATATTTATTTCCTATATTATTACGATTAATTCATTATTTGGTTTAATTCTCGGATATCTGTATTGGCAAAAAGGTTTAGAGTCTGCAATGTGAGCTATTGGAATAGCTCATATAGTTTTAGTAATAGTGAATCAATTTAGTTAGTCGAGCGACTGATAACGAAGTTGTTATATTATGTCTACTGAATACCCATAAACTCCCCGGTAGTCCTGCATGGTAATGGTGAGGATATATATTTTTTAATTTCTCCCACACTCCCCACACTCTCCATCTTCCAACACTCCCCACACTCCCCACACTCTCCATCTTCCCACACTCTCCATCTTCCCACACTCCCCACACTCCCCTACTCCCTACTACCTGCTTACAAATATTAAATTAATTTTGCACAGGTACTTAATTCCGCTGCTCTTTACCAGTCAAATTAACTTTTTTCCCATTGCTTCCCTGCTGGAAAAACTGCATCAACATCGCTTCCATTCGTGGGGATAAATCAATTGGTAAATTCCCAGACCGCAAATGCAAGTCCTGTTGCGGAAACGGAATCTCTATCTGACGCTCCCGCAATATTGCCTCGATCTTAAAATATAAGTCACTCCTAATAATTTCCTGTTTGCTCGGTTCCGCTGTCCATACCCGTAACTCGAAATTTAGAGAACTATCTCCAAACTCAATAAACAACACCTGGGGTTCTGGTATCGATAACACATCGGGATAAGATGCTGCTGCTGCATCTAATAAAGCTTGACGTACTGCCTCTACATTAGATCCGTAAGCAACTCCCACTGGTAACCGCAACGCCGAAACTGGATGGTCATGATCCCAATTTATTAGCTCCGCCTCCAAAAACCGGGAGTTAGGTACAATAATAGACACATGGTCGAAAGTTTTGATCATTGTACTGCGGGCGCCAATGCGTTCAACCGTGCCTTGATATTCTCCAATTTCTACAAAGTCGCCCACCTGTATCGGTCGCTCAAACAATAATACCAAACCACTACCAAAATTTTTAGCAATATCCTGGAAACCTAAACCAATACCAACGCCAAACGCACTTGCTAACAAGGTAATGGAACTCAAGTCTAGACCCCATACTTGCAATAGTACCATCACACCAATAGTGATTAAACTGTATTTGGTCATAGTGGCGATCGCTTCTTGAGCGCCTCGGTTAATTCCGGTTACTCGCAAAATGCGCGATTTTAAAATATTAGTTATTCCACCAACACCAATTATTAGTGCCCACACTAAACCTACTAAAATTAATAGATCGGGTACAGAATATGTTTGATTTCCCAAATGAATTACTGGAGAAGTAAAGGTGGAAATTAAGGTATCGGTAAACTGATAACTAAACTGTCGAGTTAGGGGAAATTTATTAGTAATATACAAAATTGTTCCTACCCATAAAGCTATTCTCGTAACTAGCAAACTTAAACTAATTAATATAGATAAACTTTTGCTCTCTTCAGGATGAGCAATGCCATGATTTCCCAAAAAAAACAATATAACTTGATATAAATATTTTCGCCATACTAACTTTAATAGCCAGTTTATTGCTATGGCCACATTAATAATTAATCCTACTTTAATTAATGTGTTTCCCATAAATTTTAAAGAGCGTTCTTTTTGAGCTATTTTTACTGAATCCTCAATTTTTTCTGCCCAAATTTCTGTTTGCTCTTTGAGATTGCTTCCTGGAAAAACATCTTTTTGAGTAACAGTTAATAGATAGGTGTCATTTAACCAAATTGTTGGTAGTTTTTCATCTGTTTTGACTTTTAAATGTATAGGTTTTGATGATGAAACTACGGTTGATAACTTTTGTTCAATTAATTCGGCTCTTTTCTGGGCAGTATATTCCCCTACACTGCTAATTTTGAGTATTGGTCGCCCATCTAAAACTACTGGAGCTGTAGAATTTTTAAATTCTACTAATGCTGCTCCTGGAGTAAATATCATTAAGCTACTGAGGATAAGCGCGATTGTGCTAAATATAATAAATTGAAGTATTCCTGATTGACGAGATTTATAATTATAGTTATAGTTATTTTTTACAATCACTCTTTTTTCCACCCTTTCGTATTTTAATATACAATAATATAAAAAATCTATAAATTTTGAATTAATTGTAACACAATATAGGACAAGTTCATAGAAGTTTGGTTTTCCATGAAAATCATTAATTCCTACACTGTTTTACTAATTGAATTGGATACATATATAGTGGAACAAGAGTATTGGGTATAGTTCCGGAAAAAAGTAATATTTTTTTTATTATTAATAATTGGTAAATGGTAAGTTTTGATCTATAAATTATTAGTCAACATAGCAGAAGAAAAAGAAGAAAGAGGGAAGAAGGAAGAAGGAAGAAGGAAGAAGTAAAAATATTACGTTGTCTGAGTTTTAAGCTCCCGATCTGTCTTAACTTTTCCTTCGACTGCTATATCTTAAGATTAAAATTTTAATTATCAGTTTTTTCGATGGAATCTCAAAACTCTGATAGTATATTTTTTTTGTTCAATAATTAATAATTAGAGGATTGAATCAAAGGGAAAATTCTGTTTGTAGGATAACATCCTATGGTGTAGCTAGGGAGATATTTTTGGTCTTAATTATTCGGTTTAATTAATATTGAAATATCACTTTGAAATTCATGGCGATCGCCAATCAACTTAATTCAAAATTATCACTTCTAAGCTTCTAATACCAAGGGTAATATGGGTGCATCTCATATTTGCAAAAATGCTTTTTTCCTATAGAACCCATTTGAGGTCTATATAATTATGGTAGTCAAGTCTTTTCGCGCATCAATTTTGACCGAAAATCATCTGAAGGAGTGTTGAATTTTTTGTATGATCACGAACCCACATCTTTCCTCTTCCCTCTTCTCTCTTCTCTCTTCCCTCTTACCTCCTGTCTCCTGTCTCCTGTCTCCTGACTCAAGGCTAAAAAAACTTGATATTTATGAAGATACGCTTAGGGGTTCTATATATTCCTTATTCCCTATTCCCTATTCTCTATTCCCTATTCCCTGTTGCCTAAAAGTGATAAATTTTTGGCTTTATTCAAAATTGAGATGCACCCGGTAATATCATGTCCGGAGAAGAGCGCGATCGAACTCTGTTCCAGTTACAAGTTAACGCAGTTGTGCGTCAGCAAACAAAAAACTTTCTCTTTCTTCTTCTTTCTTCCCTCCTGACTCCTGACTCCTTCGTCATTTATTTATAACTTTTCAACCGGACATGATATAAAAAAGAATGCTAAAAAAGAGCTGCTCTAATTCATTATTAGACAGCTATCTCTATCATTTTCCCCTTTTTTTTCAATATTTACTCCTTCTTCCTTCTTCCTTCTTCCTTCTTCCTTATTCCTTCTTCCTTATTCCTTCTTCCCTCTTCCTTACTTATTACCTTGGTACTGAAACTTGTTTCAATATAGAATTAATTACACTATCAATTAGTATTCCATCTAACTGCGCTTCAGGTTTCAAAATTAACCGATGACGTAATAGAGGTAATGCCACTGTTTTAATATCATCTGGAGTTACATAATTTCTATTATTTAACCAAGCTTGTGTTTTACTGGTTTGTAACCATGCTACTGTCGCTCGTGGAGAAGCACCCAAAGCTACATCTGGATGTTTTCTGGTTTGCTGAACTAACCCTAATAAATAATCTAATATTTTTTCTTGAACGTTAATTGCTTCTATTTTTTGACGAGTGAGAATTATTTCTTTGACTGTTGCGATAGGTTGAATTTGATTTAATTGAATACTTTTTGTAGCAAAACCTTGTTGAACATTGAACAACATTTGTTTTTCTGCTGCTCTGTCTGGATAATCAATAATAATCTTGAATAAAAATCTATCTAATTGTGCTTCTGGTAATGGATATGTACCTTCAAATTCTAGGGAATTTTGAGTAGCAATTACCCAAAATAAATTTGGCAATGGCAAAGTTTCTCCATCTAATGTTACTTGTTGTTCTGCCATAGCTTCCAGTAGAGCTGCCTGGGTTTTTGGTGGAGTACGATTAATTTCATCTGCTAATAATATTTCTGTAAAAATCGGACCTTTTTTTAAGGTAAAGTTGCGACTATTGAGGTCAAATACATTAGTTCCTAAGATATCTGATGGTAGAATATCTGGTGTTAGTTGAACTCTGCTAAATTCGGCTTGAATTAATCTAGCTAATACTTTGACTGTGAGAGTTTTTCCTGTGCCTGGAACTCCTTCAATTATTACATGACCTCCAGTTAACAGGGCGATTAATAATTGTTGAATAGGTATATTTTGACCGACAATTATTTGATTGATAGTCTGAGATAGTTGAGTAAATATTGAGTTAGTTTGTGTCATATTAATTCAGTTATTAGTATATAAAGGAAGAAGGAAGAAGGAAGAAGGAAGAAGTTTTATGGTTTATCTTCCGTTTTTATCTGATTTTGTACCATTTGCCAAAAGTCATCTTACCGTAGAAGGAAGAGGGAAGAAGTTTTATTATTGCTCTTGCGTATTTATCTGATTTTATACTATTTGCCAAAAGTCATCTTATCGCAGAAGGAAGAAAGAAGAAGTTTTATTATTGCTCTTGCGTATTTATCTGATTTTATACTATTTGCCAAAAGTCATCTTATTGCAGAAGGAAGAAGGAAGAAGGAAGAGGGAAGAGGGAAGAAGTTTTATGGTTTATCTTCCGTTTTTATCTGATTTTGTACCATTTGCCAAAAGTCATCTTATCGCAGAAGGAAGAAAGAAGAAGTTTTATTATTGCTCTTGCGTATTTATCTGATTTTATACTATTTGCCAAAAGTCATCTTATCGCAGAAGGAAGAAGGAAGAAGGAAGAGGGAAGAGGGAAGAAGTTTTATGGTTTATCTTCCGTTTTTATCTGATTTTGTACCATTTGCCAAAAGTCATCTTATCGCAGAAGGAAGAAAGAAGAAGTTTTATTATTGCTCTTGCGTATTTATCTGATTTTATACTATTTGCCAAAAGTCATCTTATCGCAGAAGGAAGAGGGAATAACCGAAGCTGGAAGAGGGAAGAAGTTTTATGGTTTATCTTCCGTTTTTATCTGATTTTGTACCATTTGCCAAAAGTCATCTTATCGCAGAAGGAAGAGGGAAGAAGTTTTATGGTTTATCTTCCGTTTTTATCTGATTTTGTACCATTTGCCAAAAGTCATCTTATCGCAGAAGGAAGAAAGAAGAAGTTTTATTATTGCTCTTGCGTATTTATCTGATTTTATACTATTTGCCAAAAGTCATCTTATCGCAGAAGGAAGAGGGAATAACCGAAGCTGGAAGAGGGAAGAAGTTTTATGGTTTATCTTCCGTTTTTATCTGATTTTGTACCATTTGCCAAAAGTCATCTTATCGCAGAAGGAAGAGGGAAGAAGTTTTATGGTTTATCTTCCGTTTTTATCTGATTTTGTACCATTTGCCAAAAGTCATCTTATCGCAGAAGGAAGAAAGAAGAAGTTTTATTATTGCTCTTGCGTATTTATCTGATTTTATACTATTTGCCAAAAGTCATCTTATTGCAGAAGGAAGAAGGAAGAAGGAAGAGGGAAGAGGGAAGAAGTTTTATGGTTTATCTTCCGTTTTTATCTGATTTTGTACCATTTGCCAAAAGTCATCTTATCGCAGAAGGAAGAAAGAAGAAGTTT
>NZ_JAAHGO010000016.1:93396-153219 GCF_010672455.1 Okeania sp. SIO2C9 | reverse complement strand
GCAGAAGGAAGAAGGAAGAAGGAAGAGGGAAGAGGGAAGAAGTTTTATGGTTTATCTTCCGTTTTTATCTGATTTTGTACCATTTGCCAAAAGTCATCTTATCGCAGAAGGAAGAAAGAAGAAGTTTTATTATTGCTCTTGCGTTGTTTCTGCTGCGGAGTGCTACGCAAACAGTTATTTCATAAGTCCTAAATATCAAGGCATTTACTATATCAATCAAATTTTGAGACCAAAATTTTACGGTCAAACATCCCTTTTTGCTTTATTTTCAACTTGAAATATTTTCTCCCACTTATCTAACCAATTTAATAACTCTGATTCGGTAATTTTTCGCTTTTGAGATTGAATTTTTAGGACTTTTTCTAATTCTATTGATGACTCTCCAGTTTGTTGTATCCAAGCATCTATCAAAGATTTATCTTCAACTATATTCTGTCCTAATCCTAATTTCTTTTGCAGTTTAATTTTTTGCTCTTTCCCTGTAGTTTCTAAAATAAATTCCCGACTTTCTGCTTTTTGTAATACCCCTGCTAAAGCTTGAATATAAGCTTGACTATTATCAACTATTGGTGCTGATAATTTTATCGGTTTAGCAAAACGACGATTTTGAGCAAAAATTAGGATAACTAAAATAATTAAACCCTGAATAAAAATTGGAAATAAGGGAGTTTCAATCAAATAATTTACTAAACTTTCTCCCAACTCTTCCTTAATTACTTCTTGGTCTTTATAACCATGAATATATTCATCTACTAAAATTCGTTGTTGACCTTGAGTAACAAGTTGAGCTAAAAATTCATAATTTCCAGGTATATCTTGATAAGCATTAGCAGCTAAATATTGAGTAGTAGCTAAGATAATTCTTCCTTTGCCAAACTGTTTTTGCCAAACTATAGCACCGTAGCGATCGCCTAATAAATTCTCTTCTTCTTTTTGCTCAATTTTTATTGTCCTGCGACTTGTTTCTATTTCAACTTTTCCTACTTCCGTATCATGGATAGTAGTAAATTCTGCCTTTGTTACCTGTTTTTTAATGCCTAAAATTACCAAAATATTCCCAGATTTTACCCAATTTTTTATCCGAGCATTAATTACTCGATTTTCTAGTTGACTATTAACCTGTAATAGAGTGACTGATGAGTTGATATCTTGAGTATTTTCTAAATCTATAAATGGTTTTTCCCAGCGTTGAATATCCGCGCCTTTTTCTAACATAAAATTGTACCATGCACCATATCCATCTGGGGCACGACTATAAGTAGAACCGCTATTTAATTGATTATTTACTGGAGCAAAAAAAACAGTAATTATCATAATTGATATTAGAGCGAGCGCTCCAAATATCCAAAATTTTTTAGTTTTTTTCATCTGTGATTTGTTGATAAGCTTGCTGGCATTCTGCAAATACAGCAGCAGAAACTTCTAAGTTACCAAATAATAATTGCTGATGAGTAATGAATAATTTTTGATATGGTTTAGGCTGAGATAACTGCTGAATTAATTCTAAATATTCTCCATCAGTGCGACTAGGTTGATCACAAATAATACCCCGGTCATGTAATCCTTGTAACATTGCCATATATAAACAACGACAAGCTTCTCGATAATTGCCTATTTCTTGGTATTTTTGTGATTGATTTAACCAAGCTGTTACTGATAATTCTAGTTGAGATTCTGTTCTAATTTTTGTTGTTAAGTTGATTTTATTACGAAGACTATAAATATAAGGATTTAACAGTCTAATTATTTGTATAGCTACCCAGCTCAACAGAAAAGCAAAAAGTAGCCACGCCATTGCTTTAGCAATCATTAATATTATGGGATTATCCCACCAATAAGGCAAATCTACCCCTGGTAATTTAGCTGCTGTTTGAGAAGTTTGAACTTCCCACCATTCGCCAAATTTTTGTTGTAACTTGTGGAATTGCCAACCTAAACTATCTTTTTCAAATGAATTTTCAGACATACTTAAATTTAGTCTTGCTCTGGTAGAAAATTTCTAGAATCAGTCATGGGAATTTCAATAATAAATTCAGCATATTTTCCCGCTTTAGTTTCCACTTTAATACTGCCATGATGTTGTTCAACAATAATTTGATGAACGAGAGATAAACCCAAACCTACTCCTTCTCCAGGAGATTTAGTAGTGAAAAAAGGGTCGAAAATTTTATCTTTAACTTTTGAGCTTATTCCTATACCATTGTCATTGATATGGATTGCTACTTTTTCTCCTAAATTATAGGTTTGTACAGATAGGGTAGGATTAAAATCTTGATTAGCAGTTTCCTGTTGTTCTAACTTAGTTTTGAGAGCATAGCAAGAATTATCAATTATGTTCATAAAAGCTTGAAATATATCAGAAAATGACAACTTAATTTTATTAATTGACTCATCGTAATTAATCTGAATTGTCATCGGAACATTCTCTTTTTCCCACAGCTTCTGACAACTCAAGTGCAATGACTCATTTAGCATATTATGAATATCGCTAAGTTGTAAGCTATTGTGGTCAATTTGTGTATGTCTTATCATACCTTTAATAATTTTTTCTGCTCTTTTACCGTGTTGATAAATACTATCTGAATTTTGTTTTATATCATTAATAATTTCTTGAAATTCTTCAAATTTTTCTGGTTCCATTTTATTACTTTCTAAAGCTAATTCTTCCATGAGTTCCTCAACTAAATCTGTAGAAAGTTGAGCAAAATTTTGAATAAAATTAAGAGGATTACACAGTTCGTGAGCAATGCCTGAAGTTAAAGTACCTAAGTACGCAAGTTTTTCTTTAGCAATAATCTGTTTTTGAGCTGTTTTTAACTGTCGCAATGTTTCTTTAAGCTTTGCTTCTGCTGCTTTTCTTTGTGTAATTTCTTCTAGCAGCAGTACATTTTTATTCTTTAATTTTTCAGTTAATTGTCGCAGCTGTATATGTACTTTTACTCTTGCTAAAACCTCATCTATTATGATTGGCTTAGTAACATAATCTACAGCTCCTAATTCAAATCCTGTAATTTTATCTTCTATATCTGATAAAGCAGTCATAAATATCACAGGAATATCTCTAGTTTCTGGGATTGCTTTTAAGCGTTTACAAATTTCAAAACCGTCAATTATAGGCATTAAAACATCTAACAAAATAATATCTGGGCTACTTTCTATTGCTTGTTTTAAACAATTTTCACCATCTACAGATACTAAGACTTTAAAGTTATAGCTCTCCAGAACAGTAATTGCCAATTTCAAATCGATTGGATTATCATCCACAATTAAAATAGTAGTTTTTTTATCCTTCTTTTCAATACTATTAGCGACTTTATCCATTTGATTTATACCTATTCTACATTCGATAAATTTTGCGATTAATTTTATCTTTTATGAATGCGGGTTTAATACCCCACTGTCATTTCAGTTATCAGTTATCAGTTATCAGTTATCAGTACCTCTGCCTAAAGTCAGAGGCTTGAAATATTGAAGTTGATTTTCTCTTGGTCGATTGGATATGGTTAGCAAACCCATCCATCCCACCCAACGGGGAAGCTCCGAAGATCGACCGCTTTTTCATCCCCTTGAAAGGGGGGACTTGATACCTGATTTCTTGGTCAACGAGGGTGCTTAAAATTGTTTGAGTTTTGTAGACACAAAGTGGCTTGTCGAAGACTATTCATAAACAATTTTTCCTTCTGCCTTCTGCCTTCTGCTTTCTTCAATAAATTATCAAACGATTAACTAATTTTTTGTAAAAAATTACTAACAGCTTTAATAAACTCTTCTGTTGATTCATAAGGTAAAACATTTCGCCCTGATATTTGACAACCCTCTCCTTGAGGCAACAACTTTAAATAACTATTAATTCTTTGCTCTGGCCCTTCAATTTGCTCAGTTTTACTAATAGTTGATGCTTGCTTTCCTACTAATACTAAAGTAGGTTGATTAATTTGAGCAATATCTTGACTAAAATCCTGTCTCCAAAACCCTGCTAAAAAAGAAAAAACAGCATATTGACTTTTGGGATTTTTTGCCCCTTTTTCTAAAGTATCTAACCATTCTTCATCTACTCGCTCTTCATGAGCAAATAATTGCTTTTTTGAAAAAGAATCTAAAAATTTTCGACTGCGTGCATAGCGATAAAAAACTTTACCAATAGGTGAATAAAAAAGATTCCATCTCAACTTTTGGTTAATCGGTGAATCAGCCTTTGTCATCAATTCCAACTGAGGCGGACCCGATAATATTAAACCATTAATTAAACTTGATTCTTGCTGTAGTTTTACCAGAGATACAGCCACAGGAAACAAAGCACCTTGTACAACTAAAATTACTGGTCTTTGTACAACCTTCTCTAAAAAATATTGTAATTGTTCAGCCCAGTCCATAGGATAGTAAGCCACAGATGGCATATCACTTTCACCACACCCTAATAAATCTGGACTATAGATAGGATTTAGTAAACTTTGCTCCTGCCATAAACAACAAAATCTATGCCAGAAATTTTTAGATAAACCTACTCCAATAGGATGCAGTAATAGTAAAGGTATAGTAGAACAGTCTCCTTCTTTATGAGGATAAAATTCGTAAGCACAGCGGTATTTTTTCCAGGTATAAAATTCTTTCATCTGTCAGATAATCAAACATTTTTTGCATATATTCATACATAAATATATAACAATCCTGAGATTTTCTCAAAATATATCATTAATATTATTATTACTCCAGAGTAATGATATAAATGGTTTAGCCAAGGACTTTACCTGTAGACTATTTTGCAATATACACTACAGTTCATGTACCATAAAAATTTTTTTTTGCCTAAGGAATGGATATACAGCAGTTTCCTACTTTTTAGAAGAAGCACATATATTGATGATTTTAGGGAGTAGGGAGTAGGGAGTAGGGAATATGGGTTGGCCGGATCTCGAACAAGCAAAAAATATTGGTAGTCCTGTAGATGTAGTGATATTTATAAGTAAATCCCTTTCACTGTCAGAAACAAAACTACAAAAATCACTACTTGTACACCACTACCAAAATATTTGGCGTTGCTTACAGCGCTTTTCGCTCTTGATGAACCACATCTTCACACATCAAACTTTGTAGGGACGTTCCATGGAACGTCCCTACTGTGGTCTACCCAAATGAAAACCTGAAAAACGTCGGGAGGAAAGTTCCCGGAAGATTTATCCCCTGGTTGAATAACGACACGCGGGTTTTAACCCGGAGTCAAATTCTGCTATACTAGAAATATCAACTAAGAACAAGGTTTGTCGCCATGACAAGATCGCGCTTTGCGGTGAGATTCCGGCGGACAGGAGACGGGGACGATGCTTCCTACGACGGCTGTTTGCGCAGCATTCCGCAGGAAAAGCAAGCAATGCAGCTAAAGCAGCGATTTATTGCTCCAACTTGAGTAAAACCACTCTGAAAGTAAGCTCACAGCTAGATTTCGGTCTATGCCGAGTAGTATAGAAGTCTGCCCTTCAGGCTTTAAGCAAATGTGGATTTATGAGGGGCTGCGTGCGGAATTTACTTCCGCACATTTATTCGCCCCGTCCCAAATGGGGGTGGACTAACCACAGAATCCAGGGTGTTTCAACCCCTGGAGATGTCAACGCTGTAAATGTCATGATAATTAGACATCTCCTCCACCCATAGGGAGTAGACAGTAGGCAGTAGGCAGTAGAGAACCCACCCCAACGTCCCTCCCCCTCCCAGGAGGGGAAATAATTGATGTATCTATTGGGATAATTGATTTGATTTTTTATTCTTGGATATGTCTATTAGCTGAAGGTAAAATTGAAAAACTTATGTTTTGCGTCCAAAGTTAATCTCAAAATCATTACCACGACTCAACGCCAAAATATTTACCCCGTCAGTTGTACCACATAAATAAGCAAATATACTGTAATAGTTGAGTTTGGGTTAATACCCTTGACTTCTTTACAGCGCTTTTCGCTCTTGATGAACCACATCTTCACAAGCAAAATCCTGTAGGGACGTTCCATGGAACGTCCTTACTGTGGTCTACCCAAATGAAAACCGCTGTAATTAAAAAATTTCTTTTTTGCATAACCTCGGTTTAGCTAAGAAATATATTATCTGTGAAAACAATAGGCCATAGCAAAGTCAATTTTATGGGATCTGCTAATAAATAATCAAGAGTAAAAAATTCTTATTTATAAAACTCTGGGCAATTTAAACTTGCTGCCTTTTGTTCGGCATACCTGTGAGCTTTAGACTTTGCTGTGGTGAGAGCTGGGGATAATTGTTAATTGTACCAAATGTACAAAATTCGATCCCCTAGAATAGACAATTTGGTGGTTCTGTAGACAGAATAGCAGGTAGAGACAAACAACACTTAGAACGGGAACAAGATCCTCCCACTGTCCATACCATTACAATGCAGGACTACCGAAAATTTAACTCAACATTAATTTGTGCAAATTTAGTTGTTAATTTTTTTTTAGGAGTTAGAAAATATTATGGCATTCGTAGAATTCGATCCAACAGTAGACACAGTCCAAGACCTAGTAGATGCAATTGTAGACCCAGGAGCTAGCTTGACAGTCATACCTGATTCTATAAATTTTGAAGGTGCGGTTGTTACACTCTCCCCTAGCGTTGGTGGCACCTCCCCAAATGGCATTGGTCAATCCTCATTTTATGATGGTACTCTGCCTTTAGGAATCGATCCAGGCATCTTGCTGACTTCTGGCGATGGCTCCCCACCCGACCAAAATACTGAAATTGGTTATAGTGTTGAACAATTGGGGAACTCCGATCCAGACCTTCAAGCTGTGGCCAGCAGTGCTTTTTCTGGAGCTGGCCAAGTCCTGGATGCAAACATACTAGAGTTTGAATTTGTAATCGAAGACCCCACCGTCAGGTCTATAACCTTTGATTTAATTTTTGGGTCTGATGAGTTTCCTGAGTTTTCCGACACCTCCTTTGTGGATGTAGCAGGAGTCTTTGTTAATGGAAACAATGTTGCATTGTTCAACAACGATCTTACTCAACCTTTAAGTGTTATCAGCAATAATCTCTCATTAGGCAACTTCATTGATAATGCCAATAATATTCTTCCCATCGAATATGATGGAGTCAGCTCTAAACTAACTGTTTTTGCCCCCGTCCAACAGGGAGAAAATACCGTTAAGTTCGGCGTTGCTGATACTGGCGACCAAGTCTTAGATTCAGGTCTGTTTATTGCTAACCTGAATACTAGCAACTTAGATATAGGCGATCCAGATAGCGGTGGCAGTGGTATTTTGCTAGAAATTCCTGGCAGTGAGAGTAATGACTTCTTAGCTAGCGATGACCCAGAAGCAGAGATAGATGAATTCTTTGATGGTGGTGATGGAGACGATGGTATCGCATCTGGCAATGGAAATGATGTCGTCGATCCTGGCGCTGGTGATGATACAGTTAACGCTGGTAATGGTGATGACTTCGTTGCTGCAAGCGCTGGTAACGACCGCCTCAACGGTGACGATGGTGATGATACCGTGAATGGTGGTGGCGGTCAAGACACTGCTAGTGGTGGTAATGGTGATGACGAGATAAGTGGAGCTGGTGGTAGCGATCAACTACTTGGAGGAGCTGGTGGTGACCTGATGGTAGGTAACTCTAATAACGATATTTTGTTAGGAGGAACAGGGGACGATACTCTACTAGGAGGTATTGGTCGCGATCGCCTCAATGGTGGAGCAGGAAACGATGTACTCACAGGTGGTGCCAGTGTTGACCGCTTTATCTTTAATAGTAATGAAGCATTTCAACCAGAGGATTTTGGTATAGACGAAATTACTGATTTTTCCCAAACACCAGGAGACATAATTCTTCTAGACCGCAACAGTTTCACCGCTATCAACAGTGACTCAGGAACAGGTTTCAGCATATCAGATGAGTTTGATGTAGTTAATAGTGATGCTGCGGCAGCAACCTCAGATGGAGTAATTGTTTACAACAGTAGCAATGGTAACTTATTCTATAATCCTAATGGTAGTGCAAGTGGTTTCGGTAATGGTGCTCAATTTGCAACTTTAACAGGTAGTCCATTGTTAGAAGCAGACGATTTCTCGATCAGAAATTAGCGATCGCTCTTTGGTAATAGTCAGACATTAGATATCTCCTCTAAAAGAGGGAACAGGGAACAGGGAAGAATAATTGATGATTTATGGATAAGAATTGATTTTGTTTTTGATTTTTACGCCTATGTCTATTAGATATCCTCAGAAATTACAGCGGTTTTCATTTGGGTAGACCACAGTAGGGACGTTCCATGGAACGTCCCTACAAAGTTTGATGTGTGAAGATGTGGTTCATCAAGAGCGAAAAGCGCTGTAATACTTTTTCCAGTAACCTCTGTAGAGACCTCCCATAGAAGGTCTCTATATTCTTTTTCAATATTTCAATAAATTGACATCAAATCCGTTTAATTCGGTATACAAAAATGTTCCATCTTCAACCATTACCAAATATTTCTCGATTTTCCGGTCTTATATAGAATCCGGGTAATTAGTTATCGTATTACTGAGGAGTAAGGAGTAACGAGTAACGAGTAACGAGTAACGAGTAACGAGTAACGAGTAACGAGTAATATCAAATCCAGTTGAATACTTAATTGTATTGTTGGGGGAGATGGGGAGATGGGGAGATGGGGAGATTGAATAATGAACATATACTATATAACCGGATTCTATATTACCGAAAAATTGTGGGTATGCGCCTCCCCTTGGATAGGGGATAATAAGCGGTCGTTTGCGCAGCATGACCTAGGATGGGATGGCGAGGTCTCGGAGCTGTCCGACCATCGACTCCTGTGAAAAAAAATTTTCATGAATTTGTCAATCCTCTCCTTGAAAAGAAGAGGTAATTATTCATTATTCATTATTCATTATTCATTGTTGAAGGTTGAAGGTTGCTCCATAGTACGTCGCCCATCCGATGACTCTCCTCCTCCCCTGCTCATACGCTCCCCCTCACCCAAGAAAATGTAGCAAAATTTTTGATATTTGTATTATATAATGTCCGGTTGAACAGTTATAAATAAATGAATTTTTTATCTCACACTTGTTGGGAATTGCTATAGCAACTTTCTCCCATTCTCTATTATCCATATTGAGAATGTTAAAATGCAAATTGCAACTCTATTATTTATTTTATCGATCGTTATAGGAGTTTCCTGATATGTCTGACTTTTCTTCCCTAGACCTAAATCAACCGATAGAACAACCTTCCATCATAGACACCCTCCGTCAACCAATATGGATAGCACTCTTCACCTCTTTGGGCATCCATGCCATATTAGGAATTAACCTACCAAAATTATCCCTATTCTCAGAGAAAGCCAAATTACCACCAACAGTAGGATTAATAGAATTAACACCAGAACAACTCGAACTCCTCCCTCAACCAGAAGAACCAGAAATTACATTCTCAACCATACCAACACCATCCAACTTATCCCCTATTTCACCACCATCTCCCAGTGAACTACCTGTTGTCCCCGAATCATCATCCTCAGAATTACCAACAATACCTGTAGACCCTTCAGATTACAACTTACCAGAATTACCACCAGAAGATTCTACTACCTCATCCTCTTCTACCCGCTCAAGATCCACTCCTTCCGTCTCTAGGTTGCCCAGAAATCCATCCCCAAGCGAATTTTCCTACAATTATCCATCTATTATACCAGGTAGGTCGTCATTACCAACAACACCAATATCTCCACCCCCACTACCTAGTACAAATAGTCAACCAGCAGAGATATTTCGAGTTGACCCACAACAACAATCAAATCAAAATCAAATAGATGAATATCAACTGAGAAAAAATTTGAACTTGACAGATAAAGTCTATGAATCAGGTTTATCACGTCGTCCAACTCTAGAGATCGACCCTCAAGAGCAAACTTCTATAGTTGAAAACTCAACTGGAGAGTCATACTCAGCTAATTTAAAATTGCCTCCACGACGTTACCAAGATAAAGTTGAAAATCAAATTGCTATTGCTCCAGATAAAAATGATACCGATACTCAAACTCAAACAGAGAAAAAACCTATAGCAACAGCAACTCCTCAAATACCTCCAACTCCTCCAACACCAGACCCTACAAAAAAAGGCAGACTGCCAGAAGCACCAATAGTTAGGCAGTTACGAGAAGGAAAAACTATTCAGGATATAGCAGAGGAAATCAAACAACCACAAAAAGTAGCTGTTGTCACTCCCGCACCAACTGAAACTAACAAGTCTCAACCAGAAGTTGAGGTTCAGGAAACTCCTCCTGTTGCTCCTACTCCTAAACCATCTCCCACACCAGAAACACCAAAAGAGTTTAAAGGTTCATTATTAGAAAAATTTGAACAACAAAAGCAACAAACAGTTACTGCAACTACTCCCGTCCCTCAATCATCTCCAACACCTGAAGAAAATGTGGCTGCTGCTACTGTCGAAGAAACAAAACCACCAACACCAGTAATAACAAATGTTGAACCATCCCTACCAGTACAGCAGCAACCTGAACCATCCCCATCAATACAGCAGCAAGCAGAATTTAAAGGTTCACTGTTAGCAAAACTACAGCAACAAAAGCAAGAATATGCTGCTGTCAATGAAGAATCAGAATCAAGAGATATTGCTTTAGGTGCTGTGGGTACTTATTTGCAGTGGGCAATAGAATTGGAATTAGAAGAAGATAATTTGACTGAACCTACAACTATTGCTGATGCTTATCCAGAAGCAGCTTGCGAGCAAAAGTTAGAAGGTAAAGCTACTGTGGGGGTATTAGTTAGTCCAGATGGCAGTATTACTAATGGACCAAAGTTATTGCTAGAAAGTGGTCATTCAGTGTTGGATGAAGCAGCTATAGGTGCAGTCAATAATCAATCTTTTTCCAGTAGCGATCGCTCAAAACTTTATCAGTATGAATTTAATTTTGATAGTTCTAACTGTAGTACAGCAAAGTCAGCAGAAGCAGAAAACACATCCATTGGAGAAACATTACCAACTCAGGATGGGCAAGAGGAGGAAGGTATACCTATTGAAGTGATGCCACCGGAAGCTGAAACAGCACCAATAGAATAAGGATATAGTAATCTTATAGCAGTTTTCACCCTTAGTATACCACAGTAGGGAGTTCTATGGAAATCCCTACAAGGGTTTTTATTCTTAGGAGTGTGTTCTATCTTTCTGAAAACCGCCATAATATAATTTTAGGATAATTATAGCGCTGTGCGCAGCTCCGGAAAGCAACAGCTCCGGAAAGCAACAGCTCCGGAAGGGGGAATAAAAAACCGATAATATAAGGCTTTTAGCTATTGAACACCTCTTGTAATTTGTAAATATGCCAGCGCACATTGCTATACTTATAATAAAGTTTTTGTTTGTAGTTGTGCTTTAGCTCTTACCGAAAAATTGTGGGTATGCGCCTCCCCTTTTAAGGGGATAATAAAGAAAATTTTCATGAATTTGTCAATCCTCTTCTTTTCAAGGAGAGGTAATTATTCATTATTCATTATTCATTGTTGAAAATACTTATGTATTAGGGATAGAGCAAAACTACGAAGCCCTATTATAACTATTATACCGTAAGCGTAGCTCCCCTGATATAGAATCCGGGTAATTAGTTATCGTATTACTGAGGATTAATGAGTAATGAGTAATGAGTAATGAGTAATGAGTAATATCAAATCCGGTTAAATACTTACAGCACTTTTGAGGATAGTGAGGTACACTTGTAGAGCTATTCTCATATTCCCTGTTCCCTGTTCCCTGTTCCCTGTTCCCTAGAGCAATAAAACTTTGTACCTCATAAACTAGAAAACTGCTGTAATTGTATTGTTGGGGGAGATGGGGAGATTGGGAGATTGAATAATGAACATATACTATATAACCGGATTCTATATAACGAGTAATATCAAATCCAGTTGAATACTTAATTGTATTGTTGGGGGAGATGGGGAGATGGGGAGATGGGGAGATTGAATAATGAACATATACTATATAACCGGATTCTATATGAAGGGGGCACATGATATAAAATACAGCGCTTTTCGCTCTTGATGAACCACATCTTCACAAACAAAACTTTGTAGGGACGATTTCCTACGGAATGCTCCGCAAACGCGAATCGCCCCCACTGTGGTCTACCCAAATGAAAACCGCTGATAAACAAAAATATTTCTACCTCTAGGTAATATTCGGCCCTCTTTTCAAAACAAGAAAAAATTTTTTATTATCAAAAAACTATATATCTATAAAAAATGCTCATGTAAACTCAGTGCATTTTCATTTGATTTCTTTAATTTCTGGGTCTGGGTGAAAATTAAGTAAAAAATGTCAGAGCTAGACCAAATAGTTTAATTGTTGAGCAATATTTTATCGGAAAATAATAAAACCTAAAAGGCTTACTAAAAAAGCTTTTGAGTTGAATATAGCCATACCTTGACATCCTCCCAACGCTGCTCTACGAGACAGCGCGGGATTCCTAACCATCGCGTTCTTAGGCCTTTCTGCTGCCTCTTGCAGAGGAGCTGCGCTAACAATGCACCAGCCTCCAAGGTCGAGCCTCTTTTCGGTCTTACAGTCGCTCCATAGACTGACACTGCTAGCCCAGCAGCCATATTTTAAGTCTAACACACTATTGAAAAAACCGCAAAATTGATTGGTTTTTCCTGCGGAATGCTCCGCAAACATGCCCTAGCTCCCCTTCGGGAGAGCGCGGGTCTTCAACCAACGTTGAGATAAAATAGCTCAAATACTATGTATACTTCAAAACGAGCACGGAGGGATTCGAACCCCCGACACCCAGAACCGGAATCTGGTGCTCTATCCACTGAGCTACGCGCCCTCATACTGATATTAACAATAGCATCTTAAGTCTCAAATTGGCAATAGGAAGAGCTATTATTTTTCTATGATATCATGTCCGTTTAATAGCGTGATAAAAAACTTTCTTCTTCCCTCCTGACTCCTGAGGAGGTATTCCTGACTCCTTCATGGTTATTTATAAGTATTCAACCGGACATGATATGATTCCTATTTTTGTTGTTCTAACATTCAGCAACTATCAAATCTAGACTCGATCTGATAAACTGTATATTTTGTATCCGTAATATTTTGGTCGAGAATCTAATCTAACATGAAGCCAAGCCACTCCGCCACCTGCTGTACTGACCCAAAGCGGGTGGTCTGAAATCTTTTGTTGCACAGTTTGTCCCACAATTCGCCACAATGCCTGTTTTTGACCATCTGGCGCACCGCGAATGAAGGCTGCTAGATGGGAATAAGCTGAAAACGCAGTTCCTCCCCAGGAGGGATTTGAATCCCTGGGAGATGGAGCTACAAGTATTGCATCTTTGCCTAAATTTTCAAATACAACAATTCCATTGTTAAGATCGTCGGTTGTGAAATAATCACTAAATGTCCTTTTGTCTGGGTTGCGTGCTAACCCTGGAGAGTTCAACAACACAAATTCAAATTGACGCTTTGAGGTATCTTTTGTAATGGATGGTGTTTCCCATCGATAGGCAGAAAAGGGAGACTCAGATAAAAGTGAAATGAAGAAAGAGCGAAAGTTTGACTCATACTGCCATAAGTTTAAAACCTCACTATATGGTATTGGTTGCCTATTTTGAGTCACTGTGTATTTATGAACACGACCATCATTCAAAATTTCATGGGTGGCATCAAACATTTTTATCGGAAGTATTTTCTAGAGTAATTCCCTAGAAAGTTCGGAACAAACTCTAGCTAGGAAATGTTGGCCACCAATGAGTTAGGCGATCGCTATAAATAGCTCAATTGCTTTACAAATTAAAATATTTTCTTGATGGCCAATAAAGTTTTTAATTTGGAGTAGCGATCGCCAGTATAGCTTTCAAACAATCTTTATAATTCTATCACCTATTGCTGTTGTAGCAGTTCCTGTGCCCGCATCAGGAGTCGCTATAGAACCCATTTGAGATCTATATAATTATGGTAGTCAAGTCTTTTCGCGCATTAATTTTGAGAAAAAATCTGAAGAAGGAGTGTTGAATTTTTTGTATTATCTCTCCCCACATCTTCCCTGTTCCTTTTTCCCTCTTACCTCCTGTCTCCTGTCTCCTGTCTCCTGACTCCTAGCTAAAAAAACTTGATATTTATAAAGATACCAAATGGGTTCTATAGACTGTCGCCCAAACGGCATACTTCCACTTCTTGTCCTTTGTTTGTAGTATTGTCGAGTTGACAATTGAGATGTGGTTTGTTGTCCGGTGTCATTTATCCCTGCAAGAGTGAACGACGGATCACCTGTTTCCCATTCCTCAAACCACTCTTCAAGGGTATGACCAAAACCCAGTCGCAACGACAGCTCATCATGCAATGGCTTAATGGCAGAAGTCTACACAGCTACAATTGGATATAGCGAGGTCTCCTCGCCATCCCACCCAACGGGGAAGCTCCGAAGATCGACCGCTTTTTTCCCTTAAAAGGGTCGACTTTAAACCAGAATTATTTAATTATTAATTATTAATTATTCGGTAACAAAATGTAGAGACCTCCTAACTCAACTGTTTGGAGGATCTGGAAGTTGGCTTACAAATATTTATTAATATAGTTAAGCTTTATAGTCATAATGATTATTATTTTAGTAAACGTAAACCACTTAATGTTACTAAAACTGTAGATCCTTCATGACCAAGTACCCCAAAAGGCATATTTATATTTCCAGTAAAGTTAGCCACTAATAATAGGAAAATAAACCCAATAGCAAAAGTAATATTTTGTTTAATAATACGGTTAGCGCGACGACCTAAATTTATAGCTTCTACTAATTTTTCTAAGCGGTCTGCCATTAACACAATATCTGCCGATTCTAAAGCAACATCACTACCTGCATTACCCATAGCAATACCAACTGTAGCTAGGGATAAAGCGGGAGCATCATTAATACCATCTCCTACCATTGCTACATTTCTATTTTGTTGTTGCAACTGTTTAATTACCATTAATTTATCTTCTGGTAATAATTCATAATAGACTTGATTTATACCAAGATTTTGAGCAACACTATCAGCAGTTTGTTGATTATCTCCTGTCAGCATAGCTATAGATTTGATATTCATAGACTTGAGTTTATTTATCATTTGACTAGCTTCTAAACGGACAGTATCAGCAACAGATATTAAGCCAATAATTTCTTGTGATTGTGCAACAAAAATCACTGTTTTTCCCTGCTTTTGGAGGCGGTTACTTTCCTCTAAAAAGTAGGAACTAAAATTATTTACTTCTGACTTAATTAAATTTTCTTTGCCTACTGTAATAATTTCACTATTAACAATACCTGTAATTCCTTCGCCAGTTTTTGCTGTGACATTAGTTGCTACTTGCCACTGAATATTTTTTGTAATTGCTGTTTGAGTAATAGCTTTTCCAATAGGATGTTCAGAACAAGATTCTAGGGCAGCAGCTAACTGTAAAACTTCATTTTCTGACTTACCTTTTCTAGGGATAATATCAACAACTTGTAGTTTACCAGTAGTCAGAGTTCCTGTTTTGTCAAAGGCGATCGCTTTGATTTCTCCCATCATTTCTAATTGAGCACCATTTTTAAATAAAATTCCTTGTCTAGCTCCATTAGCAATGCCAGATAATAAAGTGGGCATAATTGCTGCCATTAAAGCACAAGGAGAAGCAACTACTAAAAAGATTAAGGCTCGATAGATTGTTGTTTCCCAACTCCAATTTAATAAAAATGGCGGTAAAATTCCGAGTAATAGACCTGAAATAACTATAACTTTGGCATAAATTTTCTCAAATTTTTCCACAAATCTTTGAGAGGGTGGAGTTTCAGTTTTTGCTTGTTCAACTAAACGAATTACACGCTGAATTAAACTACTTTCTGGAGATTTATTTACTTGTAGTCTTAAAACACCATTACCATTTAATGTACCTGCAAAAACTTCATCTCCTACAGTCTTATCAACGGGTATAGATTCTCCTGTAATTGGAGCTTGATTAATAGTACTACTGCCTTCAATAATAATACTATCAGTCGGGATAAGTTCTCCAGGTTTAACTAAAATAAAATCTCCCATTTTTAATTGATTAACTGGAATTTCTGTTTCTTGATTATCAACTATTAATCTGGCAGTATCAGGAGTAATAGCCATTAATTTTTGAATATTACGTTCAGTTCGCTCCATAGCAAAAGTTTCTAGAGCACCACTAATAGCAAAAATTAAAATCAGCACTGCTCCATCAATTATTAAGTGATATTCTTGTTGCCATAAACCTAAAGCAGCAGCTCCCAAAGCAGCAACAATCATCAATAAATCAACATCTAATTCTTTTTCTGACCAGAGAGTTGTTATACCTTCTTTAGCACTTTCATAACCACCAATTAAATAAGCTGTTGCTAAAATTAATAGTGCTAAACCAACCCAATTAATTTCTAAACAAAACCAACTCAAAAAAATCAGTAAAGCACAAGTTCCTGCAGCAAATGCTTCTGGATAATATTTAGCAAGTTGGAGGTATTGAGATAGAGAAAAGTTTTTTTGATTCATAGGAGTTTATTTGACAATTAATAATGAATAATTAATAATTAATAATTACCGAAAAATTCAGGTATAAAGCCTCCCCTTTTAAGGAAAAAAAGCGGTCGATCTTCGCAGCTTCCCGAAGGGTGGGATGGATGGGTTTCCTAACCAGATCCAATCGACCAAGAGAAGAAAAAATTCCTTTTAACCCAATTCTCTTCTTTTCAAGGAGAAGTAATTCTAAATTCTAAATTCTGAATTCTAAATTCTTGAACTCTCTTTGAAAGCGGATAGGATTGACTAATCATAAAAATTTTTATTTATTATCCCCCTATGCTTTATCAACATCTTTCTTAACATGAAACGTAGACATTATATATAAGTTATGTTGAAGTCTTGGAGTGACTTTTTTAGGAGAAAAGTGTATTGAAAAGTACATTTTTTTGAGAACTGTAGACAAAATTTTTGCCCCCCACACTCCCCACACTCCCCACACTTCCCACACACACTCTCTACCGTTACTATGCACCACTACCACTTATGTTTTGTATAACTCCTATTAATAGGATGGGTTCATATTCTCAGACCCATTTCTTAATCATTTTTTAATTTAATCAGGGGAAATTTTCAATTAATTTTGATAGTATGGTAAGCATTAATGAAAAAAAAAATCAATTAATTACTAAATATTTTCTTATATTTTTTTAATTAATTGAAGTTGCAGGTTAAATTAATTACCGCAATTACCTCTAATTAATTACTGGTAGACTTATCAGTTTATAGAGTGTTAAAATCGTGAAAATCTTTGCTCTTTCAAGCTTGTAGCTATCAAATCATAAAAAATACCATAAACGAATGATTGCTATATCTAAAGTTTTAGCAATTTTTCAACCCGACATTCCGCACCACTATTGGTAGGGTTTGTATTTTGCCTTTGAGCGCTACTGATAGAGTAAATGCAAATAGTAATACACTGCCAATAGTGTGTTAACTTTTTAAAACCCCTTTATCTAGACAAAACCTGCGGAATGTGGCATCTAAATGAGAAATTTTTTAATTAAATTTTAACTAAAAAAAATGATTAAAAAATAAATCAAATTCAAGTGATTGTAAAACCTTAGTATTTTAAGAAGCTTGATATGGATTGGAAAGTGAATCACACAAATGAAAACCTTCTCTCTATCTCTAGTCATCGCATAGATAGGAGAATTGACTTTTTTAATGAGTTGAGTAATCGTCAAATTGATACGGATGAAGTTAGGGCAACAGTTAAGGATAATAACCCCTATCCCCTATCACAAACAACAGTTGGACAAAAGGTTTGGTTAGTTGGTTTTCAGGGAAAAGGAGGAATTAATCGCCTCTTAGGAATGGGATTAACTCCAGGGGTTCAATTGCAAATTGTCAGCGCTCAACCTAGTGGTTCGGTTCTAGTCGCCATAGAAGATAACCGGATCGGTGTGGGTTCAGGAATGGCTAACAAAATTTTAGTGAGTGACCAGTCTTCAACTCAAGGAGAAAACATGAAAAATCAAACAAAGACAATATTGTTGCGAGAAATGTCAGAGGGAACTGAAGGCCGAGTTGTGGGTTACAACCAAGTAAAACGAGGCTATAAGAAAAAACTGTTGTCGATGGGGATGACCCCTGGCGTCAAATTTGAGGTGATTCGGATAGCACCTTTGGGAGACCCAATAGAGATTTTAGTCAGAGATTTTCATCTGAGCTTACGCAAAGAAGAGTCAGATGCTTTAATAGTCGAGGCTGTTTAGATGGGTAGCTAAATTTTGGGATTCCGCAAGTATAGTGCTATGGGCAAGTTAAAAATTAAAAGTCAAAAATAAGGTTTGATAGGCTTTGTTGTATGAAAGCAGCAATATAGTTCCCGCACTTGCTCCGCAGATGTACAACAATAACGCACGCAAACTGCTGTAACTATTGTCCAACAGTTGTAGGCATTGATGTAGGTTTGAAAGAGTTTTTAACTACCAATACTGAAGAAACTGTTTCTGTTCCCAACTTCTATAGAAAATCTCAATCTAATTTAGCTAGAAAACAACGGAAAGTAGACAGAAAAGAAATTGGTTCTAATAACTGGAGGGGGCACAAAATAAAATAGCTAGATTGCATCAACGTATTGCTAGACAAAGAGAAAATTTTCATTTCATAAATTAGTTAAAGAGTATGATTTAATTGCTGTAGAAGACCTAAACATTAGAGGTTTAGCTAAAAACACTAAACTCTCAAAATCAATTTATGATGTAGGTAAATAATTAACAATGAATAATGAATAATGAATAATGAATGATATCAAATACGTTTGCTTCGGAGTAGTATAATTCTGTTGATCGTCATACAATCGGTAAGGGTAAATGGCAATTCGCCCCTACAATATAGACTCTTATCTTTAAAGATTAGATAACACCGATGCTACCGGATTTGATATGATTCTTTAATTATTAATTATTAATTATTAATTATTAATTATTAATTATTTAAGGTGTTCATGTAGGTAGGGGCGAATGGCTATTCGCCCCTACATCCTCACAATACATCACATGCATTGTAGTAATTGTGGTCACAAAGTACCTAAAACTTTATCAGTGAGAACTCATTCTTGTCCTCAATGTGGAACAGTTTTAGATAGGGACGAGAATGCAGCAATCAACATATTAAATAAAGCATTAAACGAGGTGGGTATCATCTTGTCTGCTTGTGGAGGCGTAAGACGTTAGTCAGCCTGTGAGACAAGAAACTTCTGAGATTTGGATTCAATTATCTCTGTTTTAGAAGCTCTCGTTAAATCAGAGATTATAACGAGAGAGAACTTCACTCATAACCAAAACCCTGTAAGGGCAAATCGCCATTCGCTCCTACTGTTATCTATCGAAACGAAAACTACTGTCAAAACAAATTCTCAATTGTAATCTTCAAAACTAATGCTAAAACCGATTATTGCCCTCATTGGTAATCCCAATTGTGGGAAAACAACCCTTTTTAACGCCCTAACAGGAGCCAACCAACGGACAGGTAATTGGCCTGGCGTAACTGTAGACCGCAAAGAAGGTCAGTTTCAACACCAAGGAAAAGAAATTACCCTAGTAGACTTACCTGGAGTTTACTCTCTCGACGTAGAAGAAGAGGGAACCGGGATGGATGAACTGGTGGCGCGGGATTACCTGCTTGCTGGGGAAGCCGATTTAATCATTAATATCATTGATGGCTCAAATTTGGAGCGTAATCTCTATTTAACAACGCAAATCATGGAGATGAGGCTACCAATGATTGTTGTCCTCAATATGATGGATGTAGCCCAAGACCGAGGTATTTTCATCAATGCCGATCTCTTACGAGAACGGTTAGGGTGTCCAGTTATCCCCATGAATGCTGCTAGAGAAGAAGGAATCAAACCCTTATTGAATACAGTAGGTGAACTGGTGAAAAATATCAATCGTTCGCCGAGCTATGTTGCTTATCCAGCAGTGATTGAAGATGCCTTAGCAGAATTGGTTCCCTACATCATTGAAAACAGTAGCAAACGCATTGTTGAACCTCGCTGGACCGCTTTAAATTTACTGCAATATGAAGACCAAGTTGCCCCAGAATTAGGAGGTAAAGACTTGGTAAAAATTGTGGTTAAAAATCGTCGCCAAATCCATCAGGTATTGGGGGAAGATATTGATATCATCATTGCCGACAGTCGTTATGGTTTTATTCGCCAATTAACAGAAGGAGCTACCGAACGCATTGGTGAAGCCAGTAGTACAATTTCCGATCGCTTAGACCGTATTGTCCTCGATCGTTGGCTAGGGGTTCCCATTTTCTTTTTAGTCATGTATATCATGTTTCTGTTTACTATCAACGTCAGTGCTACCTTTATTGATTTCTTTGATATTGCTGCGGGCACGATTTTTGTTGATGGTTTAGCTAATCTTCTGGAAGGAATGGGTATACCAGGGTGGTTAATTGCTCTCTTAGCTGATGGAGTTGGGGGAGGGATTCAAACTGTTGCCACTTTTATCCCCGTAATTGGGTTTATGTTCCTGTTTTTATCAATTCTGGAAGATTCAGGATATATGGCGCGAGCTGCTTTTGTGATGGATAGGTTAATGCGGTTAGTGGGATTGCCAGGAAAATCCTTTGTACCGATGTTAGTGGGATTTGGCTGTAATGTTCCAGCAATTATGGCTACACGGACTTTAGAAAATTCCCGCGATCGCCTAATGACTATTATGATGAATCCTTTTATGTCCTGTGGAGCGAGACTTCCCGTATATGCTCTGTTTGCTGCAGCTTTTTTCCCTATAGGCGGACAAAATATTGTGTTTGGACTTTATCTTTTGGGCATTTTGGCAGCAGTTTTTACAGGACTTGTGATGAAAAATACCCTTCTCAAAGGAGAAGTAAGTCATTTCGTCATGGAATTACCGCCCTACCATCTACCCCGAATGAAAGGGGTGTTAATCCGAACCTGGGAACGCTTAAAAGCATTTTTGTGGAAAGCTGGCAAAGTTATTGTCTTGATGGTGATAGTTTTGGGATTGTTAAACTCTATTGGTATGGACGGATCTTTTGGGAACCAAGACAGCGAAAAATCTCTTCTCAGTAGTACCAGTCGAGCTGTCACCCCTATTTTTGCTCCCATGGGAGTTACAGAGGAAAACTGGCCAGCAACGGTGGGAATTTTCACTGGAGTCTTTGCAAAAGAAGCTATGGTGGGAACCCTAGATTCGATTTACGGACAATTAGCGAAAGAAGATAATCTCGATGCAGAAACTGAGTCAGAAGGTTTTAGCTTTTGGGGAGGTATTGGAGAAGCATTTGCTAGCATTCCTGCTAATTTAGCCGATTTACCGAATCAACTACTCGATCCCCTGGGGTTAAATATTGGAGAGACTCAAGATGTAGAAACGGCGGCTGAGGAACAGGAAGTACAGTTAGGAACATTTGGGGCAATGGTGAAGCGGTTTGATGGCAAAGTAGGAGCATTTTCTTATTTGTTATTTGTGCTGCTCTACTTCCCCTGCGTTTCAGCAACGGCTGCTGTTTATCGAGAAACTAATATGGGATGGATGCTGTTTGTGGCCTTATGGACAACAGGATTAGCCTACATTGTAGCTACTGTCTTCTATCAAGTTTGTACCTTTGGACAACATCCAGCCTTTTCCTTGATTTGGATTGTAGGTTCATTGGTATTTACGGGTTGTACCTTGGTTATGATGAAATTAGCTCAACCCGTTCGGTTAAAAAGTCAGCAACAAATTAGTTAAAGAAGGAGTCAGGAGACAGGAGTCAGGAGTCAGGAGTCAGAAGACAGGAAACAGAATCAATTGGTTGTGGATTCCTAATAGACCTCTCCTAAAATCCCAAATCAAATCAATTTTTATCCATAAATTATCAATTACCAAATAATTAATAATTATTAATTATTAATTGTTCATTGTTAATTGCTGAATATTCCCTATTCTCTATTCTCTATTATGATTTTAACTGATATTCAAGGTCATTTAGAAAAATGTGGCAAGATATCCTTAGCTGAGTTAGCTTTGCATTTTCAGATGGATACTAATGCTATGCGTCCTTTACTCAAACGACTAATTCGTAAAGGAAGAATTCGTCTGATGGAAGGAGAAAAATGTGCTAGTTGCTGCAACTGTTCGTCAGAAATGATTGAATTTTATGAATGGGTTGCGTTAGAGAGTTGAAAAAAAAATCGGGGGAGATGACATTTTTGTTACTCTAGCTAAACTTTGAATGAAGCGATCGCAATTGATAATTCACTCTAAGGCGCAATGGTAGAGAAGCTACCATGAAGTGCCATGCTCGACCGAAAAGTTCTATATAGTTTTTAGAGTCGGAACTTTCCCTGATTTGACCTAATTTCTGAGTCCAAAACTCCTAAATTCTGTCCCAGTTTGATGAAAAAGTTCTGACACAAGCTAGAATCGGTACTGTGTTAACTTAGGCAATAAGCGCATTAAAGCTATATATATCAGTTGTTTCAGCGATAATGCCACTTGGTGCCACCTTCTCTAGCATTAAGCCAAAGACTGGGAGCAAACTAAGGTGACGTTCATTAATTTATAATGGATAATGGATAATTACCTCGGGTTTTAACTGTTACGGAATTGAATGTAAGGAAATATTATCAGGACTTACGCAACGACACTAATTATAGTGGTGATATCTTGAATTATGACCAAATTATGCACCATATATAGCAGTACTGCGTAAGTCCTGATTATTTCTTTATCAAAATAACATGGGTCGCGCCACCCCGCCTTTTAAGGCGAAATATTTTTGGAGCGGGGCTCAAATCCCCTACTTCCCCTCCCCTCCTGGGAGGGGTTAGGGGTGGGTTGGGAGGAGTTAGGGGTGGGTTAACTTCTAACTTCTGACTTCTGGCATTTCAATCTTATCAACGCATTAAAACTCTAATTAATTTTGATGAGTCTGTGCCAAAATAAACTGTTACACCAGATATTAAAGTAATTGAAGAGGCAAACAAGTTAGTAGCTGACTCCTATGCAATGAAAATTATTACTGAAGCTAGAAACAATTAATTATTAATTATTAATAATTAGGGTTTGCGTATGGAAAGTATTTTTGCTGGGGTAGGGGGTAGGGGGTAGGGGGTAGGGAGTAGGGAGTAGTTAGGGCGTAGAATAAATGGGAATTACAGAGTCAGTGGCAAAAAAAATAGTCAGAGTGATTTTTCAGCTTTTGCTTCGGTGAAAATTCTCACTTTTGTAACAATAGCTTGTGAAAAGCTCATACTTTTTTCAGACATAAATCGCCTCAAACCAATATCAGTCAATGCTTTTATATTTAATCAGCAAGCCCTAATTAACAATTATATCAAATCCGGTAGCATCGGTGTAATTAGATGGGGAGATGGGGAGATGGGGAGATGGGGAGATGGGGAGATGGGGAGATGGGGAGATGGGGAGATGGGGAGTGAGAGAAATATTTGGTAATGGTTGAAGATGGAACATTTTTGTATACCGAATTAAACGGATTTGATATTACCTCTCCTTGAAAAGAAGAGGATTGACTAAAAACAGAGGCTTTAAACCTTAATTATTCGTCATAATAGTTGCTCGTAGTTGCGCTTTAGCGCTGCTAGACTTGGGATGCTAAAGCACAACTATAACGCTAATTATCCGGACATCATCAGGACTTACGCATAAACGCTATTGGTCGGGTGTGTTAGCGATAGCGTAACGCACCGAAACTCCATATATACTTTCTTTGCGTAAGTCCTGATCATATTAGTCATAAGAACCTCCACTATCACTACTATCACTTCCAGAACTGCTACTACTATAACTATCATAACTACCACTGGAACTGCTACTACTGCTACTGCTACTACTATAGTTTCCAGAACTGCTGCTGCTAGTCACACTATAATTACTGGAACTACTACTACCAGTTCCTCCACCACTACTACTGCCACCACCAAAGTTTTCAGAACTAATGCTGCTAGTGGTTTCAGACCAATTACTTCCTGACCCTCCACCATCGCTACTACCTCCACCAAAGCTAGCATCATCACTACTACTATCATGATCACTATCATTCGTATCTCTGGAGCGATGACTACTTCTTTGAGTGTGCTTATCACTACCATTGTTTCTACTGCCTCCACTATAGCTACTGTAACTACTATAACTACGAGGAGTATAACTGCTTCTCGACGTCTTTCTGGTATTAATGTAAATCATAATTGTTAGAAGAATTGTCAGAAACACCAATACCAGTAAAATAGTAATTATGATGCCCATAATAAGTGTGTCATTTTGAGAAACTGAAGTTTCAGCTAGACTATATTTCCCACTTTTTAGACTATATTTCACAGTTTTTAGTGATGTTACTAATGCTGTTGTACCTACAACTACACCACTTTCAAATAATCCTAACTTAAATTTTGGGATAATGTTAGTATCGAGCAAGTTGCTAACTTTAGCATCTGGCAAAATTTCCTGTACTCCTTTCCCAGTTTCAATTTCCACACGACGATCGCCCTGAGAAACCAAAAACAACACCCCATTGTCTCGATCTTTTTTACCTATTCCCCAATAATTAAATAACTCAGTAGCAAACTTTTTTGGAGTTGCAGCAGGTTGAGTTTCTGAGACAGTGACAACTGCAATTTCTGAACCATTGCTTGCTTCCAGGTCTGAAATCATTTTGTTGAGTTTAGCTTCTGTGTCAGTGCTGAGTATTTCAGCCATATCTGTCACCCAACCACCGTAGTTTTGTCGGGGGTTTGGTACATCCTGGACAGTTAAAGCCAAACTTGGCAAAGAATATAGCATTAATGCTAGAGATAGAGAAATTGTCCAAAAAGCACTTTTAAAGATGACTACAGAAAATTTCATGTTTTTGACCTCCAGAGAGAAACATTAAATTAATGGACGAGTCAGAAAGTAACCAGTTTTGGTTATACAATTCAATATATTTCTTGAAGTTGAGGGGTTATGCAATTTATATCAAATCCTGTAGCATCGGTTTCAACAATTAATAATGAATAATGAATAATTACCTCTCCTTGAAAAGAAGAGGATTGACAAATTCATGAAAATTTTTTTTTATTATCCCCTTAAAAGGGGAGGCGCATACCCACAATTTTTCGGTAATTAGATTCTTATGGCAGGGAGATGGGGAGATCGAGAAATATTTGGTAATTGTTGAAGATGGAAGATTTTTTTATACCGAATTAAAGGGATTTGATATAATCAGGATATTCTGTTCCCTCCCGCTCAAATTGGTATTATCTTTATCCCTTATGGGTTTAATACCCCAGCGTCTGCACGGTGCAGATGTTGGTGGTGGGGTGAGAATCCCCATCGACCCCATTCTCCTGACTCCTGAGGACTGACTCCTGACTCCTTCTTCAAGCAAGTTATTATTTTTGTATGCTGGTGAATAATATCATCAGAAAAAATCTCATTTTAAACTCTATTTTTTTAAACGAAATGCTAGCTAAAATCAGAGATACAGAAATCTATTTTGATGTTGAAGGTGCTGCCCTAGTGCCAGATGGGGAGCGGATGCGAGAAAAACCTGTTGCTTTTGTAATTCATGGTGGACCTGGTGCAGACCATACTTCCTATAAACCTACCTTTTCTCCTTTGAGTCAAAAATTACAATTAGTATATTTTGACCACCGGGGACAAGGGCGATCGGCGAGGGGACCAAAAGAAACTTATACTCTCGAAAATAATGTAGAAGATATGGAGGCATTGCGCCAATATTTAGGGTTAGAAAAAATTGTGATTATTGGTACTTCTTATGGAGGAATGGTTGCTCTGAGTTATGCAGTGCGTTATCCAGAAAATGTTCAATCTTTAATTGTTATTGCTACTGCTGGAAGTTCTAGATTTTTGGAACTGGCAAAAGTTAATTTAGCCAAAAAAGGAACAAAAGAACAACAAGCGATCGCTCAATTTTTATGGGATGGTAAATTTGAGAATGAAGCTCAACTGCAAGAATATTTTCAAGTAATGATGCCCATGTATTCATTAACTTATAAACCAGAAACATCAGGAAAAAGTTGGAACAGAACTATTTTATCTCCCGATGCTATTAATGTTGCGTTTGGTGGTTTTTTACGTTCTTATAATGTGCTTGATGAGCTAGATAAAATAACAGCTCCCACTTTAATCATAGCAGGAAAACATGATTGGATTTGTCCTCCAGAATTGTCAGAAGAAATTGCTTCAGCTATTCCCAATGCCGATCTAAGAATCTTTGAAAATAGTGGTCATTTAATCAGGGTTGATGAACCAGAACCACTTATGGATGCAATAACTGGCTTTTTGGTTTACAAGTAATACTAAATTTGGTGCGCGAAGAGAAATTTATTGTGAAGGTAAGGCAGAAGGCAGAAGCGGTGCGACCCCGCGTCGGCGTCAGACGCAAGGGAATGCGCACCAAGAGAGGCAGAAGGGTTAGAAGGATTTGGAAAAATTAGTTTTTCATAACCGGATTTAATATTATATCAAACCCGGTAGCATTGGTATAATTATATTTAGGAGTCAGAAGTTCTTCTTTTAAGACTACAAAAATTGGCGTTGGTGAGAAGATGTATGATATCATGTCCAGGTAAGAGCGCGAACAAAAAACTTTCTCCTTTTCCTCCTCTTCTTTCTTCCCTTCTAACTCCTGACTCCTGACTCCTGACTCCTTCTTTAACCGTGTTTTTTTAGCCAGCTAAACATAGCGCGTAAGTCTTTACCCACTTCTTCCACAGGGTGTTCTGCTTGTTGGCGACGCATAGCAGTAAATACAGGTTTGCCTGTTTGATTTTCCATGACAAATTCGCGGGCAAATTGACCAGATTGAATTTCGCTTAAGATTTTCCGCATCTCGGCACGAGTTTGGTCATTAACGACGCGAGGGCCGCGAGTATAGTCCCCAAATTCAGCAGTATTGGAGATACTGTCGCGCATCTTTGCCAGACCACCTTCAACAACGAGATCGACAATTAGTTTGACTTCGTGGAGACATTCAAAGTAAGCTAATTCTGGCTGATAACCTGCATTTACTAAAGTTTCAAAACCAGCTTTGATTAATTCACTTAGGCCACCACAGAGAACAGCTTGTTCACCAAAGAGGTCAGTCTCAGTTTCTTCCCGGAAGCTGGTCTCGAGGATACCTGCGCGAGTGCCACCTATACCTTTAGCATAAGCCATAGCGCGATCGCGTGCTTGACCAGAAGCATCTTGGAAGATGGCAAATAAACAGGGTACTCCTTCTCCTTGTTCATAAGTCCGTCTAACCAAATGTCCAGGTCCTTTGGGAGCAACCATGACGACATCTACGTTTGATGGGGGAATAATTTGACCAAAATGAATATTAAAGCCGTGGGCAAAAGCTAGAATTTTTCCCTCTGTGAGATTAGGTTCAATTTCGTTCTTATAGACGGTTTTCTGCACTTCGTCTGGCAAAAGAATCATAATTAGGTCTGCTTTTTCGGCAGCTTGGTCTACTGGGTAAACATCTAGACCTGCTTCTTTTGCTTTGTGGGCAGACTTACTACCTGGATATAGTCCTACAATTACTTTTGAGCCACTATCTTTGAGATTGAGGGCGTGGGCATGACCTTGGGAACCATAACCAATGATGGCAATAGTTTTGTCGTTTAAGATGTCCAGGTTGGCATCGGTATCATAGTACATTTTGGCCATTATTTTTGTCTCCTATCTGCAACTATATATTATTTATGCAAAACTTCTATTGTATCAAATATCGGTAAAATTTTCTACTTTACACTCTATAAGCCAGGTGGTGGTGCATTGTCATGGTGGTTTATTGTAATTATTTTGATCGAGGACAAAAGCAGTGGGAGCATCTTGCTCCCTTGCTCGTATCTTGCTTCCATGAAGTGGCACTGGTCATCCCCATCTACTGGGGAGTGTGGGGATATGAGGAGATAGGGAAATCTAGAAAGATTTGGCAATGGGGCTCAGATGAAACATTTTTTTATACCGAATTCAGCCGATTCTAAGAAGATATATATTCATCTTCATCATTGAAGAGTATGGGAATATTTTTCAACCTTTTTCTCCTATTGCCTCTATCCCACGGACGACTCCATGGCTCAAAATTTTAATCAAAGTCAAGATACCATAAGAGTTTTATCAGCCAGGAATTTCAACCCTAGCTAATAGCTGATAGCCGATAGCTTTTAGCTAATAGCTAGTTAAAAAAACCCTTTCTACCAATCCTAATAATTTTCAACAGAGGTAATTATTAATTATTAATTATTAATTATTAATTACCTTCTAATACCCATTAGGTCCAATAGTAGTGTCATTGTGTTCTGCCATAGATAAATCAACTTTTTTAGCTCGAAATAAATTACACCATCCCAATTTAGCATTATCTAATTTTGCCTTCTCTAGATTAGCTTTTCTTAAATCTGCATGGCTTAAATCTGTGTCTGTGAGGTCCGCATTATATAAATTTGCACCTTGTAAATTGGCTCGATTCAAATTTGCACCACTCAGAATAGCATTACGTAAATTAGCTCTCGATAGATTTCCCTGAGAAATATTGGTATTAGATAAGTTAGCTTGATACAGTTTAATATCTCCCATTTCTACTTCTTGCAAATTACATCCTTTAAGATTAGCTTGATTCAAATTTGCATAAGGCATATAAGCTCTTGTTAAATCACAACCTTTTAAATTAATTCCTTCTAAATCAGCCTCAAATAATTCAATATTACTCAAATCAATGTCACAAAATTCTCTTTGACCCTCCGCGTATCTTGCCAGTAATTCCTCTGCACTCATTTTCTCCATCTTAATATTTTTAGAGCTAGTTGATTAGCAGTTGATAACTATCATTTATATATGAAATTGTGAGTATAAATACCCACTTTTTTATTAAGCTTAATATTAAGATGGCCTTATAAAAATTACTGCGATTCTAATCCTTTTTTAAGATTTGTAAAATTTTCATTCAGAAATGTCAAAATCATAACTATATCTAAATCTAATAAAACCTAACAAGAATATGACGGAAGTTAAACAATCCATCGCTCAACATTACCATGAGCGGACAAAATACGACCCAGAAACAATAGGAAGTAAGAATCACCAAATAGACTGGGAAAAACAACCAATACCATTCAAAGAATATAAAGTCGGGACAACTATTGACCTCAAACCCTATCTGCAAGAACAAATTGATCCAGAAAAAGATTTAGGAGAAGGAGAAAGGCTATCTAATTTATTTTTATGTAGCTATGGCTTAACTGGTAAAGTGGCAACAATGATGGGAAATCATTACTTAAGAGCTGCTCCCTCTGCTGGAGGTTTGTATCCTGCGGAGGTTTATTTAATTTCCCGTGGTACACCTCTATTACCTGCCGGACTATATAATTATCAGGCCAAAACTCATTCCTTGCTCAGATTTTGGGATAATAGAATCTGGCCAGAATTGCAAGATGCTTGTTTTTGGCATCCAGCTTTAGAAAATACAAAATTAGCGATCGCCATAACTACTATTTTCTATCGCTCTGCTTGGCGTTACGAAGACCGAGCATATAGAAGAATATTTTTAGATACAGGTCACTTACTAGGTAATATTGAATTAGCTTCTGCTTTCACCAACTACCGACCTCACCTAATTGGTGGGTTTACCGATGAAGCAATAAATCAAATGCTTTATCTAGATACTCAAGAAGAACAGGCGATCGCTATTATCGCTCTGGCAGATCTACTAGATATTGAACAAAATCTCTCACAATGGGAAAGTGCTCTACCTTCTAGCACTCAAACAGATTATCCTCTCATTCCAGATGGCGAGCTGCTAAAATATTTACATCAAGCTGCTCACATCAACTCAAATTCTCCAAAAGTGCCTAATTGGAAAACAAGAGAAACTCCTGAATACTCAGAAGATAAATACAACTTTCCATTCTGTACAAAAGTCTCCACTGTCACTCCCTCTATCTCATGGGGCAAAGACTTAAGAGCTTTAAGAAAAACAATTCTTAAAAGACGCTCTACTCGCGTGTATACTGGGGAACCAATTGCTTTAAAAGAACTATTAGCTGTATTAGATTTTACCTATCAACCCCATCATTATATTAATCAAGACTTAGATCGTAACCCTGATTATTTTGACCTAAGTTTAATCGAAACATTTATTGCTGTTTCAGGAGTAGATGGTTTAGAAGAAGGTTGTTATTATTATGCTCCAATAGCTCAAGAGCTACGGCAAATTAGGTTTAAAAATTTCCGACAAGAGCTACATTTTCTGTGCTTGGGTCAAGAGTTAGGGAGAGATGCTGCTGTTGTGCTATTTCATACCGCCGACCTCAAAAAAGCTGTAGCAAAATATGGCGATCGCGTTTACCGTTACCTCCATGCAGATGCAGGCCATCTTGGGCAAAGGCTAAATTTAGCAGCTATTTATCTTAATTTAGGTGTTAGTGGTATCGGTGGTTTCTTTGACGATCATGTGAATGAAATTTTAGGTATTCCTGTAGATGAAGCCGTTGTGTATATTTCTACCTTAGGCCAAGGGCGATCGCAATAATAGGATTGGGTAGCATAATTAAAAAAGTTTGACTGTGCTACGGCGTTGGTAAAGCGCGTGTATGATATTAATCTTAATTGCTTAGGAGTCAGGAGGAAAGAAAGAAGAAGAAACCCCGAGTAGAAGGATAAAGTTTTTTGGTCGCGTAAAGGTCATGGAGTTCTATCGCGCTCTTATCCAGACATGATATCATACCTCAAATTACCAACGCCCCTTTCTATAATGAAATCAAATCCGTTTAATTAGGTATAAAAATATTGTCCATCTTCACCAATGCCCGAAATCTTTATAACTGTTTTTCCTCCTAACTCCTGTACGTCGCCAATCCGACGGCTCTCCTACCTGACTACTACCTTCAAAAGATGGTAGTCCTGCATGGTAATGGTGAGGATATATATTTTTGAATTTTTCCCACACTCCCCATCTCCCCATCTCCCACACTCCCCATCTCCCCACATTCCCCTCCTGGGAGGGGCGCGCGGGTGGGTCCCCATCTCCCCACACTTCCTTTACCATTACTATGCACCACCACCCAAAAGATTTTATTTTTATATCGATGCTACCGGATTTGATATGATATAGCAGATGATATACCAATTTAATAAATATTTGCTACAAATAACTAGGTTATTTCTTAGGAGTCAGGAGTCAGGAAGATAGAGTCAAGAGTCATAATAAATAGGTTCGATACCATTTATTAGGTCGGAATTTATCTTTTTAGTCCAAGGGACATCTCCTGCACGTGTCTTTTAACTGCCCTGATTATTCGTAACATTCTTTCTCCAAATTGATATTGTGTACTCAATTTTAGATCAATTTGGTCAATTTTAATTGGTATTATTTAATTTTGATATAAAAAAAGTAGGAAAAAGCCAACAGGCAACAGTGGAAAAAGCATTTCTCTGTCTAAGATTCATCATCAATCTATGTCAAAAACCAACTCGTTCCTTGCGATATGTAGCAGTACGTGCTGGTATATTTACAAATTGCAGGAATTTCCTAATAGCTAAAATCTTATATGATAAGCTTTTTATTCTCCCTATTGCCTGTTGCCTGTTCCCTGCACGTTTGCGCAAGCATTCCGTAGGAAAGCGCTATATCAGTAGTCAATCATAGAATAAAAATATAGACAAAGTTAATTATGAGTAAAATCTTGGTAGTGGACGACCAAAATTCTCACCGGCAAATGATTATCAACCTCTTAAAAAAAAGTGGTCTCAAGGTGACGTCTGCTCATAGTGGACTACAAGCATTGGAGCAAATAGAAATACATAAACCTGACTTAATCATCTTGGACATTGTGATGCCAGATATTAACGGTTATGAAGTTTGCCGTCGTCTCAGAGCGAGTCCCTCGACAAAAGATTTACCAATAATTTTTTGTTCTATTAAAGGAGAAGATTTTGACCATTATTGGGGTATTAGACAAGGTGCAAATGCTTACATCGCCAAGCCATTTCAACCACGAGAACTGATCAGCACAGTGAAACGACTGCTAAAATGATTTTGCTAAGTGATAGTTCACAAGATAGATTTTATTTGTGTTTTGACTAGTGAACCTGCTTATATCAAGTCCAGATAATTAGCGGTAAAAAAACCTATCCTCTTACACAGGGCAAATCTCCCTATTCTCCGCGTTCCCTCGTCCCTGCTCCCCGCTCTCTAATCCCTTCCCTTATTTATAAGTATTCAACCGGACATGATATTATGGGGAACAAACCAGGTTTTTTAATCATCCAAAATCACAATCCTAAATCTTTTGAGTCTGACTTATATCATGTTCGGATATAAAAAAACTGTCTTCTCCTCTTGGGTATGACTTCTCCCTCTTTATTTATAACTATTCAACCGGACATATATATTAATTAGTCTTTTGGGCATTGCTAATTTTGGGTACGATATTATGTCCGCTGGTATCATTTGTGTAAAAGTTAGAGTGAATATCTACAGGAAATTTAGGGTTTTTCAGGCTTTTAAGCCTTCTTCTCCCTCTCCTAGATAACTAAAGCCTTCTTCCTTACTCTTACCTGACAATACTGATGCTACCGGACTTGATATAATTTGTATTTTTTGGCGATTGTTAAACTATTGAATGACAAATATTTGATATTCTTCAGTTTTTATTTTCATACCTTGATTCAGCAATGCTGTATTTTGCTCCAAATTTTTTATATCCCGTTAGCTTCAGCTTAATTTGCGGCGTTGGTTATTCATCTTCTTCATCCTCTTCATCCTCTTGATCTTCTTTCTCCTCTTCATCCTCTTCATCCTCTTCATCCTCTTCCTCCTCTTCCTCTTTATCCTCCAGGTCTTGATCTTCTAGACTCTTCTTACTTTTGCGATCGCCACGATGGGGAATTTCAATCCCTGCTTCTTCAAAAGCATCTACAATCATTTTACGCAAATACATTTCTATATCTTCGTTTGTGCCCGGTTTAACTTGTGTGGTCGTCTGAATTACTAACTGATATCTATCAAACTTTTCAACCCCGTTTACCTCAGTCGCTTCTAAAACATCCTCATTATCTTGCTTTAATTTTTCCCCCACTGCTTCTATAACTTTGTAAACGTGTTCGAGATTAGCATTATAAGCAACATTAACTGTTACGACTGCCTCACTATATCTGGAATGGTTAACAATACTACCAATTTCGCCATTGCGAATAATATAGTCTTTATCCTCAAAACGAATACGGGTAGTTTTAAGTTCGATCGCTGTCACATAACCTTTTATATCATCAATTTCCACAAAATCACCTACTAAGTAGTAGCCTTCAAATAAATTAAACAACCCAGCTACTAAATCTTCAACAATACTCTGTGCTCCCATGCTAATACCAAGACCAAGAATACCAGCACTTGCAAGTACAGGAGTAGAGTCAATGTTGAGGACATTGAGAATAGCAATAATTGCACCAACGTAGGTTAGATATTTGAGGGTACTCTCGAATAATGGTAAGAGAGTCTCTCGTCTCTTTCTGTCAATTTCATCTAATTCTTTGTCGTCACCAAGTAGAAATTTTCTGGCCAAAAGTTTGCCTATTTCTTCAATCACACGGCTAGTATAAAATATGCCGACGATCTGAATAACTTTAGGTCCAATAGTTGCTAGATAGGCAATAAATTCTAGTTGCTGAAACACCAAACTTGCCATAGACAAGTAAATTACATACTCAAGACATCGTTTTGACAAGGGGATGAGATGGCGGAGGCTATCATATAAGCGCAGCAGTTTGTTAGGACTGGAGTATTTTTCGCTCAGAGCATCTAGTGTGTCGATAATTATGATGTTGGCTTTGACCAGAAGTATGCCTACTGCAATAATGATATATATCCTCAGAGCAATATACATATATTGCGGAATTACTTCTGGTAGTTGGATAAATTGAGTACATAAGGTTAGACTCAACAGCCAAATAATGTTAATTAGGTTGAGACTAAGAAAGTTAAAGAAAGATTCTATACTTTCATCGTTAGCTGTAATATATTGAAATTTTTTGGTGCGGTCGGACAGGTTATCTATTAAACGTTGGATGTAAGGTTGGGTAATAGCTACCAAGAGTAACAAAAACAAACTTCTGCCTACTCCCATACCTAGATTTTCCCAGAATTCTTTGGGAATACTATTAATAAATGATTTGGTGTATTCTAGTAGATTTTCTCCTTGATATATTAACCAACTATTAAATCCTAATATCAGTATACCGAGTAATCCAGCACTCAGGGTTAATACAGTCTGGATATTCTTTTCGATATTTTGAATTGTAATTCTAATTTTCTTACTTGAAACAGCTTTGGTTAGTTGTTTTAAAATTTCTCCAGCTAACCAATTAATTACACCGAAAATCACGAGTAACAAACCTATTTCTGCTACTATTAGCAAAAAATTTTGTACTGCCAACATTTTGCACAATTCCTAGTTAGTTATTTAGTTGTTTTTTTAGATCCAAAAAAATTGAACTCTAATGTACCTAAAACAATAATTTTTCTAAATTATTTTATTCAAGTCAATTATAGCAATTTTTATCCGTTACAACAATGGAATCAAATATTGCGAAATTCATAGAATAGATATCTCCGATAATTCACTTAAATTCTTGTAAAAAGATTGTTAGATTTTAATTTATGCAGAGGTTTAATACTATGTAATCTCCTCAAGGGTTCGTATTTTTGCTTCACTATAGACATCTCCGATAATTCACTTAAATCCTTGTAAAAAGATTGTTAGATTTTAATTTATGCAGAGGTTTAATACTATGTAATCTCCTCAAGGGTTCGTATTTTTGCTTCACTATAGACATCTCCGATAATTCACTTAAATCCTTGTAAAAAGATTGTTGAATTTTAATTTATGCAGAGGTTTAATATCAAATCAGGTTAAACATTTATAGATTAGTTAAGTCTTTAGAAGTGAGGAGGAGAGAGAATCACAAAGATTTAGCAGTTATGACGATTCGAGATTTTTTTTATGTCCAATCAAACAGATTTGATATAATACCTATATAATCCCCTAAAGGGTTCGTATTTTTGCTTCACCGAAAAATTGGGTCTGAAGTCTCGCCCATAAGCGGGCGACTTTTTAGTTGTTTTTTTCAGTAAATCGGTATAAAAAAATCTTCCATCTTCAACCATTACCAAATATAGCGCTGTGCGCAGGCAACAGGCAACAGGCAACAGGCAACAGGGGGAATAAATTGCCGATAATATAAGACTTTCAGCTATTTGGCCTTTCCTGCAATTTGTAAATATACCAGAGCTCATTGCTATATTTCTCTCACTCCCCATCTCCCTATCTCCCCATCTCCCTATCTCCCTATCTCTCTAACTCCCCATCTCCCCATCTCCCCATCTCACCATCTAATTACACCGATGCTACCGGATTTGATATAACTCCTGACTATACGTCGCCAATGCAACGGCGACCCTATCCGACTACTAATTATTCAGTCCAAATTAGTTTGACTCTTTTTCCCTTGCTAATCTACTACTAACTGCTCTATAGTTAATACGGTAGACATCTAATCTTTCTACTGCTTCAGCAGCAACAAAAGTATCTTGAGGTATTTCTTGCAGTAAATCTATAGCTTCTTGCCATTGAGCTTGAGCTTCTTGCCATACCTCCGGTGGATGAGGTGGGTTTTGCACAATTACACTTGCTTCTGTGGCTAACTTTTTAGCTGTAACTAACTTAGAAGTTGCTGTTTTTTCTACAATAAGTTGTTCTCGGAGATTATTATAATCTTGGCGGTAAGTTTGAAGCTGTTTACTCGCCTCTTTTTCAACAGTAGTATCATCAGGAATTTCTTCTAATAATTTAATTGCTTCGAGTAACTTTGCTTCTGCTTCTTCCCAAGTCGCTAGAGGAAGTGGTGGATATTTAACCATATTCTTACCTTGAACATTTAGTTTTTTAGCATCTTTTAAATCTTTTTCAGCTTTTTGTTGTTCTAAAAGAGCTTGTTCTTCAGGAGAAATAATTACTATTTTTTGACTTGCTTGTAGAGCATAGACGACGATGCCTACTTCTATCATGAGAATAGATAACAATAAAATTATTAGACGTTTCTGTGAAAATTTTGTTTCTTCAGAAAGTTGTTCTTCCTGCTGTTGCTGTTGTTCTATTTCTTGTAGTAACTCTTCAGATTCTAAACTTTCCTCAAGTTCACTTAAAAGTTGATTTGGTTCCATAGCTAAATTAAGTACCTCTGCAACATTAATTTAACATTTAGAAGTAAAGAATAGGGGGCAGAAAATATATCTCAGTATAAATATCCAAATAATTTTGCCCACCTACTTATTAACTAGAAGCACTGGTATAGTAGCGCAAAGCCAGCCGCCAAAATCCAATAGAAGCAAATAATAACCCACTTGCCAAAATAAAAGAAACTATTATCCAAGTTCCTCCAATTCTACCTAAGATTGCTTGAGTTGGAATTGTTGTTAAAAATGCAACTGGTACTAGAAAAGTAAAAAAGAAACGATAAGCATTGGGATAGGCTCCCATTGGGTATCTTCCTGCTTCTAATAAGCCTTTCAGGACCTCTGTCACATTGTAAATTTTTACGAACCAAATACTTGTTGAACCCAAAATAAACCACAGACTATAAAGAGTAATTATCCCACAGACTAGGGGTACTAAACTAAACAAATAATTATCTATTCCTAAGCCTAATTTACTACCAGCATATTCCAATAACAGAATACCAAAAATTACATCTGGTATTCCCCAAGGAGAAACTGTACGAGTAGAAAGCCAAAATTGACTACTGATAGGTTTTAGTAGTACAAAATCTAGAGTACCTTCTTGTACGTGTGTGACAATGCGATTCAGATTTGGAGTCAAAAAAATAGCAGATATACCCTGTAAAATAGTAAAAATTGCTAAGACAATTAAAGCTTCTTCCCAATTCCAAGCATCAAATTTATAGCCTGTTCTATAAAATAAAAATAACCCAAATAAGCTACCTAATAAATTCCCTAAACTGCTGATTGCTGCTATAAAAAAATTGAAGCGGTATTCTAATTCAGCAGCGATCGCAGTCCCCCAAAATAATTTTAATATTTGTATGTATCGTTCCATTTTTATTTGATTTCATAAGAAAATTTACATCTTTAAAAATTATACAGCAATCCTATTTTAGTTGTAGGTAAAAATATCTTTTAATTTAGGGAACAGCGGTGCGACCCCGCGGGGTGCGACAGACGCAAGCGGTCGGACGGGAGCGAGGTCTCCTCGCCATGGGAATGCCGACTCCTGTGAGGGAACAGTGAATAGGGGTAAAAGTTTCAGAGTTTTTATATATCCTTAGATTTGTTAGAAATAATTTCTGATTGTTATATCAAAATAATGTTTAGTTTATACCAATTATATGTTAGGCTGAACAGAATTATGAAATTTATTCACTGATATTGTCTATTTCGCTCTACAGTCAACTCCGATCAAAATATTATCCTACGCAACTTTATATAAATTTGGTATTAATATCCTCTTTTTCAAGAAGATGAATTCGGGAGTTTTAGCAATTATTGAGTTAGAGTTACAGCAGTTTCGGAGTTGATCGGGTACAAAATTCTGGAGCAATAGGGAGCAGGGAGTAAATATTAATATTAAAGTGTACCTTACTATCCTAAAAAGTGCTTTCAATAATGGATAATTGATAATGGATAATTGATAATTACCTATCCCTAAAAGGAAGAGGATTGACCAACTCCGAAAAAATTTATTTTTTTTCCCTTGAAAGGGGAGGCTTCAAGGCGCGAATTATTGAATTATTGAATTATTGAATTATTAATTTTTCGGTAAATTTTCATTCCAATTAATGTATAGGAGGTGAAGGTGGGGTATTAAATTTAATTAATGGGGGATTAAACAGTGAGATTTATTATTTCCTATCCCCTTAGAATGAAGGTGGATAAAAAGAATATTGATACTATTGGGAAAAGGTAATTATGACAATATAATAAGTTTAATTTCCTCTTATTTCACAACAAATATACAGACAACTTATCCAAAGAATAAATCTCTATTTTTAATCCTTATTTCTCTCTTATTCAATGAATCAAACTTGGAGAAGTCAAAACAAATACATCCCGATATCCTGCTTCTTCAGTTACAGGTTTAATCGGAGTTGTAAAGTGGAAAAATTCATGGTCATTTACCAATAATAAATCCCCGGGATTGAGAATTTTACTAAACACAGGTTTTTGTTTTTTCGCAGCATAAAGATGGGTTGCACCTCCTTGAATATTATGTCGATCTACTGCAAATATGCCAATAAAATCTGTGCCATCTCTATGAATACCTTCCGGTGCTGGATTACCTGAATTATTAGGCGAACAAATAGTTCTTATTTGATGAACTCCAATATCTGCTTCTGGATGTAGTTTGCAGGAATCGCAGAAAGCTAAAATCATTTTTTTAAAGTTATCTAAGACAATAAGTCTGTCATCTAATTCGGCAAATTCTCTCTTAATGTCTCCTGCTAGAGGATTATAATTTTTACTTTGCAAAAGATAGCCATGAGGTTGTTTTATTAATTCTTCCCTAGAGACAATAAAACGAGAAAGTCTTCTATAACGATATTTTGCTTTCATGTAAGGGTCAACTGGAAGGTCAGAAAAAAACTTTTCAAAGCCTTCCATACTGATAGAATTTACCTTTTTATAGGTAAACATAAAAGCGTAATCTAAATGAATAGACTCTAAAACTTTTTGCATAAATATTTATCCCTATTTTATAGAGCAAAATTTTAGTTTTATACAACTATATTTTTAATATAGCTCAGATTTCTGAGAACTGTTGCTAAGTATTATACAAAGCATTAATTTTTGTTAAAAAATGTGGCGTTGGTGAAGGGCGTGTATGATATTAATCTTAATTATTTAGGAGTCAGGAGTCAGAACTCAGGAGTCAGGAGGAAAGAAAAAAGAAGAAAGAATAGTAGAGGGAGAAAGTTTTTTTGTTTGCGCTCTTATCCGGACAAAACATCATACCTCAAGTTACCAACGCCAACAAGTCTAATACTAATTGAATAAATGTTGGCTAAAAATAGCTAGGCTATTTATTAGGAGTCAGGAGTCAGGAGTCAGGAGTCAGAATGAATCGTTTTTATACTATATAGTCAAAGGGACATTTCCTGTAAAATCTTTTAGTCACTCCAATTATTGATAACATTCTTAGATTAACTTTTTTCCTCTTCCCTCTTCCGGTAGTCCTGCATGGTAATGGTGAAGATATATATTTTTTAATTTCTCCCACACTCCCCATCCCCCCATCTCCCCATCTCCCCATCCCCCCATCTCCCCATCTCCCCATCTCCCCATCTCCCCATCTCCCCACACTCTCTCTACCATTACTATGCACCACCACCCCTCTTCCTTCTTCCTTCTTCCCTCTTCCTTCCCAAGTAAAAATTAACCTTTTACAGCTCTGACCAAAGCTTGACAACCTTGTAAGAAAATACTCACATCTATACCTAATCCAATATACTGCACTCCACAATCAATCCATTTTTTTGCAGTCTCTGAATTATTAGTAAAAGTACCAACAGCTTTTCCAGAACTCCGAATAATTTCTACTGCTTTTTGCATTAATTCAACTACTCGAATATCATCAACTTGACCAGGAATACCTAAAGATTGAGATAAATCGTAAGGACCGAGAAAAATTACATCAATATGAGGAACTGTAACAATTTCTCTCAGATTTTCGACTCCTTTTGTACCTTCCACATGAACAACAACTAAAGATTCTGCATTCAATTTATCGGTAATATTACTACCTGCTGAAGTGTAAACTCCAGCGCGAGTTCCAAATGATAAACCACGGCAACCAATGGGATTATATTTAGCACTTTGCACTACTATTTCTGCATCGGTTATTGTTTCTATTTGTGGAACTTGTACACCCGCACTACCAATATCAAGAGCACGTTGAATTTGTGCAGCATCATTTTTGCTGACTCTAACAATAGGTGCAATACCAACACAGTCAGCAGCACGACAAAGGTCTTCTGCAACTAAAATATTTAGAGGTCCGTGTTCGAGATCGATAACTGCGAAATCAAATCCTGCTAGACCACAAATTTCTATGAATGCAGGGTAAGCACAATTCATAAAAGGACCGAGTACGACTTCGCCGTTTTTGAGTTTTTGTTTGAGTTGATTTTTTTGCATGGTTGATAAATATATAGAAAAGAGGTAATAGGGAATAGTAGTGGGAGCATCTTGCTCCCGTTCCTGGTATTTCTTATTCCTGTATACCATTACTATGTAAAACTACCAACAATATTACTAGAGAGTTTGGAGACCAAACCCCTACCAAGAATTTTAAATTTTTGGAATAATGCTTATAGAACCCATTTGAGATCTATATAATTATGGTGGTCAAGTCTTTTCGCGCATCAATTTTGACCGAAAATCTTGGTGTTGGTGTGTTGAATTTTTTGTATTATTTCTCCCCACATCTTCCCTCTTCCCTCTTCCCTCTTACCTCCTGTCTCCTGACTCCTTGCTTTTTGTATTATTTCTCCCCACATCTTCCCTCTTCCCTCTTACCTCCTGTCTCCTGTCTCCTGTCTCCTGTCTCCTGTCTCCTGTCTCCTGACTCCTTGCTAAATTTATGAAGATACGATCAGGGGTTCTATACATTATCCGGATTAATTCCTCTTTCCTTGAGCATTTATACTGCTCTGTATGCACGTTGTTTTTCCTGAATAGTTTTGTAGAATGAGCGTCTTGCCTTTTAGTTGTTTTATCCTGAACAAACACTCAGCTGTTGGTATTAGCGGTTAAAGAGATGATTTTTTGCTAGGGGTAACATTCTTAGTCGGGTATTCAGGGCGATCGCTTTGGATGACCTTTAAATTTTTACCTCTTGATTTACTAACGCCCAAATTTAAACTTTAGGTGCAACTGATGACTACTTCACAAAATCCAAACAATCAAAACACTCAAGCAAATCAAAAAAATTTCTTGCACAGATTTATTGAATCTTTCCGTAGAAATAGTACGGTATTTGTTGTTGCTACTATTGCTAGTATTATGATTTCTATCATAGGATTTGTTGTTGATTTTGTAGAATTTCAAGCAATTATCCATCCTCCAATAGATATTAGCAATTATAAATCGGGGTCGGTTTTGGTCAAAATCACAGGATGGTCAGAAACATCTTATAATTTTGCTGAACAAGATGGAACAGATGGACTCAGAGCTTTTTTTGTTCAGAGATTAAAAGGAAAATCTGAACAAACTTCTATGATTTATACAGACCATCAACCTACGGATCGAATGCTAAATAAAGGTGTATCTCCAGAGAAAGATATTAGTGTTCTTAAAAATGTAGACTACGAAGGCACAATTCCTGATATTACCAAACCCATATCAAAAAGAAATTCTCAAACGCTTCTTGCACGACTTATTCAGGCCAGTAGAAATGAAGAACCTGTTTGTCTTTTTGTTTATGGTATACGTGATAATGAAAAGTCTCAATTCTTGAATATTATAGACTTTAAAACAGTGAATCAAAATTTTCAAGATGAATATAATACTCTTATAAAAGAAGAAAATCCACATAGGAAACAAGATAAATTAGTTAAGTTAACTGGGGATGCTTGCTCTGGTCTTGGTAAACCCTTATTTGGGTAATTATCAAAATATCAGTCCTTGGTTGATAGATGTTTTTGACTCTCGAATATGAGCTTTCGTTAATCAGCAGAAACCTGGTTTTTTAACAACCATTAATATTTTGAGTGAATAGAGAAAATAAGGAACAGGGAACTCTAGGGTTTTGCGGACCAAACCCCTACAAATTATCCTATTTCTCATCATCCTCTTCTACTAATTGAACTAGCTTTTCCAAAGCACCATAAACTCTTGGCAAATTATCGATAGTGAAATTCCCAGAATCTTTGATAAAATTGTCTGCTACAAGCTTTCCAAACTGCCACAAATTACCATCTGTCACTATTCCATATACTCCCTTTAAAAAATTATCATTTATTTTCTGTGACGCGAATAACTCCGCCAGACATTGCCCCCAAACATACTCAAAATCATTTTTATTGGCTTCAACAACAATAACAATAGGCTTTTCTAATACAGTTTTACCAAGTTCAGAACGTCGTGAAAAAATATAGTCAGGTGTTCCAGAGAGAATTTCATCGTAAGAAATACTTTTGCGAATCCAAAATGAATACTTCTGATAATATTTCTTATAAACTTCACGCAATAGTGGCGAGATTATAATTTCACTGCGAGATGCTTCTGAAGCAAACAAGTCTATATTTTCTTTGTTAAATTCAAAGTCTTCGATCAAACTGTCTGAAGGCAATAATTCTTGACTAATTATTAAATTCTCTTCTGAATATTTAATTCTATACTTTTTTTGTACATCCGAAATTGTCTTAAAATCACTGAAAGCCATATTTAATGTTATGTTCGGTTGAATAGTTATAAATAAACAACGGAGGAGTCAGGACTCAGGAGTCAGGAGGGAAGAAAGTTTTTTATGATTAATTGATATAACAAAGATTCGATCAATATTGGTTACAAATAGTAGGGACGTTGCATAGAACGTCTCTACTTTCGGTCTACTAATTTTGAAAAGCGCTGTAGGAAAATTTAGGTTCTATTTGTAAGGTTGCTCAAAGTCCTGGTTACAAAAACAACTTCTAAATTCTGAATTCTAAATTCTAAATTCTGAATTACTGCACCGTTACCACTTCTTCTACACTTTCATTTGCCAAGCGATCGACTGCTCGTAAAGCATAAGTTCCTGGGGTAACTCTCACCGCATTAGTAGCAGAATTTAATACTTGTACAAGTGACCATTGATTACCATTTTGCTGATACAACGCCCAAGAGCGAACATCTCCAGTATTATCAGCACTCCAACTAATAACATCAGAATTAACTTGTATTCCTGTAGGTGGTGCGGGAGGTTGGTTATCTAACCACGGCATCGCTGGAGGTAATGCTGGAGTCGGATAAACTGAACTTTTGAACACATTATTCACACCTGCAAAATTATCTCGAAACATCTTCATACTAAAAAAGATATTTCCTAAAGAAAGTTGACTTGCTCTCTGACGAGAAATAGCAACTTGTCTCTCAAACTCAGATACTGACCAACCCGCACCTTGCAACTGACTTAAATAGTTTCCCGCATAAATATGACGACGTTGTGGGTTTTGTTGTAACCACCAATTTAACAAAACTGGATAACTTTGTTGAGGGGGGTCGATTCGCCAATAAAGTTGCGGTGCTAAATAATCTACCCAACCCTGCTCCATCCATAATTTTACGTCAGCATATAAACTTTCATATTGATCTAACCCGACAATACCAGGAGGGTTCCCTGGGCGATAAATGCCAAATGGACTAATGCCAAATTTTACATAAGGTTTCTCAGCGTGAATACCTTGGTAAAGACGTTGCACCATATTATTCACATTCTGTCGTCGCCAGTTAGATAAAGAGAGGGTACCGCCAGATGCTTTGTATGCGTTATAGGTTTGGTAGTCGGGGAACTCTTGTCCCCGTTTAGGGTAGGGGTAGAAATAGTCGTCAAAGTGAATGGCATCAACGTCATAACGACGGACTACATCCATAATAGTGTTGAAAGTTTGGTCTTGAATAACTTTCGCCCCTGGGTCCATCCAAATGTTGTTGCCGTATCTATAAGCATATTGGGGATATTTGACCGCCATGTGATTTCCAGCAAAGGAACCATCATTGGGACTAAGTTGAGCGCGGTATGGGTTAAACCAAGCATGGAGTTCGATATTGCGTTTATGACTTTCGGCGATCGCAAATTCTAGTGGGTCGTAATATGGTTGTGGTGGGGTTCCCTGTTTGCCTGATAACCAACCACTCCAGGGTTCGATGGGAGAATCATACAAAGCGTCTCCATTGGGTCGAACTTGCAAGACTAAAGCATTGAGGTTAAGTTCTTGCATCCGGTTGAGGATGTTGAGTAATTCTGATTTTTGTTGCGCAACAGATAGACCTCGTTGGGATGGCCAGTCAATATTGGCAACGGATGCTACCCATACTCCTCGAAATTCTCTGGGGGAAAAGGAGGAGGGTTGTTGAGCAGTGGCGGTTGGTAGATAGGTGTAGATTTGAGTGAGGGTTAGTCCAAATATTATTAGGGAAACCCAGAGGAGGTTTTTGGGTCGAAAGCGGATATTTTTAGGGATGTTAATTTTGGAAAATAGTTTGCTGATTAAGTTCATTTTTGGACAATTTGGATAATTGGCGTTGTTGAATGGTAATAATTTTTAGATCTGGACTTACGTAAAATATCAAATTAGACCCCATCTGTAGGGGCAAATGGCATTCACCCTCCCCATCTGTAGGGGCGAATGGTATTCGCCCTCCCCATCTGTAGGGGCGAATGGTATTCGCCCTCCCCATAAGTAGAGTCTCTGGGTAAGTCCTGTAGATTAAGTATCAACGCAAAACATAAGTTTTTCAATTTTATAGCGCCGTGCGCAGGCAACAGGCAACAGGCAACAGGCAACAGGGGGGATAAAAAGCTTATAATGTAAAGTTTTAGCTATTGGACACCTCCTGTAATTTGTACATAAGCCAGGGCACATTGCTTTACCTTCAGCTACTTACCATTACATTTCAGGAACGCTAGTTAATGAAGTCAAAAGTCAAAAGTCAAAAGTCAAAAGTCAAAAGTTAGAAGTTATTTTTGGCATAATTTTTTGACAAGCTTTCGACTGTATATTCAGAGGCTTTTTTATCTTTAACCAAAAAATAAGGTCTTAAGCCTCCTCAAGGGGATGAAAAAGGGGTCGTTAGCGCAGCTTCCCGAAGGGTGGGATGGATGGGTTTCCTAACCATATCCAATCGACCAAGAGAAAATAAAGTTCAGTATTTCAAGCCTCTGACTTTCCTGCGGAATGCTGCGCAGAGGTACTGATAACTGATAACTGATAACTGATAACTGAAATGGCGTCTAGAGTAATGGACGAACAACTTAAACAACTCTTACAAAAAATCTGTAACTATCCGACCGGAAGTCTGAAATATCAGCAAACAGTGGGCAGTTTATTAAGTCTAACTCCTCGGTTCCCTGGTATTCGCAGAGATGCTCACCCAAATTATTTGGAGGCGCTCAATAATACTTTATTTGATGTCAGACAAAATTTGGCACAGTTTCTCGATCGCTCAGATATTGACCAAGTTTCTGCTTCGATGTTGCGGGAGCATTATGTTAGGTGGGTGAATGGGTTTCTCAAATATGACATTCTTGACTTATACTGTCGCCATGGTCAGGAACTGAGTCTGAATGTCACGCAACCAGATAAGGATGAGGGAGAATGGATTGAAAATTTATCTGATGATGGTTTTACTTATCTGACTTTAGACTCTTTGGATAGTTTGATGCAGCAGGAAGAAAGTCAAACTACTCAAAACAAGGGTTTAATTTTGGAATTGTATATCGAAACAGATCCAGAGGGGAAGTTAAGTAGTTGTCATCCACAAAATTATCCTAACTGTAATGCTCAAGCTATTGTGCAATATTTTTATTTGAGCGATCGCGCGGAAAAAATCACAGTTAAGGAAGATTGGGTTATTGTTAGAGGTCGCAAAGGTTTAACTATTAAAAAAAGTAGTAAGCGGATAACTTTAGTTGCTGCGGAACCGAAAAAAACATGGCAAAGTTTTGCTAAAGAACAGGGAATTAATTATCAAACTTTGAAGGCTCATTGGCAACGTAAATGTTTGCCTTTGTTACGGGAAATTGTTATGGATATTGAGAATAATTTGGATTATTACAGTAGATTTATTGCAGAAATAGGCAACAGGCAACAGGCAACAGGCAACAGAAAAGAGAAGCATGAGAAAATGGATAATTTGTTTTAATTTTTTACTTTAGCAACAGGTATAGTCAACATTTTTAGGATAAATTTACTATAGTTTTCCAACAATTTAATCCAGGAATTGCTAATACCAATTTTTTCTAAAACTGCGCTTAATAATTGTTGCTCAGACCTTATTGCACTGACTATTCTCGTCTTGATATTAAATGCAACTTTATGGAGAAATGGTATAAACAAGTTCCCTTTGAACCAATATTCCCTTCTGCCTTATGCTCTCTGCCTTTCTTGACAACAGGTCTAGTAAACATTTTTTAGGATAAATTTACTGAAAAATCATGGAGAAAAAAATCCTTTGATCCAATCCTCTTATTTTAAAGAAGAGGTAATTATTAATTCTAAATTATACATTCTAAATTCTAAATTCTTGAACATGAATAATTACACTCAATTACGTCCGGTTATTGTACCTTTGGATATTAAAATACATCAAAAAGCATCGGCGTTAGCTGCCCAACAATCTCATCCAGAAATAGCTAAACAAGTTTACTTAAATATTTTGGCTGTTTCTGCTGTTTCTCATTTACTGAAGTGGTTAGAATTTGAGACTAATTTAGAACAGACTAATAGTTTTAATCCGCTTCTGAGTGGGTTATTCAATGCTACTGATTTGATAGTAGAAAATCGGCAGTTATTTTGTATGCCTATTTTGCCTGGAGAAACAGATTTTTATGCCAGTTTAGATATAGCTGAAAATTTTATTGGTTATGTGGCGGTGCAATTTCAGCAAAGTTTAGATAAGGTGGAAATTTTAGGATTTTATCCAGCAGTTAAGAATGATTTACCGGAAAAAATATCTCTGGCAGAATTACAACCTCTGGATAATTTATTTAAGTTTCTGGAGAAAAATAAACAGGAAGTTTTACCCCAGAATCCTTTGGTTAATTTAGGTAATTGGTTTGCTGGAATTTTTGAGGCAATTTGGTTATCTCCTGAAGCAGTTTTAACCCCAAAGTTAGGTTTTGCTAAAAGTAGTTCTGTTGATACGGTTAAAAGAGCAAAAATTATAGATTTTGGTTTACTTTTAAATCGGCAAAAAGTCGCTTTAGTTGTTACTATTCAGCCGGAATTAGATGCGGAAGTAGGGGTATTAGTGCAAGTTTATCCTATTGATGAACAAGAATATTTGCCTCCTGGTTTAAGATTAAAAATTGAATTAGAATCAGATATTGAGGAAGTAGAATCTAGGGTGGCAGACCAATTAATTCAGTTAGAGTTTAGTGAAATTCCTGGTAAATGTTTTTCTGTAAAAGTCATTTTAGATGATGGGGAAATAGTTGAAAATTTTCTAGTTTAGCTTCAGGAAGGAGGAAGCAATTTGTAGGTTGGGTTGACGCAGGAAACCCAACATTGATACCAAATAATATCAAATCCACTTGTTTTAGAGCAGACTTTGTAGCTGAGGTTGAGGCAGGTTAGCGGAGCTTATCCAGAGGATAAACCCAACAATAATCAAGAAGTTTTTTTGGGTGGCGCTACCCCTTAATCCAACCTACTAGTTTCTTTCAATATCAAAGCAGTTCATTTCCCAAAAAAAACATGGAAAATCAAATCACAATCTACCTCTACTATTGATACCAAATAATATCAAATCCACTTGTTTTAGAGCAGACTTTGTAGCTGAGGTTGAGGCAGGTTAGCGGAGCTTATCCAGAGGATAAACCCAACAATAATCAAGAAGTTTTTTTGGGTGGCGCTACCCCTTAATCCAACCTACTAGTTTCTTTCAATATCAAAGCAGTTCATTTCCCAAAAAAAACATGGAAAACTAAATCATAATCTACTTCTACTATTGATACCAAATAATATTAAATCCACTTGTTTTAGAGCAGACTTTGTAGCTGAGGTTGAAGCAGGTTAGCGGAGCTTATCCGGAGGATAAACCCAACATTGATACTAGGGAAGCAGACCAATTAATTCAGTTAGAATTTAGTGAAATTTCTGGTAAATGTTTTTCTGTAAAAGTCATTTTAGATGATGCAGAAATAGTTGAAAATTTTCTAGTTTAGCTTCAGGAAGGAGGAAGCAATTTGTAAGCAATTTTCCCTTCTGCCTCCTGCCTCCTGCCTTCTGCCTTCTGCCTTTTTCAAACCAAATAATATTAAATCCATTTGTTTTGGAGCAGACTTTGTAGCTGAGGTTGAGGCAGGTTAGCGGAGCTTATCCGGAGGATAAACCTAACAATAATCAAGAAGTTTTGTTGGGTTAAGCGGTAGCGCAACCCAACCTACTAATTTCTTTCAATATCAAAGCAGTTCATTTCTTAAAAAAATCATGGAAAATCAAATCACAATCTACTTCAACTCTGGCAACTTTCAAGAAGGCTTTCATCTAACTATCCAATCAAATAACACCCCAAAAATTCCTATAACCTTAATAGCAGCACCCAAAATTTCCAACCTATATAAAAACTGGCAAAAACAATATATTTCTCTCACCCCCACCCCCAGAGCAGGATTTAAAAAAAACCAAATTACCAATATTTCTAGCTCCGAATGTTTCCATTATTATCAAAGACTCTGCCAAGAAATTAACATTTGGTTTTCCCCTATTAAAAATCTCTTACCCAATACTGAAAAAATCATCCTCATTATCAACACTCAAAATATTTCAGACACCCACACAGCAGAAATATTACATAAACTACCTTGGGGAAAAATAACCCTACCAGAAAATTCGATAATCGAAACTATACTCAGCTTTTCCGAAGGAAAAAATACCCCAAATATTATCTCTGAAATACCCAGGCAAGTCAAAATATTAGGCATCCTCGGAGACAATACAGGTATCAACATTTCCCAAGACAAAGACTTAATTCAAAAACTTAGAAGAAGAGGAGCTATACCTAAATTTTTACCTCAATCAAATCAAGAACTTAAACGACAAGATTTTGCACAACTATGGGATGAACCTTGGGATATAATCATCTTTTCCGGTCACAGTCAAACTCATCAACAACACTCTGGTATTATTCATCTAAATTCTCAAGAATATTTAGACTTCCAAGAAATTAGAAATACTCTGATTACTGCTAAACAACAAGGTTTACAATTGGCTATTTTTAATTCCTGTGATGGTTTGGGTTTGGCTCAACAATTAGCAGATATTGGCATTACTATTATTATCTGGCGAGAAATTACACCAGACCAGGTTGCTCCTCTATTTCTTAAATACTTTCTCACCTCTTTTACTAATAATAATTCTGTCTATACTTCCATGGAACAAGCTAGACAAAAATTACAAGAATTACATCCAGAAATTGAACAAAAATTACCAGGAATTACTCAATTACCAATAATAGTTCATCATGGCAAAGTTACACCTCCTACTTGGAGTCAACTACGGGGTAGAAGTGGGGGTAGAGTTGGTGGTGCTGACTGTAATTTGGAGAATTTACTGACTCGTCAACAGTTGCGTAACCGGAAGAATTTATTGGAGGCGGTTAAATATGAAGTAGTGGCACGTTTGAGTCAGTCTTTGCATAATCAAATGGAAGTGTTAATTAATGTTCCGAAACAGTTTCAACCTCAACAGGTAAAACGTATTTGGGATGTGAGTGTGAAAATAGGCGATCGCCCGACTCTGAAATTATCTGGTGATGCGGATATTATTGATGTGTTTGATGACTCTGTGGTTGGAGGTCGGTTGTTAATATTGGGTGCTCCTGGGTCTGGGAAGACAACGACGTTGTTGGAGTTGGGTCAGGAGTTGGTGATTCGTGCTCAGATGGATGGGGAATTGGGGATACCTGTGTTTTTGAATTTGTCTTCTTGGAGGGATGAGAAGCAGTCTATTGAGGAATGGTTGGTGGAGGAGTTGCGCTGGAAGTATGGGGTGAGTCGGGATATTGGTAAAAGGTTGGTGGAGGGTAAGCAGTTGTTACCGATGTTGGATGGTTTGGATGAGTTGGAGTCGTCTCGACAGGGTTTGTGTGTGGAGGCGATAAATAGGTTTTTGTTGGGGGAGTGTCGTCCTGGGTTTTTGGTGGTTTGTAGTCGGTTGGAGGAGTATGAGTCTGTTGGGGGTGGGTTGTGTTTGAATGGGGCGGTTTGTTTGTTGCCTTTGAGTGATTCTCAGGTGGAGGGTTATTTGTTGGGGTTTGGTAAGGGTGAGTTATGGGAGTGGGTGAGGGGTGATGTGGAGTTGTTGGAGTTTGTGAGGGTGCCGTTGTTTTTGAGTATGGTGGTTGTAGCGGAGGTTTCTTTGAGGAGGTGGGGTGAGTTGAGAAGGGATGAGCGGTTGGATTTTTTGTTGGATGCTTATGTGTGTCGGATGTTGGAGCGTAGGGTTGATAGTCGGTTTTATGGGGAGAAGGGGATGCCTAGTGATGGGAGGACGTTGGAGTGGTTGGGATGGTTGGCGTCTGGGTTGGAGAAGCATTCATTGACTGAGTTTTTGATTGAGAGGTTGGAACCTATTTGGTTGGATAGTAAGAGGGATAAAAGAATTTATAAGGTGATTTTAGCTCTAGTTTATGGCTGTTTTAGCTGGTTTATCTTTAAAAATACACACGTTACGTTTATAAACGTAATTGCAGCATTATCTATTAATACTGATGACAAAAACAATGGTTTTTACGAAAATCCTGCTACAACAGAAGTAATGAAATTTTCTTGGAAACAGTACCAAGAAGCTTGCAGAACAATTTTGTTAATACCAATCAGGATCAAACAGATATTTACAATACATAGAAAAGAATTATTTATGGGGATAAAAAAGGCGTTTCAGAATAAAATATTTTTGGGATATCAAATATTATCCTCTTTATTTTCATTGTTATTTTTATTAGCTTTTTTTGAGGATGGTCCTGATGAGATGAATTTAGGATTGTTTATATTCTTTGTATTTTTCAATTTAATGCCAATTTTCTTCTTGGTTTTCCCAACAATTATACTGGTTATCATGAGTCCTGTAATACTGATAATCTTTGGAGGTCTAGAAACTCAAGAATTCAACCATAAAACATATCCCAATGAAGGAATTTGGCGAAGTTTACTAAATGCTATATTTCTGACAATAATAATACTTCCTATTTCAGTAATTATGGTTCTATTTTCAAAATCAAATAACTTTGAATTAATTAGCGGTATATTATTGTTTCTGTCAAAATTTTTGCCATTTTTTGCGTTCATAATACTTGGGATGTCTGTTATTCAACACTTAATCCTCCGCATTATCTTTTTCCTCACAAAAAAAGCCCCCTGGAATTACGCCCGCTTCCTCAACTATGCCACGGAAAAAATGTTACTTCAGCGAGTTGGAGGAGGTTATCGATTTATTCATAGATTACTCCAGAAACGTTTGGCATGGCGATACAATAATCAGCAAAAATAATACTCTTTTTCCAATTTTTATATTACCAAAAAATGAAGTCCAAAGTCTCCCCTTTTAAGGGGATGAAAAAGCGGTCGAGGGATGGCGAGGTCCCCTCGCCATATCCAATCGACCAAGAGAATATTCAGTTCAGTATTTCAAGCCTCCAGCTTTAGTGGTCGGTACTGATAACTGATAACTGATAACTGAAATGACGTTCGCCAGTCATTGTTTTATCTCCTTTTCATAAACTAATACTTCTTGGAAATAAACATTTTTAGCTTTTATGTAACTAAGGATTTATATTTACCATCATAACTTTAGTTTTTTTAAACTTCCTTTTGACTTATGTGAGATAAAATCCGCTGGCTTTGGAGTAATATAATTCTACCGTCAGTAGGGGAAAACAGCCGTTTGCCTCTACAATATTGACTATTTTTCCCTAATTATGAATTATACTAATGCTACCGGATTTGATATGAAACCCTATTAAGCTAAAACCAATTTACAAGGTTAAAAACTTATTTCTACATACCAGAAATATTCCAAATATCTAAAAGTTTATGTAATTTTTCATCACTAAAATCATTAATAACAATACTCGCTCCCACCTCTAATAAAGATTCAGGTTCATGGGTAGAAGCAACTCCTACTGTATAAATTCCTGCTCCTACCGCCGACTTAATTCCCGAACGAGAATCTTCAAAAACAATTGCTTCTTCTGGGGAAATTTCCAATTTTTCTAAACATAATTTATAAGGTGCAGGATCTGGTTTTGCTACAGTCATTACTCCACCTAATATTACTAATGGAAAAGTATCTGTTAGCTGCAAAACATCTAACATAAATTCAGCATTTTCTGGAGGTGCATTTGTCACAACTGCTTTCTGAAGTTTTTGGTTTTCTACCCATTCAATAAATTCTAATAATCCTGTCATTGGTTTTAAATTTAAGGCAATTTCTCTAAATCTTTCCTCCTTATAATTTGCTAGTTCTTCTGCTTCTGTAGTTGATAGTTGTGGTAGTAAATCTTGAATAATTGCTGGATTAGTTCTACCACTAATATATTGTTTATAAGAATTATGGTCAATTATTACTCCGTGATTATTTAAAATTTCTTTCCAGGTTTCGTAATGCAAAGGGTCTGTATTTGCTAGGGTGCCATCGAGGTCAAACAAAATTGCTTTTAGCATCTTAATTTATATAGATAGATAAATGATATTTACTTTTGGGGTCTGAACGGAAATTTTACTTTTTGATGGAATGGAAAATATTGAAAGGTAATTAGAGGAGAGTTTTTGGGTAATAGAAAAAATGACTATTTGATTTTACTACTGATTTTCAAATAATACGAATAAGTTTTTGCTAAGTATTTTCTGATTTCTGGGAAAAATTTATCGGGGGTGGGAAGAGTCTACTCCGGCGTTAGTATCAAATTTCTATTTCTGATTTGTCTCTATTGCCCAATACGCAATAGAAGTTTTTGCCTAGTATTTTCTGATTTCTGGGAAAAATTTATCGGGGGTGGGAAGAGTCACCTCTGGCGTTAGTATCAAATTTCTATTTCTGATTTGTCTCTATTGCCCAATACGCAATAGAAGTTTTTGCCTAGTATTTTCTGATTTCTGGGAAAAATTTATCGGGGGTGGGAAAAGTCTACTCCGGCGTTAGTATCAAATTTCTATTTCTGATTTGTCTTTATTGCCCAATACGCAATAGAAGTTTTTGCCTAGTATTTTCTGATTTCTGGGAAAAATTTATCGGGGGTGGGAAAAGTCTACTCCGGCGTTAGTATCAAATTTCTATTTCTGATTTGTCTTTATTGCCCAATACGCAATAGAAGTTTTTGCCTAGTATTTTCTGATTTCTGGGAAAAATTTATCGGGGGTGGGAAGAGTCTACTCCGGCGTTAGTATCAAATTTCTATTTCTGATTTGTCTCTATTGCCCAATACGCAATAGAAGTTTTTGCCTAGTATTTTCTGATTTCTGGGAAAAATTTATCGGAGGTGGGAAGAGTCACCTCCGGCGTTAGTATCAAATTTCTATTTCTGATTTGTCTCTATTGCCCAATACGCAATAGAAGTTTTTGCCTAGTATTTTCTGATTTCTGGGAAAAATTTATCGGAGGTGGGAAGAGTCACCTCCGGCGTTAGTATCAAATTTCTATTTCTGATTTGTCTCTATTGCCCAATACGCAATAGAAGTTTTTGCCTAGTATTTTCTGATTTCTGGGAAAAATTTATCGGAGGTGGGAAGAGTCTACTCCGGCGTTAGTATCAAATTTCTATTTCTGAATTAGTATTTTCTGATTTCTGGGAAAATTTGTCGGGGGTGGGAAGAGTCACACCCAACGTTAGTATCAAATTTCTATTTCTGAATTGTTTCTTATTTTAAGATCTCAATATCTCGATTTAGATAATTGAGAAACTGAAATAATTGCTCAGAATCAAATTCTGGTAACAGACCATTGATAAGTCTCGAAATTTTTTATTCACTAATACCTAATAATTCTGATGCTGTAGCAAGAGTGAATTGACGTTTATTAATTAGTTCACATATACGATTAGCAATTTTTGCCTTAGCTAGACTTTTTTGAGCATTATTAATACCTAGATCGGCAAACACATTGCCACTACTTGCAGTTACTAAAATTTCATCACTCATTATTATTATCCTCTTGATTATTTATCAACGATTCATCAAAATGTTGTTGGGCTATTTTTAGTCGTTGCTTAATTAATTCAATATCTTTTTGAGGTGTTTTTATCCCTTTTTTTGATTTATTCTGAAAAGCATGAATAACATAAATAACACCTTTTAATTTTACTGTATAAACAGCTCTATAAGTATCTCCATCAAAGTATTCTACTATTTCAATTATCCCTCCACCTAAACCTTTGAGAGGTTTAACACTTATGTATTTACTACCTACTTGTGCTTAATACAAAGCAAATCCAATCTCATCTTTTACAGATTCGGGAAACTCTCTTAAATTTTTTAATGATATCAAATCCGGTAGCATCGGTGTAATTAGATAGTTAATCTAGGAGTCAGGAGTCAGTCCTCAGGAGTCAGGAGGGAAGAGAATTTAGAAACATTTGCTCTTGGATGAAGATGAAAATTTTTTTTATACTGAATTAAGCGGATTTAATATGAATCCCCAATCCAAAACAGGGGTTTAATTTTTTAGTCACTAGCCATAATATAAGTATTGTGACATATTTTTATAGATATTTTAGAGCTGGGAAAAATCTTAATTAATTAAGCGATCGCGTACTCCTTGAGAGTGAAATTTAGCCTCATTTTTTCGACGTACTTCTTGTGCTATTTTTTGTCGTTCCTGCAAATACTTTTCTACTTCTTCTTGATGCCTTAAATAATAGACAAAAACTGCATAAACATCTGCTAAATTTAATGATGGATATGCCAAACAAATTTCTTCTGCTGTTGCTCCTTGTTGAAAAACATAAACAACTTTATCTAGGGTAACTCGTGTTCCAGCAACTAGAGCTACACCATTCGTATTTATCGTCAAAGGAATAGGTTCTGCTGCAATTGAAATTGTCATAATATTTTTGTTAATAATAAGGAAGAAGCAAGAAGGAAGAAGCAAGAAGAATTCAGGCGTTGCTGATTATGGGTATGATGCAAGCCCCCCTAACCCCCCAATGCGTGGGGGGAATAAAACTCTAAAAGTCCCCCAATTTTGGGGGATTTAGGGGGCTTGAGCAGAACCAAACAATCGCGCATTCATACTTCAATTCAGGAACGCCAGAATTCATTAATGGATAATGAACAATGAACAATAAACAATGGATAATGAAAACTATCTCTAATTATCAATTATCAATTATCCATTGGTAATACCATTTTGAAAAAACAATTTTACAAAGAGTAAGTCTGGTTAAAAGACTTTCTAAAAAATGGTATTAAAGCCATTCATTCTGACTCCTGACTCCTGATTTCTGACTCCTAAAATCCTACTTAATACTTCCGTTCCTGTGGTTCAAACATTGTAACTGCCACAGGTCTATAATTAATATCAATTCCTGCCAACGAATAATATGCCAAAGTATGCTGTAAAAACTGCTCGTCATTTCGTTGCGGAAAATCTTCCCGACTGTGAGCACCGCGACTTTCCTGACGACTCAACGCCGAACTTAAAATTGTCTCACCCACCACAATAATACTCTGCAACTCCAACGCCTCAATAATCTCCGTATTCCAGCACTTACCCTTATCATCCAAATAAACCTCCTGATACTGCTCCTGTAACTGCTCCAATTTTCTCATCCCCTGCTCCATCACATCTTGAGAACGGAACACACCACAATGTTCGCTCATCGTATCCTGAAATTGCTGCCGTAAAAAATCAATCCTATATTCTCCAGAACGATCTAACAAACCCTGAATTTGTGACCGCGCCTCCTGAATATAAGGTTCTTCCTCAACATCAGGTAACTTTCGACCTTCTACAAAATCAGCGATCGCTGCCCCAGTCCGTCGCCCATATACCACACATTCCAACAAAGAATTACTTCCCAAACGGTTCGCCCCATGTACCGAAACACAAGCACATTCACCTGCAGCAAACAACCCATCCACCAAACTATCAGCACTAGCAAAAACTCTACCATCAGTATTAGTAGGAATGCCACCCATAGAATAATGAGCAGTGGGACGTACTGGCATCGGTTCGTTCACCGCATCAATACCTACAAGACGATGTGCCTCTTCCCAAGCAAACGGTACTCGACTCATAATTTTTTCCCGCCCCATGTGACTCAGATCGAGATAAACAAACGGACCACCCGCAGTACCATCCATATTAATTCCGCGACCAGCACTAATTTCCAAAGTAATAGCACGGGAAGTAATATCGCGGGGTGCCAACTCCATGCGACTAGGAGCATAATTTTTCATAAAGCGATCGCCATCACTATTAATCAGATAAGCACCTTCACCGCGCACAGCTTCAGAAATCAAAACTCCTGCTGGATATAAACCTGTAGGATGAAACTGTACAAACTCCATATCTTGCAGAGGAAGACCAGCTATTGCTGCCATTGCTAAACCGTCCCCAGTAGAAGCATAATCATTGGAAGTGGTATTAAATACTCGACCATAACCACCAGTGGCAAACATTACTGCCTTTGCTCGCAGGACAACAATTTCACCATCCAGAATATGGTACATAACCACACCTTTTGCCTGACCATCTTCGAGTATCAAGCGCATTACATACCATTCCTGATAAATATGCACCCCATAACGTCGGAGGTTATTTACCAATTCATGCAAAATAGCGTGACCAGTTTTATCCGCAGCGTAACAAGTGCGGTTGTGGGAATGACCGCCGAAAGCACGTTGAGCAATGCGACCATCTGGCAACCGAGAAAATAATACCCCTAAATGTTCGAGGTCAATAATTACATCTGGCGCTTCTTTTGCCAAAATTTCTACTGCATCCTGGTCAGCGAGATAGTCCGAACCTTTTACAGTATCAAAAGCATGTGCTTTCCAACTATCTTCAGGATCTACATTTTGGAGGGAAGCTGCTATTCCACCTTGAGCTGCTACCGAGTGGGAACGAATGGGGTGAGTTTTGGCAACAACTGCCACATTTAAGCTGGGATTTTTGCGAGCTATTTCTACCGCAGCGCGGCTACCTGCTAGACCGCCACCTACTATGATTACGTCGTGTTCTAACATTAAGTAAATATCTAATAGTTTTATGCTTTTATTATTTTATACCAAATAGATATCTCCAGAAAAAAGGGAGTAGGGAGTAGTAGGGACGTTGCATGCAACGTCCGTACAGAGTAGGGGGAAATAATTTATATATCTAGTTCCATAATTGATTTTATTTTTTATTTATCATTAGAGATGTCTAATTTAACAAAAAATAGCGAGAAGTCCCGCGTTCTCCTCGTCGGGAACGTCGTATGGGAAAGCGACTATGTTATAATATAAGAACACAGGGGGAGGGCATCACCTCTGTATAAACTGCAACTCCGCGTGCGGGTTGAAGAATCCCGCGTTGTCGCTCAAGCACAACGTCGGGAGTATGTCAAAAAAAGGTATTTATATCATTTTCGGACAGGTCATTTCATTTATCAGTTATTGGCGTTGCGGAATTAAAGTATGAATGCGCTGTTTGGTTCTAGTCAAGCCCCCGCGCATCCCCCGCGCATTGGGGGACTTTTAGAGTTTTATTCCCCCCACGCATTGGGGGGTTAGGGGGGCTTGCATCATACCTAGAATCAGCAACGCCCAGTTATTAGTACTTTTTCTGAGATAAAAAACCCACCTGTTTCATTAAGCAGGCAGGTTTTTTATTTTTTAAGTGCCTCGAATTAAATGAGAACTTTAGTTTTCGGTGTTGCTCAATTCAAAGTCAGTAAGCATTTCCTGACCGAATGCGGAAGCTCACAGCTATTAGCAGTCAGCTCTTAGCTTTTTAATGAATGAACCAAGTATTTGCTTAACTTCTACTACATTTTTGAACAAAGAATTGAAGCACAAGAACAACAAGCTTAAATTGTCCACTAAAAGTAATAAAGCTGATAACGCAGTTCTGACCATAGGAAACTAGCTGATAGCTGACCGCTGACCGCTGTTTGCGCAGCATTCCGTAGGAAATGCTTACCAAAGTCAAAACATTTAGCCTAGAGAAGTTGCTGCTTGCTGACCAGACATTGACGTTTGAGACTCTTCTTCTTCGTTAGGTTCTGCTGAAAGTACTTCAATATGATTTAATAGGGTAGTTACAAAAGCAAAAAGTAGGAAGGGTAGAGACAAAACCACGATTAAAGCAATAGCTCCTAGAGCATAAACTTGGCTACTGCTAGTCCAAAGGGCAACTCCTCCAGCTATGCTCAAGAATACCACTATTAACCAAACAATAATTTGGCCATAAATGTCGCCGAAAGTGAGTGTGCATCGGATACTATATTTTTGCAAATTATTCATCATTTTTACCTCGTTGCATTACCTCAAATTAATAAGTTAGACGTATTGTCAAACCATAGTAATTTATAGGTTAGACCAACTGTCAAACTAGAGTAAAATTTATTACGATCAAAATCGTAATTGTTACAACACTTTACAGTTTTTAACTGTAAAATAATATAGCTGTTACAAAAGTAACAATTAAATCTTTTTTATCTTTTTTTTATCTACATTAGACATCTCTGAAAAAGAATAGACTTTTTGCAAAAGTAGACAACAGCTTATCTGGGAATAAGGAAGAAAATTTATAAAAAAAGACATAAAAAATGATCTATTATGTGTAGTTTCTGGAGATTTCTATTTTTCTCTTTCAAGCTATTCTTAATTTCTGGCAGAACCATCACAAGTTAATGTGTGATTTGATACTGAAAACAATTATCTATAATAATCAATAGACATCTCCAGAAAAGAGGGAATAGGGAATAGGGAACCTACCCCTCCCCCCCCAGGAGGGGAAAGAACTGATAATTTCTGTACGATAATTGATTTTATTTTTTATTTTTGGAGATGTCTAATAGTTAATATATAAATTTTACATAAAAAATGCAATCAAAAATTGAAATTATAGAAAAAAGTTTTGAGAAAATTAAACTTGATGCTAATGAATTTGCCGCCAGTTTCTACGAAAACTTATTTGCAGAATATCCAGAAGTTAAACCACTATTTGCTAATACTGACATACAAAAGCAACAAAAAAAATTGCTTGATGCTTTAATACTGATAGTCGAAAATTTGCGTCATCCAGAGATACTAAAAGAAGTCGTGCAAGCATTGGGAACTCGCCACATTAATTATGGGGTGCTACAACAACATTATCCCCTTGTAGGTAAAGCACTACTAAAAACATTAAAGCAGTATCTTGGGGAATATTGGACCCCAGAAGTAAAAGCAGCTTGGATATATGCTTATCGTGGGATGGCAAAATTGATGTTGCAAGGTGCAAACTATCCACCGGAGAAGGAGCGATCGCCCACTACTGAGACTACAGAAACTGAAACCCAGACCAAGGAAAACCCCCACATCAAGAACACCGAAACCGAAGTTCAAGCTATACCAACTCCACCCCCACAACCAACCCCCACTTCCCCAATAAAACTCATTGAAACCAGCTTTGAAAAAATCAAACCCCGTGGAGCAGAATTTGCTGCCAGTTTCTATGAAAATCTATTTGCAGCATACCCAGAGGCAAAACCACTATTTGCGAATACTGATATACAACAGCAAGAAAAAAAGTTGCTTAATTCCTTAGTGTTAGTAGTCGAAAGTCTGCGCCAACCAGAGGTTTTAGCACAGGTGTTGCGCGCTCTTGGTGCCCGTCATATTAATTATGGAACTCTTCCGCAACATTATTCTCTAGTTGGGGAAGCATTTTTGAAGACTTTAGAACAGTATCTTCAGCAAGATTGGAATTCAGAACTCAAGAATGCGTGGGTATTTGCTTACGAACAAATTGTGCAACTGATGTTTGAAGGTGCAGGGTATTCTCCAGAAACTTCAAACACAGAAGTTGAAACTACCTCGCAA
>NZ_JAAHGO010000016.1:0-93386 GCF_010672455.1 Okeania sp. SIO2C9 | reverse complement strand
GCAAGATTGGAATTCAGAACTCAAGAATGCGTGGGTATTTGCTTACGAACAAATTGTGCAACTGATGTTTGAAGGTGCAGGGTATTCTCCAGAAACTTCAAACACAGAAGTTGAAACTACCTCGCAACCAAAAATAGAAATCAATCTAGAGAAAGCACCATTAACAAAATCATCTTCTGAATTACAGGTAGAAGTTATCGAAAACAGCTTTGAAAAAATTAAACCCTGTGGTGCAGAATTTGCTGCCAGTTTCTATGAAAATCTATTTGCAGCATATCCAGAAGCAAAACCACTATTTGCTAATACCGATATGGAAGATCAACAAAAAAAGTTGCTTAATTCCTTAGTGTTAGTAGTAGAAAGTCTGCGCCAACCAGAGGTTTTAGCAAAAGTATTACGCGACCTCGGTGCTCGTCACGTTAATTATGGGACTCTCAAACAACATTATCCCTTAGTAGGAAAAACTATACTGAAAACTTTAAAACAGTATCTCCAGGAAGATTGGACTCCCGAAGTTAAGACTGCTTGGGTATATGCACTCGGTCAGATTACTAAATTCATGTTTGAAGGAGCAGGTTATATAAAAACACCAACACCACTTTCCAAACAAGTAGAAGAAACAACGACACAACCCACTTCTGAACAAGAAAAAAAATCTCTTTCTCCTCCAACGACTAAACAAAAAATAACAACCAAAACTAAGCAAAAAAAGAACAGTCAGACAAAGAATATTCTGCTGAAGAAGCAATAGCAAAACTGAAAAAATTATTTACACAAATTATTAATATTTTCTGGGAATTGCCAAAAATATATGTAGTAATTGTTGCTGTAATTATTGCAATTATAGCGGTGAATTTAGTCGGTGAAGATTCTATTTTTTCTAAAACATTAGATTCTGCTGATACTATTAGTTTGATTATTGCTGTAGTCCTTTTTGTCAAAGAAGCTCCCGACCGAAAAAAAGAATTTCACTATCAAGCTTGGAGCGTAATAGATGCAGCTAAAGGTATCAAAGATAGTCAGGCGAGATTTATGGCAATTCAGGATTTGAATAAAGATAGTGTTTCTCTGAGAACTCTACAAGCACCAGGTGCATATTTGGCAAGTATTGATTTGAAAAAAGCAAATCTGAATGAAGCAAATTTGAGTGGTTCTTGCCTAGATAATGCTAATCTTAAACAAGCAAATTTAAGTTATGCTAACCTGAGTAACGCTAAACTATCAAGCAGTAGTTTAATTGATACAAATCTCAGTTTTAGCAATTTGAGTAATGCTAATTTGAGTAGTGCTAATTTGAGTAATGCTAATCTAGTTTGTGCTGATTTGAGTAATGCTAATATGAGCGGTGTTAATCTGAGTGGGGCAACTTTGAGTGGGGCAAAACTTATTGAAACTTATTTAGTTGGTGCGAATCTCAAAGATGCAAAAGTAAGTGTTGCTGAACTTTCTAATGCTTATTTAAAAGATGCAATTATGCCAGATGGTTCAAAGCATAATTGAAGAAGGAAGAAGGAAGAAGGAAGAAGGAAGAAGGAAAAAGTGGATGGGAATTCAAGCTCCACCTATTGTAAATATCGTGTAGACTGGGTATTAAACCCAAAAGAAAAAGAGCAACTTAAACATTTAATTTAATAATTTTTGAGATTCCCAACAAATGTTAAAATTCAACCAGATTAAAATTAACTAAAAATAAGCAGAAAATTTATGGAATCACAAAAGCACTTACTAGCAAAAAATATGGCTTTTCTCATGTTAGTTTCTCCTGATAGTAACTTGGCAAAATTATTAAAGTTTTGTTTGGCAACAAAAATTACTGGGGAAAATCCTGGTAAAGCTGCAGAAAATATGGCTCGCGAGCTGATGGAAAAACCATCTAATTTGCCTTATTGTACTCAGGATGTGATGATAATTGACAATAATTATAGTGCTGAAGAGTGGGAAGCTTTAGGTAAGATGGATTTAAAAGATACTGAGGAATTTATGAATACTTTGTGGCAAGAATTAGACAATTTGAATTTTTAGATCGAACTTATATTAATTTGAAATATTGATCGAGAAAAATGAATAGGGAACATGGAAAAAGAAATATTTTTTGAAATCTTTAATATCAAATTTTTTCTAAAATTTATTCGAGAGGAAAAGGATATCTAAAGTTAGAAGAGGGAAGAGGTTATTTTAGATTTACAGCAGATTCCAAGTACATAAAGTACAGAAATTAACAATTAAATGAATGCAAGTGCGGGCATCTTGCCCGCGATGGGTGTACCTCACGCTTAGTGGAATCCGCTGTAAATATTCTATTTATCAGGACTTACGCACGGACACTAAATTGAGTGAGGGCGCAATTCGGCAGCTCTGCGGAACGCAAATGCCATTCGCCCCTACATATGGCGTTTTCAAGGGAGTTGCATGGGTAATATCATGTCCGGATAATTAGTTATAAAAAAACTTTCTCCTTCTTCTCCTGTTGTTCTTCTTTCTTCCCTCCTGACTCCTGACTTCCCCTCCTGGGAGGGGGAGGGGCGAGGGGTGGGTTGACTCCTGAGGACTCCGTAGTTATTTATTTATCACTGTTCAACCGGACATGATATAAGTCCTGTTTATTATCTTTTTCCTTCTGCCATCATCCTTCTTCCAGAGCTTATATTATCAGCGTTGGTGAAAAGAGGTATGATATCTTGTCCGGATAAGAGCGCGAACAAAAAACTACTACTCTTTGCTTCTTCTTTCTTCCCTCCTGACTCCTGACTCCTGACTCCTGACTCCTGACTCCTGACTCCTGACTCCTCAATTTAATCTTCCAATTCCATCATAATAGTTTCCACTTTTTCTTTACCTTCAAAATTATTCTGCTTCTCAAACAATTTTAATGCCGTTTCAAAAGACTTTCTGGCTTCTCGATCGCGCTCTCGACGGTGAAGAGCTAACCCCATTTTATAATGAGCATCTGCATTCTCGGGATTTTTCTTAATTACTTGCCGATACATAATTATTGCTTGTAAATAATCCTGACTTTCTAAAAGTATCTCTGCTGCTGCAAACCTAGCTTCTACTAAATCGGGATTAGCATAAGCAGCTCTTTGATAAAATTTCAAGGCAGCTTGGGGATTATTTTGTGCTTGATAAATTTCCGCAATTTGAAACTGAATCTCTCCATTTCGAGGTCCTAGACGAGAAGCTACTTCTAGAGCAGCTAAACCACCATTAATATCTCCAATAGATAATAAAGCAGTTCCTAACTTGATTTGCACTCCTGCATCTCTCGGCGATAATCTAACTGCTTCTCGAAGTGCTTGTAATGCTTCAGGAAAACGTTCCTGTTTCAGTAATGTTAAACCCATTGAAGCATAAGCTTCAGCATTATTAGAATTAGACTGAATTGCTACTTGATATGCAACGATCGCTTCATTGTATCTTTCTAGACGAAACAATGCAGCACCTAATCCTAAATGAGCATTAACGTTATTGCGGTCAAGTAAAGAAGCACGACGATAAGCTTCAACTGCGGCTTGATAGTTTTCTAACTTAGCCAGACTATATCCCAAACCATATTGAAAATCTGCTTTATGAGGCTCAATAGCGATCGCCTGTTGATAAAACTGACTTGCAGCTTGAAAATTTCCTTGGAGTGCTTCTAAATAGGCAATACCAGAATATATTTGTGCATTTTTTGGGTCTAAACGTGCTGCCTGTTGATATATTGTGATAGCTTTTTGGTATTTACCCGCATCCGCTAGCGCTCTTCCCTCGCGTAGGAGTTTGTCTAAGTTAGAATTCACGGATTGATTTTGAGCCAATAATTTGACTCCACAACCAGGATAAATAGAGGTATTTATCATAGATGTTTCTTGACAAGTAACCCCATAGGCAATAGAAGGAATAGTGGCTGTTATTGTGGCCACTACTAAACTACTAAATATTGATACTGTTTGTTTGTACACGGCCAGTCTGAAATATTAAATGTTCGTAGAAATTATTAATCATAGCACCGCTTTGAAAAACTTATATAGCAAAGAAAGGCTTGCTTAAAACATAGATTGATGATGAATCTTAGATGAGACAAGGTTTTTTCTACTGTTGCCTGTCACCTTCTGGGGCACAAGAGCTGTTGCCTTTCCCTTCAAATAAAACTCCCCTATAAACCGGATTTAGTATCACAACAAAATTGATCCAAAAACCAAACAACCATCATATTGTACCACTTTTATCAATGTTTCTTAGATATACTTAAGGTGTTTTTAGTAGTCAGGAGAAATCAAATTTATTCTTTTAGTCAAATAGATATTAAAATAATTTAGCAGTATAGCTTTCAGTATTTATAACATTCTTTTTTCAAACTGGTATTAATACGCAAAATAAACATCAGAGTTGATTTGTAAACTTAGCTAATATCATGTCCGTTTATATCGTTTGTGTAAACCCAAGGGTGAATATCTGCAGGAAATAATGGTTTTTTTCTTGCGAGGGTAGCCTTTCTTCCTCTTCTCTCTTCCCTCTTCCTTCTTCCCTCTTCCTTCTTCCTTACCTTTGCTATACAAGACCGATGCTGCCGGACATGATATAAAACCCTTATTTCATCTGACTCTCAGGGATTTATATTTTTGGGGAGCCACAACTCCCACAACCCTTGTATTGCAAGGAATTCATATCATGTCCGGTAGCATTGGTATTTTCAACAATTAATAATGAATAATGAATAATTACCTCTTCTTTTAAAAGAGGGTAGACAAATTAATGAAAATTTTTCTTCACAGGAGTCGATTGGATATGGCTCCTTTGACCTAGCCATCCCATCCTAACGGACTGCTCCGCAAACGACCGCTGATTATCCCCTTAAAAGGGGAGGCGCATACCCACAATTTTTCGGTAAGCGTGAAGGTAAGGAAGAAGCGGTGCGCTACCAGGTGCGTCTGTCGCACCCCGCGGGGTAGCACCGCTGTTCCCTGTTGCCTATTCCCTGGCATACAAAAGAAAATAAACCCATCTCCTGTCCCCCCCACTATCGAAACTTATTGACATAAACTTTGACCTTTCTTAGAAAATATTCACGAAATTAAACTTGTAGAAGGCTATGTTTTCCATTAATATCAGTGTTATGCTAAATTGATCAATGTTTGCTACAAATAGTTGCATGCAACGTCCGTACGAAATAAGGAAGAAGGAAGAAGCAAGAAGGAAGAAGGGATAAATATTGAAAAAAAAGGGAAAAAGATAGAGATAACCATCTAAAATGAACTAGAGAAACTCTTTTTACGCATATCCGATAGAGATGTACTTTTTATAGCATTCTTTTTTCAAACTGGTATTACTCCGGCAGAGTAGACTGTGTTGCCAGTTTCTACCTCATCCTGTGCATTATAGAATTTCAATCTGCTAATCAAATCAAACCTCTTGCTGACAAATTCTTCCAACTGGTAGCTTATTGTAGGGAAATGAATCGTCAATATGGCCTCAGGTTCAACAACCTTTTGTCGATCATCACTACTCCTCAAGAGGCGATACGGCTGATGCCATGCTCCGCGAAAACTTGGTTTCAACCTAATGAAGTGATGAAATATTGGCACCAGTGGCCTATTTTTGGCAATTACAAAATGTAGTATAACTTGCCAATTTTGTAGGCTTTGTTAAGCTGGTTTTAAGGGTATAACTACTTCGGAAGAAAAATCTATTAATCCTCCTGCCTAGTCAAGGATAAAACAGTGTATTTATTCTATGTGGTTTTTACCGGGATTTATTTCTCAACCCACTGAAAACTTACCTAGGACATTGTCTGGAATAGCTACACAAAAGCTTTTAGTAAGCAAGCTGTTCCATATCTCTTTTTTGTGCTGAACTATTAGTCTATTTCTAGACATCAATTCAATTAAACCATGCTTAATTTTTTGCTTGTGATTTACTTAGTAACTTTACTCAATAAGGACAATGAACATGAATCACCAACTCAGTCTAGTGCTTCAAAATGATAAAAATATTCAAAAATTAGGTTGTATTAGCGCTGTACATAATCCTAAAGATACTAATCATTTGGAACGCCGACAACAACAACGTGCTATTAGTTTACCGATGATGAAAGTTGCCATAATTTATGGTAATAGACAATTTAGTTATGGAGCAGTCACTTATACTTTGACTGATAAGAATTTATGCAGAACTCCTTATAAAAGGTTTATAGATGTGCTGCGAGGATTGAGAGTTGTCTGTGTTCAGGGATTTCCAGAACCTAAAATTATGACTGCTTATTGGCATAATAAAACAAAGCGAAAAGTTCATAGATAAATGTTGATATATTGCTAATTTATGAGCTTAAAAAGTTTACATTCATTCAGCAAGCTTACCTTACTCCACCCAACTTACTACTATTTTATGTAGGCTAAAATGTTGGGTGAGAAAATTATTTATAGCAGAAGAAAGAAGAAAGAAGAAAGAAGAAAGAAGAAGGAAGAAGGAAGAAGGAAGAAGGAAGAAGGAAGAAGGAAGAAGGAAGAAGGAAGAAGAAGGAAGAAGGAAGAAGGAAGAAGGAAGAAGGAAAAATATTACGTTATTTACTCCTTATTATATCAAATCCGGTTAATTAAACATAGAATCCGGTTATATAGTATCTGTTTATAATTCTATAATTATTTCAATACTAGACATCTCCACAAAAGAGGGAGTAGGGACGTTCCATACAACTTTACAAATTACAGGAACTGTCCAATAGCTAAAAGTCTTATATTATTCCAACGGAGATGCTGCGCAAACGGCAATTTATTCCCCTCCTGGGAGGGGGAGGGGCGAGGGGTGGGTTGCCTGTTGCCTGTTGCCTATTGCCTGTTCCCTACGCGCAGCGCTATTATATTATGTTCGGATAAACACTAACTATAAAGTCATTGCGACTGAAACGTAGTGGAAGGAAGCAATCTCAGGGGTTTGAAATGTCTCTTCCATCTATACCCTAATCATAACTATTCAACCGAACATTATATTACTATTCAAATTTCACCAATATTTCTACAGTTTCATTTGGAGTTAAACCTGTATATTGAGCGCGGATAGTAGTATTTGGTTTAACAGTAAAAAAATTTGTAATACTCCCCAAAGAAAGTAAATCTCCTTTTTTTAATTGTTTACCTTCTGCTTGTAAAGAATTTTTAATCCAGAGAACAACATTCAGGGGATTACCTAATAAAGAACTGCTATTTCCTGATACTAATACTTTACCAGTTTCATCTAAAATTTCGAGGTTTAGATTCTTTAAACGACTTTCCCATTCATCAGTATCGGCTAAAGGAATAGGATTACCTAAAATTCCCGCTCTTGCCCCAACATTAATAGCTAAAAGAGCAGGTGCATCTAATTTTAAATCTTGATTATAAACTAAATCTGCTAATTCAATAAATGGTATTACTGCATCAAGATATTTCAAAGTTTCTCTAGGAGTTTTAGCATTATTAATTTCTGCACTACTAACTCTAACAATTAAATCACCTTCGCCTATTGGACGACTGCCAAATTTAGCTGGAATTGTAGCACCACTTTCGAGGAACATTTTTTCGAGAAAAGCACCTCGTAAAGGCTGAGAAACATTAAAACGTTGTTGAGCATTTGGATTAGTTAATCCTGCTTTGTAACCAACTACTTGACCTAAGTTTTTACTGATTTCTGCTATAAATTGCTTTTGAATTTGTTTTGCTTGAGGAATAGTTAGAGTTGTTGCAGTGTCAACAGGAGTTTTGTTCAGATAATTTTCTACCAGATTTTTTACTAACTGAGAATTACTATTTTGAGTAACTATATATGTGGAATTTTTGTCGGAAGTTTCTGTTTCTGGTGGGATTTTTGATGTTTCAAAAGTACAGGCTGAAAGTAAAGATATTAAGAGTAAAATAAGATATTTAGATGTGTGCATTATTTTTGGTTATTAATAAAGTTTTGTTAGTCTTTATTCTCATTTAGAACAATCAGGAGGATTTTTAGGATCGGAATCTTTATCTTGTTCAATTTCCTTTATTCTCTCTTGGTTAGCTTGTTTGTCCATAGGAATGAATTTGTTGTCAACTATTTTACTGTTTACATAAATTGCTTCTTTCCAATTGCAGGCTAATTTTATTTGTGCATTACTGAGGTTTTTTGCATCAAAAAGGTAAGCTCCAAAGAAGTTAGCTTCACGGAGGTAAGCTCCACTGAGGTTAGCTTCACTGAGGTTAGCTTCACTGAGGTTAGCTACTCTGAGGTTAGCTACTCTGAGGTTAGCTCCACGGAGGTCAGCTCCACTGAGGTCAGCTCTATAGAGGTTAGCTTCACTGAGGTTAGCTCCACGGAGGTTAGCTCCACTGAGGTTAGCTCCATCGAGGTCAGCTCTATAGAGGTTAGCTTCACTGAGGTTAGCTTCACTGAGGTTAGCTCCATTGAGGTTAGCTCCATCGAGGTCAGCTCCACTGAGGTCAGCTCCACTGAGGTTAGCTCTACTGAGGTTAGCTCCATCGAGGTCAGCTCCACTGAGTTTAGCTTCACTGAGGTTAGCTAAACGGAGGTTAGCTCCATCGAGGTCAGCTCCACTGAGGTCAGCTCCACTGAGGTCAGCTTCACTGAGGTTAGCTCCACTGAGATTAGCTTTACTGAAGTTAGCTTTACTGAGGTCCGCTCCACTGAGGTCAGCTTTACTGAAGTTAGCTTTACTGAAGTTAGCTTCACTGAGGTCAGCTCCACTGAGGTCAGCTTCACTGAGGTCCGCGTCACTGAGATTAGTTTTATTAAGTTCTAGACCAGATAAATCAAATCCATCTTTCTGTAATCGTTCTACTGCAGTTCTCACAACCCCAGATTGATCGCCTTTACCATCATTAATAATAGTCCAGGTAGAAAAAAGTTTTGCTTCTTTTCGTTCTTCAAACTCCGTTAACCAGGTTACTAAACTAACAATAAGAGCAATATTAGCAAGCAAACCAATTATTTCTAAAGTTGCTGAATTTCTTAACAGATATTCTATATCTTCTAAAAACTTTTCAACAGGAGTTGTTTCCCACCAATCTGCAATACGTCTGATTAATCTGGTTTGTTTTTCAGGAGTTTCTTTATTAGGAGATTGAATATTTGGAGGAAAATAAAAACCTTGTTGTTTCAGATTTTCTATTCTTTCCTCTAATTTTTTTTCCTTTGATTTTTGTTTTCTTTTCTTTATCATTGTCTTTATCTTTCCACTTTAATAGTAAACCGATATATCTAAAAATAGTGCAATAAGCGTAGGTTGGGTTGAGGAATCGAAACCCAACAATGGTCTAATACGGTTCAGATAATATTGTGTCCGGATAATTAGTGAGCAAAAAACCTTTTCTCTTCTAACTTTTTCTTTCCTTCTGCCTTACCTTTTCCAAAGTGTAATATCAAATCCGGTAGCATCAGTATAATTCAGCATTAAGGAAAAATAGTCAATCTTGTAGGGGCGAACGGCCGTTCGCCCCTACTGACGATAGAATTATATCACTCCGAAGCCAGCGGATTTGATATAAGTATTCAATCGGACATGATATAAGACCAAAACCTATAAAGTATCGAACAATTATTAGTAGCTCTTGAGATTATAAAACTGCAAAAAAAATCCTTAACTCAACTGTATTGAACAATATAAAGTAAGGTTTTGTTGGGTTTATCCTACGAATAAGCGACCCTAAAACTTCGTTCTACCCAACCTACATTATAACTGAATACTTAATTTATTTCTTCCAGAAAAACTACATCTTCTCAGACACCATTACTATCCAGGACTACTAATTTTTAATTCTCAAGAAAGTTTTGTTAGTCTTTACCGAAATATTGTGGTTTAAAGCCTCCCCTTTTAAGGGGATAATAAATAAAAATTTTCATAATTAGTCAATCCTCTTCTTTTCAAGGAGAGGTAATTCTAAATTCTAAATTCTAAATTCTAAATTCTTGAATCCCATATAGAACAATCAGGAGGAATTTCCGGGTCGGAATCTTTATCTTGTTCAATCTCCTTTATTCTCTCTTGGTTAGCTTGCTGATCTTCAGGAATCCATGAGATGCTATATTCACCTTCATCTTCAACTAATGTAGCGTTTACATAAATTGCTGCTTGCCAATTGCAGGCTAACTTTATTTGTGCATTACTGAGATTTTTTGCATTAAAAAGGTAAGTTCCACCAAGGTAAGTTTCACTAAGGTCAGCTAAACTGAGGTTAGCTTCACTGAGGTTAGCTTTACTGAGGTTAGCTTTACTGAGGTTAGCTAAAGTGAGGTCAGTTTCACTGAGGTTAGCTAAAAGGAGGTCAGTTTCACTGAGGTTAGCAAAACTGAGGTCAGCAAAACTGAGGTCAGCAAAACTGAGGTCAGCTTCACTGAGGTTAGCTTCACTGAGGTCAGCAAAACTGAGGTCAGCTTCACGGAGGTTAGCTTCACGGAGGTTAGCTGCAATAAATTTAGCTTCACTGAGGTTAGCAAAACTGAGGTCAGCTTTACTGAGGTTAGCTAAACTGAGGTCAGCTTCACTGAGGTTAGCTAGACCAAGGTTAGTTCCATCAAGTTGTACACCAAGTAAAGAAAACCCATCTTTGTGTAATCGTTCTACTGCAGTTTTTACAACCCCAGATTTATCACCTTGACCATCACTAATAATACTCCAGGTAGCAAAATGTTTTTCTTCTTGTCGTTCTTCACGCTCCGTGAACCAGGTCACTAAACTAGAGATAATAGCAATATTGGCAAGCAAACTAACAACATTTAAAACTGCCAAATAGTCTATATCTTCTATAAACTTCTTAATAGGAGTTGTTTCCCACCAATCTGAAAAACGTCTGATTAATCTGGTTTGTTTTTTAGGAGTTTTTCTGTTAGGAGATGGAATGTCTTGAGGAGAAGAAAAATCTTGTTGTTTCGGATTTTTTCTTCTGTCTTTTTCAATGTTTATTTTTTCTGATAAAACTACATTTTCGTACAATAAAGAAGTAGTTAATTCAAAATTAATGCTTTCTAATTGAACCGAAAATTCCTGTTGACTATCAGCTATTTCCTCAAGAGTATAAGTAGTAAGTTCCCATTTGTTTTTTTTATTAAGTTTATAGCATTCAATAGATATCTTTTCTGAGTCAATAAGAACATATTCTTTGAGACTTTTTATCTGACGATAACGTTGGAGTTTTTTACCCCGGTCTAATGTTTTCGTACTTGATGATAAAACTTCTACAATTAAACAGGGGTAATAGATAATATTTCTAGATTTTGTGTCTCGTGGATCGCACCTTACAACTACATCGGGATAGAAAAAAAGACTATTGGTGGAAATGCCGACTTTAGTATCAGTCATTTCGACTTTACAGTTTTTTCCTTGCAGGTGACTTTTGAGAGCAGAAACTAAGTTGATGACAATATTATTATGAGGAAAAGTTTCTCTAGTCATCCCGTAAACTTTCCCATTGATGTATTCATATTTTATGGGTTGCTGTTCTTCCCATGCTAAATATTCTTCTGGAGTCATCTTTTCAGTTATTAGTTATCAGTTATCAGTTATCAAGGAGATATCAAGGAAAATTAGGCGTTGCTGATTCTGGGTATGATGCAAGCCCCCCTAGCCCCCCAAAATTGGGGGGAATAAAACTCTAAAAGTCCGCAATTTTCGGCGATTTAGGGGGCTTGACTAGACCCAAACAATCGCACATTCATACTTCAATTCAGCAACGCCGAAAATTAATTGTGTTCCCTTAATTTAGCAGGTCGGGACCTTGGATACAACGTCCCTACGGATAATCGGAAAATGATGTACAAGTTCAAGAATGCGCGAATGCGCGAATGCGCGAATTACCTCTCCTTGAAAAGAAGAGGATTGACAAAGAGATGAAAATTTTTATTTATTATTCCCTTAAAAGGGGAGGCTTTAAACCACAATATTTCGGTAAATAGTGAAAACCTTGTAGTGCTGGCATCTTGCTCGCGATATGTGTACCTTATTACAGCGGGAAGCGCTGTAATTCTATTTTCACAACCTACAAGACTTACGTTCGCGAGTTTCTTCCACATTTTGCCAACCATAAGAAAAATGACTAATAGAATTAATCTGAGGAGTTGCTCTTCTAATAGCTTGCATTTGGATCTCCAAGGAAGGGCGACCAGTAAAAGGTTGTCCCCAAAGTCCAGCGATCGCCGGAATAATTGCCACTCCATTCGGTGCCATACTTACCACTCTCTGTACTTTTGAAACAATACAACTAGGGTTGCGATCGCCACAAGTTCCATAAGACATGGGATGCCATTCCATGGAAGCAGGAAATTGATCCCAAGGTTGGAGTCGAGAGTCAAACCCATTATCCCGTACTCTTTTGTTACCACCAGGAAAAAATACAGCACCAGCAGAAAGACCTTTTTGTTCCACTGGTTTAGTCGCAACCTTGAGAAAGTCAAGTATTCCTTGAGCTGCATGAGCAACACTTAATTCCCAAACTTGTCGTCCCGAACCTCCTTTCGGTAGTCTACCAGTAGCAGATGCGGTAGTAGCAGGTGAAAAGAAATTTTGCCATTTAGGAGTTTCCCTGTCAGAAACTGTAGAAATATCTCCAGAAGTCACATATCCTTTGTCTAAAAATCTTGTGAGTAATTCCTTTCCTGCTTCATTTTTCGCACGTTGTAATAGAGCTTTCTTAGAAGCTTCACCATAAACCCATAAATCTTTTACTTGATCCGCCACAGAATCTGGCCCAACTCCACGCAAATAACGAACGTAGTCGAATAAAACTCCTTGAGGTCGGCGTTTGAGTACCTCATTAATCATAACTGCATAATCTTGACGTGCTTCTGGACTGTAAGGGTCAATGAATGTATGAAAAGCATGACTTGCACCTAACTGGTCGTGCAAACTCGTATTGTCTGGAATTACATCAAGGGTTGTTTGACCTTTACCGTTGCGAGCTAAAGCTTGTTGACGGTTGGGTAGTTGAGAGTAAGTATAGCCAAAGTTGATGGTAAATACCCAAGCATAAGCTCGCAAACCACGAACGCCTGTTTTTTTGAGACTCTCAGCTAATAGATCGACATTTTCATAACCAGGTACGCGCAGTACAGACGGCCAAACTGTGGGGTTATTTGCTGCGGGAAGAAGCACTTGTCCATCATAAAAAGCTTCTATGTAAACTTGATTGTAGCCTTTATTAACTACATGGTCGAGTATTCTGTCGATTTCTCCTGGTCTAGCATCACAAGGATACAGTCGCAACCATAAACCTTGAGTTCTTGGCCAGTTTCTCAGGCGACAGTTGTTTACTTCTCTACCGTGTTGGATCAAGATATCTTGATATTGTTTTTCTGCTTCTTTGTTTCCAGTTAAGACTGCTTGACGTAAGTTTTCTTTTGTAGCGATCGCTTCTGGTGACAAACGACAATAAGCATCTGTTTGTGCTTGAGCTGGTTGCTGATACGAAAATAATGGATTTGCTATTAGGCAAAATAAAGTAGCTAATAAACTACGATATAAGGTTTTTTTTGCTTTAATTTTTTTGTGTGAAGTATAAGTTTTGTTCATAAGAGTAATTAAATTTATTTCCTCATATAAATAAATAGAATAACACCTAATTGTTGATTATCTATTCGGTCAATAGCTAGTCTTTCAGTATAGTTTAAAAATAAATTGTATAGCACTATGTGGTAGGGAATAGTGGCTTTGGGAATAGCAAGGTTTTTTCCTACGGAAACACTCCACGAACAGGATTGAAAAATGTCTTAACTAATGCCTCTTTTGACTCAAATTTATTGTCTTCAGCTATCTGCATATTCCCATAGCTCTTAAATCTTCAAATTGACAAAAAAAATTCGGATTATTGTTACCCGAATTTATGTAGCTACTCAAAAAAAACTGAGGAATTGCTTATTTTTTCACCTTGCTTTGTAGGAAAAATTACAGAATATTGAAGGTAAATGAGATACACATAAGAATATTCAATAATTTTGAATTACCTATTCTTATAAATAAAAGGATTGGATAAAAATATTTTTTTTCTTTTAGTCAATCCTATCCGTTTTCATAGGAATTCTGAAAAGTTTTTGATACTGAATTTTGCCCCCCTAGCCCCCCAACTTTGGGGGGGGACAAGAGTAAATTGGCTTCTAAAAGTCCCCCTAAATTGGGGGATTTAGGGGGCTTTGATGTAGCAAATTGGACTTCTCAGACAACCTCTCAAAGAGAGGTAATTATTAATTATTAATTATTAATTATTAATTATTAAACTCCCCGCTTTAAAGCAAGTTCTACTTGTCTAAATTCTTGACCTAAACGTTTCTTCAATTTTTCAGGCACAGGACGATTTGGATAAGAACTATAATGCCCTGCTAAAGAATTAAGAGCAGTTCGCATAGTAGTAAATGAAGGTAAATTCGATACAGAATTATCACGTCGGTAGCGAGAGGCATAGTCATTAATTATTTGACGTGCTAGTGCTTGAGCTTCTGCCTTACTTTCTGTATTTTCTGGTAACTCAATAGCTGTTTTTAAGGTATTTATTAAAGCTAATGTGTCTTCTTGATAATTTCCACTTAAAGTTGCGGGATTATTAGAACAACCCATCAAACCTATTACACAAACTAAAACTAAGGCTAGTACACGAGAAATAAAACGTTTCATAGAACTTTATTTGCTATGGTAGCTAATTTGTTATTGATTATTTCATAGTATAGTCTAGCTCAATTTGACATTTTAGTGTAGCTATACCGTTTCACGTAAGTCAAAAGTCAAAAGTCAAAAGTCAAAAGTAAGAAGAAAATTATAGTGGTCAATAGGAGTCAACGATTTAGTAAGTATTTATGCTTAATATTTAACTGATGATTTGACTCTTGATCTAATGATGATAATTTATATAGTATAAATATCAGGACTTACGCAAATTGACTGTTAAACCACCATCTGTAGGGGCGAATGGCATTGACTAACGTCAAGCTCCGCTAACGCCCTCACTTGATTTCTTGTCCATGCGTAAGTCCTAAATATCTAAGCAACCTAAGAATTTTATACTAATTTTCATGTTACAAATTGAAGTGCGGAATCTGCGATCGACAAAATATTCTGGTACTACAGTTTTTGATTTTTGTCAAATATCAATTACTTTTGATCGTGGTCAAATAATCAAAAATCCCAGAAATAACTAATTTGCCCCGATCGCACCGAAAGAATTTGAGTATCTTCTAACCACTGACCATCAAAACACCCCAAATGAGTAGTAGTAATCAAAGTTTGAAAACGGTCAGTAATTGCTTCTAACAACTGATTTTGTCGATGCAAATCTAATTCTGCTAACACATCATCTAATAACAACAACGGTGGTTCAGTTACAACCTGCTCAATAAGTTGCAACTCCGCCAACTTCAACGCTAACACCAAAGTGCGCTGCTGTCCTTGAGAAGCATATTGTCGTGCTGGAGTCTCATTAATAGTAAAAGCTACATCATCTCGATGAGGACCTACTACTGTAGTACCTTGATATTGTTCGGCGATCGCCCGTACCTTGATTTTTTCTAAAAAAGCTTGACGCACGCCATCCAAACTATCTTGAATTATCAATTCCTTGCTATCAACCATCACATTCGCCAAATATTCCATCTGCAAAACTTCCATATTTCCAGCGATCGCCCGGTGCCACTCACTCGCTAATGGCGCTAATCTCTGTAAAACACGCTGTCTTCGGCGAATTACCCGCGCTCCAGTAGTTGCCAACTGAGCATCCCACAAAGCTAATTCTTGAGTAGAAATAGAATTTATGGAACCAGTAGTTTCTGCTGCCATTTTCTGTTGGCGAATCTGTTTTAACAAAGCATTCCGTTGGCGCAAAACTTGATTGTACTGTTGCAGAATGTGAGCATAGACAGGTTCGAGTTGTACCAATAGTCGGTCTAACCAGTGACGGCGTACTTCAGGTCCACCCCTGACTAAATCTAAATCTAGACTGGAAAACTGAACCACATTCAGAATGCTTAAAAAGTCTAAATGGCGACGTAAAGTTTCACCATTAATTGCTACAGTGCGTCTACCTTGACTCCGTACAGTTAAAGTCAACTCAATATTGCCAACTTGTCTTTCTAAGTTAGCTTGTACTTGTCCTGCTGGTTTGCCATCTAAAATTAAATCGCGATCGCGACTAACCCGATGAGATTTGAGAGTAGAAAGTAACTCTACTGACTCCAGTAGATTAGATTTACCTTGGGCATTATCTCCCACTAAAATTGTTTTGGCAGCATCAAAATTAACTTTCTGGTCTAGATAGTTCCGAAACTGTCGTAAATGTAAATGTCTAAGGTACATATTCACCGAATAATTAATAATTAATAATTAATAATTAATAATTAAATAATTCAGGTCTAAAGCCTCCCCTTTTAAGGGGAAAAAGCGGTCGAGGGATGGGTTTCCTAACCATATCCAATCGACCAAGAGAAAAGAAAATATTCCTTATATTCAATTCCGTAACGGTTTTAACCAGAGGTAATTATCAATTATCCATTATCCATTATCCATTAATGAACAGGACTCAGGAGTCAGGAGGGAAAAAATTTATCAGGATTTGGTAATGTTGAAGATAGAGAATGTTTTTATACCATTCGTTTTGTAGCTCTATAAAATCTTACTTATAACTTATAACTTCTAACTTCGTTTTGTAACTCTATAAAATCTTACTTTTGACTTTTGACTTTTGACTTTTGACTTCTTAATAATTCTATGAAAATAATATTCTTTGGCACACCCCAATTTGCTGTTCCTACTCTGGAAAAATTATTAACTCGGCCAGAAATTGAAGTTGTGGCAGTTGTTACTCAACCTGATAAGCGACGGGGACGTGGTAATAAACTCATCCCATCTCCAGTTAAGTCATTAGCAGTTTCTCACAGTATCCCTGTTTGGCAACCCCGTCGAGTTAAAAAACATACTGAAACTCTCAATTTATTACGACAAGCACAAGCAGATGTATTTGTGGTAGTTGCTTATGGACAGATTTTGTCTGCGGAAATGTTAGATATGCCTAAGTTGGGTTGTGTAAATGCTCATGGTTCGATTTTGCCTAAGTATCGCGGTGCAGCTCCTATTCAGTGGTCTATTTATCATGGTGAGAAGGAAACAGGTAATACTACGATGTTGATGGATGTGGGGATGGATACGGGTCCAATGTTGTTGAAGAGTATTATTCCTATTGGTTTATTGGATAATGCTGCATCTGTAGCGGAAGTTTTGGCAAAGGATGGGGCTAATTTATTGTGGGAAACTTTGTTGAAGTTGGAGACAGGGGAAATTGAACCTATTGCTCAAGATGATTCTTTGGCAACTTACGCTCCGCTGATTCAAAATTCTGATTATCAAATTGACTGGTCCAGGAGTGCTTTGGAAATTCATAACCAAGTAAGGGGATTTTTTCCTAACTGTGTCACCAGTTTTCGGGGTCAGTCTTTGAAGGTAATGGCAACTGTTCCAGTGGGTGCTGAATATTGGTCGGAGTTGCCACCTGAGTTACAGAAGTTAGAGAAGGTTTGGTCTTCTGAGTCTGAGGTTTCTGGGAGTGTGGGGGAAGTAGTGAAAGTTATTAAGGGTTTGGGACCAGTGCTGCAAACTGGCGCTGGTTGGTTGTTATTGTGGCAGGTTCAGTTGTCAGGAAAGAAGGCGGTTTCTGGTTGGGATTTTGCTAATGGTACTCGTTTGGCCACGGGGGAGAGAATTGCAAGAATTTAGAATTTAGAATTACCTATTCTTGAATTTAGAATTTAGAATTTAGAATTTAGAATTACCTCTTCTTATAAATTTAAGAGGATTGGAGCAAAGGATTTTTTTTCTTCTCTTTGTCTCATGGATATGGCGCAGATTTCCTCGCCATTCCACCCTACGGGAAGCTGCGAAGATAGAACTCCGTTCCGAGATACGCGTTTCGCGTCAGCGTTGCGAAGCAAACGACCGCTGTCTTGGTCGATTGGATATGGCGAGGGGACCTCGCCATCCCTCGACCGCTTTTTTCTCGATGAATGGAGAGACTTTATACCTGAATTTTTCGGTAATTTCAGTTATCAGTTAACAGTCGCTCCTACTAAAGTAAGATGCAAAAAAATACTTAATTTTCTTTTTTTATCCCCTTGAAAGGGGATGCTTGATATATAATCCGGTTATACAGTAATTGCAAAATTACTTCCTCTAAATAGTAGATTTTCTTTTTGAATACGAATTTAAAAATTTAACAGTTCAAATCCTTTCTTGACAACTGATAACTGATAACTGAAGTTACTCCACGCCTCCTGACTCCTGTTTGCGGAGCATTCCGTAGGAAATTTTGACTCCAGACTTTTTAGCAATACGATAACTAATTACCCGGATTCTATATGAGACCTGATGTTCTGGTCATTGGCTGTTAAACTTATCAATTTAAATTATCTTTTCTTTTGCGAGTTTAATACCCCAGCGTCAATGGGGGTACTTAAAATTTTTTTGGGTATGGACCCCATAAACAATTTTCCCTTCTGCCTTCTTCCTTCTTCCTTCTTCAAAGTTTAGTTTCAACTGAAAAAAACGGATAGGAATTAATTTAGACTATGTTGACAATTTTACAATTATTAGACTCTCCAACAATCAATTTATTTCTCTTGATTAAAGAGGAGCTAAATAATTTGATTGGAGGTTTATTAATTTGGACTGTTTTAGCCTTTATTTTATATATAGTGCTATTCTATGGGGCTAGGTTTTTATTTCGGAGGTTTAATAATGAAATAGGAATTTTAACTCTAAATATTTTACAAACTCCTCTGCCGATAATTTTGTTCCTGATTTTTCTCAAAATAGCAATTTATAATTTAGGATCTTTAGGATATTTAGCTCTTATTGAAAGATTATTAACTGCAGCAATTATTGTTATCAGCACTTATTTAGTAGGTGAATTATTTATTCAGGTAGTTGCTTACTACCTCAGTCAGTACGCAGAAAAAACAGAGGTAGAGTGGGATGATGTCTTAGTTCCTATTATTAAAAATACTCTACCAATTATTATATTTTTGATAGGAAGCTTTTTATTTATAGAAACATTAGGAATAGATTTAACTGGGTTATGGGTAGCATTTGGCGGTCTTACATTTGTACTTGGTTTTGCACTGAAAGATATTTTATCTAACTTTTTTAGTGGTTTGGTATTATTGATAGATACGCCATTTCAATTTGGTGATGTTGTTGCTTTGAAGGATGGCTCTATCGCTGTAATTAAATCTGTGGGAATTAGGTTGACAACTTTATATTTGATTGAAAGTCATTGCGATTTATTTATTCCTAACGCAGTTTTAGAAAGTGAAAAGCTGATTAATTTTAGTCGTCCGACTCCAAATTATTACTATACAATTATTATCCCAATCAGAGGTGACTGCGACCCAAATCAAGCTATTAAAATTATTGAAGAAGTTGTGTTGAGTCATCCAGATACTTTAGGAGATATAGATAAAAAGTTGGTGGCTATAGAAAATTTTTACAGGGTAAAAGATCAATTGTTAGATTCACAAGATAATCTTTTATCAAAGAAAGAGTTTGGTCATAAGCGTTTCATAGCAGAGCAAAAATTAAAAATTAAGCTCGCAGAAATAAAACAAGCAATGAAAGATTTGATTAGCAAAATTCAGTTTCTAGAAATGGAAGGACTTGATGGAGGAGAAATTAGAGAAATTCAGGGTTACTATTTGGATATACTTATAAAAGTAGGCTTCAAAATCATCTCTGACAAACCAAGAGGAAAAAGGTTATTATCTTTGAAAGAATCAGAAAATATGGATGAAGATACTCTGATTAGTTTGCTAAGAAGTTGGTATGAAAATTGGCAGGAAGATCCAGATTTAGTTGAGGAAGATAATGAAGTGTTAAAAATTGAATTGGAAAAAAAAATTGGTTTTTTACAGACGAGAATGGATAAATTTTTACAGCAAATTGTTAATGCTAATAATAGTTTTTTAGAAACTAAGTTAGATAACTATGGTGAAGAGTTATGGAAATGGATGGAGGATAGATTTCAAATTTATGCTGCTTGGCAACATCCCAAAATTTGGATGAACAATGTAACCATAGGACGCACTGGAGAAGGCACTATAGATCTGGCTGTAAAGTTTTTTATTGATAATGTAAAATTGGAACAATGTCAGCGTGGTAACCGCATCCGTAGTGAGGTTCATGGAGAAATTGTTAGGCGACTAAGACAGGCTTATTTTTACAGATAAACTACTCAATGACGAACAAATTATGCAGAAATTTGTTCCTTCTTGAGAAAATCAGTTTTGGACTTAAATTTGAATAATTAATACAATTAAGTTGGATGAGAATAGAGTTGTTTTTTTGACCCCTAATTATACTAAATCCGGTTGATAAAGAACCTTTATTTATGAAGCTAAGGAATAAGGTAGAGAGCAGAAGGCAGAAGAATTAGAGAAGAATTTGAAAAACGTGCTTTTGATATCCGGATTTGGTATTACTTGGACTCGAATTGATGAATTGGACGAAGTAAAATTAATATTTTTATAATGAATATTATTAGAGAATTAGGCTAATATACTTTTGTTTATGTTTAGTGTTTTCTGTAAAAAAAATACCTGCGATGGTTGCTAATCAAGAATTGACAGAAAAAATTTATAATTAAAGTCCAGAACTTCAAGCTTTTCAACTCAAAACTCAACTTTTGAGCAAAGGAAGGAGCGACTATACCCTCGCCAAAACTGATTTAATGAGCGTGAGAATTAAATGTTACGCTCAAGGGGGAGAAAATGTTCTACACTCTCATTCTGGAGAGGATCATACTTTTGTAATTTTAGCCGGAAAAGCTAGGTTTTTTGGCAAAGATGGTGAAGTTGGAGTGTTCAGCAGAAACCAAGGTATATTAGTTCCTAGAGGTAGTTTTTACAAGTTTCAAAGTTGTGGAGATGAGCCTCTAGTCATGTTGAGAGTAGGCGCAGAAAAAGAAAAAATTCCAGTTAATCGTATTGGTATTGATGGTAAGTCATTACCAGGAAAATCAAAGGAAAACAAACATGAAGATGGTGTGCCGATAGAAGGGTTATATTATGAATAGTTACTTTCTTAAGTAGCAAGGTTAATCAAGTTTTGAATCAATGAATTTTATTAGTAATTCCTTCTCTAGAAACTACTAAATTTTTATTGGTAGGTTCTGGAGAAGATTATTGATATGAGTATAGAAAATTTAAAACCTTAGATTTTTCTATAGCAATTCCAAATGATTGATCAGGAAGAAGGAAGAGGAAAGAAGCCTTTAGTTATCTAGAACAGAAGACTTAAAAGTCTGAAAAAACTTAAATTTTCTATAGATATTCACCCTTGGGTTTACACAAATGATAAAGCGCGGACATGATATTATTCGGTAAAAAATTTAAGGATATATAAAAACTCTAACACTTAGATTCCTATTCCCTGAACTGGTGTTCCATAAATTCAAATATATTTTTACCGAATAATTAAGGTTTAAAGCCTCTCCTTTAAAGAAGAAACAAGAAAAAACTTTCCTTTGAGTCAATCCTCTTCTTTTCAAGGAGAGGTAATTATTAATAATTAATTATTAATGATTAATTATTAATTGTTGAACAGCAACTGAAACAGAATTCCTATATTCAGAGAATGTGGAAAGAGGACTCTCTCCATAATATAAATTTTAATTTAGCGATGATCTAAGGCTTTTAAAGTGCGGAAATAGTTCCGCAAAAATCTTAGATATGAATGGCAAAATTGTAAATTAATTGATGGCATTTTAGGAGTCAGGTTCAGAATATTAAATTCAAACTTTACCTGAGTTAAAAAAATTTTGTTTTCAGGATTTGAAAATTTTTTACTTCGGCAAAAATAACCTACCATACTATCACGTCAATTGAATACTTATAAATAAGGGGGTATGGAGAGATTTACCTTTGAAGGAAAGGGATTGTTTTTTCCTCCCTTGAGTGGAACGGAGTTCTATCGGGAATGAAACAGTCATCCAATTATCATTCCTTGAGTTGATTTTGAGCTTCTGTAATATTCTTAAAAATCCTTATTTAATCTCCCTTTAATATTGGTAGAATAGTCAAACTTATAAATCAAAAAACACAGCACAAATAATTAGTAGTAAAATTTTATAGATTTTCAAAGAATATGACCTATTTGTGGTTAGCATTAGCAAGTATTGTTGGGTGGTTTGTCAATACCCTAGCAGGTGGCGGTAGTTCATTTCTGTTAATGCCAGTTATTGGTTTATTTTTAGGAGCTTTAGCCATCCCACCAATTATTACAACTGGAGCAATTATTGGTAATCCTGAACGTGCTTTTACTTATCGGCAAAAAATTAACTGGACAGTTATTTTTTGGTAACTACCTGGTGCTATTGTTGGTGCTTGTTTGGGCGCTTTTATGTTGACCCAAATTTCTGTAGGATGGCTGAGTTTTTTAGTAGGATTATTTCTAGTTATTTCTGGGATAAATTTAATTATTAAGAATCAAAACCAATCTTTTACTGTTCGTGCTTGGTATTTTTTACCAGCAGGTTTTATTTATTCTTTTTTGTCCGGCATTATTGGTAGTATGGGACCGATACTTGCACCTTTTTACCTTAATTTTGGCTTGGAAAAAGAGGAACTATTGGGCACTCAAGCAGTTAACTGAATGGTAGTTCATATTGTTAAAGCGATCGCCTACGCCATTTTTGGTACTTTAACTTTGCCTTTGTTTGGATATGGGATACTCATAGGAATAGCTGCTTTTCCTGGTAATTGGTTGGGTAATTTAGTATTAGAAAAAATTAGTCTGCAATTGTTCCCTCAGCTAGTAATTGTTTTTGTACTTTTTAGTGGCGTCTTTATTCTCTGGGAACAAAGGAATATATTAATGTTGTAGTAAATTTGGCAGTAATGCTAAAAAAATTTAACCAATATTTTTCTAAGCACTCAGCTATTAACATTTCCTACGGAATGCTCCGCAAACAGCGTTTCCGTTTGTCATGCTGCGCTTGCCAGATGCATGAATGTAAAGGACTTACTAAGATTAGCTTGTTACCTTTTTCTTTCGGTGCGGAATGCTCCATAAACATCATTTTGAATTATCCTTCTAAGATAATAAGATAATAAGTTAATAACTGATAACTGATAACTGACTGTTGAATGCTTACATATTTTTTTGGGATGATAACAAAATTTTATCCACATTTTCTAAGGTCATTTTTTGTCGGTCGGCTAAATTTTTAATTGTTTGAGTAATAGCTTGAATTTGGAAGTTGTCTAAATTCAGACCGAGTTGAAGAGCACGATGGGCAATACTATTTTTACCTGTAAGTTTATGATTAATTAAAATTGACCGATTCAAATCAAAATCAGCGGGATTTATTGCTTCATAAGTTCTAGAATTATTGAGAACTGCTTTAGTGTGAACTCCTGCTTTATGATTAAAAGCTGCTTCTCCTACAATACAATGATTAAAAGGAATAGAAAGTTCAATTTTTTCCGCTACTAATTGATTTAATTTATGAAGATAAGGCAGATAATATTTATTATTTAAAGCTTCTGGTTCGAGGGTATAAAGACGAGCAATTAATCCAGCTAAAGGAGTAATACCATTACGCTCACCAATCCCTAAAACAGTTGTATCAATATGAGTAGCCCCCGCTTCAAAAGCAGTAAAACTATTAGCAATTGCACAACCTGTATCATTATGACCGTGAAATTCTATATCCTCACAAAAGCATTGTCTCATCTTTTGAATTAGTTGATAAACCTGGTGGGGAGTGGCTATTCCTACTGTATCAGCTACTCCAAAACGACTGACTATTCCTAATTTATTAATTGCTAAATAGACTCGCAGTAAATCTGAAAGGGAGCTACGGAATGAATCTTCAGTAGAAAAACGCAATTCTGCTTGAGGATTTTTTTGATGAATAAAAGTGATAACTTCTGTAGCTATATCAATAATTTCTTCAATACTTTTACGATGACCAAATTGACGTAAAATTTGTGAAGTACTGATAAACAGATTCATGCCATCTACACCTGTATCAAGGGCTATTTTTGCATCTTCTAGATGGCAACGAATGTGGGTGACAACTTTAGCTTGTAAACCTAATTGGACTAATTTTTGACAATCTTGATAGGATTGAGGAGAAGCTCTCGGAGAAGTAACTTCTATGTATTCTACTCCAAATTGATCTAATCCTCTAGCTATTTCAATTTTATCACTCGTAGAAAAGTTAGATTTAAAAAATTGTTCTCCTTCTCGCAGAGTAGAATCAACTATCGCTAATTTACTTAATAGCATTTTTTTAGTTTAGACATAATTCTATAATTTTCAGCTAAACATATTGGAGGAATTATGGTTAGTATGATTAATTACAATTTATGTCACAAAAAAATGCTATATGTTAAAGGTATTTAAGAATATTTAAGAACATTTAAGTTATTGTTAAAGCAGAAGGAAGAAGGAAGAGGGAAGAAGGAAGAGGGAAGAAGGGAAAATCTTCCGTTGTATGAGTTTTAGGCTTTTTATACGTCCTAATCTTTGCTTCGACTAGCTAGCAAAGCAATCTTATTTGGGTGCATCTCAATGCATGAATAAAGCCAAAAATTTATCGTTTTTAGGGAACAGTTCCGGAAGGGAATATATAGGAAAAAAGTATTTTTGCACATAAGAGATGCACATAAGAGAGAGTCTTGTTGCTGATAGCTGATAGCTAATAGCTGTTTGCGCAGCATTCCGCAGGAAATGCTTACATAGTAGGAAACTTAAACCCTCGAATTTTTAAGTAATAAGTAAGCAAGAATTTTTTGAGTTATTTGTTGAGGTGAAAACCTAGTAGTATCTAAAAGAAAAGTTCGCTCAGGGACAATTGCCTGTAAAGCTGTTTTTGTTGCTTCCGAATTGTAATTTCTGCTCTCCTCAACCAGAATATTTAATCATTCATAAACATCTACAGAATTATATAGTCCTCTTTCCAGTAGAGTTAAAATTTCCTGCTCTTCATCAAAGGTAAATAAATTGGATGCTTCAGATATACCAAAATCAGAAAAACCCATAATTTTTTTGGAATTAACTACTTCATCATCTGGATATTTTGTGATTCTATCGAAAGCATCATTTCTAGTTAAAAGACGTTTTAAGCGAACTGATAATGGGGCATCCAAAATTATAAATTTAGCTTTTTTCAAAGTATTAGCAGCATAAGTAACTTCATTTTTTCCTCGCAAACCATCAAAAATTAATGGATGATTGATTAAAGAGGGGTTAACTTGTAACTGGGCTAAAATATGACCCATACCACCAGGAAAACTTTTTTGATACTGGCGAGTATATTTGAAGCGGTCTATACGACAAATTGTTTGAACATTTTGCTCGTTTGTTGCTGTAATATGAGGAATAATTAATTTTGTTGTTAGGGTGCGTCGATTTGGAAGTAAAGTGAAATTTAATCCTGATTCAGTTAATGTATTAATGACTGTACTTTTCCCTACACCAGTTAAACCTACAATAATTACTAGAGCTTCATTTTTGATAGATACCCAATCTTGAGGTAAGGTTACACCAATACCAGGGCTATTTTATTCTAAACTGTGACATTTTATGTATTGACGAAACCACCTTATTTTAAGCTTTAGGAAATTTATCTTTCGCTGTCTGAAAATCAATAAATTCATTGCCAAAATCTAGAATGAAATGACCCTGCACCAAGACCAATTCCTGGCTGTAACTATTTAAAAGTTTAATTAATTTTAGTTATAATTTTAATCATTTTAACTGGAGTTTATAAAATTTTGAAATAATTTTACTTAGATATGTATTATATACGATAAATATTAAAAAAAAATAAATAAGATGAGTAAGCACATTTTAAAAGCTCGATGTAACACTGTTCATTTAGGAGGTTTTTCCCATAAACTAGAACCAGCATTAATCGTTAATTCTGGCGATCGCATAGATGTAGAAACTTACACGGGTTATTATCTTTACGACAAAGCACCTAGAGAATTTCTCACTCCAGAATTTCTAGAAATTTGTCACAATTTACCAGCAGAAAGAAAAGTTAGTGTTGGTCCTCATTTATTAACCGGACCAATATATATTAATGATGCTAAACCAGGAGATGTATTGGAAATTATTCTGGAAAATATTTACCCTAGTTTACCAATAGGATTTAATTCAATTCGTCCGGGATGGGGTGCATTACCTGAACAATTTACGGAACCAAGACTAAACTTTATTCCACTAGATTTAGAAAAAAAGATAGCTGAATTTCCTCTTAATAGTGGGATAAAAATTCCACTTCAACCATTTTTTGGAATTCTCGGAGTTGCTACAGAAAATACTCAACGTTCATCTATTCCTCCTGGTATTTATGGGGGAAATATTGACTGCCGAGAATTACAGGTTGGTTCGCGAATTTTTTTACCTGTTTTTGTGCCTGGTGGTTTATTTTCTATTGGTGATGGTCATTCTGCACAGGGGGATGGAGAAATAAATGTAACGGCTATTGAAACTTCAATGAATGGTACTATTCAGATTAAAGTTAGGCAAGATTTACAATTAATTTTTCCCATGGCAGAAACATCTACTGATATTATTTCGTTTGGTTTTGGTAATACTTTGGATGTTGCTTTTGAATTAGCTTTAAAGCAAATGATTAGTTGGTTAGAAAATTTTGTTGGGTTGAGTGCTGAGGATGCTTATATTCTTTGTTCTATTGCTGTAAATTTTCACATTACTCAAGTTGTGAATCATCCTCATAAAGGAGTTCATGGAATGTTACGAAAATCAATATTACCTACAACAAACTCTATCATGTAGAAGAAATTATCTTAAAAAGCTGAATGCTAATAGCTGTTTATATAGCACAAAAAAGAAGCAAGATTTTTCCGGTGTTGCTGAGTGGTAATGATTTTTAGATTAAGTATCAACGCAAAATATATGTTCTTCAATTGTTGAATAAAAAGTCATGTACAGGGGCGAGCAACACCCAATGATTACATACTATCACGATTTTTTTGAGGATGCAAGGAGAAATACCTTGCCGTTTTTTTGAGCTTCACAAAATGATAATTTTTCTTTGTTTGTGAATAATAGCGTTGGCGGAGCAAGTGCGGTAGCTACATCGCTTCTACATGAATAATATTGATACTGTTGATGGGGCAGGCAAATTTGGCGATAGGTACTTATTTCTCAGGGTGCTTCCCAGGATGATGATTTTTCTTTGTTTTGGTGTGTGAGTATCTTTTCTATATGTATTTAGTGGCGAAATGCTGTTTTTGCGTTGAATAAAAAGTCATGCGTAGGGGCGAGTTGCACCTAATGATTACATACTATCACCATTTTTTTGGGGATGCAATGGGAAATCCCTTGCCGTTTTTTGAGCTTCACAGAATGATGATTTTTCTTTGGTTGTGAATATAGCGTTGGCGGAGCAAGTGCGGTAGCTACATCGCTTCTACATGAATAATATCGATACTGTTGATGAGGTGAAAATTTTTCCTCTCGCCATTCTCGCCACTTCTTGATCTGAGTGCTTCACAGGATAATAATTTTTCTGGTGCTTTGGTGTGTGAGTATCTTTTCTATATGTATTTAGTGGCGAAATGCTGTTTTTGCGTTGAATAAAAAGTCATACATAGGGGCGAATGACACCCAATGATTACATACTATCACCATTTTTTTGGGGATGCAATGGGAAATACCTTGCCGTTTTTTTGAGCTTCACAGAATGATGATTTTTCTTTGGTTGTGAATATAGCGTTGGCGGAGCAAGTGCGGTAGCTACATCGCTTCTACATGAATAATATCGATACTGTTGATGAGGTGAAAAATTTAGCGATCGCTACTTCTTTATCTGAATGCTTCACAGGATGATGACTTTTCTGGTGCTTTGGTGTCTCAGTATCCCTTATATATATTCAGTGGGAATATGCTGTTTTTGCGTTGAATAAAAAGTCATGCGTAGGGGCGAGCAACACCCAACGATTACATACTATCATAATTTTTTTGAGGATGCAAGGGGAAATACCTTGCCGTTTTTTTGAGCTTCACAAAATGATAGTTTTCTGGATTTGTGAATATAGCGATCGCCACTTCTTGATCTGAGTGCTTCACCGGATGATAATTGTTCTGGTGCTTTGGTGTCTAAGTATCCCTTCTATATGTATTCAGTAACGAAATGCTGTTTTTGCGTTGAATAAAAAGTCATGCGTAGGGGCGAGTTGCACCTAATGATTACATACTATCATAATTTTTTGGAGATGCAAGGGGAAAAGCCTTATCGTTTTTTTGGAGCTTCATACAATGCAAATTAATCATCCGTGTATCCGTGGCCAAATCCTGATCTAGCAGTTGCTCAAATGTAATGGTAAGTAGCTGAAGGTAATTTCAGTTATCAGTACCTCTGCAATAAGGAGACTTTAAATCTGGAATATTTTCTTTTCTCTTGATTGATTGGATATGGCGAGGAGACCTCGCCATCCCTCAACCGCTTTTTATCCCCTTAAAAAGGGAAGCGCATACCCACAATTTTTCGGTAAAATTGAAAAACTTATGTTTTGCGTTGATACTTAATCTAAAAATCATTACCACTCAGCAATGCCATTTTTCCTTCTTCCTTTTTCCTTTTTTCTTCTTCCTTGTGCCATAAATCATAATCTAGTTATCTGTTTTAACTTTTTTGCCATTTAGTAGAGCAAGAGGATGAACTTTCTTGCTATGACTAAGTTTTTTATCTTGATGACTACTTAAATCTAAATTGCCTTGTGATAATGGTTTATTTTTTCCAATTAAAACTTTTTCCCCTTGTAATTCTGACATTAATATATTGCATTTACGCTGAAATTCTGAGTCATCTGGATTAATAGCAAGAGCGTCCTCGTAACAAACCAAAGCTTCTTTATAACGTTTGAGTTTTTCTAAAACAATACCTTTTTTTTCCCAAGCTTCAAAACAATTATTTTTAATAGAAATAGCATAATTACAACAACTAAGAACTTCCTCATACTTTTCCAATTTCAATAATGCTTCTGCTTTACCCATAAATGCTTGATAACATTGGGAGTTAATTTTAATTGCTTGTTCAAAAGAAGTAACTGCTTCTTCATATTTTTCTAAAGCATTTAAAGCCATGCCTCGATTATGCCAAACTTCATAATCATCTGGCATCAACTTAATAGCTCTATCGTAGGAATTAACTGCTTCTTCATATCTTTCTAATTGCCATAATAAAGCCCCCTTGTTGTACCAAATTTCATATTTTTCTGGCTTAATTTCCAATGCTCGATTATAAGAATCAATTGCTTCAGCAAAAGATTGTAATTTCCCCAATAAATTACCTCGATTATACCAAGCTTCATATTTATTTGGTTGAATTTTTAATGCCCGCTCAAAAGTAGCGATCGCCTCTTCATAGCGCTGTAGTTTTCCAAGTAGAGCGCCTAAGTTATGTAAAATATCAACATTTTTAGGCTGAATTAAAAGAGCTTGTTCATAAGCAATAAGTGCTTCATTATATTGTTGTAATTTTCTGAGTAAAATACCTTTATTTAGCCAAATAGTTACATTATCTGGCTGAAAAGAAAGAGCTTTATCATAAGAATCTAATGCCTCAGTGTAACTTTGCATTCTTACCAAAACATTGCCACGATTAAACCAATATTCAAATTTATCATAATCAAGAGAAAGAGCTTTATCGTAAGAAGTCAATGCTTCAGGATAGCGCTGCAATTTTACAAAGACATTACCGCGATTAAACCAAGCTTGACTTAAATCATAATTCAGAGAAATAGCTTTTTCAAAAATTGCTAAAGCTCGATTATACTTACCCTCAGAAAACAGTTTTTCCCCTTGTTTCAAATAATCATCAGCGACCGTAGTAATTTCTTTGTCAAAATATTTTGATTTCTGAGTATTTTCAATATATTTAGCTTCTGAATTTACAGAAGAGTTAATGTCTTGAATAGCCTGATGTTTTGCTTCTTGAGTGTCAGAAATAATCATTTGTAGCTGCATCAAAAACTGAGACTTAAAAGTTTCTATTTGTTCAACGGAAGATTTTGAATTTTTCGCTTCTTGACTAATGAACTCAATAGACTTTTTTGCAGCGACTATATGATTTTCTAATTCTGTAACTAATGTTTGAGATTGATTCAAATTTAATTCTAATTCACCGATCTTTTTTAACCGCTGATTAACTTGGCTAATCAATTCTTTAATTATCAACCTTCTGACTAACCAAAAAAAGCTAATAGTTACAGGAGGAAATAAAGTTGCAACTAATAATAAAGTATTCAATATAGTGATAGTAGAATTGAGGTTGAGACTAGGTTCATCTTCTCCCTCTGTTTGTAAAGCAATTTGAGAAGTAACCTGTGGGAGTTGAGAACTATTTTTAGTAGTAAATTCTGCTATTTTTCCCAGCCAACTCTCATTTAAAACTTCTCTAATTTGAGCTATATTCGGAGTCGATAAAGCAGTTATAAATTTAGGAGTGTTAGGAGCTTGACTAAGTAAAATTTCTGGAGGACTAATTAATTGAGTAGATGGCAAACTACTAATATTAGTAGAGTCAGTAAAATTGCTAGTTTCTGGTACATTTATCTGAGGGTAGGAATTAATATTAGGATTAGCTTTTGCTTCAGCAGTTAAATTTTGGGAACTGAGAGCAGCAAGGGTTAAGACTGCTGTTTTAGAAATACGCATATTTTGCCTATTTTATCTATATATATATATTAGTTTTTATTGGAACAGATTCTATTTAAGTACAGGTGCAGTGTTTTATTTCTGTAGAGGAGAAAAATTGATTACCTGAGTTAACCATAGAGTCTACTTGTCTATTACAAGAGTTTATTGTACTAACCGGGAAATTTATTTACCAATCAGAATAATGATGGAGGAGTCAGTCCTCAGGAGTCAGTACTCAGGAGGGAAGAAAGAAGCAAGAATAAAAAAGCAAGAATAAAAAAGCAAGAAAGAATCAAGAGGAGGAAAAAGAGAAAGTTTTTTTATCACGCTCTTATCTGGACATGATATTAGTTATCTAGGAGAGAAGGAAGGAGGTTAATGATTGATATTCCGTTGTTTCTCCTATTCTATTTAAGTACAGATGCACTACCGTTTATTTCTGTGGAGGAGAAAAATTGACTACCTGAGTCAACCATAGAGTTTACTTGTCTATTACAAGAGTTTATTGTAGTAACCCATAAATTTATTTATCAATCAGAATTCAGTAGAGAAAATCAGTTAAGTTTATTCATCAAAATTAGTGGAAGTAATCAAATTTCAATTAGTAAGCTTCTACGCAGTTAAATTTAATAAATTGATATTCCGTTGTTTTTCCTATTCTATTTAAGTACAGATGCACTACCGTTTATTTCTGTGGAGGAGAGAAATTGACTACCTGAGTCAACCATAGAGTTTACTTGTCTATTACAAGAGTTTATTGTAGTAACCCATAAATTTATTTACCCAGAATTCAGTAGAGAAAATCAGTTAAGTTTATTCATCAAAATTAGTGGAAGTAATCAAATTTCAATTGGTCAGCTTCTACGCAGTTAAATTTAATAAATTTTATTGCTTTTATCCCAGAAGTAAAAAGGTAAAAGACGTTTAGTTATCTAGGAGAGAAGGAAGGAGGTTAATGATTGATATTCCGTTGTTTTTCCTATTCTATTTAAGTACAGATGCACTACCGTTTATTTCTGTGGAGGAGAAAAATTGACTACCTGAGTCAACCATAGAGTTTACTTGTCTATTACAAGAGTTTATTGTAGTAACCCATAAATTTATTTACCCAGAATTCAGTAGAGAAAATCAGTTAAGTTTATTCATCAAAATTAGTGGAAGTAATCAAATTTCAATTGGTCAGCTTCTACGCAGTTAAATTTAATAAATTTTATTGCTTTTATCCCAGAAGTAAAAAGGTAAAAGACGTTTAGTTATCTAGGAGAGAAGGAAGGAGGTTAATGATTGATATTCCGTTGTTTTTCCTATTCTATTTAAGTACAGATGCACTACCGTTATTTCTGTGGAGGAGAAAAATTGACTACCTGAGTCAACCATAGAGTTTACTTGTCTATTACAAGAGTTTATTGTAGTAACCCGGAAATTTATTTATCAATCAGAATTCAGTAGAGAAAATCAGTTAAGTTTATTCATCAAAATTAGTGGAAGTAATCAAATTTCAACTTGTAAGTAGATAGGTCTAATTAAACGTTAAAAAAATTGTCGGGGCAGGTTTAACTGAAAGCTTTGAATTCAGCGCTATAGAGTTCTAAAAATCCGCCTTCTAATATTGCGTTTATTTATGTTCATCTATTTAAGCTTCTACACAGTTAAATTTATTTACTTTTATAGCAGAAGTCATTTCAGTTATCAGTTATCAGTACCTCTGTAATAAGGAGGCTTGACATCAGGAATATTCTCTTTTTTTATCCTCTTAAAAGAGGAGGTTTTAGACCACAATTTATCGGTAAAAAGGCATTTAGTTATCTAGGAGAAAAGGAAAAAGGTTAATTATTAATATTCCGTTGTTTATCCTACGGAGTTACACAAAAAGATATTCCGTAACTCAAAAGTAGTAAGCACCTACGCAAAATTAATTACACATTTTTGACAATCTTTGTCTAGCACTTTTTTTGAGATAGTTAAGAAAGCTTGGACAGTTTTCGAGTTTCATCAACTTTAATTCACTCATAGTTAATAAATTTCCAAATAATTTCGATTAAGTTGTGCTTGGGTGATTCATTTCAGTTATCAGTTATCAGTTATCAGTTATCAGTTATCAGTACCTCTGCAATAAGGAGTCTTGACATAAAGGAATATACTCTTTTTTTTACCTCTTTAAAAGGGTCGGCGCATACCCACAATTTTTCGGTAAGTTGGACACCAAAATATCTCTAATTTTTTTCTTTCCATTCTGATAATTTATCGCTCATTTTATCCCTCGTATAGATGGAAGCTCTATCCATAACTACAGAGCAATAATTTAGGTAAATATTGACTAAACTTATTTCAAAAATTTATGACAATTTTACTGTCAATTACTCCCTGATGTATTTCGGAATTTAGTTAATTTTTACATCATACATAGAGCTGCTGTCTCTCACTTGAGAAAATTTACTTTGGAAACTTATTCTTTCTAAAAGTTTTTTCGTCTCCATATTTAATTCTCAACATGAATCTCATATAAATCAGCATTTTGCTTCCTTTTATATAAGGATATATTTTAATAACAAAAATAGGAAATTCATTTTGTGTGCCTGCTTAATGGTAGTTGCTATATTTTTAAGTTTACGTTTCCACTTATCACCAATAACAAGAATAATTAAAATAACTTAGCCACACTCCCATTTGCAGTAACTCAAAATATCTCATGGCAATTGAAAAAAGTTGGCTCTAAATTGTGATAATTTATAATTCAGGAATAATAATAAGTTCTCATGCCAAATTATTTGTATATAATTTCATCTCTAAGTTTGACAGAGTGAGAAGTTAATACATAATTAATTTTGCTTAAATACTTAATTTAGGAATTAGAATACATGGTTTAATCAAATTAATTTTAAATGTTTATTATCTATTTTTTCTATATTGGTAACTATTTTAATTTATTAGTGACAAATATAAGGCTTTATTTTGAGTTTGACATACATCAAAATAAGGTTTTTCAATCACTTTTATTATCTTTTCTGTAGTGGGTTTAATACCCCACCCTCATTTCAGTTATCAGTTATCAGTACCTCCTATTAAAGTCAGAGGCTTGAAATAGCGTTTATGCAGTAAAAAACCTTTACAGTTCACTATTTCCTGTTCCCTATTCCTTATTCCCTAGCGCGTAGCGCTATATAAACCTAACTTATACCAATTCACTTTAAATTCATTTTAAAAATGTCACAAATAGTTTCAAACTTTAAATGTTAAATAATTTCCTGAAATTACTGTATCATCAAAGTTTTGTAGCTCTATAAAATCTTAATGCATGACTTTTTACTTCCGTGAAACGGTATTAGTATTACTTCAAAATTAATATTAAATTAAATGCTTATCAATCATTGTCCTCAAGTTACCGTTTGTTTACCTACTTATAACTCTGGAGAATTTCTGACTCAAGCAATAGATAGTGTTCTTCAACAAACATTTACAGATTTTGAGTTAATTATTTCTGATGATTGTTCTACCGATAATACTCCAGAAATTATTAAAAATTATCTCCATAAAGATAATAGAATTAGATACTTGAGAAATTCAAAAAATTTAGGACTGTTTACTAATTGGAATCAGTGCTTAGAAAGTGCTAATGGTGAATATATTACTATCTTTGCTCAGGATGATGTGATGTTGCCAAAAAATTTAGAGCAAAAGGTAAAAATTTTGGATAAATACCAAAATATAGGTTTAGTTACTTCATCTGTTATGGTGGTTGACGCTAATAATAATCATCTCAATTGGAATTGGGCAAATTATGCTGAAGATAAATTGGTGAATGGTAAGGAATGGGTGAGGAATATTTTGGGAGAAGCTAATCCTATTTGTTGCCCGTTTGTATTAATGAGAAGACAGGTTTTAGAGGAAGTAGGCGGGAAATTTAATGAGAATTATGCTTATGCTGCAGATTTAGAATTATGGTTGAGAATTGCTTTGGTTGCTGACTTATATTTCGTCAAAGAAATATTGGGATATTATCGATGGCATGAAAGAAATAAAACTCATAGTTTTGATGATTTTTATCAGGTGAAAGAACATTTACAAATTTCTAGCGATTTAATTGATAGTTTAAATTTATCGGACTCAGAATTAAATGATTGGGAAAGTGAAGTGTTATCTCGAACTGTTAAATGGGTGAGTTTTTATCGAATTTATCATCATCTGGAAAAGGGAAATTTTGATGAGGCATTTAAGTTATGCGAGTTGCTGGAAAATTGGCGGAGTAAGTCGGGAAAATTAAGTATTTCTGTGCAGGAGTTAGGCACTAGGATACAAAAAAATTTACAAGCAAATTCTCGCCTAAAGTTTGAGGTAGATGAATATAGGGACTGGGTTAAAAATATTGAGAATAAAAACTCGGTTTTAGAGATGAAAATTAATCAGTTAAATGATGAAAAAAAATGGCTAGAATCTCAAATTAAAGCTTGGATGCAAACTGCACAAAAATATTATCAAGAAAATAGGAAATAGCAGAGCGGGGGAGTGGGGGAGTGAGGGAGTAGGTAGGGACGCCCTTATGCAACGTCCCTACAGTAAACATAATAATAATTAATATGCTCCTAGGGTGCTAATTATCAAAAAGGTGATTATATTTGTGTCAATTACTTAATATATTGAAGTGCTGCCTAAGTTAAGTATTGTCGAAGGAAAGGTTATTTCTTAGGAGTCAGGAGTCAGGAGTAAGAATGAATAGTTTTAATACCATTTATTAGGCCATAATTTATCTTTGGTAGTCCTGTATCGTAATGGTGAATGGTGGCTGAAATGCTTGCTATACCGTTACCGAAAAAATTACAATGCACCACTACCTTATCTTTTTCTCTTGGTACGCTACCAGATGCGACTGGCGTCGTCGCGGGGTCGCACCGCTTAGTTCAAGGGACATCTTCTGCACCTGTCTTTTAATCATGCTTATTATTCGTAATATTCTTTTTTCACCCATGGTATTAGGACATATCAAAAGCTTAAAATTCAGACAAAGCAATATTTTTCCCTCTTCCTTCTTCCTTCTTTCCTCTTCCTTCTTCAGTTTAAAATTCAGACAAAGCAATATTTTTCCCTCTTCCTTCTTCCCTCTTCCTTCTTCCCTCTTCAGCTTAAAATTTAGACAAAGCAATATTTTTCCCTCTTCCTTCTTCCCTCTTCCTCCTTACTTCTTCAGCTTAAAATTTAGACAAAGTAGTATTTTTCCCTCTTCCCTCTTCCTTCTTACTTCTTCAGCTTAAAATTTAGACAAAGCAGTATTTTTCCCTCTTCCTTCTTACTTCTTCAGCTTAAAATTTAGACAAAGCAGTATTTTTCCTTCTTCCTTCTTCTTTTTTCAGCTTAAAATTCAGACAAAGCAATATTTTTCCCTCTTCCTTCTTCCCTCTTCCTTCTTACTTCTTATTTCTTCAGCTTAAAACTCAGACAAAGCAATATTTTTTCCTCTTCCTTCTTCCTTCTTCCTTCTTCCTTCTAATTCAATAAAACGACTATAAGCTACACTTGCTTCATCTATTTTTCCCTGCTTTGCTAAAGCATCTCCTAAATTTTTATGAAATAAAGGTGAGGTGGGATTGAGATTGATTGCTTGCTCAAAAACATAAATTGCTTCTTCTAATTCCCCTACTTTTGTTAAAGCTTCTCCTAAATAGTTGTAAGCTAAATCTGAGTTGGGATTAATTTCAATAGTACGACGGTAAGAGGCGATCGCTTCTGACCATCTTTCTTTTATTGCCAAAACTATTCCTAAATTTAGATAAATATCTGGATTATTTTTCTCTATTTCTAAGGCAAGTTTATATTCATAAATTGCTTGCTGAATATTGCCTTGCTCTGTCAATATTTTGCCTAAATTAAAATGAATTTCGGGATTTTCTGGTTCCGTGATTAGGGCAATTTGATAAAAAATAATTGCAGAGCCTAATTTATTTTTTCTAAATAATATATTAGCTAAACGACGGCATATTTCTGGATTATAGGGTTGAATTTCTAAGATTTTATGATAGTTACTTTCATTCTGAGGATTGTAATCTATTGCTTGACGATAATAACTCAATGCTGCTGTTAAATTATCCTGATAACGCTGCTTAAAAATATCCCCCAAACTTTCATATACTTCTGTTAAATTTGGTTGTAATTTTATAGCTTTTTGGTAACAAGCGATCGCTTCATCCCACTGCTTTTGTCGAGAGTATAAATTACCAATCATTTTGTATAATTCAGCTAAATTTGGCTGAATTTGTAATGCCTTAATACACCAATTAATTGCAGCTTTGAAATTACCTTGAGTTTCTAAAGCATTTCCCACGGTCTGATAAGCTGGAATAAAATCTGGTTTTACCTCTATAATTTGATGACACAGAGCGATCGCTCTATCAATTTTACCTTGGGCCAAATATTCTCTGGCTTTTTGGTGTTCTTCTACTACATTCACAGTTCAGTATAGATTTTTTCATACTTGACTATATTAAGCTAAAGTATGTTGTAAATTCAAAGATTATTTATCAAACAAATATCAGACAATATTTTGTACTATGTTGGTTTTTGTTAGATATCTAGTTAACAATATATTTTGGGTGCATCTAAATTTTGAATAAAGCCAAAAAATTATCGCTTTTAGGCAACAGGTAACAGCTCCGAAAGGCAACAGGAAATATATAGGAAATATTTTTGCACATAAGAGATGCACCCTATATTTTGGAGAGTATATCTAGTTAATACTTTTGCTAGTAATTTTCTCAATATTGAGAGATATCCAGAGAATATAAACTCAAAAAATATGCTTAACTTTACCGAAAAATTCGGTCTAAAGCCTTCCCTTTTAAAGGGATAAAAAGTGGTCGAGAGATGGCGAGGAAATTTCGCCATCTTTAATCGACCAAGAGAAGAAAAATTTTTCCTTTGAGTCAATCCTCTTCTTTTCAAAGAGAGGTAATTATTAATTAGGGTTTGCTGAATAAAGTATGAGTGGTAGGGGTAAGAGATAACCCACCCCTAACCCCTCTCAGGAGGGGAAGACAACTATACTGGAGAAATGGAAATTATAGAGGAGGTAGTCATAAAAATTGTATGAGTGATTTTTCTCCCATAATCATCCCAAAATACTAGCTTTATGCAGCTCTTTCGACCGAAAAGCTTGCACCTTTTTTAGATCCTTTAAAGGCTGAAACCAATATATGTCACTGTTTTGATATTTAATCAGCAGAGCAATAATTAGGGTTTGCGTATGGAAAGTCTTTTTGCTGTTTGTAGGAGACAGGAGACAGGAGGAACTGGGAATTTAGAGGAAGTAGCAGTAAGAATTGTCCCTTAATTTTTCTGCCCAACTATGCGCCTAAAATATGCTCCTTTTTGAGCGTGAAGAGCTGAAAACCAGGTACTTTTTTCGACCTCAAAAAGGCTAAAATCTTTATATGTCAATGCTTTTAGATTTAATCAGCAAGCCCTAATTATTAATTATTAATTATTAATTATTAAGAGGAACCTATTTATTTTTTCCTGAACTGAAATTATCTAAGTATTAGTAGTAATGAAATTAGATTTAAAGAACCTTTGTTCTCAAAACCAAATTTTTCCTAGAGGCATTATTCATGTAGGTGCTTATGAGGGTAAAGATATTAAAACTTATCAAGCTTTAAATATCTCAAAAATTCTTTTCATTGAAGCTAACCCCACAGTATTTGAAAGGCTAAAAATAAATATTGCCGAAGAATCTGTTGATGTGCAAGCTGTTAACTATGCCATTAGTAATCAAAATGGAAAAGTCAAATTATATGTTAACTCCATGGGAAAGAGTAGTTCCATTTTGCCTTTGAAATTTTATCGAAATATTTATCCAAATATTAAAGAAACTCATCAACTAACTGTTGAGTCAAAAACTCTTGATACTTTGCTACAGGAATTAGAACTAGCACCAGCAGATTTTAATATTCTTAATCTAGATATTCAAGGGGCAGAACTTTTGGCATTACAAGGCGCAACTAATTTACTTACATATATAGATGCAGTTTACACTAAGGTTAATTATGAAGAACTCTATGAAGGTTGTGCTTTGGCAGAAAAAATTGATGACTTTTTAGCAGAGAATGGTTTTGGCAAAATAGCGGAGGCAACACCTTTTCACCCTTCTTGGGGAGATGCTTTTTATGTGAGAAAACAAGTAATTAGTATGTCTACTCTTGGGAAAAATGGTGGATTGGGTAATCAAATTTTCCAGTATGGTTTCTTGAAAATATATGCTCAAGAAAATGGCTTATCAGTAGAGACTCCAAAATGGATAGGGCAAGAATTATTTGGGCATCAAGACCGAGATATTTCTGAAGATTTACCTAAAGTTTCGGAAAGTGATAATGAATTTATCCTCGGTAATAAAGAAATTTTGAAAAATGTAGATATTCATGGAGAATTTTTATATCACACTCGCTATTATGCGCCCTTTAAAGAATATTTTTGTTCTTTGTTTCAACCTGCACTAGAGATAGAGGAAAAAGTAAAAGTTGCTTGGGAAAAATTACACTCTCATGGCAAAACTATTATAGGTTTACATTTACAATCACATTCAGAAGAAAATAGTAATTTTGCTGTTGCTCCGAGCGAGTGGTATAAAATTTGGTTAGATGGTTTATGGGAAACTTTAGAGGAACCAGTTTTATTTATTGCCAGCGATAATATAGAGGAATTACCTCTGGTTTATTTTGCTGAATATCATCCTGTAACTTCTCAAGACTTGGAGATTGAAGTTAATCGAGAATATCTGAATTTCTTCTTATTGAGTAAGTGTGATTTTGTTGCTATTTCTAATACTCCCTTTGCTTTTGCTGCTTGTCTATTAAATGAAGGTGGAAAATATTTCTTTCGACCTCATTTTTCCACCGCAAAACTTATACCTTTTGAACCTTGGAATAGTACACCAGTTTTTCGAGATGTTGATATTTCAGAAATAGGGAATAGTGTTTCATTAGAGGTAAAATTTCAGGAAAATCAAGCCGAGTTAGAAAATACTCAGTCTCAGAAAGATGAACTTTCTCAGAAATTAGTATCTACCCAGTCTCAACTTCAACAAAATCGTGAAGAATTAGAAAATATCCAATCTCAAAGAGACCAAATATTAGAGGAGTTAGAAAAATATCAGTCTCAACTTCAGCAAAACCAAGAAAAAACTGAAAATTCCGAAGCAAAACTACAGCAGATTCAAACAGAATTAGAAAATACCAAATCTCAGCGAGACGAATTTTCAGAAAAATTAGTATCTGCTCAGTCTCAACTTCAGCAAAACCAAGAAAAAACTGAAAATTCCGAAGCAAAACTACAGCAGATTCAAACAGAATTAGAAAATACCAAATCTCAGCGAGACGAATTTTCAGAAAAATTAGTATCTGCTCAGTCTCAACTTCAGCAAAACCAAGAAAAAACCAAAAAAGCCGAAGCAAAACTACAGCAAATTCAAACAGAATTAGATAAATCTTGCTCAGAACTACATGATGCGCGAGAAGAATTAGAAATTACCCAATTCCAACTCGATGAAGTACAAGCAGAATTAGAACAATCTCAATCTAAGTATTTCAAATATCAAGAAGAATTGAATACCAGTCAATCTCAACTTCAAGAAACTCAAACAGAACTGGAAAAAACCAAACTAGAACTAAAAAATCAGGAAAAAATACTACCCGATCAAAATCAAAAAAACTATGCAGCACATCTCAAAAATCTAGCGAAAATTTTAGCAGAAACAATTCCAGATTGATTTGAAGAAAGCAGAAGGCAGAAGGGAAAATTGCTGATGGATAGTCAATGACCGACCACAGAAAGATAATATAAGATATATAGCAATTCTAAATAATTTGTAAGAAAACTAAAATGGATTATTAAAGTATGAAAAATTTACCATTTTTATATAACTCCAAGATATTTTTTACATAACCTGAATAAAGATTAAATTTAGGCAATAACCTTTTGCTTTTAATCAAAAGATATCTTTGAAGAATAAATCATATCATGTTTGAATAATCAGTTATAAAAAAACTTTATCCCTCCTAACCTTTTCTTCCCTTCTGCCTTCTGCCTTCTAGCATTTTGAAAAAAGAATGTTACGAATAATAAGCGTGAGAAAAAGACAAATGCAGTAGGTCTCCCTTTGACAAAGCGGTGCGACCCCGCGACGACGCCAGTCGCACCTGGTAGCGCACCAAGAGAAAAGTAGAATTTATTAGCTCAAAACTGCTATTGAAACTATTCCCATACGACTCCTGACTCCTGACTCCTAAGAAATAGCATAACTATTTGTAGCAAAAATTTATCAAATTGGTATTCCTTCCTCCAAAGTGTAAATATTCAAACGGACATGATATAAAAATACAGAATTCAGAAGTTATATCAAGGGTGATAAATGTTTGCTACATTTTCGCATTGCGGGAGAGTAGGGGAGAAGTAAACATAAGAATAATTAACAATAACTGGCGTGCTAATTATCAAAATGGTATTATAGAATAATGAGGTATTTAACCCAATTAGGTAAGGAGGGAGTTATTTCAGTTAACAGTTGTCAGTTATCAGTTGTTAGGAAAAATCAAAAATATTCTTATTAATTCTTACTCCTGACTTATTACCTGGAAAAGGCAATAAAGTCAGCCTTCTAATATCGGAACTGGTTAAAAAAATTGGTGAGAAAAGGCAAAAATAACTTAAAGCTTAACAGTAGACAAACTTTCACTGTTTCAGTTTTCAATAATCCTTAAAACTTTGATTAATTAAAATTTCAGACTTATTCAGCAAGTCCTAAATATTTATCTCTTTTTTTTCTCCTTCTTAAAAATTATGAAAACAGCATTAATTTCAGGAATTTCCGGTCAAGATGGCTCCTACTTAGCCAAACTATTACTAGAAAAAGGTTACAATGTTTGTGGCACTTCCAGAGATGCCCAAATGTCTACTTTTAACAACTTATATCGTTTAGATATTCGTGACAAAGTAAAATTAGATTCTATGTCTTTAACTGACTTTAGAAGTGTCTTACAAATATTAACTAAATATCAACCAGATGAAGTTTATAATCTAGCAGGTCAAAGTTCAGTAGGTCTATCTTTTCAACAACCTGTAGAAACATTAGAAAGTATCGCTACTGGTACATTAAATTTATTAGAAGCAATTAGATTTACCGGAGCAAAAATTAAATTATATAATGCTAGCTCCAGCGAATGTTTTGGCGATACAGGCGGTCAACCTGCTACAGAAATTACTCCTTTTCGCCCAAGAAGTCCTTATGCTGTTGCTAAATCTACAGCCTTTTGGGAAGTAGCAAATTATCGAGAAGCTTACAATTTATTTGCTTGTTCTGGCATATTATTTAATCACGAATCTCCCCTCAGACCTCAACGTTTTGTAACTCAAAAAATTGTTTCAATTGTTTGTAAAATTGCTAATGGTAGTAACGAAAAATTGCATTTAGGAAATATTTCAGTACAGAGAGATTGGGGTTGGGCACCCGAATATGTAGAAGCAATGTATTTGATGTTGCAGCAGGAGGAACCAGATGATTATGTAATTGCTACTGGAGAAAGTTATCCTTTGCAAGATTTTGTAATAGAAGCTTTTGCTGCTGTAGGATTAAATTGGCAAAATTATGTAGAGCTAGATCAAAGTTTATATCGCCCTACTGATATTTCTTTAGGTAGGGCAAATCCAATTAAAGCTAAAGAAAAATTAGGATGGAAAGCACAGTATAAAATGCCAGATGTTGTGCGAATGATGGTTGAGGCAAGAATGGCTAATTTTTAAGTTAAGTAGGGCAGCAAAAAATCACACAATAAGGTGTCTAAATATTGTGAATAATTAACAATTTGTAGATAGTTTTTTAGTAAGCATTTCCTGCGGACTGCTGCGCAAACAGCTATTAGCTGTCAGCTCTCAGCAACAAGACTATCTCAATGTAGGACAGTGTTTAAATTAAAAAAAGACTTTAAGGGCAACAGAGGCAACTTTTGTAGTAAGACAATTAATAAAGCTTTGATCCTAAACTAAAAGCAATAGCTGATAGCTGATGGCTGACGGCTGAATGCTTACGTTTTTTAACTAGCTATCAGCATTTTCTGTACCGGAATGATCCGCAAACAGCATTTCCATACCGAAACGCTTTTTAATCTTTTTTTGTATGCCCATATTTTTATCTTTGGTCATAATAATTATAAAATATTGGATTTTATAACAGTTTTCATCTAGGGAGAATACAGATATTTTTTCTCCAATTAAAGTATCTAGAAGTTATGTAGTCTATACTTAGTAAAAAATAACAATAATATAATAAGACTATGATTAAAACCAAAACAATACCTTTAGAAAATGGCGATACGACTGACGCCACGCTCCGGGAACGCTTAACTAGAGATGAGTTTTAACAGCGCTACTTTTCCATGCCAAAACATAAAAAAAGTGATAAAAAGTCAAAAAATCCCTGGATTATAGTTAACAGTTAAATCCTGAATAGAAATAAATTTCCCTGAAGTCTTAAATCAACCTCCGCAGAAATTATCTAGTTCTGAACACCAATAATTTATCAATCAACTTAAGCATTAATTAGTATTTTTAGTGAGAGTGAGTATATTTATATTGCCATAGATAAAACAGAGTGATAAAAAGTAGAATTTTTCGTGGATTATAGTTAACAGTTAAATCCTGAATAGAAATAAATTTCCCTGAAGTCTTAAATCAACCTCCGCAGAAATTATCTAGTTCTGAACACTAAGAATTTATTAGTCAACTTCACAGTTAATTAACATATTTATTCGCAAGGTACTTTAGCGATCGCCTCTATAATAATCCTAAACTCTTCCATTCTAAATCAACCTAAATTTTGCCCAAATTTCTATTATGATAAATATGTAACTTTACAAAACTTTATAAAATGAGCCCCGTTATAGCGACACCACCAAATCAACTAGACCTGCATACTTGGACTTGGAAAAACCACCAAATCCAATATACAGTCATGGGAACTGGACAACCCCTAATATTAATTCATGGCTTTGGTGCATCCATAGGTCATTGGCGTAACAATATCCCTACCCTCGCCGCTGGAGGCCATCAAGTATTTGCCCTCGACTTACTAGGATTTGGCGCATCTTCAAAGCCACCCATAGATTACTCATTAGAACTTTGGCAAGAACTACTATACGACTTCTGGAACCAACATATTCAAAAACCCACCGTCTTTATAGGCAACTCCATTGGTGGATTACTTAGCCTAATGATACTAGCAGACTACCCAGAAATTTCTACAGGTGGAATTCTCATTAACTGTGCAGGAGGCTTAAACCATCGACCTCAAGAATTAAATCCTCCTCTAAGATTCATAATGGGGATGTTCAGCAAATTAGTTAACTCCCCAGCTCTAGGACCATTTATTTTCAATCAAGTCCGTCAAAAATATCGTATTCGTGGCACCCTCAAACAAGTTTATCGTAATCAAGAAGCCATTACAGACGAGTTAATCGAACTACTTCATCGTCCTTCCTGCGACCCTGGAGCGCAGAAAGTCTTTGCTTCAATTCTCACTGCACCTGCTGGACCTCATCCCTCAGAATTGTTACCAAAAATTCAAGCACCATTGTTAGTAATTTGGGGAGAAAACGACCCTTGGACACCAATTTCAGGTGGGAAAATTTATCAAGACTTAGGAGAGAAAGGTGAATCTATCCAATTTGTTCCCATACCCAACACTGGTCATTGTCCCCACGATGAAAGGCCAACAATAGTTAACTCTTTGATTTTAGATTGGTTATCTAAAAGGTGAAACTCTTGATAGATAATGCTTTCAAGATTTGTCAAAAAAATTTACTGAAAAGTAGTGACAAAACTAGCTTAGTAAGTTAGACTGTCTACGGTGTGAGGAGCGAATCAGCAAGAGCATCGAGACGAAACACGGCCAGTCGTCGATGCTCTTTCTCAAAAACTCTGTTTATGTTAAGGCACAACTATTGTGTCAATTACTTTTTGAATTTCTTTTAAGTGGTGTTGAGGATTATTAAGAGGCGGTCATTTTTAATGACCGCTTTTTAAAATTAATTTGATAGATATTAGGATTTGCTAATTAACTCTAAAAGCCTTTATTTGTAAATGCTTTAGTCTTTGTAACGCAATAAAAAATGCGAGTTTTTCGCTCCAAAAAGCTAAAAATCCTTACATTTTCAGCAAACCTAGACACCTTCTAAAAATCTAGACAATCCTAGACACGCTCTTCATCGGTGACTAAAAGCGGTTTTCCGACTCACCCGTCCATAAGTCTACTCGCAAAGAAGGTTAATGTTCCGCTCAAGCACATCGAGTTTAGGATTCCCTCTGGGGTTTTCATCCTTGTGAACAGTCCAGTGCAAAACACTCCATAATCGTTGCTAAAATCCTCTGATATTAGCAGACATATGTGATAATAACACAAATTAATGGCGTAAAAACATAGACATTTTGTAGATATAAGTCTTGGATAGTCTATGTTTTTCAGCTCTAGCAACCAACATACAAATCTCAGACAATTATTTCTTCTGACTTCTGACTTCCAAGTCCTACCCTCTACAAAAAGACATTTTCAGCAAAACCTATCTAGTTATTATTAGAAGTTTCTAACTCTGTTGGCAACCAGTCATGAGTAACATATATATGACCTAACTCTTTACCCCCATAACTTCTTTTAGCAAACCGCCAACCAGGTTCAAGAATAATTTTAGTAAATCCATCAGCTAAACCATAAGTTCTGCCGATCAGTAGTCGTGGTGCATTAGAATCATAACGAGAAATACCCATTAGTCGTATATCCCCCCCGCTCATTTGTAAAGAGAGAGCATATTCAAGAGCTAGATCGGTACCTGCCATTCGGATAGAATAACCATTACTGTCAGTGGCACGTCCACAAATACCCGTAAAGTCAAAATTTAGTAATAGAGGATCGACCAAGACCGGGCGATCGCCACTTTCACCCCAACATTGTCTGGCATCGGTTTTTTGTTCTAAAATTAGCAACTGTGGCCCAAAAGCACGAGGAATTGCAATTGCAATGTATCTAGACTGCTCGACTTCTTTTTGGTCAAAGAAATTTGCCCTGACTGGTGCTGGACGAAGAGAAAAGAAAGTTAATACTCCTAAAGTTGTCAGTGCAGCTATAGACTGCTTAAAAAAAGTTTTCATGCCTCTTGTTTCACCTGATTTTATATAGCTTGAGAATTAGATTTTGGGAAATTTTAGGACTTATTTTCGTACTTCTGTTGGAATTTGTCAAATCCCATATAGCCCAATTCTCTGAGTTAGAGACAATTTTGAATTTTGTATTTTTATTACTTTCTGAGTATTTTAGAGGTAGATATTAAAATTTGTCTCAATATCAGAGAGTGTTTGTCAAATAAATATTAAATTGTGTAGGGTGCCAAGGGTGTTATATCATCTCCGGATAATTAGTGATAAAAAAACTTTCTCTTTATTCTTCTTTCTTCCCTCCTGAGTCCTGAGTCCTGAGTCCTGAGTCATTTATTCATAACTGTTCAACCGGACATGATATTACGTAACGCACTATCGTGCGTGAGGTGTAAAATCGAATCGTTCGCAAAGCGGAACGGAGTTCTATCGTTGAATTCCAGAAATGGTCAGAATGCCGTCACACACCCTACTAAATCTTTTGTTGACAAATAGTCTCTCAAATAGACATCTTCAATAGTAAAAAATCAAATCAATTATCGCACTCTTATTTATCAATTATTTTCTCCTGCTGCCTACTCCCTATTTTGGAGTAGATGTCTAATTATGATTGATTTAACACAGAAAAAATAAAATTAGTGTATTAAATTGATAATTTTCCGTGAATAACAATTATCCAATAATTTAATCATATTTCCTATACATAAAAAAATACTGGAATTAAATTAAATTAAATGATTATTGCTTTTGATTGCCTATTTATTTTTTATATTTTTATACTAATTTACGATCTGAATACTTCTACTTATAAAAGAAATAGTATGAACTATCTCTGCTTAACCACAAACACTGAGCAATTTGCTTCAGCAACAACCTGACTACTAATAGACCCCTGCAAAATCCGATTTATACCTTTTAATCCCCGACTACCAATTACAATTAAATCTGCATTATAAATATTAGATAAACGAACAATTTCTTCAGTTGGATCGCCAGTCACAACCTCTACTTCAGTAGAACAAGGAAGTTTTTCTCGGTAAACTTTGAGTTGCTTTTCAAATTCCCCGACAGAAATATTTTTCCCTTCAGGTTGAGGTTGATTAGCTTCCCGATCCAAATCTGATTTTTCTGTAGCAACCACATGAGATAAAATCACTCTTGTTTTTGATGTTAAGTTAAATTCTGTTAATGCTTGAATTACTAAATCTAGATCTGAGTGTGAATTGCTGAGAGCTACAATAATTGTTTTGAAGGCCATAGACAAGAGTATTAGTAGAGATTAAGAAATAGGTAGTCCTGTACAGTAATGGTAAATGAAGTATCAAATGTTTAGTCTGGTTACCAAAATAATTATAATGCCCACCACTATGAATAAATATATAATTAAGGTTTATACAAAGAAACCAAGTAAAGTTTAACTAGCTATCAGCTTGGACGTTCCGGAATGCTCCGCAAACAGCATTTAGCTGGAGCGCTAAAAAAAATCAAGGGTTTAAGTCCCCCACGCTTATTTGAAAAAATTAGTGGTGCGCCTTTTATGGAAGTTTTAATCCCCCATCATACACCCTGAAAATGCTGACTGCTGAAGTGCTGATAACTGACTGCTACTTCAAATAAATTTAGTAACAACTAATCTTATCTATAAAATATTTAAACAGAATCTCATTTTCAAGATACATTTTGATTTAGACTGACCATATATCTCCCGTAGATAACTAGCTAGAAGCCTACCATAATTACCCCTATCTAGGTTAAACAGACTTTCTACCTTAGAAGCTAATAGCCAACTTGTGGGACATTAAAACTTACTTTTAAATCCTCATCTTTGACAGTATCACAAACTTTATAGCAGCCGAAATAAAAGGCACAGACCAAAAGCTTAAAACCCAGATAACGCAATATTTTTCTTTCTTCCTTCTTCCTTGTGCTATATAATTGAAATTTTTTTATATTAATGGTGTGTTCTCCCGCGATCTTAAAGATTCTAACGGGAGTTATCTTACATTACTTATAAATTTTTACCATCATTTTCCTGATTAATTTTTTCTTTTTTCACCCATTCTTGTTAGTCCTGCTCCTGAATTTTTGTCCTAACTCGTACCGAGTTAGCATGAGAGGGCAACCCCTCAGCCGTGGCCAATATATCAATAGTTGTAGCCACCTTATGCAAAGCAGCAGAAGAATATTGAACCAAACTAGAATGCTTCATAAATGTTTCTACTCCCAATGCCGAAGCATAACGAGCAGCACCAGAAGTCGGCAAAGTATGATTAGGCCCGGCTAAATAATCTCCCACAGCTTCTGGAGTCGAATAACCAAGGAAAATAGCACCAGCGTGACGAATATTTTCCATTAAACCCCAAGGATCTGAAACTTCCAACTCTAAATGTTCTGGAGCAAATAGATTAGAAAGTTCAGCAGCAGCTTTGAGAGACTCAACAACAACAACTAAACCGTAATGGGCGATCGCCTTTTCTGTCATTGTGCGACGTGGATGATCCTCAAGTTGTCGCTCTACCTCTGTTACCACCTGACGTGCTATTGCTGAATCTGTAGTTAACAAGATAGCTGAAGCCAACGAATCATGTTCTGCTTGAGCCAACATATCTGCTGCTAAATGAACTGGGTTAGCTTCAGAATCTGCAATAATCATCACCTCTGAAGGTCCGGCCAGAGAATCAATACCTACCGTACCATAAACAATCTTCTTTGCCAAAGTTACATAGATATTACCCGGCCCAGAGATTACATCCACTTTTGGTATCGTCTTTGTCCCATAAGCTAGAGCTGCTATTGCCTGCGCCCCTCCAATCCGATAAATTTCTTGAATACCTGCCTCCTGGGCAGCTACAAGTACAGCGGGATGAATTTTGTTATCTTGACCAGGTGGTGTTACCATCACAATCTTCGGGACTTTGGCCACTTGAGCAGGTATAGCATTCATCAGAACTGTACTCGGATAAGCAGCTTTACCGCCAGGAACATATAGACCAGCTCGATCTACTGGTGTGTAGCGTTTACCCAAAACCACCTCATCATCACCGAACTGAACCCAAGATTTAGGAACTCGCTGTCGGTGAAAAGCTTCTATCTGTTTAGCAGCAAAACGAATAGAATTTAATAAGTCCTTATTTACTTGTTGATAGGCCGCATCTAACTCTGAACCAGTTACTTTTAACTCTTCTGGAGTCAAGGTAATATGGTCAAACTCAGAAGTATAGTGTAATAGAGCCTCATCACCTTTTTCTTTAACGGAGCGCAAGATTTCTCGCACCGTTGTTTCTTTATGAATAGCCGTATCATCATGGGTACGTTCTGTGATACGTTTTAATTCAGCTTGTGCCTCAAGCCACTGAGTAATTATTCGCAGCATGGAGATTAGGAATGCCAACTAATAAAGTTCGTTAGTAGAGGGTACTTTCAGAACTCAGAGAGTTGGAGCAACATTAAAACTATGCAGAATGCTCAACACTTGACAATCAAGAAAGAAAAATTCTTATTGGTCGCCAATTGTCTCTTAGCTTCACCCTGATTTAATTTAGGGATAAAAGTAAAACCATTCTCGTAAGTTTCCGAATCACCCATTACTCTTTGTTATAGCGTGAAGTAACAACACTGGCATCTTTAATACTGTACTCAGTTTTCTGCATCATCTGTCAATACCTCCAAAAGCTTAACTTTAGCAAAAGTTAAAATAGCAGAAGGAAGAAGGAAGAAAGAAGAAGGAAGAAGGAAGAAGGAAAAATCTGGCCCTGTATTAATTTTAAGCGTTTGATCTGTCCTAACCTTGGCCTCTACTGCTATACCAAGCCTTGAATTTCAATATTTTTTTAACAAAAAGTATTAGTATTTTTTGAGAATTAATGCTATATTTATATATCTGGTAGTTTATATTTTTATATATTTTTGCTGCTGGGCTAGCAGTGTCAGTCTGTGAAGTGACCGTAAGGCCGGAAAGAGGGAAAAGCCTCGAAGGCAGGTGCTATGTTAGCGCAGCTCCTCTGTAAAGAGGAAGCAGAAACCTAAGTCGTGAGTCTGAGGAATCTCGCAGTGTCTCTTAAGGGAAGCGTCGGGATGAGATAAATTTCTACAATTCTGGATCTTAAAGAAAAGTTAAATTATGGCCAATATTAAGTCTGCTATCAAGCGAATCCAGATTGCTGAACGCAATCGTTTGCGCAACAAAAGCTACAAATCAGCAGTTAGAACTCTGATGAAAAAATACTTCACTGCTGTTGAAAACTACGCTGCTAATCCCACAGAGGAATTAAAGCAAGAAGTTGATCTGCGAATGTCAAAAGCTTACAGTAAAATTGACAAAGCTGTAAAATGTGGTGTTTTACACAAAAATAATGGTTCTCGCAAAAAGTCCAGGTTAGTTAGATTTTACAAAAGACACCTACAGATCGACAGTAAGAAGCCAGAGTCTGTAGCAGCTAATGATTCTCTAGCTTCTTAACTAAAGATCGAATTGCTTGGCTGACGAGGGGTTTGGGGCATATCTAACTTGGCACAGTAATGTTTGATTCTGTATCGGGAGGATGTCACTACCCAACTTCAAATTTTTTTCAATAGCTGCCTTCAGTAAAAAAATTTGAAAATAGTAATAGTTATCTATGTATATTATTGTGGCCAATATACTTAGACTGACTTACAATATAGCACTACAAAAGCTTAAGTGGAAGATAAAAACCAGGTAATTCTCACAGATAAATAAAAAATAACTGATGCAATTATTTATTTGATTATGTCGTGCGCCTGAAAAATCCCATGATTCAGTGATGGATAAAATTAGCTGATACCCTTGATTAACAAAATTTTCAGCCATTGATAAGTTATACTTGCCGATAACTTATATAATCCTTTGTATTACAAAAAAACTAAACTTAAGTAAGTATTTACTTTTTAAATCAGCTATTAATACCCCTCATAAAATTTTATTCTATTCTTCTGTTGACCTCACTTAACTAGATATGGATAATGCTGTTATTTTTGAGGATGGGGTAAAAAACATTCAACTTTCATCACTTTTCTAGCACAGGATAACTGTTACTCAGCAATACTGAGGTGAACAAAAACATTGCTCACACATTAAGCTAATAAGTTTCAGTATCTATATCCTAAGCAGATACATTACCCGGAGAGCCACAAATGCAGCTAATTGATACTCACGTTCATATTAACTTTGATGTATTCAATTCTGACTTGGAAGACATACGCCAACGTTGGCAACAAGCAGGAGTTGTCCACCTTGTCCACTCTTGTGTTGAACCAGAGGAATTCAATGCTATTAAATCAATAGCAGATCGTTTTCCAGAACTATCTTATGCAGTTGGCCTACACCCTTTAGATGCTCATAAGTGGACATCTACGACGGCTACTCAAATTGAAGAGTTAGCTGCATCCGACCCTCAAGTAGTGGCCATCGGTGAAACAGGATTAGATTTTTACAAAGCAGATAATCAAGAACAACAAAAATTTGTTTTTAGACAACAGTTAACTATCGCCAAAAAACTCAACAAACCATTAATTATCCATTGTCGTGATGCTGCTCAGTCAATGGCCGAGATTATTGATGATTTCCAAAAAAATCAAGGACTTGTTAGAGGAGTAATGCATTGTTGGGGAGGTAATCCAGAAGAAACTAAGATATTTATAGACTTAGGATTTTATATTAGCTTTAGTGGAACTGTCACCTTTAAAAAGGCTATCCAAATTCAAGAATCAGCTAAAGTAGTAGATGACGATCGACTGTTAGTAGAAACGGATTGTCCATTCCTAGCACCAGTTCCAAAGCGGGGTAAACGAAACGAACCTGCTTATGTTAAATACGTTGCTGAAAAAGTAGCTGAACTTAGAAATGTAACGCTAGAAAGTTTAGCATTACAAACTAGCGAAAATGCTTGCAGGCTATTTGGATTATCTATTGACACCAAAAATACCTAAAGGCTATTATATTTAGATTTCATCATTAAAAGTCAAACAAGTAAATTAATAGTTCGCTCTTTAATGGCCTAAAGTAATGCTGAAAGTAAGTTTGAGATTGACTACTCGCCGGATTCAAGTCACGGGTATTCTAAGTAGATACTACGCAACAGAATAAATCCTTGTTGCTTCGTCTATTCTTAGCTGACCAAAGATATATTCTTTGGGGACAAGTCAAAGTGCCCCTACACAGTCTGCTTAGGCCAATGCCTAACATTCTGCTTACTTTTTATTGATAAAACTAGCACAGGACAACTAAAGTTGTCTAGCCTCAACGACAGAAATAGCGTATATTGAGTTGGGAGACGGCCGGAATAAAAAAACTTATTAGAGTATAATTGTCTGGCAACTGCACCAAATAATTATGATATCTTCAATAAAATTATCGTTTAACTTGCTTTTCTTGAAAAATTAATATGTATTTTTTATTAGATTACTAATTACGAAAAACTAACTTTTTGTATTAGGCTTTATGCTCTAAATGTACAACTATACTTATACGACTTAGGCGAAACTTCATCATCCTAACCAAATTATAAAAATGATATTATCTACAGCTTTGTTGTTTTATTCAAAAATAGTAGTTAGTGAGTCAACTTAACAGCAAAAAATTAAAAGAACACTCAATAAAAACCATGAAATTTACTTACTTATAAAAAAAATAACTTAGCACAGAAGCTTTGCTTTACTAATGTATATAAAATGTCAAAATATTAGATTAACTAATTTACAAGTGTATGACATCTTCAAGTTTTAAATAAAATTTGTGGGAGATAAAATAACCCATAAAAAACTATAAATAAACAACCAGGATACTCAAGAATGATTCATCAAAAATTAAATATCAACACCCAAAGCAACCTGCCAATTTTCAATATGCCCGATCTGATTGAAATTCAGAGGGCAAGCTTTCGATGGTTTCTAGAGTATGGCCTAATAGAAGAACTAGAAAGCTATTCTCCAATTACAGATTATACAGGCAAACTAGAACTTCACTTTATTGCCAAAAACTACAAACTAAAGCAACCCAAATATGTTGTAGAAGAAGCAAAACGTAGAGACAGCACCTACGCAGTGCAAATGTATGTTCCTACCCGCTTAATAAACAAAGAAACTGGAGAAATTAAAGAACAAGAAGTATTTATTGGCGATCTGCCCCTAATGACAGAAAGAGGTACATTTATCATCAATGGAGCTGAAAGGGTAATCGTTAATCAAATAGTTCGTTCTCCTGGAGTTTATTATAAATCTGAGACAGATAAAAGTGGACGACGCACATATAATGCCAGTTTAATTCCTAACCGAGGTGCATGGCTGAAGTTTGAAACAGATAAAAATGACTTAGTTTGGGTAAGAATAGATAAAACCCGCAAACTTTCAGCTCAAGTATTACTAAAAGCTTTAGGATTAGGGGACAGTGAAATTTTTGACTCTTTGAGACATCCTGATTATTTCCAAAAAACAATCGAAAAAGAAGGACAATATGGAGAAGAAGAGGCACTATTAGAACTGTATCGTAAATTACGCCCTGGGGAGCCACCAACTATTGCGGGTGGGGAACAACTACTCCACAGTCGATTCTTTGACCAAAAAAGGTATGACTTAGGAAAGGTAGGAAGATATAAGCTCAATAAAAAGCTCAGGTTAAACTTACCAGACACAGTAAGAGTATTAACCAAAGAAGACATATTAGCCGTAGTTGACTATCTAATTAATTTAGAATATGACATTGGTCAAACAGATGATATTGACCATTTAGGAAACCGACGGGTGAGAAGTGTAGGGGAACTCCTACAAAACCAAGTAAGAGTAGGTTTAAACCGTTTAGAGCGAATTATCCGAGAACGGATGACCGTATCTGAAGCAGACTCATTAACACCAGCGTCACTGGTTAACCCAAAACCATTGGTAGCAGCCATCAAAGAATTCTTCGGTTCCTCTCAGTTGTCCCAATTTATGGACCAAACAAACCCATTGGCAGAGCTGACTCACAAACGACGAATATCAGCTTTAGGACCAGGAGGACTAACTAGAGAAAGAGCTGGATTTGCTGTACGAGATATCCATCCTTCTCATTACGGGCGAATTTGTCCGATTGAGACACCAGAAGGCCCAAATGCTGGTTTAATTGGTTCCTTAGCAAATCATGCTAAAGTCAATGGCTACGGATTTATCGAAACACCATATTATCCTGTAGAAAATGGTCGAGTTTTGCGCGAGGGCAAGCCAATATACATGACAGCAGACGCAGAAGATGATTCCCGGGTAGCACCGGGGGACATTATGACCGATGCAGAAGGTAATATTTTGGGGGAAGTTGTACCAGTACGTTATCGACAAGACTTTACTACTACCAGTCCCGAACAAGTAGACTATGTAGCAGTTTCTCCGGTGCAAGTAGTTTCAGTTGCTACGTCATTAATTCCATTTTTGGAGCATGATGATGCTAACCGGGCATTGATGGGTTCCAATATGCAACGACAAGCAGTTCCATTGTTGCGTCCAGAAAGACCCCTAGTTGGAACAGGTTTAGAAGCTCAAGCTGCCAGGGACTCTGGTATGGTAGTTATTACCCGCACAGATGGAGAAGTTAGCTTTATAGACTCAACTAAAATATCTGTGGTCGATCCAGAAGGTAATGAAATAGATTACCCATTATGTAAATATCAAAGGTCTAACCAAGATACTTGCTTAAATCAAAGACCTTTGGTGTATGAGGGAGACCAAGTAGTAGCTGGTCAAGTATTAGCTGATGGCTCCTCCACTGAAGGTGCTGAGTTGGCTTTAGGGCAGAATATTTTGGTAGCTTATATGCCTTGGGAAGGTTATAACTACGAAGATGCAATTTTGATTAGCCAACGTTTAGTATATGACGATGTTTATACATCTATTCATATTGAAAAGTTTGAGATTGAGGCCCGACAGACAAAATTAGGACCTGAAGAAATTACCAGAGAAATTCCTAATGTAGGGGAAGATGGTCTGCGGAACTTAGACGAACAAGGAATAATTCGAGTTGGTGCTTGGGTAGAATCTGGGGATATTCTTGTAGGTAAAGTGACGCCCAAGGGAGAGTCTGACCAACCACCTGAAGAAAAGTTGTTGCGGGCAATTTTTGGAGAAAAAGCACGGGATGTACGAGATAATTCTCTACGAGTACCGAATGGTGAAAAAGGTCGTATTGTTGATGTGCGAGTATTTACCAGGGAAAAAGGAGATGAACTGCCTCCTGGAGCAAATATGGTAGTTAGGGTTTATGTTGCCCAGAAGCGGAAGATTCAGGTAGGAGATAAAGTAGCAGGGCGACATGGAAATAAGGGTATTGTTTCACGGATTTTACCTATTGAAGATATGCCTTATTTGCCCGATGGTACTCCGATAGATGTAGTGTTAAATCCTTTGGGCGTACCTTCGAGGATGAATGTGGGACAGATTTTTGAGTGCTTGCTAGGGTGGGCAGGTGAGGTTTTGAGCGTGCGATTTAAGTGTGTACCATTTGATGAGATGCACGGTCCTGAAAAATCACGAGAAACAGTACATCGAATGTTGGAATTGGCCAGGGAGCGTTCTGGTAAAGATTGGGTATTTAATGAAAATCATGCCGGGAAAATTCCTGTTTATGATGGACGAACTGGAGAAAAGTTTGACCGTCCAGTGACTGTGGGAATTGCTTATATGTTGAAACTGGTTCACTTAGTTGATGATAAGATTCATGCTCGTTCCACAGGACCTTATTCTCTAGTGACTCAACAGCCTTTGGGTGGTAAAGCACAACAAGGTGGTCAGCGTTTTGGAGAAATGGAAGTATGGGCCTTAGAAGCTTTTGGTGCTGCTTATACTTTGCAAGAGTTGTTGACTGTGAAATCTGATGATATGCAAGGTCGAAATGAGGCTTTGAATGCAATTGTTAAAGGAAAAGCAATTCCACGACCTGGTACTCCTGAATCTTTCAAGGTATTGATGCGAGAGTTACAGTCTCTATGTTTAGATATTGCAGCTCACAAGGTAGAAACTATGGATGATGGTACGACTCAGGATGTGGAAGTTGATTTGATGGCAGATATACCAGGAAAGCGAGCGCCTTCTCGTCCAGTATATGAGTCGTTGTCTCATGAGGAAAACCAGCAGTAAGTAAATTAGGTAGTAGGTTTTAGGTGGTAGGTGGTAGGTTAATTAGATGATATTTCTTCTCATAACCTGATGCCTACTACAATTTACGGCATGAATGAGGGGCAGGGTGAATATAAGTGGGGTGGGCATCCTGCCAAGGAGTGAAAATATAAGGAACGGGCAAGATGCCCATTCCACAAAACTATTAAAATTCCAAGCGCATTTATGCAACGCCCAATTTACTAACTAACTTGTAAAAATTATACTGCCAAAAATGGGTTTGGAGTGTGACTCAAAAAAACCGAATATTAATCATTATTAATACCAATTAACTTAAAAAATGTCACAAATAGTTGGTAACTGATGAAGTCAAATAATAAGCTGAAATTACTGTATAGTGGAGGTTTTAAGCACCTAAAATATAACTCCTGACTTCTGAGTTTTGACTTGTGACTTTAGTGAAACAGTATAACAATTCCTCAATTCCCTAATCCAAAATCATTCGCTGAATGTGCAATGCCTGTTAATTTTGTAGTCTTAACTCTTTATTATAAAAATGCCAAAACTTGAACAAAGATTTGATTATGTCAAAATTGGTCTAGCTTCTCCAGAAAGAATTCGTCTTTGGGGAGAAAGAACTCTACCAAATGGTACAGTAGTAGGAGAAGTTACTAAGCCAGAAACTATTAATTATCGGACTCTAAAGCCAGAAATGGATGGGTTGTTTTGTGAACGCATCTTTGGTCCTGCGAAAGATTGGGAATGTCATTGTGGAAAGTATAAGCGAGTCCGACATAGAGGTATTGTTTGTGAAAGATGTGGAGTAGAAGTAACTGAGTCACGGGTGCGCCGTCACCGTATGGGGTATATAAAATTAGCAGCACCAGTTACTCATGTTTGGTATCTCAAGGGTATTCCGAGTTATATGGCAATTTTGTTAGATATGCCATTGCGAGATGTAGAACAAATTGTTTACTTCAATGCTTATGTGGTATTAGACCCAGGGAATCACGAAAGTTTAAGTTATAAGCAACTTTTAACAGAGGATGTTTGGCTAGAAATTGAAGATCAAATTTATAGCGAAGATTCAACAATAGTTGGGGTTGAAGTTGGCATTGGTGCTGAAGCTCTACAAGTATTATTACAAAATCTTGCTCTAGAAGAAGAAGCAGAAAAACTAAGGGAAGAAATTGCTAATTCTAAAGGGCAAAAACGCGCCAAATTAATCAAACGTTTGCGAGTAATTGATAATTTTGTCGCTACGGGTTCAAGACCAGAATGGATGGTTTTAGATGCTATTCCAGTCATTCCACCAGATTTACGTCCAATGGTACAGTTGGATGGTGGTCGCTTTGCAACTAGCGATTTGAACGATCTTTATCGACGAGTGATTAACCGTAATAATCGCTTGGCAAGATTGCAAGAAATTTTAGCACCAGAGATTATTATCCGCAACGAAAAACGAATGTTGCAAGAAGCAGTTGATGCTTTGATTGATAATGGTCGTCGCGGTCGTACTGTGGTAGGTGCAAATAACAGACCTCTGAAATCTTTGAGTGATATTATCGAAGGAAAACAAGGTCGTTTCCGGCAAAATTTGTTAGGTAAACGGGTTGATTATTCAGGGCGTTCGGTAATTGTTGTCGGACCGAAATTGGCAATTAATCAGTGTGGTTTACCGCGAGAAATGGCAATTGAATTGTTTCAACCATTTGTCATTCATCGGTTAATACGTCAGGGGTTAGTTAATAATATTAAAGCTGCCAAAAAACTAATTCAAAGGGGAGACCCGAATGTTTGGGATGTGCTGGAGGAAGTAATAGAAGGTCATCCAGTGATGTTGAACCGGGCACCAACTTTACACAGATTAGGTATTCAAGCTTTTGAACCTATTTTAGTAGATGGTCGCGCAATTCAGTTACATCCTTTAGTTTGTCCGGCATTTAATGCTGACTTTGATGGCGACCAAATGGCGGTTCATGTGCCACTTTCTCTAGAGTCCCAAGCAGAGGCCAGGTTATTGATGTTGGCATCGAATAATATTCTGTCTCCAGCGACTGGTCGTCCAATTATTACGCCTTCTCAAGATATGGTATTAGGTTGTTATTATCTTACAGCAGAAAACCATAGAGAACAAGGTGGAAAAGAACTATATTTTGCTAGCTTTAACGATGTAATTTTAGCTTATGAACAGTCTAAGGTAGGGTTACATACTTATGTGTATTTGAGGTTGCCTAGTGATGTGGCAGTCGAAACAGATAAGTCAGAAGAAATGCCTCCCGATATCCAACAGATATCAGAAGAAGTTGCGGTTAAAATTTATTGGATGCCATTGGATAGTAAGATATTGCCGGATGATTTGGGAGAGTTGAAGTCAGAGAAAACTCTAGAAAATGGAGAGGTAGTGAAGCGTTATCACTTGTATCGGGTTCATTACACTCCACAGGGAAAAATTAAACAGGTTCATATTAAATCTCGCCAGGTGCGGGAGATAAATGGAGAAGCAACGACACAGTTTGTGGTGACAACACCTGGTCGCATAATTCTCAATCAAACAATTGAAAGTGTTTTGTAAAGGGAGCAGCGAATTTGAAGCAGACAGAGACTTTAATGCTGCCGTCAATTTAGAAAACTATTTGTTTCAGTAGTGGGAGTTCCTGCCTATTTTAAACCTGTGGAGAAGATAAGTTATACCAAGGGTGTTAACGAAGTCAGAAGTCAGAAGTCAGAAGTTAACCCACCCCTAACCCCTCCCCTCCAGGGAGGGGAAGTTGGGGGTTTGAGCAAGGAGCCAAAAATATTTCGCTAGTCAAGGCGGGGTTTTAGACCCACATTATTTTATTGAACGGGGGAGTAGGGGAGTGGGTAGGGACGTTGCATGCAACGTCCGAGAGGGAGGGAACCCACCCCTAACCCCTCCCTGGAGGGGAAGTAAACATCAGAATAATTAACAATAACTGGGGTGCTAATTATCAAAAAAGTTATTCAGTTTGTGTTAATTACTTAATAATTGAAGTGTCTCCTAAGTTAAGCATTCTTTTTTCACGCAAGGAAAAGAAAGGAAGCAAAAAACAAAATTACTTACTCTTTTCTATTTGCTTGAAAAACAGTTTTTTATCTAACTAAATAAATTAGTAAACAACAAACAAAGGTAGAGAATCACATGATTTTTCGGAATAGAGTTATTAATAAGGGTCAATTGAAAAAGCTAATTTCTTGGTCTTTTAATAATTATGGTACAGCCAGAACTGCACACATGGCAGATAAACTGAAAGATTTAGGATTTCGTTATGCGACAAAAGCAGGAGTTTCTATTAGTGTTGATGACTTACGAATACCTGCTTCTAAACGAAAACTTTTAGATGCAGCAGAAGAAGAAATTCGCGATACAACTGACCGCTATACTAAAGGAAAAATTACTGAAGTAGAACGCTTTCAAAAAGTAATTGATACCTGGAATGTTACCAGTGAAAATCTTAAAGATGAGGTAGTCCGTAACTTTAAAGCAAGTGACCCCCTAAACTCTGTTTATATGATGGCATTTTCTGGAGCGCGGGGTAATATTTCTCAGGTACGTCAGTTAGTAGGAATGCGTGGTCTGATGGCAGATCCACAAGGGGAAATTATTGACTTGCCAATTAAGACTAATTTCCGGGAAGGTTTAACTGTAACAGAGTATATTATCTCCTCCTATGGTGCGCGAAAAGGTTTGGTTGATACAGCATTGAGGACTGCAGACTCCGGTTATTTGACTCGTCGCTTAGTTGATGTTTCTCAGGATGTAATAGTTCGGGAAGCAGACTGTGGCACAAAGCGGGGTGTAACAGTGACAAGCATGAAAGATGGCGAACGCGTGTTAATTCCCGTACAAGACAGGTTATTGGGTAGAGTTGCAGGAGAGGATGTTAAACATCCAGAAACAGGAGAAATCATTAGTAGTGGTGGCGTTCAAGCAGTCAGAAATCAAGTATTTACAGAAGACTTAGCTAAAGCAATAGGTAAAGCAGGTGTAGAAAAAGTATTTGTGCGATCGCCATTGACTTGTGAGTCACCCCGGTCTGTCTGTCAACAGTGCTATGGGTGGAGTTTAGCTCATGGTCATATAGTAGATCTGGGAGAAGCTATTGGGATTATTGCTGCTCAGTCTATCGGCGAACCAGGTACTCAATTAACAATGCGGACATTCCATACTGGTGGTGTATTTACAGGGGAAGTAGCACGTCAGTTCGTATCTCCTTTTGCAGGTGTAGTCAAGTATCCATCAAATGTGCGTACTAGGTCATTCCGGACTCGTCATGGGGATGAAGCAATGATTGCAGAAAATAATTTTGACCTGACAATAGTAGGAACTAATGGGGGTCAAGAAAGTATATTCATTGCTCAAGGTTCTATTTTGATGGTGCAAAATAACCAACAAGTGTTAGCAGGAGAAATTTTAGCAGAAGTACCAAAGGCAGGTCAGGTCAGAAAAACAACTGAGAAAGTTACAAAAGAAGTAGCCTCAGATTTAGCAGGGGAGGTTCTATTTGCTAAGTTGGTGCAGGAAGAAAAGGTAGACAGACAAGGAACAACAACGCGCATTGCTCAAAGAGGAGGTCTGATCTGGATTTTATCAGGAGAAGTTTATAATCTGCCACCAGGTGCAGAAGCTGTAATCAAAAATGCTACTACAATTAATGTTAATAGTGTAATTGCTGTGACTAAGTTGGTGACAGAGCATGGCGGTGTGGTAAGAATTCCTTCTACGGAAAAAACTCAAAATATGTTGAGTGCAGGAACTCCACAGGCAACAACGAATGAGTCTGAAGGAGCAGTGACTACGACTAACGTTTCTACCGAACTGCCAGTGCATAGGAAAGCACAAGATAATCTGCCTCGTGAGATTGAAGTCATTACTGCCAGTGTGCGACTAGACCAGGCAAAAGTTAGGATGGAAACAATTGCTAACCGAGAGCAGTATATCATTGAAGCTCAAAATAATCAACGATTTGCTTTGAAAGTTACTCCTGGTAGTAAAGTTGGCAACCACGAAGTTATTGCGGAACTTTTAGAAGAAAATTATAAAACTACTACAGGTGGCATCATTAAATATGCGGGAGTAGAAGTTCTCAAACGTGGTAAAGCTAAACAAGGCTACGAAGTGACAAAAGGTGGTACATTGCTATGGATTCCTGAAGAATGCCACGAAGTCAATAAAGATATATCTTTGCTATTGGTAGAAGATGGTCAATATGTAGAAGCAGGTACAGAGATAGTTAAGGATATTTTCTGTCTGTCTAATGGAGTTGTAGAAGTACATCAAAAAAATGACATTCTCAGGGAAGTGGTAATTAAACCAGGTGAACTGCATAGTGGAGATTATGAAACAGATATAGGGGATTTGAGTCTAATCAATGGTCAGATTGCAATGCCTGGAAAAGAAGTGGTGCCAGGATTAGAAGTCTCTGAGTTAAAGTATATTGAATATGTAGAAACTCCAGAAACTCCTGGATTATTATTACGGCCTGTGACAGAATTTCATGTGCCTGACGATCCTGGCGTTCCTTCTCAGAAATCAATTAATTCTTCTATTGAGTTAAGGGCAGTACAACGCATTCCTTTTAAAGATGGGGAACGAGTTAAATCTGTAGAAGGTGTAGAATTACTACGAACCCAGTTAGTATTAGAGATTGGAGAAGAAGCTCCTCAATTAGCTGCTGATATTGAGTTATCACCAGATCCAAAGGAAGAGGGAGTAATGCGTTTGCAGTTGGTGATTCTAGAATCTTTGGTAATTCGTCGCGATGTAACGGCAGATACAACCCATGGTAGTACAAGTACCGAACTTCTGGTTAAAGATAGGGATGTGATTGAAGCTGGAGCAGTGGTAGCTCGCACAGAAATTTTATCTAAGGAAGCTGGTGAGGTACGCGGTATTAAAGAAGGTTCGGAAGCTATTCGTCGTATTTTGATCGTCAGAGATGCTGACTTAATTAAAATACAAGTTAATACTTTGCCATCTGTAGCTCAAGGGGATTTATTAGTTGCTGGTACAGAGATTGCCCCTGGAGTATTTCTTGAACACTCAGGTCTGGTTTCTAGAATTGAGAAAACAGTTGCAGATAATGGTGAAGAAGCTTATCAAGTTATCTTGCGTCAAGGCCGACCTTATCGTGTTTCAGCAGGAGCGATACTGCTGACCATGGATGGAGATTTGGTACAACGAGGGGATAATTTAGTACTGTTGGTATTTGAGCGGGCTAAGACTGGGGATATTATTCAGGGTTTACCTCGAATTGAGGAATTGTTGGAGGCTCGTAAACCAAAAGAGTCTTGTATTTTAGTGAAGTATCCTGGTCAAGCTCAGGTTAAGGCTAATGACGATCATGTGGAAGCTAGCGTGGTTTCCCCTGACGGAACAATTACAGATTATCCGATTGGCCCTGGGCAGAATGTGATTGTTCCTGATGGACAAAATGTAAATGTGGGTGAATCACTCACAGATGGACCCCGAAACCCCCATGAAATTTTGGAGATTTTCTTCAACTATTACCGCGACCATGAAAGCATTTATGAGGCTTGTTTGAGGAGTTTTGAGGCTTGTCAGAAGTTTTTGGTAGATCAAGTGCAGGCGGTTTATCAATCTCAGGGTATAGATATTTCTGATAAACATATTGAAGTAATTGTGCGTCAGATGACTGCTAAGGTCAGGATTGATGATGGTGGTGATACTACTATGTTGCCTGGAGAGTTGATAGAGTTGCGACAAGTGGAACAGGTTAATGAGGCTATGTCTATTACTGGTGGAGCAACAGCTCAGTATACGCCAATGTTGTTAGGGATTACAAAAGCATCTTTGAATACAGATAGCTTTATTTCGGCAGCGAGTTTCCAAGAGACTACGAGGGTGTTAACGGAGGCGGCAATTGAAGGTAAGTCAGATTGGTTAAGGGGATTGAAGGAAAATGTGATTATTGGACGTTTGATTCCTGCGGGGACTGGTTTTAATGCTTATGAAGATGCCCTGAGTGCAGAGATTAATCGTTTGGAACAAAGTTGGGATGAGGATGTGGATATGATTGAGGAAGATAATTTACAAAGTGTAGTCTTAGACGATCAAACAGCACGTTCATTAGAATTGGAAAGTAATCTGAATTTATCACCTGTGAATAATAATTTTCCAGATTCTCAAGGCATATCTCAAGATCAAAATCAATTGATAGACGATCGTATGCCTGATTTTCCTCAGATTCTAAACAATTTAGAAAGTGAGTCAGTTTTAGATGACTCAGATTTTGTCTCCGATAATTTTGAGTCTGATTTTCCTGGCGACCTAGAAGATGACTTAATAGATGATGATGATGATGATAGTGATGATGATTTTGATGATTTTGATGAAAACACGCCTGATTTAATCTAGGAGTCAGGAGTTAGTTATCAGTTATCAGTTATCAGTTATCAGTACCTCCTTCTGGGTGTTGCTGATTATGGATATGATTTTGCCCCCCTAGCCCCCCAATTTGGGGGGGAATAAGACTCTAAAAGCTCCTCAATTTTGGGGGAAATAAAACTCTAAAATACCCCCAATTTTGGGGGGAATAAAACTCTAAAAGTCCCCCAGGATTGGGCAGGGCTAATTCTTTGTCGTCAGAGAATATTCATAAGAAATACAAAAAATTATGCAAATATACAAATCTCTCCATCTCCCCACCTCCCCATCTCCCCACCTCCCCATCTCCCCATCTCCCCATTCCCCCATCTCCCCATAAATTTTTCTCTAGTGACAATAAATAGACCCTGCCAGGATTGGGGGATTTAGGGGGCTTAAGCATAACCAAACAATATATGATATTATTTTTCCTATGTATTAGTAATTTTATTCCTGAAAACTAACAATTAAATATTACGTCATTAGAAAATATTCAACTAACAATTTCTCTATCTGACCAAAAATTAGAAGAGGATAAACTTGAAGAAGATACCCGGTATATTTTGTCGGAAATTGAAGGATTTGATGGCGTTCAAAAAGCAGATTTAATATCAATAGAAACTGCCGAACCTGGTGCTAAAAGTATCGGCGGTTTTTTAGTAGGAATTCTCACCGCAGAAATTAATGCTAAAAATCTTAAAGCTTTGGTTGGATATTTGGGCGATCGCCTCTCTGGTAAGACTTTTAAAATTAAGGCTGAAGGTAATGGTAGAAAGATAGATATTGAAGTTGGTAATCTGAAAGATTTGAAAAAAGCTTTGGCGGAAGTAGATGATTTTTTGAAGTCTTAAGGAGATTTTTTTATGGCAAAAATAGCTCTATTAATTGGAGTTAGTGAATACCTCCCAGAATTTCCAGCTTTGCCTAGTGCGGTAAAAGATGTTGAGGCAATGAAGGAAGTTCTAGGTAATTCGGAAATGGGAGGTTTTGATGAAATTAAGGTGTTGGAAAATTCCAATCGTCAACAGATAGAAGAGGCTATTTATGATTTGTTTGCTGACCGGAATAAAGATGATGTTTTACTTTTTTATTTTTCTGGTCATGGAGTTAAAAGTCGAGAGAGTAATTTATTTTTAGCTACTCCTAAAACTCGCAAAGGTCAACGGGGAATTGTTACGCCGACTGCGGTGGGTGCTAGTGTTCTACAAGGTCACATGAATGATAGTTTTTCCCAACGTCTGGTTGTGATTCTTGACTGTTGTTATAGTGGAGCATTTACTAAAGGAATGACTGCTAAAGGGGATGAAAATATAGATATTCAAGCAGAATTAGGGGGTAAAGGTAGGGCAATTTTGATGTCTTCTAGTGCTGTTCAAAGTTCTTTTGAGTCGGAAGGTTCTGAATTATCTATTTATACAAAATATCTAGTGGAAGGGATTAAGACTGGGGCAGCAGATACTGATGGTAATGGCAAAATTTCAGCGGATGAATTGCATCAATATGTGAGTGAAAAGGTACATGAAGAATCTCCGGCAATGACTCCTCAATTTGCACCTGTGAAGGAGGGTTATCGAATTTATTTAGCAAGTTCTCCTCAAGACGATACGAAGTTGCAATATCGTCGCAAGGTGCAGGAAATATTGCAGAAAAATAATGGTGAGATAGATTTGATTAGTGGTTTTTTGTTGGAGGAATTATGCAAGAGATATGGAATATCTGATGAGGAGGCAAAGGCAATTGAATCTGAGGAAATGGAACCTTATATTCAGTTTCATAAAAAGTTAAAACGTTATGAGGAAATCTTTAGTCAAGCTGTTGAAAAATCTTATCCTTTTAGAGAAAGAGAACGTGAAACTTTGCGGGAAATTAAGTCACTTTTAGGATTGAGAGATGAGGATGTTGCAGATATTGAGGAACGATTTTTACCAGAGTCACAAGAATCAAATTCTGAAGTTTTTACCACTGCAAAAGCTATTGAAACTAGCCCTCAAAATGATGAAATAGAATTACTTTATGACAAAAATGTAGACTATACAAAAGTTCGTGATTTTCTAGTAAATGGTGAGTGGAAAGAGGCAGATATGGAAACTGCTCGTTGTATGTTGAAAGTTGTAGGTTTAAAGGAAAATAATTCTCTAACAGCAGAAGACATAGAAAATTTTCCTTGCAAAGACCTCTGTACAATTGATGGGCTTTGGGTAAAATATAGTAATGGTAAATTCGGGTTTTCTGTGCAAAAGGAAATTTATCACAATTTAGGAGGAACAAAAGAGTATAACGAAGAAGTCTGGAAAAAATTTGCATATAAAGTAGGATGGCGTAAAGGAGAAAAATGGTTGTACTACAATGACTTAAAATTTGACATTAGCACGGATTATATAGGACATCTTCCATCAAGAGTTGGGTGGTCTAAGATGTGGTGGCTTGTTGGGGGAGTGGTGCTCTTCTCTCGCGCAGAGACTTGTGGACTTTAACATATAAGCGTTTCAGTTATCAGTCTAGTAGGTTGGGTTAAGCGGCAGCGCAACCCAACAAAAATCTGCATATATAAATAAAATATGTGTTGGGTTCCACTTCGTTCTACCCAACCTACAAAATGCTTATTTTTTATTATTAGGAATTATGAAACTCGCTATTTGAATTTAACTCTTTCATATATTCTAAATAAGATTCTATGACATCTTTAATATTTTCTAATGCCTCAGCTTCAGTTTCTCCCTGAGACCAACATCCAGGTAAATAAGGACACCAAACAGCATATCCTTCATCAGTTTGTTTCAGTTTAACTGGGTATCGCATCTGTTTAAATTCTCTGCTATTTATTTGGTAAATATCATAAGATTGATATTGTCATTGCGAGGCAGTTATAAGTGAGTTAAGATTTGAAGAAAAATGTAAATTAGCCGAAGCAATCTCTTCATTTAAGTTTTAGCTACTGAGATTGCTTCGGGGGGATACTTGAGGAGTACTGAAACAATTTTTACCATCTCCCCCTCGCAATGACAAAATAGAAGCAGTTTATTCCGGGAAATTTTAGCTACTGAGATTGCTTCGGGGGGATACTTGAGGAGTACTGAAACAATTTTTACCATCTCCCCCTCGCAATGACAAAATAGAAGCAATCTCTTCATTTAAGTTTTAGCTACTGAGATTGCTTCGGGGGGATACTTGAGGAGTACTGAAACAATTTTTACCATCTCCCCCTCGCAATGACAAAATAGAAGCAGTTTATTCCGGGAAATTTTAGCTACTGAGATTGCTTCGGGGGGATACTTGAGGAGTACTGAAACAATTTTTACCATCTCCCCCTCGCAATGACAAAATAGAAGCAATTTATTCCAGGAAATTTTAGCTACTGAGATTGCTTCGGGGAGATACTTGAGGAGTACTGAAACAATTTTTGCTACCTCCCCCTCGCAATGACAAATGGGGAAGTTCAGAGATAGATAGACGGGGAGTTTTCTTTAATGAATAGAGGGAGTAGATTGAATTAATTACTCAATTATCCAATCTCCGCGTCCCCGCGTCTCCGTGTCACCGTGTCACCGCGTCTCCGTGTCAAATCTTAAAAACTTACCCTTGTAAGCACTCCCCCACTCCTGCACTCCCCTAGTCTCCATCGGAGAGTATTTGTAGGCGAATAGTTTGGTCATTGACTTCACTGAGACGAATTTCAATTACATTATTAGATAGTTTGTCTAAACACCCTAACAAGTGTCGTAAATGAGGTGTACTGGCACCAGTATCAACAAATAACCGTTCTGATAGATTACCTACTCGCTTCCAGGTACTGTAAAGTTTAGCCGTTGTTGCTTCTAGTTGACCAGATTGTTTTACTAGATCGGCGACTATATTCAGACATTCTAATCTCAAAGCTTCTTCTAGTACCATTTCCATATCTAACGGTGATTCATTCAATGCTTGAACTTTTGCTGCTGAATCAAGATATTTAGAAAGGTTTTTGGCATCTGAGGTCAATTGCTTCACGGTCTCCAACTCAGGAGTTTGGACGATTTCCTCTTGAATTGCGCTCACATGAGATTCTGGTAATTTTTCCATTTCTCGCACTAGGGGAGCTAAATAATGTGGTGGCATAGAACCGGATGTGGCCTTTTCTTTGATTTCGCTGGGAAGTAAATCTGAACTAATGGCCATCCATTCATCTGCTAGTTGTTTGACTTCTCGTCTAGTGATGCGATCGCCTTTTTTAGCAGCATCTGTCACCATTTCTTGGACTTCTGGAACGGATTTTGCTGTTTCTACAAAAGCCCTTTTACTAAAATTATTAATGGAGTCTGGGTCTAAATGTCCTTCTGCAATTAAAGTATCAGCACTATTGGCCAATTCTATCAGTGCATAAGCTTGACTCTTGTTGATTTCTCTTTCCTTGAGCCAATTTAGAAATCCGCTACCTCGCCCATCTCCTCCTATTTTTTCTCGGTCTCTGATGATTCTTAAGATGCGTCCCCGCCAGATTTCTGTCTGGAGGTCGAAGCGATCGCAAACTTTCCATGCTGTGTCTACTACTTTTTCAAAGTCTGAGTCTGGAATATTTTCATCTTCTGGGTCTGGTAGGTCCAAATCTAGCTCTGGAAAGTTATTGAGGGCCTCAGCAAGAGCTTCAGGAAATTGGGGAATTTCAGGCATAACAGGACAGTATTATCGCTCATAGTGCCGAAATATTATTGCATCAAATAGTGGGTAATATCAAATCCGGGAGTGTGGGAAGGGTGGGGAGATGGGGAGATGGGGAGATGGGGAGATGGGGAGATATTCTTAGGTTATTGAATCAGTTTTTCTACCTTAATGTCTATTTTTTAGTATGATATTAAGTTAGTATAATCAGTATAAATTTTTCTGTATAGCGGTTTTCATTTGGGTAGACTACAGTAGGGACGTTCCATGGAACGTCCTTACAAGGTTTTACTTTTTCTGAAATCACATAATATCAGAAATTTCCAATGTGTTTCCTTCCATTTGATCGTTTGCTTCTTCTAGTTTGGCGCGAGAAGACATCACACAAATGTTACTGCGCTCCATTCCTGAAGTAAACACATCTAACAAAGTTTGCTTCACATCCGCTACCGTAGCATTGAGCGATCGCTGATAACGTTCCTCTCTTACTTCAGTAGTTTGCCCTATCAAATAACGTTCTAAGGCTAAACTTGTAGCCATCTCTGGACGTAACACTGGGGAATCATCCTGAATAGTAGCAATAATAGCTCGGTCAATATCAGTCTGAGTCCAATCTAAATCCTTGATATAATCTATCAAACCAGCAAACACCTCAAGAGTACGACTAACATGAGGGTCTCGGTAAGAATACAAAGAAAGAACCTTTCCTAACCCACTGTAAGAGCATCCAGCACCGTAAGCATTACCCTTCAAACGAATTTCACTGAATAGATAACCCAAACCCAACAAATGAGCGCCCAATGCTAACAATGGAGATTTTGGATGGCTGAAGTGAGGTGCTGGCATAGTCTGAACGCAATAAGCTACCTGTACAGGACCTGCCAAAGCTTCCCGTAGATTGTAAATAGGATCGAAGCGATTAGGAAAATTCTCTCCTGGTTGTTGCTGTTGCTGCTGACTCCACTCTGATAGGGTGTTCTTCACCAGCTCATAACCATGGTCAGAACCAGTAAAACTAGCAGTTAAAGGTTGATTCGCAATATAATCGCGGATAGTTTCAACTTTAGCCATCAAATTTGCCCCATGTTCATCAAAGCGATCGCATACTTTATTCAGCAACTCTAATTGAGGCAAACCGTTAATAACTTGGCTAATTTTAGCTTCTGCCGTCATACCAGAACTAGCCCGCAACATGGCTGTGTAGATACCATTGTAAACCAAATCAGAACTACATTGAGCCAAAGACTGATTAACAACATCTCGTAGTCTAGCTGTATCGCGAGGGTTGACTGCAAAAATCAAATCTCGCAATAAATCTAATGCCGGTTGTAGTTGTTCGTCAAGGGTTTTCAGAGTAACACGAAATCCATGTATAGGACGATAAGGGTCTTGAGCATGAGTCCGCAACTGAGTTCTAAAATTAATTCCGCCTGTATAAGAAGCAATGCGTCGGGCAATATGTTCGTAATCCATATCCCCTGCACCCAACTTCCGCAAAGCATCTATATAAGTAGGTACATACAACCACAAATCTTCAGGCAACCCCCGCAGACTAAAATCTAGTTGTAAATAGTTTACCCCATTTGCTAACACATGGTTGCGTAATATTGTCACTCCACCATCAATCTCTTCGACATCAGTAGGAATATCATCTGGTTTGGGTGGTAAGTCGCTTACCTGTAGTTGAGGTAGTTTCGCTACTGCTTCTGGATCGTTGGGAGTTCCTGACTCTACTTCTAGTGCTTCTGCTTCGTTAGCTATATGCTCTAGCTCTTCTGGAGTCAGTTGAGAACGTACCTGTTCCACTTGTGCTGCTACTTCTTGGTCATAATTAGATTGCCATTCTTGGTCTGGCTTCAATACTAAAGTTAAACGGTGGGGGTTGTTGAGTAACTTTTCGCGGATGAGGTTGTTGAAATAACTAGGGTTTTCAAGATAACGTTGTTTGCATTCAACGAGGCGATCGCCGATCTGCAAAAACGTTAACGGGTCGTTACCATAAATCCAAGTTTGCATCACCCGGAACAACATCCGCAACGGATACATACTGGCAATTTCTTGATGTTGGTATGCTGCTTGTTGAAAAGCTGCTTCCACAAGACTAGGTTCTAGTTCGGTTTCTGCAAGTTCTGCGAGAGTATTAATAATTAACTGACTGAATGCTTCACCACGGTCTGGTTCACTACCTTGAATACCAATATGAAAAGTAGTTTCCTTACCTACAGAGTCTACTCCAGACCGTAGTAAGTCTTGACCTATTTGAGACTCAACGATCGCCTTTTTCAATGGTGCCCCTTCATTTCCCAACAGTATGCGACTGAGAATATCCAAGGCCACCCACTCATCAGAGTTGGTGCTATCTCCTACCAACCATTTGAGCAGAATATAAGTTTTCTCTTCTGCCGAGTCTGCTGCACTAATAGGATAAGAAGCTTCTTGGAAACAGGGTTCGCTCCATTGAGACTGAGGAGTAATGTTGATGTTGGGTTTCCGTTGTTCAAAAACATCTAACTTTTCAGCCAAAAATTTTAGATATTCTGGAGTTGCAATATTCCCATAGAATACAAAGTAAGCATTACTAGGATGATAATAGTTAGCGTGAAACTCCCGGAAATCTTGGTAAGTGAGTTCGGGAATATTTTTTGGGTCGCCTCCGTATTCGAGGCCATAGATGTTGTCAGGAAATAGAGTCCTATTAGCAATACTATCTAACCTTTGTTCGGGGTCTGAAAAGACACCACTCATCTCATTATAGACTACTCCAGTAAATTTTAGCTCTCCTTGAGGATTTTCTGGGTCGGCAGGAGCTAGATGGTGGCCTTCCCGTTTGAATGTGTTTTCAGTCAGCAGAGGATGAAATACAGCATCAAAGTATACTTCTGCTAGGTTGAATAGGTCTTGTTTGACTTTACTGGAGACTGGATAATAAGTACAATCAGGTCCTGTCATAGCATTGATGAAGGTTGCCGGACTCATTTTTAGCATTTCAAAAAATGGTTCCCGTACAGGATATTTTTCTGAACCTGCTAAAACAGAATGTTCTAGAATGTGGGGTATTCCTGTACTATTTGGCGGAGGAGTAGGAAAACTAATAGAAAACAGATTTTCCGCATCTTCTGAGTAGAGGTGTAGCAGTTTGGCACCAGTTTTCAGATGCTCCAGTTGATATGCTACCATCTGCTGCTGCTTGAGGGGGGTAATGGCTTTTACCTCAAAGCCTTCTAATTGTTGTCCAACTTCTAAGGTTCTTTCGCTTAATACAGGCATAGAAAATGAATCGCTATTTTGTTTACTTTAGTTATTAGTGTAGGCTATTTCTCTAGTTCGGTTTACTCTCTGGCCAAGGGTGGTTTTCAAGGTAAGTCCAAAAATTTGTTAAGTAAATATCATTATAGAGTCCCTGATTTAGGCCCAATCAAGACTTAGAGCATCCATATACTCAAGAAATATCAGATGGCAGTCCGCAACGTGGTTGTGTGAAAAAGATTATATAAAAAGGAAAAAGCTCATCTGGGATAAGAGTTTCAGACTTAATTTTTTTAATTTTTTACAAACCAATTATATAGAATCCGATTATACAGTATATATTTATAATTATATCCACACTTCAATATTAAATCGGACTATCTCTCCATCACCCCATCACCCCACCTCCCAATCACCCAATCACCCCATCACCCAATCACCCAATCACCCCATCACCCAATCACCCAATCACCCCATCACCCAATCACCCCATCACCCCACCTCCCAATCACCCAATCACCCCATCACCCCATCTCTGCCAATTATATAATAAGTATTTAACCGGATTTGATATTATGGGCGGATTGGTATGTAGTATTTCTCCATCTCAAATAGATAATACAAAAAAGAATGTTACGAATTAATTTGGGCAATTAAAAGACTTTATAGGAGATGTCCATTGAACTAAAAAGATAAATTTCGACTAACTCCTGACTCAGTGACTTCCCATCCCAGGAGGGGTTAGGGGAGGGTTGACTTCTAAGAAATAACCTATTTATTTGTAGCAAATATTGATCAAATTTGTATAAGGTAAAAAGTTTTGGATTTTAGGGAACAGCAGTGCAACTGTAAGTTGTCGATAATCTATCTGTTGATAGAAGAGGAAAAAAATACTGTATTCTCATTAATAATTAATAATAAGTACCAAATTATCATTCACTCACTAGCTAAAACTAAAAGATTGAGATAAAAAAAAATTGAGTTACTAAACTTTTGATTCACTTAAAATATAAATAAGTTTAGTACATAGGAAATCAGAAATGGATAATAATCAAAGGTCTGTACATACTTGGTGGAAAACTCGTATTGCTGTTCGCTATTTAGTAATTACAAGTATCTTATTAATAAGTATCAACCTAGTAGCAGAAATAGTCCTAATCCGACAAAACTTGAAATTACAGTTAGAGAACCTAGAAAAAAAAGCTGAAAATGAAGTCCAATTTTTAAGTACTATAAGTGGAAATGCAATTGTAAAGTCAGATTTCAGCACCTTACAAACATTTATGGAACGTACAATTCACGATGGCAATATTATTTACGGTGCTGTCATCGATCCACAAGGTATTCCCCTCGAAGTTCAAATTGATCTAGAAAACCCGACGATCATCAAGGAGCTTAAAACACATAACTTGAAAAAAAATAATACTATCAATATTATTAATCACCTAAAAGAAAAAGATAATATATACGAGGTAAGTTCTCCAATTATTAATAATGGTGAATATCTTGGAGAAATAAAATTAGGTTTTTCAGTAAATAAAATCAAAACAGAATTATCTCAAAATGTTGTCAAAACTTTAGCTATTTCTATGACTATGAGTGGTGTACTAGTGACTGTAATAATAATTTTGTTTCAGCGACAGGTGGGTGTTCCATTACAAAAATTAACTGAGCTTGCTACAACACTGACAAAAAGAAAATTAGACGAAAATGATCATACCCAAGGCAATGATCAAATAGGCATTATCCAGGGTAGTCTGCATCAAATGGCCACTCAAATTCAAGAAAATTTGTTAGATTTACAACAGCAGATCGTAGAAAGGGAAAAGACAGAAACTGCACTGTTAGAAAGGGAGGAAAAATATCGCTATGTAGTGGATAATATCGCAGAAGTAATTTTTCAAACAGATGCTACAGGTAAATGGATATTTCTCAATGCAGCTTGGGAAAATATGACAGGTTTTACAGTAGAAGAAAGTCTAGGAAAGAAGTTTTCAGATTTTATACATCCATCTGATCGCCTCCAAACTTTAAATAAATTCCAAAGTTATATCAATGGTCAAGATAGTAAAAATGAAAATATAGAATCTCGCTACCTGACTAAAGAAGGTGGGTTTTGTTGGATTGAAGCGTTTATCCAAACTCATTTCGATGCAGAGGGTAATTTAACTGGAACATCGGGAACTCTGAATAATATTACCCAACGCAAACAAGTTGAGGAAGCTTTAAAGTTGAGTCAGTTTTCCTTAGAAAAAGCTGCCGATGCAATTTTTTTAATGGGTTATGATGCCAAGTTTTTCTATGTAAACGAAGCGGCGTGTCTGACTCTAGGTTATTCCAAAGCTGAACTTCTACAGATGAGAGTTTTGGATATTGATACTATCTTTTCATCTGAGGAAAAGTGGAGGCAACATTGGCAAGAGTTGAAAAATTTTCGCACCTTCAGACTAGAAAGTTTTCACAGAACTAAAGAAGGTAAAATTATTCCAGTAGATGTGACTGTGAATTATTTAGAATTCAATGGTAAAGAGTACAATTGTACTTTTGTTCGGGATATTAGCGAACGCAAACAAATAGAAAAAGAAATTCGAGAAGGAGAAGTAGCTATTCGTTCTCTTTACAAAGTAGCTTCAGCACCAAAACTTAACTTTGAGCAACGAATACAAGGACTTCTAGCTATGGGAAGACGACGTTTTGAACTTGAAATTGGTACTCTAGGATATGTGAACGGCGATCGCTACAAAGCAATTGCTTTACAAAAACCAAAACACATTGATTTTTCAGTTAATGTAGGAGATGAGTTTGATCTAGACAAAACTTTTTGTGGCACAGTCTTTCGTGCGGAAAAATTTATATGCTTTGAAGCAGCTCAGGAATCAACATGGTCTTCCGAACCCGCCTACACTAACCTTGGTTTAGAGGCATATATGGGTGCTCCTGTGGCAGTGGGAAGAGTGCTTCATGGTGTACTTGCCTTTGGAAGTTTAAATAAACGGACAACACCTTTCAAAGATAGCGATCGCCAACTTTTAAAATTGATGGCTCAATGGGTAGGTAATGAATTAGAACGTCAGCAAGCTCAGATAGCTCTAGAAAAACAAGTCCAACGAGGAGTGTTACTGAGGCAAATTAGCCAAGAAATTCGCCAGAGTTTAGATATTAACACAATCTTTCAGACTACAGTTAACCAAGTAGGTCGTGCTTTTAAAGTAAATCGCTGCATGATTCATACCTACATTAACATAGCTCTACCAGAAATTCCCTTTATGGCAGAATATTTGGAGACTGGACATCCGTCTTTACTAGATTTGAAAGTGCCAGTTGTTGGAAACCCTCATGTGGAAAAAATTTTATCCCAAGACCGAGCTGTCTCTACTACTAATGTTGAGACCGATCCTTTGCTCAAAGCAATGGTAGATTTCTGTCGGCAGATAAATCTCAAATCAATGTTGGCAGTACGAACTTCTTATCAAGGAAAAGCTAATGGTATTATAGGATTACATCAATGTGACTCTTACCGTGAATGGACAACAGAAGAAATAGAATTATTGGAAGCAATAGCTGAACAGGTAGGTATAGCGATCGCTCACGCTCATCTGTTACAGCAAGAAGTTTTGCGAAAAGAGGAGTTGACTCTAAAAAATTGTGCTTTGGAAAAAGCGACAAAAGCAGCACAAGCAGCGGCTCAAGCAAAAAGTCAATTTCTAGCCACAATGAGTCACGAAATTCGGACACCGATGAATGCTGTAATTGGTATGACAGGTTTGCTCCTAGATACAGAACTGCAACCCCAGCAAAGAGATTTTGCTGAAACTATTCGCATGAGTGGAGATAGTTTACTGACTCTAATTAATGATATCCTTGATTTCTCAAAAATTGATGCTGATAAATTAGAACTAGAAGAACAAGCATTTGATTTACAACAATGTATTGAGGAATCTTTGAATTTGTTAGCTTTGAGAGGGCAAGAGAAAAATGTGGAGTTGGCTTACATAGTTGAAGAAATGACACCTCTGAAGATTATCGGAGATGTGACTCGTTTACGACAAATTCTGGTAAATTTGCTCGGTAATGCTATTAAATTCACTAATGCTGGAGAAGTTACGATTCATGTACAGGCAACTCCCAGAGACAGCAGTGACGATAATGATATTTATGAAATTCAATTTGCCGTGCGAGATACTGGTATCGGCATTGCTCCAGAGCAAATGAACCGCTTATTTAAGTCTTTTAGTCAGGTTAATTCCTCTATTAATCGTAATTATGGTGGATCTGGTCTAGGTTTGGCAATTAGTAAAAAGTTAAGTGAATTAATGGGGGGTAAAATGTGGGTAGAAAGTAAAGTAGGTGAAGGTTCAACTTTCTACTTTACGATAGTTGCTAGACCTGCGATCGATTCAAATAACGTTAATGCAGAAGCAAAGCAATATTTAGCGGAAAAACTATTACTCATAGTAGAGGATAATACAACTAATCGAAAAATGCTAGCTTTACAAGGACAGTCTTGGGGAATGTTAACTTGGGCAGTTGCTTCTGGTAGTGAGGCGGTTGATTTAATTAACCAAGGCATGAAGTTCGATTTAGCTATATTGGATATTGATATGCCTGAGATGGACGGGTTGACTCTAGCTATAACTATCCGCAAACAAACTTTAGATCAAAATTTACCTCTGATTATGTTAGGTTCATTAGAAGAACAGAAGTTGTTAGTAGAATGTTCAGACATTAATTTTACTGCATTTATTAATAAACCAATTAAAATATCTTCACTTTATAATACGATAATTAATATTTTTACAGGCAAAAAAATCAGTATTGAAAATTTAGCTGTTGCACCGAAGGTTGAAGTTAAACCAGTAAAAAACCTACGAATATTACTGGCAGAAGATAATGTAGTCAACCAAAAAGTCGCCTTGCTACAAATACAGCAGCTAGGATACCGAGCAGATGTGGTGGCAAATGGCATAGAGGTTTTAGAAGCTTTGCAACGTCAGCCTTATGATGTGGTGTTGATGGATTTGCAAATGCCAGAAATGGATGGGTTGGAAGCGACTCGTCTTCTACATCAGCAATATTCTACTGAATTATGCCCACGTATTATTGCTGTTACTGCTAACGCTATGTTAGAAGACCGCAATGAATGTTTGGAGGCAGGCATGAGTGATTTTATCTCTAAACCTATCCAAATTCAAGAATTAGCCCATGTACTACAGCAAGCTAATCGAATTGATGCAGATATATCAATATGGCAAAATAGTTTTGATACTCATATTATTCAAAATAATCAACAGTTAAGTAATAGTATTATTAGAGATAATTCTATAAAAAAGCCTAAGTCAATGGTAGATACTACAATGTTAGAGTCAATTAGAAATATGGGAGGCGATGAACTTTTAAATGAGATTATTAAAGATTATCTTAATTATGCTCCTAGTAGGTTAGCAGCAATTCGAGAAGCAATTACTACTAATGATGCTAAGGCGTTACGAATGGCAGCTCATGTTTTGCGTTCTAGTAGTGGTAATCTGGGAGCAGTTATTATAGGAGATATATGTAATCAGTTGGAAAACTTGGGACGAGCAGATACTACAATAGGAGCGGCAGAAATTTTTTCTATACTCGAAAGTGAGTACGAACAATTTAAACAATATTTAATTAATTTTCAATTTCATAATAATATTGATTTACCAACTTCTGAAGCAATTTCTGTCACTGAAGATATTTCTGAAGCAACTTCTGTTACTGGAGATATTTCCGCTGATACTTTCAGTAATTCTATTAATAATATTAATCACTCAGTTTTAGATTTAACAGTTTTAGATTCTATTCGCCAAACATCAGGCACAAACGCAAATAATATTATAGCTAAAATGATTGAGGATTATTTAGAAAATGCTGCTCATTATATGCAACAAATTTTAAATGCAATTGCTATTAATTCAACAGAAGAATTGAAAAAGTATACTCAACGTTTGGGTGTTTATAGTTCTAACATTGGAGCAATCAATATTCCTAGTTTATGTGAAAAATTAGCAAATTTACCTGGTTCAGAACTGATAACTGAAGGAATGGATTTGGTCTTAGAGCTTGATAGTGAATATGAAAAAGTAATAGCAGCTTTGAAACAGGAATTATTGAGTTATGTAAATTATTAAAAATTTTACTGTATTTCATAGCTTATCTCCTTCCTTACCTCATAGTTCCCTAAAATCAAAATTCTCAAACTCTCTATTTCATCAGATTAAAACTACTGCAAATCTGAGGGAGTATTACAATTAAATAACATTTTTTCTATATCAGTATCAATAGATAATGGTTGAACTGGTATTCGAGTTAGTAATCTTTGAAAGGAGCGATCGCCTTGGTCAATATATTTTTGTAATTCAATTTTTATCTGTTGCCGATAGAAGCCACATAATGGCTCCCACCTTTGAGATTTTTTCGGAACTAAAGCTAAAATTTCAGGGGAAAGTTGGCTTAATTGAGTTGTCCAAGTTTGAATAATATCTAAGTTCAACAGAGGTAAATCACATCCTAATAGTAAAATCCAATCACTATTAATTTGAGCTAATCCTTGAATAAAACCAACTAAAGGTCCTTCAGTTTTTACCTCAGTTAACCATTCACATTCTGTAGGTAAAATCTGCTGATATTTTTCTGGCCAAGGAGTAATAATATAAACTTTTTCTGTACATTCAATAGCTACTTGATAAACTCTTTTTAGCATAGGTATATTTTGCCAATGAATTAGGGCTTTATCTTTACCCATACGAGAACTTTTACCACCTGCAAGAATTAGTGCTACTAGATGATTTTTAGCGAGTGAAAGTGAAGATGTATTCATTGGGTATTTGACTTCTTTCGTTAAAATAAATAGAACAAGACTTACGCAGAACCGCCATATATAGTAGGTACGAATGGCATTTACCCTCTACCGATAGCGTATTGTCTAAGAATTTGCGTAAGTCCTGTAGAAATCTTCGGCATCGGTAAAGCGCGTATATGATATTAATCTTAATTCTTTTGACTTTAGCCAGAAAGAGGTACTGATAACTGATAACTGATAACTGATAACTGATAACTGAAATGACTCCTCACATGATATAATTCTGATAACTACCTAATATTTGATGTAAATTAACCACATCACCAATAACTGCAATAGCTGGTGCTTTAAACCCAGTTGCTTCAATTTGTTCTACAATAGTTTTGAGAGTAGCAATTAATTCTTTTTGTTCGGGACGAGTTCCCCACTGAATTAAAGCAATAGGTTTTTCTGGCGAACATCCGGCAGCTATAAGTTCTGCGATAATATTATGTAAGTTATGAACTCCCATATAAATTACAATGGTTTCTGAACCCTGGGCGATCGCTTGCCAGTTTACATTTGCTCGATATTTACCTGTTGCTTCATGACCTGTGACAAAAGTAACTGAGGAACTATAATTTCTGTGGGTAAGGGGAATACCAGCATAAGCAGGTGCAGCGATACCAGAGGTGACACCCGGAACAACTTCTACAGGTACTCCTGCTTGCATTAAGTCTTCCATCTCTTCTCCACCACGACCAAAAACAAAGGGATCGCCTCCTTTCAAACGTACTACCACTGCATGAGTTTGAGCTTTTTGAATTAGCAGTTGAGTTGTTTGTGTTTGTGGTAGAGAGTGACGACCACGACGTTTGCCTGCATTGATTTTTTCTGCATTAGGGTTAATCATTGCAAGGATAGGACTGCTGACTAGAGCATCGTAGATAACGACATCTGCTTGTTCTAATAGCACTTTACCTTTGAGTGTCAGTAGTCCAGGATCTCCCGGTCCTGCTCCTACTAAATATACTTTGCCTATACATTTTGACTGATTCATATTTATTATTTTAGATAATTATGCAATATAGTTAAGTAATTCTATTCAGTTATTAAGCTTTTATTATAAGTACTGTTTCTAATAATACAAATAGTCTAATTTTATGTCAATATTCGATTTTTTCATCCATTTTATACAAATAATTAGGGTAAGCATTTCCTGCGGAATGCTTACCTATAAAGAAGAGGTAATTATTAATTATTCATTATTAATTATTCATTGTTGAATGTGGTTGTACCTCTAAAATACCATTATCATAAAATAAAATTGTAAACTCAGCCCACTCTGTTTTGAGTAATTCTGTTTGAGTAGTAGCGTCAGAATTAACTAGACTGGGTATAGGTGTCTTTTCCAGATTATCTGCTGCTATTTGATTAAACGGTTCGTAACCAGCGACCGCCCCATTTTTATCTACTTTAACTAGGTATATTGAAGTTATATTTATGGGAGTTTTCCAGGTTTGATTGATCGTATTGTATAGTTTTTGTTTTAATTCTAATAACTCTGTTTTGTTGGTAATCTTTTTAGCTATTGACTCTATATTTTGGGGGGGATAATTAGTAGTTGCTTTTACATGGTTGTTGGTATTTTGATTATTTTTTTTCCCAGCCTTCTCTGGAAATTCAGATTTCTTATTTACTGTCTCAATACTTCCGACCATTGTTGGTTGAACTTGACTTTTATCTACTGTCTCTAATATTTGATTTTTTGTCTTTGTTGAACTTGAGTTATAAACAACATTAGTTACAACTTTGGCTTCATTTTGTTGATAAATATCTCTAGTAACCAGGATGCGATAAAATCCAGAAATAACAACTAGAATAATAGTAGTTAATGAAACTAATGATGCTGTTTTAACTTGTTCGGCTAATTCTGTTGTACTCTCAGGGTTCATATCTTTAGCTGAAATATCTGTTTTCACAATTATCATTTCGGCTTCCTGGGGTTGGATAGTTATTTCTTGGCTTGAACCAACTCTAATATGCAACGGACTAGAAAATTTTGCTTCTCGCAATACTTGCACTGTTTTATTAGAAACTATTCCCTTTTCTTCTAGTATCTGAACAATTCTTCTTGTATCGTCACTGCTGATAATTCGATCGACTATTGCTATTTGCCCTGTTTTTAAATCCAATAAATTCATGATCATTACTTTTTATTAATTGATTGTTATTATCTTCTTCAAGATCTTAATAATATATTATATCCAAAATATAATTTCAAGCTTTAATACTAAATGTAACATAGAACTACAAAAAACAAAATTTGCCCCTTGCGAATCAACAAGGGATTTACATTATACTTAGAGAGAAAGATTTAATTTTTGATACCAATTTACTTAAATAAAGTTTTCGGCGTTGGTGAAAAGAGGTATGAGATCATGTCCGGATAAGAACGCGATAGAACTCTGTTACCTTTACGCCACCAAAAAACTTTCTCCTTCTACTCGGGGTTTCTTCTTCTTTCTTCCCTCCTGACTCCTAAAGAATTAAGATAAATATCATACACGCGCTTTACCAACGCCAAATAAAGTTTTCAATTCATACAATCTTAGTTTGTAAGCATTTCCTGCGGAATTCGGAGCTAACAGCTAGCTCGTTGGTCAGCTCTCAGGTATGAAGGCAATAACTGCTAAGATTAGGAATTGAGCTTTTTATCTATTTTATTTATACTTTTAATTCTCCCTCAATACTATCAATACTAATTCCACTTCTGACTGACAATAAATTAATCGCGCTATAACTAATATCAAATCCGGGGGAATTGGGCATAAAAAAATTCTCTAATCGTCATAAATACTAAATCTTTGTGATTCTCTCTCCTCCTGTACGTCGCCAATCCGACGACTCTCCTACCTGACTCCTAAAGACTTAACCAATTTATAACTGTTTAAGCGGATTTGATATAATAGCTGACGGCTGAATGCTTATAGCAGTCGAAGCAAAGGTTAGGACATTTATAAATGCTCAAACTCAGTCAGGGATTACTTTTGAGTTTTGAGTTTTGAGTTTTGAGTTTTAACTTGTGCGTAGTGCTATACCTTAGTCTCAACTTTTAACTTTTGAATACATGACTTTTGAATTCCGTTGACTCCTAAAAAATAGCCTAGCTATTTGTAACAAACATTTATCAATTTGGTATTAGGTATTATACAAAAGCAAAAGTAGGAGTAGGTTTTTAACTTATATCATGTTCGGTTGAATAGTTATAAATAAAAATGGAGGAGTAATGAGTTATGAGTAATGAGTTATGAGGAGGGAATTTTAAGCTATAAATGAAGAGAAAGTTTTTTGCGAAGCGCTCTGATCCGGACATGATATAACTTGTTTCCATTGGTGGCCTCAAACTAGGGCTGTTCAGTTATAAGTGATCGTCAGAACATAGAGGTAGTTGGCGATCGCCATCTTTTGGGCCATAAAATTAGAAGACTTCTACTGTAATGATTCTGGCTTTATTATAAGTGATAATCCGAACATGATATTACTCCCAGAACTTACAGCAGATTCGGTGATTAATTTGGTACAGCTTACAGCGGTTTTCATTTGGGTAGACCACAGTAGGGACGTTCCATGGAAAGTCCCTACAAGGTTTGATGTGTGATATCAAATCCGTTGGCTTCGGAGTAATATAGTTCTGTTGATCGTCATACAATGTGTAAGGGCGCAATTCGGCAGCTTTGCGGAACGCAAATGGCCATTCGCCCCTACAGTTCTTTAATACTGAATAACACCGATGCTACCGGATTTGATATGAAGATGTGGTTCATCAATTTGAAAAGCGCTGTAAGAGTGAATATTTTTTGCCTGTTTTCTACTCCCTACTCCCTATTCCCTAAAAATAAATATATGTACTGCACAAAGTAGGAAACTGCTGTATATAGCATTTACCAAAAAGTCTAAGATAGAGCTATAGCAATCCTATTTCAATTGTAATATTTTTGTGGTAGTTAGGAGTCAGGAGTCAGGAAGACCGAGTCAGAATTTTCAAGGTTTTTCCTCAATCTTAACTATTATAAAAATCTCACAAATCATTTAGGATTGCTATATAAACTAATTTTCACCTAACATTTATTTCAGAAACCTAAAGCCAAAGCTCCTTGATAGAAAATAAAACTAGAAACCCAAGCTAAAACTAATGGAAATACTAAAGAAAGTAAAGAAAATTTCCATGATTTTGCCTCCTTAACTATAGTTGCTAAAGTAGATAAACATGGGGTATAAAGCAAACAAAAAATACAGAAACTGTATCCTTGAATAAAAGTAACTGTCTCTGCAATGTTACTACTAACATTTTGTTCGCTCATACTGTAAATAACAGCCAAAGAACCAATTACAATTTCCTTAGCAATAAAGCCAAAAAATAGGGATAATGTTAAATAAGGATTAATCCCAATTGGGTCCATAATTGGACTCATAAATTGACCAATTTTACCGCCAATTGTATCTAATCCTGTTGCACCTGCTGGTAAATTTGTAAGTACCCAAACTGCAATACAACCAACAGTAATAAAGCCAGATGCTCTGACTAAAAATTCTCTGACTTCTCCCCAACTTCTCAGTAAAATTTGTTTTAATGTAGGAAAACGATAAGGAGGTAGTTCTAGAATGAAAGGTTCTTCATTTTTATATATCCCTTGAAATAATGCTGCGGTGATAATAGCTACCAGAAAACTGAGGATATATAGAGAGAATAAAACTATCGCTCCATTGCCATTAGGAAATACTGCAGCAATGATAAATACAAATACTTGCAGTCGCGCCGAACATAAACCAAAAGGAATTATTAACATAGTTAATAACCGCAAAGCAGGCGATCGCATTACCCTAGTTCCCATTAATGCTGGTACATTACAACCAAACCCCATTATATGCAGTACAAAACTACGTCCATCTAAACCTAATTTTGCCATAAAGGCATCCATTAAATAGGCTGAACGTGATAGATAACCACTATCTTCTAGCACTGCCATAATAATAAAAAATATGATAATTAATGGCACAAAAGAAGCAACAGTAGTTACTCCGGCCCAGACTCCATTAAGGAGAAAGTCTTGAATTATTTCTGGAAAAAGTTGAGCTATAGGTTCAACAATTGATGACTGTACCCATTCAACAACTATTTCGAGGAGGTCTATTGAGGGAAGTCCGATGTTCCAAACTGCCCAAAAAACTAGAAACATTCCGAGGAAAAATAAGGGTAAACCCCACACCGGATGAAGGAGTATTTTGTCAACTTGAGCTGTGAAGTTTTTTGCCATTTGAGAAGGCATAACTACAGCACCATTTAAAACTTTATCTATATCGCTAAGAGAAATATCTTCCTGTGATTCTATCCAAGATGTGACATTATTTAATTGGACGGAATTTTCTACCTTTTTTAACTGTTCAGAAATTGCCATATATGCATTCATATAGCCTTTGCCATATTTAGCACTAATTAGAAACACTGGCATTTCTAATCGTTTTGATAATTCCTCTGTATCTATTTTAACTCCATATTGTTTTGCTTCATCTGACATATTCAGCATTAAAACTGCTGGTAAACCCAAAGCTTTTATCTGTAATGGCAGTCGAATTTGACGGTCAATTTGTGCAGCATTAATAATAACTAATACTAAGTCAATGGCATAACTTTCTAGGAATGTTTGAACAACTTTTTCGTCTTCTGAAAAACCGTTAAAATTATAAATTCCTGGTAGGTCTACAAATTCAGTAGTTTCACCATTTATTTTGACGTTAGCTTGCAAAAGATCGACTGTTACTCCAGGCCAGTTTCCCACATGAGCAGAAACTCCAGTAATGCGATTAAAAAATGTTGATTTCCCAGTATTTGGCATCCCAATTAAAGCAACTCTTTTTGTAGATTGGGATTTTGATATTGTTGTAGGTTTAGTGGCGTGACAAGTCATTTCAGTTATCAGTTATCAGTTATAAGTTATTAGTTAGCCTCCTATGGTCGGAGCTACGCTATCAGTACCTCTGCAATAAGGAGACTTGAAATCTTAAATCTTCTCTTTCTTTTGGTCGATTAGATTAGATATGGCTCCGAAACCTTCCCATCCCATCCTACGGAATGCTCCGCAAACGACCGCTTTTTATCCCCTTAAAAGGGGAAGCTATTGACCATAATTTTTCCGTCATTTGTTACTGAATTATTTATCTTAAAGTTAGCAAGATATTTTTATGACTGTATTATAAACATAAATTATGAAAATTAGGAATTCTTTTTAGAAGTATTTTAGGTTTTGTGGAGATTTTCCCAGAATATTTCGAGGGCTTATATAGATTAAAAAAAGCAGAAAATTAAAGCGATAGACAAATATTTAAAAGCTGAATACTTATAGTTATAAGTCAGCTTTCAAGCCTAAATACTTCTCTCTTCTACTTTTCTTTCCTATAGAATGCTGCACAAATGAAAATATAGCAATTAATGCAGGATACACAATTCAGAAATAGAGCGCAAAGTATAAAACTCTTATCTCTTTTTCTTTACTATAAAAGATTTTTTTGGTGAATCTCATATTTGCAAAAATACTTTTTTCCTATATATTCTCTGTTGCCTGTTGCCAGATGAGCTGTTGCCTAAAAGCAATAAATTTTTGGCTTTATTCACGCATTGGGATGCACCCGATTTTTTTCAAAACCCAAAGCTATACTTTTTAACCCTTCTACCTTTCCTGCGGAATGCTGCGCAAACAGCATAACTCCTAGCAAATAATTAAGGTTTAAAGCCTTTCCTTTAAAGGAGAAACAAGCGGTCATTAGCGCAGCTTCCCGAAGGGTGGGATGGATTGTTTTCCTAACTATATACAATCGACCAAGAGAAAAAAATTTTCATTATTAGTCAATCCTATCAGTTTTCAAGGAGAAGTAATAATTAATAATTAATAATTAATTGTTGAACTTATCCTTTCTAAACTTTTCTTCCCTTCTACTTTATGCCCTCAGCATAGCTGCCTTCGTTCATTAATAATTAATTGTTGAACTTATCCTTTCTAAACTTTTCTTCCCTTCTACTTTATGCCCTCAGCATAGCTGCCTTCGTTCATGAATAATTAATTGTTGAACTTATCCTTTCTAAACTTTTCTTCCCTTCTGCCTTCTGCCCTCTTCCTTGTGCCTTCGTTCATTACTTTGGCTCTATCTCTAGACTACCGTCTGCATAGAGTAAAATAGCAAACTCAACCCATTCTGTTTTATTAGTAGCATTAGGCTTAACTAAATTCGGCAGTGGTGTACTGCTCAGATGATTTTTTGCTATTTGATTAAAAGCTTCATAAGAAATAATTTCTCCATTTTTATCTACCTTAACTAGATAAATTGCTGTTTGTTTAACTGGTTTGTCCCAGTTTTGATCGATATTAGTATAGAGTTTTTCTTGTAATCTAGCAATTTCTTTTTGATCAGTAATTTTTTCACCTATTGATTCTACATTTTCAATGACAGAATTAGTTGTTGTTGCTACCGGGTTACTGGTATTTTCAATAGTAGCTTTAGCTGTAGTTTCAGAGGAGTCAGATTTATCATTTACATTCTCCGAATTTCCTGGTAATTTTGGTGCAGATAAAGTTGTATCTACCGTCTCTAATTTTTCATTTTCCGTTAATTGTGAAGTCGAATTAGAAACAATATTAGCAGTAGTTTGTTGTCGATCGCCTCCATCAATATTTCCATTATTCAAAAGTTGATAAATTTCAGCCAGAACAACTATAACAATGGCAGTTAATGTCAGTAATGAGAGAGCTTTAACTTCTTTAGTTAACTTCATTACAGATTTGGGTAACATCTCATAATCTTCTGATGAATTTGTTTCCTCATCCCCATCTGTTTTAATCACGATCATTTCTGCTTCATGGGACCGGATAGCTATTTCTGTGCTTAAACCGACTCGAATGTGCAAAGGTCCATTAAAGCTTCCCTCTCGCAAGACTTGCACTGGTCTATCAGAAACTACTCCCATTGCTGCGAGTCTCTCAACAATTCCTCGATCGCGACCAATATTTAATACGCGATCGACTATTGCCATTTGCCCTGTTTTCAAATCAGCTACATTCATTTTGATTACCTTTGATGTATTATTTAGATGTTCTGTTGATATTGTGATAATTACTTTCTTGTATTCTGCATATAATCTCAGACTTACAGCACTTTTTAGGATGGTGAGGTACTGTTATTATGTTGCCTATTGCCTAAAGGCGAACGGCCGTTCCCCAAAGCTCGGAATCGCGCCCCTACTCCTGACTCATTAGGACTCCCTCGTTTATTTATAGAACCCCTAACCGTATCTTTGCAAAGGTACAAGTTTTTGGCAAAGGAGTCAGGAGGACCGAGTCATATAGAATCCGGGTAATTAGTTATCGTATTACTGAGGAGTAACGAGTAACGAGTAACGAGTAACGAGTAACGAGTAACGAGTAACGAGTAATATCAAATCCAGTTGAATACTTAATTGTATTGTTGGGGGAGATGGGGAGATGGGGAGATGGGGAGATTGAATAATGAACATATACTATATAACCGGATTCTATATCAGGAGTTCCAGAAATAGGATAGGAGAAAAAGCGGATGCGACCCCGCGACGACGCTAGCGCAGCTCCTCTGAAGGAGGCAAGTCACAAGCGGTCAGACCCCGCGTTGCCGTCAGCTCCCTTGGGGAATGCTGACTCCTTTTCGGGAATGCGCACCAAGCAGGTAGAATAATGCTTCCATCTCCCCACACTCCCCACCCTTCCCACACTCCCTTTTAAATAGATCCGCTTAGGGGTTCTATAGAACCCCGGAGTGCTATCTTTGAACACGGTATGTGCTTTTGCCTTCCGTCCTCAGTCCTCACAAGTTGTGAAAATTCAGTAACGAGAATAGGGGAAAAAGCGGATGGGACCCCGCGCCGCCCGATAGCGCACCTGGTAGGTAGAAAAATGCTCTCATCTCCCCATCTCCCCATCTCCCAGGAGTGGGAGCAACCGGAAATGATATTACTTATTACTGATGAATGATTTTGGCAGAAACAATAATATTGCTAGCAGGATTAAGTCCCAAACCAATATTGCGGTCTCCTACTGCCACAATTACTGAACCACTAGGGTTGTTACTAATTACCTCTATCTCAACTCCTACTACCAACCCCATTTTTTTCAAGCGACGAGCCATCTCATCTATAGCATTGATAGTAATAATATGTAAGCGTTCGCCTCGTTTTGCTTGTGTGAGTGGAAAGTTAGTTTCTACTGCTTGTTGATAATTTTCTTGAATAATTTGACAATAGTTTTCCTTTTTCAACCCAATATAGTTGCTGTCTCCCAGAAATGTAAATCCCCATGCTTTCTGCTTCTTATCTACATTATATTCTGACATATCTTCATATTTTTTATCCATTAATTTATGTAAACAGTTGACATTTATTTTCATTTAGTATAGTAGCGATAGCAAACTTGTTTGTCAAGTTTAATATTTGACATTATTCAAAAGAGGTAAACATAGCTGGAACTAGCGCCGCTACCGGGAAGTTAAAAGTCAAAAGTATTGATTTATAATTGTTTTAGGATTTTGTAACTTGTCAGTTATTTCCGCTATCCTGCACTAGAGTAAATCAAGAGCAATCAATTATATTGTCTCTCTCATCTACCTGCCATTAAAAAAGTATTAATTGATTTGCAATACTTTTACCAAATACTAAAATTATACTTTTATTTCCCTGTAAATTGTCTGTATCAATCTTCACAGTTCCTCCATTGCCTACTCTTTCCGGCAGCACTGAAGCAAATATAGCGCTACGCGCAAGTCATCATAAAAATTCGGTAAGTGGGAAACCACCGTCTTTTAAGCGGTGGATGGAAACGACTCGACGGGCAATAAAGCGTAGTCAAAAAAATGTGTTATTATTAATTAATAACTTAAAAAGTAGACTCAATGGCCTTTTGGTCGGAGAGAGTAGTGGCAATTGGCACCGTAAGCGTGGACTGCTGCTGTATACGTACTACGGTACGGTACTGGCAATGTGGTTGTTTGCCTAACGGCATACTTCGTAAACGAGCAATGTGAAAATCCTGGTTTTAACCCGATAGAAAGCTCCTCTGAAGAATCCACGCGACTTTAGTCCGTGGAGTGTCAAAACTCAGAAGTAATATCAAATCCGGTAGCATCGGTGTAATTAGATGGGGAGATGGGGAGTGAGAGAAATATTTGGTAATGCTTGAAGATGGAACATTTTTGTATACCGAATTACAGCGCTTTTCAAATTGATGAACCACATCTTCACAAACAAAATCCTGTAGGGACGTTCCATGGAACGTCCTTACTGTGGTCTACCCAAATGAAAACCGCTGTAAACGGATTTGATATAATCCCTGACGCTCGTTTGAGGATTTATCAATGTCCGCGCCCTATTTGCGTGGTGCTATAGAACCCCCGATCGTATCTTCATATCTTCATAAATATGCGCGTTTTTTTAGCTAGTCCTCAGGAGAAAGGAGATAGTAGTTCAACAATTAATAATGAATAATGAATAATGAATAATGAATAATTACCTCTTCTTTTCAAGGAGAGGATTGACAAATTCATGAAAAATTTTTTTCTCTTGGTCGATTGGATATGGCGAGGAGACCTCGCCATCCCACCCTTCGGGAAGCTGCGAAGATCGACCGCTTATTATCCCCTTAAAAGGGGAGGCGCATACCCACAATTTTTTATATAGCTACCATAAGGGTTCTATAACAAGTCAGATTAATGAACCGCAATGTAGGGACGTTGCATGCAACGTCTCTACCTACTACCTACTCAAAAATAATTTTGTGCTCTACTTAAATGAATTGCGCTGTAATTGTTATAGCGCTATGCATTCAGGTGTTTGACATGAATATAAGCAGCAAATCCTTTTGTATTCCCCTGTTGCCTATTGCTTTCCGGAGCTGTTGCCTTGCGCATAGCGCTATACTCAAAATTCTCACCCAATAACTTTTGATGGAGATTCATTGAACATTTCTCCTGCTTGTAAACGCTTCATATAACTTGCTTGGTCTGTTGCCACTTTACTACAGAGGAAATAAGCACCAAGCAAACTCGGAAAAGCAAGAGTTATTTTCATCGCATCACTAAACTCAATAACTGCTTCTGGGTTAGTAACCGTACCCACAAAGATACCTGCTAAGAACAAGATTTTATAGATAATGACACCCTTGTTTCCAAATAAATATTGCCAACAAACTTGACCATAGTAACTACTAGAAATCATGGTAGAAAAGGCAAACAAAATTATACAAATTGTCAAAACAGCAGGAAACCAGTTAATCACAGTAGTAAAAGCTGCTAAAGTTAGTTCTGAACCATTTAGATCAGCAAATTCAGGATTATTGTAAACGCCAGTAATAATAACTACTAGAGCCGTCATATTACAGATAATAACAGTATCAATAAATGGTTCTAGCATTGCCACAATACCTTCTCGGACAGGTTCATCTGTCTTTGCTGTAGCATGAGCGATCGCTGCTAAACCCAATCCTGCTTCATTAGAAAAAGCTGCTCGGCGAAACCCTTGTATTAGCGCTCCCACAAAACCTCCTGCCATAGCTTGAGGAGCAAAAGCGCTATGAATTATAGTAGAAATTGCGTGAGGAATAGCAGTAAAGTTAGCTAATATCACCCATGAACCTGCCAGAAAGTAGATGCCACACATTGTAGGTACAATGGCAGCAGCTACTCCAGCAATACGTTGGATACCACCTACTATTACTAACCCCACTATTAATACTAAAATTAATCCATAAACCCAGCTTCGTTGAGCAAAAAAAGGTATCACATTAGCAACAACTACTTGAGACTGGTTAGACTGAAATATGCTGGAACTACCCAAGACAGCAAAGATATTGAATAATGCAAACATTCCACCTAAAAATTGACCTAACTTTTTTTGTCCTAAGTCAGCTAAACCCATTGATATATAATACATTGGCCCTCCAATGCTTGTACCATCTGGGTTAACTACACGATATTTTTGTGCCAGAGTACATTCAACAAACTTTGTACTCATGCCTAACAACCCTGCGATCGTCATCCAAAAAGCTGCGCCTGGTCCTCCAAAACTAATAGCAATAGCAACTCCAGCAATATTTCCTAGCCCCACAGTTCCAGATAAAGCAGTTGCCATGGCTTGAAAATGAGAGACTTCACCTTCGTCATTAGGGTCGTCGTATTTTCCCAAAATAACGTTGATCGCGTGTTTAAAGGCTCGAATATTAATAAACTGCATTCGGAGAGTAAAAAAGAGACTGCCACTAATTAGCCAAAGTACAATAAGTGGTATCCCTTGGTCGCCACCAATACGATAAAAAATGATAGCATCTATATTTTTTAATAATTGAGAAAAAGTAACAGAAATCCAATCTAACATTTGGTTAGTAGTTCCTAATAATATTTAATACCATATTATACTAAGTAGTATATTTTTGTAATTATATTTCTTTGAAAAATAAAATAATATTGATTTTTGTCGATTTTAACTCTAAAAAACAAATAGTTTTCAATTGTTTTCAGCCGAAAATCAAGGTAAATTTAAATCGACTTTTGCCAATTCCAAATTTTATTGCCATATCCATAAATAGATGACATGGATGAACACTATAAAATTTATAAATTACTACTATCTACAAAGTGGGCAAGTCTATACAAAAAGAATCATTACCTGAATTAAATTCAGGCTTGAAGCCCGATTTTTATGTTAGAAAAAATCTACTTTTTTTGTGAGTTATTGAGTTATTATCCTCCAGGTTTACATCAATAATTTGACCAATATATTCTCTTTTTCACAGCAAGAGCGATACCTAGAATTAAAATAGGCGATCGCTCTTTTAGAATTAGTAAAATTACGGCTGAATAATTTCAACTATTTTATCAATAACTTCTCTCAACTTTTCAGATTTAATCTGACCTACTTTATAGAACCCCTAAGTGTATCTTCATAAATATGCGCGTTAGCTAGGAGACAGGAGACAGGAGGTAAGAGGGAAGAGGAAAAAGGGAAGATGTGGGGAGAAATAATAAAAAAAATTCAACACTCTTTGAGATAATTTTCGGTCAAAATTGATGCACGAAAAGACTCGACTACCATAATTATATAGATCTCAAATGGGTTCTATAAAGTATAATTCCTCTATCGGCAGTAAACAAACGATTTGGTCTAATGTTGCTAGGTTGGTTAAGTCCACCCTGACTAAAGTCACTACTTTCAAAGGGAATAGTAGAGATCGGCTATAGTTTGGCTATTAATTTGACAAAGAATTATATCCTCTCCTGTCAAAGTTGCTATCACTAAAACAGGCCGTCGCTTGGCCTGGGTTAAATCCGAAAAGGGAAATGGAACGACGACTACATCACCTTTTACAAATTCTGCCACGCTTTATCCTCCTGTGGCTGTAACCAATCTTTTTTTAAGGAAGACTGACTTAACAGCCTAACTTCTAGCTGCTCTTGCTGATATTTGGCTTTCAAAAATTGCAAAAAATCCCAAACTTCTTGCAAAATAAAATCAGGGCTATTTTCTACTTCTTTGATTAGCAATTCTTTGGTTTTCATCAGACTTGTACATAGATTAATGAGATGAATTATAATAATAGCTTATTTTAACTTAGACCGAAGCGATCGCTTATTTCATCAAACACAGTATACAGTCAAATGTTACTATGATCAGGGTTTAATTGAGAATATTAATTACTCATTTGACAATTTTTCTATAGGTATTTTAGGTATTCATTGTCAAACCTCGGCTTAATTCACAAAACATATTGTTATAATATTGCTTGAACTTCCTGAACAGGTTCCATGAGTGAAAATTTAGATCCAGATTTGCCTGAAAAGAAAATCCTTCCTTATTCTCAAACTTCGGAGAGTAAACTCATTTCTCTCCCTAATACAAAAAATTATGATTTAGATTTGATAAATCAGGTTTTAGCCGAGCGAACTCGTAAAGCAGAAACAATTCAAGAAGTTGAAAATATTGTCAAGCTTCTGCCTTATATAGATAAACTAAAGGAAAATCAGCTTAAACAAAACTTAGCTCTTGCTCAAATTGAAGAATATCAAAAGCAAGCTGATTTTAATAGAAAAATTGCAACAAGTAAAGAGTTAGCTAAAATAGTTGCTAGTATAGCACTACGGATTTAGGTTAGGAAACTACTAAACCTTAAAAGTTAGTCAGAGATGACTTTTGACTTTTGACTTTTGACTTCTAACTTCTAACTTGCGCGTAGTGCTATATCACTGGAATAGGAGTCGGTTTATATTTAATGTCAAGCGCTCCTTTATTCGGTCCACTTTTGATTATTCTTGGACTAGCAAGTCCGCTTCAATATTCACTAAGAGAAGTGGCCAATCTATGGGAAAGTATGGTTAACTCTACAAAAAATTCAGCATTAAGTTTATTATCACCAGACGAAACAGCTACTGATCGGACAGATAGTTCGGATTGACTTTCAAATTTATCAAGGAGGCAAAACTTATATGTCAGAATCTAGTGAAAACGATATTCTAGAAAAGTATAAATTCGGTAAGTATTACAAGTTTATAACAGCAATTGCTCTGTCAGTAATCTTGTTAATTTTGATTTTGATTTTAGTATATGTTGCTATTCCTCTTACTACACAACAAGTTTTGATAGCTATTATAGGAATGGTTTTATTAACAGCATTAGATGCTTTTAAACGATGCTTTGAATATCCGGACTTATATCAACCTACTACTATTATTTACAACAGACAGGACAACAGAGAGATTCAAAACAATACAGTCTTATAATACATCTTATGAAAAACAAAATCTGGCAGAAGCAGCGGCTGAAATTCAGGAATTACTAGAGCAGCTTTCTCAAACTTATCCAACAACAACAGAGAAAGAGCAAATAGAATTAGCTGTGGAAGCAGCAGATGAAATTCAGAAGAACCCTACTCTCAAATCTAGATTAATAATTGCATTAACAGCAGGAGGAATGGAAGCACTTAAAGAGTCAATTAAGCACCCACTATCTAGCATAACAGTTAATGTCTTAGCTGCATACCTCCAAGAATGGCAGAAAAGCACTACAGAGAGCGTGGAAGATTAGACTATTGAGAAGTAATACCAAATCCGGTTTGACTCACAATTTACTTAATCACTTTTGGTAATTTGGGTGCGTTACGCTATCGCGCTTCAGCACCCTACTAACTAAGTGTCCCCATCTCCCCATCTCCCCATCTCCCCATCTCCCCATCTCCCCATCTCCCCATCTCCCCATCTCCCCATCTCCCCATCTCCCCATCTCCCCATCTCCCCATCTCCCCATCTCCCCATCTCCCCAT
>NZ_JAAHGO010000159.1 GCF_010672455.1 Okeania sp. SIO2C9 | reverse complement strand
CTCCCTGGTTCACCAACAATAGTTGTGCCACTCACTTTTTTATGTTCTATCTATTAATTTGTTGGCTAAAATTTTGATTATCGTTCATGTATCTTTTCGTACTACATTGTGAAGTGCGGAATGTGGGATATAAATTGGTGGAGAAGAGGTTAGCGATCGCTGACCTATACACTCATCAATAATGATTATCATTCTTACAAAAACTGTCAATTTTTAACAGAGTGAATATCCTGTAAACCTTGATCTCGCAATGGTTTTAAGATGCTTGTCACCCCGTGAGGTTTTCCCCTCTTCATGTACTACATTTTGTCGTGCGGAATGTAGGTTACTATAAAAGGAAAACCCAAAAAAACTATCTAAACTTGCGCATAGATTAGCATCTGCTTTTATCATTGGTAGGCGATATATACACGTGGGAGTCCTTCCATCGCTTTTGAGCAATTTTACGCTCCGTCTCATTATCAGTTACTAGGAAATGTGCTAATGCGACTTCGTCTATTTTTCCTTCGTGAGTCAAAGGTAAACTTGATACAGGAACATAAACTCCTGGCATCATGTATGGAGGTAAGTGTTGTTGAATTTGGGAGTCTAATTGTTGGGGGTTCCAAACTCCCGCCACCACAACATAAGCTACTAGGAATGTTTGATGAGCTAATACATAGGCTTCTTTCACTCCAGGGGATGATAACAGGGTCGTTTCTATCTCCGCTAATTCTATTCGCTTACCTTGGAACCATGTATGCCGTTGTTTGGCATCGATTATTTCTAGATAACCTTGGTTGTGATAACGGCCTATATCTCCTGTTTGGAATAGTTTACCTAATTCAGGGTGTTCAATAAATTTCTGTGATGTCTGTTCCTCTGGATGCAGATAACCTCTGGCTAAACTGGAACCTCCAATATAGATTTCTCCTGGTACTCCTGTGGGTACAGGATCTTGGTGTTGGTCTAATACATAAACTGATAACCGACCAGGGTTGCCTACAGGTACATTTTCTCTCGGAGGTTCTTCTAGCCATTGCCAGTGGGTAACTTCTCCTCCTGCTTCTGGGAGACTGTAGAAGTTATGTAATGAAACTGGGTAGCTTTGGATAAATTTGTTGGCTATTTCTGTTGATAGAGTTTCTCCACTGGTAAGGAGCGATCGCCAACTGTTCAAAAAAGCTGCCTTGTTAGTTGTATTTAACCAGGTAGTTAGTTCTGACGGATACAGGTGAACTATAGTTACTTTGTGCTGGCCGATTAATTGCTGTAATTCTGTAGGCTCGTTATTTGCAGCTATAACCACAGTACCACCACTGATTAGAGGTAAACCTATTTCCAGAAGAGCAACATCTTCAGTCAGAGATGTTTTATGCAGTAGAATGTCTTGATTAGTGATTTTCAAGGTTTCTTGTAGCCATTGTAAACGTTGAGCCACAGCCTGATGTTCTACTGGCGAGCATCCTGCTCGCGCTGGTGTTTGATTGAGGATATAGGCAAGGTTAGTAGTTGTTGTTGCTGTATTTGGGTTATCTGTATTTTGTTTAGCTATTAATTCCCATTCCGTGTCTAGACACAGAATTTGAGCATTGGAGTCAGGAATTTCTGATTTGAGGTCGTTTAGGGTTAATATTACTGAAATTGACTGCAAATCCTGTGATTTGTCTGTTGGATCTATTGCTACATAAGCTCCTCCTGCTTTGAGTATTGCTAATAAACCGACGATTCTTTCTAAACTAGGGTCAATATATATGCCTATTGGTGTTTCTGGGCTTATGCCTAAACTTAATAGATGGTGGGCAAGTTGGTTAGCTTTTTCGTTGAGTTGGGTGTAGGTTAATTGTTGCTCCTCAAATATTAAAGCTACTACATTTGGGTTCTTTTCAGCAACATTCTCAAATAACTGATGGATACATTTGTCTGTTGGATAATCTGTTTTGGTATTCTTCCATTCCTGCAGAATTTTCTGTTTTTCTGCTGCTGTTATTAGGGGGAGTTGTGAGATTTTTTCTTGGGGGTTGGCTACTATTGCTTCTAGTAAAGTTAGGAAATGTTGCATCAACCTAGCAATGGTTGCTCCGTCAAATATGTCTGTGTTGTAACAAACATAAGCTTCGTGTTCTGGTCCTGATGGTGCTTTCCAGAGATATATTTCTAAATCCATTCTACTAGCAATGTCTGGATAATCTGCAACCCTAGGAGTCACTCTTAATCCTGGTAAATCCCAAGAGTCCAGTGATTTGATATTTAGAAAGTCAAAGTACACTTGCATTAGACGGTTTTCCTTAACTTCTGTACCTGGAATAAGTTCCTCTAATAGCTGTGGAAATTGTAAATCCTGATGTTTATAGGCATCTTCAGTTGTTTGTTTGACTTGAGTTAACAATTCGGTAAAGCTAAAGTCATCTGAGAAATGAGAACGAATTGGAAGCATGCTTGCAAACATACCAATTAATGGTTCGATTTCGACTCTGTTGCGGTTAGCAGTTATTGTACCTACTATTAAGTCAGACTCTCCACTATAACGATACAGTAAGACAAAAATTGCACTCAGCATAGTCGTAAATAATGTTGTACCTAACTCTTGACCCAGTTGCTCAAGTTTCTGTATTAAGTTCTGATTGAGTTCCAATTTTTCCAATCTTCCCTCGCGACTTTGCACTTCTGGAGGTCGGCGGTCTGTTAGTAGGGGTAATATTGAGGAAGTTCCTGCTAGTTTGTGTCTCCAGTAGCTTAGATGTTCTTCTAATACCTCTGCTGTTTGTTGTCGTTGCCAGTGGGAGTAGTCGGCATATTGAATGGGTAGTTCTGGTAATGGGGATGGGTTTCCTTGACTGTAGGCTTCATACAATTTATATAGTTCTGAGATTAGTATCTTTATAGACCAACCGTCATATATTATGTGGTCTATGACCAATATTACTACATGAGTTTCTGGGCTAAGTCGTACTAGGGTGACAGAGAGCGGGGGGCTTGCTAGGTCAAAGTGTTTTTGGGCTTCAGTTCTTGCTAGCTGTTCGAGTTTGGTTATCTGTTCTGGTGATGATGGTAATTCTACTACTGACAGATTAATTTTGGCGACGGTCGAAATTACTTGTATAAGTTTTCCATCTATGGAGGGAAAACTGGTTCGTAGGCTTTCATGTCGTCGGATGATTTCGTTGAAGCTTTGCTCTAAGGTTGCTAGATTGAGAAGACCATCTACGGTAAAACTATACATACCGTTCAACGGACGCCAGCCCAAAATAAATTCTTGAGGGTAAGAAAGGGGAATTTCCTGTTCCCTAGAAACCCTTGGAATAACTTGACTTTCCTTTGGTTCCAACTCTTGTTCAACTAAAACTTCTGCTAGTTGAGCGATAGTAGGATTTTGAAATAGCTTACTTATAGAGAACTCTACTGGCAATCTTTGTTGCACCCGAGACACAACCTGAGTGGCATTCATAGAATGGCCACCTAAATCAAAGAAGTTATCGTGTATACCTATCTGTTCTATACCCAACACCTCGGCCCAAATCTCTGCTAAGACCTTCTGTGTCTGAGTCTCTGGAGCTACATACTCCGTTAACACACTACTTGCCATATCCGGCACAGGCAAAGCCTTACGGTCTACCTTACCGTTAGGAGTCAGAGGCAGTTGCGACAACACCATCAACCCTGATGGCACCATATACTCTGGCAACCTCGACTCCAGATACTCTCTTAGCTGCGGTATCAGTTCCTTTCTCAACTGGGAAATCAACGGATTATTCCCATAATTATTCCAGTTACCTCCTACCACCGATTTTTGAGTCAGGGGTGTTAACACTATTCCCTCTGCTGCTAACTCACTGCGTACAAATACCGCATCCATCAATTCCGGACTTCCCTGAGCTGACCAACACAATTCTAAGCTATACCCACAAGAAGCACTTAGTTCATATAACCTCTCTGGTTCAATGCTCTTGCTTTCCTTTGACTTGAAAAACTGCCTCAACTGCTGCACATTCTGTTTGGATTCTGGCTGTGATAGCAACTCTACCAACTCTACATCATTAGCCACTCTGCTATTTACTAAACCACTAAAGCAAACTGATTCTGGCTCTTGCTCTCGCAGATAAGTTTCTATCTCTTGAACACCCAGAGCTGCTCCACTTTCTACCGTCGGTGTTATTACTTTTCCTGGTTGATCTTCTATATGCAACAGTACGTTATACCTATATTTATTCAGTTCATTGTTTTCTTTTCCCCTCTGTAAACGTATTTGTACATGAATTATTTTTGGATATTTTTCTTTGAGACCTACAAACAACTCTGGTGACACTAACAACTCGGTCTCCTGCTCCATTTTTCTGTCTATCTTTTCTTTGAGTTGTTGTCCTGACAGTGATGGGGTGGATTGATACAGTTGTACCGAACTCTGAAATGCTTTCATTAAGGAGAAATTGCGGATATCCCCTAGGAAAATCATTCCTCCTGGTTTCACTACCCTGATACTTTCTTCTATTACTTGCAATAGATATTCCATACTCGGGAAATACTGCACGATGGAACTTAGTAGCACGACATCGAAAGTGTTAGGAGCCACATCAGCCATGTCTTCGGCTCGTTTCTGTGCTAAGGATACATGACTATATTTGTCTGGTTCGGGTTCTATTTGTTTTTTGATGTATTCTAATGAGACGTTAGAAATATCTGTGCCATAATATTTTTGTGTCTGGGGTGCAATTTGAAACAGGAGCATTCCTGTGCCACAACCTATTTCCCACACACTCTTTGGTTTAGCCGCTAATACTTGAGTTACTACATCTCCTGCCCAGATCCGCATTTGCTTTTCTGGTATGGGTTGGTTGTCGTAACTGCTGCGCCAACCTGAGATGTTGAATAAGGGGTCAGTAATTTCTCTGTCCTCATTCTCTATTTGTTCATTGAATACTTCTTGCCAATTACTGAGTTGATCATTTGAGAGTTCTTGGTTCAAATTAGTCGCAGTTTCAGTTTCAGCTACTAGGTATCCTACTAAACGTTTATCTCCTGGCTGATCCTCTCTGGCAATTACAACAGCTTGTTGGACTTTGGGATGTTCATTTAAAATCCCTTGAATTTCTCCGGTTTCTATGCGGTAGCCTCGGATTTTTACTTGATGGTCTATTCTACCGATAAATTCTATGTTGCCATCAGATAAATAACGTACCAAGTCTCCAGTTTTATATAATTTTTTCCCCTGCCAAAAGATAAATTTTTCGGCGGTTAATTCTGCTTGTTTTAAGTAACTTCGTGCTAGTCCTTCTCCTGCTATGTGTAGCTCTCCTGCTACTCCTATGGGTACAGGTTGTTGATGAGCGTTAAAAATATATACCTGGGTGTTCGCTATTGGCCTACCTATGGTTGGTGACTTGGTTCCTCCTTTTTCCATTAAGCCATATGTTGAGTAGGTTGTGTCTTCACTAGGACCATAAAGGTTGTATACTGCTTTAATTGTTTGTTGCTCATACAGTTGTTGAACCAGTTGATTATCTAGGGGCTCTCCTGCCAGATTCACTGTTGTTACTCCAGTGGGGATACTTTGGTTTCTGACTAATTCTCTGGCTGCTGATGGTACTGTGTTGATTAGGCTTACTTCTCCTGCTGCTGGTAATTCGGGTAGATGTAAAGCATTTTCAGCTAATATGACTTTTCCTCCCCAACTTAAGGGCACAAACAATTCAAATACTGATAGGTCAAAGCAGATAGAAGTGGAAGCTAATACTCCTGATAATTCCTCTTGGCTATATACTTCTCGTGCCCAATACAATAGGGACACTGGACTGCAGTGTTCAATTGCTACTCCTTTAGGTCGGCCTGTAGAACCAGAGGTATACAATACATAAGCTAGGTTCTGGGGATTAACATTACTGACTACATTAGCTTGTCTTTCTACCGTATTAGCTTGGTTGATATGTATTATAGGTGTTTGGGTTTCTGGTAGGTTAAACTGGGAGTTGGAGTCAGTTAATAGTAGGTGTAACTCCCCATCTTCTAATACCTGAGCTAGGCGTGAAGTGGGATAATTAGGATCTAATGGCACATAAGCTCCTCCGGCTTTGAGTATGGCGAGTATTCCTACTACCATCTCCACTGAGCGCTCTACACATATTCCCACTAGCGTTTCTGGTTTAACTCCCAAGCTTTGCAAGTGGTGGGCTAGTTGATTAGCTTTGCTATTTAATTGGCAATAGGTCAGCTTTTGCTCTTCAAATACTACTGCTACTGCATCTGGGTTTTTCTCTACCTGCTCCTCAAATAACTGATGGATACATTTATCACCTGGGTAATCTGTTTTGGTATTGTTCCACTCCACCAGTATTTGGTCTAGCTCTGGCTCTGTCATTAATGGCAACTGGCTCACAGGTCGTTCTGGAGTCTCTACTGCTGCTGATAGTAAGTTTTCATAATGTGACATCATGCGACTAATAGTTTCGGCCTCAAACAAGTCTCGGTTATAGGCACAAAATCCTTTGATTTCTTCTCCGACTGGCCACAGATGTAACTCTAAGTCAAACCTCACTGTCATCTCAGCTCCTCCCCCTTCATACCAACCTACTTCCAAGTTGGGTAAGCTAAAGGATGGTTTTAAGATTTCCTCCTGCTGAACGGCAAACATCACCTGAAATAACGGGTTTTGCGATAGTGCTCGTTCTGGTTGCAACTCTTCTACCAATTTCTCAAAGGGTATGTCTTGATGACCATAAGCTTCTATAGCTGTTTGTTTAACTCGGTTTAATACTTCTGTAAAACTAGGGTCCCCTCCCAGGTCTGTGTACATGACGAGGGAGTTGACAAAGAAACCTATTAACCCTTCTATTTCTCGGCGGTTGCGGTTAGCTATCGGTGTTCCTACTGCTATACTTTCTTGACCACTGTAACGAGACAGCAATACCTTAAATACTGCTAACAGGGTCATAAATAGGGTCGTTCCCTGCTTTTGGGTGAGTTGTTTAACTTTTGATGTTAGTGCTGCTGGTATATTTATGGGTATACCTGCTCCATTAAAAGTTTCAACTGCGGGTCGGGGATGGTCTGTGGGTAGTTGTAGTTGAGGTAAGTCTTGGAGCTTTTGCTTC
>NZ_JAAHGO010000158.1 GCF_010672455.1 Okeania sp. SIO2C9 | reverse complement strand
CACCCCTAACTCAAAAATCGTTGGTAGCAGGTAACTGGGAGAATTATGGGAATAATCCGTTGAGTTCTCAGTTGAGAAAGGAACTGATACCAAAGTTGAGAGAGTATCTGGAGTCGAGGTTGCCAGAATATATGGTGCCATCAGGGTTGATGGTGTTGTCGCAACTGCCTCTGACTCCTAACGGTAAAGTAGACCGTAAGGCTTTGCCTGTGCCGGATATGGCAAGTAGTGTGTTAACGGAGTATGTAGCTCCTGAGACGGAAACAGAAAAGTTATTATCAGAGATTTGGAGAGAAGTATTGGGTATAGAAAAGGTGGGAATACATGATAACTTCTTTGAAGTAGGAGGAGATTCAATTATTAGTATTCAAATAGTTGCCCGTGCCCAAGAAGCAGGTATTCAACTGACAACAAAACAGCTATTCCAAAATCAAACCATCGCCGAACAAGCAGCGGTGGCAGGAGTGCTCACTAACGTTCAACATCAGCAGGGTATAGTGACAGGGGAAATACCATTGACTCCAATTCAGCATTGGTTCTTTGAACAAAACCTCCAACAGATGTACCATTTCAACCAATCTATGCTGTTATCAGTGTCACCCCAGATCGAACCAGATTTGCTATTCCAAGTAGTTGAAAAAATACTAGAACATCACGATGCCCTACGTTTGCGATACCATAAAACAAGTAATTATTGGCAGCAAATAAATTCTGGTCTCTCAGAAAGAATACCATTCCAAGTCGTAGACTTATCAAAATTCTCAGAAAATGAGCAACTAAGTCTGTTAGAGGAGACAGCAACAAGACAACAGGCCAGCTTAAACCTAACTGATGGTCCCATAATGGGAGTCGTGCTGTTTAACTTGGGCAACCAAACTGAAGCACGTTTACTGATAATCATTCATCACTTGGCAGTAGATGGTGTATCCTGGCGCATATTGCTAGAAGACCTATTTGAGGCATACAATCAATTGTCCAAGGGAGAAACCATAAAACTACCAAGAAAAACTACGGCATTTCAAGACTGGGCAGTTCGTTTAGTAGAGTATGGACAATCTCAAAAGTGCCAGAAAGAACTGGAATATTGGTTAGATCAGCCCTGGTCAGGGATAGTTTCCTTACCGATGGATTATCCAGAGGGACAAGCCAACAACACTATGGGCAATGCTGTGAATGTGACTGGGAGATTGAGTCAAGAGGAAACAAAGGCTTTACTACAGGAAGTCCCATCTGCTTACAACACTCAAATAAATGATGTATTGCTGACAGCCTTAGTCGTGAGTTTAGGAGACTGGATAGGAACAGAAACAGTGCTAATAGACTTAGAGGGGCACGGACGAGAAGAGTTATTTGCAGATGTAGATTTATCCCGGACAGTGGGGTGGTTTACAAGTATGTTCCCAGTCAAGCTACAACTGTCATCAGAAGATATTGGGGAGGCACTGAAGTCTATAAAAGAACAGTTGAGGCAGATTCCCGAACGTGGTATTGGCTACGGTATTCTGCGGTATTTAAGTCCTGATAAAAACATTCGTATTCAGTTGGCAGCATTGCCAAAGGCAGAAATAAGTTTCAACTACTTGGGTCAGTTTAATAGCAGTCAATTTCAAAAAGTGGGTTGGCAAACAACCAGGGATTCAACAGGGCCAAATCAAAGTATTCAAGGAAACCGTACCCATTTATTGGGTATTAATTCTTTAATTGCAGAAGGTCAGTTGCAAATTATCTGGACTTACAATAGTTGCATCCATAAAGATACGACGATTGCTAATCTGGCTGAGAAGTACATACAAACTTTGCGAAATTTGATTATTTATTGTCAGTCTCCAGAGGTAGGAGGGTATACTCCATCAGACTTTTCCACTGTTGAATTGACTCAGGAAGAAATAGAAAATATAATTACAGAAATTGGTGATTGATGAATATTAATACTGGAGCTCAACAATGATAAGATCACAAAAACATCAAAAAAGCAAAAATATTGAATCAATATATGCTCTTTCTCCCATGCAAGAGGGACTCTTGTTTCACACCCTTTATGCTCCTAATTCAGGAGTTTATATTGAACAAATTTTGCTAACATTTTCTGGCCAAATGAATGCAGAAATATTCAAACAGTCTTGGCAACAATTATTGCAGCGACATGGAGCTTTGCGAACCCTATTTCTTTGGGAGGGTCGTCAACAGCCTTTGCAGGTGGTCAAAAAACAGGTGGATTTGCCTTGGAGCTACCTTGATTGGAAAAATATCTCCCCAATGGAGCAACAACAAAAACTGGAAGCATTCTTGAAGAGAGACCGCAACCAAGGCTTTCAACTGAATAAAGCACCTCTGATGAGGTGTACATTAATTAGGCTAGCTAATCAAACTTATAAGTTTATCTGGACTTTTCACCATATTCTCATGGATGGTTGGTGCTTTCCTATAATTTTAAAGGAAGTTACGAGTTACTATCAATCTTCCAATCAAGGTCAGAGGTGCAATCTACTTCCTGTCCCTCCCTACAAAGATTATATTATCTGGCTACAACAGCAAGATTTGGAAGGAGCTGAAGGTTTTTGGCGAAAAACTTTGCAAGGTTTTACGACTCCCACCCCATTAGTTGTAGAGAAACGGCAACAGCAGGAATTACAACATTTACCATCTTACCAACACCAACAACTAACTTTAGGAGAGACAACAGCTAATGCTCTCCAATCTTTTGCTCGGCAGTATCGTCTCACTCCTAATGTTCTAGTGCAAGCAGCTTGGGCTTTGCTACTAAGTCGCTATAGTGACAACTCTGATGTACTCTTTGGAATAACAGTTTCTGGTCGTCCAGCCAGTTTGTCAGGAGTGGAAGAGATGGTGGGAATATTCCTTAATACTTTGCCACTAAGGGTGCAAGTTACTCCAAAAACACAGCTTATTCCTTGGCTAGAGCAGTTAAACCAAAAACAGTTGGAATTACAAGAATATTCCTACAGCTCTTTAACAAAGATTAAGCTGCTGAGTGAAATACCAGGAATATTACCTTTATTTGAAAGCATTTTAGTATTTGAGAACTATCCCTTTGAGGAATCTCTCTTGCAGATAATTCCAGATTTACAAATAGTAGGTTTAGATAGTTTTAGTCAAACTAACTATCCCCTGACCTTATTTGTAGGAGTAACGACTGAAGATTTCATACTCAAGATTAGCTATGATACCAGTCGTTTTGCAGCAGATACTATTGCTAGGATGTTGAGACATCTGCAAACTTTGCTAGAAGCAATGGTGGCAAACCCAAATATTGAGTTAGGACGACTACCTCTATTGACAAACGAAGAGCAACAGCAGTTGTTAGTAGAGTGGAACAATACCAAAACAGATTACCCAGGTGATAAATGTATCCATCAGTTATTTGAGGAGCAGGTAGAGAAAAACCCAGATGCAGTAGCAGTAGTATTTGAAGAGCAAAAGCTGACCTACTCCCAATTAAATAGCAAAGCTAATCAACTAGCCCATTATTTGCAAAAATTGGGAGTAGTTCCAGAAACCCTAGTGGGAATATGTGTAGAGCGTTCAGCAGAGATGGTAGTAGGTTTATTAGCCATACTTAAAGCTGGAGGAGCTTATGTGCCATTAGACCCCAACTATCCACAAGAACGTATCAGTTATATTTTGGCTGACTCTCAAGCATCTGTATTACTAACGACAGAAAAGTTAGTTAATAAATTAGTAGAAGAACATCAAGCTCAAGGAAACCCTTTGTTGAATAAGCAACAAGTAATTTACCTAGATGCTGACTGGGGAGAAATTTCTCAAGAAAATTACACAGATATTATGGAGAGTGGGGTAAGGCCAGATAACCAAGCCTATGTAATCTATACCTCAGGTTCCACAGGTAAACCCAAAGGGGTACAAATTAACCACCGTTCCCTGACAAATTTATTAAAGTCAATGAGTCAGATACCGGGTATCACAGACTCAGATGCACTTCTGGCAGTGACAACCATCTGTTTTGATATTGCAGCATTAGAACTATATCTGCCTCTAATAGTAGGAGCTGTGGTCGTCATAGTCACTAGAGAAGTAGCTAGTGACGGTAGGCAATTGTTGTCCGCCCTTGAAAATTCTGGTGCAACAGTAATGCAAGCAACTCCGGCTACCTGGCAAATGCTTCTGAGTACAGGATGGCAAGGAAATTATCAGAAATCTTCAAGCACACCACAAAAAAAATTCAAAGTTCTTTGTGGAGGAGAAGCATTACCAGAAAAACTAGCAAATCAGCTTCTACAGACACAAGCTGAAGTCTGGAATATGTATGGACCAACAGAAACCACTATCTGGTCATCAGCCAATAAATTAGAATCTTCAACCAACAGTGACAAAAACGGGAGTTATAAGCAAGTTAATGGGAAAAAACAGCCCATAAAGTCCATAGGTAAACCAATTTATAATACTCAAATGTACATCCTAGACTCCAACTTACAACCAGTGCCTGTGGGAGTAACGGGAGAATTATACATAGGAGGAGAAGGACTGGCACGGGGCTACTTGAATCAACCAAAGTTAACCAAAGAAAAATTCATACCCAACCCCTTTAGAGAGCAAGCAAATGCTCGAGTTTACAAAACAGGAGATTTAGCCAGATATTTGCCAGATGGTCAGATAGAATATCTAGGTAGAATAGACAATCAAGTAAAAATTCGCGGTTACCGGATTGAAACTCAGGAAATAGAAACAGTTCTAGATCAAAATGCCACAGTCAAAAAAACAGTGGTAGTAGCAAGAGAAGACAATCCAGGAGACAAACGATTAGTCGCATACATAGTACCCGAAACCGAAATTGCCGCCAGTTCAAACCCAGAACTATCAAATACTCAAATCAGTAGTTGGCAAGACATATTCAACCAACAAGTGGATACTAGGGATACTGAGATTGCTGATTCCTTATTCAACACATCAATTTGGCGCAGCAGTTATGATAAAGAACCGATACCAGAGCTACAAATGCGAGTCTGGGCAGAGAATATTGTGTCTCAAGTATTAGCTCATAAGCCCCAGAAGGTATGGGAAGTAGGCTGTGGCACGGGAATGCTGCTATTTCAAATCGCACCGTACACAGAAAAATATTTAGGCACAGATATTTCTAACGTCTCATTAGAATACATAAAGCAACAAATAGAACAGGAACCAGACAAATATAGTCATGTATCCTTAGCACAGAAACGAGCTGAAGAAATGGCTGATGTAGCTCCTAACAGTTTCGATGCCGTATTGCTGAGTTCCATAGTCCAGTATTTCCCGAGTGTGGAGTATCTGTTGCAAGTAATAGAAAACAGTATCCGGGTAGTCAAACCAGGAGGAATGATATTCTTAGGGGATATCCGCAGTTTACCATTAATGAGAGCCTTTCACAGTTCGGTGCAACTATATCAAGCAACTCCCTCACTGTCACGACAACAACTCAAAGCCAAGATAGACAGACAAATGGAGCAGGAGAAAGAGTTGTTATTGTCACCAGAGTTATTTCTAGCTCTTCAAGAAAAATATCCAGAAATAACTCATGTACAGATACGTTTACAGAGGGGAACAGAACACAATGAAATGACTAAATATCGCTATAGCGTACTGTTGCATATAGAAGCACAACCAGGAACAGTAATAACACCGACTGTAGAAAGTGGAGAGGCTCTAAGTGTTCAAGAGATAGAAACTTATCTGCGAGAGCAAGAGCCCGAATCAATATGCTTTAGTGGTTTAGTCAATAGCAGAGTAGCGAATGATGTAGAGTTGGTAGAGTTGCTATCACAGCCAGAGTCAAAACAGAATGTGCAGCAGTTAAGGCAAAAGTTAGAGTCAAAGGAAATCAAGAGTATCGACCCAGAGAGGTTATATAAACTAAGTGCTTCTTGTGGGTATAGCTTAGAGTTGTGTTGGTCTGGTCAGGGAAGTCCGGAATTGATGGATGGGGTATTTGTGCGCAGTGAGTTGGCCTCTGAAGGGATAGTGTTAACACCCCTAACTCAAAAATCGGTGGTAGCAGGTAACTGGGAGAATTATGGGAATAATCCCTTGAGTTCCCAGTTGAGAAAGGAACTGATACCGCAGCTAAGAGAGTATCTGGAGTCGAGGTTGCCAGAGTATATGGTGCCATCAGGGTTGATGGTGTTGTCGCAACTGCCTCTGACTCCTAACGGTAAGGTAGACCGTAAGGCTTTGCCTGTGCCGGATATGGCAAGTAGTGTGTTAACGGAGTATGTGGCTCCTCAGACAGAAACACAGAAGATATTAGCAGAGATTTGGCAAGAAGTGTTGGGTATAGAACAGATAGGTATACACGATAACTTCTTTGATTTGGGTGGTCATTCTTTGATGGCAACGAAGGTTGTGTCTCGGGTAAGACAGGGTTTTGGCAATGAACTGACTTTACAGGGTTTATTTGAGTCACCAACTATTGCTGGCATAGCTAAAAATATTGAAGTGGTGCGTCAGCTACCCCAAGATAAGACTACGTTAATTTCAGAAACAGAAGAATATGAGAGATTTGTGTTATGAAAACAGTTGATTTTATTTCTTACCTGCAAAATCTGGGTGTTAAACTTTGGATAGAGCAAGAGCAACTCGAATGTTATGCTCCCAAGGGAGCAATGACAGCAGAGCTAAAACAGAATCTAGTGGAGCGCAAGACAGAAATTTTAGAGTTTCTTCGAGAAGTACAAATAACTCAGAAATCTGTAGCTAGTTCCATTCAATCAGTTTCTAGGGAGCAAGTCATCCCATTGTCCTTTGCACAACAAAGGCTATGGTTTATAGAAAAATTGGGCTTGAGTAGCAATGCCTACAATATGCCATTGACCCTAAATCTAGTAGGTCAATTGGACTATGTAGCCCTACAAAAAAGTTTCAACGAAATCATGGCTCGCCATGAAACCCTGAGAACCACCTTCAGTGAAATTAACGGTACACCAGTACAAATAATTCAACCCCCCTTTGAACTAAAAGTACCCAGAATTGACCTAAGTGAGTTAACATCATCAGAAGCTACCACCAAACTACAACAACTACTCCAACAAGAAAATGAACTTTCATTCAATTTGGAAGTAGACCCCCCCATACGGGCTCAGTTGTTTCAACTAGGAACAACAGAACACATACTGCAAATTACATTACATCACATAGCAAGCGATGGCTGGTCACTTACAGTATTACCCAAAGAACTCTCGGC
>NZ_JAAHGO010000157.1 GCF_010672455.1 Okeania sp. SIO2C9 | reverse complement strand
TCCCCATCTCCCCATCTCCCCATCTCCCCATCTCCCCATCTCCCCATCTCCCCATCTCCCCATCTCCCCATCTCCCCATCTCCTCATCTCCCCATCTAACCATCTCCCCATCTCCCCATCTCCCTTCTTCCTAATTCCCTGTTCAGAATTTTTTAGCGGTTTGTGCAACTGGGTCAAATTCAAACCTTTCAGAAGATTTTGTTTCACCATAAATATTAAAAGTAAATGTAGGTTCATCTCCGATTACTTCTATATTATGAATAGCATTAGAAGTGAAACTAATTAAATCTCCTGGTTGTAATATTTTTTCTCCGACTCTTTCAATTTTATATTTATTTTCTGGGTCAGGACTACGTTTCCAAAATGTATTTTTTTCCTGGCCTTTTAATACTGCTACTATTCCCCAGGTACCATGATTATGAATTGTTGAAATTGTGCCTGGCATGAATTTTACTGTTTGTACTGTTAAGGGAAATCCTAACTCATCGTATAACAAAATAACCGAAGTTCCTGTTTTTTCGCAAGGTTCTGGCTCCTGACTTTGCAGCCAATATGAATTAGTAATAAATTGTCGAACTAAAAGTCGAATTTTCTGTAGAGAACTCGCTTCATCTGTGGCATCTTTTAGGGTATCTTCTAGTTCTGTTAAGAATCTATACAACCGATAATTTTCTCTTAATAATTTCCATTCATTCACCGTTTCACAAGGTTGACATTGACCGTCTTCAGTCAAAAACCAATCTCGATTTTTCATCTTGTTTCTCCTCTGGTATTGCTGATGCTTCAGTTAACTATAAGTTGTGAGAATTGACTAAAAATACTTATATATTATATAGCTACAGTTAATACTAGAATTGTAAGAAAATATGAAATTTTTTCTAGTGAGTTGAATTGTAGGTTTTTAGAAGAAAAATTGATATTTTACTGTGACATATTTTACAAATTTTCTGAATAAATTGTTTAAATTTATAACTGGCGATCGCGAAGTATTATGTAGATGCACCAGCATATTTCATATCAGTGAGGTACATCTGTTGCGGGCAAGATGCCCACACTACAAAGACTTTATCATTAATATTTGTACCTGATATACTTACAGCAGATTGTAAGTAAATAAAATTTCAACCCTTGCTAGAAACTTTTGAGTGAGGATAATTTTAATACAGTTCTAATTTACCTATTTCTTGTACTTCTCCAGAAAGAGATTGGCGTACTGATACTATTAAATTAGCTTTACAATCAGGACAAGTTATATCATGTCCGGTTGAATACTTACACTTTGGAGGAGGTAAGGCAGAAGGCAGGAGGCAGGAGGCAGAAGGAAAGAAAAGGTTAGAAGGGAAAAGGTTTTTTATCACGCTCTTATCCGGACATGATATTAGTGTTTGACTACTTTCTACCTACTCATAATCATTATCAGTGGGTGGCAGTATAAAAGAAAAAGATAGGGATGGCAGTTTAAATTTTTTCTTGAAGTTTGGGCATTTTCTAGTAGTATTTTTATTTTTTTTGTAGCCATTTTATTTTTTTTAGTTAGGGAACAAGGAATAGAGAATAAAATAGACTTTTGTGTTTGAGCAGTCAATCTAAAAATAATTTTTTCTGCTTATTTAAGCTGACAATCAAATATATAGCAATATGATTTTAGTTGTGAGATATTCAAGACTTTTAGGCAACAAGCAACAGGCAACAGGGAAGAAGAAAAAACGAATACATAAGAATAAGATAACTGCCATATTTTATACTTTAAAGGAACACCTCAATTCTCACATCTGATTGCTGATTGCTATATAATTAATTTGGCTTGAATACTTAGAAAATTTTGTTTGAGTAGTTCAATCTAAGCTATTAATTCTATACGTTTTCCTACCGACGGCTTTCCTATCTGACTCCTAACTCCTAATTAACTATCTAATTATACCAATGCTACCAGATTTGATATTATAGCAGTTGAAGGAAAAGACCCGGACAGATCGACAGCTTAAAACTCAGACAACGTCATTTCAGTTATCAGTTATCAGTTATCAGTACCTCTGCAATAAGGAGGCAAGAAAATACGGAATTATCTTTTTTTTATCACCTTAAAAGACGAGGCGCATACCCACAATTTTTCGGTAAGATTTTTCATTCTTCCTTCTTCCTTCTTCCTTCTTCCTTCTGCTATATTGCAGAAAATTTTGACAAAAAAAAGTAGGGATATTGTATGCAAAATCCCTACTGTAAACTAATTATAAAGTAATAGTTTGAAACCAAGCTAAAAGCTAAAAGCTAATTGCCGATCGCTATATTATTTGAAGATACCAGAAACTGATAACACTTCAGACTCAGGCATCTTGGGGAATAATGGTCCTTTTGCAAAGAGTTGAGGATTAGCTTTAGCAAAAGTGTATGATTGACGAACCTGACTATTTACTGCCACTGTTTTCGCATCGTACATCCGAGTTGCCATTTTAGGATATAAACCAATACCAATAATCAAAACCAAGAAACAAGCAGCGATCGCTACTTCTCGTGGCCTTGCATCAGTATAGACAGCATTGGCAGGTAAGACACAATTAGTACCGTAGCAAACTGCCTCATCTAAAATTTCGTTTTCATAAGGAGTATCTTTGAGGATACAAGTAGGTGCTTTACCAGTGCTGTAGAACATTTGACGCAACATGGAAAGCAGATAAATAGGTGTCAAAATCAAACCAACTGCTGCGAGGAAAACTGTTACAGTGCGGAAAGTCGAACTATAAACATCGCTGCTAGTCACTCCGACGAATACCATCAGTTCGCTAGCAAACCCACTCATTCCAGGAAGTGCTAAAGATGCCATGGCACTAATAGTAAATAGAGCAAATACTTTTGGCATTACTTGACCAAGACCACCCATTTCGTCCAACTTCAGAGTGTGGAGGCGATCATAAGTTATACCCGCGAGGAAGAATAACACCGCAGCAATTAAACCGTGGGAAATCATCTGTAGTAAAGCACCACTCACACCCAAGTCAGTGAAGGAAGCAATACCTAATAAAACAAAGCCCATGTGAGCCACAGATGAATAAGCCAAACGGCGCTTCATATTAGACTGGCCAAAAGAGTTCAACCCGCCATAAACAATATTAACAACGCCCAGAATTGCCAGAATAGGAGCAAAGTAAACATGAGCATCAGAGAGCATTTCTAAGTTGAGACGAATTAATCCATATCCACCCATTTTGAGCAATACACCTGCCAGAACCATTGATACAGGTGAAGAGGCTTCGCCGTGAGCATCGGGTAACCATGTATGTAGAGGGAAAATGGCTAATTTTACTCCAAAAGCGATTAATAATCCTGCGTAAAGTAGAAGCTCTAGGGTCAGCGGATAATCTTTCAGACCTAGTTCCACCATGTCGAAGGTAATATTGCCGCCACCGTATAAGGCCATTCCCAAGGCTGCCACTAGAATAAATATAGAAGCGGCTGCTGTATAGAGCAAGAATTTTGTTGCAGCGTAGCGACGCTTTTGGCCACCCCAAATTGAAATGAGCAGGTAGACAGGAACTAGCTCCAGTTCCCACATAATAAACAGTAGCATCATGTCTTGGGCTACGAATACTCCTATCTGGGCGGAGTATAGCAGCAGCATTAGAAAATAAAAAAGACGTGGTTTGTAGTCTACTTGCCACGCCGAGAATATTGAAAGTGTTGTTACCAGGCCAGCTAGTAGTACCAGTGGCATAGATAAACCGTCTACTGATACTGCCCAACTTAGACCTATCTGAGGGAGCCAGGCATATTTTTCTACGAGTTGAAAAGCTGAGTCGCTGGCATTGTAGCTATTCCAGAAGGCGTAGCACATCAGTGCAAAATCTATAATTCCTACACCAAGGGCGTACCATCTCATGGTTTTTCCGTTTTTATCGGGGATGACGGGGATGAGTAGGGCAGCCAGAAGTGGCAGTAGGACTATGGTGGTCAGCCAGGGAAATTGAGTTGCCATAACAGTGAGAACAAATACTTACCTTTGGTCATTTCCATATTACTAAACTTTGTAAACCTTTGTAAATAAATATTGAAAAAAATATAAATATTTATATCTAATCACTACATAAGTTTAATTTATCAGTCAGGAGTCAGGAGTCAGGAGTCAGGAGTCAGGAGTCAGGAGTCAGAAGTTATTTTTGTAACGGGGATGCGTGAGCAACTCTCCAAAAATATTTCGCCTTAAAAGGCAGGGTTTTAGACCCAATTATTTTGATAAATTAAGGTATAAGAAGGGTCAGGAGGAGAAAGTTTTTTGTTTGCGTCAACACGCGTGGAGTTTGCTCGCGCTATTGAGCGGATATAATATAAAGTCTTGCTAGTGATATAGAACACTTACTCAGATAATACAAGCTGAATAATAATTATTTTGATGTCAGGATTTTCTACTAAAAAAATATTATCGATCGCATTATTTGTGAATTTTGTGGCGATCGCTGCTGTTATCTTCCGGGCAATACTATTGGATAAAGGACCATATCGATATTTTGATGAGGGGTCTTTGATTAATTGGTTTTCGGGTATTCAGTTATTAATTATTGCTGGAATTAACTGGAAAATTTATCGTTTAAGAATTGGCAGACAAGGGGTATCTCAGCCTGGAAAGAATTATCAAAGACTTTGGCAGTTTTTTACTTTTGGTTTTGTGTTCTGTGCTGTGGATGAACTAATTCAAATCCATGAAAGGTTAGATAAATTTATTCATTGGATATTTCAAATTCAGGAAACTGCTTTGACTGATAGTATTGATGATTTAATTATTGTGATTTATGGGATTATTGGGTTGTTGGTAATTTACTATTTTCGTCAGGAGTTTTATCGGTATCGAGAGGCTTTTACTTATTTTAAAATTGCTTTGATTTTAGCTTGTTTTTCTATTGCACTTGATTTTTTTACTCAAGGTCAAGAAACATCAAATTTGTTGAATGAAACTCAAGAATTGCAAAGAGAATGGCTCAGGAGTGTTGAGGAAATATTTAAAGTTTTTGCTGAAGTATTTTTGATTACTACTTTTTATAAATGTTTGAGAATTGCTAAAAGAATAAATCTTAATTTTTAATAGTAGATAAAGTCGGGTATTTCATTAATTGATAATGGATAATTGATAATTACCTCTGGTTAAAACCGCTACGGAATTGAATATAAGGAGATATTATTTCTTCACAGGAGTCGATTGGATATGGCGAGGTCTCCTCGCCATCCCTCGACCGCTTTTTTCCCCTTAAAAGGGGAGGCTTTAAACCATAATTATTAATTGTTGAAAGCGGTTTTCACTTAGGTAAACCTTGTAAGGACTTTCCATGGAACGTCCCTACAAGGTTTTGATTGTAGGGTTTTGATTGTAACGATGTGGTTCATCAATAGACATCTCCAATAATAAAAATTGTTAATTTCTGTACTTCTTATGGGAGGAATCTGCTGTAATATTTACCCAAACAATTGCTCAAAAGCAGGGGGGTTTAATTACTGCAGATAGTCATCCAGGAAAAGGTTGTTGTTTTACTACGCGTTTACCAGGATTAGAAAAGCTAAAAAGTCAGTCTAAGTAATGATAAGTTTGTACAGTTTTATAGCGTTTTTCATTTCAGTAGACCACAGTAGGGGCGTTAACGTAGTTATGCGTAGCAAATGGCATTCGCCCTTACAGGGTTTTGGTTATGACGATGTGGTTTATCAATCTCAAAAGCGCTGTAAGTAGTAAGTCAAGGTTAGTCAAAAGGAATCAATAATAAACTTCCCTTTGTGGGAATCTTTTGGGAATTTTTGTTACTAAAACGCCAATATTGTTGATAATTGTTCAAAAAGTTTTGCCCTAAAATTCCATCAACTTCTAATAATTTCAATACAGGGGAAGATAAAATCACTGTTTCTAAATTTGTGAGTTGATAATTTCCCATTTTTACTTTAGCTAAAGAGGCATATTCTGCCATTTCTATGCCACAAAAACCTTGCACTCTAATTTCCTGTCTCTCAGCAACAGAAATATTTAAATGACTGGCTAATTTTTGAGAAATAAAAATACTTTCTGCACCCGTATCTAACATAAAAATAAACGGACCTTTGCCATTAATTTCTACCTCAGCTAACATCACACCTAACTTCGCTTTAAGTTGAATAGCATCATCAATATTTGTAGTAGGTATTGGAGTAGGAGGCAATAATTTTAATTCTTGAGTTTGAGGATTAATTTCTACATCAAAATTACTCAAAATATCCATTCCTAAAACTCCCGATAATCCATCTGGCATGACAGTAGTAGTAAATTCTAAAACTGTTAATCCTTCTACTTTGACATTATCAATTTTGAACACTGGTAAACTATGCAAATTAGATTTCATTTCTGGGCATTCATCTCCCGCTACTGCATAGGTTAAAAGTTCTTGCGGTACTGGTTTTCCCATTAAACCTAATTCTTTTACAGTTTCTGTTGCAATAATAGAAGTAGAAGCACCAGTATCTAATAAAAAATTACCTAATTTTTTTCCCAGAGTTGCTGTCAAACTAAAAGCTTTTCCTCCTGTTAAAAATTGCAAAGGGATAGTTGCCTTACCTGTGACTTTTGGGCGGGGTAAATTTAGACCTTCTAATTCTACAATAGCTCCAATTTTTCTGTATTTATGAGTAGTATTTTCTGCAATTTCAGGATTTACACAAAGTTCTCTATTTTCTCCTATATTTTGTTGAGGTATGTTGCCACACACCCTAGTGTATTTCTGACGAGCTATAGCTAAATTTTGCGAAAAAATAATAGGTGTTGGTGCAACTAAATTATGGAGAAAAATTTGACAGCTAATAGAGCTGAAAATAATAGCTATAATACTCCAAAATTTGTTCATAATTGTTAATTAGTATACAGAAATACTTAATTATTTACTCCTGACTCGGTTCTCCTGAGGACTGACTCCTCTCATCATACAATAACTAATTATCCGGATACTATATAATAGAGTTGTTGGGAATTAAGCTAAAAAAATAGCTCAAACCCTTATTAGTCAATGTTTATAGCGTTTTTAAGCCATGAAATCATGAAAACCTTATACGGTAAGCTTTTGAGCATTGTTCAATCTTTATTTCCCAACAACTCTAATATAGAATCCAGTTATATCGTATATGTTTATAATATCAAATCCGTTGGCTTCGGAGTAATATAATTCCGTTGATCGTCATACAACGGGTAAGGGTATTAGCGGAAGCTCTACGTCAGCAAATGCCCAGAAAGCCCCTAAAATAAGGGCGAATTGCCATTCGCCCCTACTTTAATACTGAATAACATCGATGCTACCGGATTTGATATAACTATACTTCAAGCATTCAATCTCCCCTACTCCCCTACTCCCCTACTTCCCCTAACTATATAATAAGTGTTCAACCAGATTTAATATAAGAGCTGATTTATTTGGTGTGCATTCCCTTGCGCCTAAGGGTTGTGCAGGGTCGCATCCGCTTTTTTCTGTTGTTTTGGGCTTCTTTTGATTCGAGGGCGATCGCTTCTGACCATAGAATAATTCATTTAGGATCTTTCCCATTACCAAGGACTACCAACCATAGTAAACCCTGCCCAATAATAAGGATGAGATAAATTATCATTCTCTATATTTTCTAACGCTGGAGGTAACGGCACTACCCTACGCTCTCCACTTCCCTTTAACTCCCCATCTGCAATAACTACCTCTCCCCGCAACATCGCTAACTGCGCCTTTCTCAATGCCTCT
>NZ_JAAHGO010000156.1 GCF_010672455.1 Okeania sp. SIO2C9 | reverse complement strand
CAAGAAGCAGAAAAACGAACCGAAGAATTAGAATCTTTACTGTCTCGTTATCGCGATCGCTTTGGAGAATTACCTGAAAATTAACAAAGGAGAATTAGGCTAAGGAAAATTCTTTGGCTTAATTATTTTTTAACAGCGCTTTTCAAAATTAAAGCCCCCTAAATCCCCCAATTTTGGGGGGCTAGAGGGGCAAAATTCAGTATCAAAAAACTTTTCAGATATCCTCTCAGCAACAAATGTTTATTTAGCACTCCATTACCAAACTTCTATTAAATCTAAAACAAATCCAGGCAACACATCTTCCCCAGATAAACTATTAGGATTTTCCAAAATTTCCACTTCCCGATCTTGCCAATAAATCTCTATTTTCAGTTTTCACTATCAATTAACCAACCTAATATTGCACAATTTGACTGATACTTTTTCATCTTTTTTTGTAACTCTAAAATAGTATCATTTTTAGAAAGTAATTCTACTACAAAATCGGGGCATAAAGGCGCATTTTAATCAGGAAGTATTGGCACAGCAAGAAGCAGAAAAATGAACCGAATAATTAGAATCTTTATTAGCTCGTTATCGCGATCGCTTTGGAGAATTACCTAAAAATTAACAGTATAATTGGTTTGATTGAATAAGTTATGAGCAACTAATATGATTCCCAATTTTGGGTTTATTTTTAGGGAATAAAGCAAAGTATCTAAGGATATTAATTTATCTAGGATAACAGTTTGGAAACTTTTCTAAAGATATTTTTTTTGGGTTTCCTTCGTCAACTGATAACTGATAATTTAATTTAGGGCAGGCAAGAAAGAGGAAAAGTTTATAGTTGCTTGATGATAATTCAAAATTTACCGAATAATTAAGGTTTAAAGCCTCTCCTTTAAAGGAGAAAAAAGCGGTCGATCTTCGGAACTTCCCGTAGGGTGGGATGGCGTTTTGCTCCGCAACATATAAAGCGGAGCGGCTCTGTCAAGAGTGGGTCTCGGAGGCATATCCAATCGACTCCTGTGAAGAAAAAATTTTCCTGTTCGTCAATCCTATCGGTTTTCAAGGAGAGGTAATTATTAATTAGGGTTTGCTTATGGAAGTCTTATGGGTAAGGGTAGGAGACAGGAGACAACCCACCCCTCGCTCCTCCCCCTCCCAGGAGGGGAGAAATGGGAATTATAGAGGAGGTAGGAGGAAGAATAATCCCTTGATTATTCTGCGCAACTATAAGCCTAAAATGCGCTCTTTTTTGAACAATTACGACCATTAAGCTTGGATTTTTTTAAACTAAAAAATGCGTTCAACCTTGATATGTCAATGCTTTTAGATTTAATCAGCAAACCCTAATTATTAATTATTAATTATTAATTATTAATTATTAATTTTTGAACCACCCTACTATTATTAACTACTCTAAATTGGACTAGCTTCTAAAAACAAAGAATAATTTGTATGACCACTAAACTCAGAAACTCGGACAAAATAATTACCCTCAGGTAAGAAATCAATATCTATTATTTCATCAACAGTACCCACATTTCTTGACTCAGCAAAAACCTCTAAAATTTCTGCCACTCCATTATTATTAATATCCTCAATTAACTCCACATCTGCATCCCCAACTAAACCAGTTAATACAACATCTAAACTACTAGGAGTATTCAACATAAAACTATAAACATCAACCGGATTTCCATCTCCAATAAAATTGCTAAATTCTGCACTTCCCAAAACACCAATATCGGCATTAACATTTAACAAATCATCTCGAACATCTGGAGGAGTACTCAAACGATTTTCTGGCAAACCAACTAAAATGTAATGTTGAATTGCACTACTAAAACTACCATTATTTAGTAACTCCACTACATCCTGATTTTGACCAAGATAAAAATCTGTATCAAACAAAGCACTAGGGTCACGATTTTCAAATTGACCAAACCTAACATAATGTTCAAAAGGTGTTAATCCTGCTGATTCTAATGTTGTCGCAAACTCAGGATCTGAGATATAAAAAAGATTCTGGAAGAAAGGACTAGGATCGCGCAATTCAAATTGACCAAACCTAATAAAATGTTCCACTGCCGTCAGATTACCTTCCTCAATAGCAGCAGCTATATCAGTATTAATTTCCAGATAAAAGCTAGTATCAAATAAAGCATTGGGGTCGCGATTTTCAAATTGACCCACATTCACAAAATGTTCCAAACCACTACTGAAATTACCCGCAGCAATTTCATCTACAACATCGGGGTTTTGAAATAAATAAAATCCTTCATCAAACAGAGTTTCAATAGTTAACATTTCTTAAAAGTTTATTTTTGAGTTTACATTGCAACCTAAGCAATGTTATCTTACTACAATCGTTCATTTCTGTATGCTTTAAATTCAAAATTTATAATTAAAAATTAAGGGACATTAATTATGAGTAAATCTTCTTTAATGAACATTCTACGTCGCGCTTATGGTATTGCCAGAATGTCGAAAAAAACTGGCATTCCCAGCGATGAATTATTAGGAATGGTCAGAGAAGCTCAAAGTAATAAATTTCGGACTACTCGCCGTCGGTTATTACAAGGTGGTTTAGGGTTTGCTGGAGCAATGGCAACTTCTAATTTCTTCAAGGGTGGACAACGAGCAATGGCTCAACAAACACCTATATTAATAGTAGGTGCTGGAATTGCGGGATTAACTGCAGCGTACCGTCTCACTCAGGCAGGAGTACCAGTAAATGTGATAGAAGCTAGAAATAGAGTGGGAGGTCGGATTAGAAGTATCTCGAAAATTGCCGGAACAACTATTGATGCTGAATTAGGAGCTGCCTATATTGATACTGAACACGTTTGCATTCGTGACTTAGCAGCAGAACTGGGATTAACAGAATTCGATCTGGTAGCTGGTGAGGAGGGGTTAACGCCAGAAATTTACTTTGCTGAGGGTAGAATTATTCCCATAGAAGAAATTATTAATGATTTTGCTCCTGTTGCCGAAAGAATAGATGAGACTCTGATAGCAATTGATAATTTTGAAGATTATACGACTTTTGACCAACCTACCGCAGATATAGATAATCTCTCAATTACCGAATATCTAGAAACTATTCCCACTAGCACTACTTTGCGACAAATGCTGGAAGTAGCTTACAATTCTTTCTATGGTTTGGATGCTAACGAACAGTCGAGTCTGAATCTAATATATATTATTGGCACTGAACCCAATACATTTGAATTATATGGTTCTGCTGACGAACGTTATCGAATTATTGGTGGTAATAGTCAAATTATTAATAATCTTGCTAATCTTGTACAAGGTTCCATTGAAACTAGCACGGTTCTAGAAGCAATAACAACTTTATCAGATGGTAGTTACAGAGTTAGTTTGAGGTCTGGAGAAAGAACTTTTGACCGTACTTATGAAAGAATTGTTTTAACTATACCTTTTCCGGTACTCAGTCAAGTGCAACTCAATGTCGATCTACCACCAGTTAAAAGATTTGCTATTGATAATTACGGTTTTGGTACAAATTCTAAGTTACATATAGCTTTTAATAACCCAGTTTGGCGCACTCGGTTTGGCTCAAGTGGAGAAACTTATGTAGATTTACAGTTTCAAAATACCCGAGAAGTTGCCCCAACAAGTCCGACTACGGAGGGTGTACTGGAATTTTTGCCTGGCGGAAATTTAGGAGTAGTTTTAGGTAGCGGAACTCCAGAAGACCACGCACAACGCTTTTTGCCAGAGCTTGATTTGGTATATCCGGGAATTAGTAGCGATCGCATCGGTCGGGCAGTCCGGACTTATTGGCCTGGAGAATTATATACTCAGGGTTCATATACTTGTTATCGACCAGGGCAATTTGTTCAATTTTTTGGTGTTGAAGGGGAGAGAGTAGGTAATTTATTTTTTGCTGGCGAACACACTTCTTTAGATTTCTCTGGTCTAATGGAGGGCGGTTGTGAGAGTGGTGAAATAGCTGCGATGGAAATTCTAGAAGATTTAGGTTTAGCTCCTGCTGTTGAGGCGCTGAGGATTAGACAGTCTTCACAAGTAAGTCGTCGTAGTGGCCGAAGACAGGGACCTAGAGGTAATGTTGTTCGCGGAAGGCGGGGTTTACCACTAAGGTAAGAATTTCTAGTTGATTAATATCAAGGTTGGATGGAAGGTAGTTGTGAGAGTGGTGAAATAGCTGCGATGGAAATTTTAGATGATTTGGGTGCTTAATACTTCAAAAGTTCAAAAATTACGGATTTTTGAGTTCTAAGCACTACATATCTCTAACGTTATAGTTTTTGAAAGCTATATATTAGACTTGTCTGTGGGTAAGTCCTGCGATTGTGATATCATGTCCGGTTGAATAGTTATGGTATAGTTGGCAGCAGGGGAGCAGGGGAGTATGGGAGTAGAGAACCCACCCCTAAACCCTCCCAGGATGGGAAAAGGGGAGTAGGGGAGATTAAAGGATTGAAGTAGTTATAGAAATTATCAACTATCAACATATACTATATAACCGGATTCTATATGAGATATCAAAAATGACTAAATCTTCCGTGATAACAATACTAGGTCGCGCTCATAATATTGCCAGAATGTCAAGAGAAACTGGTATTCCTAGTGATGAATTATTAGGAATGCTAAAAGAAGCTAAAGCTAGGAAATTTCCGAATGCTTGCAATCGCTTATTAAAAGGTGGTTTAGACTTAGCTCAAAAATTTAAAGTTTCCCTTTTGTCTAAGGGTGGAGAAAGGGCAATATCTCAAACAACCCCAGTATTAATAGTAGGAGCAGGAATTGCCGGATTAACTGCTGCCTATCGTCTAACTCAAGCGGGAGTTCCAGTAAACACGATCGAAGCTAGTAACCGGGTAGGAGGTAGAATCCGAACTCGCCAAAAAGCATTAGGTACTCCATTTGCTGTTGAACTTGGTGGGGAATTTATCTACACCGAGCATATTTATCTGCGCAGTTTGATTGAGGAATTAGGATTGCGTCTTGTAGATTTGCACGCAGTCGATGAAAATTTGGAAACACAAGAGACTTACTTGTTTGAAGGTCGCAAGGTTTCATTAGCAGAAATCACCACAGACTTTGCACCAATTGCAGAGCAGATTAATAGAGATTTCGAGGCGATCGCTAATTTTAAGGACTATACTACAAAAATTCCAGCAGCAGTAGAACTAGATAATATTTCAATTGCCGAATATTTAGACCAAATTCCTCAAACTACACCAGCAATTCGCCAGCTAGTCAAAGCTGCTTACGAAACTTACTACGGTCTAGATATGGAAGAGCAGTCTAGTCTCAATTTAATCTATATAATAGGTACTCAAGTAGGTAAGTTTGGCATTATTGGTGTTAGTGAGCAACTTTTTAACGTACAGGGAGGTAATGAACTGATCCCCCAAAAGTTGGCAAATTTAGTCTCCAATTCTATTGAGACGGGAACAATATTAGAAGCGATAAATTATCTTTCTGATGGTCGGTATCGAGTCGCATTAAGGTCTGGCAACAGTACTTTTGACCGTACTTATGAGAGAATTTTGCTCACATTACCCTTAACTTTGTTACGACAAGTTCAGCTTAATGTAGATTTGCCACCTTTGAAAAAGTTATCTATAGATACTGCTAGCTACGGAACGAACTCTAAGTTAACTACTACTTATCAAGAAAAAATTTGGCGTACTCGCTACAACTCTACAGCTAATGTCTATTTAGATTTAGGGTTTCAAAGCACTTGGGAAACTGCTGAAAGTCGTTATCATTCAGGTATGGGTTTGATTACACAATTTGTTGGCGGTACTCAAGGTCTAGCAATAGGAACTGGTAGTCCGAAAATTCATGCTCAAAAATTGAATTCCCAACTCGAACAGGTTTTTCCTGGTATTAGTAATATTTCTATGCCAGATTGGACAATTTGTAGTTATTGGCCAGGAGAAGTTTATGCTCGTGGTTCTTATTTATGTTACAAACCGGGGGAGTGGACAAAGTTTTATGGTGTAGAAAGACAGCGAGTGGGTAATATATTTTTTGCCGGGGAGCATACATCTTTTCTAGAAAATCAAGGTTATATGGAAGGTGGTTGTCAGACAGGTGAAATAGCTGCTATGGAAATTTTACAAGATTTAGGTTTAGAGGGTAGTGTGGAAGCAATGAGGAGTCAGCGAGCTAAGAGTCTGAGAAAGTATTAACAAGAGGGAGTAGGGAGTAGGGAGTAGGGAGTAGGGAGTAGGGAGTGTGGGAAGATGAAGAGGAGAACAACTGCGATTAAATTTCAAGCTTAATAGTTACTATGAAATACTTCTATTTTACTATCTTAATACCATTGTTAAATGGGGGAGTCGATCGTCAATTATTACAGAGTAATTTGGTGAATATATTTGCTCAACAATCTGAATTTGATAACCCAATTTGTTATATGGAAACTACGGAAGGGGAAATTATTAATTTAGTTAATCTCTGTGGCGATCAAGAAGCTATTGATGAAGGTAAAAAAATTAGTTGTAAATCAAGTTCAAAAGAAGTTAAAGCTACAGATATACCGATTAGTAATGTTAACTATGATGGTAATTTTTTAACTGGTAAAGTTGCTAATCAAAGCTGTAAAATTGTGAAGCAAATTAAAGTAAATTATCAAGTATTAGATGATGCTGGAAATATTATTGATAATGGGTTTATTTATGCTGAACCTAGTACAGTTGAACCAGGAAAAGTAGCATCGTTTAAAGGTAATGTTTCTCCGGGAGCTAAAGTAGAAACAACTTTTGTTGAATGGGGCGAATGAGGAAGTCAGAAGTTAGAAGTCAGAAGTTCAAAAATGATATGTAGTAGTTAACAGTATTAGAAATTTTGTTGCTGGAATTGTTTTGTTGATTTCGGCGATCGCTTATAATTCATTGGCATAATAGTAAGCTTCTTTCTGTAATTCAAATATTTGCATCTGCTTTTCTATCAAAAATAGCCTTTCTCTTGAGTCTTTCATTATATCTTTTGCTTGTTTTGTTTCAAATTTTTCGGCAATCATTATCATCTTTTTGTATACAATACTTCGTTTTTGAAAAAAATTGATTCTGTTTTCAAGTTCGTTAAATGTTTCTACATTTTTTTTTCTTGTATACCTCATCCTAAGTTTACAATACTGAGGATTGAATTGTCGAATAAATAACAAGAATAATAATAAACACAACTTAGCAAAAAGTATACAGTCTTGTGCAAATAATTTATAATTTTTCAACTTAAAAGGTAGGTATTGTATACTAGAAACAAAAAAATCCACAAATTCTTCTTTGAAAGTTTTATAACTCCAAAAATTAACCTGGAAATGTTTACATGAAAACTCTTCTAGGGCAACTCTCAGATTTTCTCTTTCATTCATACAACCAAGGCAATAAATATATCCAAGATATGCCAAACATAATCTTTCATTTTTTTCCATACTCCGAGCATTTCTAAAACACTTGTATGCTTCATCTACAAAATTTTTTTTTCTCTCAAGATTATCGGTTCTTTCACTATTTTGTAAGTCTCTAATACCTGAATTTTACTCTGTGCTTATCAACTTGTCTAATTTGACATTTGAAGATTCTATGAAACCAGTTATTTCTGCTATTTTTATACCCGAATTAAAGCCTTGAGTTAATAATGAAATATTAAAATCAACCATAATAATCTGATTTATTAAACAGTTTTTTAGAAATAGATTTTGTTCTGAATATTGGTTTCTCCAATCATCAATTTAATCTACTTTCTTCTGACATACCAACACTGCTACAAATTTGATTTAATTCTTTTTTACCTGTTTTTATATACTCAGAGTTACTTTCAACTTCCAGTAAATCACAACCGTACGAAAAAAACTGTAGAAAAATGAAACAGCCTTTATCTTGATATTGGATTAACCAACATTGGCTGTACGGCGCAGCTCACTATTCCCTCGCCAGTAAATGCCTCTGGGAATTTCTTTCTGAT
>NZ_JAAHGO010000155.1 GCF_010672455.1 Okeania sp. SIO2C9 | reverse complement strand
TCCCCATCTCCCAATCTCCCCATCTCCCAATCTCCCAATCTCCCAATCTCCCAATCTCCCAATCTCCCAATCTCCCCATCTCCCCATCTCCCCATCTCCCAATCTCCCAATCTCCCCATCTCCCCATCTCCCCATCTCCCAATCTCCCAATCTCCCCATCTCCCCATCTCCCAATCTCCCAATCTCCCAATCTCCCAATCTCCCAATCTCCCCATCTCCCCATCTCCCAATCTCCCCATCTCCCCATCTCCCAATCTCCCCATCTCCCCATCTCCCAATCTCCCCATCTAATTACACCGATGCTACCGTATTTGATATGACTCGGTTCTCCTGACTCCTATCTTCACAAGATTTTATACCGATGCTACCGGATTTGAGATCATTTCATAGGAAGAGAAATAATAAACTCCGTGCCTTCACCCAATTCTGATTTACAGGTAATTGTGCCCCCATGTTTTTCCGTGACAATTTGCTTGGCGATCGCCATCCCCAGTCCAGTTCCCTTGCTGACATCTTTAGTGGTAAATCCCTGATCAAAGATCCGGGTTTTGACCTCTGGTTTCATGCCACAACCATTATCTTGAATGCCAACCTGCACCTGCTCATCTCCTACCATTTTCGTCTCAATTGTGATGCGATTCGGGTTAGCTTTGATTTCATCAAAACTTTTGCCTTGATTGGCTTCATCAAGGGCTTCAATGGCGTTAGCAAGCAGATTCATAAAAACCTGATTAAGCTGTCCTGGGAAACAATAAATTTCAGGAATATTACCGTAATTCTTAACAATATCTATTGCTGGTCGGTCTTTGTTGCCTTGAGTGCGGTGCTTGAGAATCAGCAAGGTGCTATCTATCCCATCATGCAGCTTAAATTCAACTTTGTGGTCTTGATCATAGCGAGAAAAGGTTCTCAGGCTATTGCTAACTTTACAGATGCGATCAATTCCTAAATCCATTGAATTAATTAGCTGGGGTAGATCTTCACGAATAAACTCCAAATCCACTGCTTCGAGTTCATCTTGAATATGGGTTGCATTGCTGGGGCATTCTTGTAGCAGAAAATTAATTAGACCAAATAATTTCTGCACGTAGGTTCGAGCAGGGTTGATATTCGCCTTGATGAAGCCTGTTGGATTATTGATTTCATGGGCAATTCCTGCCATTAATTCACCCAAAGATGCCATTTTTTCAGCTTGAATTAACTTAAGTTGTGTGGTTTTTATCTGATGATATTGAGCTTGTAAATCTTGATTGATGCGGATCAATTTTTGGTTTTTCTCAGTCAGTTGTATAGTCTGGTGATAAAGCCGTTGCCGGAGATGATAGATTTCAATATGAGTGGCAATACGAACCAAAATTTCTTCGCGTTGGAATGGCTTGGTAATATAGTCAATCCCTCCGACATCAAAGGCTTTGACTTTATCTAAAGCCCGGTCGAGTGCACTGATAAAAATAATGGGGATATCTTGGGTTTCCGGTCGCGATTTAATCGCTTGACAAAGGGCATAACCGTCCATATCTGGCATCATCACATCGAGTACGATCAAATCTGGTTGGGGCGTTTGTATCGCCAAATCTAGAGCTTTTGTGCCATTTTTTGCTGCCACAATTGCATAATCATTTTTGAGGATTTCCAGCAAAATGTAGATGTTTTGGGGATCGTCATCAACGATCAACACTTTAGATTTTGCTGGATTTGTTTGAGCATGGGTAGTCATAGGGTTGAGCTTACTATTTTTGACGATTTTTTTTATACTCTGATACATACAAAACCGAAGGCAAGTTAAGTGCCAGAATTTGTGATCAAAATAATAGTGGGTCTAAAATCCCGCCTTAAAAGGCGAAATCTTTTTGGAGCGGGGCTTAAATCCCCTACTTCCCCTCCCAGGAGGGGAGGGGTTAGGGGTGGGTTAACTTCTAACTTCTAACTTCTAACTTCTGACTTCGTTAAGGTTCTATTCGTGCGATTAAATCTTGGAGTTGTTTTAGCGCTGCATCTGTATCAAAATCAAAGACCATATTTTGAAGCTGTTTAATTCCCACATTATATAGCGTTCCTTGGGTGACTTCATTTAAATATTGGAGTTGTTCTAATGCGGTTGCAATATCGTTTTGCAAAAGATGTTCTAGTTCTTGAAGACGATTCTTCAGTGCTTGCGATTCTATCGGATGGGGTTGGGTGACCGGGTCTGTGGATAGTTCTACAGATGGCTCTAGCTGTCCGAGGGCATCCATCACCACTGTAAAACATTGGCTGAAAGTTTGCATTAAATTGAACAGCGCTTCAGTTGGGGAATTGTTCTGCAAAGATTTCTCTAAGGCATCGGCAGTCGCAAACAAATCTTGGGCTCCGATATTGCCTGCAGTGCCTTTAATCGTATGGATTTGCTTCTGGGCAGTGGTGTATTCTGCTGTCGCGATCGCTACTTGTATCTGTGCTAGGGTATTTTGGTTTTGTTCGCGAAACATCCTCAAAAGGTTGCGGTAGGTCTTGAGATTTCCCCCCATACGATGAACGCCAGCTTGGACATCAAACCCTGGCAAAATGAGTGACTCCTCGGCAGCACAAAGCAAGGGAGGTGGAGAGACGGCCTGGTAATCGGCAGTTTGTGCCGTCCTGATGCTATCGATTTTGCTATTAGGCGGTTTTAGCCAACGGCGTAGGGTTCGGAAAACATGTTTGGGTTCTATAGGCTTTGTGATATGGTCATTCATGCCTGCTTGCAGACTCGACTCGCGGTCACCAATCATAGCATGAGCTGTCATGGCGATAATGATCAAGTCAGCGAAACGCTGACTATCGGGACGATGGGATTGACCCAAAGCTCGGATGTGTTGCGTAGCTTCAAGACCATCCATCTCCGGCATTTGAATATCCATCAAGACCGCGTCATAATGATTGCTCATAACTGCTTCCACTGCCTCCAAACCATTATTCGCGGTGTCAAGAATCGCACCCGCACCTGCCAATAGTTCTCTGGCGATTTGCTGATTTATTTGGTTATCCTCCACCAACAATAGCTTATAGCCCGAAAGACAACTAGAATCTGCCACCACTGAGCTAACGCGGGTACGATCGCTCGCAGATTGAGGAACAACATTAGAGCAGAACGTTTTCACAAGAGTCTCGTAGATTGTCAAACGATTGATCGGCTTTGATAAGCAATCCTCAGCACCCACTTGTTGGGCACGCTGTTTTATATCCATTTTCCTCTGGCCAGTAACGAGCAGAATCCGAGGTTGGCGGAGTAGGGGAGTAGCACGAATGCGTTGAATTAACTCAATACCATCCATCCCTTTGGGCATCTGCCAGTCCGTCACCACCAACTGATAGGAGTTCTCGGTCACTTGCAGTGCTTCCAGTGCTTCTTCTCCAGAAGCAACAGTGTCAACTTGTAGAGAAAATGACTGCAAAAGCTCCTTGAGAATGTTACGTGCTGCCAGGCTATCATCGACGATCAACGCTTTGATGTCTTCTAGTGCTGGAGGTGGGGTGAGATGTATCCAGGGAATCGATGCTGTTTCAAACATGGCAAAGAATTGAAAGTTGCTACCTTGATTGATCTGGCTCTCCACCCAAATATCACCACCCATCAGGTTGACCAAGCGTTTGCAAATTGCTAAACCCAAACCGGTACCACCATATTTGCGCGTGGTCGAGTTGTCTGCTTGACTAAAGCTGCAGAACAACCGCTTGCATTGGTCTTGACTTAGTCCAATCCCCGTATCCCGAACAGAAAACCCGACCTTAATGCGATCCTTGCACCGTTCTTGCAAAATAATCCGAATAATGACCTCGCCCACTTCCGTAAATTTGATGGCGTTACCGGTCAGGTTCAGGAGAATTTGTTCTAATCGCAGCGGGTCGCCCCGCAGAAAATTTGGGACTTCTGGATCGATAGTGATCGAGAATTCGAGACCTTTTTTTTCTGCGCGCAAGCTGACTATATTGGATACATTTTGCAGAACCGTGTCAATATCAAAATCAATTTTTTCCAGTGCTAACTTGCCCGCTTCAATTTTTGAGAAATCTAGAATATCGTTAATGAGGCGCAGGAGCGATTTACCTGACCTTTCGATTTTCTGGATATAGTCAACCTGTTGGTTGTCAAGGTCTGTCTGTAATGCCAAGTGACTTAAACCCAAAATAGCATTCATGGGAGTTCTAATTTCGTGGCTCATTACCGCCAAAAAATTGCTTTTTGCAGCGCTGGCTGACTCTGCCAGCTCGCGCGCCTCTTCTAGCTGTGCGGCTCGTGCCTGTTCCGTTTCTCGCAGTCGATCTAGCTCGATCAATTCATTTTTGAAAAGGTTCAGGCTGCTTAAGATGCCATCGAATTCCAAATCGTAGCGGTCTTGCTCGATCTCGTAGTTTCCCTGACGGGAGCGAAGATATTCCACCGCTAAAGTGATTTTCTGTAAGGGCTGAAGAATTGAATTGCGAACATAGAAAATCAAAACCGACACCAGAGCAACACCGGATGTAATCGTAAACACGGTCATGATATTGAGAAATGTCACTAACTGGTTAAGGGAGTTTTTACTTTTGTTAACCTCTTCACGAGCTGTTTGCGAGAGACTTTCTAGCAATTGTTCAGCTTCTTTGTAGTTGCGAACCTCCAAGTTTTCGATTGCTTTTAGGGCTTCTTCACGATTATTTCCCTGATAGGTCTTGAGAAGATTCTCTCCTTCATTTTTAAGCTCGTCAAAGAGTCGTTTGATCTCTTGGAGCTTAATTGTTTCCTGTTCTTTTTTCTCCAGGGGACGGAGATTATCGAAAGTAATTTCAAAATCAAGAGCATACTCAAAGAACTCCCGTTTGGCATCCGGATCGTTAAGAATGAAGCGGTTCAAGGTTGCAAGCATATTACCAGCCAGTTCAGACAGTTCCAGATAGTAGCGTACTCCGGGAAGGTCATCGCGCACCACCTCCTGGAAACTCTTCGATTTGCCAGCATCCGCCAGTTCTTCCTCTTTGAGCTGTTGTAAAAGCTTTTCCATGGGTACACCTACATCTTTCAGTAGAGTGCTGATGCGCTGACTAGCTTTGCGATCAGCACTGGGATCGTACCCCCTAAACACTTTTTTCTCTGATTCTTGCTGGAAGTCCTCAATCAGTCTGTCCAAGCGTTCCCAGTCTCGCTGGCGAGTGTTGCGAATTTTGAGAGAAATATTATCTCGAAACTCTAGCAACTCATTATAGTTTTTGAAGTATTCCTGCTCTTCTTCTTCCTCGCCAAGAACATACTCTAATAAGTTGCCGCTCATAGTCCCCAACTCTTCAAGCATACTAATTGTGCCGACTGCTTTGGGAACTTCTACTTCCAGTACTTGCTCGGTGGATTTTTTGACTTGGTAAGTAAAAAATAGAACACCAAGAGAAACACCGCTAATTACTAGAAATATTAAGAATAAAATAAAGTTTAGGCGAACGACAACCGAACGCTTCTTTTTAAAAAGTTGTTCTTGTAATCTTTCCAAAAAACTTGGAGATGTTGACTGGGTAAGGTTCGGAAAAATTGCTTTTTTCATAAGAGTCCAATTTAATAAATAACTGCTTTAGCTATTGTTAGTTGAGGTTTTTGGTAATGGTATACTGGTTGCGCAAGTGTAACATTTCGCGAAAACTGAGGTATTAGTTACGCATAAATTTGAGCGCAACTGTTTGTAAGTCTGTTGCTCGAATGCCTCGATAAACTAAGGTCAGAGACCTTCATAGAGCTTTTGTTTGATTTGAGAACCTGGTAGTTTGACGGTCATTGATTGAGAGTTAATAGTTATAATTATAATAATTATTTTATATAATAGCTTTAAATGACTCTAATCTTGTGCGATCAATTGCCACTGTGCCAAGTCATTGATTTGATTATTGCCTGGGCAAAGCAATTACAAACTCTGTACCTTCCCCTAGTGATGAATTACACGTAAGTTTTCCCCCATGTTTTTCTTCTACTATTTGCCGAGAAATTGATAAACCTAAACCCGTACCTTTTCCTACTCCTTTTGTCGTAAATAAATGGTCGAATATTTTTTGTTTGACTTGCTCTGTCATACCCATGCCATTATCTTTAATTCGGATGATTATCTGTTGGTTTTCACTGTCAATTTCTGTAGTAATAATAATCCGATTGTGTCTGGCTTCAATTTCCTCAAAAGTTCGACCAACATTACTTTCTTCTAAAGCATCAATGCTATTAGCAATTATATTCATAAACACCTGGTTTAATTTGCCTGGAAAACAGTTTATTTCTGGTAATTCTCCATATTCTCTAATTATCTCGATTGCTGGATGTTCTCCATTATCCTTGATACGATGTTTTAAAATCAACAAAGTGCTATCAATGCCATCGTGAATATTAAAACTAACTTTTTGATCGTTATCCTTACGGGAAAAAGTGCGTAATGCATTGCTAATATTGCGAATGCGTTCGACTCCCGTTTTCATTGAAGCTATCGCTTTAGGAAAATCTTCAATTAAAAAATCCATGTCCATATCTTCAATATATTCTTGAATTTCTGCATGGGGAGTAGATGATTTATTTTGATAGAGAGTGACTAAATGAATTAAATTTTCAACGTATTCTAAAGCATAACGGATATTTCCTTCAATAAACCCAATAGGATTGTTGATTTCGTGAGCGACTCCAGCAACGAGTTGACCTAAAGTTGACATTTTTTCACTTTGAACTAATTGCAATTGTGCTTTTTGAAGTTCCTCCATGCGCTTTTTTAATTTTTGATTGGTCTTCTCCAAATGCTCGATCATTTGTTCTAAAATTCGATTTTTCTCTTGAAGTTCTCGATCTTGATCTTCGGTTTTTTCTTGCAATTGTTTCTGGAGTCGATATAAAGTAATATGGGTTTTCACACGAGCAAAAACCTCTTCGGCATGAAAAGGTTTAGTAATATAATCAATTCCTCCTACTTGAAATGCTTTAATTTTATCAAAAATATCATCAAGGGCACTGATAAAAATTACAGGAATATTTTGAGTGCGAGGATCTACTTTTAAATGATTACATACCTCATAACCATCCATATCAGGCATTTGAATATCGAGTAAAATTAGATCGGGATAATCAAGATGAATGCCTTGCAGAGCCAGTTTTCCACTGGGCATTGGACGAACAGTGTAACCCTTTTTTGACAATAAATTTATTAATAGTTGTAAATTGGCAGGGGTGTCGTCTACAACTAAAATACTACCATGCTCTGAATTAGTTAGGGAGTAATTCATAAGTTGCTATTGAATATTATTAGGATTCTATAATAAGTTTAGCATTTATCTGTTTTATAGGTTCCTAAATCCTAGTTGGTGCTGAGGGATAATTCAAGTCACCTTAGCTATCCATAATAACTCTGGTTATTCATTCAGAAAAAAGCTGAATACTGACCAATAATTTACATAGTAATCTGTGAATATAGAAGTTATTTATCAGATCAATTTTCTGCAAATACTTAATCAGTAATATCATGTCCGGATAATTAGTGATAATAAAATTCTTAGGTGTTAGGTGGCACAGTAGTAGGTCTAAATTCGGCGTTGGTAAATCAAGAGATGAAACCTTAAGAGTAATCTGTTTCTGATACCTCTAAATATTTTACCAGAGTAAGTGATGGGCATCACCCCTAGTAGAAAATCATCTTACTAATTACCAACGCCGTAAATTCAAAATATAACACTGGAAACGGAGTGGAAATGTGAGATATTTCTTCAACATTTGGAGGAGAACATTTTTATTATATTTAATCATCCGGACATGGTATTATATAATTCTCTCTCTTGTAATATCCTTATATCATGTCCAGTTGCATACTGATAAATAAACGACTGAGGAGTCAGGTAGGGGAGCCGTCGGATTGGCGACGTACAGGAGGACCGAGTCAGGAGGAGAGAGAATTACAAAGATGAGCGTAGTTATGACGATTGGAGATTTTTTTATGCCCAATAAAACGGATTTGATATGATTAGAGAAAAAGTCAAGAATTGATATCATGTCCGTTGGTATCGGAGCGTGTATAAAGTTGGGGAAATATCTAGCGCCATATAAGGTTTTTCCTTCTCTTAAAGCTTCTTCCTTCTTCCAACTTCGGTCTTCCTTACCTTCTCTAT
>NZ_JAAHGO010000154.1 GCF_010672455.1 Okeania sp. SIO2C9 | reverse complement strand
ATGGAGCAACAGCTACCAAACTTAGAGCAGTACACTATATATAGTGTATTGACCTAAGTCCTGATAATGATACTTGTCTTGAGGCGTTAGCGGAGCTTTGCGTCAGCAATCGCTTAACAGATTATAGCGATCACTATACTTACTATACTCTATATATAGTGTCTTTGCGTAAGTCCTGAATATAATAATTGTCCCTAAATACTTTCAATCATCATGGAATTTCCTCTATATGGCCATCACAAAGCTCATAACCATGGAAAGACCAGTAAAGGAAGTCAACGATATTATTGTCCCAGATTTCAACAAACATGAGAGTGAAACTTTCGATACTCTGCACTATCGTAGACAAGTGCCTCCTGCGGAGGAGCTGCCCTAACAACCTGAACAAATGCGCATGGTTCTACAAGCTCACGTTGAGGGCAGTAGTTTAAGAGGTATTAGTCTAACAGTGAATTTGGCCTATAATACGGTAGTGAGTTTAGTGAGAGCTGTTTCCCAAAAAGGACAAATGATTTATAATGCTCATGTCCAGAATATCAATACCTCACAAATCAGTAGTGATGAGTTTTGGTCATTTGTCCAAAAAAAGCAAGTGCGTAATTCTGGGATCTCCCCAGAATGTAAGACGCACTCAAGACACAAAAACACTCTCAGATGAATGAATTGACACAAGGGGATTGTTGCAGGGCAAACGCATCTAATTTTTTTGACAAATGACCAAGAAGATAATTTCAAATGGAGACTATGCGATCGCGTAGCAAATCACCATCCAAAAATACCAAAATTTTCAATAGTCAACTCAATAATTAATACTAAAAAAAACCTAATTCAGATTTAATATTAGATATTTATCAAGGATAATTATTGTAGTAATAATAGTAATATTTCACAATTAAAATCCAGCAAAAAAAGAGTATTTATGAATATTTTAATGAGCTAGAAGACCCGAGAGTATATATAACAAAAGGTCATCAATTAATTGATATTATTACAATTACTATTTGTGCTGTAATTTGTGGTGCAGCATACTAGTTATAGATATAGAATCTTATGGTGAGTCTAAATATGAATGGCTAAAAAGTTTTTTAGAACTACCTAATGGAATTCCATCTCACGATACATTTGCCCGAGTTTTTGCACTTCTAGACCCGGAACAATCAGGTCGGACGCGATCGCTAACTCGAAAATAGTGTTTGTGGAGCGTGAGCTAAGATGTCTCACAGTGCCCATTCTTGGAATGTACCTCCTGGTCATTTGTCAAAAAATTAGATACGTTTGCCCTGGTTATAACACGAACGTGAGTAGCTAGCATGTTGAGCCATCAGGGTTTTTTGCTTGTTATTTAATTTGAGTTTTGTTCTGATGGATTTCATGCAGATTAAACACAGCCGGTATAATAGTATGCTTTTTAGTATATTACAGCACTTTGCGACTCTATGAGCTATACCAATCGCGGGCAAGAAGCCCGCACTACAATATTTTCACTATTCATCTTGTACATCATTTGCCCGAAATATGCTTTCATTAATTGATAATTGATAATTACCTCTGGTTAAAACCGCTCTTGATTGAATATAAGGAAATATTATTTCTTCTCTTGGTCGATTGGATATGGCGAGGAGACCTCGCCATCCCTCGACCGCTTTTTTCCCCTTAAGAGGGGAGGCTTTAAACCAGAATTATTTAATAATTAATAATTAATAATTAATAATTCGGTAAATCGTTATTCTTTGATTAAGTCAATGCTCTTCCTAGAAGTCGATCCTACTTTTGCACTGTCAGTAATTATCAAGCGCTTGACATCCTCCCCGGCCTAAAGGAGCGAGGATTCCTACTGAGCCGTAGCTCTTCGGCGGGTTGACGCTTCACAGGGTGCTGCTTCCTTGGCGGTAGTCTGATGCTTCCCTCCACGTCCGTTTAGAGTTTCCGAGTGCCCCCCGGCAACTAATAACAGTTTAGCATATATCCAATTCACTTGCAAATCAAATAAAAAGTCGCCCTACAAGGGCGAGGCTTTAAACCCAATTTTTCGGTCAAAGGTAGAGCTTGACATCACTTGAGAAAATAATTTTCTAGGCTGCTGAAATTACCTACCCTCTGGACACCAAGCTTTTTCTGCGCAAGAGACTTTTAGGAGGTACATTGAAAACCAAACTAGAAAGTAACGCCGTTTTATTACCCGCGCGTCGTTATTCAACCAGGGGATAAATCTCCCGGGAACTTTCCTCCCGTCGTTTTTTATGTTTGACGAGTTGCAAAATCATCTATTAACGCTGTTTTCAACTTACCTTTTTTATTTGCCTGCCAAAGCTTACCACTACTGACATCCAAACAAGTCAACCAACCGTCATCATAAACTCTGGTATCAATACAAATAGTGTTACCGACATTAAGAGGTTTACCACTTTTTTGACTTGTGTGACCACAAACCATTGTTTTTCCAGAAAAGTGAGGCATGGGGTTATCAAGTTTTTCCCAAAAAAGCTTGTACTCTGACTGCTCATTCAGGGATAGATCGGGAGCAGCATTCGCATGAACAAAAAAATGTTCGTCTGACTCCCACCAGTCTACACAGATATTCTCAAGGAAATACCAATGTTCGTCTGGAATATGTTTTCGTTGAGATTTACCAGATTTTGAATAAGAAGCTAGAGTCTCCTTGCCACCAGAATTATGCCAGCGAGCTTCATCTTGCGAACAATCACGAGACCTCATCATCATTAATTCATGGTTGCCACGTAAGGCTACAAGTTGCCCAGTTTCATGAAGTGCAATTAATCGATTAATCACTCCTTGAGAATCTGGACCTTTATCTACATAGTCACCAAGAGTAATAATAACATCCTCTAATCGTGGCTTAACTGCTGCAATCAATGTATCAAATGCTCTGGAATGACCGTGAATATCTCCGATGGCGAGAATACGCATATATATTTTTTATTACTTTTTTCGGCCTTGGTGATTTGAGGTATGAAATAAATAATTTAGTAATTTAGGTAAGTTAAGAGTCATTCAAAGAATGACAAAATTAGATGTTCTCTTTACTTAATTTCAGGAAAAGCACTTTTCTTTCTCCTGACTCAGTCCTCCTAAGTAATTAAAATTAATATCATACACGCGCTTCAGCAACACCCTTTTTTCTTTCACTCATGTACCACTACAGGTGTCCCCACTGATGCCCAGTTAAATAACCATTTGGCGTGATTGACTGCTACATTCGTACAACCGTGACTAACTGGGGTACCAAACATATTATGCCAGTAAGCACCATGAATCGCCATTCCCCCATCATAATACATAGTATAAGGAACGTCGGGCACGTCATAATCTGCTCCGGTCATTCTGGCAGTGCGATATTTTGTTTGTACTCTGAAAGTACCTAAGCGAGTAGGAGTTGATGATTTACCTGTGGAAACTACGACTGCATAAACTACTTTATTTCCTTCCCAGGCAATTAATCTTTGGGTTGATAAGTCAATTGAAATCCAACGTTCCGCTGATTGTTGTAATTCTAACATTCTCGTGGCAATTAGATTTTCCCATCCACTAGCTTTGGTTGGTATTGACCAGGATAAAAAAGTTGTAATAGTTAGTGCTGTAGCAGCACATATTTTACCAACTTGATACCATTTTTTAGAACTAACTAAGTTTTTCATTTTTTATACCTAATCAAAACACAATAATGGTGTAATTTAGAAGTAGATTATTTTGATTAATTTTCAGATTCAATTGTTTGCTGAAAGTTCTCTAACTAGAGCCTGAGTTTGTCTCGCGATCGCTTCCCAATTTTTAGCAATTATTAAATCTTTGGGAAATAGTTTCCCTGATAAACCTACAGCAATTGCACCTGCTTTGATAAATTCTTTAGCATTTCCTAAGGTTACTCCACCAGTAGGAATTAGAGGAATTTCTCCTAAAGGTCCTTGCAAACTTGTGATATAAGTTGCGCCTCCTACTGCTGATATAGGATATATTTTAACACAGCTAGCTCCTGCTTGCCAAGCAGTTAATATTTCTGTGGGAGAAAGAGCGCCGGGAATAATCGGAACTGCTGCTATTTTTGCTGTTTGAATCATAGCAGGGTTAGTATGTGGCGTAAAGATAAATTGGCAACCAATTTTGAGTGCTTTTTGTAACTCTTCTATGGTTAATAATGTGCCTGTGCCAATTATACAAGTAGATAATTCAGAGCGGAGTAAAGTAATTAATTCTGATGCTTTATGACTGTTCCAAGTGATTTCTATTATGCGTATACCACCAGCAGCAACTGCTTTTGCCATTTTCATACCTATCTCGATTTCTGAGGCACGAATAACGGCAATTATTCGATTTTGTTCTAATATTTTTAACCAGTTTTCTTGATTCATATTTTGGTGGAAGGAAGAAGGAATAAAGGAAAATATGTTTTTTATAAGTTTGACTTTAATTATTGTCATATACAGCAGTTTCTTACTCTCTGGAAGTAGATATATTGATGGTGTGAGGGAGTAGGGAGCAGGTAAGATGGGGAGGCCAGAGAGAGAACAAGCCAAAAATATTTACCCTGTCAGTTGTACCACATAAATTAAGTGAATATGCTGTATATTAATTCTTGCTATTCCATAACTTCAATCAAAGTAAAATGATCAAGCAATATATTTACTATTTAATAATTCTATAAATATAGATGGTTTCCAGAATAATTAATCATTACTTTTTCTTTTAAGAAGGGATTGGCGACAATAATTTTTTTCTTTATTTTTTATGTACAGCGTTTTTCAAATCAATAAACCACATTGTCACAAGCAAAATATGTTAGGGACGTTCCATGGAACATCTCTACTGTGGTCTACCAAAATGAAAATTGAATATATGCTACAGTCTTATTAGTTGCCGGGCGGCACTCGGAAACTCGTGCGCGGACGTGGAGGGAAGCGTTAGACTACCGCCTTTGGAAGCAGCACCCGATGTTAGCGAAGCTGTGCGCCAGCAAAGCGTCAACCAGCCAAGGAGCTACGGCTCAGTAGGAATCCCCGTGCCTTTAGGCCAGGGAGGATGTCAACGAAAAATTATTAAGGTATAAAGCCTCTCCATTCATGGAGAAAAAAGCGGTCGAGGGATGGCGAGGTCTCGGAGCCATATCCAATCGACCAAGAGAAGAAAAAAAATCCTTTTAACCCAATCCTCTTCTTTTTAACTTCCCTGGCGGGAAGTCCCGCGCTCTCCCGAAGGGGAGCGTCGTATGGTCAAGCCTGGGCCAATAGTCGGATACCTCCACAAATAAAACCTTCCTATACCCTTGACAAGCTAGGAGGTATGCATGTTATCATCAAGGTCAATACAGGGGGAGGACATCACCTCACACGCGCGCAGCGGTCATTTTTTTCATGGCTGAAGAATCCCGCGTTGTCGCGGTATGCGCAACGTCGGGAGTATGTCAAGTATAGGTAATTCTAAATTCGCGCATTCTAAATTCGCGCATTCTTGAATAGTCAGTTGATGATAAATAAGTAAAAGAGCTAATCAATATTGATTTAGTCAGGTAAGTATGACCTAGGAATAACTCACCGCCATCTAGCTGTTTGCACAGCATTCCGTAGGAAACGCTTACCGAAAAGCGACGTTGAAAGCCCCCGTGTTTTAACCGGGGGATGAAAACAAGCGAGTCGTTTAGACTAGACAACTTTAGTTGTCCTGTGCTATGATATGGATGTATAAATGTTTAGACAAAAGTAAACAGCAAAGCATGGTTTAAACGCTATGCTGACTGTGTAGGGGCACTTTTACTTTTCCCCAGAGAATATATCTTTGGTCAGAATCATGAGAAAACGAAGCAACAAGGATTTATCGGTGTTGCGTAGTATCAACTTAGAATCCCCTCGGCAACAGCTGCGGGGAGTAGTCAAATAATTTCCTGTTTCCTCACTTAGTTGATAGGATCTAGTGAGGAAACCTAATCATTCTTTTCTCTTCAAACTAACCTTAGCTAGTTAATAAATTTAGATATTCCCAGTCCAAGACATCTTGTAATAGAGCTTTATAACCTGCGACATTAGGATGAATGCCATCTGCACAAAGACGTAATCTCCACCAATTTTCGCCCCTACTTAACCATTTTTCAAACACATCTAAATAAGGAATTTTTCGCTTTAAACAAGCCAAGCGAGTCGCCTCTTTATATATAAATTGATCTTCGTGACTATAATATAAACAATCTTGAAAAGGCATTTTCTCCAAATTAACAGGAACCATTCCCACAAATAGTACAGGACAAAGTTGTTTTGATGTATCCAATAAATTATCTAAAATTGTTTTAAATTTGGAAAAATCAGTATAGTAACGTCCATCTGGTCTTTGGACTCTAGCAGAATCATTTACCCCAACCGAAAGAATAATAATATCTGGTTGACGATTTCTTAATTCTCCACGATGGCGAAACTCATGTTCCAGGCGTTGTTCTACTTGTAAAACACGGTTTCCTCGAACTCCAAGATTATATAGCACATGACCAGGACTGTCTGGCAACATCCACTGCCGTCGTAATCTCTCTACCCATCCACCACCTTCATAATCACCAAAACCATAAACTAAACTGTCTCCCAAAGCAACTATTTTTAGGGGATGATGATGAGTCTGAGAAAAGCGCTTTACAGTTGAAGGAGTAGCTAATAACATAAGCAATAAAAATTGATAATATTAGTATAAATTTATTAATATTGATTGAATTTTAACTAAAAATATTAGCATTGACCACCTAATTTCCAGAACAGAGAATAAAAAATATATATTAGAAAGTTAATCATCTTTACTTATTACAGAAAAAATGCTACTCTAATATAATTGTTTTACTCCAAATGTGACTCATCGTAGTTGACTAACAGTCTACTAATATGGTTTAAAGACTTACCAAAGGCTAGGGAATCTTAAATAGGTTAACAGCAAACATTTACCGAAAAGCCATGTTGAAAGCCCCCGTGTTTTAACCGGGGGATTAAAACAAGGGAGTCGTTTAGACTAGACAACTTTAGTTGTCCTGTGTTATTTGGGTATACAAATGTTTAGACAAAAGTAAGCAGAAAGCTAGGTTTAGACGCTATGCCGACTGTGTAGGGGCACTTTGACTTGTCCCCAAAGAGTTCTTTGGTCAGCGCTCGAATAAACGAAGCAACAGGATAAATCCATATTGCGTAGTATCAACTTAGAATCCCCTCGGCAACAGCTGCGGGGAGTAGTCAATTAGGTATATGATGGGTTATTAGTGAGTGGCCATCAAAACCCATCACCCGCTTTTCAAAATATAATATTAGTGGTCTTAAACATAAAAAATGACGGGAGGAAGTACGCAGCGCCCGTTTTAACGTCTGGTTGAATAACGAAACGCGGGTTTTAACCCGGAGCAAAGGTATGTTATGATCATAAACTGCAAGTAAGAATAAGGTTTGTCGCTATGACAAGATCGCTACTTGGCGTGAGATTCCAGTTCCCAGGAGACGGGGCATTAATTTTCTACGACGACTGTTTGCGCAGCATTCCGCAGGAAAAGCAAGTAATGCACTAGAGCAGCAAGAAGATTGCTCTAACATCTTGAGTAAAACCACTCTCAAATGTAAGCTCACAGCTAGATAATGATCTATGCCGAGGAGTCTAGGAGTCTACCATTCAGGCTTTAAGCAAATGTGGATTTATGAGGGGCTGCGTGCGGAATTTACTTCCGCACTTTAAACGTCCCGTCCCATTTGCGGTGAATTGGCCAAAGTTTCCATGGTGTTTCAACCCCTGGAGATGTCAAAAACCTATTAAAAATGTTAACTGATGACCAAAAAAAGCGGGTTTCAAGCCCCGTCCTTCTAGGACGGTTAACCTCAATCGCCCTTGCACAAATTAAATTGAACCTGATATACTAATAATATACGCCACACAAGCTAGCGTCAAAACTATGATAGTATACGAATTCAAAGTCAAAGGAAAACCTCAGCAATATCAAGCCATTGATGAGGCAATCCGTACTGGCCAATTCGTGAGAAATTCATGTCTTCGCTATTGGATGGATAATCCAGGACTAGGTAGAAAAGAACTATATCGGTATAATACCGAATTACGTTCGATGTACCCATTCGTTCAAGATTTGAATTCCCATGCTTGTCAGGCGTCTGTAGAACGGTGTTGGTCAGCTATTGCTAGGTTCTTTGACAATTGCAAGAAAAATATCCCAGGAAAAAAGGGATACCCACGATTCAAGAAACATAGCCGCTCTGTAGAATACAAGACATCGGGCTGGGTGCGATTCGTTTCCTTGAAAAATGGAGAATTCAATTCAAAGTGTACGAGGAGCAAGAGGTCAACCTTTCGTATTGGTTGAATCAAAACTTTTGACAACTTAATGACCATGAGGGTGAAAGTCCCTCGACCAAGGCGCATTTGAAAAGCTAAGTCATATCACGTTCAAACAACTTTGGGCTTGGGCAAAACGTCGATGCAAAAAGAATAGCAACGCCCGAAAATACTGGAAGGAAATTGAAGGTAAAACATGGACGTTTGCTAC
>NZ_JAAHGO010000153.1 GCF_010672455.1 Okeania sp. SIO2C9 | reverse complement strand
ACGGGGACCCGAAACGGTCTAGTTAAGAGCCTAAGAAACAGGAAAAAGGGTGGAGAAGCGTGGATTTATCCCGCTTCGTAACATCCGCCTGAGAATCCCCGTGCATTTATGCCGGGGAGTACGTCAACGCGTCAATCCTAATCCGTTTTCAAGGAGAGATAATTGTTAATTGTTAATTATTTCCCCCTACTCCCTCTTTTGGAGGAGATGTCAATATGAGTGAGTCTACTCTAGACAAAATTCTTAAGTTAGCTACTCAGAAAGCTGAAGCTGTAGAAATTTATTATTTGTCTACTCAGGAAACACCAATAAAATTTGAAAATAATCGTTTAAAATCTCTACAAACTAAGGCTCAACAAGGAGTAGCTCTCAGATTAATTTATCAAGGTAGATTAGGTTTTGCTAGTTCTACAGATTTGACGAGAATTGAGGATTTAGTTGAGGGAGCAATTCAAACAGCAAAAGTTAGCGATATTGCACAATTTCAATTTGCTTCTTCATACAATTTGAATTACCCAAAATTAGAGTGTAATTTACCTCAAGTTAATGAATTAATTACTTCTGGTCAAGAAATTATTGAAAATATTCATAATTATCACCCCGATATTCTAGTCAATATAGACTTTAATATTCAGAACAAAAATATTAAAATTTTGACTAATACTGATGTTTATGCTCAAAGGTTTAATCAGTTAGTTAATGTTAATATTTCTGGTAACTTAGTTCGGAATGAAGACTTTCTCCAAATATCTACTTCAGATGTTATAAACGAGCTACCCTTAGATATCAATAAACTACTAGAAAAATTAATCCAAAAATATCGATGGGCAGAAAATTCAGCTAAGATTACTACTGGAAATTTTCCTGTATTTTTTACTCCCACCGCAGTAGGAAAGGCGATCGCTAGATTATTTAAAACTGTTTTATCTGGACAGCTTGTGGTACAAAAAGCTTCCCCTCTTACCCATAAATTGGGAGAAACTATGTTTGACCCCCGCTTTACTCTCTTTGAAGACCCAAATATAGGGCATGATTATTGTCCCTTTGATGACGAAGGTATTCCGACTATGGTCAAGACTTTTATTGAAGCAGGGACTTTGAAAAGTTTCTATTGGGACCAACAATGGGCTGCTCGTGCTGGATGTAAGTCCACTGGCAATGGTTTCCGAAATGGACTATCTCAACCAACTCCTAGTTTAGTAAATTTGAGTATTAATCCTGGGCAAATTTCTGAAAAAGAATTGATTAGTAATATAAAAGAAGGTTTAATAGTAGACCGGGTATTAGGAGGGGGTAAATCTAATCAACTAGCAGGAGAATTTTCTGTCAATTTAGATTTAGGTTATAAGGTAGAAAAAGGTGAAATAACGGGTAGAGTTAAGAATACAATGGTGGCAGGTAATATTTTTGAAGCATTTCAAAATTTGGTAGATATCGGCAATTTTCCTGAATTAGTTGGTAATAGTTATTATTTACCATGTATTGTATTTCAAAATTTAGGTGTAGCAACAAGGGAGGCTTAGATATGAAAGTGCTTAAAGTTATTTTGATTAGTTTTTTAGCAGTTTTACTATTGAATGGATGCGTTCAATATGAATTGGGAATAAATTTTGAGAGCCAAAACCACGGTGAATTTGTGCAACATATTAAATTAGCAGATGAGTTAAATAATTTCAGTGGGAAGATAGTTTCTGAATGGTTAAACAGTATAGAAACCAGAGTTAGTCAATTACGAGGAAAAACTAAAAAAATATCTTCTCAAGAAATTTTAGTTACAATTCCTTTTAATAATGGTGCGGAATTAGAAGAAAAATTTAATCGTTTTTTTCAACCTATAGATACACAAAAATCTGACAATTATTCTGCCGATATTACAGAAGATTTACCTAAATTAGAATCTCAGATTAAAGTAAGTCAGAATAATTTATTTTTAGCACTGCGGAATAAATTGAGCATTAATTTAGATTTGCAATTATCTACATCTAAGAGCAAAGTTATAGTTAATCCAGATGAGTTATTAGATTTAGAGTTTAAATTAACTACACCTTGGGGTTTTAGCAATATTAAAGCAACTGAAAATAATGCAATAACTTATCTAAATGACCGACAAATTGTCTGGAAATTAAATCCAGGAGAATCTAACTCATTAGACGTAGTTTTTTGGATTCCTAGTCCTATAGGAATAGGTACAATCTTAATTTGTTTATTTGTTTATTTGGGTATAGCTTTAAAATATCAAGTACTGCCAGCTTTAGGAATTATTAAAAAATAGATTAATCAACATTTATTTTTAGACTACAGATAGCCTAAAATTTGAGGATGAAAAAATCAAGCTACTGCATCAACATTATAAAATATATGTAAGCATTTCCTGCGGAATGCACAAACAGCTATTAGCAGTCAGGTAGCTGACTGGGTCGGAACTATATTAACAGCAATTAATAATAAATAATTACTTCTAAGGTTTGGGAAGGATACTTTGACAGTAACTTCTTATTATTTCTCAATTTCAAGGGCTGCTTTTACCGAAAAAATCTGGGTATGCGCCTCCCCTTTTAAGGGGATAAAAAAAGATAATATTCGCCAAGGTCAAGCCTCCTTATTGCAGAGGTACTGATAACTGAAATGACCTTCCCCAAAATTAATAGCTGATAGCTAATAACTAACGGCTGTTTGCTTACAAATATATTGTTGTCAATCTATACTTTATCTGGTATAAATTAAGTATCGGTAGTTATCAAAATAAATCAAAACAAAAATAATGAGACCGATTAACTTTTTGCTGATTTTTTTAGTTTGTTTAGCTTTGGTGTTATTCAGTTTACAGAATACTCAATTAACTACAATCAAACTTATTCAAGGCATTGAATTTGAAGCCCCTTTATCTGTAGAACTTGTAATTGCTACAGGGTTAGGAGCTATTTTAGCATGGGTATTTAACTTGTGGTCAAGAGTTCAACGTACCATCACAACTTTTGGAGAAATGCGAGAAATTCGTAGCAGAAATAAACGCATTGAGGAATTAGAAAAAGACATGGAACGCTATCAAGAAGAACTGATCCAAAGAGCTAGTTTACCTGCAGCAGAAACTGTATCTGAAACAGGGAAATCTACTGAAGCATAAGTTTCTAAATAAAATCATAATTAGTGAAGCTAGCAGCAATATAGCTTTAGATAGATCGAAATGTTCTTCTATATAGATATTTAAAGATTTATGATCGACACCAAATAATGTAATTAATGATGAATAATTAATAACTAAAAGGCAAATATTTCATTATTAATTGTTAATTGTTAATTGTTAATTGTAGAGGTGGGACATCCCTTGATAGCTCAGTCAATGTCTACATAGTAGAGTCGCTGAGAAGCCCACATTTGATTCTTGTAATCAGTGTGGGAGTATGTCACTTACTCTAAATAGTCCTGCGCTGACTAGAAAGTGCGAGTTCTTAGGTTAACAAATTTACAAGTTAATCTGAGAATTATTTATATTAAAGTATAGGAAAGAACTATAGACATGACAGTTGGAATTCCTCAAGTTTCAGAAACCGTTTCAGAAGGAATTGCTTTACTAACAAACTTAGCAGAAAAGGGAGAAATTAATCCTTGGGATGTTCAAGTAATTGACGTAATAGACCGCTACTTAAGTAAACTAACTCCTGAGTCAAATATTTCTGCAAGTGATGACTTTACAAATTTGTCTCAGTCAGGTCAAGCATTTTTATACGCATCTATATTAGTATGGCTCAAAGCAGATCACTTAGCTAATTCAGAATCATCTGAAAATAATTCAGAGATATCTGAAGAAGTCCAAATTCCAGAAGCAGAAACTTTTGAAACACCAAAAATACCACTGAAATTAGAACAACAATTGCGTCGTCGTGCTGTTGCTCCTTCTCCGCGCAAACGTCGAGTCACCCTTCAAGAATTAATTGAGCAGTTACAACTCATCAAGTCTACTATAGAAGATAGAAAAGTACGTCCCCGTACTCGCAAAACTAGCTCAAAAGCAAGAGAGCAAGCGGCTAGAGCAATTGCAGAATTAGCCCACCAGGAAAATTTAGTAGATACAGCTAGTGACTTAGAAAAGTTCCTTCTAGAAAGGTCGCCACAGAGTAGTGAAGGTTGCTTTGAATTTGATCGCCTTTTAGAATTATGGTCCTCAGTATTACAGTCTAAAGCTGAAAATGAATCTAATAATGTCCAAGTCAACTCTGACCGAGTAGGTGTATTTTGGGCACTACTACTCCTTTCTGCTCAATCGAAAGTTGAATTATCCCAAGAAGAATTTTATCAAGAGATTAAAATCCGTACTATTTCATCCACTTCCGAGAGGCGATCGGTTTTAGAGAAGAATATTTAATGCCTTCTTTCCTAAAACTCAAAATTTGGAACTTTAATTTATATCTGAATAAAACTCTTATTCATATACTTTTCTCTGAAAAAAAAGCGTAGTATAATAATGTACACTTAAAATCTCTATATTTAAAAGAAGTAAGAAGCAGGAAAGAAGTTGACAGCATATAGTTGTGGTTAGTCCATAACTATATTTAATCTAATTTAAAAAGTTGGAGATTGACCCCATTGATCTCCAAAGCTTGTACCTAAGGATCAGGTTACAGGGTGTAAAAAATATTACTCAACCTTCTTCTTTCTTCCCTCTTTCTTACTTCCTCCTAGTTAAATTAAAACCATCAAGCTGAAAATTAGAAAACATCTAAGGAAAATTATTTCTCCGGTATTTATTTATATATCAGCGAGAAAAATATGTCCATTAGTTCAATATTTAGCCAAAAATAAATAAAAGATTGGTAGATAAAAATTTATCTATCTACCTTTAGAGCTGATTTGTCAACTTAGCTAAAACCCTGATGTAATCTAACTCTCAGGGATTTAGGTATTATTGGGCTATCACTGCCAAAACCCAAGTAGAGCAAGGAATTTAGCCTCTTAATATTTACTTTATAAATCATCTCTTAAATAGGGAAAGTGAAAAATTCTCATTTTGCTCTTCTCTCTGTTAATCTGAAATTTTAACGGAGTGAATTGTGTTAATTGAAAACACAGATATAAGTATTTTTGACATTTCAAAGGTGGAGGAAACTTAAATGAAGGCCATGATTCTGGCAGCCGGTAAAGGAACTCGTGTTCGTCCAATTACTTATCGCATTCCTAAACCAATGATTCCTATTCTGCAAAAACCAGTAATGGAATTTTTGGTAGAGTTGCTTCGTCAACATGGTGTTAACCAAATTATGGTCAATGTTAGCCATTTAGCAAAGGAAATAGAGGATTATTTTCGTGATGGTCAAAAGTTTGGGGTAGATATTGCTTATTCTTTTGAAGGACGAATTGAGGATGGAAACTTGATTGGGGAGGCACTGGGTTCTGCTGGTGGTATGAGGCGAATTCAAGACTTTTATCCTTACTTTGATGATACTTTTATAGTCCTTTGTGGTGATGCTTTGATAGATTTGGATTTGACCGCAGCACTCAAGTGGCACAAAGAAAAAGGATCGATGGCTACCGTTATTATGAAATCTATTCCTCGCGAACTGGTTTCTAGTTATGGTGTTGTAGTGACAGATGAAGCAGGGCGAATTCAATCTTTTCAGGAGAAGCCAAAAGTTGAAGAAGCTCTTAGTACTGATATTAATACTGGTATTTATATTTTTGAGCCAGAAGTGCTTAATTATATTCCGTCTGGTATGGAATTTGATATTGGTAGTCAGTTATTTCCTAAGTTGGTGGAGACCGGAGCGCCGTTTTATGGTGTGGCAATGGATTTTGAATGGGTGGATATTGGAAAAGTTCCAGACTACTGGCGAGCAATTAATGATGTACTTATGGGGAAAGTCAAAAATGTTTCTATTCCTGGTAAGGAGGTATTTCCAGGAATTTATACAGGCTTAAATGTAGCGGTTAACTGGGATAAGGTGGATATCCAAGGGCCTGTATATATCGGTGGTATGACCAGAATTGAAGATGGAGCAAAAATTGTTGGGCCGAGCATGATTGGTCCGAATTGCTGGATTTGTAGTGGAGCTACTGTTAATAGCAGTGTAATTTTTGAGTATTCTCGCTTAGGCCCAGGAATTCGTTTGATTGATAAGTTAGTATTTGGTCGCTATTGTGTTGATAAGACTGGAGCATCTATTGATGTTCAAGCTGCTGCTCTTGATTGGCTAATTACTGATACTCGTCATCCTGAGCCTCCTCAAGAACATATAATTAAGGATTTTTTGCAAGAAAATGGCGGTTAATTTCTAATGAAGAACGAAGGGTTGATAATTTTTTTGACTGTGTGTTAACTCTTCTATAGATGAGAATTCTAGGAAACAAGAGTTGTTCACTTTTTGAGTTTAAACTTTAGAAATTAGCAGAATATAGTTTATATCGACAATAGTATATGAGCAATATTTTCCTGGCTGTACAGCTGCTGTTTGCGGAGTATTGTATCAGTAAAGTCCCTACCAAATTATTCAGAAAGAAGCGGCAATTTTTAAAGATATTCAAACTTTGAAAACAATTAAAAACCTAATTCTCAAAAGTTTTATCTTTCTCTGTGGCAGGTTTAATATCTCACAGTCTACATGGTGCTGAAAATTGTTTGGGGTTATTAAGACACGGAGTAGCTGGTCGTTGAGTATCCCCATACAATTTTTCCTTTCCTAGGTCATTCTGGGATAAGAGTATAGCTGCTTTTCCTGCGGAATGCTGCGCAAACAGCATAAGTGCCTTCTTTAAGAGAGGAGATAATACCAAATTGATAAATGTTTGCTACAAATAACTACAATATTTCTTAGGAGTCAGGAGTCAGGAATTGTATGGGAATGGCTTGAATACCATTTTTCAGGTTGGAAGTCATCTTTTTTGTCAAAGGAAATATTCTGAAAAGTCTTTTTATTTCTCTTACTATTCGTAACATTCTTTTTTCAAATTGGTATAATAGCGAACTAAACGGTTTAACAACTGTTTTTTGTAGTTTAAATTTAAGGAACAGGGAAGGAAATTGATTAATTTTTTTGGCGTTACTGATGCGTGGGTATGATTTATATTTTTTGTAAGCATTTAGCTATTAGCTGTCAGCTATCATAAGGGAGTTTAAATAAAAATAGACTGTTTCAGCGGACTTTGGTAGTAAGATTTAAGATTTAAATCTACCTCAATTAGTAAAGCTTTGATCTAACACTAAAAGCAATAGCTGAATGCGAGCGCATCCCGCAGGGAAGTGCTGATAACGCAGTTCCTCGGACAGGAGGCTAGCTGACGGCTGTTTGCGCAGCATTCCGCAGGAAATGCTTACTATTTTTTTGGCAATTACTAAACTATTGAATAACAAATATTTGAGATTCTTCAGTTTTTATTTTCATACCTTAATTCAGGAATGCCATTTTTTTCCCTTTTGAATTGTTGACATCCTCTCCGGCCTGAAGGCGCGGAGAAACAAAACTGAACCGTAGCTCTTCGGTGGGTTGACGTTTTGCTGGCGCAAAGCTCCGCTAACACAGGCTGCTGCTACCAGATGCGCTAGTCTTATGCTTGCCTCCACGTCCGTTTAATGTCTCGGACTGCCCGCCCGCGACTAATATATTTATTGCTGCATTCTCATCTCTGTCGTGTTTAGCACCACAATTAAGGCATTCCCATTCTCGCACTTGAAGGTCTAATTTGCATCCACGAAAACCACAACATGAACATTTTTGAGTCGTCGCCTCCCAACGACTAATTACTCTCAAATCACGACCATACTTTTCTGCTTTTCCTTCTAAGAAAGTTCTAAATTGTCGCCAACCTAAATCAGATATAGCTCTGGATAATTTGCGGTTTTTTACCATGCCAGAAACATTCAAATCCTCTAAAACAACTGTTTGGTTTTCACGAATTATTTTAGTAGATAATTTATGCAGAAAATCTGTCCTTGTATCTTTTAATTTACCATGTTTGCGCAGCATTCCGAAGGAAAACTTAGCAACTCTAGCCCGTACTTTTTCATACCTTTTAGACCCTTTAGTTTTATTAGATAATGACTTACTTAACTTTTTTAACTTTTTAATCCGTTTTTTCAATGGTTTTGGTGCATCAATCTTTGTACCATTGCTGAATGTTGCAAAGGTTTTAATACCCAAATCTATGCCTACTGAATTATCAGTTTTTGGTAAAGTTTCTGGTTGTATTTCTACTACAAAACTAAGAAAGTATCTATTAGCTGCATCTTTAATAACTGTTACTGAGCTAGGCTCACTGGGTAGTTTTCGCATAGCAGGCTACTTTCAGTTTTCCAATCTTGGCTAAATAAACTTTATCTTGGTGTACTTTAAACCCCCTCAAGGTAAACCTGGCAGTCTGTTTTGATTTCCTGGTTTTAAATTTGGGAGGTTTTATGGCTTGGCTTTTTCTCTGGCCTTTTGTAGAACTGAAAAAGTTTTGATAAGCTTGGTTTAAATCATTCAATGATTGCTGTAATGGTACAACTGAAACCTCTGATAACCATTCTCTATCCTCCACCTTTTTAGCTTGAGTAATAAACTGTTTTTGTAGTTCAGAGTTAGCAGGTTTCTTCTCTCCTAATTTGTATTTTTCTTGACAGCAAGCTAGACTATCATTCCAGACAACACGGACGCAACCAAATAACTTTGCGCTCTCGGTATTTTTGTCCCGGTGTTGGATAGATACGGTACTTAAATCTAGCTTTCATAGTATGACTTTAAACTAACAATATGATAACATAGTTGTTGAAGAAAAACCAATTTAAAAGTCGCCCTAGAAGGGCGAGGCTTCAAACCCCATTTTTCGGTGAAGCGATCGCCTGAAATTTGTAATACTATTTAGGGCTTGCTGATTAATTATAAAACCATTGACAAGTAAAGGTTGGAGCCTTCTTTGATTCCCCAACTTTGATGTCGGCAAGGGGTCTCCCGTTATACGAATGTTAACGGGAGGGGAATTGCCGACCAACAAATAAACCGCGTAGCGTCCACTTAGTTTCTTGCATTGTGTACTTTTTTGTGTTACGCT
>NZ_JAAHGO010000152.1 GCF_010672455.1 Okeania sp. SIO2C9 | reverse complement strand
TTCGACAAACATCTTCTTTTCTACAGTATTTATGAGACAAGGCGGGTACATAACCAATTTCATTATAGCACAATTATAGAAAGTCGCCCGCGCCTCGGCGAGGCGCCTACCCCAATTTTTCGGTAAATAGGTAAATAGGAGAACAACTAATAGACCTGCCGAAGACATAAAAGCAAGGCCAAAGAAAGGTTGAAGTCTACTCCAAAGCTTAGGTCTTTCTCCACTAATTAATAAACCTATATTGGCCAGAAAGTAAGGTTGAGTGAAAGCCACTTTTTCCAGGCGATCAGAGGTGATACTAATTGGCCCAATAACAACATCGAGTTCTCCTCTTGTCATACTATCAACACTATTCCTGACAGTATCTTGTGGAATAAGTTGGTATTCTAGTTCTTCTAAGGAAGCTAGTTCTTGCCAAATTTCTACACTTATACCCTGAACATCTCTATCCTTAATTACAAAGAGGGGTGAACCTGCTACTCCTACTCGTAATTTAGTCGCTCTAGCTGATAGTGGGAACAAAGATATGAGATTGACATCCTCCCCGGCTGTTAGGCGCGGGGATTCCTACTGAGCCGTAGCTCTTCGGCGGGTTGACGCTTTGCTTCGCATAGCTACCGCTAACACAGGGTGCTGCTTCCTTGGCGGTAGTCTGATGCTTCCCTCCACGTCCGCGCACGAGTTTCCGAGTGCCCCCCGGCAACTAATAACAGTTTAGCATATATCCAATTCACTTGCAAATGAAATAAAAAGTCGCCCTACAAGGGCGAGGCTTTAAACCCAATTTTTCGGTAAAGTTAGTAATTGAACTTTGCTAGTGATTTGCTTGAAGATATTTGTAGAAAAAAAATTCATCGTGACAATTTTTTGCCCCTGAGATAGGTGATAATAATTAAGTTGAGTGTAAACTATCCTCTCAATTTATGATGTCTAGTTTTTTCTAACTTTTGCCAATTATTCTTGAAGAAAGCAGAAGGCACAAGGCACAAGGCACAAGGGAAAATTAATTATGGATAGTCAACGACCGGCCACTCCGTGTCTACAAATCCCAAACAATTTTAAGCACCGTTTAGACGGTGGGGTCTTAAACCCCCTACAGAAAAGATAATTCTAGAAAAGTATGTTTGAGAAACTAGAAATTGCCTTGACTATTTTGTTTGGACTAGGATTGTTTACAAACTTTTGTCCTCAATGTAATCTATCAATTGGAGGTGACTTAAATGCTGCAATTAATATCAAGAAAGTAGCTCAAGTCTTACTCAAAGATTTGTTGCCACCATTAGGATAAAGAAGTACAATTAAGCGGATTTTCAATCAATTACAGAGGTGGGGCATCCCTTGGTAGCTCAGTCAATGTTCTCATAGAGAAGTCGCTGAGAAACCCACATATGATTCTCGATCAGCAGTGTGGGAGTATGTCACTTGACAAATATTTTACTATTAGGTGGACATGAACAGTAGGACAGACGACAAAATAATTGTTCGGGAATATTTCAATTCCACTGGTTTTGAGCGGTGGCAAAGAATTTATGGAGAAGGCCAAGTAAATAAAGTACAATTAGATATTAGAAAAGGACATCAACAAACCGTTGATAACGTTCTCAGTTGGCTACAAGAAGATGGGAATTTATCCGGTTTATCAATTTGCGATGCGGGTTGTGGAGTTGGTAGTTTGAGTATTCCCTTGGCTAAAGCTGGGGCAGTTATCTATGGTAGTGATATATCAGAAAAGATGATCACCGAAGCATATCAGCGTGCTAAGTCTAGTTTGATTAGTATGGGTAATGTTAATTTTGTTGCTCAAGATTTAGAAGCTTTAAGTGGTAAATATCATACAGTTATCTGTTTGGATGTGCTGATACATTATCCTCAAGAAAAAGTTGCAGATATGATTAATCATTTGATTTCTTTAGCAGAATCCAGACTTATTATTAGCTTTGCACCAAAAACTTTAGCTTTAAGTTTATTGAAAAAAGTAGGTGAGTTATTTCCTGGACCAAGTAAAACTACTCGCGCTTATCAGCATCGTGAGGCTGATATTATCAAAATAATAGAAAGTAATGGTTTTTCTATCCAAAGACAAGCAATGAACAGCACTAGCTTCTACTACTCTAGTTTACTGGAAGCTACTCGTTAGTAAGTTCAATAATTGTTAAATAATATTGAAATTGGTACTCAATGTACTAAAAATAAATATAATATAAATACATTTGTAACTAAAATTTGAATTAACCTAAGACTTATTTAGATTTTATATTCTCCATGGATTGTTATAAATAAGTTATATAGCTTAAATTATCAACTGCTTAATATTAAATAACAACTATATTAGGAATATTATCAATATTTTGAGAAAAGTAGTAAAGATAAAAATAGATAAAAATTAGGGTTAATTTTATCAAAATAATTGGGTCGCGCCACCCCGCCTTTTAAGGCGAAATGTTTTTGGAGGCTTGCTCAAATCCCCTTGACAAAAACAACTTCTGACTTCTAACTTCTGATTTAGTTAAAATGACACAGGGGTAAAAAATTAATGACTAGAATTTTTTTAGTAATAGCATCTATTCTAGGAGGTTTGTCTGTAGTCGGTGGTTCTTTTGCTACTCATGCTTTGAAAGAAAGGCTTAGTCAATACTCTCTAGATATTTTTCAGACAGGTGCTCGCTTACAAATGTACCATTCCTTAGCCCTGTTAATGGTGGCTTTTTTATTAACAATTGAAGAATTACCTCAAGGATTAATGTTGGCTGCTGGCTATGCTTTTATTATTGGCATAGCAATTTTTTCTGGAAGTTTATATGCTCTAAGTCTGACAGGGATTAAATTGTTAGGAGCTATTACGCCCATAGGTGGAATTGCCTTGATTATTGGATGGGGCTGTATGGCAGTCGCTGGTTGGAACTTAAAACTATAAAAATTGATTATTTTGATTATTTATTTTATATAGATATTTTAAAGATATTCAAGTCAAAAAATCAGCAAATAATGAAAAATATTTTGCCAAAAGTTTTAAAGAAGACAACTTCGAGCTATAGTGTAGTAAAGCAAAGCTATACAAATCTGGGTATCTGGCTTCTGTGAGTTACTGCCTTAATCCCAATTGCCCCAATCCCTCTGACCCATTAAATGTTGGTAGACGCACTTGTTGTCAGTGTGGCTCAGAATTGTTGCTGCAAAATCGGTATCGCGTCATCAAGTCCCTTGGGGGGGGAGGTTTTGGGAAAACTTATTTAGTAGACGATCGAGGTGTACAAAAAGTTCTCAAAGTATTACTGAAAAGTCACCCAAAAGCTATATCTCTGTTTCAGCAAGAAGCACAAGTACTAATCAGTTTACGAAACCCTGGGATTCCAAAGATAGAAGAAGATGGTTATTTTACATTTTTCCCAGAAAATAGTGACGAACCTATACACTGCCTCGTAATGGAATTTATTGGTGGTGCAAATTTACAGGATTGGATGAAAAGTCGTCGCCATAGGCCAATAAATCAAACTCAAGCAGTGGATTGGCTGACACAATTATCGGAAATATTGGAAAGAGTTCATCAGCAAAAGTATTTCCATAGAGATATTAAGCCCCACAACATCATGCGTAGACCAAATGGCCAATTGGTGTTGATAGATTTTGGTACTGTCAGAGAGGTATCTGAAACTTACTTAGTCAAAGTAGGTCAGGGGCAAAATGTTACAGGTATTGTCTCACCAGGATATACTGCCCCAGAGCAAACAAATGGCAAAGCTGTTCCTCAATCAGATTTTTTTGCTCTAGGGCGGACTTTTGTCTATTTATTAACAGGTAAACCTCCCACAGCCTTTCCAGAAAATCCTCGTTCAGGAAAATTGCAATGGCGAAAATATGCTCCTCATATATCAAAGAGGTTGGCAGATATAGTTGATTATTTGATGGCTCCTTTCCCAGGAAATAGGCCTCAAACTGCAGCCATGATTTTGCATTGCCTAGCAGAAATTGATACCGGAGATAGTTCTGGTAAAGAAAATTATCGAATACCTTCCCCTTCTAAGCAGACTCAACTAGGCCAAGAAAACTCTAAATTGCCAACAGAGCAAACTCAAACAAGAAGTTTATCTAGAACAAAATTCAAGACAAAAATATCCCGTAACAAGTCAAACATTAAATTAAAAAATAATCTGATAGTCGGGTTAACAATGTTGCTATTAGCAGCAGCAACCTCTCAATTTTATGGCTTTTGGCGCTATGGAATGTTTCCTGCAGATCCAATCCTATTGTTACGAGGATTGAATAGTAGTCGATTTTTGCAGAATACCTTCAATGGTTATTTAGGACCAGTAAATGCGATCGCTCTCACACCAGATGGTCAAATTCTTGCTACAAGTAGCTCTAATACAATTAAAATTTGGAACCTCAAGACTGGGGAATTAAAAAATAACATTGCAGATGCTCATACAGCTCAAGTAACGACTTTAGCGATTAGCCCCAGTGGCCAAATATTAGTAAGTGGTAGTGTCGATCAAACTATCAAATTTTGGGATCTAGAAGCAGGCAAGTTAATAAATACAATTATAGGCCTTAATGGTCAAGTGAATGCAGTGGCAATTAGCCCTGATGGACAAACATTAGCAAGTGTTGGTAGTGATCGATTAATGAAATTGTGGAATATCCAAACAAGTAGTCGAATGCTTACCTGGATACCAGATAAAGAATATGAAGTAAATGCTTTAGCTTTTAGCCGAGATGGGACTATTGTAATTAGTGGTAGTAATGACGGAACCATTAGACTGTGGAACATTAGTACAGGTATTCGTAGACAAACTCTAGAGGGACATACCAAGGCAGTAAATACGGTAGTCGTCAGTCCAGACAATCAAACTTTAGCTAGTGGGAGTGAAGATGGAACTATTAGACTATGGAATTTAAAGACAGGGAAAAAAGAAAGTGTAATTAAACCAAATATAGCTGCAGTCAAATCTATTGTTTTCACTCCTAATCACCAAAAAATAGTAGCTGCCGGTGAAAATATTACTATTTGGGATCTAATTACAGAGGAGAAATTACAAACATTGATTGGTCATTCTGAATCAATAAGTTCTCTTGCTATTACTCCTGATGGTAAAACCTTAGTTAGTGGAAGTGCAGATCAAACTATTAAGGTCTGGCGAATACCATAATATTCTGTCCGCTGATTTAATCACTTAACTTCCTGGGTCGGAACTGCGGAATTCATGTGTATGGTGGAGGATACTTAAGGGAAGTTGCTCCATCACCAGACCTGCCATCAACACCAACCACACGCTTTTCACTCTAAGCTTGGGACTCTTAAACGAACCTGTTAAAAATACAGATAAAAACTTTCTCTTTAATTGTTCTTTGCTTTATTTATCCAGAAATAATATATAGCAGGAGGAAGAAGTAAGAAGGAAGAAGGAAGAAGGAAGAAGGAAGAAGGAAAAAGCTTGCGTTGTCTGAGTTTTAAGCTTTTAATATGTCCGCGCCCTTTGCTTCGACTGCTATAACTAGAAAAATTGTACCGAAAAATTGGGTTTAAAGCCTCGCCCATAAGCAGGCGACTTTTTAGTTGTTTTTTTTGAATACATATGTTATGTTTTTTATTAGTCGCGTGCGGGCAGTCCCAGACAAAAAATGGACGCGGAGGCAAGGGTAAGACTGGCGTATAGTGAGCATCAGCCTGTGTTAGTGGCAGCTCTAGGCCAGCAACACCTCAACCCACCGAGGAGCTACGGCTCGGTAGGAATCTCTGTGCCTTTAGGTCGGGGAAGATGTCAATCTACAGACTGAACTAACACAAAAAGCAAAAGTAGGAAAAAAAGATAATTTCTTATTACCCTACTTTCTGTGTTTTGCTTAGTCAATTCATGTTTTAGTAATATTCTAGAACCTAAATTGAGTCCTGATACTTCCTACCCAGAGAGTTTCATTATCCTCAATGTGATTAGGATTAGTAATCACAAACAAACCAGGAGTAATAGCAATATTGTCGTTCATTTGGAAGCGATAGAATACTTCAATGTGTATTGATGTATCGGGGTCTTTTAAATCATCATCATCACCACCATCAGTAATAATTGGTGGTACACCAACAATTATACCTCCTAAACTACCTTCTCTGAATAGATCTGGAAAAGCTAAGGTCAAAGCACCCGTAAGTATTGTGATATCATCATCATCACTATCATCTTCAGGACGAGCAAATGAGGCACCAGCCCAACCACCTATATGAAACCAATCATTAACTTTCCACTGAGCTTCAAAGTTGATGTTGTCTGCAGTACTTCGTCTGTCATCAAAAGGATCTCTGGCCAGAAAACTACCAGTACTTCCGGTTAAGTTCAAATCTCCTTTTGGATGATATGCACGCAAATAACCTACTTGAAAAGCTATTTTATCGCTTGGCTCAATTGTCACCTGACCAAACCCACTAAACCCACCATTAAAAATACCTCTACCTTCTTGAGGGTCTTCCGAATCTGGTACAGCATAACCCACAGTTACCTCAATTGCATCATTGAAACCGTAGGCAAATTTGATACCAGCATCAGAAGGAGCACGATAGAAAGTAGGGGTGAATCGTCCAAACCTAGAAACAGAACCAGCACCACTACTTTGAAAAGGATTAATAGGTGCCACAAAGTCATCAATACCATAGCCATTAGCAGCTATCTCTACCTGTGCTCTATCGTTGAGTAAAGGAAAACGATAGGCCAATTTATTGAGAGTCACATCATCATCTAGGTCGTCATCTGTAGATAGACGAGTCATCAAACTATTCGTCAAATCTCGAGCGCTATAGTTAGGAACGTTACGAGCTTGTAAACGAGTTCTCAAGCGATCTTTACCTGTAAAACTGGTATCAAAAATTAAACGAACCCGATAAGAAAGAGTCGCCTCTGTCCGATCCTCGTCACTCCGTGCTAGTCCACGTCCCCCAGCTTTTTCTCCAAAGGTATCACTCAACCAGAATAAAGTTTCACCACCCAGTTTAGTAGTTGTTGAGAATTGATTAGCTTCCAGTTCCTCAGTTCTCGCTTCCAGAGCATCAACACGACCACGCAACTCTGCTAATTCTGTAGCAAACTCTTCTTGCAGTCTCTGTAATACTGCCAAATCATCACGAGTCACTAAATCTGCTGTTGCTGCTGCGACCAATTCTGTAATTCGGTCCAAACAAGCATTTAGACCTGCCGCAAACTCATAACGGGTCATCGCCCGATTACCTTTGTAAGTACCATCTGGATAACCAGCAATACAACCATAACGTTCTACCAGAGATTGCAAAGCTTGGAAAGCCCAATCAGTGGGTTGGACATCTGATAATTGAGTCACAGATGTGACTTGTCCCATGGGGTCTACTTGTTCTAACTCTGCTCCAGGAATCTTGAGGGAAGGATCTTTGAGATTTTGTAGCCTAGTATCTCCTGGTATTTCTACTTCTTCTGAAGAGGTATCACCTTGTGATTCTGTTGGTAGTTCAGATGAAGTAGTTGAATAGTTAGTTGTATTTGTATTAACATCTTGAGCGTTAGCCAGTTGTTCTACAGAAACCTGATTTGCTAAAGCAGAATTAGCTATTAGTAAAGTGGCGATACTGAATACACCAGAAGTCTGTTTTAGAACATTCAGGATAATTTTTGTCATTTTGCTCTCCTCACACCTTTTTATAAGCAATGAACAACCCTACTGTTTAGAGTAGATTTTACTATTGATTGTTCCAATTTATTTTGTTAACAGAAGTCTTAGTGTTAGCTAAGTTTAATCTGGTTTAATCTGGAGATAGATCTCTACAATTATTTAGCATTAAGAGAATTAAGGGCTTCAATGCTCTAAAATATGGCATAAACAAATAGAATCTTTTTCTCCATAAAATTATTCCTAGTAGTTTTTACACAAAACTTATCCTGAAAAAAGACAAGTTAAGCATCGCCCTTGAGTGTAACAATAATTTAGATATTAGATAAATATGTCTAAACTTCACTAGAGCTATCAGTAGACTCAAAGTATTTCTGAATAATTAGATACAGTAGACATAGTTACCTTTTTTTACCAAGAAGGTTAGCACCTCTTACGCAATAGTGCAACTATCTTGAATGTAATATTTGATTTATTTTATTTTTCTGACTATTGTTCCAGGAGTATGACTAGCTAATACCAGACATGATATTTCTTGACTCTACAAAGTCAAAAGCTAATTTAGTTAAATCTATACAGTTTTTCTTCAAGTCCTGAAATAGTCGCCGGAGCATAAAGGCCACCGTTCGAGACCTGACTAGGTTGAAGTAGCAGTCAGCTATCAGCACTTCAGCAGTCAGCATTTTCAGGGTGTTTAATGGAGAATTCAAACCCCCAAAAAAGGCACACCACTAATTGTTTCAAATAAGCGTGGGGGACTTAAACCCTTGATTTTTTTTAGCGCTCCAGCTAAATGTTGGCAAGGGTCGCATTCCGGAACGTCCAAGCTGATAGCTAGTTAATAAACTTATTTACCTTTGGTCGAGTCTTTTTGAAGTTACCGAAAAATTCTGGGTATGCGCCTCCCCTTTTAAGGGGATAAAAAAAGAGAATATTTCAGATTTCAAGCCTCCTTATTGCAGAGGTACTGATAACTGATAACTGATAACTGATAACTGATAACTGATAACTGAAATGACTGCTTGTAATGCTCAAACTTGGCCACTATCTCCAAGGCTACTCTGGACGTTAGTTTTTTCCCATCCACCACGGTCAGACACCATAGATGTAGTTCCTTCCTGCCTAATGATGATCCAGCAGGGCTAAAGCGTTCTATGTCCCCAGATGACCTTGTCCGCTGATGACCTTTCCTCACTGCCAAAACCCAAACACGCACTCTCATTTTCAAAGCGACTTAATGGGTAACAACGGATTAACAGCATCGCACGAGCTAACAGCATAAGTTACATCTGGATTTGACATCCTCCCCGGCCTAAAGGCGCGGGGATTCCTACCGAGCCGAAGCCCCTCGGTGGGTTGACGCTTCACAGGCTGCTGCTGCCAGATGCGGTAGTCTTACGCTTGCCTCCACGTCCGTTTAAT
>NZ_JAAHGO010000151.1 GCF_010672455.1 Okeania sp. SIO2C9 | reverse complement strand
TCATGGGATCATCAGCTTTATGATCTCACTTGAAGTCACTAAATACCATAAGTAATTCTACTTAATTAAATAGACAAGTTTTTTTGTGGTATGTTGTAATTCAAATTGAAGTGCGGAATGTGGGTTAATTTCTGTTCTAAGGAAAAGTTGGGCTTGAAATCTTTTGAGGAAATTGACAGATTGGCAATTAACCAAATTACAAATCAAATTTCAGCCAAGCTGGACGATCCAGAGATTGGTCAAGCTATTGGTCGCCCTAGTACAATACCGCCAGACCCTATGGTAAAAATCTTTGCTTTGTCGGGGTTGAATAATGACAGTAATGCTCAAATTATGTCATTGTTGGCAGCTATGGCCTGTGTTACCAATGGGTTGTCACATCCTAGAAGTTTGTTTGTAGGAGATGAGCTGAGTGTATTGCTGAGTAAGCCTGGATTTGCAGAAATGGTAGGGACAATTTGGGCTACTGGTCGTAAAGACGGAATTTCCGGGTTGCTGATATTGCAGGATGTTAATGCTATTGCTGCTTGCTCTGCTGCCAGTAAAATCTTCCAAAATACTTCTATTGAGATGGTAGGAAAAACTACGGCAGCAGCAGCTTCCGCTTATGTTAAATACTGTGAGTATGACCCCGATATTATCAGAACTAATGCGACTGAAGCATTTTATCCTGATGCGTCGGAATATTTTACTAAGTGGTTGTTAAAAGTAGGCGATCGCTATTGGAGTCCTTTGAGGTATTATCCTGGGGCGATGATTCTGGCTGCCGTTGCTAATTCTGAGGATGAAAAAGCTGCTAGGCAAAGGTTTATCAATCAATATCCTCAGAGTCAAGTAGGGGTTCTTAAAGGAACCAGAGATTTTGCTGCTGCTTATATCAAGGTATTAAGAGGAGGTGTTTCTATTAAAGAAATTGGAAAGTAGTATTTTTAAGGAGAAAAAAGGATGAAAACTCTACGGATTTTCAAACTATTAGTTAGTGGGGCAACAGTAGCAAGTATAGCTATTGCAAAACCTGCATTCGCTGCTTCTTTCAGCTTTGAAGATATCTTGGGATTGAATCCTGAAGATATCCTGAGTGATGCACAAGGGAAAATAGAGGATCAGATCAATGATTTAATTGGCCCTATATCCGAATTACTGGCGATCGATCCTAATGATTTTTTGGATGATGCTTTGAACGAATTAAATCTTCCGGATTTAGAGATTTCTGGTATTTATGGAGACATGAATATTCCCGATCCTAATAAATTATTGGAGGAATTAAAAAACGCTGGGACTGAAGATTTTACTTTTGGAATGCAATTAGGATCTAGCGTCGAGGATAATTTGCTACTCCTTAATGAAGCAAGTGTCGAGCTGACGGGAAAACTAGCAAAAGCTGTGGCCTCCTCGTCAGCTTTGGGAGAGGACGCTCAGGAAAAAATCAAAGAAAAAATAGAATTTGGAGATCAAACTACTCAAACTTCTGCGGAATTGGCTGCTGCTACACAAAAACTAGCCGAGCAAGGCAAATTTTTGGTATCAGAAGGAGAAAGTACGGATGTTACTCAAGACTTGGAGAGACTTCAATTAGATGCAATGGGGCTGAAGTTACAAGCAGAGGCAGCTCAATCTAATCAGCTATCCATCTTATCCGCCCAACAAGCTGCAATATTTACTGAAACTCAGCAAAACCGAATTGATAATGCTTATCGAAATCAAATCCTCAGTGATATTTCGACAACTTTGCAGGGTGGCAATGCTGGAAATCGAGTTGAAAAATCTGCCAATATTCGAGCTTTGGCTAACGGCTCTCAATTTTCCACTTTCAAGGAACCTGAGTAAGTGAAAAATGGCTAACTTAACAGGAAGTGACTTAATTAATCTTGGTTCCGAACTAAACCAAAGCACCACTCAAGCTTGGGGTGAACTATGGGGTGAAGCTATTTCCTCCAGTAGTCCTCTCTGGCAAGCCTTGAATGATTTGGGATTATTGCTGGCAGGAATCTCACTACTGTACTTAGCTATTGAAAAGATTCAGCCTTTGCTTGAAAAACAAAGTTGGAGTGCTTTGGCTGATTTGCTGATTATGCCACTCATAGTAGTGTGTCTGCTTGGAGGGAATGGAACTTTGGCAGCGGGGGTGGTGCAAACCTTTTACGGTATTGGTTCTTACAATGTTCAGTTTGTCCTTACTCAACAGATTGGCTCTTCTTCACTGGATGCTCAAACTGCCCTAAATGAAATACGACAGGAGAATGCCGAACAGGCGATCGAGCAAGAGATATACGCGGATTGTATGAATCTACCACCAGCAGAGCAACAACAGTGCATGGAAGATCCAGCCAGGGAAGAGGCTGCGGATGAAGCTGGGGTTGATGTGCCCGAAGTAACTACGGGTGGAAATCCCTTAACCAATGGTTTGCGCTCTGCCCTGGTTACTCTACTGATGATGTTTTTGTATGCCATTCAGTGGGCATTTATTAATTGTATGGAAGCTGCGTTACTGATGACAGCACTGTTATTTCCACCAGCTTTAGGTATTAGTATCCTTCCTGTGGCAGGTAAAACTGTCTTTGCTTGGGCTTCTGCGATGGTGGGGATGTTTGCCACTATGCTCAGTTACAACATTATTGTGGGACTAACGGCCATCGTTGTCAAAAAAGCTCAAGTTGCAGCGGGGCAAGATATGGGTGGGACTAGCTTCCGAGATATTGCTTTTGCTGCTTTCATTGCTGTTGCTAGTCCTGTACTAGCAATCTATCTAGGGCAGATGGGTGGTGTGGCCTTATTCCAAGCTATTAGTAAGCAAGCTGCTGCTGTTGTTTCCGGGGTGGGGAGCTTTGCTATGGGAGCGGGAGTCGCGACGACAAGAGTAGTAGCTCAATCAGGAGCGGGGCGGGCGTTTGCTCGCAGAATCCGGCAAGCATTCCAGAAATAATGAATAATTAATAATTAATAATTGCCTATTTTTCCAAGAAAACCAAGCTTTTTATGTGGCAATAATAGCAGTAAAAAAATGGATTTTAATCCCTGTTTAATTCAATTGATAGTTTCAAAAAAAACTGTTAAAATCTCTGACTACTGACTATTAGAAACATTCAAACTATTTGTGGTAACTATCGTTGGCCTCTGTTCAATAATTAATAATTGAGTTGCGTATGTGTAGGGAGATAGTCTCCCCTTGTAATTAATAATGAATAATTATTCATTGTTAAGCTCCCTAACCGAATAATTAATAATGAATAATTCAATGATTCAGGTTTTAATATTCCCCCTTGAAGGGAAAAACAAATTGTTTTCTTTGTTCCTCAATCCTCTCCCTAAAAGGTAGATGTAATTATTAATTATTAATTGTTAATTGCTGAAAAAATTGTTTACCTACCCTAATTTGATGTGAGCCTACAGTATAAGGATTTCAGTCTGACAAAAAGCGTAATTAATTTGGTAATGTGCTTAATTGTTAATGCTCCGGCGAGCGATAATTATTAATTGTTAATTATTTAGGAGAGGTAATTATTGATTATTAATTATTAATTGTTAATTATTAATTAGTATCATGGCCAATATTCTTATTCCAGAAAAAGATACCCCTAAATTTCTGATTGCTTTATTACTTCTGGCAGGTAGCCTGTGTTTTGGTACTATGGGAGCTTTGATTTTAGTTTTGAATAATCGCTCCTTAGCTACGATGGACAGGACTTATGTGCAGATGAGTGATGGTACTGCACACGACATTGTACAGGTAGAGCCACTACATCGGGAGCCAGGAGTTCTTAAATCTACGGCTGAATCATTTATCCAGTTCATGTTTGAGTGGGATAATAAATTGCCGAATGGTGAGAAGGATGCGGGTGTATCAGTTGTGGGTGTGAAAGTTCCTTCAAAAGTATATATGGGAAGCTTTTTGATGGAACCTCGATTTCGCACCGAATTCCTGAAGTTAATGGGAAGTCAGATAATTCCAAAGGCAGTCCTTGATGGATTTCTAGAGTCTTCGGTTGTTATTTATGAGGTTTCTGAGCCTGTGGAAATTGCCCCGGGTAGGTGGGAAGTAAGAGTTCTTGCTGCACGCTTTGAGACCAATAATCGAGGCGAACAAGGGCAGGTTCTTATCAGTAGGCGTATCAGTCTAAAAGCTATACCAGAACAGGTTTCAGTATTATTGCCAGCCGATCAAACTAGCCCTTTTCGAGAGAGTCTGCGGTTGTTGCTTAGAAACAAAGTTATGGTCACGAGTGTTGTTGAAGATGGTTTTTAATGTGAGAGGTTTCAACGATTAATAATCACCTTTATACAGAATAGGATTGGCTAAAAGGAGGAATGGACGTGAGTGTAATTCAGGATGAAAAGGGGACTCAAGTTATCTCAGGGACAGAAGAGGATAGTCTGTCGATAGAAGAGCTTGCAGATACCACAGGAAGCGCGGACACTTCAAAAAGCTCGGTATCAGAATTAGAATCTGATGCTGACACTTTATTGAGTCCAGAGGATTTACATCATCCCATACGGGGAGAACCACGAGCGGACGTTACCAAGAATCCTCTAGCAAAAACAGTATTTGTGGGTGGGCTGTTTGCTGTTGTGGTAGTTGCTATTTCCCTTGTTGTGATGCTATTCAATTCCACGGGGAACAAACAAATAGCCAAAACTTCCACGAATGAAGCAGGAGAGACTGATGCTAGTGCTGAAGAAATTAAGCGACTGCAAGATGAATTATATAAAGAAAGAGCTGCTGTGGCTGTGAGGAATCTTCAGTCACCTTTACAGGAAAACCAAGAGAAACCTAAAAGGTCTAGGACTGCTAAAAAGGCTGAAAAAACTGAGGAGACTCCTTCTCAAAAACCTACTCCAAAGCCTACCTCTACTCCAAAGTCTACTCCTACTCCAAAGCCTACTCCTAGAGCTGCTCCAAGACCTGCTCCTGTGCCTAGAACTGCTCCTGCTCCTAGACCTGCTCCTACTCCTGTGCCTAGAACTGCTCCTGCTCCTAGACCTGCTCCTGCTCCTGTTCCTAGAGCTGCTCCTGCTCCTGCTCCTAGAACTGCTCCTGCTCCTAGACCTACTCCTATTCCTAGAGCTGCTCCGACTCCTGCTCCAGAACCCGAACAGTTTGACGATCTGAGCGCCTGGAAAGAACTAGCAGCACTTGGTCAGGTTCAGCGAAAGGAGTTTGAGGAGAAAGAAGTAGTTTCTGAATCTGAAACTCCTCAAACACAAGCAAAACCAACCCCCGCAATTGCACCGACAAATAATCTTATTGCTTCGGTTGTTGTAGGAGAATCAATCAAGGATGGCTTGACACCAGGAATGCAAGGCATTATTAATCAGAGTTCTGAATTTACGGGCTACAAGGATATTGAGGTTACTATTGGTACAACTGCACAAGGTAGGGTAGTAGTACCTCTGCACTGGAACCAGGAAATCGATGGTACAGATGGATTGTTTTTGGTGGAGCTAACAGAGCCTTTGGTGGCATCGGATGGTACTCATGCTCTGAAAAAGGGCAGCCAGCTAATTGTATCGGTGTCATTTATCTCTGATGCCGGACAAGTCTTTCAATCTGTGGTGGCTGTTGTTCATCCCGACGGACGCCAGGAAACTATTCCTACAACAGGTTCCGGGTATAATGATGCGCCCACAACTCCTTTGGTAATTCGAGGTAAGAAAGGTAACGTATTGATTGCTAAAAAAATCAAAGGCTCGGATGCAGGCCCGGGATTGGGTAGTGATATTGCTGTGGGATTAATGGCAGGAATTGCGGAGGCTGCCGATAATATAACACAGCCAGAACAGGAGGTACAAACACAAACTACAGGATTGTCTTCTACTACGACAGCTCAACAAAATAGGCAAGAACCAAGGGCAGCATTTATTAAAGGTTTAGCCGAGACTCTAACAGAAAGGATGACGGAACGATTGGACTCTAAGCCCAAGGATTTAAAAATTTTCCAAGTCAGTAGGGGAGAAAAAGTACAGTTGTTCGTGAATGGCTTTGTGACGTTTAGAGTTCCGAAAAAAGGGGGGTTGAGATGAATTGGAAAGGAACCATTTTTGGTGCAATTGCAAGTTTTGCTATTATGTCAAACCGAGCTTTGTCAGTACCTCCCGCTATAGAAACTGTGAACGCTCCAAAAGCACTAGCTGAGACTACAGAAATAGTCTTGGTTCCTGGGCGACAGAGTGTGATTGAATTTAGGAATGGCGAAACGATTCAATTTATTTCTCTGGCTGATGTACATCAAATCGTATTTTCTACCGATTTGCCTGTGGATACTGGCCGGGCATCGTTAATTGTGCTGAAAACCATTGAACCTCTGCGGTTGAAGGGTGTGGTAGAAACTCCGTCTATAAGGTCTGTTCGCGAAGAGGATTATCCTTATGAGACTATTTATCCTACTAATTTGGTGGTTGTTACGTCTAATCAAAATAATGAGAAGCGTACCTATACTTTTGATTTAACTATTTCTTTGACAAGAACTCCTCAAGTTTCTAATGGAGTTGCTATTGTGCCAGAAGTTTTGCCACCTACTGAGGAGCTTCTCACTTTAGCTGATGGGCGACAAGCAAGCTTGCTAGATATCCGACGTGGTTATGTAGAGGCTCTCAAAGGAAAGTACACAGCTTATAAAGACCCCGTTGTCGATAAAATCAAAAAATTTCTAGATTTAGCTCGTCATGGTGTGACTTTTCTAGAAGCTGCCCAAAGAGCTGAGTTACCTTTTGCTGTGATTGAATCGCTTGCTGAGATTGGTTTGCAAACTGCTGCGACAGAAGCGATTGATGATAAGCAACCCTCACTTCTGAGAGGATTGATTCCACCAATTCGGAGCCGTGACAAATTTTAGAAAAATTATGAAAAGTCGATCTGAGAATATTGAAATCAACTATGTGTGTCCTTCTTCTTGTCCCCCCTCCCTTAAAACCGGGTAGTCCGACGACGGTAGCAAGGGAGGGGGTTAGGGAGTGGGTTTTGCCGGGGTGTGGGAGGATGTGGCGTACATTAAAAATGCTCTGTAACACTTAGTAAAATTGATGTTTCGGAGCAGACTATATAGAACTGTTGTAACTAACGTTAGTTAACGAGAGAAAAACCTATGGAAGTAAAAGTAGAGATCAAGCCGGAGGAAATAATGTGGGCAATTTCCCACATAGCAAAATATGGAACTATTGAAGAAGTACGAATGCTTTTACCCAAGTTGCAATCGGCTGTGAGTGCCCTCAATTTGCGATTAGCTAGAGATTCAAAGATGCTGACACAGAGACGGAACCAAGAAAAAGACGCCTGGTCAGTTAACAATTACATATAATATTTTCTAGGCTGTTTGGAAAAGGAGAATTAACAAACAAACCATTTCCTCCCAGCGATCGCCCAGAGAATAAATTTCAAAGCGATCGCCATTACCAAACTCAATCTATGTACTTGCTTTGAGTTGAGACCCGAACGATAAGGAACGGGAGTTAGAGTTATTTTGTATTGGTCTCTCCAGCTTTTCCAGACTGTATAAATTTTGTTAGAAATTATCATAGAACAATAATATTAAGATTCTGGTTGCATTTTAGTACAGTTGTCAGGGTATGACAAGAAATTCCGAACTATTTCAATAATAAAAACGACGTGTGGAGCAGACATGGATAATACGAGTATTGATGATATGACTAATTTAATACTAGATTCAAGCACAGAGTTGCAGGATTTTGATGAACGCTCAAAAACTTCATCAACCACCCCTGAACTAAGTGAAAAAGAAAAAATGGAGCTAGAAAATTTTGATGCACAACTTGAAGTCTCATCGGAAATTAATCCGGGACTTGCTAATTTTGATAATCAGCTAGAGCAAATTGAAGATAATAGTTCTAATAATCAACTTATAGCTGAGGGAATTAATAATTTTCTCAATCTACTTCAAACCGATCATTATGAGACCAAGAACTATATTCTTGAAAGGGAGGATGGGGAGATTTCAATTAACACTAAAGACGATAGAGGTGAAGTTTTTCATCAAGATGCACAAGGAAATATTGAGTCTAAATTCACTCAAGATGAAACCGAAAATTTTGTTGATTTTAGCGAACAAGTCCAAGAAAAAAGCAATGATTTAGAAGGAAATAATGAAACAAATAAAGCCTTGGAGTTAGAGAATGACTACGAACAGTCAGAAAATAAACTTATTGCAGATGGGGTAGATAATTTTTTGACAATGCAAGAGTCGGAACGGTATGAAACTGCTAATTATATACTAGAAAAGTCTGAAAATGGAGAAATATCAATTAGCGCTCGTGATGGCGACAACGAGAATAAATTGTTTACTGTGGATGAGGGTGGTACTATAACAAACCAACTTAGTGCAGAACAAACAGAAGATTTTGTGACTTTTGCTGAGAAAGTAAATGAGGCTGCTAATAAAAAAATACTTGAAGCTGTTGACAATTTTCTTGACCTCCAAGAAAGTGATTATCACGGGACTACTAATTACTTTTTTGAAAGAACAAGTGATGGTGATATTTCTATCACATCTAAATCAAGTGGAGAGGAAGTATTTCAAGGTTCAGCAGATGGAAATATTGTCGAAGAAAATCTGAGTCCAGAAGAGACTAAGAAGTTTTTAGAGTTTGCTAATACTGTCGAGCAAGCTGTTGAACAGAAAGAGTATACTGCCTCGCAAAAAGAACGTTGACATACCCCGACGTTGCTATATTCGCGAGCCGTTCTTAGAAACCTACGATAATCTATAGAAATTTATGATTATCTGTTCCAATCCTGCTTCATTAGATATAACAATTATAGCCGGAGCAAAGCATCATTAATTATTTGAGTTATGAGGGCTATTAACAGTATTAAAATAATTAGACAAAGTGATACATAATTAGATATTTACTGTGATATACTAGGTTTATGTCTAACTTATTATATATGAAACAGCAGAATTGCCCTTGAGTGTCAACAAAAACAATAATCATGAAATCTTTTAAAACTAAGTTAAAACTTAACAATTACCAAAAAACCATACTTGCCAAACACGCAGGAGTAGCTCGTCATGCTTATAATTGGGGGTTAGCAACTTGCATAAAAGAGTACGAAGAAACTAAAAAACGCCCAAGCGCCATCACCCTGCATAAACGTTTAGTAGCGGAAGTCAAATCAGTTAATCCATGGTATTATGAGGTATCTAAATGTGCCCCACAACAAGCATTAAGAGATTTAGAGAGGGCATTTAAAAACTTTCTCACTATTCCTAAACGTGGATTTCCAGTCTTTAAAAAAAAAGGTAGAAAAGACAGTTTTTACTTAGAAGGAAGTATTAAGATTTTCCAAGGAAACTACATACAACTACCCAGAATAGGAGTAGTAAAAACATACGAAATTTTACCCTCTGTACCAGTAAA
>NZ_JAAHGO010000150.1 GCF_010672455.1 Okeania sp. SIO2C9 | reverse complement strand
AGTAGTGAAAGTATTAACAATTTCAACAATACTAACATCAATATAATAAGATACCGTCTGCTTGAATAGTTGTTATTGCGAGTGATCACACCCATCTCCCCATCTCCCCATCTCCCCCTCTCCCCATCTCCCCATCTCCCCATCTCCCCATCTCCCCATCTCCCCATCCCCCCATCTCCCCATCTCCTCCTCTATTTTTAAATAGATACCAAATGGGTTCTATATATTGTCTATTGACAATTTCAACAATCACTTGCTTCCTGACTCACTGACGCATTCGCCTCAGTCGCTTGCCACAACTTAAAAAGTAACAACTCAATGCGATCGCTCAATGCAGTAATAAAAATTCCATTCTCATATTCTGGATCTACAGTTATCCAAGTTCCTCCTAAACTAACTTCCATAAACTCATCATCAGCAACACAAAGGGCAATATCATCTCCACCCTCCTTTTGCACAGCCATCTCCAACATCGACAACTCAGGTAAATTTACAGGTAGCAAAAAAGCTGCAGAACTTGGTTCAACCACAATTTTTTGACCAACTCGCATAGCCAAGATTACCCGCAGTACTATCAACTGTTCGGGAGATTGAGCCAAACGCTCCATATAAAAGCCAGATTCAGTATAAGTTAATTTTAGCATTCCCGGTGGTCTCTCCTTTTTTAATTGGAAGAGCTTCGGATGTTATTGAGTAATTAATCTATAACTCAAAACTCAAAACTCTTTGCAGTTATTGAAATTAGTTTTGTTAGAAATATCTGGCGCTTAACGAAGTCAGAAGTCAGAAGTTGTTTTTGTAGCAGGGATGTTTGAGCAACCCTCCAAAAACATTTCGCCTTATTTGATACTGAATTTTGCCCCCCTAGCCCCCCAACTTTGGGGGGAAAGAGTTAATTTGCTTCTAAAAGTCCCCCAATGCGTGGGGGATGCGCGGGGGCTTAGATGGACTTCTCAGACAACCTCTTAAAAGGCGGGGTTTTAGACCCAATTATTTTGATAATTATTTGACCTTTTTCCGAGCGTTCCGATCATTTATTCTCAAAATAACGACATCAAAATTTAGCTCTAGTTGCTTCCTAGAACTAACGAAACTTATAGACAACTTTTTAGGTCCGCTTCAGTAAAAAAATAAAACCTTCTAAACCTCGTGTTGTCGTTCGCGCCAGAACTGTTCAGCAAATGCAATAGTCGGATGTATTGGTGTTTTCGGTTGATGTGATAATTTCATTCCTGCCTCAGTAGGAGTACGATTACCTTTCATTGCATTGCACCTTTCGCAAGCCGTAACTACATTATCCCAACTATGTTTACCACCCCTAGACCGAGGAATCACATGATCTAAGGTGAGACGTTTAGTAGTCCCGCAATATTGGCAACGGTGATGATCCCTCTTTAACACTTCCCTACGATTGACTGGGGGGACTTTCCACACCCGTTCTTGGGAGGCCATCGTTAGGCGAATTTGTTCCGGCACATATAAGACCAAACTAGGAGAACGCACAGGCCAGCCACTACCATTATCAAAATTTAGAGGTTCAGCTTTGCCAGTCACCAGCAGAGCGATCGCCCGCTTGATATTTACGCGGGTCATGGGTAAGTAGTTCTGAGAAAATACGACTACAGATTGGTTTAATACTTGAGTCATGCTGGTCACTGCTTTACCTCCTAAATTTTAAATTTTAGATTTTTTATAGCAACTGGTTTTTCAATTAACTGGTGCCGCTACGCGGAAGTCAAAAGTCAAAAGTCATGCATCGAGTGCGTAATTCTGAGGTCCCCTCAGAATGTAATACGCACTCAAGACAGTCAAAAGTCTTGATTGGTAAGGCTTTTAGGATTTTGTAACTGGTTAGTTATTCCCGCCCTCTTCTACTAGCTATCAACTATTAGCACTTCAGCACTTCAGCCTAAAAATTTGCACATATAATTAGGTATCTGTTTGAGCAGTCTCCGCCAAGCTGACCGCTGATTGCTGAACTGCTTAATGCTTTTTAATTGTCCGAATTCAAAAATTAATTTTATCTTTTTATTTCCTGGTCTTATTTAAAACTAACAACCCCTGCTTCTATTTCTTCGGAAGCGGGGGCTAGAAAAAAGATATTTATACCTTTTAGTCTGACTTTTGTACAGATTTTTTTGGTCTGTACCTCCCGCTTCTGAGAAATTGATTTGACCTAATCTTTGGCCCTTCAATTTGAAAAATATGATTAAATTTTTCGAGTAGCTCCAAACCTCCATAATCAATGCCAAAGTCATTTCCATCACATAATATTGTTCTCAACATCAGCCATGAAATAGCCCCACAACCTTCAAATAGGTTGTTTTTTGACCGATAGATGGCTTGAATAAATGAATGGTTCACAGGAAAGGTCTCAAAAAGTTGGGGTTTCAAATCTAATCTTTTTTATACTACACTAATATTACAGAGATGTCTACCTAAAAATTTTAAGGAGAAAAAAAATCATGTACACAATTCCCAGAACTTCAACTACTGATATGCAAGTTACTAGCATTCGTTTGGAAAGGGAGTTAAAGGATAGGTTGAAAAGACTAGCTAATAATAAGGGCTATCAAGCTCTGATTCGAGATATCCTCTGGAACTATGTCCAGCAAAAGTCTGGAGATTATCGGCCACAGTTTTCTCATTCGGATATTCGAGCTAGTCTACCTGCAACAGCCCAACAAGAGGAACGATGTGTGCTTACTGGCAAAGTGATACGAGCAAATGAATCGATGTTATTAGGACTTACGAATAATGGTGATATGGTGCCCCTCAGTATTGATAGTATGGATAATTAACTAAAATTTATATTGGTGATGGGTGATCGGCAATTGAGAAGTATGAAAGATGACGATGCCCAAATTTATTTATTTGTCTGTTTGCCCATCACCAGATTTAAAAAGCAGAATTTAAAAATGAAAAATATTATCTCTTGATAAAGTATCTGAGATTGAAAGCTCAGATTTCTCAATTAATTATTTTTGGTGGTGGTGCATAGTAATGGTAGAGAGAGTGTGGGGAGATGGGGAGATGGGAGATGGGGAGATGGGGAGTGTGGGAGAAATTAAAAAATATATATCTTCACCAAAACTCATGCAGGACTACCTTATTTTTTTTTGAGGATTGGTGAACTACTCAATATTGAATAGCCGTATTCCTACTTTATAAAAATTAATTTGTCAATAGCTACAATTACTCAAGTACTTATGCTTATATAAAATTTGTTTTTTTGAAGTTATCCATCCTAGCCAAAAATTTAGATAATAGGGCTTATGTTTAACATAAAAACTGAATTACAGTCTTTTAAAGATAGGAGTTTTTAATTTTAAGTACAAGAAGACCAACATATCTTATGTACAGATAATGATACCAAATTTCTGAAACAACGGAAGTATGTAAAATATTTTGTAATGATTTAGAGAAAATCAGAGTAAGTTTTATAGGAATAAACAATTTCAATGACTTTTTTGATAAATTAAATTTATACTTTTTGTTGATGATTAGCGATCGCATCTACAAAAAGAAAGTGAACATTTTGGTAGCAGTTGTGAGAGATGTTTAAAGAAAGCTGGGAACTTATGACTTATGGGTTAGTGCGGGTGTAGGGAGGAGTGGTGGAATACTTGCAAGCAGAAAATTAAGAAAATGAAGTTGCTGCGGAATTGGCTACCAAAGTTGCTGGGATTGCTTAATCTCTAGTCTCCCTGTGGTGTGGTAAGGGATGGATTAGCTCAAGAATGGGAATTTCAATTCCCAGTTCATCGACTAAGACTTACAAATCTTGTTTTAACAGATACTGACGGGAACTATTTCTGTCACCACCATCACATAGCAGTAGTATAAAACTGGCCTCCGAATAATCGAGTGCCCCATAGTTTTGCCACCAGTAACGAATCGAATCACAGGCAAATTTGCTCTTTACATCGCTAGTGCCAATCTGATATATAACCAACTTTAAGTTTCAGGTCATATCAGCCATGTGGAATGGCAACTCCAATGGCCAGGGATTTCCAATCATAGTCGAATACTTGAATTTCTTCTGTTGTATACATCTTTCCTTCTGGATACAGGTTTCCAATTATAGTAATTTGGAATAAGAATCAGACACTTTTTCAGCTGAAAGTCTTTCTAGGTAAGAAAAACTTGTCTCAATCTAAACTGAAATGACTATAGTTCTTTTTTTTGTATCCATACTCACCACTGGATTGCCTGCTTCAGTGTAGATTTTTTTAAGGTTCTCAATGTTTTCACACTGTTGATTGCGTTGGGAAAGAAATCATATTTCCTTATATTCAATTCCGTAACGGTTAAAACCCGAGGTAATTATCAATTATCCATTATCAATTATCAATTAATGAAGACATATATCTCTCTTTATTTATTCTTCCGACTTCTTGATATTGACTATATATTAGACTTGTCGCTTTATCGCTTTATAACTTAAAAAAATCCCAAAAACCTTGTTCTGTTAAAGATTGTAGCTATTGGATGGCAAAAATGCTTTTAATTATTGCTCTGTCTAGATTAGAGTGATTTTTTCCTTGATTGAGCGACAACTCTATTATTAGCAATTAACTCAAAGACACAGGCAACTTTTTAGACAGAAAATTTTTCAACTCAATCATTAGGTCTTCATTACTTCTGTTGGCTTCCCAAGTTCCAGAAGTATATCTACCTATTTGCCATTTTCCTTGCATAAAATTTTCATCTTCAGAAACAGTTCCAATATAATAAATAATATATTGTGAATTTGCAAGATAACGCTTTGTAAAACTAATTTTGCGTCCAATAACTTCACCCTTTAATACAGCTTCTCCTAAATAACTGTCATCTAATATATTTCCACTCAAAGTATTACCACCTTGAATCAAAGTAGCTTCAAATCTTGTAGGATTTCCCTGTTGCCAATAAGTACCTAGCCAACTTCCACTTAAATTTGCCATTAGAGTTGAGTTTCTATTTAATACAAAATTTTGACACTTCAAAATTGAAAAAGTAGTTAGTTATGGGAGCCATCGAATTAGCGACATACAGTAGGACTAAGAATACGGTTGATGGGAATTCTCACCCCACCAACCCCATTGGCACTGCGGGTGACAGTGGGGTATTATAACCATCAGGGCAAAAATAATCATGGATAAATATAAAATAAGTTTAGTAGCAGGTCGTACCTTATCTTAACAAATATAGCACTACGCAAATACACTTTTGATATCTTTTGTCTTCCCCGATCCGGTGCTTAGGTGTCCTTTCAGTAAAGTAAATTTTTCTAGCTCTAAGAAGTAGTGCTATATAGCAATATGAAATTATTTGTAAAATTTATCCAGAAATATTATTGCTGTATCTAAGTTTGAGACAATGACTATTCACGAATGATTTAGGATTGCTAGATCGCCAATCTATATAGAATCCCTAAGCGTATCTTCATAAATATCAAGTTTTTTTAGCTAGGAGACAGGAGACAGGAGACAGGAGACAGGAGGGAAGATGTGGGTTCGTGATCATACAAAAAATTCAACACTCCTTCATATGATTTTTCCTCACTCATTGATGCGCGAAAAGACTTGACTACCATAATTATATAGCTATCAAATGGGTTCTATAAGAAGTAAGCAAACAGCTATTAGCTGTCAGCTTTCAGCAATGATATCCCAACCTTCAAGAGGGGGTTGAAATTAATATAGACTTTAAAGTCAGCTTTTGTAGTCAGATTTAATTATGACTTAATCGGGACTTACGCACACGCTAAATCGAGTAAGGGTGCTATTCGGAGCTTTGCGGAACGCAAATGCCATTCGCCCCTACATATAGCGTTTTCAAGATGAATTTGCGTAAGTCCTGTTAATTAATAAAGCTTTGATCTAAAACTAAAAAATAGCTGATAGCTGATAGCTGATAGCTAATAGCTGACCGCTGTTTGCGCAGCATTCCGCAGGAAATGCTTACATTAATAAAATATAGATTTTTGTTGAAACATTACTTATATCATGTTCGGACGGGTCAGTTATAAATAAAATTTCAGAACTGACAGTACCAAATAAATACTTAAATTATCTTGAAATACTTAAATTATCTTGATTTTTATCCTTTTTTCCCTCTTGACTCCTGACTCCTGACTCCTGAGGACTCGCTAAGTTATTTATAAGTATTCAACCGAACATGATATTACTTATCCCAGTAAGTTTTTGGCAATTATCTTTAGCAAAAAACTTTTTTATCTTAGTTTATCAACAATTATATATCAAACAAATAAGTTAAAAATAGTTATATGCAAATAATCATAAAATCAATTAATAAATACCATGATTTATAAATGATTAAATGAAATTTAAGTTATAAGTTTTAGCTATGTATAAAAATATCAAGTTTTAAGTTATGTTACTGACCTAAATCAACTAAATAAATTTGAACCCATATTTTTCCACAATTTTCATATTTTTTATCTAGCATCGACTGTGTCATACTTAATACCTACACTAAGAGAAAACTTTACTACTTCAACTAAGTTCATCAACAGGACATTCTGGCCAAAACACTCAACATAGAGTCAGGTAGAAAACTGGTCATCGTAAAATCTAGTAGCCAAAATCAACTGAAATCTTAATTAATTTTTCTACTTTCTTCTTTCTCCTGTAGTTAAGCTATTATAAAATTTAAGAGGTAAGTTGCTATTCTATAGTTTAATTCTTGTGCCAATCAAAGTATAAAAATTCAGGCACAGTTAATCTTAACTATAAAAATCTAGAAACTTAAAAAAATCTTTAAAATCAAACTATCACAGCAAAAATGAGCAGAAATAAACAACTCTTAAATCAACGTAAACAATGCCCTGAATCTCAACCAGATGATTTTTTGAAGGTATTTAGTCAGTCTCCAGTAGGTACGTCAACTTGGAATTGGATTTTAACTAGTTCTCGTTCTGGAACAGATCAAATTTTTTTACCTCTGTCTACAGGAAAAGGGTTAACAACAGATTATGAACCATTATTTTTATTAAAAGTGTCTCCTGGGAAAAGTTGGAGTTTAGAAAGTTCTGTAAAGGTTACTGCTAAAGCAGGAGTTTTTATCACAAAAGTAGGTTCTATATTTGTTGCACCATTATATGTACTTTTCAAGTTATCTGGAAATGATTATATTTATCACATCTGGATTAATCATTATGGTGGAGATATTTTACCTTCTCCTCTATACAAACTACAAAAAATGCCATATTTAACTCTACTCTTAATAGAAGATAAATCTCAGCCAGAAAGAGCAATCAAAATTGAGAATCAAATAAATTGGTCAAGTTTAATAGCAAAAATTGAATCAGTTTCATCTTGGGATAGAGATGTCTTTGATAAATTCAATTCTTTAGCATATTCTGCTCAAGAATTGTGGAATAGAACAACAGAAGAACAAGTAAAAAAAACAACAATAGCTAAGTTAAACGATCGCTTTAGAAATGGGGATAAAAGTTTAGGAGAATACAAAATGAGTAGGCAAGTATTAGCATTGCCAAGAAAAAAGCAAAAACAACTGTTTAAAGAAATTCAAGATTTTTCTAATTTTACATCAGAAAATGATCCTAGAGGTGAACATAATGTGGGTCAAGTTACAATGGATGGTGTAGAATATGTTTGGAAAATTGACTATCTAGACACAAGTATGATTATGCTGTCAGATGCACCAGAAGATATCAATAAAACTACTAGAGTATTATTGGTAATACGAGCTGATGAATATTAGAAGAAGTAATGCTCTCATATCCGCTCGGGTAGCACTAACGTTAAAGTTCTTAGGTGGTAGATGGTAGGGCTTATTTTGGCGTTTAATTTATGGACAATACCATTAAAAAAAAGAATGTTACGGATAATTTGGGCAATTAAAAGACATGTGCAGGAGATGTCCCTTTGACTAAAAAGATAAGTTCCGACCTAAAAAATGATATCGAAGCCATTTATTTTGTACGTCGTCAATCCGACGGCGACTCTACCTGACTCGGTTCTCAGTGCTCCTAAGAAATAGCCTACCTATTTGTAGCAAATATTTATCAAACTGGTATAACATAGATTTTTAATCAATGGAAAACAGTATTCAAGATATTAATAACTGAAAAAAATTAGGGATAAAATAGTGATTTCAGGAAAAGCAACAATAACAGCAACTAAGTCTTATGCTCAACTTCATCAAACAGAATGTACCCGAGAACACTTCCGAGAAATTAATAGTTTAACAATGAGTTCAATAGGGATCGGCACATATCTTGGAACATCAGATGCAGCAACAGATGATTTAGTCACAGAAGCAATTATTAAATCGGTAAAAAGCGGAATAAATTTAATAGATACTGCTATTAATTATCGCTCTCAACATGGTGAAATGAGTGTGAAAGCAGCTCTTTTCAAGTTAATAGAATCACAAACAGTATCCCGATCAGAATTAATTATTTGTTCCAAGGGCGGTTTTATTCCTAACCGAGCAAGAGAAAAGTGGTTTAAACAAGAGTATGTAGATCACCCCAAATTTAATATTCAAATAACAGATATGGTGGCAGGAATTCACTGTATGCATCCAGAATATATTCAAGACCAACTAGAGCGCAGTTTAACAAATTTGGGAGTGGAAACCATTGATATTTATTATTTACATAATCCAGAAACTCAACTGGGAATTATTCCTCCAGAGGAATTTTATCGTCGTCTGAAAGCTGTTTTTGCAGTGTTAGAAAAAGCTGCTGATGCTGGCAAAATAACTGCTTATGGAATAGCTACTTGGCAAGGTTTTCGAGTGCCACCAACAGATGCAAAACATATAGACTTAGCTAAAGCTAAATCTATCGCTCAACAAGTAGCAGGTGGAAAAGGCGATCGCTTCCAATTCATTCAACTGCCAGTAAACTTGACAATGCCAGAAGCAGTTATCACTCCTACTCAACCTCTGGAGGGTAAAATTTTACCCGCTATTACCGCAGCAAACCAACTGGGTATTAATGCAATCGCCAGTGCGTCCATTGCCCAAGCTAAAAATCTCATGCAACTTCCTCAAAACATCATTCATGGCCTTGGCGAAAATCTGAAAACAGATGCAGTACGCGCTCTCCAATTTACTCGCAGTGTGCCTGGTTTATCTTCGGCCTTAGTTGGAATGAAATCTCCTAAGCATATAACAGAAAATCTGGCCTTAACTAGCATTCCTCCATTAGATGCTACCTACTTTCCCCAGTTAATAGGCTTTGTTGTTTGAATGTTGTTGTTGTGGCGATCGCTCTGTAATATCATGTCCGCGTTTTCTTGAGTGGGGGAGATGGGGAGATGGGGAGATGGGGAGATGGGGAGATGGGGAGATGGGGAGATGGGGAGATGGGGAGATGGGGAGATGGGGGGATGGGGGGATGGGGAGATGGGGAGATGGGGGGATGGGAGATGGGAAGAG
>NZ_JAAHGO010000015.1:182998-205223 GCF_010672455.1 Okeania sp. SIO2C9 | reverse complement strand
TCGTTTACTGGGTAAGGTCGAGCCATGAACATCTACACTTATACAAAACTGACAATAATAACCGTGACTCTCGTCTGACCAGTCTCACTCGCTTAATCTTCTCAACCGGATAGAATGCCAAGTCCCACGTCCCAATGAGTTTGAGTCTACCAATACCTTTTTTGTCGGTAAATTCAATATGTTTGGGGTCTAGCAATTTCCAGCCCGATGTCTTGTATTCAACAGAGCGGCTATGTTTCTTGAATCGTGGGTATCCCTTTTTCCCAGGGATATTTTTCTTGCAGTTGTCAAAGAACCTAGCAATAGCCGACCAACACCGTTCTACAGATGCCTGACAAGCATGGGAATTCAAATCTTGAACGAATGGGTACATCGAACGCAATTCGGTATTATACCGATACAGTTCTTTTCTACCTAGTCCTGGATTATCCATCCAATAGCGAAGACATGAATTTCTCACGAATTGGCCAGTACGGATAGCCTCATCAATGGCTTGATATTGCTGAGGTTTTCCTTTGACTTTGAATTCGTATACTATCATAGTTTTGACGCTAGCTTGTGTGGCGTATATTATTAGTATATCAGGTTCAATTTAATTTGTGCAAGGGCGATTGAGGTTAACCGTCCTAGAAGGACGGGGCTTGAAACCCGCTTTTTTTGGTCAATACCAACTCAATAATTTTCGAGTCGATTTAACTCAACTAGATAAATGCGCTAATTATGTCATTAATATTATTTATGCTCAGTATCCCAAACTAGATATACCCTTCCATAGTCGTTGGCAACATTTCCAAGTAGGAGATGTGCCTCGCCTAGCTGAACTTGACCAAATGTTGGCAGGACTCACACCTTTAGAAAAGGCCAAAGTCAAATTTGATTTAGCCATTATTAGTGTACTACTAGATGCGGGTGCCGGGGCAAACTGGCAATACACTGAACCTGAAACTGGCTTAATATTTAGCCGTTCGGAAGGTTTAGCAGTTTGTAGTTTCCGACTATTTTGCCAAGGTTTTTTTTCTAGTAATCCCGATTTTCCCTGGCAAGCAGATACTAGAGGACTTTCCCAAATTGATGTCCAGACTTTAACTGAAGGATTCCAAGTTAGTCCAGAAAATCCCTTGGTGGGTCTTGAAGGTCGTCTGAAATTGCTGCAACGCTTGGGGCAAGTTTTAAATCAAGATTCTCAGTTATTTGGCATTGATAGTCCACGTCCAGGAAATATGGTTGATTATTTGTTGCAAAATCAGGCCATTGAAGAAGGCAGAAGGCAGAAGGTATCCCCCCTACCCCCCTTTGAAAGGGGGGGACGCAGAAGGAAAAATTGCTTATGGACTCAAACCCCAAACAATTTTCAGCACCTTGTAGACGGTGAGGTATTAAACCCGTTACAGAACAGAAAAGATAAAGAAGTAATTCAAGCTACTTCAGTATTAAATGCTGTATTGGAGGGGTTGGGTGATATTTGGCCAGGACGTAGTAATATTTCAGGGATTAATTTAGGAGATGTGTGGCCTCATTCTCTGCTCAAAAGCGATCGCTTGGGGGATGAATATATACCTTTTCTTGACATCCTCCCGACGCTGCACTTGCGTGACAGCGCGGGATTCCTAAACCTCGCGGCTCAGGACTTTCTGCTTAAATACGCACCTGCTGAGGAGGCCAAACCTCTTTCTGGTCTAAAGGCGCGCTCCACAGACTGAAACTGCTAGCCCAGCAGCCTAATTTTATTTAGGATAGCATACTATGTGTAAGAACCGCTCTTATTGATTGGTTTTCCCATGCGACGCTCCCCTTCGGGAGAGCGCGGGTCTTCAACCAACGTTGAGATAAATTATCTCAATGGTTAACATATTCATTACTCGAACCATTACAAGAATTGGGTTTAAAAATAATTGGATTAGATGATTTAACTGGATTAGCAGAATATCGGAATGGTGGATTATTTATAGATATGGGACTAATACAAATTAAAAACCCTCTAGTTTTACAACAGCAACATTTACCAGGTTCAGAAATTATTGTAGGATGGAGAGCATTAACTATTAGTCTTTTAGACAAAGTTGCTCAAGTAATTCAGGAAAAACTTAACTTAAATAGTTCAGAATTACCACTGGTAAAAGTCTTACAAGGAGGCACATGGACAGCAGGGCGAAAAATAGCAAAAGAATTAAGAAAAGATGGTGCGCCTCCGATTAAAATAAAGAGTGATGGAACAGTTTTTTAATTAGTAATTATGGACTCAATCTCAATTACTGGAATTCGCTGCTATGGGTACATCGGCTTTTTTCCAGAAGAAAAAATATTGGGACAATGGTTTGAAGTAGATTTAATTCTAGGGTTAGATTTGAATGCTGCAAGTAAAAGCGATGCTTTGGAAGATACTGTAGATTACAGCAGCATAATTAATACTGTCCAAAAGCTTGTAAAAAATTCTAAGTTTGCTTTGTTAGAAAAAGTAGCTGATGCGATCGCGACGGCTATTTTGCAAGAATCATTAGTACAAAATGTCAAGGTTAGTTTAACTAAGTTAGCAGCTCCAATACCGGATTTTAGTGGCAAAGTTACTATTGAAATTACTAGAGAAAAGGAAGCATTAGTATATAACTAATTTAGTTAATAAATTTGCTAATTTAGACTATTTTTTAATGTTTTGAAGTACATACTTTATTTTGATTTTTAGAGAATTTAATAAAGTCAAAAAAATGTATTTCGCTACTATTGTAAATTCTATCTAAATTTGCTCCAGAGACGTTTCAGCTAAGAGAGTGTTTGTAAAATCAATATTAAATCACGTAGTGGAATGACACAGCTAAAACTGTGCACTCTTATTTTTATTTCTAGGTGTCTTCATATCCCCCTACTCCCCTACTCCCCTACTCCCTAATGCACCATTTTAGATGAAACAGTCCAGTAGGGTGCATTAGTTTCACGTAACGCACCATCCCACAGCACGCGGTGCGTGAGGTGTAAAACCGAGCATGATTCTAGAAATGCTAAGAGTGCCCTCACACACCCTACTTAATCTTTTGTTTACAAACAGTCTTTAAAGGTCTCTATTTTATAATAATTATGTCAACTACCCCAATTTATGATTGCTTTCTTCCATATACTGATGATACCTAATCTGCCTTAGTAAGAGTGCATTAAAAATTTATAGTTTTTGCCATACATTTGGATTGGAGGATAGGACAAACCTATTTTGAGCGCCGGATTTTGTATGAGGTATAAATTTAGAGGTTTTAGAGAACAGAGAACATAAAATGAAAAACCAGCTTACCAAATAATTAATAATTAATAATTAATAATTAAGGTTAAAAACTTATACAAATTAAAGAGAAAAAATAAAAATGTTTCCTTTTAATTAATCCTCTTCCTTGTGAGAGATAATTGTTGATTTTTTTTACTCTTAATTGAGATAGTGAGTGCTATTAAGTAGGTGGGTTTAATTATCGGTAAATAGCAAATCGCAATGGATATTCAAAACAGTAAAAATATCTTGAAAAATGCCTTAATACTTAATTTTCAGATTCTTCATTTTAAGGTTTATTTATGTCCACTTAATTAATCAGTAATTATAGCAGTCGAAACCAAGGTTAGAACACATAAAAAGCTTAAAAATTAAACAACACCATATTTTTCCTTATTCCTTATTCCTTATTCCTTATTCCTTATTCCTTATTCCTTATTCCTTATTCCTTATTCCTTCTTCCTTATTCCTTCTTCCTTATTCCTTCTTCCTTCTGCTATATATATAATTTGATGAATTAAACTAGGTCATAAAATTACAAAAACTACTATCATTAATCATCCATTAGTTCAGCATAAATTGACATTATTACGTCAAGTAGAAACTACTACTACTCAATTTCGCCAACTGCTAAAAGAAATAGGAATGTTATTAGCTTATGAAGTAACTCGGGATTTACCAATAAAATATCAACAAATTCAGACACTAATGAAGTTGATGGAAGCACCGATGTTAGCTGCTGAAAAAAAATGGTGATTGTTTCCATTATGCGAGCAGGTCAAGGACTTCTTGATGGGATTTTAGAACTAATACCTACAGCAAGAGTGGGACATATTGGTTTGTATCGTGACCCTAGTACTTTAGTTGCTGTAGAATATTATTTCAAAGTCCCCCATGATATTGACCAGCGAGATGTGTTAATAGTTGACCCCATGTTGGCAACTGGAAATTCAGCAGTAGCAGCAGTCGATCGGATTAAAGAATCTAACCCAGAATCAATTCGATTTCTGTGTTTATTGGCAGCACCAGAGGGAATTGAACATTTCCATAAATATCACCCAGAGATACCCTTATATACTGCTGCTATTGATGAAAAATTAGACCCACATGGTTATATTATTCCAGGACTAGGAGATGCGGGCGATCGCTTGTATGGAACGAGATAATTTTATTTTCCTATGAACTCAAACATAACTGCTATATGACAAATAATATTTCGTCTAAACAAAAATTTTTCGATCTTTGGGCACCTAATTATGATTGGTTATTTCCATCTGTAGTTTATCAAGCGGTACATCAAAGATTACTGGAATATGTAAATCTGCCAAGTCCATCAAATGTACTAGATTTAGGTTGTGGTACTGGAAAACTTCTGCATCGTCTTGCTGTTAATTTTCCAAATCTTCAAGGTACTGGTTTAGACTTATCTCCCGAAATGGTTAATCAAGCTAATAGTCGTAATCGTTATCAAGAAAGTTTAACTTTTTTACTAGGAAATGCTGAAGAAATGTCTTTTGCTGATGAAGAATTTGATGCCGTTTTTAATACAATTAGTTTTTTACATTATCCTCATCCTCAACAAGTTTTTAATGAAGTGAGTCGAGTTTTACGCCCAGGAGGATATTTTTACTTAGTTGATTCCTATTTTAAGTGGCAAGATGAATTTCAGTCTTTGAGTATTTCTCCTGGTGGAATTAAGCTTTATAGTCCAACAGCTCGCGAACAATTAGGTAAAGAGGTTGGATTAAATTTACAAGCAAATCAGTATTTGTTAGGAGCAGTATTACTAACTATTTTTACTAAATAATTGTAACTTCAAGTAGATTGATTCTGGTTGGTATAAAAAAACCAGTAATAGTAAAATTACTTGAGCAAATGTCAGACTTTTTACTAAGCTAAAAAGCTGACAATGACTTTCGTGATCGCTATACAAACTAGCAGCAGCTATATTACTTAGAGTAATTAATAAAATTGGCAACAAAAATGTTGGTTGATTAGCATAAATTCCGACTAGCTCTGAGCTAACTGAGTAAGCACTTTTCCAAGCAATATATACAAGAATTGCATCTATAAGTACAAATCCAATTGTACCTAATCAGTGAATCTTAATACCGCGACTTAGACTAACAATTCTATTGGGCGCACCTTGGTCTTGTTTACTATTTTGAGTATCAGAATTTATGCGCTTTTTTGAGTACTGCATTTTTTCATTGCCTATTCTATCTTAACATTCTCTATGATATGATTTAAAAAAATTAATTGGCTTTGCATAATCAAGCCAATTTTATTTTATTGTCTCATATCACTAGGGAATGTCATCTGAACTCAAATAAATCATTTACCAGTTTTTTCTAAATTGCTAATTGATAGCATAAATTCAATCTCCCATTTTATTTTATTTGCTCAGTGTTCATTCCTATGATTACTATAAAAAAATTATAAATTCAATTATTTGTTATCTGGTAGCATTACGTTGTAAAGGGGTGATTCTCTGAGAATTGGCAAAGATGCCTTCTCCCTGCATTTGATTTATTGGTGGTTTTATTTCAATTTTCATCACTTTTTCTGTAGAAATACAAACTGTTTGATCTATTAAGTGAAAAGTTATCCAAGGTTGTTGGAGTAACTGTGGTAATATAGTTTGAAACTGTTGAGAATTGATTGGTAAACTAAAGGTCTCTGAATTACCATTAATATAATAAAGTATTATCTCTGTACTGCTTTCTTGAGCGTATTGTGCAAATGAACCTTTCATTGTTTTTGTTCCTCAATTTAATTGTGCAAAGACTTAGTCTTGTTTGATAATATGACTTTTAGAGATTTCCATAAATTTGACTGTATCTACTCCTGACTTAAACTTTTCTACCTGAAGAAACATTAATTAAACGATTATAAATACTTGTTAAATATAAAAAATTATCAAATTCTAACCATATTGAAAAAATATTTATTACTATAGACATCATATTTAATTTGAGTGAATAAAAATTATTACATGAGTCAAAAAAAATATTATTTTAACTAGCTATCAGCTTGGTTTAAAATTGCCGTTTAAATTGTATTTATTTCGGTTTTAGTATAAATATAAGCTGATAGCTAAATGCATCAATTACCGAAAAATTGTGGGTATGCGCCTCCCCTTTTAAGGGGATAATAAGCGGTCGTTTGCGGAGCAGTCCGTTAGGATGGGATGGCGAGGTCAAAGGAGCCATATCCAATCGACTCCTGTGAAGAAAAATTTTTCATTATTAGTCAATCCTCTTCAATTCATGGAGAGGTAATTATTCATTATTCATTATTCATTATTCATTATTCATTATTCATTATTCATTATTCATTATTCATTATTCATTATTCATTGTTGAACGTTCGCTTTTTAATAGTTAAAAATTTATTCTGATATTGATATTTGATCTAGATAATTAAATACTTGATGGAGTAGAAAACAGTACAGAAAACTTTTTAGTTTCACAATTAATCTGTAAACACCATATATTTATAATATACTCAATTATATTGCTCTAGCAGTAGCCAGTAAAAAAATTAATAATCAATCTTTAGTGTAAAACTTATAAATTCAAAAAAAAATTAAGAATTTTAAGGAAAGCCTGGTAAGTATAACAATATTTGCCTATACTCAATAAAATTGACTCTAATCAAGCCTTTGTCGCCATGATTAAACAGACCAATACCTGCCAACCAGCAACAACTATATTATCCCTAAATATTGCGCCAACTCAAATTATTCGGGGAAAAAATGCTCTGGCCAAATCAGGAGAAGCGATCGCCCTTCTTGGCAATAATCCCTTAATTGTAGGAGGTGATCGAGCCTTGAATATCATTCAACCACACCTTGGGCCTTTACTACAAAATCATCATTTAAAATTTACTCAGGCCAACTACGGGTCGGACTGTAGTGAAGCGAGCTTATCTAATCTTCGCCAAATCGTTACAACTCAAAAAGCAGACCTCATAATTGGCATTGGTGGTGGCAAAGCTCTCGACACAGCCAAACTCCTAGCCCACCAATGTCATTTGCCCGTAGTCACCATTCCCACCTCAGCAGGCACTTGTGCAGCTTGGACTGCATTATCAAATGTCTACTCAGACCAAGGCGCTTTCTTGTATGATGTTAGTCTAACTAGATGTCCAGATCTGCTAATTCTGGATTATGATCTAATCAAAACAGGGCCTCACCGTATCTTAGTAGCTGGTATTGGGGATGCGATCGCCAAATGGTACGAAGCCTCAGTTAGTAGTGGCCATTCAGAACAAACAATGACCGTTGCTGCTGTCCAACAAGCAAGAGTGTTGCGAGATATTCTCTTCCAAAAATCAACTGTAGCCTTACAACAACCTGGTGGAGAAACCTGGCAAGAAGTTGTCGATGCTACAGTCTTATTAGCAGGTTTAATTGGAGGTATTGGCGGTGCTCAATGTCGGACTGTCGCTGCCCATGCTGTTCATAATGGCCTAACTCATTTGTCAGCAAGTCATGGTACATTACATGGAGAAAAAGTTGCTTATGGTATATTAGTCCAACTAAGGTTGGAAGAAATGCTACAAGGCAGCCAATTAGCTATGACTGCCAGACAGCAACTGTTAAAATTCTATGATGAGATTGGTTTGCCAAAAACATTGGGTGATTTAGGGTTAGGAGAAATCAGTTTGTCTGAATTATGGCGTGCTGCTGAAGTTGCTTGTCATGACAATTCTGATATTCATCGCTTACCATTTAGGGTGATTCCTGAGCAATTGGTAGCAGCAATGGTTTCAACAACAGTCCCACTGGAGTCAGAGAAACAAAATTTAGCTAAACCATCGAGAAGCGTCACACCATAATTTTAAATTTGGTGTGAGATGAATCGGTGGCCAATTGAATGGGTTCGATGCCCATTCAATTTGCAACCATCCCACCAGAAGCTTTTGTCCTAGTTGAAAAACTTGTATGATTATATTGCAATAACCCCGGAAATTTTCCACCATGCGCACTGGCTACCAATATAAACTAAGACCCAACAAAGAACAAATAGCCACCATAGAATTGTGGTTGGAATTGTTGCGTCGGCAGTACAACTATCGGTTAGGTGAAAGATTCTCATGGTGGTCAGAAAATCGCTGTCCGGTTAATGCTTGCCCCTTGATAATGCCAATTCCTCAACTAAGAGACCATCCAGATTATTACTCTCAAAAAAAAGATTTAGTCAATACCAAAGACAAATTTCCAGAATATAAGCTAATTCATTATCAGGTTTTGCAAGACTGCATAAAACGGGTAAAACTTGCCTTTGATAGATGGTTGAAAGTAGACAAAAATGGACATAAATTAGGGAAGCCAAGACTTAATGGAATTGGACGTTATCGCAGTTTTACTTATCCTCAAATCAAGCAAGACTGCATAGAAGAAAAGAAGATAAACTTGCCAAAAATAGGTAATATCAAGTTTATTCAACATCGACCGTTACCTGATGGTTTTCAAATTAAAACAGTAACAATTAGTCGTAAAGCTGATGGTTATTATGTGACTTTATCCCTAGAAGACAAATCAGTTCCAGCTTTGACTTTTAATGTTGAACCTACATTAAAAAACACTCTGGGAATCGATATGGGACTGAAGGAATTCTTAGTAACTAGTGTTGGAGAATCTGTTCCCATACCTCCATACTATCGAAAATCTCAGAAACGTTTATCTCGAAATAAAAAAGGTAGTAAGAGGTGGTTAAAGGCTGTCAAAGCTGTAGCGAAACAACATAAAAAAGCGGATGCGACCCCGCGACGACGACAGCTCGCTTGCGGAACGCGCACCAAGCAGTAGCTGATAAACGTAAATATTTCCATTTCAAAACAGCCAATGAATTGTTATCACTCATCGGATATTATTGCCCACGAAAACTTAAATATTAAAGGGCTAGCAAAGACCCGTTTGAGTAAATCAATTAACGATGCTGGATGGGGAAAATTTCTAACTATTTTGACTGTCAAAGCCGGAAATGCTGGAGGTGAAAACTATAGGGGTGAACCCCAAAAATACTAGCCAAGATTGCTCAAATTGTGGAAAAAAAGTTCCCAAAGAATTAAGCATACGAACTCATTCTTGCCCACATTGCGGCATAGTAATAGACCGCGACTTAAATGCGACGATAAATATAAAAAATAGGGCGGCAGGGCATTCCGTCTTTAAAGCTCGTGGAGCCCGACGGGATACCGGGGCTAGGAAACGAGAAGCTCACACTATAGCGCCAGCGAGCGTGTGGGAGTATGTCACGTAGTCTCACTTTTACCGAATAATTAAGGTTTAAAGCATCTCCTTTAAAGGAGAAACAAGACAAAATTTTCATTATTAGTCAATCCTCTTCTTTTCAAGGAGAGATAATTGTTAATTATTAATAATTAATTATTAATAATTAATTATTAATTGTTGAACTACCTTATTTCCTGCTTCAACTTGTAATAAATATGGATTGGATTAATCCCGCAAACAGGGTACAAGCACTACCACCTTATGTTTTTGCCCGTTTAGACGAACTAAAAGCTCGTGCCCGCGAACAAGGGCTAGATTTAATTGACTTGGGAATGGGGAACCCTGATGGGGCGACTCCTCAACCTGTGGTGGAGGCCGCCATCGCCGCTTTACAAAAAGTAACTAACCATGGTTACCCGCCTTTTGAAGGTACTACTAGTTTCAGGAAAGCAATTACTAATTGGTATTTCCGTCGTTATAATGTGAAACTTGACCCAGATGGTGAAGCTTTACCACTGTTGGGTTCTAAGGAAGGTTTAACTCACTTAGCTTTGGCCTATGTGAATCCAGGAGATTTAGTTTTAGCACCTAATCCTGCATATCCTGCCCATTTTCGTGGCCCTTTAATTGCTGGAGGTAAGATTCATAGCATTTTACTGAAACCAGAAAATGATTGGATTATTGATTTAGGGGATATTCCCGATAGTGTTGCAGAGCAAGCGAAGATTCTCTATTTTAATTATCCTAGTAATCCCACTGGTGCTACTGCCCCACGAGAATTTTTCCAGGATATTGTCGCTTTTGCTAAAAAGTATGAAATTATGCTGGTTCACGACTTATGTTATGCTGAGTTAGCTTTTGATGGTTATCAGCCTACAAGTTTATTGGAGATTCCTGGAGGAAAGGATATTGGTGTTGAGTTTCACACTATGTCTAAAACTTATAATATGGCTGGTTGGCGAGTAGGTTTTGTGGTTGGTAATTCTCGGATAATTCAAGGATTACGTACTCTGAAAACCAATTTAGATTATGGGTTGTTTGCTGCTCTACAGTCAGCTGCTGAAACTGCTTTACAGTTACCGGATGAATTTTTACATCAGGTTCAAGAACGTTATCGGCAACGTCGAGATTTTCTGATTCAAGGTTTAGGACAGTTGGGTTGGAATGTGCGGAAAACTCTGGCAACTATGTATTTATGGGTGCCTTGTCCACCAGGAGCAGGATCTACTGATTTTGCTTTGTCTGTACTGCAAAAAACCGGGGTTGTGCTGACTCCAGGAAATGCTTTTGGTAGTGGAGGAGAGGGCTATGTTAGGGTTAGTCTCATTGCTGAATGTGAGCGTTTGGGTGAAGTATTAAGTCGGTTTCAGCAGGCAGGAATTTCCTATCATTGAATTAGCAAAATTTTATATGAAGAAAGACTCTAGCATCATTAGCTGAGTCTTTGATATTTACTATTATTTTCTCTGGATTTCTGAATACTTAACAAGCAACTGTAGCTCAAAACTTTGCAATTTAATTGAAGATATTTGGTTTGATAAGTCTACAGATTTTTTACTTCAACTTTAGAGCTTGCTTTCAGATATGTCCCGGTATGGTCTATTTTTTCTAACACGTTTATGCTTACATCAAATACGTTAGACATTTCCAGAAATTAAATATTTCTATTCGAGCAACCCTTGTAGAGAGGTTATATACAGTCCATTTAATTAGTGTTCAAATAACCTCTGCTATTGATCTAGATCGAGTTTTCCTATTCTTCCCGATCCCTGTCCCCTGTTTCAGTGCTCAAGGTTTCTACATTCTTTTTTATGCCTATGTCTATTTGAGGGGACATTCTAGCAACGTTTTTGATAAGTTAGTATCTATTACGAGAGAACTTACGATTATCGCCACCACTGTAGTTGCCACCACCCTTATTTTCTCTTGGCTTGGCCTTATTAACTCTCATGTCACGACCCATCCAACTTGCTCCATCCAAAGCTTCAATTGCTTTTTCTTCATCCTCCTCACTTGCCATTTCCACAAAGCCAAAACCACGTAATCGACCTGTTTCACGGTCTACAGGTAAGTTAACTCTTTTTACCTGTCCATATTCAGCAAATACTGCATTTAAGTCCTCTTGCGTGACTTCGTAGGATAAATTACCCACATATATTGACATAGACTGTCTCCCAAATCAGTTAAAAATTTAAACAACATAGAACTCGGAGACAAGTCTGTAAAGAAAAACTGGAAAACGCCCATCGAACTTAAACAGATCCTCGAAACCGATAACATATTCTACTATATCACAAGCTCGATTTAGTAATAGTAAAAATCAAGAAAGTTTTGCTCAAAATATATTTGTATACTTATGGCTGAGAATCAAGCATATTTTTCTATTATACTTTATTTAGCCTTACTACAAATACAAATCAAAGAAAGATATTACATCTAAAAGTCAAATCTTGATTTGATAATTTTTAAGCAGATTCATGCTGTTTATGCCAAGTTGGATGCCATAACAATTCAGCAGTAGAGCGTTTTTCTACCATTTCTTCAGTGATAATGCAACGGGTGACATCTTTACGGGATGGTAACTCATACATTACCTCTAACATTAACTCTTCTAAAATACCTCGCAATGCTCTAGCTCCTGTTTTACGTCTATATGCTTCTTTAGCGATCGCCCTGAGAGCTTCTTTCTGGAATTCCAGTTTAACATTATCCATATTTAATAATTTTTGATATTGTTTAACTAAAGCATTTTGTGGTTCAGTTAATATTTTCATTAATGCCGTTTCATCTAATGGGTCAATTACTGTTAATACTGGCATTCGTCCGATAAATTCTGGAATCAAACCAAACTTAACTAAGTCATCTGGTTCTGCACTTTTTAGTACATTAATATTACGTTTTTCTTTTGATTGTAAAGCTATATTATCTTGATTAATATCTTCGGCCTGAATAAAGCCCAATGATTTTTTTCCCTGTCGTTGTTCTACTATTTTCTCTAACCCGACAAAAGCACCACCACAAATAAATAAAATTGAATTGGTATCAAGCTGAATAAAATCTTGATAGGGATGTTTACGGCCTCCTTGTGGCGGGACATTAACTATTGTCCCCTCCAAGATTTTTAATAGAGCTTGTTGTACTCCTTCTCCTGATACATCTCTTGTGATGGAAGTATTTTCACCTTTACGAGCAATTTTATCTATTTCGTCTATATATATGATTCCTCTCTGAGCTGCTTCTATATCAAAGTCTGCTACTTGCAATAACCTTAATAACACATTCTCTACATCATCCCCTACATAACCTGCTTCGGTAAGGGTCGTTGCATCTGCTACAGCAAATGGTACATCTAGTAATTCTGCTAGAGTTTGGGCTAACAGAGTCTTTCCACAACCAGTCGGGCCAATTAATAGGATATTAGATTTTTGTAATTCCACATCAGGGTCAACGCTGTTGTCGGAATTAGGATTTGTTTGACAACTCAGACGTTTGTAGTGATTATATACTGCTACTGACAGTACTTTTTTTGCCTGCTGTTGTCCAATTACATGATGATCCAAGTATTGATTAATTTCTGTAGGTTTTGGAACTGCTTCTAAGGAAGCTTTGCTTTTACCTGAATAATTATTATTTGCTAATGGGGCTCCGATTTGGCTAGCTGAAGTATCATCTTTTCTAGAGTTAAAAATTTCTTCTTCTAATATTTCGTTACAGAGTTCTACACATTCATCGCAAATATAAACCCCAGGACCTGCTATTAATTTACGGACTTGATCTTGGGACTTGCCACAAAATGAACATTTAAGATGGGAATCGTATCTGGACATATTTGTTTTTTTCCTTGATTGTGGGGGTGTTTTTTTCTGAGGAGTTCAAAAGCTGTTATTTGATCATTGATGATTGAAAAATCCAGATATTAGTCATGTTATAAGTCTGAATTTTACAACTTCTCTACTCTCATTCATTATATATATTTTTAAGCATTTTATTTTTTTAAAAAGATAATTGAAATAATTTACTGTTAGGTTTATATATTCAGAACGTTTAAAAAGTATAATTATCTGGCCTGATTATTTTAAACTCAAAAAATAAAAATAAGCTCGATCTGAATCATTACAATTGTAGGCTGGATTATGATTATATTATATCAACAATTTATTAGCTTTTTGAATAATCTAGATTTAGATACTGACTAACTATTTTAAAAATATGTATTAAGCATAAAATTTTCAAAATTTTATAAAAATAAAAAAGATTTTGAGTGAGAAGAGAAATATTGTGATATAGTTTTTGAACTATGTTGGTTCTAGCGAGGGTCAGTCGTTAGAGGTAATGGGGAAAGTTTGGTGTAAATCCAACGCTGTCCCGCAACTGTGAAATGAATTTAGTAAAATCTAAAATTTCATTAAGCCAGAATGCCCACCAACATTAATTAAGAAAAATAATCAATACATCTGCGAGGTACGGATGAAAGACATACATGACAAACCCACAAAAAGTAGGGTTAGTTATCAATTGCATAGAATAAGAGTAATTTTAGTAGTTGCAATTTTAATTTTTTTCAGCACAATAGAGTCGGCAATAGCTGATCATCCAATGGGTGGAAAAGCACCAAGTAATTTGTGGGAAGGTTTCTTATCTGGTGTCGGACATCCAATTATTGGAATAGATTATCTGGCTTTTGTGATGGCAGTTGGATTAATTGCAGTAGGAATACCCAATTGTATATTAATATTAGCATCTTTTCTCGCTACAGTAATATTAGGAACGGGTATCCATCTTCTCAGTATTGATTTACCTTTAACAGAAATAGCGATCGCTCTATCAGTGGTTGTTTTTGGTACAATGCTAGTTCTTAAAAAGAAGCTAAGTCTTCAATTATTAAGTATCTTTGCAGCTATTGCTGGTATTTTTCATGGTTATGCTTATGGAGAGGCAATTATTGGTGCAGAAATTACACCTTTATTTGCATATTTGTTAGGCTTTACAGTGGTTCAGTTATTAATAGCATTATTGGTAATGAAATCTGCTGAATTAGTCAGTAATTATTGGGAAAATAAATTCTTTCTTGTAATGCGCTTCCTTTATTAATAGCATTATTGGTAATGAAATCTGCTGAATTAGTCAGTAATTATTGGGAAAATAAATTCTTTCTTGTAATGCGCTTTCTGGGTTTGGCAATAGGTACCATTGGAATGGTATTTTTCACCAGCGCCATATTTAGTTAATAGTTAATAGGTAAGCATCCAGCTATTAGCTGTCAGCTAGCCTCCTCCGGAGGAACTGCGTTAACAGCAACAAGACTTTCTCCTTAAGGAAAGTGTTTAAATTAATATAGACTTTAAGGGAAAGGGAGCCAACTTTTGTAGTAAGTCTTGTTAATAAAGCTTTTATCGTAAACTAAAAGCAATAGCTGATAGCTGATTAGCTGACGGCTGTTTGCGCAGCATTCCGGAGGAAATGCTTACGTTAATAGCAAAATTAAATTCCTGCAAATTATCAAAAAAACAGAATGTCTACGCCACAAATCCTATTTGTTTGTACTACTTGTGCGAGTGTTTGGAAAGATGGGAAACGACAAGGTATTAGTGGAGGAGAAAAACTACTAGATCGACTTTCCCAAGAATATAAAAATTGGCACTTACGGGATAGATTTTCTATCCAACCAATAGAATGTATGAGTGCTTGTAGTCACTCTTGTGCTATTTCTTTTGCTGCTCCTGGTAAACATACTTATGTATTTGGAGATTTACCATCTCAAACAGAAATGTTGTCAGAAGTATCAGCAGCAGTATTAGAATGTGCGAGTCTCTATGATGCTAAATCTGATGGATTATTATCTTGGTCGGAAAGACCTGAGCAATTAAAAAAAGGTGTTTTAGCAAGAATTCCACCATTGAAGTAGCAGTCAGCTATCAGCACTTCAGCAGTCAGCATTTTCAGGGTGTATAACGGGGGTTTTAATCCCCCATAAAAGGCGCACCACTAATTTTTTCAAATATAGTGAGTGGGGGACTTTAACCGTTGATTTTTTAGCCCTCCAGCTAAATGCTGTTTGTGGAGAATTCCGGAACGGAAAAGCTAATAGCTAGTTAATTTTGTAAGTATTTCCTGCGGAATGCATTCGCATTCAGCCGTCAGATATTAGCTATTAGCCATTAATTTTGGATAAGGTCATTTCAGTTATCAGTTATCAGTTATCAGTTATCAGTACCTTTGCAATAAGGAGGCTTTAAATAGGGAATTCTCTTTTTTTATCCCCTTAAAAGGGGAGACATTAAAATACGATTTTTCCGTAAACGACTAGCTTGCTTTAAGTAATAAAGCTGATAGCTGATAGCTGACCGCTGTTTGCGCAGCATTCCGCAGGAAATGCTTACTTTATCACTCTATTTCCTCAGCAACTCAATTATAGATAAAGGAAAAAATACAAAGGAAGGAAAAGATGAAATTTCATAGTTCATAAAATACAGCAGATTCCAAGTATATGAGGTACAAATATTAACTTTAAGATGTCTCTAGTGCGGGCATCTTGCCCGTGAAGGATGTACCTAACGGCTGATGAAATATGCTGTATTTATAGGAGTTGAAAGAAAGTTTGAGAACATATCAAAAGCTTAAAACTCAGACAATACAATATTTTTCCTTATTCCTGATAAATCTAGGAAATTTTGTGCTTTTTCTTTCTAGCTTGTTCCTTATTCTCAAATTTTCTATTTGTCAAAAAAAATCATCACTAAACAGTATTAAAATTTATGAGTGCAAAAATTCCTGTTACTGTAATTACTGGCTTTCTCGGCAGTGGAAAAACTACCACAATTCGCCATTTATTACAAAATAATCAAGGTCGTCGTATTGCAGTTTTAGTTAATGAATTTGGAGAGGTTGGCATAGATGGAGAACTTCTACGTTCCTGTCAAGTTTGTGATGAAGAAGATGCTACTAATAACATTGTTGAACTAACAAATGGTTGTCTTTGCTGTACAGTGCAAGAAGAATTTTTTCCTACTATGCAACAACTCTTAAAACGCCGAGAAAAAATTGATAGTATTTTAATAGAGACTTCTGGGTTAGCATTACCTAAACCTTTAGTACAAGCATTTCGTTGGCCGGAAATTAAGACTTATGCAACTGTAGATGGAGTTGTTACTGTTGTTGATTGTGAAGCAGTAGCAAATGGTACTTTGGTAGGAGATATTGATGCTTTAGAAGCTCAACGTCAAGCTGACCCGAATTTAGATCATGAAACACCAATTGAGGAATTATTTGAAGACCAGTTAGCTTGTGCCGATATGGTGTTATTAACTAAGGTTGATATGGTTGATGAAGCTACTTTAAATAAAGTACAAAATTGGTTAAAAGAACAGTTGCCTAAAACTGTAAAAATAGTTCCTTGTATTGGGGGAGAAATTAGTCCGGATGTATTGTTAGGATTTAATGCAGCAGTTGAAGATAATTTGGATGCTCGCCCTAGTCACCATGATACGGAGGAAGACCACGAACATGATGATGAAATTAATTCTGTTAATTTAATTTTAGACCAAGAATTTGAACCGAAAGAGTTAGTAGAAAAGTTGAAAAGGTTAGCTATAAATGATGAAATTTATCGGATTAAAGGTTTTGTTGCGGTACCGAATAAACCAATGCGTTTAGTTTTACAAGGAGTAGGTTCGCGCTTTGATTATTTCTATGACCGTCAGTGGCAAAAAGAAGAAGTTAGGGAGACTAAGTTAGTTTTTATTGGTCGTGATTTGCAAGTAGAAAAAATTCAGTCTGAGTTGGGAAAAAAATTCTCTAATTAACTAGCTATCAGCTAGAGCACGGTTCAGCTATCAGCCTAAAAATTTGTGTATATAATTGATTGCTCTGCTGATTAAATCTCAAAGCACTTACATATAGAGGTTTTAGCCTTTAAAGGATTGAAAAAAGTGCCTGGTATCAGGTTGAAAACTCTAAAAAACTTAGCATAAAAGGCAGGGGGGATAGCAGAAAAATCACGAGCGACAATATCAGACTATTTCTTAATTAATTCGGTTGTGCGTCAAGAAAGTGTGGGGAGGGTGGGAAGTGTGGGGAGGGTGGGGAGACAGAGGAAGTAGCAGAAATAATTCTACCTGTATCTTTTCCTAACTTTTTGGTTGCTCAAGCTTAAATATTTGCACTTTTTTGGCTGCCAAAATGCTAAATTTTTGGCGTTGCACAGTTACGAATGATTTGACATTTTTGATGAACATAATTTTGGATTTGAGAATTGCCAGAATGATTAATATTAGGTTTTTTATAGTCAAATTATCAACTCATTTTTGGCAATATCATTCCATAATGTGCAACCCCAATTTTTTTATATATCAGTGCTTTTAGATTAGATTTGCCAGCCATACTTACTTATCCCACACTTTACTGATGCACAACTATTAATTCCTCATTTCCCCTAATTACTCTCTACTCCCCCACTTCTGAAAAAGACTTTTTCAGCAAAGCGCTGTCAATCTCAAAGCACTCTTTTGACCAAGATTTTAGCATTTTTGATTTGGTTGATAATATTTTGTTTTGGAGGTTTAAATTAGATTTAGTTATAGATTTATGTTTTTGGTTTTAATATTTTAAACTTTACCGTTTTGGTCTGATTTTTAAATGGGGAAATTTTTCTGAGTTGATTAACCAGGTTTCAATCTTTTTAGGGGTTTTTTTTGATTTTGTGATATTCTATACTTGTGATAAAATTGGCTTATTTTATATCTTGATTGAGTTTTAAGGCTGTTAATTCCTATTTTAGCGTTGTCTTGTCCGATCTTTCTTTTAATTTTATTTGCTCAAAATGACTAATTTTTCTTTGGTCGTTTTTAGCTGTTTTGACAAAAAGTTGTTTGTGTGGTAGGTAAAGGTAGATTTTTCGGTTTTCGGGAAAGCAGGGCAAACACATCTTATTTTGAAGTTCTAACAGGGCAAGGATGTTAGGGTTATGAGTATTTATATTTATCGCTTCTCTAAAGCTTAACCGTAGAAGGTTCCAGAATTTAGATGCGTTTGCCTTGGGTAAACAACGCCAATTAACATTATACTGTCAGAGTTGGTTTGAAAATCCAAGCTCATTTTCCTTTCTGTCCGGGCAAAATTTTTTAGATATTTAGAAGATGAAATGTTTGGTGATCGCAGTTTAGTAACCTGGGTTTTGCGAGGTAGTGAAGCTCAATCTACTGCTAATTTTTGTCTTGATTTTTTCATAGAATCAGACAACCTTTTAACAAACCTACTAAGCGGAACAGACTTCCTCTAGATTTCATAAATTTCAAATCAAGTACAAATGAGAATTTACTGTTTGACATAAGGGGAAAGTTCATCCCACAAATCAGGAAAATTAACTTTAAAATAATCGGGTTTAGCTATTTCCATATCTTGATATTCAAACCCTGGAGCAACAGCTTCTCCAAGTAAACCAAATTCACCCTCTTCAAGTATTGCTGCTTTCCAACAATCTTTTGGTACTAATAGTTGAGGAAGATGACCTTTAGTAACATCAAAGCTAAGTTTAAATTTTGATAATTTTCCGTTTAGTGCAAGAACTAAATAAGTTATAGGAGAACCACCATGAAAATAATGAATAATATCTGATTTATTCTTATGAAAGTGGTCAACTCGGCGGTCATCAGTAAGCAGATAATAAATGGAAATAAGTAATCTTATTTAACTTCCTTCCCTATCAGTATTGATAGTTAAATCAAAGCGATAGGTTTCTTGAAAATAAGCTCCTTCAATATGTTCAACTAAAGAAAGATAATTGTTCAATTATATCCTGCTTATTCATTAATAATTCAACCTCTGTAAAGTAATGTACAGAAAATTAAGTAAGTATCTCTTTGAGATAAGGATAAATTTAGTCAGGACTTACGCATAACCACCACATATAATCAGGAAAAAGGCCGTTTACCCCTACAGGTGGTGTATAATTTCGTATTTTGCGTAAGTCCTGTTAGTAATAAAAAAAAATCTTGATAACTTTCTGCTATGAAGTGACTAATTTTCCATAGGGAAGGGGAGAATTATCTTTATCACCCCCAATGTCAAACCAGTAGTGTATATGAGCTTCGACAAACTCCTCGCGACTGATGGAACCTGAGCCATCTGAGTCGATACTATCGAAAGCTTGGTCAGCATTGTCAGACTTTTCTTCTCCAGTGTATACTGCCAGGTACTTTCGGTACTCTTCGCGAGATATTTCCCCAGAATGATCGGTGTCAATAATATCGAAGAAAAGCTCGTTTTTATGTCTGCCTACTTCATATATTTTATCTGGTGATTCAGCTAATGATAATGATACGGTCTTTGCAACATTAATAATCAAATCTTCTTCGCTAATTCGAGTGTTACTATCAACTGGTCCCCCTCCAGCCATAAAATACTGAAACAGAGAATGACACATCTCGCGAATTTCTTCATTCTTTGATGAATCATTTTGAAGTTGAATTAAACGATTTGCAATTTCTTCAAAGTCGGAAAGGGTTAAAACCCCATTTTTATCAACATCCATCAGTTTGAAGTAGGTCTTCATTCTGGCACGCCAAACATGGGATGAAACAAATTTTTCTGGAGACATTTTTACTAATAATTCAAGAAAACTATATGAATGTCTTGATATTATCATTATCTATGCAGAGGTAAGAATTCATTAATGGATAATGGATAATTACCTCTGGTTAAAACCGTTACGGAATTGAATATCAGGAAATATTATTGGGTGCATCTCAATGCGTGAATAAAGCCAAAAATTTATCGCTTTTAGGGAACAGGGAAAAGGGAACAGGGATATTAGTAGTTTAACTTAAAGATGAGACGTTTTTTCGCCTGAAACTCCCTCATAGCAAGAAAGTTTTGTCTCAATCTAAAAGTTAAATGGCTATATATAGGAATATAGGAAAAAAGTATTTTTGCAAATATGATATTTACCCATATTATTTCTTTTTTTCCCCTTGAAAGGGAACGCTAATAAAGCTGAATTATTTAATTAATAATTATTAATTATTCGGTAAAGTAATCGGTTTTTGATTCTCTAATTTCCTCTGATTTTAGGAGAAGTCCTCAGAAATAAATTAGTCAAAACTACTATTCCCAAAGTCAAAATAATATATGATATCAAATCCGGTAGCATTGGTATAATTAAGGATTAGGAAAGAGTAGTCAATATTGTAGGGGCGAACCGCCGTTCGCCCCTACTGACGGTAGAATTATATTACTCCAAAGCCAGCGGATTTGATATGACAAAATAATTGTGTTGTGAAAAAACTTTAGTAGTTATATCAAAGATAGTTAGGCAGGTCGGTAAAACTTCTTTTTTAGAAAAAGATTCCGACCAAAACCGCTACTTGTTTATCATTACTAACTAAAGTTCTATGAATCGATTAATTGTCCATAGGGAAGAGGAGAATTATCTTTTTCATCGCCAATTTCATACCAGTAGCGTCTATGAGCTTCGACAAACTCCTCACGACTGATGGAACCTGACTTATCTGAGTCAATGGTATCAAAAGCTTGGTCAGCACGGTCAGGTTGTTCTACTCCCGTGTATACTGCCAGGTACTTCCGGTACTCTTCGCGGGATATTTGTCCAGAGTGATCGGTGTCTATAATATCGAAGAAGAGTTCGTTTTTGTGCCTAGATAATGCAAGTGCTTTATCTAGTTCAGTTAAGGATACGATCTTTGCAACATTAGCAATCAAATCTTCTTCGCTAATTCGAGTGTTACTATCAACTGGTCCCCCTCCAGCCATAAAATATTGAAAGAGAGAATGACACATCTGGCGAATTTCTTCATTCTTTGATGAATCATTTTGAAGTTGAATTAAACGATTTGCAATTTCTTCAAAGTCGGAAAGGGTTAAAACCCCATTTTTATCAACATCCATGAGTTTGAAGTAGGTCTTGATTCTGGTACGCCAAACAGAGGATGACAAAAATTTTTCTGGAGACATTTTTACTGATAAATCAAGAAAACTATATGAACGTCTTGATATTATCATTATCTATAACGTCTTAGTTAATTTACTCAGAATTAATCAGAGACTTAGTACTGAAAATAGAAAGTCAAATATCAGGACTTACCCATATACTCTACATATAGCTAGTGCGTTAGCGGAGCTTGGCGGAACGCCAATGCCATTCGCCCCTACAGGTGGTACTTTAAAGGTAAATTTGCGTAAGTCCTAATATCTATAACGTCTTAGTTAATTTACTCAGAATTAATCAGAGACTTAGTACTGAAAATAGAAAGTCAAATATCTATAACGTCTTAGTTAATTTACTCAGAATTAATCAGAGACTTAGTACTGAAAATAGAAAGTCAAATATCTATAACGTCTTAGTTAATTTACTCAGAATTAATTATGGACTCAGTACTGAAAATAGAAAAGTCAAATATCTATAACGTCTTAGTTAATTTCCTCAGAATTAATTATGGACTCAGTACTGAAAATAGAAAAGTCAAATATCTATAACGTCTTAGTTAATTTACTCAGAATTAATTATGGACTCAGTACTGAAAATAGAAAAGTCAAATATCTATAACGTCTTAGTTAATTTCCTCAGAATTAATCAGAGACTCACTCATCACAATAGAAAGTCAAATATCTATAACGTCTTAGTTAATTTTCTCAGAATTAATTATGGACTCAGTACTGAAAATAGAAAGTCAAATATCTATAACGTCTTAGTTAATTTGCTCAGAATTAATCAGAGACTCACT
>NZ_JAAHGO010000015.1:0-182988 GCF_010672455.1 Okeania sp. SIO2C9 | reverse complement strand
AAAGTCAAATATCTATAACGTCTTAGTTAATTTTCTCAGAATTAATTATGGACTCAGTACTGAAAATAGAAAGTCAAATATCTATAACGTCTTAGTTAATTTGCTCAGAATTAATCAGAGACTCACTCATCACAATAGAAAGTCAAATATCTATAACGTCTTAGTTAATTTACTCAGAATTAATTATGGACTCAGTACTGAAAATAGAAAAGTCAAATATCTATAACGTCTTAGTTAATCAGGACTTACGCACGGACACGCTTATCGAGTGAGGGAAAATGACATTCACTCCTACATATGGAGTTTTTAAGGGAGTTGCATGGGTAGGTCCTGTTAATTTACTGAGAATTAATTATGGACTCAGTACTGAAAATAGAAAGTCAAATATCTATAACGTCTTAGTTAATTTCCTCAGAATTAATCATGGACTCACTCATCACAATAGAAAGTCAAATATCTATAATGTCTGAGTTAATTTGCTCAGAATTAATCATGGACTCAGTACTGAAAATAGAAAGTCAAATATCTATAACGTCTTAGTTAATTTTCTCAGAATTAATTATGGACTCAGTACTGAAAATAGAAAGTCAAATATCTATAACGTCTTAGTTAATTTTCTCAGAATTAATTATGGACTCAGTACTGAAAATAGAAAGTCAAATATCTATAACGTCTTAGTTAATTTTCTCAGAATTAATTATGGACTCAGTACTGAAAATAGAAAGTCAAATATCTATAACGTCTTAGTTAATTTTCTCAGAATTAATTATGGACTCAGTACTGAAAATAGAAAGTCAAATATCTCTGAGCGAATAATTAGGTAGACAAAATTATTTGTGTATTTGCGAATAAACTATAAAAATGATTACCTCTTGCCTACCTCCTCAAAATATTAAATTAGTTCTGTCGAAGTATTTAATTGACCGTTGAATGCTAACTATTTTATCTGCACAAAATTCAGATATATAAAGATTCACTTATCTGGCATTTTGTCTAATTTTTCTCTGAAAGATAACTGAAATCCTGACTTTAAAACTAAGATAAATCCTAATCCTGACAATATACAAACTACTATTGCTGCCTTAATAAATCCTCCTACAAATAAAACTGAAGCTGAGAGGAAAGTAAAACCAGAAAAACAAGTATAAATCAAAATTTTTAAAGCTAAATTAATTCGTTTTAATAATCGATCATTTTCAATAGACCGAACTCGAAATTGAATTTCCCCATCTTCAATTTTCGTTTCTAATTGACGGATTAAAACTTCACTTTTACTAGGCTGCTGTAACTTATACTTAATAAAATCTCTTGTTTGTTTTGCCAATTCTCCTACAACTCTACCTCTACCTTGAGCAACAGTAATACTTTTGACAAAAGGTTGAGCGCAAGTAACCAAACTATAGTCAGGATCGAGTTCCCTAGCAATACCATCTAAAGTAGATATAGACTTCAGAATAAAAATCATTTGGGAAGGTAATCTAAATGGTTGCTGCTCAAACAAAACATAAAGTTCTTCCTTAATTTCATCAAAATTATAAAAATCGACAGGTTTATCTGTAAAATTTTCCAATAGAAAATTCACTAATCTTTTTACAGGCATAATATCCGGCATTGGTTCAATTAAACCAATAGTAATCAAAGTATTAAGCACCTGGTCAACATCTTTTCTAAGAATAGCAAAAAACGTTTTAATCATCTGGTCTTTCGTCAAAGACCTTACCTCAGCCATCATGCCAAAATCATAAAAAATCACACCACCATCTAAACTAACAGCTAAATTTCCTGGATGAGGGTCTGCTTGAAAAAACCCATCTAATAATAATTGCTTTAAATAACAACAAACTCCTATTTGATTAATCCCTTTTGGATTAATATTACAAGCTTCTAGTCGTACTTTGTCGTTAATTTTGATTCCCGGTAAATACTCAAGAGTAATAACTTTTTCCGTAGTATAATTCCAATAAACAAGAGGTACAATTATTTCCGAATAATCTTTAAAATTTTCCCGAAAACGGTCAGCATTTTTACCCTCATTCACATAATCAATTTCTTGATAGAGAATTTTAAAAAAATCATAATAAATAGCATCTAATTCATACTTCTTAGCCCAGGCAAAATACTTTTGACAAAAACGGATAACATTTTTGACCACCTTTACGTCCAAATCAAATAAAGATTTTAATCCAGGGCGCTGTACCTTAACTACAACTTCCTCACCCGTTTGTAACTTTGCTTTATGTACTTGTCCAAGACTAGCTGCAGCAATGGGACGTTCTTGAAAATCTCGATAGAGAGAATAAAGAGAGTTGCCAAGTTCAGACTCAATAATAGCGATCGCTTCGGTCGTTTCAAAAGAAGGGACTTGATCTTGTAATTTTCCTAACTCCTCCACATATTCTTTTGGTAATATGTCAGCCCGCGTGGATAAAGACTGACCTATTTTGATAAAAGTTGGGCCTAAATCTAGCATAGTTTTGACCAACCACTGAGCACGAAGCTTTCTCACAGAGGCAGACTTATTTTGAAATAAATTATCCCACCATAAAAAGAAAAAAAATTTTCCGAAGGCACTAAAAACATCTATTTTTCTGGTGAGAGGAGAATATTGAGTGCGTTGCCAACGAAGGGACTTAGAAGCATCTTGAGTGAGCATACTATAAAGTTATGTAAATCTATCCACCGTCCATTGATTTTGACTACTCCCCTGACTGAAGCCAAGAGGATTCTAAGTTGATACTACGCAACAGGATAAATCCTGATTGCTTCGTTTCTCATGATTCTGACCAAAGATATATTCTTTGGGGACAAGTCAAAGTGCCCCTACACAGTCGGCGGTAGTCTAAACCTAACCTTCTGCTTACTTTTCTGATAATATTTGCAGCCCCATTACAGTCTGCATTAATTAACCAATTATTACAACTTTTATATAAACCACGCTGTCTTGATGCAGTCGCTCATGGGGGAAACCCCCTTTGGCGGCGCTGCATCGCTTTATTCTTTTTCCTGATGGTTTCCGATCATTGGGTTTTTCACCATAAATAGGCAGATTATCACCATCTAAAAATGAAGCAATACTTGTATAACTCTCTTGTTGTTTCTATAAATATTATTCCATATTCAGAACATAATTGAGCTATTCTTTCTTTGAGTCTAGCTGTCGGAATTGGTACAAATTATGAATTACTTTTCTTTCCTAATTCTATTTGATTTTTCTGACCTTGATTCCAACCAAAAACAATTGTACCAATATGATTTTTGTGCGCAATGATTAATTACTATCCTGGCTGCTTTATTAATACCCAAATCGGATTTTGCGGTTACGCTTTTCTGTCATGGCAGCTAGTTTATTTGACCAAAATTCTTGAGGTTGATTTTCTTTAATGGTTGATACTTGTTTGTTGTACCAACGATTCATTGATTTGAGATGTTTACCATCTACAACCCGCGCTAGTACCTACATTAGATAAACAGGTCAACCAATTATTGACACCGTGGTCTATTCCCAATACATTTTCTTGATTTAATTGAGGCTTAACTAATTCTTTTTGATAGACAAATTCATAGTAAAAACATCTATTTATTGGTAGAATTATCAGTTCCTTGAGAGCAGAAAAATTGAGGTTGCTAGCCATGGGGATATAAAAACTATCAGTGCCAAACCAGCGTTTACAGGTATTACCTAGTGGTACTCTAATTTGATTACCTTTAAGCTTTAATGCTTGAGCCGGATAACTAACTGTAGATAATCCTCCTTTTCCTTTCTTTCTATAGTTAGGTATTCTGGGTCTGTTTGTTATTTTACCTGAACTATAGGCAATAATAAGACCATAATAAGACCTAAATGATTCAGCTACAGTCCTCAATACTTGTTGTGCTGCTTGAGAATGTAAAACTTTATAGTGATTGTTGTTTTTGTAGACCTTTTCTAAGTCAAACTTACCAATACCTTTTCTCGACTTAAAATATAATTGCCGAGCATAATATATTCCCATGTTAGTTAGCTTGTGAGACTGTTTACATAAGAATGTTAAAGTTGCAATTAACTCAGGATTTTTACCTACTAAAACTTGTTGACAACAGTACATTTAAAAAGGCGTTGGAAAACTGATTGTCCATTACAATAGCACAGGACAATTAAAGTTGTCTAGTCTAAACGACTGGCTCGTTTTCATCCCCCAGTTAAAACACGGGGACTTTCAACGGAAGCTATCTGGTAACTGGGAAACGAAAATTCCGGAAGATGGGTAAATTAAGACCAATTTCATCTAGATAGAGAGGAGTCCGAAGTCAGGAGTCAGGAGTTAAGAGATATAGCAGTTGAAGGAAAGGGCGCGGACATATCAAAAGCTTAAAACTCAGACAACGCAATATTTTTCCTTCTGCCTTCTTCTTTCTTCTTTCTTCTTTCTTGCTTCCACTATGAGATGTCGAGTAATTTTTTGAATTTGGTAAAAAAATGATACAAATGATACAGAAATAAATAGATAATTTCTTATATTTTGTTCGCTTCTTGTTTAGCTATATCGCTGTATTTTTGATAAAGTTCAGCCCTATTGACTGCCACATCATAGCGTGAGTAATTTGGAGAAACAGAGGCCATTAGTTGTGATGCCTGTTGCCATTTGGAGGCGATCGCTATCCACTCCTCCTGAGACTGAGCTACTTTACCATCAGCAGCAGCTTCTTGAGCAAGTCGCACCGCTTGAGCAAAAGCTTCTTTCGACTCAGCTATAGTATCCTCTGAATTTTTAATAGTGGGGTCGGAAGACTGTAAGGTTGTATTTTCTGTAGTTGATATTCTATCTAACCTAGAAAAGTTTAGCCATTTATTAACTTGGATGCCCAAAACTAGCATTAAAAGACTTAGAAAAAAACCACCCATCATGCCCAGTTGGAATTGATTTTGCTTTTGCATTTGAGCGCGATCGACACTTTTAGATAGATATATGGGGGTTGGTTTAGGCTTACTTGTCTGAAAATGACGTGCTATTTGTTTAACAATATTGGGCCTAGCCAAAGTAATTTGTTGAGACCAGAGCAACTTATCTTTTGGGTCTTTAGTAATTTCATCCAGCCATAGTAATTGCTGTTCTTGGACAATTCTACTATTAATATTTACTTTTCGGATATTACGAGGTGAGATGTCTTCGAGAATATGCTTAACTTGCTGTACAAGGTTAGACTGTTCCAATTGTTCAATCTGGGGTGCTTCACATAAAAGTTGTAAAACACCATCAGAAAATATAGCTCTAATTCTTACATCTAATGTAGCAAGCTGTTGATTAAGAACTTGAATAATAGCTGCCACACTTCCTTGACGTGCTTGTATAAATATATCGTTAATTCGATCTGTCATTGGTAGTTACTGCAATTTATTTAATAGTTAGCTCAGATAATTAAATATGATTTTTAATCGATCTAAACTTTCTTGGTCAAACTTCACACTTACAGCGCTTTTCATTTAAGTAGACTACAAGATTATTTTTGTTTAGGGAGCAGGGAGTAGGGAGTAGCAAAAACATTTTTATACTTTAGTTTATCTATGTTAAAATCACTATAATACCGAAAATAAAGCAATCAAATCAAATCAAATATCAATAATTTTATACCTTTCTCTTAAGAGTAGATAGGAACAGAATTATCACTTTTTAGGAAGTCAGACAGTATTAGTTATTAAAGTTGAGAATCTTATACCAAATTCATTTCTAAGCTGCATAGAATAATATCTCGATCAGGGTTGACTTTAGATCGAGATAGACAAATTAATAAATTTCATAATTCTGTGCCACTTCACATAAAATTGGTATAATACTAAACACCTACTACCTAATTCTGTGCAGCCTCACATAAAATTGGTATTATGTTATAATTTGCGACAGCAATAGAGGGAAAACAGGAAATTGACTATGGGCCAATCCCTAAGTGGCAAAATATTTGTAGTAGATGACAATATTGATACCGACCAAATTATTCCCGCCGAGTACCTGACTTTGGTTCCTTCCAAGATAGATGAATATGAAAAGTTAGGCAGTTATGCTCTATGTGGGTTGCCCGATCGCTACGGTAAGTTTATCTCACCGGGAGAAATGAAAACTCACTATCCAATCATTGTGGCTGGAGAAAACTTTGGTTGTGGGTCTTCGCGGGAACACGCACCTATCGCCTTGGGTGCTTCTGGTGTCCAAGCAGTAGTGTCTCAATCTTATGCTCGCATCTTTTTTCGCAATTGTTCAGCCACTGGGGAGTTATATCCTTGGGAGTCTGTTGATCGCCTATGTGAGTTATTTGAAACTGGTCAGGAAGTTACTATTGATTTTGAAGAAAATCAGTTAACCAATCATACTCTTGGTATGACTTATCAATTGAAGTCTTTAGGAGAAGTAAAACCTGTCATTGATGCTGGTGGTCTTTTTGCCTATGCGCGTCAAACAGGTATGATTTCCCAAAAACCAAGTTAAATTGTTATTTTCAATAGGAGAGAAACTAATCTCTCCTTTTTACTGTTCAATTTTTCGATAATTTTTAGTTGTGTACTTTTGCATTTTTTGTAAGCTAAATCTTCAGAAAGTACCAGTCTAAAATTAAATTATTTGGTAGTGGTGCATAGTAATGGTAGAGGGAGATGAGAAGATAGGGAAATGGGGAGATGGGGAGTGGAAAAAACTGTGAGTAGGAAAGAAACCGAAATATATCCTCTCTCTTGGTTGATTGGATATGGCGAAGAAACCCACTCTTGACAGAGCCGCTCTGCTAACACCATCCCTCGACCGCTTTCTTTTAATTGGAGCTGAGGTAATTTGTCCCAAGTTCAATCAATACCATTACGGTTGCAGGATTGCCAATTATTTTATCTCAGAGAATTATTTTTTTCTTCTTCCTTCTTCTTTATTCCTTCTGCTATACATTCTTAAATTTGCTTAAGATATTCTCAAATTCTCAAGCTTCAATTATAGCAATAATTTGACTTTTCAATTTAGCAAAATAAACTAAAACATACCCTCTTTATACTTTCTATTATAGAAAAAGTATAAAGAGGGAAAAAGCAACAATAGATGAGTTGCTACATTGACCATCAATCCATTAATTTTGCATAAATTCCTGTAAACCACGAGTCATCATCTCAACTATTCCCTCTTGGTTACTCAGTTCAGTTTTTACCTCAGTTTCTATACGCTCCACTATATCACCTGGAAGATTCAGCAATTGCTTTAAATTTTCATAAGCAGCTTCTTCATCTTCATTAATATTTGGTTCTTCAGGAGTACGAGCACTACAAGCAATTACTTCGTAACCCAACTTTAGCACCAGTTCCCGTTCTTGTTGGGATTCTAATTTAGGAATTGACTCCCCTAATGGGATATTTTGCATGAAATAATCCCTTAATTCTTCCTGAAGTTGTTGCTGCTGATCTCCTGTAGCAAAAAGACTACTAAATCGATTTAACATTAAGTCCACTTCTTCTTGTGCCAGTTGTCCGTCAGACCATGCCATATAAGCAACAATCCGCAACAAATTCATCTGGCGTGGAGTAATAGATGGAGGTGGAGGTGGTTGCACTGCCATAGATTTTTCCTCAATTTTTGGCTATTCATAGCTAAAGTTTTAACCTATCATTAACTCAGCAATTATTATCCAATCGTTGACAATTTTTAACTGAATTTGCGAAAAGTCCCACCATACTATTGGCCTTCATCCATTGATGAGACGGACTTGGGTAGAGCGAGGCCAACAACCGCCAGCCCTTATGAACTAGAAACGAGAATAGTTGTGGTGATATGCGTTTGTTCAACTTAAAACTGGACAGACATACTGGTGGATATTGTCATGGGTGAGGATAGACCTATTTAGGGCTTGCTGATTAAATCTAAAAGCATTGATATATAAAGATATTAGCCAAGGCGTGTACTGAAAAAGTGCAAGGTTTTTGCTCCCTTAAGCTGAAAATGTCAAGATTTTTAGCAGACAAGGGCAGAAAAATCTCAGAACAATTGTTCCGACTATATCCTCTGTAATTCCTCATCGCTCATTCCTCCTGTTTGCGGGTAGTCCTGTATAGTAATGGTGAATCGTGGCTGAAATGCTTGCTATACCGTTACCGAAAAAATTACAATGCACCACTACCAATATATCTACTTATCTATGCGATCGCTGCCCTTACTATCAGGAGTAATATCAAATCCGGTAGCATCGGTATAAAATCTTTTGAACGTAGGAGGATCGAGTCAGGTAGGGGAGCTATCGGTAGAGCGACGTATAGGAGGAAAAGCAGTTATAAAGATTTGGCAATGGTGAAGATGGAGAATATTTTTATACCTAATTAAGGCTTTGTTGCATGAACAGGCGATCGCAACTCCTCCCCAGAAGAGAAGTTAATTAGTGAAGAGCGAATTCTACTTTGTAGCTTTCTGGCTGACAATTCTGTATCATACGATTAAGTATGGCACATTCTACGAACAATTCCACTGCCTGATTGTGGAATTTCCGTCGTCGTAACTTACCTCCAAATATTACTTGAGCCGCTAAACATAGTTGTTTGTGAAGCGAGAACGTCGGTGATATCCACTCTCACGTTTCCACTGTCTTGAGTGCTTCTTACATTCGCCGTGCGACGGCGAATTAAGCACTCGCTTTTTACCTCCACAGATGCGAATCTCTCTGAGGTTCTCGTCCCTAGGATGAGGTGGACTATTGCAATTACCATGATGCCAGATGACTGCATTTTTACGGGGTGGTATGGTTGGTTTGGCTCCTCTGTGACTAGCTGCGGAGTAGCACTTGCGTTTGTCATAGACTCCATCACCTGACACTTGACCTATCTTGCTTTCTATTCCCAGATCGGGGGTTGGCAAAATACTTGGTCGTCACTGACATCGTTGGTACTAACCACTGCAGTTAATATTTGCCCTGTTGCCTCATTCACACCTAGATGCAACTTACGCCATGTACGACGTTTACCTACTCCATGAACTCTTGTTTTCCACTCACCAACTCCCATAAACTTTGACTCCCGTCGAATCTACCACCAGGTGAATTGCTTCTGTTGCTGGAATTACTGGTATTTCTATGTTCAATTTACCCAAGCGACGAGAAAAAGTACTGTGGTCTGGGACTGGTAACTCTAGTGCAACATTTAACCTACTCAAAGCTATTCACCTTGAATCTGTATAGCATCACCGATCAAAGTGATGGCTGTTCGCCTAGTCCTGCAAAGCTCGCAACATAATATTACGAGCGCCGTTCCAATCCCTATGGGCACTATAGCCACATTTCGGGCAATGAAACCGTTTATTTCCACCTAGTTGCTTGTGAACATGACCGCATTCAGGGCAAGTTTTTGAAGTGTAGGATTCATTACACAATACTACTAAAACATTATGTCGATTAGCCATCTGAATTAAATGCTGCTGAAACTTATAATGACTCCATGAGAGCATATTTCGAGCCGTGCGTTTATTTAGTTTTCGACCGGATTTGACTACCATTTCTGAAGTAGCAAATGTCGGCATAAAGATGATTTTGTAGTGGTTTACAAGAAATTGTGCTACTTTATTGTGCAAATCCTTAACTAAGCTTTGAATTCTTTCCCTAATGCGATAACTTGCTTTACGCATTGCTCGTCGTTGACGTTTCACCACGCTTAAGTCAATGCGACTCATTAAATTATCTAAATGGGAACAAAGCCTTTGAATTTTACCCATATCGCCGTTACCGAACTCAACAATCTTTTCCGAGTCAAATCCCGTTAAAAAGGTACGCACTCCAGGGTCAAGAGCAATAACTTTTGATCGTGAGGTGGGAATAGGTTGTTTATACTCTGGGAAAATACCATACCATTTTCCCCGCTCAAAAACCAATTGGGTACCATAACTACATTCAGCAGGAAAACCCTCTGGTGAGCGATAGGTCAATCCCTTCACCTTGGTGGGATACCAGTAGTTTTTCTTGTAGTCACCAGCTTTGAACTTGATTACTTGAGAGGGTTGACGGCAAGATTTAAAGTTTGCTATACCACCATTAGCCATAGCTTGTTTGTGAGCATCTACAGCATCAGCGACCGCTTCTTGTAATTGATGTCCAGGCAATTCTTTAACCCAATCTGGACGTTCTGCATCGCGAGCTAACTTTTGCAAATCGTAAGCACTTGCTTTGCTGCCGTCTCTGAGTTGGGCAATCGTCCAATTGTATATCCAACGATAAGCACTAATCCAACGTTTCCAGACTTTATGCAGTTTGTTAGATGGAAATACCCTGAGCTTCCTGACACTGTTTGGTGTCAACTTCCGGGTCTGGTTCCGAGGTTTTGTCTTGAATCGCTTTACTGACTTGCTTTTGGTATTTTCTGAGTCCGTAAAGCCTTGCACTAAAGCAATGGAGGATGGACAAGATATCTTCAACGAGTTCTGCCTCTGGAGATAAGTTTCTCTGGTTGAGAACCAGGAGCTTGACCCCATTTTGCTGACATAACCATTCAATAAGTGGGAATCCAAATCGAACTGCTCTATCGGCGTAAGCGACGACAAGTGTTGAGATATCACTTGCACATATTCGTTCCAATATTTTGAGGAATTTACGCCGTTTAAAATTGAGCCCACTTCCAATTTCACAAACAAGTTCAGCGTTTGGGTACTTTGCGCGTAGAAACTCAATTTGTCGGTCAAGGTCATCTCGTTGGCTATGACTAGAGACTCTTGCATAAGCGATAACTGGCTTACTTTTGGGATTTTCTTCATCAATGCAGAATCGTCGCTGGTTTCCTGGAGTTCTGATGCTATCAAGCTTTCCTTCATTATCCCATCGCCTAAGGGTGCTGATGTTGACACCATAATACCCTGCCGCCTATGCATGGCGTGACATATTTTTTCATACCTTATCAAACTTTACTGACTATATATTAGCACTTATAGAAAGGTTTGACAAGGTTTTTGGGAAACTATTATTGCTCCCAATTAGTCAGGTTATTTGCAGAGTCAACTAAAAATATACATTTTTTATTTCAATTTTTACCTCTAGAGAAAGAATAAATTAGGGAGAATCCGGGAATTATGACAATATTTATATATTAACTAGGTAATTATTTTAGAGGTAAAATTAATCTCCAAATCCTAGTCAATTACAATTCCTCGGCTTCTCCATTCCATTTATTCTTCTATCTGTGAGCCATTACCATTAGTCTCATCGACCTTCTCATCTTCTACTTGAATTAAATGAATGTGTTTGTATCCTAGCTTTATTTCAAATTCATCTCCTGGTTTTAATCCCATAGATGTAGTATAAGTTGCTCCTATGACAATTTGGCCATTTCTATGAACGCTAACTCGATAAGTTGGTTCTCTACCACGCCCATCTTTACTACCGTCAGGATCTAAATCAACTCCTTTTGCTGCTAGAACTGCATCATAAAAATCTGTGAGATTAACACGAGTTTCTTCATTTTTTGTAACTGTGTAATATCCACAACGTTTAGCAGTTTCCCTTCGTGGTAAGTGAGCAAATTCTTTTACCTTTTGAAGTAAAGTTTTTCCCGTTAATGGAGTTTCTGGATTTTCAACCATAGTTCTTAATAATTCTCCTTCTCTTTGTAATATAGTAAATCAATTTTACTGAAAATTGTTAGGCTTATTAAAAATATATCCTGAAATTTATCAATTGTGCAAAAAAAAATTTTACTAAGCCTTAAGGCCACTAATATTTGAGTAGATCATCTAGATTTCCATACTGTGGAACTTAAGTGTTCTTGTTACTCTGAAATTCTCTCCTAATTTTCAAGAGTTCTTATTTTATTAGGTTCTATTAGGTTCTATTAGGATTATTTTTGTACAAAATTATTTCAGGAGGGAGGAGGAAAAAAAAATGTTACGGATATAAACAGATATAAGGTAAGTTATCTAATCAGTTTGTTTAAATTACCAGCCGGATTTTTTGAAAATGAATCTGTCATTCTAGGTATCTGGATATCTGGAATTTTCTCTACAAAGTTATGGCCTAACTTTAAATAGTAATTTAAAATATTTGCTAAAATTGTATTTATTGATAACAATTTTAATAGGTAGCAGTTAGGCGATCGTGTTAATTGGTGGATGTAGTGATTTTCTTATAGAACTCATTGGTATTTTTGTCAATATTAAGTTTTTTTTAATCAAAGTCTGGAGTAAGGGAGATTTGAGTTGGGCAATATGAGAAAATTAAATTTGATGGCTGATTTTTTCATCAAAACTAATACTTAAAAGACTTGCTAATGGTAATGATATAGATATCGTATAATTTACGATTGAATATTTATAAATAAGGTAGTAGAGATTTAAGCAGTAGTGATAATTAAAGATATTTGCCGTCGAAGATAGAGAAGCCGTTTTTTCCTGATCGCTATTAAACGGACATGATATCATGTCCGGTAGCATCGGTATTATATAGCAAAGGTAGGCAACAGGCAATAGGCAGGAAGGCTTAAGAGCAAGAAAAAAACTTAAATTTCCTGTAGATATTCACGCTAACTTTTACACAAACGATATCAGCGGACATGATATGATACCAAATGGGTTCCATAGAACCCATTTGAGATCTATCTATTTATGGGGAGATGGGAGATGGGAGCATTTTTCTACCTTTTTCCCCCATTCTATTTCTGAATCTCCTGACTTCACAAGTCCTATAACTTGTCCTACCAACGACGACTCTACCTGAAGACCGCAGCTAAAAGCACATACCGCGTGCAAAGATACCAAATGGGTTTTATAGAGTATTGACAAAATTGAGTATTAATCACAGCTTGATCTTATAGATAACCATTCTTTACCTATTGAAGCCATCTAGCAAGATCTTTGGCGTGGTAGGTTAAGATTAAATCGCTACCAGCACGTTTAAAACTTGTCATAGTTTCCATCACTACTTTTTGTTCATCGATCCAGCCATTTAGTGCAGCAGCTTTAATCATAGAATATTCTCCAGAGAGGTTGTAAGCTGCTACTGTTCATTAATTGATAATTGATCATGGATAATTGATAATTACCTCGGGTTTTAACCGTTACGGAATTGAATATAAGGAGATATTATTTCTTTTCTTGGTCGATGGTCGGCCAGCTCCGAGACCCGCTCTTATCAGAGCCGCTCCGAATCGCGCCATCCCACCCAACGGGGAAGCTGCGAAGAGAGAACTCCGTTCCGCTGTCGCGTTTCGCGTCAGCGTTGCGAAGCAAACGACCGCTGTCTTGGTCGATTGGATATGGCGAGGGGACTAGCTCTTGACAGAGCCGCTCCGAATCGCGCCATCCCTCGACCGCTTTTTTCCCCTATCCAAGGGGAGGCTTTAAACCATAATTATTTAATTATTAATTATTAATTATTAATAATTCGGCAAATTAGTTGCTTCCTTAACTCGCCAAATAATATCCATATAAGCTAAAGCAGGTTTCACCATCAACATATCTGCTCCTTCAGCAATATCAAGCTGAATCTCTTTGAGAGCTTCTCTACCGTTTTCTGGGTCTATTTGATAGGTTCGGGTTCGGCGATCGCCAAATTGAGGAGCAGACTCAGCAGCATCTCGAAACGGTCTATAGTAGGAGGAAGCGTATTTAGCAGCATAAGATAAAATTGGAATGTTTTTAAATCCTGCTTGGTCTAAACCCGTTCTAATTGCTTGTACAAAACCATACCTGCTTGAGCTTGAGAAACGGCTGTTTTTTTCAGCAATTCTAAGGTAGGGTCGTTTAATACACGACCTGTCGAATCTCCTACTTCTAAATAACCACAGTGGCCATGGTTAGTATATTCACACAAACAAGTATCTACAACTACTAATAAATCTGGCACTACTTCTTTGACTGCCGTTGTAGCTTTTTGGACGATACCACAGTCATGCCAAGCTCCTGTCGCTTAAATATCTTTATCATCAGGAATGCCAAACAATATGATCGCGGGAATCCCTAAATCATATACTTCCTTAGCTTCTTCAACTATTTTGTCTATTGATAGTTGATAGATGCCAGGCATTGATTTCACTTCGTTGGCTACACTTTCTCCTGGTACAGCAAAAAGAGGATAGATTAGATCGTTAGTGTTAACAATGTTTTCTCATACCATACGACGTAGCTGGGGATGGTTACGAAGACGAGGAGGGCGATGTACTGGAAACATATTCTTTATTATTTACTAAGAAAAAGTTTATGGTATCTCGATCTAAAATTTAATACTCAAATAACAATTCTTTATATTTAGTATGGCCAATTGATCCTAATCACATCACTAATTAATAAAATTTGATATAATTCAAAATTTTTTACAACCTATCTTCCCAATGCTCAAAAAAACAAGAACTATAAAACAAAACGTTAAATATCACCAAAATTAAAATTTAGTACTAAAATGCAGCAAAAGTTAAAATTTTTGCTACTAAAATTACTTAGGAGTTAATATTATGAATGAATCGGCACCTGTGCCAATAGGAATTGTAGGTGCTTCCGGCTATGGCGGGGTGCAACTTGTTAAGCTGCTTGAGGATCATCCAAAGGCTGAGGTTGTTTACTTGGGGGGTGACAGCAGTGCGGGGAAACCTTTTTTTTCTATCTACCCTCACTTGGAGCATTCTGTAGATTTAATTGTAGAGCCAATAGATTTGGACAAGATAGCTAGTAAATGTCAGGTAGTCTTCCTTTCTCTTCCCAATGGTTTAGCTTGGAAGATGGCACCAACTTTATTGGAGAAGGGGTGTAAAGTCTTGGACTTATCGGCTGACTATCGATTTTCTAATCTAGAAACTTATCAATCTTGGTATGGTGGAGAACGTACAGACAAAAAAATAGCTGCTACGGCTGTCTACGGTTTACCAGAATTGTATCGCGATCGCATTGCTAATGCTCAACTTATAGGTTGTCCTGGTTGCTATGTCACGGCTAGTCTTTTAGCACTTTCTCCACTATTTAAACAGGGTTTGATAGTACCGGACACTGCTATTATTGATGCGAAGTCGGGGACTTCTGGAGGTGGTCGCAAAGCAGCTATTAATATGTTACTTGCTGAGGCGGATAATTCTATTGGTGCTTATGGAGTAGCTAGTCATCGACATACTCCAGAGATTGAACAGATTTGTGGTAATTTGGCTGGTTATGATGTGAAGGTGCAATTTACTCCCCATTTGATGCCAATGGTGCGGGGAATATTAGCTACAGTTTATGGTACTCTGCGAGACCCTGGGTTAGTGCGAGAAGATTTGCTGACTATTTATAATGCTTTTTATCGTAATTGCCCTTGGGTGAAAGTATTACCTAGTGGTACTTATCCTAAAACTAAATGGGCTTGTGGCACTAATCTCTGTTATCTTGGTATTGAGGTGGATCACCGTACTGATAGAGTGATTATTATGTCAGCTATTGATAATTTGATTAAAGGTCAAGCTGGTCAGGGTATTCAGTGTATGAATCTGATGATGGGTTGGGAAGAAACTCTGGGATTACCTCAGTTAAGTTTTTATCCTTAAATAAATAGTATCATATTTTTGTTTTCTATCTATCCATACCCAAACTTGTTCTTGGCAGTTATATCATGTTCGGTAGAACAGTTATAATTAGGCTCGTAGTGTGACTTTAGCCCTAATAGTAAGTATTTTCTGGGCTAAAGCCCAACTACAAACAAAAATTTTATTATAAGTAATTATCCGAACATTATATTAGTTAGTTTTTAGTGGTGTTATGCCATCTACTAACCTAACTGCTGACTTCTAGGCTCAAACTTTGAATAGGGAACAGGGAGAAATTTATTAGACCTCTCCGGAAAAGAGGGAGTGGGGAGTAGGGAGTAGGGGGAAATAATTGATGATTTATACCAAATTGATAAATATTTGCTACAAATAGCTAGGATATTTCTTAGGATTCAGGAGTCAGGAGTCAGAATGAATGGCTTCAATGATTTTATACACAAACGATGCTACCGGACATGATATAAATCTTTGTGATTCTATCTCCTCCTGACCAAAAAATCAGGTCTCAAGTCTGCCCTTTTAAGGGTATGAAAAAGCGGTCGAGGGATGGCGAAGTTTCCTCGCCATATCCAATCGACCAAGACAATTAAAGTTCAATATTTCAATCCCAATACTTTCCTGCGGAATGCTGCGCAAACACGCAGAGGTACTGTTAACGCAGTTCCTCCGGAGGAGGCTAACTGATAACTGAAATGACTCCTGACTCCTCATAATTAGCGAACCACACCCCCACCTACGGGTCGAATATCTTCTCCTGAGAAAGGAGTTGTACCACCTTGCCAGTTGAAGTCACTGATCCGGAGGCTAAATGTACCAGTTTGTCGTCTGGGACTAAAAGTTAATACGACTCCATAAGTACGACGACTATATTCTAATGTGATACGATCGTCGAGAATATCACCATTTTCTATGTTGATTCCACTTTGATAGCCAACCCGAAAGCCTTTATAAATCTGTTGGACAAGACCAAATAAGAGAACATTTGTATCTTCAACGCGGTCAAAGAAGAAAGGAGACTGACCACTCAGACCTGTCTGGCTATAAGTTAAGTTGAACCCAGTATAATCAAAAAAGTCTCTGGAAAAATGTCCAAACTGACCAGTAAACCCAAGACTGCCACGAAGATAAGATTGGTCGTCATCGTTACTATAAAGGCTAGTAGCACCAGTAAGTCCTAAGACCATTTGTACAAATGGAACTACTGGTTTGCTGGTATATCTCAAGCCTTCGGTGGGGGTAGCTGGCAATGCTTCTCCACTCCAGATAGTTAGTGGGTATCTTAGAGAGACTACGCTCTGGAAACGACCAAGGTCAGCTCGTGCTTTAGCATCGTCGTCATCATTTTCATCATTTTCATCGGGTAGGGGTTCAAATGGTTGGAGGTCTGTTAATAATTCCCGACGGTCTGTTCTAGCATTGACAGTTTGATAACCTGTCTGAAAACTTAGTTGGGCACCGGTTTCTCCTACTGGTATTAGGGGGGAGGTAAGGACTACACCTGCGCTGCTGTGAACTGTTTGAAATCCTAAGCTGCCATTGAATAGGCGATCGCGATAACTATATTCTCCTGTTAAGTTGTAACCTTGGTATAACTGTCTTAGTCTAATGCTTCCCCGAAAGTCGTCTTCTTCTAGGTCGGGAAAGTCTTTGAAGGTGAGAAATGTGGCTCGTCCTTCTAGTTGAGTTGTGGGGGTTATGGAGCCGTTGATTGAAGCTTTGAGACCAAAGACGTTATCATCTATGGGGGAGTCGCCTTCATCTCCTAAAAATGCTCTTTCTAAGTAATATTGGGGAGTTAGTCTGACTTGAAATGGTATTTGAAGTGGGGGTTCAAATGTGGTTTCTACAAATAATCCTCCTCTATCATCTTGGTCATAACCAATTTGAATTGGTAGGGGGTCTCTTTGGTTACGGTCAATGATTGTTCGTTCGCGAAATAGTGGTAAACTAAAGCGGTTGTCGAATACTAACCGTGCTTTTTTGGTGATTAGTTCATCTTGAAAGGGTGATAGGGGTTTGAGTGTTGCACGCTCGCTTCTTAATTCTACTTCTGGGGGTGAGAATGGATCGTTGGTGAGTCGGAGATTTGTTGCTTCCCAAGTGCCTGCACCTAATAAGTTGAGGCGGTCTGCTTCAAAGCGCAGTCTATTAACTGTTCCCGCTTGTTCGGGTGCTTCTAGTTTGGGTTCAAATGTAACTTTTGTGCCTTCAGTTGCTTTTACATTTGTTGGTGGTTGAGTAGCACTGATGCGATCGCTTAATGATGTTGCTTGTAATGCTCCTACTCCTTCTGTGGTGGGTAGGGATGATGAGGATATTTCTTCGGCGTTACCGACGAATATAATTCCACTTGCTTGTTCTATTACTCCTTTGTCTAGGGTAAAGTTATATTCCATGCGTTCTCCTAGCAATACTTGTTGTCCCTGAGTAAAAACAGCATTTCCTGTAGCTAGGAGTTGACGAGTTGTTAAGTTAATTTGTACTTTGTCTGCGTTAACGAGTCCTTGACTAAATCGCACTATTACTTTACCTTCTGCTGTAATTAGTCGCCGTTGGTCGTCATATTCTTGACGCTCTGCTGTTACTTCTACTACATCTGCTGGCAAGGGTACTGTAATAGGTTGTTTATTTTCTGTTTCTTCGTTTGACTCTTGGGTTTGAGATTCTGGATCTGCTATGGGAATGGGTGTTTCTTCTTCTTTTGATTCTGGGACATCTGGCTGGTCTATAGGTTGTTGCTCTTGGGGAAGATTGGGTAATTCTGGGGAGCTATCTTCTATTGTTTGGCCTATTTTAAGTGTTTGTTTTTGTGTTTGTGTTTCTAGTTGCTCTGGTTGACTGAAAAATTCTGAGGTGGTTATTTTTTTTCTGGTACTTGCGGTATTTTCACTGAAACTTTGTAATATTTCTCTACTGTTGGGGTTATATAAGTTTGCTTGTTTGCTTGTTTGTTCTTCTTGTTTTCTGGTTGTATATTCGGAGAAATTTGAGAAGGAGGTAGAGGAGAATGTTAGTTTTCTATCTAAATTAATTTGGTTTTCGATAGTAGAAATTTTCTCTGCTGATGATATGTCTATTTCTACAGGTGGTCCAAGACTTGCTGAGGTGGTATGAATTGGACTTACTAGACTAACAGGGTCAAAGGTGGATTTAATTTTAGGAATTTTGTACAATACGGTTTGTCTGAATTCTTGTCCTGAGAAGGTGCTTTTTACAGACAGTATGATTTCCTCAGTCCCCTGGTTTGATTTTGGCACTGGGCTATATACTTCCTGTCGTGATTGTATAACAGATTGGGTTACTGTTTGTGAAGGGAGGGTTTCGACTATTGGAGGTAGTTCTGGTGGGGGCAGAGGATAGGACATATTTCAGATAGAAACATTAAGCTCAAAGGTTAAAGATCGGAGTCGATCATAAACTTAAGAGTTAGAACTTTTACAGAATATTTATCAATTCAAGAGTAAAAATCTAATTAGCTTGGCCTGGAGATTACTTTTTTCTACTCTTTAGGGTAATAGATATATTATTCAGTTACTCACTGAATTTGATTTTACATATCATATTTTATAAATTATGTCAAAAACTAGCCTGGAATATAACACTTAATCAGATTAGTGGACTTCCAGGCTGACTGAAATCTTGGTGCAAGTTTTTACTCAGTCTCTAAAAATATAGAGATTTTATTACTCCATATCTCGACCACTAGGGTTACGAGCAGGATCGTTGGACAAGAATCCAAAAATGAATAATGCAACAAAGAAGAGGACGACAATATTAACGACTATTTTTAGAGTTAGCATCTATTAGTTTTCTCCCAGGATGTGAAAAATTGATATTGATTATGAAAAATCTACAACTTTCTTATCATATCTAAATACTGTCTCATTTGACTACAATATATGTGTCAAATATTTTTCAACTTCTTTTGGCTCCATTGCCAGACTTGTGCAAATACTTTTTCTATCCAGGTCATAACCACATCCACCCATGCCAATATTTCTTCTAGAGGATGTTTGATATATCCTATTGAAACTGAGGCTACTTCTAAGCAGTCTTGTTCTTGCTGGTAATCTGGCCTACTATCTTCTCTACTATAATATTGAATCGAAACTTTGGCATTTTTTGTGGTCTGGGAAAAGTTTTGTTCATTTGTCTTTGTTAAAGCTTTGATGCTTCTGCCTCGATTTTCTCTAAATCTGATAGTTTCTATGTTGGCAGAATTATTAGAAGTGAAAATGGTCTTTTGAGAAGAATTCTGTACCTGGTCTTCCTCTTGTTTTACTTCTAACAATGATTCAAAGGGTAATTCTTCTATATTAAAGGGTGGTAGCAAACCATTTAAACCTAGATTTCTAGTAATTGGGTGTAGGTAATTTTTAGCTACATTGCTAATAAAGTTATGGAATGTTAGATTGGAACTTGACAATAATGGCAGTGTTTGGTAATGCTTCTTTTGCTGAATTAGTTCATTTTTCTCCAGGGGTAATTTCAATTCTTCAAATAGATTGAACCACAAGGCTATTTTACTGGTTTGTACCCAAGCCATAATTTGCCAGAACATTCCCATATATCGGGAGTTTGGTGTAATTTCGGCGCATGGTTGAAGTTGCAATTGGGTTTTGTTTTCTAAGTAAGCTGTTAGGATAAGTTGTTGTTTTTGTTGTTCTTTGGTCAAAAGTTCAGGTTTTTGATGATTATCTGCCAGGATGTCTTGATTTTCTAATTTAATATCTAGTCTTGGGAAAAGTTTAGATTGGGGTTTTATTAGGGAGGAGGTTGAGGTGTTTAGTGAGAGTTGAGATGCTGGTGTGGTGGCAGTTTGTATTGTTGTTAGTGATGCTTGGTGAATGGGTTGGTTAGTATTTTGATGATTTTTAGTATTTTGATTATTGACTTTATTTTTGATTTGTGGTATTTCTACGGTTCTATTTTTTTCTAGTTGTTTGACTGCTAGGCGAGAGGTTTGCAGCAACACATATATTGGATAAAGTAACAATTGAATTGTGTTGGTTGTTGCAATTTTTATTTGATTGAGGGCGTGATCGCTTTGGTCTAATATTTGGCGATATTTTTCAGATATAAAGTTTAATATTCTACTTTTATAAGGACTTGATGTCATTTTTATTTTAGATGTTTTGATAGGTTTATTAATTTTCTATTCTGAGTGAATTGAAATATGAAATATGATTTGGCTTTACTTATTTATAAAATAGCTAAGGTTTTGATGAAAGAAATTTTTGCATGAGAAAACCTCATCAAAAACTCAAGTTAGTTACAAAAAAGTTGTTGTTAGAAAAAAAATCAGAATCTGCTTTTACATCTCTATCTCAAGGAGAAGAAATATAGGGTTTTTTGAGTATTTTTATGAGAGGGTGATCTGATTTTTTGGTTGAATAAAAAGTCATGCGTAGGGGCGAATGACTCATGATATACAAATTGTCTCACTATTTTTTGGGGAATGCAAGGCTCAAAACCTGACAGATTTTTTTTGTGCTTCACAAAATGATTATTTTTAATGACAGGAGGAAAACTTTTTCTCCTTTCTAAACTGAATGGAGCCTTGGCGGAACAAGTGCGGTAGCTACATCGCTTATATCCTATCTATAGTTATCGGTAGAAAGTGCGGTGGTTTTAGTTGAATAAAAAGTCATGCGTAGGGGCGAACAACTCCCAATACATAAATTATCTCACTATTTTTTGGAGAATGCAAGACTCAAAACCTGACAGTTTTTTTTTGGTGCTTCACACAATGATTTTGGGGACTCCACTGAGAGGAAGACTTTTTCTCCTTTCTAAACTGAATGGAGCGATCACTTCAGATTCTCTATTAGTTAAACTAAGCCAGGTAAGTTACCCTACCCGACTCGTCTTCAAAACCGGACTTGAGACTTTCATCTCATCCGGCTCCTCTCTTAAACGTCCCTTTTCATGGGTACATCCTGCTTCAGAATTAACATATCGTCAATCCATATATAGTTCTCAGGTAAGTCCTGTGGCTTAAATTTTGGATATGTTTTATTATCTAAAGCAGTTTTAGTATCGTGGCAATGTCGGTGCAACAACTGTTTGTTTTTAAGTGTGTTGTCACCACCTTTAGACCTTGGTTTTATATGGTCAACTTCCATAAGGTCAGTCGGACTAAAAGTTAGTCCACAAAATGCGCATTTATTCTTTTGCCGTTTTAACAGTGTTGTGACTTCTTTCCTTACGCCTGGGTGTTTGCCGATTCTGCTGCTCCAATAAGTCCAGTCGCCGTCATAAGGGGATTTATTACCTCTAACTTTGATGTGTCGTACAATAGGCACATCTAGGTGCTGGCTTAGTATATATTCGCCATCGTTAAGTACCCAGTTTCGGGTTCCTTTTATGTTGGGGAAATACTTCTTCTTCACCCATTTGGCCGACTTATTTGGATGCCTTCTACTTGCCCATCTCCATAATCTTTTCCATAAAAGCATATCCATTTTACTGAATACCTCTTTACTGACTACGGTTGAGAAATAGTTAGACCATCCTCTGATTACTGGGTTTAATTTGACTATTAATGCTCTAGTGGGAGCAGTTTTGTGTTTGTCAAATATACCCGCCAGTTTTTGATAGTGAGTTTTTATACTCTTTGAGGATGGTTTAATTAGCGTTTTAAATCCTTGTTTGGTTGACTTAACTTTCCATTGCCTGATTGTAAAACCTAAAAAGTCGAATCCAGGTTTATTCCCCTCATATTTTTCCAAGGTATGGGCAATTTTGGTTTTTTCTGGTTTTAGTTCTAATCCTACCTGGTTTAACCATTCCTGTATTACGGTTTTTGCTTGTAGCACTACTTTGATATCTTCGTGTAGGATTACGAAATCATCAGCATAGCGTATCAGATTGAGACTTTTTATTTTATTTTGCCAACCTTTTTGGTTGCCTTTTTTGTCCTTAAGGTCTATATTTTTGGCAAATTCATTTAGTCTTTCTTCCATACCGTGCAGGGCGATGTTTGCGCTTTTGGGGACTAATTACCCCTCCCTGTGGTGTACCTTCGACAGTGTTTGAGAGTTGTTTATTGTCAAAGACCCCAGATTTTAACCATTCTTTGATTAAACGTCTATAAGGTGATTGAGCTATTTTTCTCAACAGTGCATCATGGTTAATTCGGTCAAAACACTTGGATATGTCAGCGTCTAGGACAAATTTAGGTTTTAACTTGATACTGTCAAAGATGGCTGCAATAGCATCATGTGCTGACCGCCCTGGTCTAAAACCATAGCTATTAGGTTCAAAACGTGCTTCCCACTCTGGTTCCATACCCAACTTAACCAAGGCTTGTAAGGCTCTATCATACATAGTGGGTATGCCTAAAGGACGTTTTTCATCTCTCCCTGGTTTAGGTATCCAGACTCTACGGGTAGGACTCGCTTTTAGATATCGCGTGTTTAGTAAATCAACCAGGTTCAGTCTCTGCATAGGAGGTAGATTTTTAATACCATCTACACCAGCAGTTTTCTTGCCCTGGTTATCTTGGGTCACGCGCCTAACAGCTAGCAACCTAGCGTAATAACTTTTGGTCAGAAGTCTTTGGTATTTACGCATCTTGCGGATTTCGCCACGGTTGGATGCTCTGTAGATGAGTTTTTGCAACTTAAACACATACTTTTCCACCTTCTCCCAATTAATGTCTTTCCATTTGAGATTTGGATTGACACTACAGGCATCCGGTATATCGTTTGTGTCCCATGCCACGCTTAAAAATGGTTTTGGGTTTCCCAAACGTCTTTTTAGGGTTTTAGCTTTATTCATTAGCTAATCGTTCCTCTACATTACGTCTAACAGTGGGTACGTCAGCATAGATATGCTTTTTACCCAATCCTACTTTCCCTAAGACCTGCAACCATAGTGCAGATTGACCTTGAATGGCTTCCTAAGATTTCGACCTATATTCTTAGGTGTCTTAAGGAGGTTTCCTCGTTCCCTTATCCCTTTTTACGGCTGATTTAGTGGGGTAAATTCTCCCGGAGGGTTCGGTATGGTTGCTGATAGCCTCGACAACATAAGACTACCCAAAGACCCCCTGACTTTCGTCCTACATCCCATAGCTACCTTTGGAATGGTTCTACGTAACGAGAGTTTAATTACCTTCCTGTTCGTCCACTTGTCAGCCTTTGCTTGCGGTATCGTTCCTTGGTAACTGGTATTTTCCCGCTTTTAAGCCAGCTTCGGAGATTGATGTTCAGTCTCTACTCCGTGGCCTATGCTTTCTACCTAACAACAAGGCGGAGGAATTTCACCTCTAAGGATATAAGAGTTATTCACAAGTCGAGGTTTCCCTCATGTATTGACTTGGAACGGCCGTTTATACCCAGTTTCCTGGTTTAGTGGCCAACGAGTCGCACAAAATCATAGTAGTTATCGGTAGAAAGTGGGATATTTTTAGTTGAATAAAAAGTCATGTGTAGGGGCGAACAACTCCTAATATATAAATTGTCTCACTATTTTTTGGAGAATGCAAGACTCAAAACCTGACAGATTTTTTTTGTGCTTCACAAAATGCTTGCTTTGACTCTTCTCAATTGAGTGGAGCGATCACTTATATATCTCTATATATATAGTTATCAATAGAAAGTGTAGAGTCTTTAGTTGAATAAAAAGTCATGCGTAGGGGCGAGCAACTCCTAATACATAAATTGTCTCACAATTTTTTGAGGAATGCAAGGCAAAAAACTTTGGCGTGACGGACTTTTTTTAGTAGTGCTTCACAAAATGTTTCTTTTCGATGAGATGACAGGAAAACTTTTTCTACTTTCTCAGTTGAGTGGAGTGATCGCTTATATATCTATATATAGTTATCAGTAGAAAGTGCGGTATTTTTAGTTGAATAAAAAGTCATGCGTAGGGGCGAACAACTCCTAATATATAAATTGTCTCACAATTTTTTGAGGAATGCAAGACTCAAAACCTGACCGATTTTTTTGAGCTTCACAAAATGCTTATTTTGCTCTTCTCAGTTGAGTATTGAGTGGAGCGATCGCTTATATCTTTAATATAGTTACCCGTAGAAAGTGTGGAGTTTTTAGTTGAATAAAAAGTCATGCGTAGGGGCGAATAACCCCCAATATATAAATTGTCTCACAACTTTTTGGGGAATGCAAGAGAAAAAACCTGACAGATTTTTTGAGCTTCACAAAATGCTTATTTTGCTCTTCTCAGTTGAGTGGAGCGATCGCTTATATCCTATCTATTCTATTCTTCCTTCTTCTTTCTTCTGCTATATACTCTTTCTAAACATTCAATAATCAAGAAATCAAAACTTTATGCAATTTTCTATTAGAGAAATTTCAACAACTATAGAGAAACTACGAAAACTAACCCAAGTAGATATTCAAACACAATGGCGATACCGACAAAAAGATATACCTTTAACCGCACTTGAAAATTTAGATACTTGGGAATTAGCCGTAACAAATGAGAGAAAACATATTGCCTGGGCAAAAGGTAAACAGATTTTATGGTTAGGGCAAAAATTGATAATTCCCTCACACTTAAACGACTATTTTTTAGCTGATTTATCTTTAAGATTAGGTTTAACTTGGTGGGCTGAATCTGCGGAAATTTATGTGAATGGAAAATTAGTACAAACAGGAGATTTATTTGACTGTTCGAGTCGAATTTTACTAACTCCAAAGGCGATGATTGGGGAGACTTTTTTAATTGGGATTAAGTTGGTAAGTCCGGTACATGACTGGGGAGCTTTGGTAAAGTCTTGGTGCGTGTATGAAAATGTGGATAATTATCAGCTAGACCCTGGTTTACTGGCAGATGAGTTAGAAATTTTGGTTGAATATTTGACAAAATTTGAGGCAGAGAATTGCTTAGATATAGACAGAATAAAATATGCGGTGAATTTGATAGATTGGCATTCAGTTGGAGAGAGGGAAAAGTTTGAAGAGTGTCTGATAAAAGCTAATGCTGAGATAGTCAAAATTTCTGGGAAGTATATTAATAGTTTAAAACTGAAATTATTGGGTCATGCTCATTTAGATTTAGCTTGGTTATGGGATGTAAAAGAAACTTGGGAAGTGGCGCAACGAACTTTTGAGTCTGTATTGAGTTTACAACATGATTTTCCTGAACTTATTTTCTGTCATTCGACTCCGGCACTATATGAATGGATAGAAATAAATAGACCAGATTTATTTAATAGAATTAAAGGGCAAGTTGAGTTGGGAAAGTGGGAATTTGTTGGGGGTTTGTGGGTAGAACCAGAGTTAAATACGGTGAGTGGGGAATCAATTGTTAGGCAGGTTTTATATGGTCAAGGTTATTTTTGGGAAAAGTTTGGCAGATTTTCTCTTGTTGCTTGGTTGCCGGATAGTTTTGGTTTTTGTTGGCAACTTCCGCAAATTTTGCAGGGTGGGGGTATGGAATTTTTTGTGACTCAAAAGTTACGTTGGAATGATTTGATGGAGTTTCCTTTTGAGGTTTTTTGGTGGGAAGGTTTGGATAAAAGTCGGATTTTTAGTTTGATGTTACCGCCAATAGGGGAGGGTATTGATGTTGTGAAAATGGCGAGGTTTGCTTGTGAATGGTTGGTGAAAACTGGGAGGAAAAATGTTTTGTGGTTGCCTGGGGTGGGAGACCATGGTGGGGGTCCGAGTCGGGATATGTTGGAGGTGGGGAAAAGATGGCGGGAGTCTGGTTTTTTTCCTTTGTTGGAGTTTACGACTGCTGAGGATTTTTTGGTGGAGTTGGTGGGGGAAGGTTCTGATGATTTTCCTGTTTGGCGGGATGAACTTTATTTGGAGTTTCATCGGGGTTGTTATACGACTCATGCTGATCAAAAGAGATGGAACCGCTGTTGTGAGGGTTTGTTGTATGAGGCTGAGTTGTTTGCTGTTTTTGCTTCGGTTGTGACTGGGGCTTTTTATCGGAGGGGTGATTTGGAGGTTGCTTGGAAGGGGGTTTTGTTTAATCAGTTTCATGATATTTTGCCTGGTTCGGCTATTTCTGATGTTTATGTGGATGCTAATGGTAGTTGGAGGGAGTCTGAACGGTTGGGGTTGGAAGTTTTGGATGAGGCTATGGAGGCGATCGCTTCTCATATTGATTTTTGTCTGCCTTTTTCGTTTGATTCTGGTGAGGGTGGGATGTTTTATCGGGTTATTGTTTTTAATTCTTTGAATTGGCAACGTTCGGAATTGGTTTCGGTTGCTTTGCCAGCGCCTCCGGAAAAAAAGGATTGTTGGGGTGTGGGGAGTAAGCAGCAGGGTGAAGGTTTGGAAATGGATAATGATAATTATTCTGCTGGTATGCAAAATGATCGAAATGACTGGCTAGTTTATGACCATGAGGGAAGATTAGTTAGTTCTCAGGTGTCGGATAAGGATTTGTTGTTTGTTGCTTCTGATGTACCTGGGGTTGGTTATCGAGTGTTTTGGTTATGTTACGGGTTTTCTGATTTGGACAAAAGACTATATATGAGCACACCTATTGCCCATTTTACAGAAAGGATAGCGAAAAAAATTGAGTTTGTCAATACTGTTAGTTTAAATGGTGAAAGATGGCTTTTAGAGAATGATTTATTACGGGTAAAGGTGGAGGGGGAAACGGGAAATTTGGAGAGTATTTTTGACAAGATTAATGAACGGGAAGTTTTGGGAAAAGGGAAGGGGAATGAATTGCAAGTTTTTCAAGATGGGGGTCAATATTGGGATGCTTGGAATATCGATCCAAATTATCAAGAATATCCTTTAGCTCCTGCAAAGTTAATAGATATTGGGTGGATGGAACGGGGAGATTTAAGAAGTTGTCTGCGGGTTATTAGAAGAATAGGAAAGTCTGAGTTTTGTCAGGATTATATTCTGGAGTTTGGTTCTCCACTGCTAAAAATTAAATGTTGGGTAAATTGGCAGGAAATTCATACTTTAGTTAAGGCGGCTTTTCCTATAAATATAGATACGGATTTTGTTACTTATGAAATTCCTTGTGGGGCTATTAAGAGAATGACTAAGTTTCAGACAGAAAGAGATAAGGCAAAATGGGAGGTTCCTGCTTTACGTTGGGCGGATATTAGTGATGATAATTATGGGGTAAGTTTGCTGAATGATTGTAAGTATGGATATGATGCAAAGTCGGATGAATTACGTTTAAGTTTATTAAGGGGTTCGACTTGGCCTGATGAGGAGGCTGATGTGGGAATTCACGAATTTACTTATGCTGTTTATCCTCATTTGGGAAGTTGGGAAAGTGCTGGTACTGTGCAACGGGGTTATGAGTTAAATTTGCCTTTGCTTGTTAAGGTAATGCCGTGGATTAATTCGGAAAAATCTGGTGGAAGGTTGCCACAAATTTATCGTTTTTTAGGTTGGGAAACTGATAATTTAATTTTGATGGGGTTGAAGCGGTCAGAGAATAATCAATATTGGGTTTTAAGGTGTTATGAATGTTTGGGAAGAGAGGCAATTTTGAAGTTGGAAAGTGATGCTGGTTTGGCATTAGGAAAAGTTGTTGATCTGTTGGAGCGAGATGTTGCTGAATCTTCTGTTGATTTTGAGAGTGGAAGTTGTGAAGTTTTACCTTGGAAAATTATGAGTTTTTCTCTGGATTTTATGGTGTGATGAATTTGGGGAAATTTTGTGAATTGAGATGGGCGATCGCTTGTCTCTATCTGGAATTTTTACTTTGAGGAAAAGTAGTTGTGAAAGTTTCTCTATAGATATGGATATAAGTTTGGCAATGTCTGATTTTTGATTGTGGGAGATGGTGAATTTTTTTCATTTATCTTTTGTCTGAGTTGGGAATTTTCATCTTGAGGAAAAATAGTCGGCTTTCTGTTTACTCTGGCAGTGAAAATTTCTCTATAAATATAGATATAATTCTGGCAATGTCTGATTTTTGGCTGTGGGAGATTCTAGATTTTATCCATAGGAAAAATAGTAGATTTTCTATTAACTCTGGCAATGAAAATTTCTGATAAATCTGGATATAGTTCTGGCAATGCCTGATTTTTGGTTGTGGAAGATGATGATTTTTTTCATTTATCTTTTGTCTGAGTTGGGAATTTTAATCTTGAGGAAAAAATAGTCGGTTTTCTGTTGGCTCTGGCAGTGAAAGTTGCTCTATAAATATAGATATAATTCTGGCAATGTCTGATTTTTGGCTGTGGTAGATGATGAATTTTCTGAATTTATCTTTGATCTGAATCGGGAATTTTAATCTTGAGGAAAAATCGTCGGTTTTTTGTTTACTCTGGCAGTGAAAATTTCTCTATAAATATAGATATAATTCTGGCAATGTCTGATTTTTGGCTGTGGGAGATGATGAATTTTCTCTATTTATGTTTTGTCTGAGTGGGGAATTTCTGCTCTGAGGAAAAATATTCGGTTTTTCTTTAATTCTGGCAGTGAAAATTTCTCTATAAATATGGATATAAGTTTGGCAATGTCTGATTTTTGGCTGTGGGAGATGATGAATTTTCTCTATTTATGTTTTGTCTGAGTGGGGAATTTTAGCCCGGAGGAAAAATGCTCAGTTTTCTGTTAATTCTGGCAATGAAAATTTCTCTATAAATATAGATATAGGTATAGAAAGTGAAATTTTTGGTTTTGGTAGATGATGAATTTTCTCTATTTATGTTTTGTCTGAGTGGAGAATTTCTGCTCTGAGGAAAAATATTCGGTTTTTCTTTAATTCTGGCAGTGAAAATTTCTCTATAAATATGGATATAAGTTTGGCAATGTCTGATTTTTGGCTGTGGGAGATGATGAATTTTCTCTATTTATGTTTTGTCTGAGTGGGGAATTTTAGCCCGGAGGAAAAATGCTCAGTTTTCTGTTAATTCTGGCAATGAAAATTTCTCTATAAATATAGATATAGGTATAGAAAGTGAAATTTTTGGTTTTGGTAGATGATGAATTTTCTCTATTTATGTTTTGTCTGAGTGGAGAATTTCTGCTCTGAGGAAAAATATTCGGTTTTTCTTTAATTCTGGCAGTGAAAATTTCTCTATAAATATGGATATAAGTTTGGCAATGTCTGATTTTTGGCTGTGGGAGATGATGAATTTTCTCTATTTATGTTTTGTCTGAGTGGGGAATTTTAGCCCGGAGGAAAAATGCTCAGTTTTCTGTTAATTCTGGCAATGAAAATTTCTCTATAAATATAGATATAGGTATAGAAAGTGAAATTTTTGGTTTTGGTAGATGATGAATTTTCTCTATTTATGTTTTGTCTGAGTGGAGAATTTCTGCTCTGAGGAAAAATATTCGGTTTTTCTTTAATTCTGGCAGTGAAAATTTCTCTATAAATATGGATATAAGTTGAGCAATTTCTGATTTTTGGCTGTGGGAGATGATGAATTTTCTCTATTTATGTTTTGTCTGAGTGGAGAATTTCTGCTCTGAGGAAAAATCGTCGGTTTTCCTTTACTTCTGGCAGTGAAAATTTCTCTATAAATATATAGATAGGTATAGCAATTTCTGATTAAATATTGAAAAAGCAGAATAACTTCTACAAAAAGAATTTGTTGATGAATATAAGTATCAGTTAAGATTTGCCTTTAGTCTTGAAAACCTTGTAAGTGTTTATGGAGGACTTCATCTAAGTGATTTACAGAAATTTGATGAGATGTCAAAATGTATGGCAGTTGATGGAGAAAATGATTTTGAAGCAACAGTGAATCAACTACCAAATAGTGTTTGGGAATCCTACAAATTTTATAATAAAGCTGAAGAAGGAAACTGGGGTAAAGCTTATGGATTGAGAATAACTATTGAAGGTCAAGATACATTAATTATTCGCACAACTACTGATGGTGCTGATGGATGGCTTGAAGTATTTGATGCTCAAGGAAATAATTTAGCATCAGCTCGTACTAATTATAATGCTATTGCTTGGCGACCAATGTTTCAAATTCGTCAATATTTTCTTTCAGGAAACAAATATCCTCCAGAGCTGAGGTAAATTTTTTGATATTTTTAGAACTGTATTTTGGCTTGTTGAAAAATATAAAAAGATAAAAAGTAGATAGTTTCAGAAAATTTTATCTATAAGGTCAGAAAATTTATCAAGAATGGCAAATTAAAACTAAAGATAGTTATAGTCAAATGGTCTGTAAAATTCTTAAGATATTTGCACTATTCCTATAAAGTGAATATTGCAATAATTTATGAGATTAACATAACTCATGTATATTTTACAGTTTTGTTTGATTAAAATCTTAATGTCAATCTAAATAAGAGTGTCAATTTTCCACTATTTTTTGATGGAGTCTAACTGTCACAGATACTAAAAAAAAATTTTATCTTTTTCTTTATGGGTTGAATACTCTACCGTCTACACGGTGTCTAAAATTGGTTAGGATTTGTAGACGCGGAGCAGCCACTTTTCATTATCCTTATCCCCATTCCTATTAACTTCTTCCTTTTTTATTCTTCAAAATTAAAATAAAATTTATCTAGCCATCGCCTCTTAAGTAAGTGAGTATAAATAAACATAAAATCTAGATATAAGTGCCAGGTTAGTGAAAAAAAGTGCTTACTTAATGGCTACTCTCTAATTTATCCTAAACATTTTCTATTATTAGATTTTGCAATTTATCTCCAAGTCAATAATTATTCTGTTTTTTCTAAAGTAAAATGCTTAACTGATTCTGCTAAATTCTCTGTAATATTAATAATTTTTTGTGAAGAATCATATAATTGTTTTGTGACTTGACTTCTTTCGATATTTTTTTTGTGGATAATTTGTAAAAATTCTGTGATTTTTTGTAGATTATCGGTATGATTTTCTCCTAAGGAGGCAACGTTATCTATATAGTTATTAAATTTATAGATATTCTGAACAATTTTAGTTAGTCCTTGCTTAACTTCTTCTCCTAATTTTTGCTGTGGGAATTCTTCGACAGGGATATTATTCTCAGAAATAGTCAGATTTAAGCTTTGAACATTATGTTGAAAGTGTTCCAATTTTTTCTTGATTAATTCCCAATTATTTGCCATTTCTTGCAATTTTATTGCTATTTTTAGTAGTTCTTCGTTGCTCGTTTTCCTAGAGGCAAAAATAGTAGTATTTAGTAACAAAAATCTATTATGAATATTCATTTGTTCGACTAAAGTTTTGATTTGATTTAAATCATAATTATATTCGGTCAATCTTTTGACTTTGTGATGAATTTCTGAAATCAACGTGTATGCTGTTATAACTTCTTGAAAAATATTGCCTATTGAATGGTAACTTGTGGAAGCATAATTACTAATTTCTTGATAAACTTGTTCAGCTTCCCAGGCTTTACATGCTCTTTGATAAAAGGAGTCAACTATCACTTCTAAAGATTGGAGGAAAGAATCTATTTCTTCTGCTTGCCACTGACTTTCTAGGGATAAATTTTGAAAAATAGTTTGACTATCTGTGGTTATAAGAGTAATAATTTCTTGGCTATCATAATCTACCTTCTTAACAAGTTTCAGAAAGTTGTTGAGAGTCATATTAATGCAATAAGAAATTATTCCTAATTCTTCGCATCTAACTTTAACTTTAACGTGAAGTTGACCATGAGCAGCAGTATCTACTTTATCTAACAATTTTATCACTTGACTAGCGATTTTTTCTTTATCCTGTTCGCTCCTTTCTGCTCTAATTTTTAGATTAATTAGAAGATTACAAATCACGTCAGCCATAGAATTAAATTTTTTAGTCAAATCTTGTAGTTCGTCATTAGCATAAATAGGAATTCTAATATTATATTTTCCTTCAGAAATATCCTCTAGACAATTCTCTAGTCTATTAGTTGAAAAACGAAGTTTTTGGGCTGTTATAATACCCAAGCTAAATGTTGTGATAAAACTGGTAATACCTGCTGTACAGGCGACCGCATAATTCCGGTGAGTTTTGCTTAGAAAAGTTGGAGAATAAACCATTGTGACAATAGCAGTTGCTATCGCAGTTATTCCTCCACTCATCAAACCTATCCATAAAGGTTTATTTTTCATTAATAACTATTGTATTTACTGCTAATTTTTATTTTATAGCAGTTGAAGTAAAGGGCGCGAACAGATCAAAAGCTTAAAACTCAGACAACGCAAAATTTTTCCTTTTTCCTTCTTCCTTCTCTTCTAGATAACTAATCCTCTAGATAACTAATCCCCTAGATCACTAAAACCTTCTTCCTTGTGCAATTAACTAAGGTGAGAATATCTAGCACTGAAATAAATTACTTATTGTTCAATAAAATACTAGATCAAAATTTAGTTTAAGCCAATAATAGTTATATTTAAGTAATGAAAATGTTGAAAAAAAACTAATTTTTATCTTCCACACTGACTTCTGAATTTGAGATTATTCTGATTGTTTTTAACTAAATTAATTAAGACAGGATTTATAAATTAATCGGCAAATGTTTGATGTTTATATAGTTTTATCATGCTTTGGGATGGCTATTCCATTTTATCAAATAAACCTTGTTATAACAATCAAAAATTCTTGGTAAAACAATCCAAAATAGATAAAAAACATGAAATTATTATGCCTCTTTCCTAATTCCAATATATTTTTTTATAACTATCTCAAATACTTCTATACAAATAACATCTAGAATTTACAATTTACAATAATTCAACTTAAAATTAATTTTATTCTGTCACTTATGATTAATATAGCAATCTTATTTGAGTTGTGAGATATTGTAGATTTTAGGGAATAGATAATAGGGAACACCCAAGTAATAAAATTCTCATAAATCATGCCGGATTGCTATATCTATAATTCATTTCTAATTCACATATAATTGTTATTTTAGTGTGAAATTTACCACAATGCTTGGATTATCCAGTGAAGTTACATCTAATTTCTTGCTTGTTCCCTGAAATCCCAAATCCTGTATCTGAATGAATTGGAACAGGCTATATTATGATAAAATCATCATAAATTTAATATCAGAAAATAATTTACTTAATTTCTCTATGACCGAACATTGAGGGAGGGATACCACTATATTAAGAAACTACAAAGCTGATTTACATTTTGTTACAGTAAATATATAGATTTCTCAAGAGGAAAAAAATCCCTTAATTTAAAGATTATTAACTTAGAGGAAAAATTTATGAATAGATCTTTTCGTGTCGGCAACCTATTTGGTATACCATTTTATATTAACTCATCCTGGTTTCTTGTCTTAGTTCTTGTCACTTTAACTTATAGTAGCAGTCTGGCAGAGCAATTTCCAGAATTAGCTGGGATACTACCATTGATATTAGGATTAATAGCAGCATTATTATTATTTTCTTCTGTTTTAGCTCATGAGTTAGGTCATAGTTTTGTTGCTCTATCTCAAGGAATAGAAGTAAAATCAATTACCCTATTTTTGTTTGGAGGTTTAGCTAGTTTAGATAGAGAATCAAAAACTCCTGGAGAAGCATTTTGGGTGGCAATTGCCGGTCCGTTAGTAAGTATAGTTTTATTTGGTTTATTTACTATAATTAATACATTTACAGCCATCAACGGACCACTAGCTGCAATTCTGCAACTCTTAGCTTATATCAATTTAGTTTTAGCATTATTCAACTTAATTCCTGGCTTACCTCTCGATGGTGGGAATATTCTCAAATCTATTGTTTGGAAAATCACGAATAACCCTTACAAAGGAGTTATTTTTGCTAGTAGAGTAGGTCAAGCATTTGGTTGGCTTGCAATAGTTTCTAGTTTGATTCCTACTTTTTTATCTGGTAGTTTTCCTAATATTTGGAATATTCTAATTGGTTCGTTTTTACTACAAAATGCTGGTCGTTCTGCCCAATATGCAGAAATTCAAGGTACTCTTGCGGACTTAACTGCAGCAGATGCCATTATTCCTGATTGCCCAATTGTTTCAGCTAGTCTTTCTTTACGAGAATTTGTGAATGAATATGTAATTGGGAAAGATAGTAGAAAGCAGTTTTTAGTTATTAATGAAGTAGAGCAGTTAGTAGGGGTAATTAACGTTGATGATTTGAAAATAGTTAATACTTCTGAGTGGCCTTTGGTTCTGGTAAAAGAATTAACGAAACCTGTAACAAATATGGAGACTGTAGTAGCTAAAACTTCTCTTTTAGAAGTAGTTTCTTTGTTGGAGCAAAAGCAAGTTAATGAATTAACTGTTATTGATGAAAATGGTGTTTTAGTTGGGTTAATTGAAAAAGCTTCAATTAGGAGTCTGTTGGAAAATAAAGCTCAGGTAAAACCTGCTTAGGTGTAAGCATTCAGCTATCAGCTATTGATAAGAGGAGAAGTTAAAAGCAATTGAAAATTTGAGAGAGAATTAAAAGTTACTGACAAGGTACACTCCTTCAACCTTAGAAGCAATTATTCATTATTTTCTGTTTGCGTAGCATCCCGTAGGGAAGCGCTAACTGCTAAGAGCTGTTTGTGCAGCATTCTGCAGGAAATGCTTACGCTTAGGTTAATGTAACTGAAAAGGATTTAATGTGTTATGTCGTAGGAGTCAGGAGTCAGAATGAATGGCTTCAATACCAGTTTTTCGGTCAAAAATTCTCTGTTTTTGTCAAAGGTATATTTCCTGCAGTTGCCTTTTATAGTTGTTTATACTTAAGGATGAGACACTTTTTTAGCTGAAACTCTTTCACAGTAAGAAACTATCGTCTCAATCTAAACTGAAATGACTATAATTACACTTATTATTCAAACACATTCTTTTTTCAAATTGGTATTATTTGCTGAAGATATGTGGTGTCGTTCAAAACAGAAATATGAATGTTAAAATTGAATTTTTCTTATATATCTAAACGAGGGGGAATAGAGGAATAGTGAGGATATTGTAGAATTAGGGAGATAATTTTTGTGAATTAGGGGTTGCGGATTAAGTATCAAAGCATTGACTGATATTGGTTTTAGCATTTTTTTGTCTAAATAAGTACCAGCTTTTCAGCGCAAGAAGCTCATGCATGCTAGTATTTTGGGACGATTATGGCAGAAAAATCACTCTTACAATTTTTCCGACTATCTCCTCTATAATTCCCATTTCTCCTGTCTCCTGTCTCCTGTCTCCTGTCTCCTACCCCTGCTAAAAGACTAGTGAAGCGCAAACCCTAATTAGTTCAGGAATGAAAATCAATTAAAACTAGAGAAAATTAATTACTTTCAAGCATGGTTATTTCATTCTAGATTTTGGCAATGAATTTATTGATTTTCAGACAGGGAAAGATTAAATTTCCTATAGCTTGAAATAACGTCGTTTTGTCAATACATAAAATGGCACAGTTGAGAATGAAATAGCCCTGACTTTTAAGAGGTTTCCCAGACCTAAAACAGAAATTTCCGATGTTATTTAATTTACGTTCCTCAGCAAATATAATATATATTAATTGAAGGAAAGGGCGCGGATAAATCAAAAGCTTAAAACTATGACAAGGCAATATTTTTCCTTCTTACTTCTTCCCTGTTTCTTCTTCCTTCTGCTTAGAAGTATTTTGAAGACCAAACTCTGTAACTAGCAATATCCCTTAAAATTTGATTTTATACATTTGAAATAGTTCTCCAGGTTGTCGCTTTACTATTTTTCCACCCATGACTTTAATCATTTTTTCCCAATTTTCTAAAGGTTCCAAAAAGACTTCTGCTCCTAAATAAGTTTCTAAAATTGCCCAATTTTCTGCTAATGGTTGTTCTGGGTTAAGCACATCAAAAACAAAGTTATTTTCAGGTTTAAGAATGCGTTTTACTTCCTTAAGTACTTCTTCCCAATAATCTATGGGATAATAACAACTAAAACCTGTAGCGATCGCCAAGTCAAACTCATTTGCTTGATAATTTAATTGGTGAGCAGGTCCTAACTCTACTCCTTTAAACAGTTTATAATTTAGTAGAGAGCCTCGATGGTTTAGATTATCTCTGGCAATCGTACTAATTTCTTGACCATAAAAAAAAGCTTCCCAATCACGCCAAGGGTAAATCAAAAAACTCACTCCACAGCCAATATCCAAACATTTTTGATTTTTCTTAGGTTTAGCTATTTCCCAAAAAGGTGAAACTATTTTTGCTGTGAGATTACCAGAGGCATAATCATGAAATATTGGCATTGCTTCAATTTCCGAGGGTAACTCAAAAGATTCTCCTCGATAATCTCGATCGAAGCGACTCTGTACTGCGACGATTTGAGTATGCCAATTATCTAAATTTTTTTGAGCGAACCAGGAAGATTGGTCCCCATCCGAGGACAAGGCAGACTTTTTTTTGGACATTTATTTTTCTATCGTCTAGAACCTTTGAGAGCTTTTGTAAAGTTCTTACGGTAAGATTTGTTACCAATTAATAAAACAGGCCAAAATATAGATAATACTAAACGATTCTGAAAATTCTGAGAAAAGTTTGTCTGTTTAAACCCATTCCAGAACTTCCAGATTCCACCTCCATATACAACCAGTAATAACAGGCCAATTAACGTACTCATGGTACAAAAACTCTTAAAAGGTTAATTTTTCAGGTTTTGCCCAATATAATAATTATTTAATTAATTTTAATTGGACTTTAGGTTTAAGATTCCTCAAACTATTATAACCAATATAGTTAATATAGGTAAGTAGGTGAGTGTCATTTCAGTTATCAGTTATCAGTACCTCTACAATCAGGAGGCTTAAAATACAGAATTATCTTTTTTTTTATCGCCTTAAAATGGGAGGCGCATACCCACAATCTCTCGGTAAAAAAATATAAAACCAGGATACAAGGTGTCAGGCAAGGTAGAAAAAATTGCCTAACTTATATTTTTTATAAACAATCATTTTCTATATTAAGTTTACTTATATACTTAATGATTATGGAATTAAAATTAGATGATATTTGAACAAAACTTCTCTACAGCTACTAGCAAATCAGGAACAGAGAATAAAAAGGTGTTCATTAATGGATAATTGATAATTTCCTCGGGTTTTAACCGCTAGGGAATTGAATATAAGGAAATATTATTTCTTCTCTTGGTTGATGGTCCGACAGCGCAGGTTTCCTCGCCATCCGGAGACCGCTTTTTTCCCCTTATAGTCATTCCGAATAAGAATGGAACACTTTTTCAGCCAAAACCCTTTCACAGCAAGAAAACCTTGTCTCAATCTAAACCAGAATGACTATAAAAGGGGAGGCTTCAAGGCGCGAATTATTTAATTATTAATTAGTTAATTACTCGGTAAAAAATCAATAAAAAAATTAATTTTTGATGATTTTTGCGATTTATAAAGTTTATTAAAATCCCTGTATTTTGATTGATTGTGAATGGGGAAATTGAAGAACAGCTTCGAGTAAAAATTGTAAGTATTCTGCTATTAGACATCTCCAAAAATCAAAAATACAATCAATTATTATCCATAAATTATCAATTTTTCTTCCCTGTTCCCTCTTTTATGGAGATGTCTATTAGTAGCTAGCTATTCTGTAAGCATTGCGCAGAAAATACTTACCAAAAATTTGCTCAAAGTCAATAAAAAAATATTAACTATAGTATTTAAAAGGTAATAAGAAGCAATGAATTTTGACTAATTATTTGCGTCATGACACAATCATATCAAAAAAGTGCCAATTAGTATTAATGAATTAATATAGCAATCAGGAATCAGTTGTGAGAATTGAAATGTTCCTTAAAAGTATAGAATATAGCAATTATTATATTCAGATGATACATTTTTTTCTTATTTTCTATTCCCTAAAAGTTTTCAATATCTCACAACTCAAATCTTATGGATATAGCAATCCTAAATAGGTTGTAACAAATCAAAAAGTAGGTAAAAAAACTGAAACTCTTACCTGTTCCCTATTCCCTGTTCCCTATTCCCTAAAAACAATAAGATTTTTATACAGAAATAACATAGGATTGCTATATAGATATGAAGATAAAATTAATCACAAAGGAGGAATTATGCGTGCAGTCTTAATGGCGGGAGGTTCAGGAACGCGACTCAGACCACTGACCTGCGATCTTCCCAAACCAATGGTACCAATTTTAAATCGCCCAATAGCCGAACATATTATTAATTTATTAAAAAAACATCAAATTAGAGAAATTATTGCTACTTTACATTATTTGCCTGATGTAATGCGTGAATATTTCCAAGATGGCAGTCAATTTGGAGTAGAAATGACTTATGCTGTAGAAGAAGAACAACCTTTAGGAACTGCTGGTTGTGTGAAAAATATTGCTGAACTTCTCGATGAAACTTTCTTAGTAATTAGTGGAGATACAATTACAGACTTTGATTTAACTACAGCCATAGAATTTCATAAAAAAAATAATTCAAAAGCCACTTTAGTACTAACTCGCGTACCTAATCCTATAGAATTTGGAGTAGTAATTACAGATGAAAAACAGAGGATAAAAAGGTTTCTAGAAAAACCTTCTACCAGCGAAATATTTTCTGATACCGTCAATACAGGAACCTACATTTTAGAACCAGAAATTTTAAACTATCTACCAGATAATCAAGAAAGTGATTTCTCCAAAGAATTATTTCCTTTATTGTTAGATAAAAACGAGCCAATGTATGGCTATATAGCAGAAGGTTATTGGTGTGATGTCGGACATTTAGATGCTTATCGAGAAGCTCAATATGACGCACTTCAACATACAGTAAAACTTGATGTTGCTTATCAAGAGCGATCGCCTGGACTTTGGACAGGAGAAAATACTTATATTGACCGGACAGCTAAAATTGAGACACCAGCTTTAATCGGAGATAACTGTAGAATTGGCCCAAGAGTCCAGATTGAAGCAGGTAGTGTGATTGGAGATAATGTGACAATTGGTGCAGATGCTGATGTGAAGCGCCCAATTATTTGGAATGGGGCACTGGTGGGAGAGGATGCAAATTTGAGAGCTTGTGTAATTTGTCGAGGTGCGCGGATAGACCGTCGCGCTCAAGTATTAGAAGGTGCTGTAGTTGGTTCATTATCTACTGTAGGAGAAGAGGCTCAAATTAGTCCCAATGTTAGAGTATGGCCTAGTAAAAAAGTAGAATCTGGAGCTACCCTGAATATTAATTTGATTTGGGGGACAACTGCTAAGAGAAATTTGTTTGGACAACGAGGGGTGCAGGGATTAGCAAATATAGATATTACTCCAGAATTTGCGGTGAAGTTAGGAGCAGCTTATGGTTCTATTTTAAAACCTGGTTCAACAATATCAGCTTCTCGCGACCAACGCAGTATATCTCGGATGGTTTCTCGGTCTTTAATTGCGGGTTTAATGTCAGTAGGAGTGAACGTAATAAATTTAGAATCTACTGCAATTCCTATTGCCAGAAAAATTTTACCAACTATGAATGTTGTAGGTGGTGTTCATGTACGTCTTTCTCCTAACCGCTCAGACCAAATATTAATTGAAATCTTTGATTCTCAAGGAATTAATCTTTCTAAAGCGAAGGAAAAAAAGATAGAAGGAGCATATTTTAAAGAAGATTTACGCCGAGTACAAATTCCTGAAATTGGCAAAATGGTTTATCGCCATGAAGTATTAGATGCTTATAGTAAAGGCTTTGAAAATCTGCTTAATTCTGAGGCAATTCGCTATAGTAAATCTAAAGTTGTAATTGATTATTGTTATGGTGTTTCTGGAGCAATATTACCACAATTATTAGCTAAATTTGGTTGTGATGCTGTAGTTTTAAATGCTAGCTTAAAAGAGAATTCTTTAGGAAAAGAAGAAAAAGAAAGTTTATTAGATCAATTAGGTCGGGTGGTAGAAGCTTTACAAGCAAATGTAGGAGTTCAAGTAACAGCAAATGGAGAACAATTAATATTAGTAGATGAAACTGGTTCTGCGATTCGTGGTGAAATGTTAACTGCACTAATGGTCAATTTGATGTTAACTGCTCATCCGCGCACTTCGGTAGTAGTACCAATAAATGCTTCTGCGGCGGTAGAACAAATTGCTCGTCGTCATGATAGTCATGTGATTCGGACCAAAGCAAATCCTACGGCATTAATGGAGGCTTGTCAAATTCATCATAATGTGGTATTAGGTGGGAGTGGTGATATGGGATTTATTTTTCCTAAATTGCATCCTGGTTTTGATGCCATGTTTTGTATCGCTAAAGTAATAGAAATGTTGACTATTCAAGAGCGCTCTTTAGGACAAATCAGTGCGGATATTCCTGCTGTTACTCATCGTTCCTATAAAGTACGTTGTCCTTGGAAAGTAAAAGGAGCGTTAATGCGGTATTTAGTAGAAACTAATTCTCCAGAAAAATTAGAATTAACTGATGGAGTAAAGATTATTAATCATCAAAATGATAATTGGGTATTAGTTTTACCGGATGCTGGAGAACCCTTAGTACATATTTATGCAGATAGTAATGATCGAGATTGGGTTGATAAAACTTTGAGGGATTACCGCAATACAATCCATGATTTTGTGAATTTATTTATGACTGGGAAGAAGCTAAATGATTGATAGTATAGCAGAAGGAAGAATTCAAGAATTTAGAATGCGCGAATTTAGAATGCGCGAATTTAGAATTACCTCCCCTTGAAAAGAAGAGGATTGGGTTAAAAGGAATTTTTTTCTTTTTTCTCCATGAATAGAGAGGCTTTATACCTTAATTTTTCGGTAAGAAGGAAGAAGGCAGAATGCAGAAGGAAAAATATTGCGTTGTCTGAACTTTAAGCTTTTGATATATTCTCACCTTTCCTTCGATTACTATAATTAATTATAAGGAAGAAAGGAGAAGGGAAAATCTGGCATTTTCTGAGTTTTCAGCTTTTGATATATCCTCACCTTTCCTTCGATTACTATAGCAATCCTAAATCGTTTGTGATAGTTTTATTACTTCAGCGTTTCTCCCATATCTGTTCCCTGTTTCCTAAAATCTACAATATCTCTAAACTCAAATAAGATTGCTATAATTATCTTGTTTTTGTTTTCCTTTTTTTTTGCTAATTTGAAGGGGGTTATAATTAAGATAGGTGAACAGAAATAAACTCAATATTTGAAGGGGATTATAAGTTAAGATAGGTGAGCAGAAATAAACTCAATATTAGAGGGCAGGTTTTTAGAACTCATTGCACTTAAGTCAAAGCTTTTCGTTAAACCAGCCCCTATAATTTATTTACATTAGTCATAGTTAGAAATCAAAATGAATAGCTGTATATTGATGGTACAAATTATCCAAGATCCAGAACTTCGCTACACAGCAGATGCTCAATTACCAGTAGCAGAAATGATGGTGGAATTTTCTAATTTAGGAGTAGAAAAAAAACCTGCTGTACTAAAAGTAGTAGCATGGAGAGACTTAGCTCAACAAGTTAGTCAACAATACCACGAAGGAGATGTTGTAATTGTGGAAGGTCGCTTGAATATGAATACTATTGAACGACCAGAAGGTTTTAAAGAAAAACGAGCTGAATTAACAGCTTCCAGAATATATCCTGTTAGTCCTGAAGCTATGACTCAAGATGATAGTCAAACATCCAAAAATCAACCTAGTAAAAGAACCGTAACTCAGACACAACCACAAGAGCAAAACTATAATAATGTTGTAGATTTAAAGTCTCGTCGTAGCTCTACTTTCAAAGAAGAATCAAAACCAAATATACCAGAAGAGAAATCACCACCAGACGATTCCGATCCTATACCTTTTTAACTAGCTATGAGCATTTTCTGTACCGGAATGCTCTGCAAACAGCACTCAGCTTTGAGTACGAAAGCTTGGGTTTAAATCCCCGACTTCTAGTGCAGAATGGCGGAAATAACTGACCAGTTACAAAATCCTAAAAGCCTTACCAATCAATACTTATGACTTATGACTTATGACTTATGACTTATGACTTATGACTTCCGCGTAGCGGCACTAGCTTATCGCTTAATTTGAGGAGAGGCCGCGCATCCCCTTGTCGATAAGCTGTTTGCTCCGCATTATAGACCGAAACACTTTTTAACATTAATAGCAAATTAACTCTACTCCAAATACTTTAGTAAAAGCAGTAACTACTTGAGGAAGGACTTCATCTATAGTAATACCAGGAATAAACTCTGCAAGACTACCCACAGATTTATCAGAAATACCACAAGGTACAATTCTGTGAAAACCAACTAAATCTGGACAAACATTTAGAGCAAAACCGTGCATAGTTATCCAACGACTAACTTTAATCCCCATAGCTGCTATTTTTCTTCCCTCTAACCAAACCCCTGTTAAACCTGGATATCTTTCACCATCGAGACCATAGACATCTAAAACTTGTAACAATACTTCTTCTAGTTGTCGTAGATACCAATGTAAGTCCTGCTGATAACGTCGTAGATTAAGAATAGGATAACCCACCAGTTGGCCGGGGCAATGATATGTAACTTCCCCACCTCGCTCCACTCGGTAAAGTTCATATTCATTTTGACTGGGATCGAATTTGAGAAAATCCAATGTGGCCCCTTGTCCTAAAGTATAAACTGGTGGATGTTCTAATAATATTAGGACATCAGTCAATTCTGGACAATTGCGACGTTGTTGGACAAGTGATTGTTGCCATTCCCAGGCCACTGAGTAACTAATTAATCCTGGACAAATTAAATGGCAAGTGCTTGGTAAACAGGGACTATTTTGATCAACCATGTTAGAGAGTTTTGAAGTGGACAATGTGATGAAATACCAAGATCTAAAGTTGAGTTATATTGAGTTATGTAGCTAGAGTATTTAGGGGTCAGTTCGGTTACTGTGAATTATCCAAAAAATCAAGGGTAAATTTAGCTAAATTCAAGCCCAAAAAATCAAGAAATGTCAAGGGATGCAAAGGATTTTAAAGATAGGATGTTAGGGAGAATACAAAGTGCTACTCTAAATAGTAAATCCCAAACATTAGCGGAGGGAGCTTATGAAGCTTGTTATCCAGGGTAAGAATATAGAAATAACCGATTCCATTCACGAGTATGTTAATCAAAAAATTGAAAAAGCAGTTAGCCATTTTCAACAACTCACTACAGAGGTAGATGTACATCTGTCAGTAGCTCGAAACCCACGGATAAATCCTAAGCAGACAGCAGAAGTAACTATCTACGCTAACGGTACAGTCATTCGTGCCCAAGAAAGTAGCGAGAATTTGTATGCTAGTATTGACTTAGTAGCAGATAAAATTGCACGCCAATTAAGAAAGTATAAAGAAAAGCGTCAATCCAAGGTGAGTAAAGCTAAAACTGTTGAGATGATTGAATCACAACCAGTAGAGCAGGATTTGATTGGCGATCGCCAACCGGAGCTACCTAGTGAAGTCGTACGGACGAAATATTTTGCTATGTCTCCGATGACGGTAGAAGAAGCACTAGAGCAGCTACAATTTATCGATCATGATTTCTATATGTTTTCCAATGCTGCAACAGGCGAAATTAATGTGATCTACAAACGTTACCATCATGGTGGTTATGGTTTAATTCAACCACGACCTACTAATGGTCATAGTAGCAATGGGAAGGCAACTCATAATGATGAAGTAGCAGGTATTGAATCTGCTCAGGTTTAGAATGATATCAGAATTGGGGTTATAGCAGGGAATAGGGAATAGGGAATAGGGGAAAAAATTTCCCTATCTGAGGTTCATCATCAGTCTATTTCCTAAGCAACTTGTTCCTTGGTATATTAACTAATATCTGAGTGATTCATTTTAACAATTAGAGCTTACGCAAAAATTCTAATTGCAGGGTGCGTTGTAATGTGCCCTACACTGCGGTTATGGGATAATAGAGAATTTTGCGTAAGTCTCTGATGAAAGCCTTCTAGCTTCTGGAGGCAGGTATTGCTTTTAATGTTTTTAAAGCTTCTTCAACGTGAGCTTCAAAATTGAGCATAGAGTCAAAGATATGACGGATAATTCCTTCTTTGTCTATGACGTAAGTAACTCTACCCGGCAGTATCCAAAGTGTAGCAGGAACACCATATAATTCTCTGACTTTGTTGCTAGTATCGCTTAAAAGAGTAAAGGGTAAATTATACTTGCTAGCAAATTGTTTGTGAGACTGTTGAGAGTCTCCACTAATACCAATTACTTCAGCACCAGCATCTGTAAAAACTTGATATTTATCTCGAAATGCACAAGCTTCTTTAATGCATCCAGGTGTTTCGTCTTTGGGATAAAAATAAACGACAACATTTTTCTTACCATGGAAGTTAGATAGAGAAACTGGGGTTTCGTCTTGGGATGGTAAGGTAAAATTGGGTGCTCGATCTCCTACTTTAACTGCCATATTTAAGTTGTGAGTCCATTTTGTTTGGACATATATATAATGTTAACTTTTTGTTATATTAGCGTACATTATTAGGATTAGGAAAATTATAGAAGAAGGAAGAGGGAAGAAGGAAGAAGGAAGAAAGAAAAATTGGGTTCAAAACAGGGAACGAGAAGGAAAGAAGACAAAGAAAGATTGGAGAAAGTTTTTTGTTTAGCTGGCGCACAACGCATCCTATCTCCTGGGTCGGAGCTGCGCTAAGGTCATGCTAGCGCAAAGGTTAATGCTTTCAGTCCGGAATGCTTTTTCCTAGGTCATGCTGGGCAAAAATTTCGCGCAGCGTTAAGGCAGTTGTGCGCCAGCAAAACGCAAATGCGACATGTAACGCGGAGCACAGAACGGAGTTCTATCCCTAATTAAGCGGAGATAATAAGTAATTATAGAATAGATAGGATTTGCTGATTAATATCATGTCCGGTAGCATCGTTTGTGTATAGAATTAAGTCATAATTGGAAGAAACCCTTGAACATAAAGGCCTTTTGCCTTCTTTCCATCAAAGTATAAGTATTCAAGAGGACATGATATAACTCTAAAAAGACTTTATTTGTAAATAATTTAGCCTTTTTACGAAAAAAATGCAAGTTTTTCGTTCCAAAAAGCTGAAAATTATCACATTTTCAGCAAACCTAGAGAGACAAATATCAGACAATTATTCCTCCTGACTCAGTCCTCCTACCCCCTAGAAAAAGACTTTTTCAGCAAACCCTAGATAGAAGTTTACTATTATTCAGATTTAATTGGCGATCGCTTGCTTTGCGTTTTCAATTTGAGTAGATTAATTACTATTATGTTAGTTTAATAAGTAAGGGACTTCCGAGTCAAAAAATATTTCATTGCACTGAATTTAAGGGAGTAGGGAGAGTCCAAGAATTGAATAATTTATTTTTTGCTATTCTCTAATCAAAAGAAGTATTCTTTCCCCCTTTTTAGTCTTTAGCATAGTTATTAATACTCATAATTTCCTGATTTTTTTTGTTTGAGATTACATCACTCTAAATAGTCTATAATACCTATAAATTTTCAGGGTAAGTAATCAAGTAGGCACTAAAAAATTTACCATCATATATAATAAGATATTAACAGTAAATCATTTAGGATTGCTATCTATTAATTATTATCAATAACCAGAATAATATCAAATGCATGATTTAGTTAAATTTACTCTCAGAGATATGATTGAATGTAGTTTTAAACTACGTCAACTAGGGAATGAAGCAGCCAGTATGGAGGAAATAAGCAGTAGAATTGTTAATTACCTTTATAATAATTTAGCTAATGACCAAACAAAGGAAAAATATTGTGCTTTAATTCGCTTTTTTAAAACCCATGATTTTGACGATTTAGAGCCACATATACAACAATTTGCTCAACAAATATTAGAAGATAATTATAGTACTGAAAAGTTAAAATGTTTAACACTTTTAGCAACTGTTGGTGAGCGGGAAGAATGGAATAATCGCCTTAAATCTAAAGGTCATCAAGCCATTCCTCTCTCTTGTCGGAAAGTAGTAGAAAAAATCCCAATGATTTTTCAATTAATTTATCAGCTTGGTTTAGATATTAATTTACTACTCAAACCGGAACCTCAACAGTTAATTGAATTAGAACAAAAAAACTATAATGTTTTTTATGTTCCTGACGCAATTTCTAGTGAATACATTCCAGCAAAAGAAAACTTTGTAATTCCTTTTGGGATTAAATCTGTTTTAGCTTTTGGAGGCTTGTTACCTGACGGTAATCTGTTTGCAGTAATTATATTTTCTAAAGTGAAAATTCCTCGTGCTACAGCAGAAATGTTTAGCACTTTAGCTTTAAGTATTAAAACAGCTATTTTACCTTTTGTCGGCCGCAGAGTTTTTAATAGTTATTGTCATCTAATTTCTGCTGTACCAAAGGTTGAAGAATTAAATTCAAAAATTGCTACTTTGACCCAATTACTTGAGGTTTCAGAACGCTCTACTATCAAACAATCAGACCGCTTAGAAAAAACTATTAGTCAACTTTCTGAAACTCTTGAAAACCTAAAAAATACTCAAAAAGAGTTAGAAATCAAACAAATTGAAGCTGAATCTGCTAATCGTGCTAAAAGTGAGTTTATTGCAATGATGAGTCATGAAATTAGGACTCCGATGAATGGAGTTTTAGGAATGACAGAATTACTATTAAATACAAATTTAACTTCACAACAACGTGATTTTATTGAAACAATTTGTGATAGTGGAGATGCTCTTTTAAATATTATTAACGATCTTCTCGACCTTTCAAAAATTGAATCAGGAAAACTAGAATTATACTACGAAGCTTTTAATTTACAAGAATGTCTTGAATTTATTCTTGATTTATTTGCTCCTAAAGCATTCGATCAAAAAATAGAATTAGCTTACTATTGGTATCCTTCCACTCCTAAAAATATTATTTTAGATTCCCGAAGAGTGCGTCAAATTTTAGTAAATATTCTGAGTAATGCTTTAAAATTTACAGAAAATGGTGCAGTGACTGTATCAGTATCTAGTCAAGTTATTAGCCAAGCAGAAAAAAAACCTTATTACCAATTTGAATTTGCTGTAAAAGATACAGGAATTGGTATTTCTCTAGAACAACAAAATAGTTTATTTAAACCTTTTAGTCAAGTTGATAGTTCCACAACTCGTAAATATGGAGGAACAGGTCTAGGCCTGGTTATTTGTAAGCGTTTAGTAGAAATGATGGGAGGTAAAATTTGGGTAGAAAGTCAGCTAGGTAAAGGTTCAACTTTCTATTTTACTGTTACCGCCAAAATCACAGGTGATGTACCAAAAACTATTCCTGCTAGTTTGTCGGGAAAAAGAATTTTAATTGTTGATGATCATGCTACTAATTGTCAAATTTTAACCCAACAAATACAAGACTGGAATATGTTACCTGTAGCTACACAAGAACAAAATCAAGCTTTAGAATGGTTAAGGCAAGAGAGAGATTTTGATGCTATTATCTTAGATTGGGAAATGCTAAATATGGATGGTTTAACTTTAGCTAAAGAAATTAGAAAGTTACGATTTTGTCGAGAATTACCTTTAATTATAGTAACTTCCTTAGAATTTCCCGAACGAGAAATAGTTAGTAAAATCAATTTTTATGCTGTATTAAAAAAACCGATTAAACAATCTCAACTTTATGAAACATTAGATCGTGTTTTTAGATTAGAAAAACCAAAAACCATAGTACAATCAAATCCTCTGAAAATGATTGAACCTATTAAAAATTCTCTTCTTTCTATTCTGGTTGCAGAAGATAATCAAGTTAATCAAAAACTTACTTTATTAATGTTAAAAAGCTTGGGTTATAGTGCCGATGTAGTAATTAATGGCTTAGAAGTAATTGCAGCAGTACAACGTAAATCCTATGATATTATCTTAATGGATATGGAAATGCCAGAAATGAGTGGGGTAGAAGCTACTTGTTGGATTCGTCAACATTTTCCAGATAGCCAAAAACCTTATATTATCGCCATGACTGCAAATGCAATGGAAGAAGATCGCCAAACTTGTTTAAATTCAGGAATGAATAATTATATTTCTAAACCCGTGAAAATTGACCAGTTAAAATCTGTATTAACTGAGGGAGTAGGGAGTAGGGAGTAGGGAGTAGGGAGTAGGGAGTGTGGGGAGATGGGGAGATGGGGAGATGGGGAGATGGGGAGATGGGGAGATGGGGAGATGGGAAGATGCCTAGATAGATGGACGCAGGGATTTTCTGTAATGAATAGAGCGAGTAGAATTAATTACTCAATTATCCAATCTCCGCGTCCCCTTGTCACCGCGTCACCGTGTCAAATCTTACAGCGCTTTTCAAATTGATGAACCACATCTTCACACATCAAACCTTGTAGGGACGTTCCATGGAGCGTCCCTACTAGACATCTGGTAATAATAAAAAATCAATATCTATATCGATCTGAAATTATCAATTCTTCCCCTCCACCGGAGGGGTTAGGGGTGGGTTCCCGACTGCCTACTGCCTATGCATGGAGGAGATGTCTACTGTGGTCTACCCAAATGAAAACTGCTGTAAAAACTTACCCTTGTAAGCAGATGGGGACCCACTCCTGACACCTGAACTCTGAGTCCTAAATTATCCAGATACTATAGCGCTGTGCGCAGGCAACAGGCAACAGCTCATCTGGCAACAGGGGGAATAAAAAACCGATAATATAAGACTTTTAGCTATTGGACATCTCCTGCAATTTGTAAATATGCCAGCGCACATTGCTATATCTAGGGCTTGCACCCATAAAGCTCAAAGTATTCCCTGGCAAAGATTTCAGCCCTTGCAAATGCTAATAAAGTACCAGCTTTTAGGTAATTGAGGTTCAAAAATGAGCGGATTTTGGGCCAGATAGAGACACCCAAGGATAGAGATAATTTTTCCTTTGTACATCCTCTACAACTCCTGACTCCTCTTGACTCTTCACTACTCCCTACTCCCTACTCCCTGCCTTAGTAAAAAGACTTTTGAGTGCAAACCCTATCTAAATCAAATGAAAAAAAAAGAGTCAAAACCCCGACTGTTATTCAGATGGAAGCCGTTGAATGTGGTGCTGCGGCCCTATGTATCATCCTAAGTTACTATGGTCGCATTATACCTCTTGCCAAACTCCGACAAGAATGTGGAGTTTCCCGCGATGGCAGCAAAGCATCTAAAATAGTTGGTGCTGCCAGAAATTACGGAATGGAAGCAAACGGTTTCAAAGCAGAAACCCTCGATCAACTTGACGAAATATCTCCTCCCTATATTGTATTTTGGGAATTTAATCATTTCTTAGTCGTAGAAGGATTTAACAAACATCAAGTTTTCCTCAACGACCCTGCTACCGGACCTCGCAAAGTTTCCTGGGATGAATTTGATGAAAGCTTTACCGGAGTTATCCTCACTATCGAACCCGGAGAAGACTTTGAAAAAAGTGGTCGTAAACCAAGCATCATCCCATTATTATATCAAAGACTCCGACCATCTTTAGGCGCAATAATTTATTGTATCATCGCCGGTTTTCTGCTAGTAATTCCAGGTTTGACAGTACCAGTATTTAGCCAAATATTTGTTGATAATATTCTTGTAGAAAATCGTACCAACTGGTTGCGACCCCTAGTATTGGGAATGACGATCGCCACGATATTACAAACTTTACTGACTTTATTACGACTACGCTACCTAAGAAAATTAATGATTAAATTATCTGTAGGGATGTCTAGTCAGTTTATGTGGCATATTCTGCGACTACCAGTAGGATTTTATGCCCAAAGATATGCTGGAGAAATTAGCGATCGCGTCAGTATAAATAATGAAGTTGCCCAGGTGCTTTCCGGACAGTTAGCGACTACAGTTATTGATACAGTAATGATAGTATTTTATGGGTTGGTGATGTTTGCCTACGACCGCGTACTAACTTTAATCGCAATTAGCTTTGCTGCGGTGAATATCTTAGCTTTACAGTTGGTATCTCGGCAACGGGTAGATGCCAATATGCGGTTAGTACAAGACGAAGGTAAACTAGCAGGGGCAAGTATTGCGGGGTTGCAAAGTATGGAAACCCTAAAAGCATCGGCGCTGGAGTCTGACTTTTTTTCTCGGTGGTCTGGATATTATGCGAAAACCGTGAATACTCAACAACAGTTGGAAGTGACAAACCAAGTTTTAGAGATTTTACCAACATTTTTATCATCCCTCACATCAGTATTGGTATTAGTCGTAGGTGGTTTGCGAGTTATGGAAGGGGAACTCAGTATTGGAATGTTGGTAGCATTTCAGAGCTTGATGTTAAGTTTTCAGCAACCTGTAAATACTTTGGTTGGTTTTGGCAGCACTCTCCAGGAATTAGAGGGAGATTTGAATCGACTTGATGATGTATTGAGTAATGAGACCCAGGAAGAAGCTGAAGGGGAAAAAGCTGAAGGGGAAAAAGAGCAAGTATTTGAAGAATCAAAACTCAAAGGGTATGTAGAGTTAAGGAATATTACATTTGGCTATTCGCAGGTAGATCCACCTTTAGTCATAGATTTGAATTTGTCGTTGCAACCAGGGCAAAAGATAGCATTAGTTGGTGGTAGTGGTTCGGGAAAATCGACGATCGCCAAATTAATTTGTGGTTTGTATCAACCGTGGGAGGGAGAAATTTTGTTTGATGGTGTTCCCAGAGAAGATATTTCGCCCACAGTATTAACTAATTCTCTGTCGATGGTGGAACAAGAAATATTTTTATTTGGAGGCACGGTGCGGGATAATTTAACTTTGTGGAACCCGACAATATCAACAACTCAACTGATGAAAGCTTGTCAAGATGCCGTTATCCATGAAGCAGTTATGGCACTTCCTGGTGGATACGATGGTGAGTTATTGGAGGGGGGTGGAAACTTAAGTGGGGGTCAAAGACAAAGGTTAGAAATTGCTCGTGCTTTGGTAAATAATCCCACAATATTAGTAATGGACGAGGCAACGAGTGCATTGGATGCGGAAACAGAGAAAATAATTGTTGATAATTTGCAGAGTCGGGGGTGTAGTTGTATTATTGTAGCGCATCGCTTGAGTACTATTCGTGATTGCGATGAGATTATTGTCTTGGAAAATGGCGAGGTCGTGCAACGCGGCACCCATGAGGAAATGTTGCAGGAAGAGGGAGTATATGGGGGGTTGATTAGTTCTGAAGGGTAATTAGAGATATGATATCATCAGGACTTACGGATAGACATACCTGCAGGGTTTTTGGCAACGCGTATTATACCACAGAAGTGCGTATAACGCTCTGATTTTGCGTAAATTCTAGTTTAATCAAAAATAATAGAAAACCTAAATGTTTTCTCGCTAGTTAAAATTTTTAATAGATAGGTTTTTTCTTCTCAGAGCCGATTTTTCAGTCAAATTTTGGCTTCGAGGGATTTTAATTGGCCATCTGCAAACTGGTTTTTCTCTCATGTGTCCTAGTCACGGCAATTTTTCTTGACTCCCACTATTAATACTTAACTAATCGCGATCGCTTTCACGGCAATTTTTCTTTGCTCCCAGTATTAATACTCAATTAATCGCGTTGGCGGAGCCTAGAGACATCTATATCGCTCTGTTACGCTATTTTTGTACTACATTTTGAAGTGCGGAATATGGGTTATATAGAAAGATTAAATAATACTTTACGTCAACGAATTTCTCGGTTAGTTAGAAAAACTTGATCTTTTTCTAATTTTTTAGAAAATCATTTGGGTGCTACGCGCGTATTTTATTCATCATTATAATGAAGCGATCGCTTCACCGTAATTATCACTACATATACAGGACTACCAAAGATTGATTTTACATCTGTTGTTGGTCACACTACTTTTACGGTAATTCTGCCAATGCTATAATATTAAGTCAGGATTAAGTAAGCAGGGAGTAGGGAGTAGGGAGTAGGAAAAATCGGCATATTTGCCTTTGAAGCTAGAGGTATGGTTTTTTTAATAACTAATCATCCGTTAGCGCAACTCCCCTGGAAAGAGCTAGGGTAGCTCCTCCGGGGGAGGCACATGATATAACTTTTTCTGCGAACTAACCTGATTATTGTGCTAATAATGATGTTTAATGATTATCTATAGCAAGGAACGAGTTGGTTAGGACATAGATTAATGATGAACCTTAGACAGAGAAATATTTTTCCCACTGTTGCCTGTTTCCTGCTATAACAAACAAACCAAACCTATCTCGAAACTCGTATTTTTAATATAACAGCAACTTATGATGAAATTTCCCGGATACAAGATTCTGACACAAACTTACGAAAGTGCTAATTCTGTAGTCTATCGAGCTATCCGAAAACAGGATAATCAAGCAGTTATCCTCAAGGTACTCAAACAAGACTATCCTACACCTGCCGAACTGACTCGATACAAACAGGAATATGAAATCACTAGCAACTTAGATCTAGATGGCGTAGTTAATGCTTATGGATTAGAACCATATCAAAGAACATTAGTGATGATCCTTGAGGATTTTGGGGCATTATCATTAAAACAAGGGTTACTAGAGTCAAGTACTAACTTTTCTCTGCCGGAAATTCTCAAAATTGCCATCAAAACGACTGATATTTTGGGACAGGTTCACAGCAGTAATATTATCCACAAAGATATTAACCCTGCCAATATCGTCTTCAACCCAGAAACAGGACAAGTCAAAATTATTGATTTTGGCATTTCTACCCAATTAAACCGGGAAAATCCGACGCTGAAAAATCCCAATGTTTTAGAAGGCACATTAGCTTATATGTCCCCTGAACAAACAGGACGGATGAATCGAGCTTTGGATTATCGCACGGATTTTTACTCCCTGGGTGTGACTTTCTATGAATTGCTAACCGGAAAACTGCCTTTTGAAACAACAGATGCATTAGAATTAGTCCATTGTCATATTGCCAAACAACCCATACCACCCAAAGAACTCAGAAAGCACAAAACAGGAGGCACAAAGGAAGAAATTCCTCAAGCTTTATCAGATATTGTGATCAAACTGATGGCCAAAACAGCGGAGGAACGCTATCAAAGTGCTTGGGGAATTGTAGCAGATTTGCAGGAATGTCTATTTCAATTACAAACAAAAGGAGAAATTTTCGAGTTTTCTTTGGGGACTAAAGATATTTCTGATAAATTTCAAATTCCCCAAAAACTCTATGGACGTGAGGCGGAAGTTGAAACATTATTAGCAGCATTTGAGAGAGTCGCAGATAATCCTCAATCCAAAATAGAGATGATGCTAGTAGCGGGTTATTCCGGTATTGGTAAATCAGCATTAGTTGCCGAAATTCATAAACCGAATACTCGACTGCGTGGCTATTTCATAGAGGGAAAATTTGACCAGTTTCAGCGAAATATTCCCTACTCAGCTATTGTCAGTGCTTTTAAGGGATTAATGCGACAACTGTTAACGGAAAGCTTTTCACAACTAACTCAATGGCGAGAAAAACTGTTAGCTGCAGTTGGTAGTAATGGGCAAGTAATTATTGATGTTATTCCGGAAGTAGAACTGATTGTTGGCAAACAGCCACCCGTTCCTGAGTTGGGGCCAACTGAATCGCAAAATCGCTTTAATCGTGTATTTGGTCAGTTCATCCGAGCATTTTGCACAAAAGAACATCCTTTGGTTATCTTTCTGGACGATTTACAGTGGGCAGACTCCGCCACCCTCAAGTTAATCAAACTGATGATGACCGATAAGGAAACACAATATTTGTTCCTAATTGGAGCCTATCGGGATAACGAAGTCAGCCCCACTCATCCCTTGATGATGACACTGGATAGATTAAAAAAACAGGGTACAATTGTCAATTCGATTACCTTAGCACCATTAGCATTAGAGTCTATTAGCCAGCTAATTGCTGACACATTACATAGCGACACTGATGAAGTTAAACCTTTGGCACTATTGGTGAAACAAAAAACAGGTGGCAATCCCTTCTTTGCTAATCAATTTCTCAAAACCTTGCACTCGGAAAATTTAATCACGTTTGATTTTCAGCGTCATGTCTTCCTGTGGGATATTGCCAATATTGAAGGCCAAGATATTACGGATAACGTAGTAGAATTGATGATTGGCAAGTTCAAGAAACTACCAGAATCCACCCAGCAGGCTTTACGCTTAGCAGCTTGTATTGGTGCTTCTTTTGATTTAACTACCATTTCTATTATTTGTGAAAAATCCAAAGAGGCAGTTTTTCCTGATTTAGTAACGGCAATTCAGTCTGGATTGATTTTGCCTACATCAGAGTTAGATACAGAGCTTTTAATTCAAGATTACAGGTTCCTACATGATCGCATCCAGCAAGCAGCTTATTCTCTAATTGCAGAAAAAAATAGACAACAGGTTCACTTGCAAGTCGGGCAACTGCTCCTCAAAAACTTAAACGCAGATGAATTGGAAGAAAATTTATTTGATGTAGTTAATCACCTTAATCGAGGTGAATCTTTAATCACTGACTCTAATGAACGCTATCGACTGGCTCAATTAAATCTACAAGCATCCCAGAAAGCTAAATTATCTTCCGCATTTGAAACGGCATTAAAGCTACTCAAAACTGTAATTAAATTTCTGCCTAAAACTAGTTGGCAAGACCATTATGAATTAACACTAAATCTCTATTTAGAAACAGGAGAAGCAGAATATCTAAACGGAAATAATGAAGCTGGTTTAGATATTTTAAAACAAACTGATTCTCACGTAAAAAATATTTTAGATCGCTGCCGTCTCAATGAGTATAAAATCATGTGTTATCGCATGGAAAATAAATTAGACTCAGCTTATAAAGTTGGTTTAGAAACCTTGAAAATGTTAGAAATCGACTTTCCTCCCTATTCAGATCAAGACTATCTCTTAAATGAACTGAATCGTACCAAAGCAATGATTAACCAGGTACTTAATTCCAAAATTTCTCCAGACAATCAGACCGCATTTTCCCTAGAAAGCTTGGTAAATTTGCCTCAAATGCAAGACCCAGAAAAATTGATGACACAGCGAATTTTGAAGGAAATTTGGCCAATTGCCTACTTCCTGGGTTCTAAAGAATTGCACGTCTGTACGATGAAAATTACCCAGCTTTCAATTCAGTATGGGAACTCTCCCATTTCCGTTTTTGGTTATATGCTGTATGCCTTTAATTTAGTGTTTGGCTATGGGGAAGTTGAATCAGGCTGTGCAATGGGACAGTTGTCTTTGAAGCTGCATGAGCTGTTCCATACCAAGGAATTGGAAGCAAATATTTTAAATATGTGGGGAGGATTAATCCTACTTTATAAAGAGCATATAAGTAAGTGTAAACCTCATTTATTAAAAGGGTTTAATAGCGGTATTGATACGGGTTCCTATCAATGGTCTGGTTACTGTGCAGTTAATTTCATGTTTCAATGCTTCTTTGGCGATGAATCCTTAGAGCGAACTGCACAAATTATCGAAGACTTTATTCCTTCCTTGACTAATGTTGACAAAAATATGCTCAATTATCAACTTATTGCAAGAGAAGCAATTGTTAATCTCACAGAAGGAGCGGAGGAACCAGAGCAGTTTGTTGGTGAATGGATTTCTGACAAGGAAGTTCTGGAATTTGGCTTAAAGTCTAATGATTTATTAACAGTATTTGTCGTCTATCTTTATAAATTAGCCTTAGCTAACTGGTATGGCAAATTCGCGAAAGCCGCCGAGTATGCTCTAGAAGGAGAGAAGTATATTGAAGGTTCTGAGGGTATCTTTACAAATCCAGTCTTCTATTTTCATCAAAGCATTGCTTTGGCAAGTGCTTATGAGTTGGCAGATACTCAAACGCAAGAAAAGTACCTGAAAGTGTTGCAAGCGAATCGGAATAAGTTCGATAAATGGGCAGAACATTGCCCGGAAAATTATCTCCATAAGTTTAAATTGATTCAAGCAGAACTCGCTCGAATTACTGAAAAAGGCTATGAAGCAATTGATTTCTATGATGAAGCGATCGCCTCAGCTCGAGAGAATGGCTATACCCAAAACCAAGCACTCGCTAATGAGCTGGCCGCCCGATTTTATTTGGCAAAAGGTAAGGAAAAAATTGCCAATATTTACTTAGAAGAAGCTCAGTATACCTATCTCCAATGGGGCGCAACTGATAAAGTCAACCAGCTTACGACTCAATATCCTCAGTTGTTGTTCCCAAAAACAGATATTCAACGGAATCTAAAAACCATTAGTATTGCCTCAACAAAATCTACTGATACTCTGGATTTAAACACGGTTCTCAAAGCTTCCCAAGCCATTAGTCATGAAATTGTCCTAGATAAATTACTCGCCAATCTAATGAAAATTATGATTGAAAACGCCGGGGCACAACGAGGATTTTTGGTACTACCGTCTCAGACTCCTTCAGAGAATGGAACAGGACAAAAACAATGGCAAATTGAAGCGTCTGGCGAAGCGGATGTTGATAAAATTGCACTGTTGCAGTCAGTTCCCATCGATCGACATTTACCCATATCAATTATTAACTATGTCACCCGTACTCGAGAAACCGTTGTTAAAAACGATGCCGTCAACCAAGGCCAATTTACTCACGACTCTTATATCAAAGCGAATCAAACCAAATCTATTTTGTGTGCGCCATTAATTAATCAGGGTCAACTCAGTGGTATTGTCTATCTGGAAAATAATCTTACCACAGGAGCTTTTACACCAGATAGATTTGAAGTCCTGCAACTACTATCCGGACAAGCTGCGATCGCGATTACTAATGCCAAACTCTATGCGGAGGTTAAAGAAAGCGAACGACGGCTGACTCAATACCTAGAGGCCATGCCTGTGGGTGTAGCTGTCCACACGACCACTGGACAACTCCACTATGTCAACCAGACAGGACAAAAGTTATTAGGCATCAACATTTCACCCAAAGCTACAACCGAACAAATTGCAGAAGCATATCAAGTTTATCGTGCCGACTCCCAGGATTTATACCCCACCGAGCGACTGCCGATATCGCGTTCCCTGGTTGGTGAAACTGCCAAAGCAGATGATTTAGAACTTCACCAATCAGATAAGATAATTCCCTTAGAAGTTTCCAGCACACCAATTTTTGATGAGACAGGTAAGATTTCCTATGCTATTGCAGCTTTCCAAGATATTAGCGATCGCAAGCAAGCTCAGAAGATTCTGGAAGACTACAACCAAACGTTAGAAAATCAAGTGGCCTCGCGCACCCAGGAATTAAAAAATACCCTCAACAAACTCAAAACCACCCAAAATGAATTAATTCAATCAGAAAAAATGGCAGCCCTCGGACAACTGGTCGCCGGAATTGCCCATGAAATTAACACACCCCTGGGAGCCATTCGTGCCGCCATTGGTAACACTGACAAAGCCCTAGAAGCATCCTTATCTCAACTACCTCAACTATTGCCCCAGCTTAACCCACAACAACAAACCGACTTTTTCAGTTTCCTACAACTTGCTGTTAGTAACCAAACCAGTCTCAGTACCAGGGAGAAACGTCAAATTAAACGCACACTCACTCAACAACTTCAATCTAACAACATTACCAATGCCAAACAACTAGCTCACCTACTAACCGAAGCCGGATTACATCATAGTTTGGCATCTCAAATATCTTTACTGCAAACTCCGCAAGTTCACCAAATAGTGCAAATAGCCTACGATATTGCCCGCCTCCACACCAACAGCAAAAATATTAACAACGCTGTGGAAAGAGCTTCTAAAATTGTCTTTGCTCTCAAGAGTTACGCCCGTTACGACCACAGTGGAGAAAAACAGTTAGTTCAGATTACTGACGGTATTGAAACTGTGTTGGAGTTGTATCACAACTATTTAAAAAAGGGTGTGGATGTGGTTCGCAACTATCAAAATATTCCAGAGATTCTTTGCTATGCTGATGAATTAGTGCAAGTATGGACAAACTTGATTCATAATGCAATTCAAGCGATGGATGGAAAGGGAAAAATAGAAATCCAAGTGCAGGTAGAAAATCAAGATATTGTAGTGGAAGTGACAGATTCTGGAGCTGGTATACCCCTAGACATTCAGGATAAAATCTTTCAACCTTTCTTTACGACAAAAGCTGCTGGAGAAGGTAGTGGTTTAGGGTTGGAAATTGTCAAAAAGATTATTGACAAACATCAAGGAAAGATTGATTTTACATCTGTTGTTGGTAAAACTACTTTTACTGTGACTATTCCCATTGAGTTAACAGACAACGGCATATACAATCAAGCTTAGAGTAACAGAACTTACCAAATAATTGAGGTAAAAATCTTCTCTATAGTCCTATTACTTATATAATTTATAAATTAAAGATGTAAAATATTTAACCTCCTAAAAATTGGCCATTTACTCCTAGAATGTTATGACTGAAGCAGCTATTCTGTGTGTTGATGATGAAACTGTTATTCTGGAAACCCTTCAAGAACAAATTAGCCGTTACTTTGGCGAGGAATTTGTGTACGAGGCAGCCGAAAGTGCTGAGGAAGCCCTAGAAATTCTCGAAGAGCTAGATGAGGAAGGAGTCAAAATTGTGGTGATTGTCTCTGACTGGCTAATGCCTGGAATGCGAGGGGATGAGTTTTTAGTTCAAGTCCATCAGCGATTTGGTGATATTAAAACAATTATGTTAACTGGACAAGCTGATGAGTCGGCGATTCAACGAGCCAAGGAAGAAGCTAATCTTTACTCCTGTATCTATAAACCGTGGCGGGAAGCAGAGTTGATTAAAATTATCACGACAGCCCTTGAGTCAGTATGAACGAACTAGCAATTCTTTTAGTAGATGATGAACCGATGGTTTTGGAAAGTCTTTCTGAAGAGTTACAACGAAACTTTGGTCAAAATTATGATATTGAAGCTGCTGAAAGTGGTGAAGAGGCGCTCGAAATTTTAGGGGAATTGCAGGCTGAAGGAATAGAAGTTGCTGTAGTGATTTCCGATCAATTAATGCCTGGTATCAAAGGAGATGAACTTCTGAGTCAGATTCATCTTCAATATCCAGATATCTTGAAGGTTATGCTGACGGGTCAAGCTGGAGTAGATGCAGTGGGAAATGCTGTGAATTCAGCTAATCTCTACCGTTATATTACTAAACCCTGGGATACAACGGATCTCAATCTGACAATTAAGGAAGCACTCAGTAAGTACTTGCGGGTGAAACAACTCGAACGACAAAATGCTCAACTGCGGGAAAATGAACGTCGCCTGACTCAGTTTTTGGAGGCGATGCCAATTGGTGTCTCGGTTCACGATGTGACCGGAAAACTTACCTATGCTAATCAGAAAGCTAAGGAATTACTCAAGTTAGACGTTTTACCCGATGCTCAAATTGAAAAGCTTTCGGATACTTTTAAAATTTATCAAGTAGAAACTAAACAATTGTATCCTTCAGAGCAACTGCCAATTGTACGTTCGCTGGCGGGAGAAACGCTTCATTGTGAGGACATAGAAATTCATCACCCAGATCGGATTATCCCGATCGAAATTTCGACTACACCTATTCGGGATGAAACAGGCCGGATTTCTCAGGCGATCGCTGCTTTCCAAGATATTAGCGATCGTAAACAAGCGGAAGACGAACGAGAAAAGTACACTAGAGAATTGTTTGAACTCAATGAAGCCTTATCCAGGTTTGTTCCCCGTCAATTTCTCCAATCTCTTGCTCGCAAAAGTATCAGTGAGATTCAACTAGGGGAGTGCGTCCAGAAACAAATGTCAGTGTTGTTTTCCGATATTCGTGCTTTCACAACACTTTCAGAGCAGATGACTCCAAAAGATACATTTAAGTTTATTAATGGCTATCTCCGACGTATGGAACCTGCAATTATTGAAAATGGTGGTTTTATTGATAAATATATTGGTGATGAAATCATGGCACTGTTTGAAAGAAGTGCCGATTATGCAGTGGATACAGCAGTGACCATGTTAAAAATTCTCGCTGAATATAACTTAACCCGACAACGTCCAAACCGCAAACCCATCGAAATTGGCATTGGAATCAATACAGGGATGTTGATGTTAGGAACGGTAGGCGGTAACTTTCGTATTGATACTACTGCCATTGGCGATACGGTTAATCTCGCTTCCCGTCTCCAGCAGTTAACGAAAGTATATAATACTCCGCTTCTAATTTCTCATCATACTTTAGCTTGTCTGGAAGAACCAATGAAGTATGCCCTGCGAGCGATCGCTCAAGTGCAAGTTAGAGGGAAATCTAGGAAAGTAGGGGTATTTGAGGTATTTGAGGCCGAGCCTCATGACCAAAAGCAGGCCAAATTGGCAACTAAGCCGATTTTTGAAGCAGCTATTTTCCAATACTATCAAGGAGTAACTGAGTCAGCCAAATCCCTTTTCTATCAGTGTTTACAGAACAATCCCCACGATTACGTTGCTCAAACTTATCTGCAACACTGTAGTTAAGAAGGAGTCAGGAGTCAGGAGTCAGAAGTCAGGAGGCACGGAAGGAAGAGAATTAGACATCTCCTCCAAAAGAGGCAACAGGCAACAGGCAATAGGTCATTTCAGTTATCAGTTATCAGTTATCAGTTATCAGTGAACCTCCGACTGAAGTCGGAGGCTTGAAATACTGAACTAAATATTTTTTTCATCCCCTTAAAAGGGGAGGCACATACCCTCATTTTTTGGTAAGAAGGTTTGCCGGATTTTGTTAATATTAGTAAATAACCAACTTTTGCTTGATATATCATTTGAAAACGCTATAGATACTCATCATAGCTTTTATAGCAGAAGAAAGAAGGAAGAGGGAAGAAGGAAGAAGGAAAAGTATTACGTTATCTGAGTTTTAAGCTTTTTATCTGTCCTAACCTTTGCTTCGACTGCTATACAGCGTATTCCATATTAGTGAGGTACACCAGTCGTGGGCAAGATGCCCGCACTTGCATTCACTTTACCATTCATATTTGTATCTCATTTACCTTCAATCTGCTATAAATTACTAAACTCAATTATAACTATTCTCGGTTCTTAGAAACCTACAATTATCTATATAAATCTATGATTATCTCTAGATAGTCTGTTCTATTCCTGTTTCTATCTGGCAACGTCGGCGTTATCCAGTCCACAGGCTGTCACGGTCGTTTGCTTTGCAACGCTGACGCGAAACGCGCTAGCGTTGCGGAGCAATCGCAACTGAAACCGCAATGCTCACAATTGAATACACGCTCCGATAAAGACAGAGACTGTTTCACCTCACGACACCTACTGCAAGTCTTAGAGCTAGGAAACCATCTATCAACAACGATTAACTCAGAACTGTATAACTCACACTTGTACTCTAACTGTCTACGAAACTCATAAAAACCCATGGACCCAACAGCCTTTGTAGGGGCGATTCGCGAATCGCCCCTACTTGTGATTTGACATCATGCCTGATACATTTAAGTCTTCTATTACTATTTGACTGTGGTTTTTAGCCAAATAGGTGGTTAGTTTATGTAATGTATCTTTCCTGATGTTAGCTATTTTACTGTGTAGTCTCGCTATTTTTAGCTGTGCTTTTTTCCAGTTATTGGAAAACTTAGTCTTATGCCTGCGAGCGGTATTGCAGTCGTGATAGTTTAGACTCTAACTTTTTGTAAGATTTAGCACCAACAAAAACTTCACCAGTAGATAACGTAGCTAGGGATTTTATACCTAAATCAACACCAACTATATCTACTGATTTCTCAGTAATTTCATATTCTCTTTCTACTTTGAAACTGACAAACCATCTATCAGCTTTCCTGGCTTAAGTTACAGATTTAGGAGTGACATTATCTGGCAAGATTTCATAAGTTTTAATCCATCCAATTCTCGGTAGTTTTATGCGATCAAAACCTACTGATATTGAACCATCTAGAGTGTTTGCGTAGCATTCCGCAGGAAAACTATCATCCCTACCTTTTTTCTTGAATTTAGGTTGACCAGACATTTTGGTAAAGCAGCGTTTCCAGGCTGATGATAAATATCTCAAAGCATATTGAGGTGCTGTTTTTGACACTTCATAATACCAATAATTATTAGGTTTAACCATTGCTACTAAAAGTTTATGCAGGTCAATTGCAGTAGGAAATTTAAGTTTACCTGAAGGATTATTGGAATAGGGAATTAAGGATGTTCCTAGTCAACCATAGTCCCCAATTATAAGCAGTCAGGGGCTACACCAGCGTGTTTAGCCAGCAATGTTTTTTGCTGATTATTTGGGCATAACTCAGTTTTGAATCCTAATAGCATAAAATGAAATATAGATAATCAGAGATTATTATAGATAATACCAGATTATAGACAACAGTTACTAGCCCCCCTGATTAATTTTATTAATAAACCACATGGGCATTAACCCGATCCATTTTTCTTGAATAACTCCATCTTGCAAAACAACCGCTGTCGGTACTACCTCTATCTTCAATTTTTTATAAAACCTTTTATCTACTGCAACAACGGGAAAATTCAAAAAATAACTATCTACAAAATCTTGACCTTCTTGAATATTTTCAGTATCAATTAATCCAACTATTGCTGGTAAATCATCTTGCCATTGCACTAACTTCAACACACCTAACCAATGTTTACATTGAGAACATTCAGGACTCATAAATACCACAATTACAGACCCAGACATTAGAGATTCTGAATCTTCTCCCAGCCATTCTAGTTGCCATTTTCTGTTTTCTTGTAATGGAGTAAAATCAAGATACGGACGACCATTTTCTTGCATATATTCTAGGGAGCCAGCAGCTAAAGCATAGCTAATTATAAAAGTCATTAATACTATCAGCCATTGCCACAAAACAGTAGGTTGATATTGACCAAAAAATTCAGCAAATATTAACAGAAAAATATAAATAGCATTGAGAATTAAACTTTGGGTAGGAGTAATTTCTAACCAACCGTTATAACAACCACAATCTTCAGTTTTACCAGTTGATGTACTCCAGTAAGTAAGCACTGATAAACTAAGTAATAATAAAATACTTACAGGCATAATTACGGTTGGTAAAACTCTTAAGATTAAAGCAAATCCTAAAGCTGATTCAATAGCAGTAAATGCCAGGGAAGTCGGTATAATTAATTGAGGATTTATCAAATCTAGTTTGGCAATATGTTGGATAAATTTCCAAGGTTCTATAATTTTGGCAATACCAGTCAATAAGAAAATACTGCCAACTATGATTGAGGTTGTAGAAGCTAAGGTAAATAACATCATATTCTAGATTTTTTCTGCTACCAAGGTTGATGGTTTACTAAAATTAAAGTAGGGGAAGGTATTGGCCATTAACTAGAGCGGAGTGGACTGCCCAAAAATCAGGTTTCATGTTTATGAGCCCATAAAAATTAGTCTCTCAAGTCCAGCTATTGGAAATTTTTAGTATCTCAATGATGCCGGGATGCCACAAGTTGAGTTGGCCTATTGTTATTTGGGCTAAGGTTTCTGTTGAGTCCATAGTCTTCTACATAGGGCTTGCTGAATAAAGCTAAAAGTCAGGAACGCTAAGACTTAGAAGCTTTTTATATTCAGTTTATCTCTACTTATTGGCTCTTATTTACATCAATTTACTGAAATTTTCTTGAATTTCAGCAGAAAATTTCTTCAGATAAAATGGCCGAAACCCTTGCCTGTTCACCCCCTTCTCCCCGTCCCTGCGTCCCCGTGTCCTACCCCCACCAACCAATTTTTTCAGCAGACCCTACATACTAAATATATATTGGTGTGGGTTGACGATAAAATACCGACCGCTGAGGTAGCGATCGGCATTCCTGACTGGTTTATTCTTGTTCCAACTGAGTGAGCATCACCTCAACTTCTGAGATTTGAGCATCAGCTATAGATATCTCTTTTTCACATTTTCCCAGTAAATCTTGATACCACTCTATACAGTCTTTGGCCTCTTGTAATCGATCTTCCCAGACTCGCTTATCATTCTGAGATTTGTCAAGAAGACCTCTAAGGATTTTCCCAGTGAATTCAAAGAAGGTTTGCCTGATTGACTCAATACTAGGTTCTCTCGAATCAGTCTCTCCACTACCTCCGATTGACTTATCTGTTCGTTCTTCGCTAGCTTCTTGACCGCTTGTATGCTCGTTGGAGTTAGACTGAATCCTGCCGTAGCCTTCACTTCCCCGTGAGCTGCGTGATTTGCTTTGTGTCCCATCCTTTTCTTTACTCATATCTACATTCTTATAGGATTTTACTGTTTAAATTATCAAATATCCTCAAAGGATATTGACAAAAGCAAATTATTCTTATAGGATATTTACTATAAATATTCAAGAGGGCAGTGCCTAACGGAACAGGATTGTTTGAAGCGTCAAATTATTAGGTTTACTGGCTAAACCTGTGATTAATTCCAAAAACCACCATGGATTAAGCTGATTTGCCCGCTTAATTCAAAGTTGGCTGACATAAGCATGACCAAAAGTTCTCCATTTGAGCAGAGCTTATAAACGGCCTCAAAAAGGACTTGTGAGTTATACCGTAAAAAGCGATCGTATCTGATTTTGAACGGCGATTGTTGATTGAACTTTTAGCGATCGCCTTGAATTACTTGTTTACCCAAAGGACAAAAGCTTCAACCCTAGCATCATGACTGACCATAATTTTGTATACCCACCCGACCAAGACGAATTGCCCTTACCGCCATGGGCGAATGATTGCCTCAAGACCTTTTGGCAGTTGTTTGGGAACGAAGTATGGAGGGAAGGCAAAGAGGCTGTTGAAGTATTGAATTTTGATGCTAAATTAGCACGTCATGCTTATATTCAAGAGGGCATGATTCTGAGAGCATTCCAAATTTATAAACTTTATCGTGACTTAGGATACAAAAGTTTTCAAGATTACTGTTTGAAAGAGGTGGGAAAAAAGGCTTGGCAGTGCAAACAGCTAATGAAAGCAGCTATGACAGGTTGGCACTTACTCTGTGAAGGATTTGAGAAGTTGCCTAACTGCGTAGCCCAAGCTTCAGCATTGCTTACCAACTCTTGTAAGGGAGAATCTGATGGAAATATTATAGCGGATTGGCAAAAATGTATAGACATCGCAGCTACAGAGAAAAAACCAATGACTGCACACTTTATTGAGTCAGTACTAGACCCAGATGCCCACAAAAAAACTAAACAGGTAAAATTACCATTTGAAGTCTGGGAGGCATTTAAGAAAAAAGCCGATCGAGAAGGAATTTCGGTCCAGGAGTATTTAGAGAAACTATCGAAAGAAGAAGAATCGGAGCCTCAAGAAGAAAAATCAACTCCACAGGCCGAGGCTCCCACTGAATATCAAGGAGAAAGCGAGTATAACACAGATAATGACTCCAGAGCAACATCAGCAGTACAAACTGATAATAGAGAGTTGGGGCATCCGAGTTGCCAAGAGATAACGCGACCTAGTCAGTTCGTCAGACTACCTGATGACCCCATCCCGCATTAAAAATAACGTTCCTGATGAATTTAAACACGAAGCTGGGAGAGCATTGACTTAATCAGAGAATAACGATATAATACGTCAAAGAGCATACTTTTACACAGGCTCTACTCACCCAGATGATGAAATCCATTAGAACAAAACTGAAACTTAATAATAAACAGAAAACGCTATGCGCTCAACACGCTGGCTATTCACGGTGGTGCTACAACTGGGGTTTAAGTCTGTGGAATGCTGCTTACAAAGACGGTTACAAGCCTAATACTCGTAAACTCAGAGAAGTTTTTACTAACCATACTAAACCACTTTATCCTTGGATGAAAAACTTATCATCTAAAGTTTATCAATATGCTTTTATTAACTTGGGTGAAGCATTTAAAAGATTCTTTAAAGGGTTGGGTAAATATCCAAGATTTAAGAAAAAAGGTAGGTCTGATTCATTCACAATAGAAAACCAGTGGAAAACCAATAGAATTAAACGGATGGAATCATAAATTACCTTTTCTTGGTATGGTGAAAACTTATGAACAAGAGTGAAGCAACTACTCAAAAAATAACTATCAGTAGGCAAGGAGGAGATTGGTATATAAGCTTAAGTTCTGAATTTACTCCCACTGCCACTGAAAAAACGACAGAAGTAGTAGGTGTAGACTTAGGAATTAAGACGCTAGCAACACTAAGTACAGGTGAAGTATTCCAGAGTGTTAAGCCTTACAAAAGAGCGCAAAACAAACTAGCTAATTTACAACGAAAACTGAGCAAGAAAGTTAAGCATTCAAACAATTGGTACAAAGCTGTAGTCAAGGTAGCCAAACAACATAGACGAGTAGCTAACATCCGTAAAGACGCACTTGATAAATTGACAACAATAAGCGCCAAAAACCACGGCACTGTTGTGATTTAAGTATGACAATGTGTCTGGTATGTTAGCCAACCATAAACTAGCTAAATCAGTTAGCAGATAGTGGTTTTATGAATTCCGTAGGCAGTTAGAATATAAAACTCAGTGGTATGGCTCTGAACTAGCTATAGTTGACAGATTTTTTCCATCATCAAAGACTTGTTCTAACTGTGGTCATGTTCAAGATATGCCCTTAAATGTAAGGACTTATGACTGCCCTGAATGTGGCTTGTCAATAGACAGAGATTTAAACGCCAGTATTAATTTGAGAGATGCGGTCGGTTCGACCGTGAATGCCTGTGGATGAGTAACCGCCAACGGCCTCAGTGGAAGCAGGAAGTAAACATCAGGTTGTCACTTCATGTGACGCTTTGTATCAGTTTTATAGAGCAGCAGATCGGCGTCGGCAAAAGGAAGCAAAAGCTCAAAAACATTATAACGACTATGGAAACATTCATCCAAGATTATCAAATAGGAAGACTAAAATTTGACTTCGTCTACCCTATTCCCTACTATTATTCCCTACAATACTATGAATCAAGACCTAAACCGACAAAAGACACAAGAAGCACTAATAGAATTAGCATCAGTGCTGCAACCAGAATTTAGTCAAATACCCCAAACAGGTACACCTCTATTAATTGCTTTCGGTATAGTCGCCAAAGCATTAGGCATAACTGTTAATTATACACCAAAAATAGAAACCGAAGCAATAGAAGAAGGATGGGAAGACCCCATAGAAGCGATCGCTAGTGCTTCCCACATTCGTACTCGTCGCGTCACTCTCACAAACAAATGGTGGCAACAAGACTGTGGACCTCTGTTAGCATATAACGAAGCCAAAAATCGACCAGTTGCCCTACTAAAAACAGCAAACTATGAAATTTTTGACCCCATAGAATTGACCCGCATTCCACTCAACCAAGATACAGCTCAAGAATTAGCATCAATAGCTTACACCTTTTACCGCCCTTTTCCCCATAGAGAGATTTTAGCATTCGACATCTTCAAATTAGCTTTTAAAGGTCGATTTAAAGATTTGCTAACAGTTGCCACCACTGGAGTCATAGCTACCTTATTAGGAATGTTGACACCAGTAGCTACAGCCATCATCATTGATAACGCTATTCCCGATGCCAACGAAAAATTATTAATAGAAATAGGTTTAGGTTTATTAGCTGCCAGTTTTGGAGTAACAATATTTCAATTGACTCGCGGTTTTATTACTCTCAGATTAAAAACCATATCTAGCTCCACCATTCAAGCAGCAATATGGGACCGACTCCTTAAACTTACACCAGCCTTTTTTCGCGAATATTCCACAGGAGACTTAGAAAACCGCGTTTCTGCCATCAGTCAAATTCGCGATCGACTCACTAGCACTATCCTCACAACAATATTCACCAGCTTTTTCTCCCTACTGAATTTAATATTACTATTCATCTATAGTTTTCCCCTTGCTCTCATCGCTTTTGCCATCGCTGGTCTCACCAGTATTGTTACTTTTTGGTCGGGAGCGATCGCCCGTAGCAAGTTACGCTCCTCTCAAGAAATATCAGGAGAAATATTCGGTTTGACAGTGCAACTCATTGGTGGAGTCTCAAAACTGCGAGTTGCTGGTGCCGAAGAACGTGCTTTTGCTTATTGGGCAAAAAAATACAGCCAACAAGCAAGACTAATGCTGGGTAACCAACTTATTGAAGACTTAGTTACTGCCTTCAACACAGCTCTACCAACTGTAAGCTCTATTTTACTGTTTACATTAACTGTTTATTTAATTCAAACACAGGAAACAGGTTTATCCATAGGAAAATTTCTAGCTTTTAACACTGCATTCGGTACATTTATTAGTGGAGCGACAAACTTAAGCAAAACCATCGTCAATATTATAGAAATCACAATATTATGGGAACGCGCTCAACCTATTTTAGCAGCAACACCGGAAGTAGACATCAACAAATCTGACCCAGGGCAACTTTCCGGTAGGATAAAACTAGATCGTCTTAGTTTTAGATATCGCTCAGACAGTCCACTTGTTGTTGATGATATTACCATTGAAGCAGAAGCAGAAGAATTCATTGCTCTTGTCGGACCTTCTGGCAGTGGAAAATCAACTATTGTACGGTTACTATTAGGATTTGAAACACCAGAAGCAGGAACTATTTATTATGATGGACGCGACTTATCAACCTTGGATGTATCAAGAGTGCGACGACAGTTAGGGGTGGTGTTGCAGAATGTACGACTCAATAGTGCTTCTATTTTTGAGAATATTGCTTGTGGGGCGTTAATAACGTTGGATGACGCTTGGGAAGCAGCTGAAATGGCAGGTTTTGCAGATGATATCGAAGAAATGCCAATGGAAATGAATACTATTGTGTCTGAGGGAGGAGGAAACTTATCTGGTGGTCAACGCCAACGGTTATTAATTGCGCGAGCGTTGGTTTTGAAGCCCAGAATTTTGATTTTTGATGAGGCGACAAGTGCTTTAGATAATCGCACTCAAGCTATAGTAACTGAGAGTTTAGAGCAGTTGGGGGTAACTCGGATAGTTATTGCTCATAGGTTGAGTACGATTCGTAATGCTAATCGAATTTATGTTTTGCAAGCTGGAAAAATAGTACAGCATGGTAGTTTTGCAGAATTGGCTAGTCAAGATGGGTTGTTTGCTAATTTGATGGCGCGACAGATGTAATTAGGGTTTGTAGGAGACAGGAGACAGGAGACAGGAGACAGGAGAAATGGCTTGGGAGCGAGGAGGCAGGATTCAATAATTGATAATTGATAATTGATAATTGATAATTACCTTTTCCTAAAAGGAAGAGGATTGAATAAAAGGAAAAAATTTATTTTTTTCCCCTTGAAAGGGGAGGCTTCAAGGCGCGAATTATTTAATTATTTAATTAGGGCTTGCTGATTAAATCTAAAAGCATTGAGATATAAAGATTTTAGCATTTTTTAGTTAAAAAAAATCCCAGCTTTTAGGTTGCTTAGGTTCAAAAAATTAGCATTTTAGGCGCATAGTTGCGCAGAAAAATCACTCTTACTATTATTCCTCCTACCTCCTCTATAATTCCCATCTCTCCTGACTCCTGACTCCTGACTCCTGACTCCTACCCTCACCCATAAGACTTTTGAGCGCAAACCCTAATTATTAATTCTTCGGTAAGAATTGTCTCTTAATTTTTCTGCTCAACTCTTGCCTAAAATATTAATTTTTTGAGCGTTTTAGACGTGATACCAGGAACTTTTTTTGACCACAAAAAGGCACTTGTATTTATATGTCAATGCTTTTAGATTAGATCGCCTAATTAAGGAAACATAATAATTACTATATTCAAGTCATTGCGACTGTAACGGAGTGGAAGGAAGCAATCTTCTAAACTTCTGAGATTGCTTCCTCTCGTCGCAATGACGATTATTCAACTGGATTCTATATAATTCAGCTTTATTGCAATAAAAGAAAGAGACAATTTTTACAAAACAATAGAAAAAATTTAAAACGTTTTAACCAGTTTAATCTATAAATATTAGTTTCTATTTTTAAGGATTCTATATCTTGAATTACATTGAGTGAAGAATTTAAATCGTTTAAATAATAACGTTTTTGGATAACTGTGGATGATTCTGGTGGAATGGTAAAAACTATTAATGATTCAACAGTTTTTTCATATTTATTGAGAGATGCGAGAGTATCTGTACGAAATTTAGATAAATAGTTATAAGCAGCAGTTTTATAGGCTTGCCATTTTTTTCTTTCATATTCTTTATCCAATTTTCTTCGATTTGCTCCACCGTTAAAAATATCGCCAAACCACTGACCAAAGTCTCTCTCTTGACGCTTAGGTAAAGAGACATGAGGACAACTAGGAAATGATATTTTAATCCTATTAGGTCTGCTTTTCTGGAACTCATCACAGGATTGATTTACCCAATTTTCAATTGATTGAATATAATTAACAATAGTTGATTGAAATTTGCTATTTTGCCAGTTATTAAATGACCCTGTTTCTAAAGCTTGTGCTGCGTTTGTTTGATAACTTGCTACAAGGGTATCTAAGGATAACCAATTTCGATAAGTTTTTACTCTTCTTTTGAATTCTTTTCTCAGATATTCTTCTCGTTGTTTTCCTTTTTCAATGACAGCATTTCTGATATATTCAGCATCTTTAATTTCCTTAGTTAAATTATTCGCTTTTTTTTGTAAAACCGACTTGACTTGAGATGCTATAGCAGTCACTCTAAGTAATCTAGTTTGATTAGTTTTTTCTTTTTGAACAGAAATTATAGTAAATAAGGTTGATTCAAAAGTTATGATACCACTTGTAATAATTTTCCAAATGTTTCTTTCTTGTTGTGCTTTAATAGCAGGAAGTGCATCAACACGGTAGAGTTTTTTAAACCCTGGAGGTAAATCAGATTCAAAAGTTTTGGTGGTTGAATAAACATCATTATAAACTTCATTTTTATCATCTTTACTTTCTAATTCATTCATCCGATTGAGAACAAAAATAATCGTTTTAATACCTCTATTAAATAACCAATTATGAAGTGTTTCTTTTTCTCCTTGTGTAAAAGGTTGTCTAGCATTAAGTATTTGAATAACTAAATCTACCTGTAATAATTTATCGCGGACTAAAGTATCTTGTTCTTCGCGATCGTTTGTTCCGGGTAAGTCAAAAAGTTCTACCCCATTTTTGAGCAATTTATGAGGATAGAAAACTTCTACAGAAATTACATCTTCTCTACGTTTTCCTTTACGATTCAAAACAGCAAATTCTTTGAGTATTTCTGTGTCGTTACTTTTGATTACTTGACCAGATCTTAAGGTAATAATAACCGATCACCCATATATGTGTGCCCAAGAAAAGATTTGATAGCGCAACTGTTCCTGCGGCTAACGATCATTTATCTTCGCCGAGTTCAGGATATCCCGATCGCCCAGAGTATGGCATACCTACTACGGAGAATATTTATGAAAATCAGTCACCGTACTCCTTTGCAAATGAGTGGAATGATTATCAAACAAGAAAACTTGATAACTATAACTCTCCTTATTATGGAGAAGACAACAGTTACTACCTCCCTACTAGCAATCAGCAAGAAACCGAAACACAAGATTTGAATTATGCGCTGGATAACCATTCAGACAACTTTTCCCCTGACTCTATCAATAGTACACAGGTAAACTATGCACACAGTTGGGAATATTCCAATCAATATAGTTTAGGTTCCTTCCAAAATCCCTATATAAACCAACCGCAACTTCAAAATAATTCTAGTTCAGAAGACAGCGATACAGACGATGACAATAGCGGAAATAGTAATCTATCTCAAAATGGAACTCAAAATAGTACTCAGACTTCTATAGCAACAATAGGGTGTAGTGTTGGACTTTCAACTTTTGTGTCATGGGGAATCTCTGCGATTAATGGAGAATCAAACGTTACACACAATCATGTATTAGGTACTACATTTAATATAGAGGGAAGCACTATCATACACGGCGATCAAATAGAACAACAAGGCAGTTTTGGTATAGGTATTAGTTTAGGAGAAATTGAGCATCAAAACACTAACATAGGTGTAGGTTATAACAACGGAAAAATCAACACGGATACACTAACTGAAAATATTTACGAAGCTCCAGAAAAAACTTTAGCTGAAACGACACCAGAAATGCCGGAATTCTTTCAACAATTAGAAAAATTCAACTCTATAGAAACCAAGATACCTAACTTGACATTTCCTAAAGAAATTGAGATGTTTAAAAACAATTTCGTACACAAAGAACAAATTATAAGAGTTTGGAAACCACATATGTAGAGAATGATATCCAGAATCCTCCAACGACAATGGGTATAGTTTTCAATGTTGACATTGAACTCTCCAGGATAGTATTTTGTCCGCTAAATTCCCCACAATGTTGAGAGGTTATGTGAAACTTCCCTACAGGTTAGAAACATAGAAATTGATTATGGTTGTTCAACTGAACACAATATAACTGAAAAATCAAATAGTACACATCTAAAGACAAGCACTATGGAAAACAATAATTCAAAAAATACCACTATATACGGCGGCAAAATAGAACAACAAGGCGGTTTTGTTACAGGTGTTGATAAAAGAGAAGGTGAGAATCAAAACACTAATAACACTAATGTAGCTGTAAGTTTGAACAACGGAATAATCAACGCTGATACACTAATTAGAAATATTAACGAAGCTCAACCAAAGAATTTAACTGAAACAGCAGCAGAAATTCAACAACTTCTCCAACAATTAGAACAATCAAACCCTACAGAAACTACAGCAGAACAAATGGCAGTTGTTGCTCAAGCTGTTGAAATTGTAGAAAATAATCCCAGATTAAAACAGCGAGTAATAGGAGCATTAAAATCATCAGGAATACAAGCATTCAAAGAAGCTCTCGATAATCCAATTGCTAATATTTTAGTAGCAGCTTTTCAAGGTTGGATTAAACCATAACTGTAGTGACTAGCAATATGCGATCGCTATTTTTAAGAACTTTCTACTGTACCTCTCATCATAAATCTGGCGATCGCAAGGAACTAAACCCAGATTGTAGGGGCGAATGGTATTCGCCCTCTTTAACAATTGCAGAACTTACGCACTAACAATAGGTATAGGGTTTTGTGCGTTACGCTACCGCTAACACACCCTACTGGACCGACACTATCAATAGCTGTTCAACCGGACATGATATTAACCATAAACTCTACCTCTCCATTTTGTGGGAGTTTTCATAGCAGATAAAAATATCCGCAGAACTGCCAAAGGATCTGCTAAAGGAGATAACCAAAATAACCAACCAGCTTTAGCTTTACTCAAGTCATAAGAAGGAGCGATCGCTAATAACAAAGCAAATCTAATTAATAGTAAAAATAAATTTAATCCAAATAACAAAAACCTGGAAGACAAAGAAACATCAACAGGCAAACTAAACAATAAATAACTCAAAACTATCAACAAAGGCAAACCCTGGGTAGCTGACAATAACCAAAGGTCACTCCAAATTTGAGCAGTAGGGGAAGCATCCTTCAGGTCAAGCGATCGCCCCCACTCCTGCCAAGTTTCTGCCATACCCTCATACATCCTGACCTGCAAAACCTCCGCCCCATCCAAAAACCCCACCTTAAAACCTTGGGCAGCAATATTTCTAGCCAGAGTTACATCATCACAAAAAGAACCCTTAGCACTGCTATAACCCCCCACCTCTGACAACACCGAGCGCCGACACAGAAAACACTGACCATTGGCCATAACTCGTTCTGGTGTTTGTGCCCCCGTGCCCGTAGGTCCAAATCTATAGACCAATGTGATGAGCAAAGCAGGTTGTAGCCACAGTTCTCCTGGATATTTCAGAATAAACTGTGGCGACAACGAAATCAGGTCATAGTTTTCAGCCTCTGCCTTTTTGACCAAACTAGCCACCAACCCTGGGTTTGGTTGAATATCTGCATCTACCCCGAGGAACCATTCACTCTCTGGAGAACTTTTCAAAAAGCCTGTATGCAAAGCCCACGGACGACCTACCCATCCAGAGGGCAAAGGGTCATCCGTAATTAAGCGAAACCTTGGGTCTGTTTCTGCCTTAGTTTTGACTATATATTGGGTATCATCTACCGAGTTACTATCAACGACAATAAATTCCCGCACTTCGTAACTTTGCCGACTCAACCCAAGCAAACAGGGAGTAATGCGAGTGGCCTCATTAAGAGTTGGTATGACAACAGTTACTTTACCTACTAATTCTGGTGTGGGCGAATCAGGTTTTAATGGCGGTTGGCGAGTAGGACCTTTAATGAGACGCGATAGTAAGATAGCTGTTGCTGGTAGTTGCAACAGTAGAATGACAAAAAAAAAGGCTTCAGGCATAATTTGGAATTCTATTGGGCAGTATTTCAGACTTTATATTATCTCTCAAACAAAGCCAAGAATTTATTTTTTCAAATACCTTTGCCCCTGGTGTTCTGCTTCATAAAACTGATACAAAGCGTCACATAACGTGACAAATTGATGTGTACGGACGTTGCATGCAACGTCCCTACCTGCTTCTTGTGAGGCCGTCGGCGGTTACTCATCCACAGACATTGACGGGTCTTGCCCAACCGCATATCTAAACTCTATAACTACATTTAAATCTTTGTCAATCAACATCAGAAAAAAGTCCTCAAACCCTGATTGCGTCGTTTTAGCGTAGGGAGCGGGATTTCTTCTGAGGTCTATGTCTATATAGATAGACTGCCAGAAATGTTTCAGCCGCGATTAGTGCAGAATATACAAATTTCACCCTCGTTACTACTTGCCTGTGATAACTAGCGTATTATATCTCTAAGTTACGCAAATTATTAAATAAGTCGAAACTCTCTCAAACTTAAAACTGATATAACTTTTGAGTTATTTTGTAAGCATTTCCTGTGGAATGCTGCGCAAACAGCTATTAGCTGTCAGCTCTCAGCTCTCAAGGGGGTTTTAACGAATATAGACTTTACAGCCAGCTTTTAGGCGTAAGTATAAATTCTGACTCAATTAGTAAAGCTTTTATCTAAAACTAAAAGCAATAGCTGATAGCTGATAGCTGACGGCTGAATGCTTATGTTATTTAATAGCCATTTTTACCTGCGTCGCAGGTACTTTTACCTCATCATCACTCATCGCATTATCGAGGGACATCTCCACCTCATTCAATTGATTAGCTGGAGATATCCACCACAGGGCGATCGCTGGAATTACCCCTAACAGCACACTCAAACAAGTAGGTAATAAGAATCTGCTATCTAGTGCAACTACAGTAATTATTGCTCCAAAAGCAAAGTTAACTAAATAGGTAATGAGTGGCAGATTTAACTCTTGGCGGGACAATGAAATTGTTTTCTTGCGCCAAAACCAAGCAGCTACAGACATATATATTGCACCTGTACCTACCCATCCTAGTAAGTTGCGGTAAGGCATACCAAAGAAAGAGCCTTCCTCTTGAAATGTCCAAAACGGAAATGGTGCCTGACTCATGGCTGGGTCAAGGACTAAGTCCCAAGCTGTTAGAAGTACTGCCCCTGTAGCGATCGCTCCTACATGACGTAACCAAGAACTAGAACTCTTGACTTGTAAACCACAACGAGCTAGTAAATAGCAAACTAATCCCATATAAAACCAAGATAAGGGAATTGTAAAAGGTACTAAACCTGCGATTTTGTATCCTAAGCCACTCAGGTAAGCATAATCTCCAAAAGGAAAACCTGTGCTAGTGCCCAATAGTTCGCTACTCAAAGATAGAAACACAGAAGGCAGCATAAAAGCCAGAGTTGTACCTATTCCTAAATTCCTCATGCTATACAAGGCAACTGCTAATGCTCCAAAGATAATATAAGTTGCTCCTCCACCTGTCATACTCAATTGGAAAGCAGTCTGTCCTACTGGAGGCAAGCTGATAATAATATCAGGATTAGGTAGAACTATTAACAGACCTGCTAGTCCAAAAACTGTTGACAAGATATGTACAAGTAATAGATAGCGTTCGGCAATCATAAGTTGCTTCATAAAAGTCCTATTTCTGAGTTCAAAAATCAGTAAATTTCTAGTTTTGTGTTCTTGCGAAAATACTCCAAATATATTCTGTGCATCAGCAACATAGAGTTAGAAGTATTTTTTCTGAGTGGGACTAATTTTTTCTAGAAACCAATCTGGCAAAACACTATCTATTAGTTTACAAATCTTTACAAGAAAAAGAACGAGAATCACTTATATCTTTTGTTTTACTTTTTGACACTCTGCGCTCCCTCAGAGACGCAGATTCTTAAATTTAGCTATGTGCTTATATCATATTTAAGAAAAAATGTCAATAGATAGCAGTTCGTGGTGGTATAGCGCTATGCAAAACTCAGAAGTCAGAAGTCAAAAGTAATCCCTCACTAAGTTTGAGCATTTATAAACATCCTAACCTATTTGCGTAGTGCTATATATTTAGGGTTTGCTGAAAAAGTCTTATGGGTGAAGGTAGGAGACAGGAGACAGGAGACAACCCACCCCTAACCCCGACCGTGGAGGGGAGGGCTGTTTCATTCTCAATAGACACGGGGACACGGAGACACGGAGACACGGGGATGGAAGCTTTTAAGTGGCGTTGAACCAAATATTTTCTCAGAGCTTAAATATGCTTATTGGCGCTCAAAATCGGCAAATTTTGGTAAATTTTAATGTTCCACTATCCCCTAATCTCTTTTTCTCCCTAAATCGTTAACTTACGATACTTTGAAACAGCCCTGCTCCCAGGAGGGGGACAGGAGGAACAGGGAATTTGAAGGAGGTAGGAGCGGGCGTTTTGTCCCATGTTCTGCCCAACTCTTGACCAAAATCCTGAATTTTTGAACCATTACCACCTAAAACCTCGCACCCCCTCCAGACATAAAATTACTCAAACCAATATTAGTCAATAAGGGCGATATTTAATCAGCAAACCCTATTTACAAATTGCAGGAACTACCCAATAGCTAAAAGTCTGATACGAAGGCGCTCTCTCATAGGCGAGGCTTTGGACCAATTTTTTCGGTAAAATAAGCTGAATTTTCAAATAAGATTAAGAAAATTATATTAAGCAAACTTAGTTCAAATAAATATTAATAGGAGATTAAGTGATTATAGAAATTTTCACAACAGGAATTATCGTCTTAACTGTACTTCTAGGTTTAGGCTATTTAGCACTAGAATTACAATATCGTAGTCGTCCAGGAAATGCTTTAGAACTAACCTCTGGAGAATGGCATTTAGCAGTTGCAGAACCAGAAAATTACTTATTAGTGGGTGAAATGGAATTATGCAACCGTACCAAAAGCTTAGAAATTATGGTGCCAGAAATACAAGCAGAAGTAAAACTACTGTCTGGTGCAAGTTTAGAAAAAGTAAATTATCAAACTCAAATTATTCCTTTCCATGAAGACGCCCCTGCTAGACCCGATAACTATTGGTTTGCTTATATTGTTAAAGTAGGAAAAAAGACAAAACTGAAGATATCAATTGATATTCATGGGGAAAATTTAGACCAACTAAAGTCAGCTTGGATTAAAGTTAATTATATTACCTATGGGCCTCAAGGTCGCATTCCCAAAACTCGCCATATTGTAGTGCCTCTCAAATTTCCCGATCCTAAAGCTATTCCAAATCAGCGAGAAGCACAAAATGCAGCAGTATTTCCCATTCGCACTCATTTATTAACAGAGTTAGACGATCCGATAGAAATTGTCAAACGTTACGTCGTTCCCCATGCTCAACCAGGGGACATAGTGACCATCGGTGAAACACCCCTAGCCCTAATACAAGGTCGTTTTCGTCACCCCACTGACGTTAAACCTGGATGGGTAGCCAAACGTATATGTTACTTCTTTCTGCCCACTTCTAGTCTAGCAACAGCTTGTGGGATGCAAACTCTTGTAGATATTGTTGGACCAGCCAAAGTATTGATGGCCTTTTTGGGAGGTGCCATAGCCAAATTATTAGGAAAGCCCGGTATGTTCTATCAATTTGCAGGAGAACAAGCCAGACTAATAGATGATGTTACCGGAACTTTACCTCCTTATGACCAATTTATAGTTTTAGGCCCAGAAAATCCTCAAAAATTAGTAGAACAAATCCAAAAAGCAACTGGTCTGGGTGCAGCGATCGTAGATGTTAACGATTTGAAAGCAGTTAAAATATTAGCAGCAACCTCTAATGTATCTACCTCTTTACTAGAGGAAGCTTTAAGAAGTAATCCCGCAGGAAATGCAGATGAACAAACCCCAGTAGTTTTGATCAGGCCATCATCATAAGACAAGAAGGTCACCTTCTCCGCGCTCTTCGCGACGGAGCTTGGGTAGCCCAATACCCAACTAAAAGGTGATTAGACTAAGCCTAATACGCACACCTCCAGATATTTCCCTAGTCTGGATTACCTGTGGGCTTCTTTTGGTAGAAGCATCGCGTAACTGTGAGACACAACGTATTAGGGGGTCATAGGGACATACAACTAATTTAGGATTATCTCCAAAATGACTAGAGTTCCGGTACAAAACCCAGACGGTACGCCAGCGATGCCCACCAAAGCATCACGGGCACGTCGTTGGGTAAGAGCGAAATAACAGGGCACTGGAATGATGCTGGCATTTACTAGGTCTGCTTAGTCGTTGAGCCATCAGGTCGCAACGTTCAAAAGGTAGCAGTAGGGGTAGACCCAGGCAAGTCCTACACAGGGGTTGCTATACAGTCGGCCAAAGCCACCCTCTATCTAGCTCATCTGGTTCTGCCGTTTCAGCGGGTAAAAGAGCGCATAGGTGCAGCCACGATCAAGAACGGCAAAGTTATCAAAAATGCTCCTGGTCGTGCCCTTCATCGTCGAGTGAGGCGTGGCCAGCGGATTAATCGGAAAATCCTTTTCGAGCAACGTGCCCACCGCCAGAAGCGGTTTGACAACCGTAGGCGTGATGGCAAGATAGCTCCATCAATTCGAGCTGCTAGGGAGATGGAGTTCAGAATAGTGACTGAGCTATCCAAAATCTATCCAATATCCAGCATGGTTTATGAGGTCATCAAAGCCGATGTGGATTTAACTAGTGGTAGGAGGGGGGCGCGTTCTGGCAAAGGGTTTTCTCCTGTGATGGTCGCCCATTTCTGGGCGATGAAGCAATTGCTGTCTATTGCACCAGTCAAGACCGTCTTAGGTTGGCAGAAAAATGGCAATGGTACCAGTCAAATCCGCAAGCATTTGGGACTAACAAAAATCAAGGACAAGAAGGCTCAAACACCAGAGTCTCATCCAGTAGATGGCATGGCCTTAGCTGCTACAGAGTTCATTAGGTTTGGACTGGTACCCAAGATTGGCTACGACTTGCATACATGGATTGGGTCTGTCACCATTACCTCTGCACCATTCAGGACAATCACCAGACCTGAATACTTTCGTAGAGCATTGCACTTTGACAAGGCTGACAAGGGAGGAAAGCGCAAGCGCAAGGGTGGAACCATTACCCCATTTGATGTGCGCTGTGGCGATCGAGTCATGGCTACCAAGTCTGGTGAAACTTTGATGGGCTGGGTAGGTGGTTATACCCAGACAGCCAAGTCCAAAAATATCAGTGTGTATGACCACAACTGGAAACGGTTAGGGCAATACGCACCGAGTAAGGTGCGGCTCATTGGGAGGTCGAACAAGCTATGTGTAGCGTAACGGTGGCTAAAGTCGCACGAGTCGCTGCGCTCAAGCGACAGGGATTCCAAGCATCCCGAATTGTTTACTTGATGGAAATGAAGGCTAAAAAAGTGAAGATTACTGGAATTAGCAAGATATAAAGTATTACTAATGCTTATATAGCTAATCTGAAATAACTATAAACTAACGTCCATTTTAGTCATTCAAAATTATCTGGATGACCAAAAATGGATTGAGCCAAATTTCCAGCTCCACCAGAATCAAAACTTTATTTGATATTTGATATCAGTACATAAAAATCTAGAAGAAAAAATTATGAAACCTTTTAAGGGCCAGAACCAAAGTCAGGTGGTCATCCGTCCCCTAGAGTACCGCGACCTAGAAGCGATCAAGAACATAAGTAAGGAAACTCCAGAAGTACAACACAAACACCGAGATGTTACCTTTAACCTCTCTCCTATTAACCTTAGTCAGAAATTACCACAAATTAGTCGTTGGTACTGGCCTATAAAATTATTGAGCCTTTTCCCTAATCCCTGCAAATATTTGCTAACTTCCTATGTTGCAGAAGTAGATGGACAAATTAAAGGAGCAGTCCAGGTATCTCCTAGCAACCGCACTCGCAGCAGTTGGCGGGTAGAAGGGATAGTTACGGAAGAAACAGGGACAAACAGAGGAATAGGTTCTCAACTATTACGATACTGCTTTGAGAAAATTTGGGAAGCACGGACATGGTTATTGGAAGTTAATGTTAATGATAAAGAAACTATGGCCCTTTATCGGCAAAATGGTTTTCAGCCATTAGCCCAAATTACTTACTGGACAATTACTCCTCAACAATTACAAGAGTTAGCCCTTTCTCAGCCAAATTTACCAAACTTACTACCTATTAGTAATGCTGATGCTCAGTTGCTCTATCAATTGGACACAGTATCTATGCCTCCTCTGGTACGGCAAGTATTCGACCGCCATATCCCAGATTTTAAAACTGGCTTTGTTAGTAGTTTAATAGAGGGAGTAAGGCAATGGCTAAATCATACTGAATTGGTTAGTGGGTATGTGTTTGAACCTCAACGTAAGGCAGCGATCGGCTACTTTCAAGTACAATTATGTCGTGATGGTACACAACCACATATAGCTCAATTAACTGTACATCCAGCTTATACTTGGTTGTATCCAGAGTTATTATCTCAAATGGCAACGCTGGCTCAAGATTTTCCTCATCAAGCTCTACAACTTGCTTCTGTTGATTATCAACCTGAACGTGAAGCATATTTAGAAAAGATAAAAGCTCAACAAATTGAACATTCTTTGTTTATGTCTCGTTCTGTTTGGCATAAACTTCGAGAGTCTAAGTCTGTTATTTCTGACCTCCAGTTTTCGGAAGTTCTTCAAGGTCTACAACCAGTTCGTAAACCAGTTCCTAGCCGTAGTTCTTTGTTGAAAATGATGCAAAATACCCATGGTAAAAGTAGTAACTCTCAGCTCAAGACTAATAATAATTATTATTATTGGGAAGCTACAAATGAACAAGTAAATTCTGCATCAGAATCTTCATCTTCTATATCTCCAAATTCAGAAAGTGGAGAGGAAGATGATAATGGAAAAATCTAAATATTAATAATTACTTGTGTCTAATTGAAGAAGGTTTTAGGTGGTAGGTTTAATCAGGAGTTAGATGACAGCAATCTTTGTAAACTTGTAAACACTGCTGGTGAAGCTTGGGGGGAAACAGAAGTTTAAATCCTCCCTAAATTATACTCAAACCTACTTTTTTTAGAAGAGAATAGGTAATTGTTATATTTGTTATTTATTGATTGTTTATTAATTGTTGAACATCTCCAATTGACCACGAAAAGGAAAGAGAGATTTGTCGCAAGTCTAAAAAGTATAATTGTAGATTAAGGAGTTGAATGTTCAATGTCTCAATCTCGAATTTCAGCTCTTGGCTTAGATGTAGGGAGAAAACGTATAGGGGTCGCAGGATGTGATGGTACTGGTTTAATTGCTACTGGTATTACTACTATTAAACGTACCTCTTTTCAAGAAGATATAGCTAAGTTAAAAGTTCTTGTCCAAGAACGTCAAGTACAAGTTCTAATCGTAGGTTTACCATACTCTATGAATGGTTCTATCGGTTTTCAAGCTAAACAAATACAAAAATATGCTCAAAGATTGTCACAAGCTCTGGCTCTACCTATAGAATATATTGATGAACGTTTGACTTCAGTTCAAGCTGAGGAGATGTTGAAAGCTGCAAATATTTCTCCTTCTCAGAATAAACATTTAATTGATAGAAAAGCGGCAGCTTTGATTTTACAGCAATGGCTGGATGAACGTAGAAAACAAAATATTAGTTCACAAGTAAATAATTCAATAGAGATAGATATAGAAAAACCTATTACATAGAATAGAAATAAATTTAAATTGATGTATAGAAAAAAATTAATAATATCTATAAATATAGTATTATGCAAGTATATTAAGACTATTTATGAATGCGAAATCTACACATTATCTGACTATTTTTAATTCTTTCAGTCTTTGTTTTACCGAAAAATTCTGGGTATGCGCCTCCCCTTTTAAGGGGATAAAAAAAGAGAATATTTCAGATTTCAAGCCTCCTTATTGCAGAGGTACTGATAACTGATAACTGATAACTGATAACTGAAATGACGGCATATTCCAAGTATATGAAGTACAAATATTAACAATTAAATGTTTGTAGCGGGGGCATCTTGCCTGCTATAGGTATAGCTCACTCCTTATGGAATCTTCTGTATCTATGTCTTTAAGACCACCAACCAATTATCCTTTTTATTCAATTTTGGAGAATAATATCAAATCTGGTTAAACAGTTATAGAATGGTTAAGTTAGGAGGAGTCAGGAGTCAGGAGGAGAGAGAATTACAAAGATGAGCGTAGTTATGACCATTGGATAATTTTTTTATGTTCAATAAAACGGATTTGATATCAACTGAGAAATGCTATATTTCACATCCAGGTTTTTCGACAATTTCTGTCATATTTGACTAGATAAAAACTAGTACGATAGATCGCAATTATGTCTACTGAGCAGAACTGAAGAATTAAAAAAAATGCCAGCAAAGGGTCAAATAAATCTCAATTGCACGACACTTTAAAAATTAGAGAAGCTAATAATATTCTTGAACTTACATAGACTAATTTAACTCACTATTTCTGTTTTTTCTAAGATGACTTGAAATTTAAATATTTTTCAAATAGTCAATCAATACTAAATATAAAAACAGAGTTATCATCAGATTAGTGAAATTTTAATGTTATTAAGTATCAATCAAGTATAATTCTGAGAAATGATAGTTAATTGTTAATTTTCTAGAAAAGGCTCTACGATATCTTAGAATATGATCGAAAAATTGTTAAGTATTGAAATACATACTACCTATAGTTAATTGTATGGAGGTATATGTTCAATAATGAATAATTAATAATGAATAATTAATAATTACCTATCCTTGAAAAGAAGAGGATTGACAAAGAGATGAAAATTTTTTTTTCTCTTGGTCGATTGGATATGGCGAGGAGACCTCGCCATCCCATCCTAGGTCATGCTGCGCAAACGACCGCTTATTATCCCCTTAAAAGGGGAGGCGCATACCCACAATTTTTCGGTAATTATCTAGCAGAATCTAAAAATCTGCTTACTGGTAATCAACAAAAACTCCATCTCTTAGACCTTGTTTGAAGCTTAATGAACAGAATTTATCTATACTTAGATCACTACTAAAGTGAACAAATCATCAAAATACCCAAAATGTATTCATCCCCAGAATCACAAGAAAATGGACAATATCCAGAAACTTATGTCACTTTAACTGATGAGGCAGAGCGATCGCTATGTTGTACCGTAGAGTATTCTATGGAGTTAGATAACCAAGAGTATGTAATGTTATTACCAGTAGACTTACCTATAGAAATCTTTACTTGGGCACAAGGAGATTTAGACCAAGCAACTATTCCTGTAGGTGATGAGATGGAAATTGATCGAATTTTTGATACTGCCAAAGTCGTACTTGAAGAACAAAACCTCACACTTCAAAGAACAGCTATAACTTTAACTGTTACTGGGGAGTTACCAGAATGGGATGAAGATGAACTAGATGAAGTAGATGAAAATGATGAAGAAGGTGAATATTACGAAGAATTGGCCACTTTTTTATATAAAGACCAGAAATACGCAATATATACACCATTAGACCCATTTTTAATTCCAGCTCGTAAAAGCAATGATGGAAAACTAGAATTGCTTTCAGAAGAAGAGTTTCAGGAAATTCAGCCAATGGTTCAATCAATGCTAGAAGATCAACTTTTCCATGATATGGAATAGACTCTTTGGAATTTTGAGCAAATTAGGATGATTTAATCAAATATTTAGATTTAAAATTATGCTCTAGAATAACCATTAGAATCATCTTTGCTACAAACTCAGCTAAGAGAACCTTGAGGATAAAGTATTAACTAATCAAATGAGAAACAGTATTAAACTAATTTCTAATCGTGCCCTGTTCTATTTGGCCATTCTGCCTGTAAGCTGTGGTATTTTCGCTTGGCAGGGATGGGCCTGGTGGAGTTGGGTTAGTGGACCACTAGTGACAAACACATCATCCACTCAGTCTCCAGAAGAAAATGCTGTAACAATTACAATTCCAGTGGGAACTTATGGTCAACAAATAGGTGAAGACTTAGAAACTGCTGGTATTATTCGTTCTGCAACAGCTTGGAATTTCTGGGTCAAATGGTTGGGAATACAAAATCCCGATCTAGAATTTAAAGCAGGAACTTATAAATTATCACCTACAGAACCACTCAGCGCGATCGCAGATAAAATTCTAGAGGGAGATGTAGTTAAACTCAGCTATACCATTCGTGAAGGATGGTCAATTCAACAAATGGCTGAATATTTAGAAGCTCGAGAATTTTTTCCTGCTGCTGATTTTATTGCTGCTACTAGAAATATTCCTTATGATAAATTTCCCTGGTTACCAAGTAATATACCTCACTTAGAAGGTTATTTATTCCCAGATACTTATAAGATAGAAGCACAAAAAAATACTCCCGAAGCTATTATTAATCAAATGTTAGGGCAGTTTGAAAAAATTGCATTACCTGTATATCAGAAAAATCTGAATAATGCCGAAAATTTGAACCTCCATGAGTGGGTGACATTGGCGAGTATTGTAGAAAAAGAATCTGTAGTTTCTGAGGAGCGAGGTGTAATTTCCGGTGTATTTAATAATCGTTTGAAGAAAGGTATGAGGTTAGCAGCAGACCCAACAGTGGAATATGGCCTTGGTATCCGTCAAACAAAAGAGAAACCTCTTACCTATCGTCAGGTTGAAACTCCTTCTCCTTATAATACTTATCTTAATATTGGCTTACCACCAACTGCAATTGCTAGTCCTGGTTTAGCAAGTTTAGAAGCAACTCTTAATCCAGATGATACTGAATATTTATATTTTATGGCCAGGTATGATGGTACTCATATTTTCAGTCGTACTGCTGCAGAACATGAGGCTGCTATTGCAGAGGTAGAAAGAATGTTATCATCTCAGTAGCTAGTGTCGCTATGCGGAACTCCAAAGTCAGAATTCATGCATCGAGTGCGTAATTCTGAGGTGTCCTCAGAATGTAAGACGCACATCTGACAGTCAATCATTTTTGATTTGTAATTTTTTTAGGATTTTGTAACTGGTTAGTTATTTCCGCCATCCTGCACTAGTAGTTTTTTTGTTTTTTTTGATGAGTAAGAAAGTCAAAATTAGCAGTTTATGAATAAATAACTTTGATGTATTTTATTGATACTGCGCTAATATTTTACTTTTGACTTTTAACTTATTTATTTAAAATTATTGTTATTATAATAAATATTAATTTTATGTCTTGGGGTAAACTTTTACAGCCAGATTTAGTTTTAGGGAACTCAATTTTAAGCCTAACATCAGGAATTATCCAAAAACATCAAATTAAAGGTTTAGTTTTAGATGTAGATGATACTCTTGTGCCAATTCGTGACAGTAACACTTCTCCTGAATTAAGTGAATGGGTAGAAGAAATTAGGACTATAACAAGTCTATGGTTAGTAAGTAATAATCTGAGCCAATATAGAATAAGTCGCATTGCCGAGTCTCTCAATATACCTTATATTGCTGGAGCGGGTAAACCTTCTCGTCGTAAGTTAAAAAAAGCTGTTGATGCGATGAACTTACCAGTAGAACAGGTTGCAATGGTAGGCGATCGCTTATTTACTGATGTTTTAGCAGGAAATCGTTTAGGAATGTTTACTATTCTAGTTGAACCTATATCTAATATTGGCTCAGAATTTCCTAATTACGGAGTTCGCTCTTTTGAAATCTGGGTTTCTCAACTTCTAGGAGCATCTTTAAGTATGAGTGCCTATCGTTTAATGCCTGGAAATAAGAAATAATATCAAATCCGGTTAAACACTTATATATAGATTGGTTAAGTAAGGAGGAGTCAGGAGACAGGAGACAGGAGACAGGAGGAACGGGGAATGAGCGAGGAGCTAGGAGTAAGAATTGTCCCAAGATTGTTCTGCCCAACTCTTGCGTAAAATACTAACATCCATGAGCGTTTTAGACTGAAACAAGCGCACTGCAATTCGACGCCAAAAAGGCACTTGTCTTTATATGTCAATGCTTTTAGATTTAATCAACAGAGCAATAATTAGGGTTTGCTGAAAAAGTCTTATGGGTGAGGGTAGGAGACAGGAGACAGGAGGCAGGAGGCAGGAGGCAGGAGACAGGAGACAAGAGACAGGAGAAATGGGGATGAGCGAGGAGGTAGGAGTAACAATTGTAAGAATGATTTTTCTGCCCAACTATGCGCCTAAAATACGCTCCTTTTTGAGCATAAAGAGCTAAAAACTAGGCACTGCAATTCGACCCCAAAAAGACTAAAACCTTTATCTGTAAATACTTTTAGATTTAATCAGCAGAGCAATAATTAACTAGCTATCAGCTTTTAGCAGCTCTGATTGAAATCCCCTTCTAAACGTCAAAAAAAATGAACAAAGCTGAGTGCTGAGTGCTGAACGGTTCTTTAACAATAGGTTAAGGGCGATAATTTTAAGATTATTAATATTATTGTGAGGTGGAATTTATTTCTTCTCAAAGCCGTTATTAACGGCTATATTTTTAGTTTTTGACTTCAGCTATTTCTATTATTCGACCATTCCAGTCTTTAACTAATAAATTCAGGGGTCTCTCCATTCTAATTTTGTATTTAATACCTCGCATTTGTACGCGCATTAATATTTGTTCTAAACAATCTTTATCAAAACAAACATGGCGTTGATTATTTTTTGTACCAAGACTTGCTCCACTAATAATATGTACCTGTGTGTTTTTCATCAATTGATACCACAGACCATCTGAAACTCCTGTTCCTTGGTTAGTAGTGCTTGGTCTGGAATAATCACTTGATAAATAAAGTGGATCTATACCTGTTGCACCTAATGTTTGTTCATAATTATAATAATAATGTAAAGGTACTTCTGCTACTGGTAAATCCAGCATTCCTTCATAAAACTGTTGAGCAAGGGCTAAATCTGAAACCATGATTGTGTGAACTTTCGGGGCGCTAGTAAGAAACATCCACATAGCTACAGCATAAGCTGCTAGTAGCATTACCATTATTCCTTGAGTAGAAAATAGACTATCAAGTGGTAACTCTGGTAAAAAAGCGCTTAAAGTTAACTGGGGGAGCAGAAAAGCCATAATATTTACTACTAACATCATCTAATCAGATATTAAGAATTACGATTGATTAATTTTTGTGGTCTTAGCGCAAACTCTATTTAAGTTTAACCTTACTATAATATTATAGAATATTAGTAGTACTCAACAGCAAACGCCCTTTCAGTAGCTTCAATATGTAACCAATAGATAGATTGTTTTACACAGCATCTGGTAGTTTTTACTTGTCTTTAGAAGGTAATTTCTTGAGAAGTCATTATGTGAAATATATTCAAGTCTTTGTCTACGGTACTCTTAAACCAGGAGAGGCAAACTAAAAATCCTATTGTGCTGAATATGTTGTGGATGCTTTTCCGGCAATAACTAATGGTCTGTTATATTAACTGCCTTTTGGCTATCCAGCGATAACTAGAGGAGATATGAATGTATCATAAACATTCAACACAAATATAGTCATATGGTCTCCAGAAATTAGGGCTAATATTGACATAATCTAACAATGTATGTGATAATGAAAGATTAAATACCCTCAAGAGTCAACTATCTGAGTTAAATAGGGTGAAATTCCACCGAATGACACGCTACCTCTAGATACATAAGAACCTACGTCCAAGCCTCTGTATTATGACCAAGCAAAAATTGAATCAGGGAGATCATCAAAAAAGAGGAAAAGAAAAAGTAGTCCCAAATGTTTTTGACCATGGGATAGAGAAGCTAGTGCGCCCTTGCGGGCTCCCCGACAGTCACACCACTGGCGTGGTTTTGTGGTGCCTCCTTTCCTAGGTCATGCTGCGAAAACGGAGGAGCTACGCTAACACAAGCGTCAAAGTAAAACCTGCGTTCCGAAAGATATGTCATATTTGACTATATTTTTATGAACTATATGGATTTATCTTATCATTCAGAAATCCAGAGGTTTTGCTAGATTTGGATCGATTAGAGGATTATCATCCTGAATGCCATCAAACAGGAAATGATTACCAGAGACAAAAAATTGATACTTTTGGACTTAATGGAGAATACTTATGGACTGTCTGGAGCTATTTAATGTTACCAGAAAAGGTTAATTTATTTGGTGGGAAATTACTGCCTAGTGGATTTTGGACAAACCATTGACGAAGTCAGATAGGGGAACCGTCGGATTGGCGACGTACAGAAGTCATAAGTTATTTTTGTTACGAGGATTTTGAGTAACCCTACAAAAATATTTCGCCTTAAAAGGCGGGGTTAAAGACCCAATTATTTTGATCAACCTTTCCACTTCTAAGTATAGTAAAAGTTATACATAAATATAATAGTCATATTAAAGGAATATAATTTGCTTACCTACTGGTAATTTTATAATCTTATTATTGATTTTTCACTGGTGAAATTGGAGGTTGAGGAATTTGAAGTACTGGATCGTTTATAGTTAACATCACATTATTAGGATTCACTATTTCTATTACAGGCTCATTTAAAGCAATTTGTACAGTTTCAGAATTAGAATGTTCAGCTAGCTGCAGAATATTAGTCCGACTATTTGAGATTATTCCCGATATAAATGCTATACATAGAGCCGCAATAGCAGTACCACCTAAGACAAATTTCCGTTTCGATCTACGGTCGATTTTATCAAATACTTGATCGACTGTTATATCAACAGGTTGTACTTTGATATCTATTGGCATTCTTTGAAATTCAGAATGTAGTTGTAGTAGTCTTTGATAGAGATGTTTGGCAACTGGATCTCTAGCAAGTAGAAGTTCTACTTCTCTACGTTGTGATGGAGTTACTTCACCATCTAGATATGCACTTACTAATTCAAACCTTTCTTGTTCCATCATTTTTTTACAGCCTGAAATTGATTATCTAAGTTATTTGAATTAACATTTTTACTCATATTCCAACCACAGAAAACCTTAATATTTTATCAAAAAGCCAATTGAATTATTGTTGTTCTACTCGATTAAATTGGATTAGTAGTTAGAGATTTATCTTGACTAAATTTTTACTCAAAAATCAATTACTTATTATATATAAATCCTTTTATATATAAATCCTTCAAATATTCAGATATTTTTGGAGTTGTAATTGTAATCTTTGCCTAGCTCTAGCAATTCTTGATTTGACAGTGCCTAGAGAAACTCCAGTAATTTCTGCAATTTCTTCATAAGATAAACCTTCTATTTCTCTCAAGACAATAGTTACCCTAAAGACTTCTGGTAATTGGGAAATTGCATCCCTCAGATAATCATAAAATTCTTGTGTAGTTAACTCTTCTTCTGGCCCTGGAGTATTTGTAGCAATTTCCCAATCTATAATACCATCATCTAAGGCCAGAGGAGCGTCTAATGATAAAGGAGGGGTAACTCGTTTTCGTTTCCGTAACTCATCATAAAACAGGTTAGTTGTGATACGACTCAGCCAACTCTTAAACTTTACTGGTTCTTGTAATCTTTTAATATTACGGTATACACGAATCCAAACCTCTTGAGCCAAATCTGAGCGGTCTTGCCATTCGGGGGCTAAATGATACAAAATTTTATCTACATGGAGTTGGTATCGATGTAGAAGTTCTGCAAAGATTGCACGATCTGGGCGACTACCTTGTTGGCAGCGCAATACTAGATCGTAGTTAGAGAGTTTTTCAGGTGGCAATTCCACTTGCGAAAGGGTTTGTTCAACTTTAGACCAGGGTACAAATATATATTGACTCATCAGCGGAATTGGCTCAATAGTTTTGTCAATTAGCTCTAATTCCAATGGACGAGAAATATTTTATAAAGTTCCCAATTATTAATTTTCGTTGGAGAATAGTCGCGGTCGGGAAATCTGTTGTAGCACAAGAAAGAAGAAGGAAAAAGCTTGCGTTGTCCGAGTTTTGAGCTTTTGATATGTCCGCGCCCTTTTCTTCGACTGCTATAATGTTTAGACAAAAGTAAACAGAAAGCTAGGTTTAGACGCTATGCTGACTGTGTAGGGGCACTTTGACTTGTCCCCAGAGAATATATCTTTGGTCAGAATCATGAGAAAACGAAGCAACAAGGATTTATCGGTGTTGCGTAGTATCAACTTAGAATCCCCTCGGCAACAGCTGCGGGGAATAGTCAAATCAAGAATACATAATCCCAGGGGATGCACCTTACCCTACCTACAACGTACAAGCGGCCAACTTAGCAAAGCTCTTCACAAGCTCCAATACTAACCCAACTACTCGAACCATCGGCCCAATGTTCTTTTTTCCATATAGGAGCTGTATGTTTCAAAGTATCAATGCCATAACGACAAGCTTCAAAAGCTTCTGAACGGTGTGGACACCCAACGGCTACTAACACGCTGATTTCACCAATTTTTAAACGTCCCACTCGGTGATGAATGACCACGGTCTCAACTTCTGGCCATTTACTACGAATTTCTGTAGAAATCTGCTCAAAAACTTTGATGGCCATAGGTTGATAGGCTTGATATTCTAAGGTAACTACAGATTTACCGTCTGTTTGATTGCGAACCATTCCACTCATTACTACTACAGCACCATTAGCAGGATTATCGGCTAAAGTGTAGATTTCAGCAATAGATAAAGGAGCTATAGTAATAGCAAAGTTATCTTGTTCTTGTTTTAGTTTGGTAGATAAAGGTACTTTTAAATTATAATTCATAATATCATTCAAGAATTTAGAATTTAGAATTTAGAATTTAGAATTAGGGCTTGCTGAAAAAGTCTTTTAGTAGGGGTAGGAGTCAGGAGTCAGGAGTCAGGAGTCAGGAGAAATGGGAATTTAGAAGAGGTGGGAGTAAGAATTGTCCCAAGATTGTTCTACCATAAACAATTTTCAGCGCCCCATTGACGGTGGGGTATTAAACCCGGCACAGAAAAGATAAAAACTATATCAATCATAGCAAAATTTCCATATTGTTAGAGAATAATTAAAGAGTAAAAAAAATATTTATTACTTTTATTATGGAGCTATTTAGTGCTTCGGTTTTGATTTTTTATATCTTTTTGTTTTATTAAATAAAATTACTTTATGTAATAAAAATTAAGTATAATTATTTATATTCAGCAGTATATATTGGTATTTATCAACTTAAGCATAATTCAAAATATAGATAAAGTGTCTTTCTACAAAAAGAAAATATTACTGCCATATTATGGCATTTTTTAGAGAATGGTACACATTTATTTCTCCTCTTGTGTTGCTTGTTGCTTGTTCCTTATTCTTTAATACCAAGGGTGAAAAAAGTATTTTACGAATAATAAGAGCAATTAAAATACTTTATCTCAAGGTTGGTTGAAGACCCGCGCTCTCCCGAAGGGGAGCTAGGGCATGAAAACCAATCAATTTTGCGGCGCATGTCAATAGTGTGTTAGACTTAGAAATATGGCTGCTGGGCTAGCAGTGTCAGTCTGTGGAGCGACCGTAAGACCAGAAAAAGGTTCGGCCTTGGAGGCAGGTGCATTGAAGCAGAAAGATCTAAGAGCGCGATGGTTAGGAATCCCGCGCTGTCACGCAAGTGCAGCGTCGGGAGGATGTCAAAGGAGATACCTTTTGGACTAAAAAGATAAATTTAGACCTAAAAACTACCATTAAAGCAATTCCCATACGACTCCTGATGAGTGAGGAGTGAGGAGTGAGGAGTGAGGAGTGAGGAGTGAGGAATAAGAAATATCCTAGCTATTTGTAGTAAACATTTATCAATTTGGTATAAAACCTATAATTTTGTAATTCACCAGTATGGTAATTGCTATATTCAAGATTCTGTTTTGCTTCCACCTAAAAGATATAGTAAAGCCATTCTTACAGCAATACCACTGGTGACTTGTTGAGAAATTAAACTTAACTGGGGATCATCCATTAAGTCAGAACTAATTTCTACTCCTCGGTTAACAGGTCCAGGGTGTAATAATTTGACTCCTGGTTGACAAAGTTTGAGGCGATCGCGTGTAATACCAAATAATTGATGATATTCCCGTAAACTAGGTAATAAAGATTCGCTCATCCTTTCTTTTTGGAGACGTAGGGTCATTACAAAATCAGCTTTTTCTAGAGCTGGTTTAATATCCCAATGTACAAATAATTTACTCGGTCTATTTTTGCCAAATTCGGCGAAATATTTAGGTAGTAAAGTAGGTGTTCCAGCTAAATGTACTTCCGCACCAGAAGCCGTAAAACTCCAAATATTAGACCGTGCTACTCTAGAGTGGAGGATATCTCCTACAATAGCAATTTTTTTTCCCTCCAAAAGTTCTATTCTAGGTTGAGTTGAATCTAACAACATACAGATAGTAAATAAGTCAAGTAAAGCTTGAGAAGGGTGTTCATGTTGACCATCTCCAGCATTCAGAATTCGCACTCCAGAACCATTGCGATCCATTTCTGAAGCGATCGCTGCCGGAACTCCTGCATCACGATGTCGAATGACCATCATATCTGTACCCATTGCTAGATAGGTCATTGCTGTATCCAGGATAGTTTCCCCCTTGCTGAGAGAAGAAGTACCAGGGGCAAAATTTAGAGTATCCGCAGACAAACGTTTAGCAGCTAGTTCAAAACTATTGCGGGTGCGTGTAGAAGGTTCAAAGAATAAATTTGCTACTACTTGACCTTGTAATGCAGGCACTTTCTTCATCCTGCGACCTAAAACTTCTTGAAAACTAGCTGCTGTTTGTAATACAATATTATATTCATTGGGTGTAAATTCTGCCAGAGATAAAATATGACGACGAGTCCAGAGGTTTGTAGACATTTTCGATTCAACTTTTGTGAGATGATTATCAGTTATACCATTTTCATAAAATATTGCTACAGTGGTTTATTTCTAGGTGTTAGGTGTTAGTTATGAGAGAGAACAAGTGCCAATTTTCCAATCCTTTGCCCCCGGATTTTACTGTAATAATATTTCTTGAATTTGGTATTAATTAATTGGTTTCGATTAATATTATAGGGGTTCTAGAGAAAGTTTTATTCAAGAATTTAGAATTAAAAATTAAGAATTAAGAATTACCGAATAATTAAGGTATAAAGCCTCTCCTTTAAAGGAGAGGCTTTATACAAATTGAAAAAATAATGTTACAAATAAACTGGCTAGTAAATAACTAATAATCCACCTAAAACTTAAAACCTAGAACCTAGTACCTAACACCTAGAAAATTATTTGTAGCAAATATTTATCACCCTTGGTATTATACCTGAATTTTTCCGTAAAAAAAATATGACAAAAAAAAATAAGAAAAAAGTAGCTATCCCCTAATTTTTTTTATGAATAATTACCAATATCATTTAGGTGGCTGTTTACCCAATGATGCTCCTAGTTATGTTAAACGAAAAGCTGACGAAGAGCTTTATCAAGCAATTAAAGCAGGTGAGTTTTGTTTTGTACTAAACTCCCGACAAATGGGTAAATCAAGTTTGAGAGTTAGAACAATTCAAAGATTAGAAGCAGAAGATATTCTTTGTGCTAGTGTAGATTTGACAGGGATTGGTACTTTTGAAATTACTAATGAACAATGGTATGCAGGAATAATTGATAGTATTGTTAGTAGTTTAAATTTAGACGATACTTTTGATATCGACAGTTGGTGGAATGCTCAAGATATATTTTTATCTCCAGTCAAAAAATTTGACAATTTTATCAATGATTTCCTCTTAAAAAAAGTTTCTCAAAGAATAGTAATTTTTGTTGATGAAGTTGATAGTATCTTAAATTTACCTTTTAGTGCTGACGATTTTTTTGCTGTTATTAGAAATTTCAATAATAGACGAGCAAATCAACCAAAATATGAACGAATAACATTTGTAATGATGGGAGTTGCCACCCCTTCAGATTTAATTAGGGATAAACGACGTACTCCTTTTAATATTGGTCGAGCAATTGAACTAACAGGTTTTCACATAGATGAAATTCAACCATTAACTTTAGGCTTAATAGGAAAAGTTAATGATTCTGAGGCAGTAATGTCAGCAGTTTTGGATTGGACGGGAGGACAACCATTTTTAACTCAAAAAGTTTGTCGGTTAATTCAGTTATATTCACCCCAATCTTCACTAGAAAGAAAAGATATAGAGTTAGTTGAAAATAACGATGGAGGATTAAATACAGACAAAAAAAATACTGTAACATCTTTGAATAAGATAGTAGAAAAAAACATAAATTATCCAGAGACTGCTTTTGTAGAAAACTTAGTCAGACAAAAAATAATTGAAAATTGGCAATCAATTGATGAACCACAACATTTAAGAACAATTAGCGATCGCCTCCTGAACGACGAACAAAAAGCTAATAGATTATTAGGACTTTATCAACAAATTTTAAATAAGGGAGAAATTGATACTGACTCTAGCCTCGAACAAACCCTATTATGCTTATCAGGATTAATAGTAAAACGAGGTAATAAATTAAAAGTTTATAATCGCATCTATCAAGAAGTATTTAACTTAGAATGGATAGAAAAAGAACTTGAAAAATTACGTCCCTATTCCGAAGCAATAACAGCTTGGTTGACTTCTGGTTGTCAAGATAAATCTCGATTATTAAGAGGTCAAGCACTACAAGATGCTCAACTATGGGCAACAAATAAAAGTTTAAGTAACAAAGACTATAAATTCTTAACTGCTAGCCAAGAAAATGAACTTAAAGAAGAAAAACAGCGTTCCCAGTTAAAAATAAATAAAGTTTTGCGTCAACGACTAAGAATAGCTATTTTTAGCAGTATTGCCATGACTATTCTTGCTATTTTAACAGGTATATTTTTAATTAAATCGCTAATTAGCGAGAGAAAAATCCAACTAAATTTGCTCAGTATTTCTTCAGAAACACTATTTGAATCAGACCGTGGTTTAGATGCTTTAATAGCAAAAATAAAAGCAGGAAAAAAACTCCAAAAATCATGGGGTGTTGGTGCAGATACCAGAATGCGAGTAATAATGGCTTTACATCAAGGAATTTACTTGTCAAAAGAGCGTAACCGCCTTCATGGGCATGAAAGAACAGTAATTAGTGTCACTTTTAACCCTACTGGTACACTCATTGCTTCTGCTAGTGATGATAGCACAGTTAGACTATGGAATACTCAAGGAAAATTGTTGCAAACATTTGTAGGACATGATGCTAAAGTTCGTAGTCTTAGTTTTCATCCTCATAAACAATTAGTTGCTTCTGCTAGCCACGATCAAACAATTAAACTGTGGAGTCTTGAGGGTAAATTACTACAAACATTAGTAGGGCATCAACACAAAGTCAGAGATATCAGTTTTAGCCCAGATGGTAAAAAATTAGCATCAGCAAGTGCAGATGGTAGCGTAATTGTGTGGAGTGAAGATGGTCAAAGACTACAAACTCTGGGAGGACATCGTGGTTGGGTTGAAAGTGTCAGTTTTAGTCCTGATGGTCAATTATTGGCTTCTGGTGGAAGCGACAAAACTATCAAACTTTGGCATCTAGGAACCGGCAAGTTACTTCAAACACTAAAAAACAATAATGCTTCAGTTAAAAGTCTCAATTTCAGTTCAGATGGGCAACTATTAGCATCTACAAGTGGTAAAGCGATCGCTCTGTGGAGTCGTCAAAACAAAAAATTTGAACCACTCAACATAATAGAAGGAGATAATGGCCTAATTCAGAGTATCAGTTTTAGCCCAGACGATCAAACTATTGCCTCTGCTGGTTATGACAATACTGTCAAACTTTGGAGTCTAGATGGTAAGCTGCTACAGGTTTTTAAGGGACACAATGCTCCCGTTTATGGTGTCAGTTTTAGCCCTACTGAAAACATTATTGCCTCAACTGGTGCTGACGAAGCTGTAATTTTATGGAACTTTGATAATAGGTTGAAGCCATTAATAGGGCATAATTCTCCGGTCTACAAAATTGAGTTTAGCAAAGATGGCAAAAAGCTTTATTCTGCTAGTCAAGGTAAAGTTATCAAAATTTGGCAAACCAGAAATGGTAAATTATTGGGAATTAAAAAGGGAAAGCTATCAAAATTGTCAGTTTGGAGTTCGGATGGCAAAATGAGAGCTATTGCTAATTACAACACAGTAAAAATTTTCAGCGATGAAGGAGAATTACTTTTGAATTTAGAAGCTCATGGTTCGGAAATTCGAGATATTAAGTTTAGCCCTGATCGCCAGAGAATAGCTACTGCGAGTAGTGATGGCACTGTCAAAATTTGGTTAACCAATGGAAAACTTCTACATACTTTCATACACACAGGGCAAGTAAATAGTATTGATTTCAGTCCTGATAGTCAGATATTGGTTTCTGGTAGTACAGATGGGATATTGAGAGTGTGGCATTTTGATGGTACTTTGCTCAAAAGTTTGAATACTCATCAAGCTAATGTTTTAAGTGTAAGTTTTAGTCCAGACGGTCAGATGTTAGCTTCTGCTGATGTCAATGGCAAGATTATTTTATGGAATTTGAATCTGGATAATTTGTTGATAGAAGCTTGTAAACAGGTATATGATTATTTGCAAACTAATCCTAATGTCAGTGAGAGCGATCGACTTCTTTGTGATTACAGCGGTTTTCATTTCAGTAGACCACTGTAGGGACGTTGCATGCAACGTCCCTACAGGGTTTTGGTTATGGCGATGTGGTTCATCAAGAGCGAAAACCGCTATAAGAAAATGGTGTTTTTGTAGAAGTAGTAATATTGGTTATTTTTTGTAACTTTATCTTTGCCCATTCTACTATTAGAATATGCGTTGCATTTCATATTCGCTATGGCAGAAAACCTATCCTAGCAAGTTTGAAAAATTATCCCAATTTTTAAAGATTCGGTAAAGCTACGGAAAAATAGTTGATATTAAAAAAAATTGATGATATTTTGGGAAAATTTTATAAAGATACTATAAAGTTGTACTAGATTTTTGCCTGTTTTACGAAGATTCAGTGAAGTTTTTAATAAACACTTGCTATTTCAATAATGTTTGTGCCACTATAAATTTAGTTGAAATTTAATCCATTTCAAGTTAATCAAAGTCTATCTAAAAGGGGAAAGTAATTATGATAGAGAATAATCAAGTACACAAAAAAAATTCTCTAAAGTTTTTACTGTCGTAGACAGTAAAAACTTTAACTAATGCTTTGACTGCGAATAACTATTTAATAGGAACAGTAATTACTTCTGCTGGTTTGGTGGCAATAAATTCTCCAGTTCAAGCTGCTTCAATGGGTGTAGTTGATTTTGAAAGTGGATTCAGCGATCGTGAATTGGTTAACAGTGTTACTGCTAGTAATGGTAATGTGTTAACTTTTGGTATAGGAGATCAAACTCCCACATCTAATCCGGAAATCGCACAAACTGGAGGCCAAACAACTGCTTTTGGTCCTACTGATGGTGCTAGTCTTCAGTCAGAAATTGGTAATTTCTTCCTGACTGATGGGTCGTCAGGATCGGGAGCTAGTAACTACTTTATTGAATTTAGTCAAGCTGTGTCGGAAGTTAGTATAGACCTTCTAGATTTAGATGCGTTATTTTTTAATGGTGGTCCTGGTGTAGCGACTGTAACAGTATATTCTGATAGTTTTTCAACTGTTATTAATTCTCAGGACTTTCTAGGTTCTAATCCAACGGGTGGAAATCCGGAAACCATTGATACTTTTAGCATTAGTGGTAATTCAAATGCTATAAAATCTGTGTCTATTATTTATAGTGTTAATGGAAGAGGAGATATAGGAACTGGAATCGACAATATCACTTTTACACAATTTGAACCACCTAAATCAACACCTGAACCAGCTTCAATTTTAGGTTTGCTAGCTTTTGGTACTGCTGGTGCTTCCATGTTAAAACGCAAATAGAATTACTAAAGTTATAAATATATTAGATAAGAGCGATCGCTTGTTAGTTTCAGGGGCGATCGTTTTTCATTTATGAAACTGATCGCTAAATAAAAATTAAACCTTAAAAGTCGCAAAACATAATTCTGGATCGACTTCTGCTGCACTCAAAAGTTTGAATACTCATCAGGTGAATGTTTTGAGTGTGAGTTTTAGTCCTGATGGCAAAATGTTAGCTTCTGCGATGGCAAGATTATTTTATGGAATTTGAATCTGGATGATTTGTTGATAGAAGCTTTTCAACAATTAATAATGAATAATGAATAATGAATAATGAATAATTACCTCTCCTTGAGAATAAATTGAAGAGGATTGACAAATTCATGAAAATTTTTTTTCACAGGAGTCGATGGTCGGACAGCTCCGAGACCTCGCCATCCCATCCTAGGTCATGCTGCGCAAACGACCGCTTATTATCCCCTATCCAAGGGGAGGCGCATACCCACAATTTTTCGGTAAACAGGTATATGATTATTTGCAAACTAATCCTAATGTGAGTGATAGCGATCAACTTCTTTGTGATTATTGAAGAAGACTAAGTAATATGTCGTAAGTGATATGTCGTAGGTAAAAAAATGGTAGTCCTGAATCTGGCGCTTTGAATACTTGTCTACTACTTCTGCAATGTATGAAGAAAAAGTCAGAAGTCAGGAGTTAATAGCTAGATAAAGTTCTTTATTCATAACTATTCCATCAATTTAACTATTTGAGCGCGTTTCCAATACTAATTGCCTGCGTTCACAAATATACTAAGTAAATATCACCACCTCTTCAAGATCCGAATCACACTAAAAGTCCGAAAAATTACTGATAGTAAGAATATGTTGAGGAACAAACAAAGAACTCAACTATGTATTGTCAACATCTTACTTTTTTAGGGTCAATCTAATCATGACTATTTCACAATTCATCAAAAAACTTTCAGCAACCCTTGCTGGAACAGCTTTCGCTGCTCTCAGTGGCATCACAGCAGCTCAGGCAATTTCCATAACTCCCACCAATAACGGCAATGATTTAGTTAATGAAATCTTAGGCAGTGGGATTACCATTGCACCAGATTCTATCAACTATACAGGTACAGCAGGTGCTTCCGGAATTTTCACCAATGGATTATCATCTGGTATTGGCATTGATAGCGGTATTATTCTGACTACAGGTACAGCTACCGATGCTAAAGGTCCGAATAGTTCAGATAAGAAAACTACCGACAATAAATTGTCTGGAGATTCAGATTTGGATGGGTTGATTCCTGAAGAACAAACAACTTTTGATGCAACCATTCTGGAATTTGACTTTGAAAGTGAAGGGGGAGACCTTTACTTCAATTATGTATTTGCTTCTGAAGAATATGTAGAATGGACAAACTCTAAATTCAATGATGTCTTCGGTTTCTTCGTAAATGGAATCAATATTGCTCTAATTCCTGGTACATCTACTCCAGTTGCCATCAATACAGTTAATGGGGGTAAACCACTAGGAACTGATGCTAGTAACCCGGAATTTTTCAACAATAATGACCCTAGTGAGGGTGGACCATTTTTTGACATAGAATATGATGGTTTCACTAATGTATTTACTGCACAAGCACTAGGACTTAGTGCCGGAACTCATCGTATTAGGTTAGCGATCGCTGATGCTGGTGATGCTTTTCTCGATTCTGCTGTATTTATCCAGGCAAATAGTTTTTCAGATATGCCTACAGGTGTTCTGGATTCTCAATCAATTGAAGATGTTCCTGAACCTTCTGTATTAATTGGATTATTAGTAGTTGGTTTTGCTGGTTCGTGGCTCAAGAAAAATATCAACAAAATTTAATATGATGTTTTGTTGAATAGTTACAGCATATTCGAGATTAATGTGCGATAATTGAATCGGTAAATATTTTTTGCTTGTTTGATATCGGGCCTCCCCACCTTCCCGACCTCCCTACTCCCTAAAACCATCAATACAATATATGTACTTCGTGTCTGTAAGAAACTGTTAAGTCTTAGATGGCATTTTTATCAACATTTATGGACAACTGTTGACAAAATGTATAGGTATAACCGTCTTTTTTATATACAACTTTTAATTTGCTCACATGAACACTTTTTGCTTTCTTTCCTGGAACTGGGAAGTTATATCAAATCCGTTTAATTGGACATAAAAAAACTCTTCAATCATCATAACTACGCTCATCTTTGTCATTCTTTCTCCTCCTGACTCCTGACTCCTGACTCCTGACTCCTGAGGACTCCTAACTTAACCATTCTATGGCTGTTTAACCGGATTTGATATTAAAACTATTTAATTTTGAGCGAGGATTAACTCTACCTACTTCCTCAGTTTCAATGAAAGATGCTAAATCTCCACTATTCCAACCTAAGAAATACCTGTGAGAAATGCTTAATCATGTTTCTGTAAAATTTGTCAAAGGTTTATGAGCACCGGCGTTTTCTCAGCCCTCCCATTAATTGTTGATACAGGATGAAAGTATAGGCAGTAAAAACTAGAATAAAGTGACGCATTAAACTGGTTTTATTTATCACTTGATACTCTCTTAAACCTAACCAACCCTTCGCTTCTCTATAAAATTTTTCGATATAGTTTCTCTGGGAAAAAGTAGTAATATCATGTCCGGATAATTAGTGATAAAAAACTTTCTTCTTTTCTTCCTTCTTTTTTTCTCCTGACTCCTCCGTCGTTATTTATAAGTATTCAACCGGCCATAATATAACTATCCATTCTCCTGTCACACTTTTATTTATATGGTTTATTTGTAATTAAATAATCAATTTCAGTTGCCGATTTTACAGAACTACTATTCATTTAGTGCGCTTGCGAGCCGTAGATTCCCTGCAGCTCGGTTGCATCCGCTTTTCCTATGTCCAGAATCATCAATAATCAGAGCAAATTCATTATCAAACAATACCAAGTAGGATTATACCGTAGCGCTAGCCATACAAAAGTAGGTAAACTTGGGATAAAAATACTAATTAAACCTAGCAAAAAGAGTGTCAAAGAAAATTACCAAAAAATCGCCAAAATAATCATGGGATTAAAGAATGCACCATCAGAAAATCTCAAAGAAAATATATCAGGTAGAATCAATCCAATTATCAGGGGATGGTGCAACTACTACAGCAGTGTAGTAATTCAACAATTAATAATGAATAATGAATAATGAATAATGAATAATTACCTCTTCTTTTCAAGGAGAGGATTGACAAATTCATGAAAATTTTTTTTATTATCCCCTTAAAAGGGGAGGCGCATACCCACAATTTTTCGGTAATTAAATAATCAATTTCAGTTGCCGATTTTACAGAACTACTATTCATTTAGTGCGCTTGCGAGCCGTAGATTCCCTGCAGCTCGGTTGCATCCGCTTTTCCTATGTCCAGAATCATCAATAATCAGAGCAAATTCATTATCAAACAATACCAAGTAGGATTATACCGTAGCGCTAGCCATACAAAAGTAGGTAAACTTGGGATAAAAATACTAATTAAACCTAGCAAAAAGAGTGTCAAAGAAAATTACCAAAAAATCGCCAAAATAATCATGGGATTAAAGAATGCACCATCAGAAAATCTCAAAGAAAATATATCAGGTAGAATCAATCCAATTATCAGGGGATGGTGCAACTACTACAGCAGTGTAGTAAGTAAAGAAACTTTCAACAAAATGGACTACCTGAGATATAAAATCCTATTCATTAATTGATAATGGATAATTGATAATTACCTCGGGTTTTAACCGTTACGGAATTGAATATAAGGAGATATTATTTCTTTTCTTGGTCGATTGGATATGGCTCCGAGACCTCGCCATCCCTCGACCGCTTTTTTCCCCTTAAAAGGGGAGGCTTTAAACCATAATTATTTAATTATTAATTATTAATTATTAATAATTCGGTAAAAATGTTACACAAAAAACATTATCCAAAACTAGGAACCAAAGAAATAATGAAAAAATACTTTGGGAGAGATGGAAACAGAAATTGGGCTTTTGGCAAATTAGCAGAACACAATAAAACCAAAATTGTTAGACATAACAAAATCAAAGGAGAAAAGTCACCCTTTGACAGAGACCTCAAATACTGGGGACAAAGATTAAACAGATACTCAGGTCTAACAGAAAAGAAACAATATCTACCAAAACAGCAAAAAGGTAAGTGTAACTATTGTAAGAACGACTTTCATATACTAAATATAGAAACAATGGAAATAGACCACATTAAGCCAAAATCATTAGGTGTTACTAATGACTGGAGTAATTTCCAATTGTTACATGGACATTGCCATGATACTAAAACTGCTAAAGACGGAGGTCAAATGAAGAAGTCCAAGCAGAATGCTAGCAGGGAATCGAAAGATTTTACCTGATAAGGTGTAGAGGAGCTGTGTGAGATAAAATCTCAGTGAGATAAAATCTCATGCACGGTTCTGAAGTAGAGTTCTAACGGGGAACTGTTAGTTCGACTATAACTTATCAAACCAAAAGTAAATAAAAAGTCGCCCTCAAAGGGCGAGACTTCAAAACCAGTTTTTTGGTGAAATAATCGTTCAAAATTAGTGTCAATCAAAATTTTCAGTTTGTATAATCTCAATCCATGACTGTAATGAAGTGTGTCCTATATTCTGTTTGCGTAGCATTTCCGAAGGAAAGAAGACCTCAGAATTACACACTCCATGGATGACTTGTGAAACAGTATCAGTCCTACTGACTACTTCTTCAAATCAGGGTTCCTCGTGGTAAAAGCTACACAAAAAAGACCAGTAAAATACTTAGATCCAACTATTGCTTTATTACTTCCCCCGTCCCTACAGAAATTGGCTAAACTACTCTATCGCACTTATCTGGAAACTCATCCTGATCTGCTAAAACATCCCTTTGGTGTAGCCATTAGTCCTGTCAGTTACAGAGCTAGTCTAATATTCTCCCATCAGCCAATTTTATTACCAGGTGAATTTTTCGTCCCTGTAGAACTAATTGAATCAAAAATTTATTAACCGAATATGGACTTACTGAGAATATGGCCTCTTACCCTAATTGTATTTGCCCTTGGTGCATCCATTGGCAGCTTTCTCAACGTCGTCATTTATCGCATACCTTCTAAATTATCTATACTCTTGCCTCCCTCTCACTGCCCCCGTTGTCAAAGTAAATTAAAACCCTGGGAAAATATCCCAATATTTGCTTGGTTATGGTTATGTGGACGTTGTGGCCACTGTCACAGTCCAATTTCTATCCGCTATCCCCTAGTAGAAGTCATTACAAGTTTCTTATTTTTGCTCGTTTTCTCGAAATTTGGAACTACAATTTCCACCTTAGGTTATTGGACTTTTTTCAGTTGGCTACTTGCTCTGTCTATGATTGACTTAGATACCATGACTTTACCTAATTCTCTCACACAATCTGGATTAGTCTTGGGTTTAGGCTTCCAGTTAATTACCACATTAGAGGAAAATATTCAAGAAAATAATCTAATCAATTTTTTAATGGTTGGTATGATCGGCGCAGTCCTGGGTTTATGGTTGTTTGACTTAATCTCTATATTCGGTTCAATAGCTTTTGGGCAAACAGTTATGGGTGGAGGAGATGCCAAACTAGCAGCCATGATCGGAGCTTGGTTAGGTTGGAAATATCTACTATTAACTTGTTTTCTCGCCTGTACTATGGGAGCATTTGTAGGTGGAGGAGCGATCGCTTTAGGTTGGCTAGACCGAAAACAACCAATGCCATTCGGGCCTTTTTTAGCAATGGGAGCTGGTTTGACTGTTATCTGGGGTGATGATATATTATCAACCTACTTCAATCTATTTTTCCCTGGATTCTCATCCTAATTTTTCTGGATGAAGTCAATTACTCTTAGATAGAGTGTATTACTCAGGAAATGTAAAGTATAGATACTTAGAGCTAAAACTTTTCTAAGCAGACAAAAACTAAGTAGAATAACCAGAATTTAAAGCCAAACTTTTTAAAGTATGACATAATTTTTTTAAATTAAAACGACCTTAGTCTATTTTGTATTAGCTGATAGTCATAGCTCTATAATTCTATACTTATTAACCTGAATAGGTTGAAAACACAACGCTTTAGCAAAAAATTTAATCACTGAATATTAATCCTAAATTATTTTAATGTCTCTATTTGATTGGTTTGCAAATCGCCAAAAATCAGTCCAGAACTCTCAACAGAGACCTGAACGAGAAATTGCTGATGGACTGTGGATCAAATGTGAAGCTTGTGGCGCTTTAACTTATACCAAAGACCTCCAAGCTAATCAAATGGTTTGTCTCGAATGTGGATACCACATGAAAATATCCGGCAATGAGCGGATTCAGCATTTGATAGATAGTAACACATGGATGGCAATTAACGAAAAAGTTAGAGGGACAGACCCTTTAAAATTCCGTGACCGCAAAGCATATAGCGATCGTCTTGAAGAATATCAAAGAAAAACAGGACTTTTAGATGCTGTACAAACTGGTATAGGCAACATCGAAGCTGAACCCGTAGCTTTGGGAGTGATGGACTTCCAATTTATGGGAGGAAGTATGGGGTCAGTTGTCGGAGAAAAACTCACTAGATTAATTGAACAAGCTACTAAAGAGCGCTTACCTGTAATCATTATTTGTGCCTCCGGTGGGGCCAGAATGCAAGAGGGAATGTTGAGCCTGATGCAAATGGCCAAAATATCCGGAGCCTTAGAATGTCATCGAGAAGCAAAACTGCTATACATTCCAGTTTTAACTCATCCGACTACAGGTGGCGTTACTGCAAGTTTTGCCATGCTTGGAGATATTATTATCGCTGAACCAAAAGCAACAATAGGTTTTGCTGGACGACGAGTTATCGAACAAACAGTTCGTGAAAAGCTACCTGAAAACTTTCAGACCTCTGAATATCTATTGGCACATGGTTTCATAGACACAATAGTACCTCGTACTCAATTAAAGAAAACTCTGGCTCAGTTAATTCGCCTTCATAAAATTCATCCTGCTGCTCCTACTTCTACTGAGTCATTAGAAGCAGGGCCATACTGCCATTTACCCTTTCAGCCAGAACAACATAATTCCATTACAAATGACAATAAAATTCAAACCATGCCTCAGAATTAGATTTTGAGTGCTTCAAGGGATTTTTTTTTATTATTTATAAATTGAAAAAATGTTATGGGTTTTGCAGATATATCAATCCAGGAAATAGCAGAAGATTTTAATGTCCATGTAGATGAGGTACTTCGTCTTTGTGACCAAATGAGGATTTCTTATCAGCACCCTCAGACTCGTTTGGCCTTAGAGGATGCTAAAGCAATTATGTCTCATTTATTAGCTCAAGAACAAAAATCTAATTCTTAATCAAAAAAATTGTTAAATACTTGACTAATTGACACACGACCATTGATAAATAAAGATTAGATCAAAGTTCAGTAAATCTGAAGTAATAAATGTATCTTTGTTAATTGATTAACTTGCCAGTTTTAAGGAGAAGAATGTTGAAAAAATTTTTCATAGCTGTAGTTGCCATTGTATTTCTGACGTTTCAAACGTTTGTTAACATTGCCACAGCTGCCGAATTAACAGATAACGACCGGACTCTACCTCTGAATGATGAAGGTGAAAAAGTTGTACTGAGTATTAAGGAATACATCAGAGGCAAGCGCGAATTTAATAATGTTTGCTCCCAGTGCCATGTCGGAGGGATAACCAAAACTAATCCTGATATTGGTCTTGGTCCAGAAGCTTTAGCTTTGGCCTATCCGCCACGAGATAACATAGAAGGTCTCATAGACTACATGATAAATCCTACTACCTATGATGGGGAGGTTGAGATATTTGAGTTTCACCCCAGCATAAAGAGTGCCGATATTTATCCAGAAATGAGAAATCTCACAGAGGATGATCTATACGCGATCGCTGGTTATATTCTCGTACAGCCTAAAGTTTTAGGCAAACAATGGGGCGGCGGTAAAATCTTCCGTTAAAATTCCTTTTTCTTTGAAATATTGACTAATGATTTTAGATTATTGGTTTTTTGATGGGAGACAAAAAAATTGTTTTTTTCTTCATTAAACCCTAATCTAAAATCGATTATTTATTATTCTAGATTTGTACTTAATTAAAGTTAGAAAAATAGTATGTTAAATAAATCATTACTGATTCGTTTTCTACTAGCTATATTAATTATTATTCAAGTAATAATTTTTGATACTCAATCAGCCGAAGCTGCTGTAGATTCCTATGTAAACAGATATTTAGACGCTAAACAACCAGTAGAAATTAAACTAAATGAACAAGGAGAAACAAAGAAATTTTCTGCTGAAGATTTATCCACAGGCAAACAAATTTTTGCCAAAAATTGCCTTAACTGTCATGTAGGAGGAGCAAATTTAGTCAACCCTCCAATATCTCTATCCCTCAAAAACTTAGAAGGAGCAACACCACCACGAGATAATATTAATAATTTAGTTGCTTTCTTCAGAGACCCTATGATATATGACGGTAGTGATTATACTTATTTTTGTCGTCAAGTTACCGAAAACTGGATGTCCCAAGCAGAAGTAGAACAGATGGGCGCATTTATTTTGAGAGCTGCACAAAAAGCTCCTGCTTGGGGAGCACAAGGAGTTGAACAAAATTGACATCGTTCTAGAAAACTTCAGACTAATATCCTTACTGACAAATTAAAAAACACCCTCCTTAAATCACTATAGCGCTTCGCCCTCGTTTATTTACAACTTATAGCCTAGGATGTAGATTGTAAGACTCAACAATTGATAGTTGAGAAGAAAAAGTGGTGTATTAATTTCAATTCAAATAGAAATCTCCAGAAAAGGGGGTAGAGAGTAGGGATTAAGGGGAAATAATTGATAATTTATGTGGGATAATTGATTTTATTTTTTATTATTGGAGATGTCTAATAATTGTAAATACTTTTAACTTCTATCTAAAAAGTTTCAAGAAAATTAAAATATACAGGACTTGCGCAAAATATCAAATCATACACCATCTGTAGATGGGAACGGCCGTTCACCCCTATCAGATACAGTAGCTCTAGGTAAGTCCTGATATATAGAAGTAGGAAAGAAGAACATAGTGGTATAAACACGACTATTATTAGTTAACAAGTTGCAAAATAGGAAAGATAACTGTGGTTCCACTAAACGACGAAAACCCTACTAGCAAAACAGCCTTTGTAGTATACGGCTTAATTGTAGCTAATGTCCTATTATTTTTGTACGAGATTAGTTTGTCAGATATTCAACTTAGGCAGTTTTTTTATTCTTGGGCTGTAGTTCCTTGTCAACTCAGCAATACTTGTTCAGTGCCACTGCCAACTTCCCCACTTCCTGAGTGGCTAACTCTATTCAGTTCCCAGTTTCTACATGGAGGATGGTTGCATTTGGGTGGAAATATGCTATTCCTCTGGATTTTTGGCAATAATGTAGAAGACTGTTTAGGTCATGTAAAATTTTTAATTTTTTATCTAGCTTGTGGTGTATTAGCATCTTTATCTCAGTGGTTTTTCTCATCTGCTTCAGCTATCCCCTCCTTGGGTGCAAGTGGGGCAATCGCCGGTGTGATGGGAGCATATATTCTCAGATTTCCCCAAGCTAAGGTTCTCACATTATTACCCCTGGGATTTTTTATTACCACCGTTCGTATTCCAGCATTCTTTTTCCTAGGTTTTTGGTTTTTGCAGCAAGCATTTTATAGTTTTGCTAGTCTTAATACACCAGCCAATATTGGCATGGAAGGAGGTGGTATAGCTTATTGGGCTCATGCTGGAGGCTTTGTCTTTGGAGCTATTCTAAGCCCTCTGTTAGGATTATTTTCCTCGCCAGAATAAATACTTAAAGCTTCATAGGACTTTGTTGCACAAAGAAAGGAAATAGGTTCAACAATGAATAATGAATAATGAATAATGAATAATTAATAATTAATAATTAATAATGAATAATGAATAATGAATAATGAATAATGAATAATTAATAATTAATAATTACCTCTCCTTGAAAAGAAGAGGATTGACAAAGAGATGAAAATTTTTCTTTATTATCCCCTTAAAAGGGGAGGCGCATACCCACAATTTTTCGGTAAAAATAACAGTGCATGGCACAAAAAACCTACATCAACGTAGATATGAGTAATTCCAAGTCCAAGTTTCAGTCTAAAGTACCTCCTCAGCAACTGGTCTGAATATGATGTGTCCTTAAAACAGAGGGGGAGTTTGATATTTTGGTTATCTCCAGAGGTAATAGAGCAATGGTTGAATCAAAGGAAGACTGGGCTTAGAGGAGCATCTAAATATATACAGTTATGCAATAATGAATGTGACAATTGAATTAATGGTGACACTACAATCTATTTATAGTCAGGACTTACGCAAAATATTAAGTCATACGCCATCTGTAGGGGCTAACGGCCGTTAGCCACTACTAGATACAGGGATTATGCCTAAGTCCTGTAGTATGCCAGGACGACAAACAGAGGGCTTTTTGGAATCTATATTTACCTTGATGAAACTAGATTTACCTGTACCAGATCACATTACTGTATCCCGTCGAATGAGAAAAATGGACATAGTAATGCCAGTAGTACCATCTTAGTTACGCAATTCACCTGGTAGTAGACTCTACGGGGGTCAAAGTCTATGGTGAGGGAGAGTGGAAAACTAGGCAATATGGTGTAGGTAAGCAGCGAACATGGCGCAATTTACACCTTGTAACGTTTGCGCAGTATTCCGGAGGAAAGGAAAGCAACAAGAGAGATTCTGAGTTCCGCAGTAACAACCAATGATATTAGTGATGATGCAGTATTTTCGGATTTACTAGGTAGTGTAGAAGGTGATCTAGTTCAAGTGTCAGGAGATGGCGCTTATGATAAGCGTAAATGCTACGATACAGCTAGCAAGCGCGGGGCAACACCGACAATACCACCACGAAAAGATGCCATAATCTGGCAACATGGTAATACCAATTTCAAAAAATATTGTTACAATGAAATAGGTATAAAATTACTAAGCGATCGCGATCAAAGTTGTTGTATTCATCAAACCTTACCAACCAAAAATCAACAGAAGAATATGATCTATTCCCTGGATGTTCGCTCAAATAATTATCATTGCCTATCAGTTAGGCTGTTCCCGAAACAACTTGATTAATTTTGATTTTAACTCCTATAAGTTTACAGGCTGGAATAATTTTTAATTCCCCCCACGCAGATTGCTTCTAAAATAAAATCCCATCCTCCTAGAGACTTTATTGTACGTGAAGTTAATTCTGTAATTATAGATGTTAACCTTTTTCTCAATTCATCTAAGTTCTCAAATATTTCCCATTTTAATTTTCTTTTGATTTCTAACCATAGTCTTTCTATTGGATTTAACTCTGGAGAGTAAGGTGGTTGAAATAAAAAAATTATATTCTCAGGAATTGACATATTTAAACTTTGATGTAAAGACCCATTATCTAATTGAATAATATGCAAATCATGGGGATATTTTTCCGCAAATAGCTCCATATATTTTTCCATAGGGTTGGCTTGCGATCGCAACTTTTATGCAATAAAGCCACTTCATAGCTAAAGAAGCACAGGAAAGAGAGTAAATAAAGTCGTTATCGATCGCGAACCTGTGTCAATGTTCCCACTCCAGTGTTCAGACTAGATGTTCTCCGTGAGTCAGCAAGCTGTGGTTCGGGTAGATCCAAATCATCAAATTGTTCCAATGGAATATCTATAGGAATATCAGCTGCGTTGACCACAACTCCCAAAAGCTTAGGAATATATTTACCAGATTCGTCTTCATCATCACCTGTTAACTGTTCTATAACCTCTGCTAGTACACCTGATACAGTGAAATGTGGCCTAGCCACAATAATCATGCCATCAGTATAAGGTTCTAACATAAAAGCATCATTGTTTTTACTTATGCAAGGAGAGTCAAGGATAACAAAATCAAAACGATGTCGTGAATCTGAAAGTAACCTTTTCATCTCACTTGATTCAATAATACCTCCTGCTTGTTTCACAGGACCGGGACTAGGGATGACATACAAATTTTCTACCTGTGGCACCTGTTGGATACAATTACTGATATCACTGTAATAACGAAGCGGTTCAAAAGTTCTGTGTGGTTCGGGAACAATTTTAAGAGATTGAACTTTTGAAGGAGATCTTAAGTCTGTCTCAATTAAAAGTGTCCGCCGACCTGCTCGTGCAGCAGCGATCGCTAAATTATAAGCACAAAATGTTTTACCCTCCCCTTTTGCTCCACTACTCAATAGCAAAACTTTCAGAGGTTTAGTTCCTTGACGTTGTAAATTTGTCCGTAACTTTTCATAAGATTCCAGATAAGGAGAATTATGCTCAACTAATAAGGGCATTTCCTCTGCATCCATAGCTTCTATGTTTTCAAAATATATCACATCTGGCAACAAACCCAACAATGGTACATCTTTTTCCTTTAATGCTGTTTGAATTTCTTCCCAAGAATAGAACTTGCCAGAAAGCATCCCCAAAACAAAAATTAAACCTCCACCAACAACTATGCCTGCTAGTCCCCCTACTGCCAACATCAAAGGCATACTTTTTTCGCCTGCTGGTTCACCCTTCTTGGCAACACCAGCTTTCTGAGCAATAGCTAAACTACTAATTATCTCAGCCTCAGCTGCTTCAGCATCTTCTAAAGTTACTCGCATCTTATCCAAACGAGACTTTTTCACGGCAACTTCTTCTTGCAACTGAGTTAATTCTAATTGCTTATCAGGAATAGTCGCATACTCAGCCACCAATTCCTGCTCAATTTGAATTGTTGTTTGTAGTTGCTTTTGTAGTTGCTCCTGCTGAGTTGTCAGAGCTATTAAGGCTTCTGCTAACTGTTGTCTTGTGGGGTCTAAAGAAGCATCTACTCGAATTTGATCTACTTTTCTCAATGGTGCTGCTATGCCATTACCCCCTAAAACTTCTGTCGCACGTTGTTGTAGTTGTTGTTCTGTAACTTGTTTTTGCCTACGCAACTCAACTACAGGTGGATATTCTTCTGTAAAATCTAATAATAACTTATCTAACTCATTTTCTACTTGATACAACTGGACTCGTAGTTGAGCTATAATTGGATCTGCTGCGAGCGCCCGCGCCACATAAGCTTGATCTGCTGTCAACCCTAACTGTGCTTCTAAACTCTTAATCTGAGCTTCTACCCCATCTAACTGAAGTTTAATCTGGTCTTGTTGTTGTCTACTACCTGCGATCGCGCCAGGTAAAGCTGCTGCCCTTGCTGTAACCAGTAATGCTTCCTCTTCTCTCTCAAATTGCTGTTGCTGTTGTTGAGCTTTTCTCAATTCTTCAATTGCTGCAGGTAAACGTTTGTTGACTTCATTAATAATTGCTCTTTGGGATGTAGTATTAATTTTTCGGCTTTGCTGCACTATTTTTTCCATCAAAGCATCTACTATTTCTACAGCCTTTTCTGTATCTGTATCTTCATAAGATAAATAGAATAGATCTGCTTTGAAAACTAATTTTGCACTTTTGAGCTTTCTTAGATCTACCAATACTTCTTCCGCTACTGCCTGTCGCACTTCATCATTTAGTAACATTTCTGGAGTTACTGCTTGAGCGTTTTGTTGTATTTGAGCACCAGTCTCAGAAAATAGTAAAATAGGACTAACTTTCCTCAATGTACCTAGAATTGTACTTTTTGTTTCTGGAATTGGCTGCAAAGCAATTATTCCTGAAACACCTACCGCTACAGTAAAAGTTGCTACTCCTACCCACTTGTATAGTCCTAAAGCAATCAAATAGCGTTTAATAATTGGTATAGCCATAATCTAGTATTTATTAATATATTTATAAATGATTTTTTTAGTCTTGGCTCTGTTTAACATTTTATTCGATATTAGCTAATTATTCTATTGTTTACCTCTGCTTATTCTATTGTTTGCCTCTGCCTAATTATCATCAATTATTGCTTCTAATTAATTATTGTTCCTGTTTCTATTCCGATTATTACCGCCACCTCCACCGAAGAACACATTAGAAGTATCTTGTTGCAAAGACCGGAAAAACAGCACGAATTCCAAGGAACTTCTGATTGGAAGTGTATACTTCTCAAATAGATTATTAATATTATCAATCCATGTTCTATCAATAACTATTATATCCTCATTCTGAAGTAAAATATTTTGAGAAGCATCACCAAATATTGCTTCTTTACCATTGAGTTCGCGTCTAACTATTTTTCTTGTTTCCCGATCAAATCGAATCAAATTAATTCCTTCTAAATCTGCTGAATCTAATGCTATGCCATTAAGAATATCTATTAATCTACTACCGTTAGGAAGATTAGTAGTAGCAAGGGTATCATTAGGATTACTGAAAATACGAATAGTAATCTGTGGTGCACTTAAAGTCGATTTACTCACTAGATCGCGGTCATAACCAAAATCCGATCCTGGTTTTAATGTAGGTACAATTACAGCATCCCCATCTTTGAGAAGAATATTCGGCAATTCGGTAGAATTTTGCAAGGGAGTGTATAAGTCAATTGTTTCTTCAACTACACTACCATCACTTAATTTCCGACGTACTAAAATGTTTCGTATATCGGCAGTTAGAGATGCTCCACCAGCAGCGAGTAAAGCAGAAGATACTTGATTTGCCTGATAATAACCAGGTCTTTCTACTTCTCCATTCACAGTCACAATACCAGCAGGTAATGGACCTGCTTGGCTATAATTAGTTAGTAATTCCCGATCGCTATCTTGAGCTACAATAGAAGTCTGATAAGGTACAATTACTACATCTCCATCTTCTAGACGCAGATCGGGAGGTGAACCACCCATCTGTAATGGGGTTAAAATATCCACTCCCTGAGCAACTACAGATCCATCAGCTAAAGTTCTACGCACTTCTACATTTCGCAGGTCTGCGGTAAAAGTGGTACCACCTGCTGCACTTAAAGCATCTGAAATTTGATAATTTCCTCCTACTGGATAATACCCTGGTCTAGTGATTTCTCCGGCGATCGTGACTCGGACAGGACGTTGAACAAGTAAGGATATGGAGACTTCTGGATTAATAATAAATTGATTTAATTCAGAGGTGATTTTTGCTATTGCTTCTAATATTGTCAAATCTTGCAACAGCACTGTTCCTACTAAAGGTATTTGAATAGTACCTTCCGGGCCAATCGTTGTCGCTACATTCAGGTCTGGAAATCTCTGAACTTGAATCGAAAGTTGATCTCCTGGTCCCAGTAAGTAACGTTTTAATCGTAAATCTGGGTCTGAGTCAAAATTCGGATTTAAGGGGGGCGAACCTATGGATGGTGCTTTAAGCTGTGAAATATTTTGCTGAGAGTTATTTGGTAATTGGATTTGTCCATAAGCTCTTTTGGGAAAAACTAGACTTGCTAAGGAAATAGTTACAGCACTAGAGTAGAAACTGCCTAAGAATAAAGAAATTAACTTTTTATAATAGCGGTTAATCATAGGGTTTAAAGTAGTTTAATCTGATTAAGTTTTCCTAGTCGGGTGGTTAAATTTTTGGCTATATTACTATCTGATGAAATCTTGAACGCTAACTATTGGCAGATTATTTGAATGCTTCTTTTATTAATGATGCTTGAATTTTTTGCCCAATAGATGTTAGTTGTGGCAGATAGGGGTCAATATCTTCTAAAGGTTCAATTGGAAATAAAATATTTACTGCTACCCAAGGCACGCGATTCCGAGATACCATAGCTAGTCTATCGGTCCAAAACCAATCACCAGGTTCTGGGCTACCACCTCCAGGCCAAGAGTACCATTGCATAACTGCATAAGTTTGTTTATTTGTCCAGCCTCTCAAGAATCTAGCTTCTATATTTGATATATTTTGCTTTCTTGAGTCTGTATTACTATCTTTATCAGGCATCTGTGAGGTGAAACTAACTCGATTGTATGAATCAGTCTTCCAACGATTAAACCCATTGATATCCATCCATTCTACTTGAGGCTTGTCTTTTGGTCCATTTTGAGTTAACACTAACAAAATGACAGATTTATTTTCATTGTTAATTTCTTGAAACAACCACTTACGATCAGCAATTGTTATTTCTCTATGAGATGTTGTTGTCCAATCAGGTATAGTTAATCCATTTTTTCTTACTTGTTTTAAGCTTTTGAGATTAGTAATTTTAGCAGTATTTTCCCATGACCATTTTCCTGACACATAACCAGGTATAGTTCCTACTATTAAAACTATTAAAAGAAATACCAGCAATACTATTTGGGGGAATTTATACTTTTGCAGATTTTTTAAACTATAAACCATATTGAAGAAGGTAAGAAGCTAAGAAGGAAGAAGCAAAAAGTGGATGGGAATAGTCTTCCACAGTTATCAGTCAAAATTCAAGAATTAAAGGCCATATTTTATCAGCTCAAAACTTTGATGCTACATTAATTTCAGGCAATTATTTAATATTTAAACTCACATTCTGCACGTCAACTTGTAACATTCAAATAAGTGTCTCATAAGTTAAGCATTCTTTTTTCTCCCTTGGTATTAAACCCATAAATAGGGTTTGCTGAAAAAGTCTTTTAGTAGGGGTAGGAGACAGGATACAACCAACCCCTAACCCATCCCAGGAGGGGAAGACAGGAGACAGGAATAACGGGGAATGAGCGAGGAGGTAGGAGTAAGAATTGTACCTTGATTTTTCGGCCCAACTATTGCCTAAAATAAGCTCCTTTTTGAGCGTTTTAGACTGAAAACCAGGCATTTTTTTCGTCCAAAAAAAGACTAAAGTTTTTATATGTCAATGCTTTTAGATTTAATCAGCAACCCCTAAATAATCAAAAGATCGAATTAAAGAAATTTTTATTAATTTCTTGATATTTATTCTAGTTAATAAATCTCGAAATTCTACCTGATAAATAATTTTCTTAATCAGTCTGGTCGGCTGGTTCAACTGATGTTGTAAAATAACTGTCTATCCAATTCATCATCAAAACTAATAAACCCAACATACAAGCAGAATACATATCCCCACCCCATCCTTCATGTAACCAATGAAAAGCTTCATCTTGACCTGTACCATGAAAAATTGTTAGTATAGTATTTCTGATAATATTTGCAGTGACACTAACCACTGTTGCGCTAGAAAGTAAAAAAATTGTTTTAGCACGACTAGCGATGGCACCAGTCCAGTAAAGTAACATTAGTGAAACATAGAGACTGGTAAACAACATTTTTAAACCTGCACAATGAGGAGCAACTTCAACAATTCTGTCCCCTACATATAGATATATTTGTTCTACAACAACATCCATATCTAATTGTTTTAAAATAAAGCCAGCTACTGTAGCAATAAATTTTTGTAGAGGCAAGGCATAAGGTTCTATTAGATAAGGAATATGGTTAGGACTAGCAAGCAAAACGAAAATTAGTGGCATAACCATTAATTTGAATCCAGGAATTCCTTTAAACCAAAGACAAATTCCTGCTAGTATTAATGGAAAAGATAAGTTGATTAAGTCTGGTATACCACTTACATACCAAGCTCCTGCAAGTCCTAATAATACGGCTCCCAAAGGGTGAAAAATATTTGGTAATTGTTGCCATTTATGGCGATTATGCCAAACAATATAACCAGCAAAAGGTAGACCTATTATTCCATGACTAAAGTATTCATGTTCTATACTTATACTTTTATTTAGCCAGCCATCATACCAATAGATGATTAGAGGAATATACATCAGAAATACTAAGGCAGCGACCGCTATTGTGAGTATGTTCTGTTCAATAGCAATGGGAAATTTTTGGCGAGTTTGCATATTTTTTAGTTTTATTGATATTAATTCAAAAGATTAAAGTTTTAGACCGATATGAATCTTTGAAAGAAAACTTCACAAGTTTAACTAGCTTTCAGCTATTAGGTCGGGTTTAAATCCCCTTTTTAATTACATTTGTCTCGATTCCAGTATAAATCACTCGCTGTTTGCGTTAACGCAGCTCTTCTGGAAGAGGAAGTATGCCCTTAGGAAATACTAACTGCACCAATTGCTGTTTGCCGAGCATTCCATCAGGAAATACTTTTTAAATTTAATTTTTGGATAATTAATATTTGGAGATAGCAAAAAAAAGATGCTTCTCCTCTTATTATTTATTCTACTTTTCCCTCAATTTTATAGCTAAAATTAATTGTTTTTAGGTGATATTTTTCTGAGAAGACCCTGAATTTTAAAATCAATCAAATCAACAGTTATTAATTAACTATTTTACTAATTGTCTCAACAACTTGATTAATTTGTTCTTCACTAATTACAGGATACATAGGTAGGGACAAAATCTGTTTACTGAGAATTTCACTATTGGGAAAGTCTCCTTGTTTGTAGCCTAAATTTTGATAGGCTGGTTGCAGATGACAAGGTATAGGATAATGGATACCAACAGAAATACCTTCGGCTGTTAATTTCTCTTTTAGGGTATCGCGGTTAATGGGAGATTCGTCGGTGACTCGAATCACATATAAGTGATAAATATGCCCACTCCCACTCAAATTCTGTATGGGAATAATACCTTTTTCTTTCATTGGACTGAGAAGGCTATCATATTTTTGAGCTGCTTGGTTGCGATCGCTATTCCAGCTCTCTAAATAAGGAAGCTTGACATTTAGTACCGCAGCTTGTATTGTGTCTAACCTACTGTTAGTACCTACTTCCTCATGGACATATTTACGCGGTGCGCCATAATTACGGATACTTCGCATTTTATTTGCCACCACCGAATCGTTAGTAATAACCATTCCTCCATTACCAAAGCAACCTAAATTTTTACTTGGATAAAAGCTAAATGCAGCAGCTGTTCCTATGCTTCCAGCACGATATCCTTCTGTTTGTGCCAAATGAGCTTGGGCTGCATCTTCAAATATAATCAAATTGTTAGCTTGAGCAAAGTCTTGCAATTTACTAGGAGCTACCATTTGACCATAAAGATGTACTGGTAATATTACCTTAGTCTTGGAGGTGACGGCCTTTTGAGCTGCTTCTAAGTCAATTAAGGCATTGTCAAGATTACAGTCCACTAGAACGGGGATAGCACCAGCATGAAGTACCCCAATTAGTGTGGCGATAAATGTATTAGCAGGTAAAATTACTTCATCACCCGCACCAATACCACAAGCTTGAAGTCCTAGTGCAATAGCATCAGTGCCACAAGCAACTCCAATAGCATTTTTAACTCCACAAGCTTCTGCAAATGAATACTCAAATTTTTCTACTGCCTGACCAAGTATAAAGTCTCCTCTATCTAATACTGCCTGGATGGCATTTTCTAGCTCTGTTTTTAGTGGTTGATGTTGGAGCTTGAGGTCAACGAAAGGAATATTTTTTGCCATTATCTATAATAATGTTGATGACTAAAAATTTACTCAGATGTATTAGCTAACTGAAATATTGATTTACACTATTTCAAGTGTTTAGAGTAATAATTTATACACTAAACCTGACTATATTACCAAGTATAAGATAGCACAAATAACTTCTGAGAAAGAGCAAGATAGCCAATAATATTCAATAAATATTTTTATTATTGCTACAAATAATTAGGGTTCGCTGAAAAAATTGGTTGGTGGGGGTAGGACACGGGGACAGGGGGACGGGTCGATTTGTGGTTGAACAGGCAACGGTTTCGGCCATTTTATGTGAAGAAAATTTCTTGAATTTCAGCAGAAAATTTCAGTATTTTGAGGCAAATAAGAGCCATTAACGAAGTCAGAAGTCAGAAGTCAGAAGCGGTGCGACCCCGCGACGACGCCAGCTCGCTTGCGGAATGCGCACTCCTGTGAGTCAGAAGTTATTTTTGTAACGGGGATTTAAGCCCCGCTCCAAAAATATTGCGCCAATCAAGGCTGGGTTTTAGACCCATGTTATTTTGATAATTAGGAGATAAACTTAATATAAAAAGCTCCTAAGCTTTAGCTATCCTGACTTTTAGCTTTATTCAGCAAGCCATAATTAGGGTTTGCTGAAAAAGTATTGTAGTAGGGGTAGGAGACAGGGAAAACGCATCTAAATTCTGGAAGTTTCTACTGTTAAACTTTAGAGAGGTAATTAGTATAAATACTTATAAGCTTGACATCCTTGCCCTGTCAGAACTTCAAAATAAGATGCGTTTGCCCTGGGGTAGGAGACAGGAGACAGGAGACAGGAGACAGGAGACAGGAAACAGGAGACAGGAGACAGGAAACAGGAGACAGGAGACAGGAGACAGGAGACAGGAGACAGGAGACAGGAGACAGGAGACAACCCACCCCTCGCCCCTCCCCCTCCCAGGAGGGGAGAAATAGGAATGAGCGAGGAGGTAGGAGCTAAGTTTTGTCCCAAGATTGTTCTGCCATAGTCAGCCCAAAATACTAGCTTTTTGAGGGTTTTCAACTAAAACAGGCGCACTTTTTTCTACCATAAAAATGCTCAAACCTTTATATATCAATACTTTTATAATTGATCGGTAAGTCCTAATTATTGTTTATATAAGTGAAAATATTGTAATAAAAGCATTTGAATAATATTTATATGTATCATCTAATAATAGAAATTTAAAAATGTTACTATTATGCAATATGCAAAACTACATCGATTGACTTGGGTGGCCATTCTGTAGAGGTTTTCGTTTACTAGCTGCCTGTGGAAACTATGGTAAATAAAATATACCTAGAAAATTAAATAAAGTTATGGGTTTTGTGACACGGATATTTTTTAGGGTAGAAACTTGGCCGTGTCCTTCGGCAGTGGCCTTAATCCTAGAAAATTAGGTGACGGAGTATGGTCTGTTTCGCACAGCTTGGTTGTCGTGAAATCTAAATAGGAAGGTTTTGGCTCTCCTAATCTAAAGTGTAGAGTAGTGGGTCTAGCACTTAGCTATTTCCAAGTCTCTTCAAAATATCAGGCGATTAACCGTGGGGCAAACCGTTTAGCCTTAGAGAATATAAATGTCTAGTGTTAAGTTGGGAAAAAAAATAAATGGCTTCAGCTACAGATAATAAAGAAAAACAAAGAGCTTTAGATTCAGTTCTGAAAACTATAGAAAAAAGTTTTGGTAAAGGGTCAATTGTCCGTTTGGGAGATTCTACCCGGATGAAGGTAGAAACAATCCCTAGTGGTGCACTGACCTTAGACTTAGCATTGGGAGGTGGTTTACCCAAGGGTAGAATTATTGAAATATATGGCCCAGAAAGTTCGGGAAAAACTACCCTTGCTTTACACGCGATCGCCGAAATTCAGAAAACAGGAGGTATTGCAGCTTTTGTAGATGCGGAACACGCTCTTGACCCTACTTATGCTGCTGCATTAGGGGTAGATATTGAAAATTTATTGGTCTCCCAACCTGATACTGGGGAGATGGGTTTGGAGGTAGTGGATCACCTGGTTCGATCTGTAGCTGTTGATATTGTGGTTGTTGACTCGGTAGCAGCATTAGTTCCTAGAGCTGAAATTGAGGGGGACATGGGAGATTCTCACATGGGTCTTCAAGCTCGTTTAATGAGTCAAGCGTTACGGAAAATTACAGGTAATATTGGTAAGTCTGGTTGTACAGTTGTCTTTCTCAACCAACTTCGACAAAAAATAGGTGTTGTTTATGGTAATCCAGAAACTACTACTGGTGGTAATGCTCTTAAGTTTTATTCTTCGGTAAGACTTGATATTCGTCGTACACAAACTCTGAAAAAATCTTCAGAGGAATATGGTATTCATGTTAAGGTGAAGGTTGCTAAAAATAAGGTGGCTCCTCCATTCCGTATTGCTGAATTTGATATTATTTTTGGTAAAGGAATTTCTAGTGTTGGTTGTGTTATTGACTTAGCTGAAGAGACAGATGTCATTAAGCGTAAAGGTGCTTGGTATAGCTACGGAGGAAGTAATTTTGCTCAAGGTAGAGAAAAGGCGATCGCTTATATGGAAGAAAATCCTGATTTTGCCAAAAAAGTTGAAGATCAAGTTCGGGAAAAATTAAATCACGGTGCTTTGGTTTCTGCTAATTCTGTGGCACGACCTGATGAAATAGAAGAGGAAGAAGATGAAGAAGAAATTTTAGAAGAAGAGTAAGATCCATTAATGGATAATTGATAATTACCTCTGGTTAAAACCGTTACGGAATTGAATATAAGGAATATTTTCTTTTTTTTTATCCTTACAAGGGGAGACTTCAAACCAGAATTATTTAATTATTAATTATTCGGTAAATTTTAGCTTCTATTAATAATTTCATAGTTGCAGTTATTTTATTATTATTAATCTCAAGATTATGCAACTATGATTCTTTTGCTTTTTGCTAAATTTGTCAATAGTTATCTCAACGTTGGTTGAAGACCCGCGCTCTCCCGAAGGGGAGCTAGGGCATGTTTGCGCAGCATTCCGCAGGAAAAACCAATCAATTTTGCGGTTTTGTCAATAGTGTGTTAAACTTAGAATCTGCCTGCTGGGCTAGCAGTGTCAGTCTGTGGAGCGACTTTAAGACCGAAAAGAGGCTCGACCTTGGAGGCTGGTGCATTGAAGCAGAAAGGCCTAATAGCGCGATGGTTAGGAATCCCGCGCTGTCTCCTAGAGCAGCGTCGGGAGGATGTCAAAGATAGCAATAGTATAGATAGGGCGCAGACATAGAGTGATTACTGTAAACAGGGAAATGTTTTTCCTACTGTTCCCTATTCGCTATTCCCTCCTATTTACTTCTTTTGTAAAAAATCAAGTAACTCTCTATTCACTGTATGAGGTACTTCCTGCTGAATCCAGTGGCCACATTCAGGGATGACTTTTAACCAAAAAGGAGCTGCAATTAGTTTATCTAAACCTTCTGTAAGTTTTTGACTTAAAAAAGAATCTTCTTTTCCCCACAAAATTAAAGTAGGTGCTGTAATTAATGATGGTTTAGGATTAAAGTTTTTGAGCCAGTTTTGAGGTAAAAGAAATTGACGGTAGTGATTAATTGCTGATACCAGCGCTCCTGGTTTTTCCAGAGCTGCTTGATAAATTTGAGTAATTTCAGTACTAAAGACACTCTTACGAATAGCTTGTCCCTGAAAAACCCCTTTAATAAATTCTCTTAAATTTTGCTGAATCAGCCATTCTGGAATACCAGGAACTTGGAAAGCTAATATATACCAACTTCGTCGTAGTTGATCTATATTTCCTGTTATTTCTTGAATAAGTTTTTGTGGATGGGCCGCGTTCAAAATTGCCAGGCGGTTAAGATATTGAGGAAACTTTTGGGCAAGATGCCAGGCGATCGCTCCTCCCCAATCATGGCCTACAATATGTGCTTTAACATAACCCAAACGCTCAATTAGTCCTCGAATATCAGCAGCTAGGGTATCTAAGTCATAGCCGTTATCTGGTTTTTCGGAATCGTTGTACCCTCGTAAGTCTGGTACTACAACTTTATAATGGCGGGCCAATGCAGGGATTTGATAGCGCCAAGAATACCAAAACTCGGGGAACCCATGAAGGAGTATGACTAACTCTCCTTCACCTTGAGTAACATAATGTAGACGTACATTGTTGGTGTCTACGAAAAAATGTTGCCATTGAGACTCTAGAAGACTCATAGTTTGCAATCAACTCTCCTCTATTACCACCAGACTTATCTAATTTAGTAGTAGCTTTTGTCTGGCTAATGTTAAATTTTTGATTTATCTATTTCTAGATTAACATCTGTTCAAGCTAGATGTAGCGAAATACAACTTAAGTAGCTTTTCCTCTCTGAATTACAGATATTGTAAGTTGCTAATTTTTTACAAATTTCAGAACAATTTTCCCGATCTACTCAGACTTGATGGAATTGAAGAGAGATTTATATGAAATACTAAATTTGTTTCCATGATGTTTTTCCCCATTAAATCATAGATTATAACGGAGGCTTCAAAACTGAATTTGAAGTTTCTTGCTTTGGTTGCTGATTAACATTTTACGTCTCCACAAGCAGATCAAGATTAGCTGTTCCTCCCTTTATTAAGTTATCCATTACCAACATCTTCAAAGTATTAACAGAAAGTTTGACAAAATATACAAGTTATGTTATTCTTTTTTAGTAGGCTTTTCCAAAGAAAAGTGGGTTGAAAAATACATTTTTTTGAGAACTGTAGACAAGATTCTTACTCTCCAACTTCCCCATATTTCCCACAGGGTTTTCAGGAGTTCCGTATAAGGGATAGCTTTATCAGGGGGGGGATTAATGCTTTATTTAATATTTGTAATTTAGATTAAACTCTGCGTCATACCCACAAGGTTTAACGAAGGACATTATTGACACTCTCACCGTTAAATCAAATATAACGTGAGATTCTTGTGTTGCTGACGCAACGCTATGCGAAGACAGATTCTCAGGCTAGATAACAAATCAAACCAGTAGAGTTGCACCCCTGTCAGACTATCTCCACAAGCTTTCTTGCTCCGTCTTTACGCCCTCGGAAACCTCAGCGCAGGCGGTGCGCTTTTATTCAACCGTTTGCCCCATGGCTATTGATAAGATTATCACACCAAAAATGTGCGCGCTTATTGCTCAATTATTTTTCTGGTCGAAATTCATCTCACCGTTAAATCTGGCGATTATAACGGCTCGAGAGCTTTCAACATTTATGATAAACTAGATAACCTGGTTCAGACTTAAGTCTTCCTGGGGAAGTTGACTAGAGTTTGGACAGGGCTGAATCTGATTTTTCAGTAAATTAGCTAGCTCTTGTAACTGACTAATTGCTTCAGCTCCTTCTAATTTCATTAGTTCACGATCATCTCGCATCTCTGTCCAAGTAATACCATAATCTGACACTAGAAAGCGAATCAGGTGATTCTCTCCCAAGCTGACCATAAATGAGGCACTATTCATTTTACCTCCGCAGGTATAACAAGATGCCAAATATCCTCTATTCTCCAGCACAATTGCCAGAGCTTGCAAGTTCATTACTAGGTCTTGTACAAATTGACGATGTTGTTCTGCAAGTCTCAGAAACACTGTTATCCTCCTATCACCACACCCCTAAATTTTAGACTTTGTTAAGGTCTTATAAAAATTTGGTGTTTAGCTTTTGAACATTAAGTATATCCCTAATAATTTTTTTAGCAAATCTCTCGAGTAGCCCCTTTAATGCTAGATACTTGATTAGGTTAACTAAGTAGGATTTTTGAGCAAGGTATCAAGAGTAACATCCACCTATGCTCTATGTCTTTACTTTCAAAGACTCAAACACTAAATTTAGGTTCCAAAATTAGAGATTTGAGGAACTCAAACCAGAAAATTATACAAATAATTAATCATGGTTATAAGTTAAATAGTATCAAGATGCATTAAAGTAGCTGTAAGCAAGAGTTTTGAATGAGAACACAATTCAATCTAAACTTTTTTAGAGGTGAGTTGTTGATTTTTTATGGATATTAGATTGTATTTATATTTGGAAACTATATTTGGAAATTATTTATAGACAAAATACTGAAAATTGAATCAGGATTCACAACAATAAAATGTATTGGCTTATTTATTTTATTGATTGTAATAATTTCATTTTCCTAGAGTAAATTAAAATTCTACATAATAGAGTTTTTATACTGCCAGATCATCTTGAATATTGATTTTAATAAGTTGTTTTTGAAATCTATAAAATTTATCAAAAATCAAACTGTCACAAAATTATTCATAATTTAAAATTTTTTAGAACAGATTTTATCTAGTATTTGAAAAATGTCAAAAATTTGTATCAGGTTGAAATTGATTTAATCTTGATGCTAAATTAATACTCATTAATGTGTCAAATAAACATTTTAGAATATTTTACTCTGAGAATACCCTTATTAATGCTAATTAAAAATTAACTATTAGCTATTAAATTTTTCTAATTGTTATCTTAACTTCATAGATAAGGAATTATTGAATTTGCCACCATCCAAAAGCAGGACCAATAAATCTAACTGTTAACCAGCCAACAATCAGAAATCCAATACCAATCCATGCACCAGTTGAAGTCAACTGCATAAATTTCTCACTTTGACTTCTAGTAATTGGCAGCCAAGAAATAAAACGTGCTTCTTGGCCATACTGTTCTCCTAATGATTCTTTACGACGCTTTGCTTCGCCCATAATTATTTCAATAGTTATTTAAGTGATTTTAATTTATTTAGATCATAACAGTGAGGCTCCACAGGAATAAACTTTTTTTGTTAAATCTATTTAAGAAAGGATCAAAAAAGTTAACTTTAAGAATTAGTTCTTAATCAATTGGTTAATTTAGCTACTATTCAAAATATTGGAAGAAGATCAGCCTTATAACCCATCTTCCGCACTTCAATCTGTAGTATTAGATAAACATAGAGAGCGATCGCTAAATCCCTTTCTGAAATCCCCAGAAAGAATAGAAACAATGGCCATGTTAATAGGCTTATGTCTTTATAGTCTATTCTCTTGGGCAAAGAAAAATTCGTATCTCTTTAAAAGAAGCAAAAACTGGACTTAAAAATCAACTTGGAAAATTAACTTAACGTCCGACCTTGCGATGAATATTTCAATGCTTTCAGGAGATTCATGTAGTTATTTTACAGGGAATTAAACAAGTAGTTAGGGTTTGCGTATGGAAAGTCTTTTTGCTCTTTGTAGGAGACAGCTATACTGGAGACAGGAGACAGGAGAAATGGGAATGAGCGAAGAGGTAGTAGAAAGAATTGTCCCAAGATTGTTCTGCCTAACTATGCGCCTAAAATACGCTCCATGCATGAGCATAAAGAGCTGATTCCCAGGTACTTTTTTAGACCCCAAAAAAGCTAAAGTCTTTATATGTCAATGCTTTTAGATTTAATCAGCAAGCCCTAGTTAATCTCACGGCTGAGCGAAGATTGACTTTAAACTTTTTCCCAGCTTCTTGTCAAAATTATTATATTTTATCTCAACGTTGCTTGGAGACCCGCGCTCTCCCGCAGGGGAACGTCGTCCGCGAAAACCAATCAATGTTGCGGTTCTTAAAATAATATGCTATAATCAAAAAAATAACGCTGCTTGGATAGCAGTGTCTAGAGGAGCCGTCAGATTGACGACTTACTGTATATCGCGCCTTTAGAGCGAAAAGAGGTTCGGTATTGCAGGCCGGTGCGTTAGAAGGAGAAAGACCCTACCAGCGATGGAGTGGGAATTCCGCATTGTAGCGTAAGCGCAACGTCGGGAGGATTTCAATTCTGTTCTACCTGATTAAAGTATACATTTTCTACTCCCTTTTCTGAGTTCTCTTCAAAACAGGAAAACTACTGATAGTTGCCAAGTAGCAATACTTACCGATTATATACTCAAATATCGATATTCTGACTTCTGACTTCGTTAAGTTAACCATGTAGTATCTAAGTAATCAATCTTGGCAAAAGGACTAAGAGCTGCTAAAACTTGCTTGCCATAACTACGACGAATTACACGACTATCCAGCAAAGCAACAACACCTTGATACTCTCTAACAGAAGCAATAGAACGTTGCAATTCCTGTAATGCTTTTGGCAAAAGGTACAATCTAAACCAATCTAAACCCCGTTGCTTATAAAAATTTACTCGTCCAGATACCAAGGGATTTTCCAAAGATGGAAGCGGTAAAGTGGCAATTATCAATAATTTAGGTGCTTTTAATTCCCTTTGATGCTTATGCCAAAATTCCCAACCAGTAATCAAAATGCCTTGTACTCCAGGAGAAGTAGTTTCCACTTGAACTCGGGAACCAAATTCAGAGGCCAAAATAGCACCCACTTGAGCTTTAAGTGGTACATCTCCGATGACAATCGCTATTAATCCATCAACAGCACTAGAACTGATATACAATAAAGTCCTAATTTCTTGAATTAATGCTTCCTGAAATTTAGGTGTATTTGGCATGGGCAGGCCATTGGGCAAATATAATTGAATCATCTCATTGCGACGATCAGGAGAAAATTTAACGCAGGTCAAGTCCCCTAACCCCATCATCTTTCTATAGGTAGAAGCTTTGGCCTCTAAATCTAATGCTCCTCCAATAATTACTACAGTTTGTTGAGTCCATATATTATTAAGAGCTTCAGATAAATCACAAGGAGTACAGTATAAAGAAAACGATCCTCTCTGGCGATGAATTTCTGCCCATCTTAGTTGTCCATCGCTTTGCCACTTAAACCAAAAATCCTTATTCAAATTATTACGATGTAATTCCTTGTTTGTTGGAGTCAATGACAAACGCTCGATTAGATTTTGTAAAATCTGCTCCTCATCTTGTTCAATTAAGTAGCAACTGTAGGGGTTTGCTGGATGTTGGAAGAGCGATCGTGTTAAATTTATCCTAGCTTCACGAATAAAGTCAGCTCGATCAGAGTAAACTTGCATCAGTTGATTCCAGTCAGCAGATAAAAAACTGGTAGTTAAATAATTTTGAACCCAAGCTTCTAGATCGTCTGCCCAATCTATAATTGTGGGAATACCTAGAGAAAACTGCTCATTTTCCCATTGGTTTATTAACCAAGCTTCAGGAGTTATCAGGAGTAGTCCATTAAAATCGGAGTCTTGTTGTGGATAGGTTTGGATTGCTTTATTGGGCAGTGATAAGCTACTGTATAAATTACTTGCAAGCAACTTAGGAATTTCTACCTTAAGTAAATGTTCCTGTACTGACTGAGGAGCAACTAATATTGTTTTTTGAGGCCACATTAAAATTGGTACTAGGTAGCTTAACTGATATTGTTGATTATGACTACCTGGCGGAGACCCTGTTTGAATCAAAGCACTACGTCCCAGTCGCAAGGCCCTCGCTACTAAACGTGCCATCGTCAAATTATGAGGCCAGTGAGGTTCATTTTGCGATCGCAGAAAATTAAGCAGGGATCTATGGACTTCTACTTCGATCACAAACTTTAACCCAAATAATAAAAGCTGTTGATAAAATCAACCACCTTATTTTCAGGAGGCAAAGCAAATGTTTGCTCTCTTAGATTTTGACAGTTTTTTTTATCAAAGTCTGGATTACTACTTAATACTAAACCCTGACCGCTGGAATTATTTAAAATCAACTGAGTAGGACTGGAAAAAAAAGCAATTTTGCCTCTAACAGAGTCGATAATTGTTTGAATTCGCTGATTTTTTTTGACAAGCTGTTCCATTTTTATTTCTAATTCTAATATTTTGGTATTCATTTCTTGTAAAGGAATATTTTTAACAATTTCTATCACATTAGTTTGAGCTTTTTTAGCATCAGCGAAAGGAAAAATCACAATAAATGCTAGCATAAATAAGAGTTCATCACTGTCTGCTCTAAAATTCAAAATAGTTTTTCGGTAGCTAACTTCAATACTAGGAGGACGAGTAACACAATCATAATCCTTGCCCAAATGATAGTAAGTTGTAGCGAGAGCTACATTAGCTTTGAGGTCTAAAGGTGAATCAACAATAATTTGAACAGTTGGAGATTGTTGGCTAAAAAATCTTTTAGATTCTGCTGATGATTTAAAATAATATACTTGGCTATTATCTCCGTTGGGGCTAGTATCAATCCATTCACAAACAATTTCATCAGCTTTAATATTTAATCTAGGAACTTCATAAAGTTTTGCTCCAGTCAAAATTGCCCCTGATAAATCTACTCCCACTAAATCAGCTCTAATCAAATTGGCTTCAGTTAAATCAGCATGAACTAAACTAGCATTAGTTAATTTTGTATTAGTTAAATTTGCTTTATGAAGATTGGCCCCACTCAGCTTAACATTACTCAGGTTAGCATTAGTTAAGTCAGCTCCATTAAGAGTAGCCCATCTCAGATTAGCTCCATTAAACTTAGCATTCCGGAGATTAGCCATACTTAAGTTAGCCTGTCTTAATTCAGCATTGGTCAGATCTGCTCCTTGTAAATCTGCTTTTGTTAGATCGGCACTATGGAGAATAGCTTGTTCTAGATAAGTTCCTTGTATTGTGGCCACTCTAAGATTTGCACCGCTAAGGTTAGCTTGCTTAAAGTTTGCTTCTGTTAGGATAGCTTCTCTCATATCAGCACCGCTGAGATTAGCTCTGTTGAGATTAGCTAGAGTCATATCTACTCTGACTAATTCTCCTCTAACTAATGTAGCTCGAACTAATGTAGCTTCCCTCAGATTAGTTCGGACTAGATTGGCCACATTTAAAGTAGCTTGGTTCAATATTGCCCTGTTGAGATTGGCATTGCTAAGGCGAGCTACATTAAGATTAGCTTTACTGAAATTTGATTCACTAAGATTAGCACCACTAAGATTAGAGACAAATAGGGTAGCATTACTGAAATTACTTTGACTTAAGTTCATCTTACTGAGATTAACTTCTGTCAGGTTTATAGCAGTAAAATTTCTTTCCCCTTGTGCATATCTTTTGACTAATTCAAATCTTCTGAATATTTCTTCTGGCATCTGTTGTTGATTAAGTCAAGTTGACTAAATATATTTTTCTACTGAATTTTAATATGATTTTTTTATCTAAATTAGTTATTTGTACAAAACAAAAGTAGGTAATTTAATCAAGTTAACTGTTAAACTTGAAGTCAATATTAATTTTCTGGATATAGTAGTCTTAAATTATTTGTAAAAAATCCAGGAATAGAAAATAAATCGAACAGTCTTTTCCCTAATTCCAAAATATTTTATGCAAAATTCAAATTAACACTGCTACATTAATCATAAAGATACAAAAGATTTCATCTAAGTGAGGTACACCAGTGGCGGGCAAGATATCCGACCACAAAACTTTTATTTTTATTGTTAATTTTTGTACTTCATATACTTGTAATTTACTGTATTTATCTTGCTTTAACTTTTAAGATAAATTTGGTGTCTAGTTTTTTTTAACTCTATCATGTTATAGATTTTTGCAATTAGGTGAAGTACAAAATTCAAGATGTTAGGGAATAGGGAAAAATTATAAATCTCTGTTATAAAACAGCGTTTTCTATGACAAAGTTTGCAGTCAATATAGAGCCATTGTATTATATACAAGTTTTCTATTGTGCTAATATAACAAATATTTTATTCTGTTATCGGTGGTATTAATTAAAGTATAACAAATCGCTCTTAAGAATAAAAATTTGATATTTGAGATAATAATTATCAACAATAATTTTGCATTAGTAAACTAATATTTAAAATTATGAAAACCATCCAGGAAATTCATAATTGTATTTATAGAATATGACTCTGCTTGAGGCACTTGAATGATAGTTTCTACTTCACTATTTTTACTAACTTTATTAATTATTCGCTTACCGAATGTAGGATGATGATAAACATTAAAATTTTGATCGCTTGAATTAACAAGAGTTATTTTTGTTGGTGTCTGAAAAAACTTAATTCCGTTGCAAAATCTCAGTAATTCCTTGTCTTTATTAATTTGATTAATTTTTTTAATAGATTGGTTGAAAACTGTAGTTAGCTGCTGAATTTTTTTAGCCGTTCTAGGAGTTAAATAGTTTGCATCTTGAGAGTCAAGCATTTCCATAATATTGCTAATTTTTTCTTGAGTCTTAGCAGCATCATTAAAAGCGATAATAGCAGCATAAGCAGTAGCAAATAGTTTCTTGTCGCTTTTCATTTGAAACGAGATTATTGTTCGACAAGAGTTAATTTGTATAGAAGGTGGTTGATTTAGCTCTGGTAAATACTTACTAATTTGATAATATGTTGCTGCTAGAGCATAATGACCAGAGCTATCTAAGGGAGCATCAACAATAATTTTTACTTTAGGAAGAGTCTCGTGAAAGAAACTTGTTATTTTTTCAGCATTGAGATAATGGACTTTACTTCGATCTCCATTAGAACTCAAATCAAACCATTCACAAATTGCCGCTTCTGTTTTAATTCCTAAGCGAGAAGCACCATAAATTTTTGCACCTGTTAAAGTTGCACCTGTTAAATCTGCTCCAATCCAATCTACTTCAATTAAACAAGCATTTGATAAATCAGCATGAACTAAGCTAGTATTTAAAAGATTAGCCTGGGACAAGTCAGCTCTACTTAGGTCAGCACCACTAAGCTTGGCATCACTAAGATTAGCCCACTTTAGGTTGGCCCCAATCAGACTAGCCCAACGTAAATTAGCCCCACTTAAATCAGCTCCACTCAAGTTAGCACCAGTAAGATTCGTTTGTCTGAGTTCAGCACCACTAAGGTCAGCACCACTAAGATCAGCGCCACTAAGATCTACTCCTTGCAAGTTAGTTTCTATTAAATTAGCTCCTGTTAGAGAAGCAAAGCGTAGGTTCGCTCCCTTTAAGTTGGCACCACTAAGATTCGTTTTTCTGAGGGTAGCTTCTATCAGACTTGCTCCACTTAAGTCGGCAAAAGAGAGATTCGCCTCACTTAATTCTGCCCTAATCAGCTCTGCTCTAATCAATTTAGCAGCAACTAATTGAGCTTTTTTGAGATTAACTAAAACTAGATTAGCTACATTAAGATCGGCATCATTTAAGTTAGTGCCACTAAGATGAGCGCCGTTAAGTTTAGTAATATTAAGTTTAGCTTTACTGAGATTAGCATCAGTTAAATTTGCCCCACTGAGGTTGGCAACGCTGAGATTGACTCCGCTAAGATTTGCACCACTGAGATTAATACCACTAAGATTGGCCTCAAAAAGATTGAAGTCAGTAAAGTCTCTTTCACCAGTGGCATATTTTTTTTGAAGTTCTTCGATTATCATTAGGGCGCACCCTGGTATAATCCCCATTTCATTATGATTAATATAGGTATTGTCGGATTAGGTTTAATCGGTGGCTCAATTGGATTAGATTTAAGAACCCTTGGTTATCGTGTTCTTGGGGTATCTCATCGAGAACAAACTTGTCAAAAGGCACTCGCTCTTGGGGCTGTTGATGAGGCCAGTTTGGATCTATCTTTACTATCTATTGCTGATGTAATATTTATTTGTACTCCCATAGCCGTTATTTTTCCTACTTTAGAAGAGCTGATTCCAATTCTTTCTCCCACTACAATTTTAACCGATGTCGGTTCGGTTAAGGCACCTATCGTGGAAGCGGTTTCCCACACCTGGCCTAATTTTGTAGGTGGACACCCTATGGCGGGCAAAGCAGAAAATGGAATTGAAGTGGCTCAGTTGGGTTTATTTCAAAATAGACCTTATGTGCTGACCCCTACGGAAAATACTCCCCTAGAGTCTGTGGAGAAAATTAAGGCAATAGCTAAGTCGCTCAAGAGTCAAATTTACTTTTGTGACCCTTATGAACATGATCGAGCTGTTGCTTGGATTTCTCATTTGCCTGTTATGGCCAGTGCAAGTTTGATTCTTGCTTGTATGAGCGAGACTAATCCTACAGTTTTCAAGTTAACACAAGATTTGGCTAGTTCTGGCTTCCGTGATACTAGTCGTGTGGGAGGAGGTAATCCTGAATTAGGACTAATGATGGCCAAATATAATCGTGGAGAGGTGTTACGATCACTCTATTCTTTTCGTGAACAAATTGACCAGTTTATTCAACAAATTGAACAAGAAGATTGGCAGATTCTGGAAGAAAAGTTAAGGTATACAGAGCAAAATAGAAAACTCTTTTTACAGCATGAAATTTGAGATTTTTCAGTTTTTATTTTCATACCTTGATTCAGCAACGCCAAATTCTGAATAGTAGCGGAGGTAATTAACAGTATTTTTGACAAAACCTGCTATGGGGACAGCAATTAATAAACCCAAAATTCCCCATACTTGTGCCCCTACTAATAAACTGACTAAAATCCAGACAGGATTAAGACCAGTGAAGCCTCCTAATATTCTAGGAGCAACAAAGTTTTCAATTGCTTGCTCTATTAAAACTATCACTATTAAAACCTTTATACCTAGCCAAAAATCTTCTAAAGTTATTAATAAACTTACGAGAGTTACACCTAAAGCTGTACCAAAAGGAATTAAAGTCATTAAACCAATTCCTATGCCAAATAATAAACCAAAAGGAGCTCCTAAAAATAATAAACCTATGGTCATAGCTACACCCATTAAACAAGCTAATGTAGCCTGGCCAATAAAGTAATTTTGAAAGTTTTGTCTTAATGATTTGCGTACATGAATCTCTAGGTGATTAGGCAACCAATTAAATATCCCATCCCATAAGCGATCGCCATGCAACATTAGGTAAAAAGTGATAATGATGGTGATTAAAATGTCAAAAATTCTACCTAATGCATTAACAATAAAACTAATAATATCTCCTGTAATATCTTGCAATTGAGAAGATAAACTTTCTGCCAATTGATTTGTCCAAAGGGTTAAATTAATCGGTAATTTATGTTTATCTGCCCATTGGTCAAATGATTCTAATTGTTGATTTCCTGATGCGAGCCAACTAGGAAATTTTTCAATAAATCCGGTAAGTTGTTCTAATAGTAAAGGAATTAGAATAACTCCCAAAACTAATATAATTACTAATGCTATTAAGAATACTAAAATAACTGCTCTGGGGCGTTTAACTTTATGTTTCTCTAAAAAAAGCACTGGATAATCTAACAAAAATGAGAGTAAGGTTGCAGAGACAGCTATTGTAATTATTCGACCAAAATATTGAAATATTTGAAGTAAAGCCCAACCATTTATGACAATTATTGGTAATGCTAAGAACCAAAATAATCTTTTATTTAGTAAGTTCAGCATAATTTTTAGTTATTTCTTTTCCATAGATTAATAGATTAACTTAAAAATCATGTTTTTTTGGGTAAAAGGTGTTGATCTTTAATTATCAAATCAATGATATAGCGGTTCTCATATTCATCAGGTACCGCATTTTTTTCTCTTCCTTATTCCCTATTCCCTCAAATCGAAAACTGGGTGCATCTCAATGCGTGAATAAAGCCAAAAATTTATCATTTTTAGGGAACAGGGAACAGGGAACAGGGAACAGGGAACAGAGAATATATAGGAAAAAAGTATTTTTGCAAATATGAGATGCACCCCGAAAACTTACGACCAAGAGAAGAAATAATATTTCCTTATATTCAATTCCGTAACGGTTTTAACTAGAGGTAATTGTTAATTAGGGTTTGCGCTCATAAAGTCTTTTTGCTCTTTGTAGGAGACAGGAGACAGGAGAAATGGGAATGAGCGAAGAGGTAGTAGAAAGAATTGTAAGAATGATTTTTCTGCCTAACTATGCGCCTAAAATACGCTCCATGCATGAGCATGAAGAGCTGAAACAGGCGTACTTTTTTCGACACCAAAAAAGCTAAAGTCTTTATATGTCAATGCTTTTAGATTTAATCAGCAAGCCCTAATTATTAATTATTAATTATTAATTATTAATTTTTGAAATAGCTTTACAGGTGCAGTATTTCTAGAAGAAGATAATACAACTAATTCAATAATTTGTATAAGTAAATAACCTGGAATAATTACGCCAGAAATAGTACTGAGAGGAAAAAAACTTATATGTAGCAATAATTCATCTGCTACTTAAAATTAGTAGGGAGTGGTGCATAACTCCCTACTTAATTAACTTAGCTAACTCTTTTGCAACTCATCTAAATCAGCCAAAACTTCTTGACTATGAATAGGTGGTCTAACCCCTAGAAAAATCTCCTGCAACATCCCATCTGGATCGATAATAAAAGTATGTCGCATCGAGAAAAAATTCATCCATGAACCGTAAGCTTTGTTAAACTAAGCCAGGTAAGTTACCCTACCCGACTCGTCTTCAGAACCGGACGTGAGACTTTCACCTCATCACGGCTCCTCTCTTAGCCGTCCCTTTTCATGGGTACATCCCTGCCTTAATATCAACATATCGTCAACCCATAAATAACCTTCAGGTAAGTCCTGTGACTTTGTTTTTTGATATGTCTTTTTATCTAAGGCAGTTTTAGTATCGTGGCAATGTCGGTGCAACAGTTGTTTATTTTTATATGTGTTGTCACCACCTTCAGACCTTGGTTTTATATGGTCAACTTCAATTAGGTCGTTTGGTCTAAAGGTTAGTCCACAGGATGCGCATTTATTCTTTTGCCGTTTTAACAGCGCTGTGACTTCTTTCCTTACGCCTGGATGTTTTCCGATTCTGCTGCTCCAATAAGTCCAGTCACCGTCATAGGGTGATTTATTATCTTTTACTTTAATATGCCGTATAATAGGTACATCAAAGTGCAGATTTAGTATATATTCGCCTTCGTTAAGTACCCAATTTCTGGTTCCTTTTACGCTGGGGAAATACTTTTTCTTAACCCAAGTGGCTGACTTATTCGGATGCCTCCTACTTGCCCATCTCCATAGCCTTTTCCACAGGAGGTCATCAATTTTTTTGAATATCTCCTTACTGACTACGGCTGAAAAGTAGTTAGCCCATCCTCTTATTACCGGATTTAATTTAGCTATTAGAGCTTTAGTAGGGGCAGTTTTGTGAGAATTACATATATCTGCCAGTTTCCGGTAGTGAGTTTTGATACTCTTAGAGGACGGTTTTATCAGCGTTTTAAATCCTTGTTTAGTTGACTTAACCTTCCATTGCCTAATTGTAAAACCTAGAAAATCAAATCCAGGTTGATTCCCTTCATATTCTTCCAGGGTATGGGCAATTTTGGTTTTTCCTGGTTTTAGTTCTAGTCCTACCTGGTTTAACCATTCCTGTATTACGGCTTTTGCTTGCAGGACTACTTTGATATCTTCGTGTAGGATAACGAAGTCGTCAGCATAGCGTATTAGGGAGAGACTTTGACGTTTGTATTTCTTTGCCATTGCTCTTCCATTAGGATGTCTAATCGGGAGTTTTTCGGCAAATTCCATTAGTCTTTCTTCCATTCCGTGCAGGGCGATGTTTGCTAGTAGGGGGCTGATTACCCCTCCCTGTGGTGTACCTTCCACAGATTTTAGGAATTGTTTATTATCAAACACTCCAGACTTTAACCATTGTTTGATTAATCGTCTGTATGGTGAATGACCTAATTTCCTCAGCAGTGCATCATGGTTAATTTGATCAAAGCATTTGGATATATCAGCATCTAGAACATATTTTGGTTTATGGTTAATGCTTATATAGATAGCTTCTATGGCATCATGTGTTGACCACCGGAAAAGACCATAGCTATTAGGTTCAAAGCGTGCTTCCCACTCTGGTTCCATACCTAATTTCACCAGGGCTTGTAACGCGCGGTCGTACATCGTTGGGATGCCTAGAGGACGTTGTCTTGAGTGCGTCTTACATTCTGAGGAGACCTCATCAATTAGCACTCGCTTTTCATCTTTAGCTGGTTTTGGTATATAGACTCTGCGAGTGGGACTTGCTTTGATGTGGCGTGATGCGAGTAGGTTCACCAAGTTGAATCGCTGCATTGGAGATAGATTTTTTATACCATCTACTCCAGCAGTTTTCCGTCCTTGGTTATCCTGTGTCACGCGCCTAACAGCTAGCAACCTAGCGTAATAACTTTTGGTCAGAAGTTTTTGGTATCTGTGCATCTTGCGGAATTCGCCACTCATGGATGCTCTGTAAATCAATTTTTGTAATTTGAACACAGATTTCTCTACTTTCTTCCAATTAATATCCTTCCATTGAAGGTTGGGATTAATTGAAACTTGTGAAGGTATATCCTCTGTATCCCATGCTACGCTTAAAAGTGGCTTAGGATTTCCTAACTTTCTTTTTAGAGTCTGAGCTTTATTCATTACTATTCATTGCCTTACATTACGTCTAACAGTGGATAAGTCTGCATTACTGCTTTTTACCCAATCCTACTCTCCCTAAAACCTGCAACCCGAGGTGCAGATTGACCTTGAATGGCTTCCTAAGATTTCGACCTATATTCTTAGGTGTCAAAGAGAGGTTTCCTCGTTCCCTTATTCCTTTTTACGGCTGATTTAGTAGGGTAAAATCTCCCGGAGGGTTCGGTATGGTTGTCGATAATCCCGTAAGTATAGAATTATCCATAGACCCTCTGACTTTCGTCCTACATCCCATAGCTACCTTTGAGATGGTTCGGAATAACGAGAGTTTGATTACCTTCCTGTTCGTCCACTTGTCAGCCTTTGCTTGCGGTATCGTTCCTGGTAACTGGTATTTTCCCGCTTTTAGGCCAGCTTCACCAGTTTGATGTTCAGTCTCACCAGTGTGGCCTATGCTTTCTACCTAGACAACGAGGCGGTGGAATTTCACCACTAAGGAAATAAGAGTTTTCCGATGGCCAAATATTTAACCTCCTTTAAGATTAGCCATGGAAGGCTAGATATGTCTGCTTTTCGGCAGTTTGACTAACCAACGAGTCGCACACTAACACTTCCATCCGTATCAGCTAACAACGGAAATTTTAATCCTTCAGAATCACAAAATTCAGCATGGGAGTTAAACTAAGCCAGGTAAGTTACCCTACCCGACTCGTCTTCAGAACCGGACGTGAGACTTTCACCTCATCACGGCTCCTCTCTTAAACGTCCCTTTTCATGGGCACATCCCTGTCTTAGTGTCAACATATCGTCAACCCATAAATAATCTTCAGGTAAGTCCTGTAACTTTAGTTCTGCGTATGTCTTTTTATCTAAGGCAGTTTTAGTATCGTGGCAATGTCGGTGCAATAGTTGTTTATTTTTATATGTGTTGTCACCACCTTCAGACCTTGGTTTTATATGGTCAACTTCAATTAGGTCGTTTGGTCTAAAGGTTAGTCCACAAGATGCGCATTTATTCTTTTGCCGTTTAAGTAGCGCTGTGACTTCTTTCCTTACGCCTGGATGTTTGCCGATTCTGCTGCTCCAATAAGTCCAGTCGCCATCATAGGGTGATTTATTACCTTTAACTTTGATGTGTCTTATAATAGATACATCTGCGTGTCGGTTTAGTATATATTCGCCATCGTTAAATTCCCAATTCCTGGTTTCTTTAATTTTGGGGAAATACTTCTTCTTAACCCATTTAGCCGACTTATTTGGATGCCTTCTACTTGCCCATCTCCATAGTTTTTTCCACAGGAGCATATCCATCTCACTGAATACTTCCTTACTGACTACTGTTGAGAAATAGTTAGCCCATCCCCTTATTACTGGGTTTAATCTGGCTATCAAAACTTTGGCAGGGGCAGTTTTATGATAATCACATATATCCGCCAATTTCCGATAATGAGTTTTGATACTTTTGGAGGATGGTTTTATCAGCGTTTTAAATCCTTGTTTAGTTGACTTAACTTTCCATTGCCTAATTGCGAAACCTAGAAAGTTAAATCCGGGTTTATTTCCTTCATATTCTTTCAAGGTGTGGGCAATCTTAGTTTTCTCTGGTTTTAGTTCTAATCCTACCTGGTTTAACCATTCCTGTATTACGGATTTAGCTTGTAGCACTACTTTGACATCTTCGTGTAAGATTACGAAGTCATCAGCATAGCGTATTATGGATAGTGCTTGCTTATTTGCTCGTTTTCTTCCTGGTAAAGATTCAGCGAATTTGTTTAAACACTCTTCCATTCCGTGCAGGGCGATGTTTGCGCTTTTGGGGACTAATTACCCCTCCCTGTGGTGTACCTTCCACAGATTCTAGGAATTGATTGTTGTCAAGCACCCCAGACTTTAACCATTGTTTGATTAGTCGTCTGTAAGGAGATTGACCTATATTTCCTAAAAGTGCATCATGGTTAATTCGGTCAAAGCATTTGGATATGTCAGCATCAAGTACATATTTAGGTTTATTCTTGATACTGTCAAAGATGGCCTCTATAGCATCATGCGTTGACCTTCCTGGTCTAAAACCATAGCTTTTAGGTTCAAAACGTGCCTCCCACTCTGGTTCCATACCTAGCTTCACCAGGGCTTGTAATGCACGGTCGTACATTGTTGGGATTCCAAGCGGTCGCTTTTCATCCTTCCCTGGTTTTGGTATCCAGACTCTGCGGGTCGGGCTTGCCTTGAGGTGGCGTGATGAGAGTAGGTTCACCAAGTTGAATCTCTGCATTGGTGGTAGATTTTTAATACCATCTATTCCAGCAGTTTTCTTGCCTTGGTTATGCTGTGTCACGCGCCTAACAGCTAGCAACCTTGCGTAATAGCTTTTTAAAAGAAGTTTTTGGTATCTGTGCATCTTGCGGAATTCGCCACGGCTGGATGCTCTGTAAATCAATTTTTGTAATTTGAATACAGATTTCTCTACCTTCTTCCAATTAATGTCCTTCCAATTAAGGTTAGGATTGATTGAAATTTGTGAAGGTATATCCTCTGTATGCCTTGCTACGCTTAAAAATGGCTTAGGTGACCCTAACTTTCTTTTTAGTGTCTGAGCTTTATTCATTACTATTCATTGCCTTACATTACGTCTAACAGTGGATACGTCTGCAAATTAATGCTTATTATCCAATCCTACTCTCCCTAAGACCTGCAACATGAGTGCAGGCTGACCTTGAATGGCTTCCTAAGTTCTCGACCTATATTCTTAGGTGTCTTAGAGAGGTTTCCTCGTTCCCTTATTCCTTTATTACGACTGATTTAGTGGGGCAAATTCTCCCGGAGGGTTCGGCATGGTTGTTGATAATTCTCATAAACATAAGATTATCCATTGACCCCCTGATTTTCATCCTACATTCCATAGCTACCTTTGGAATGGTCAGTTGTCACGAGAGTTTAATTACCTTTCTGTTCGTCCACTTGTCAGCCTTTGCTCGCGGTATCGTTCCTCGGTAACTGGTATTTTCCCGCTTTTAGGCCAGCTTCACCAGTTTGATATTCAGTCTCACCAGTGTGGCCTATGCTGTCAACCCAACAACAGGGCAGATGGAATTTCACCACCAAGGATATAAGAGTTTTCACAGGTCGTTAACGAAGTTATCCCGTAGGGAAAGTTATTAGCTTCATGTTGTGACCTGGAAGGCTAGATATATCTGCTTTTCAGTAGTATTGACTAGCCAACGAGTCGCACGTCTATATCATCTGCACTAACACCTAAAATTTGAGCATTTCTAGAAATATATTTTGGCAAATCTTGTTGAAACCTACGCGCCTCAATAGTACAACCAGAAGTAAAATCTTTAGGATAAAAATAAAGCACTATCCACTTACCCCGATAATCAGATAAAGAAATTTCTCCATCTCCAGTATTCGTGGGTAAAGTAAATTCTGGTGCTGGTTGGTATAACTCCGGTAATTTTCCTCCAAGTGCCCAAGTATTGGGAATAAAGTTAAACCAAGTTATCAAAGCTAAACAGCTAGCTAAAAATATGCTAATTAGATTCCGACGGGTGGTCATAATTTACGATGAAAACTCTACTTTATATAAGTTTACATAAATTTACGAACAAATTTTCTTTGAGGAAATTGTTCAAATCTAATATTTCGGATTTTGAGGAAAAATAGCGTTTATCAGAAAAGCCAGAAAATTTACTATATAATAAGCAATTTGTACAAAAATTTTACCCATAAAATTAGGAAAAATGGAAGAAGATTTACCACAAATATCAAGTCCAGCAACAGTATTAATGGTGATTGATAATCAAATAGTTACTATAGAAGTTGATGGTATAAATGCACCAATAACTGGAGGTAATTTTGTTGATTTAGTAGAACGAAATTTTTATGATGGTGTCAGATTTCATCGCATCGAAAATCAACCACAATTTTCATTAGTTCAAGCAGGAGACCCTTTCAGTAGAAATCCAGATGTTCCTTTGGAACTTTTAGGAAGTGGTAATTTTATCGACCCACTCACAAATGAAACTCGATTTATTCCTTTAGAAATTCGGCCGTTAGGACTTGGGCAAGAAATTATTTACAATCAAATAGTTTCTCCTCCATTACAACTACCAAATGTAGTAGGTGCAATTGGAATGGCTCGTACAACGGAGTTAAATTCTGCATCTTCTCAATTTTATATTCCCCTGAATGATTTATCAGTATTAGATGGTAGTTTTGCCGTATTTGGTAATGTAATAGATGGGTTAGATGTTATAGAAGAACTAGAATTAGGTGATAGTATTACTGCTGCGAGAGTTACTCAAGGAATAATTCCTAGTCGGGTTTCACAAATTATTACTGATACTACTCTGCTCAATAATTTTATTAATATTGTTAATCGTGCAAATATTCCATTACCTATTGATTTCTTTCAAGTTTTAACAGAAGGAGATGATATTTTTCCAATTTCCACAGAATTATCTCAAGAAGTATTTGGTGTATTAGGATTAGAAGGAAATGATGAAATTACAGGTTCAATACTTAATGATGTAATTAATGGTAATCAAGGAGATGATAGTTTAGATGGTAGAGATAGTTCTGATTATCTTCGGGGTGGAAAAGGGTTTGATTTATTATCTGGTGGTCCTGATAATGATATTCTGAATGGCAACTTAGATAGTGATACTTTATTTGGTGGTAGAGGAGATGATTTTTTACGCGGTGGTAAAGATAGTGATGTATTAACTGCTGGGGAAGGAAATGATATTTTAATTGGTGATGCTGGTACGGATAATTTATTAGGTGAAGCAGGTGCAGATACTTTTATTTTGACCTTAATAGAAAATGAAGAAGATAATGCAGATACAATCGAAGATTTTAATTTTTTAGAAGGGGATAGAATAGGTGTTTCGGTACAAATATCTGCCCTATCTTTTACTCAAGAAGGAAATAATACAGTAATTCAATTAGAAGGTGAAACAGAGGAAGATAATATGATTCTTGGTACGGTGAATAATTCGACAGCAGAAGAAGTTAGAAACGCCAGTTTCTTTTTCGATTTTGCTACTATTTCTGTTCCTGATACACTGCCTTTTGGAGATGCAGCTTTGAGAATTGGATAATTGAATTTATGGAAAAGTTTATTAGTAGAAAAAAAGCAATATAAAATCAAGTATTTTAGTTTGAACTATAGCTGTTTTGATTTCTTATACTTTGCTATGCAAGAGTGAAAAAAATTAGAGAGCGGTCAACAATGATTAAAAGAAGTTTATCCTCTTTTAAATTGACCTTCTTCCTGATATTTAAGAAGTTTTATCGCCAGCCAAATTAAGAATAGAATATAATGAAGTAGCAAATTGTGAACAACTCAAGGAACTAAGGAACTAATCAACCAATGCAAGAAACAAAAACTACCGAAGAATATTTAGAAGAGCTAGAATTAGCTGATTTAGAAGGCCAGGAAGTCACAGTGGAAATGGTGGTACAAAAGGTATCCCAGGAAGAAGAAGAAGAAAATGATGAAGAAAATGATGATGAAGAAGAAGAGCGTGGTGAGAGAGAAAAAATTACTGTTACACTCAACTCCGCCAGCGCTCCAGTCACAGTAGCTAACTTTGTAAACTTGGTAGATCAACATTATTTCTATGATGCTCTGGTATTCCATCGGTTTGAAGAAGGTTTTGTAGTTCAAACTGGTGACCCCCAAGGCAGAGATCCTGATTTTTTGATTGAAGATTTAGGGTCGGGGAAATTTATTAATCCTGCAACAGAAGCACCACGGGAAATACCTTTGGAAATTCAAGTTGCAGAAACAGGAGAAATTGTCTATAACGAGGTAGTTGCCGATCCAGTAGAGCTATCCCATGAAACAGGGGTAATTGCTATGGCACGAAGTCAAGCACTAGATACAGCTTCTTCACAATTTTACTTTACCTTAGATACTGACAATGAACTGGATGGCCGTTATGCAGTATTTGGTGAAGTGACTGATGGTTTTGATTTTGTGCAAGAGATTCGAGAGGGCGATCGCATTCTTGTAGCTAGGGTAGTTGACGGAGATATATCTAGTAGAACTTCAGAGATAGCTGCTGACTCAGATTTACTCAATGATTGGGTTAATGCGGACAATAAAGTGAAGGTATCTTATGTTATCTCTATGGATGAAGGTACTGAAGATATTGAGGATATCGATAATGTTGATGATTCTAATAATGGAACAGATCTATTATTAGAAGGAGCTCTATTGGGTTCTCAATTAACCGAGTCTCTTGAAGACCTTCCTAATGATGAAACAGATGAAAATTCTGACAGTGAAGAAGATGATGATGAGGATGAGGGTGATGAAATAGCTAGCGCTGTTGATGAAAATGAAAACTCAGAAGAAACAACTGAGATAGCTGAAAATGACAGCGATGAAAGCATTCTGGATATAGATGTTGTTGATTCTTCTTTCACAACCATCATTGGAACAGAGAGTGATGATGTTATTGATGTTCTCGAAATAAGCGACGTTGATACTGATTCCTCTTTTGCAATTATGGGTTTGGCAGGTGACGATGAAATATCTGGTGGTAATGGTACAGATATCCTTAGTGGAAACGAAGGTAATGATATAGTTAGCGGTCGTGACGGTCAAGACTTTGTCAGAGGTGGAAAAGGTGTTGATATATTAATAGGTGGCAAAGGAGATGATATTATCATTGGGGATCATGGTGCTGATATCCTGACTGGTGGTTTGGGTGCAGATAGCTTTATTCTGCGAGCTGATATTGTTGATGGCATAGATGAAATAGACCAAGCTGACTTGATTACTGATTTTAATGTCGCAGATAACGATCGAATTGTCGTGATTGCTAATTTCATTCCTTCTGAAGGGTTAGCTTATGAATTATTCGATGATGACACAGTAATTAGACTGTCTGACAGTGGCTTTATATTAGGAGTAATTCAAGATACTTCCATAGAAGATGTTGAAAATAACATTTTTGCAGTACCAGAGACTGATTATGCTCTCCGTCTTGGTTAAAGAATGGTAAGATTAAAAGTATTATTGAGTTCGCTAGACAATTTTGACATATTATGATTATGTTTAAAGTTGTACTAGCGAATTTTATATTGTATTGATTTTGGATAAAGTTTCTTTTTTATAGCAGAAGGAAGAAGTTTGATTATTTATATTCTGTTGTTTGAGCTGTTTCATAAGTCAAATACAGTAATGGCGACTACTATAGTAGGCGTTGCTGAATAGAAGTATGAATGTGCGATTGTTTTGTTCTGGCCAAGCCCCCGCGCATCCCCCACGCATTGGGGGACTTTTAGAGTTTTATTCCCCCCAAAATTGGGGGGCTAGGGGGGCTTGCATCATACCCAGAATCAGCAACGTCCTATAGTAAGGAACGAGTTGATTAGGACATAGAGTGATGATGAACCTTACCCAGGGAAATGCTTTTCCAACATTCCATGACACCGAGTTTGCTACCAGGTGCGTATGCCACCTATGGGGGGTCGTACCACTATTACTATTCCCTATTCCCTGTTATATATAGTAATTCTAGTCGATCAAACAAATTGATAATTTTTCCCTGTTCTAGTGTTTTCTACCTTCATAGGTTCAAAAAAATGTAATTTAAATTCAATTAAAATAACGAGATATGATGAAATTTTTAGCCGCTATTACCTTAGCCATTTCTTTAATTTATTTTAGTTTATCCGCACCAGTCATAGCAGCTAATTCTGAAGATATTAATCATCTACTACAAGATAATTGGTGCGTATCATTTTTGTGGAAACAGTGCGATTTAAGTGAGATAGATTTACATGAAACTAATTTAAGCAATGCGAATCTTTCGGGAGCTAATTTAACTGGTGTAAATTTTCAGGGTGCAGATTTGAATGGTGCTAACTTTTCGGGAGCTAATTTAACAGGAGCTAATTTAACAGGAGCTAATTTATATAGAGCAGATATTAATAGAGCTAATTTAACAAATTCAAACTTAAGTAACACTCGTTTGTTGGAAGTTGATCTAACTTTAGCAAATTTAAGTAATGCCAATTTAGTTAATGCTAATTTGTTAGAAGCAAGACTCTGGGGAGCAAATCTACAAAAGGCTAATTTAAGTAATGCTAGTCTCCGTGGTACTAACTTAGAATATGCTAATCTTGCTGATACTAATTTGAATGGAACAGATTTTCATAGTTTCTCTTTCCGGGGTCATAAACAAGAAACTAATTTAAGTAATGCTAATTTGGAAGGTGCAATTATTACTGATGTAGATTTAAATGGAGTAATTATGAGAGGAACAATTATGCCTGATGGCTCAATTAATGAGTAATATTATGTCCGGTTGAATAGTTATAAATAACGAGGGAGGTGTCAGGAGTTAGGGGTCAGGAGAAAGGAAGGATGAAAGTGCGAATTATCTGGGGAGATTCCGGCATTTTATGTCTGCATTGAATGGAAGTAGAAAGTGAGATAAATGTATAACCGGATTTCAGATCAGGAGTCAGGAGGGAAGAAAAAGGAAGAGGAGAAGAAAGTTTTTTATTACGCTATTATCCGGACATGATCTAATATCATGTCCGGATAATAGCGTGATCAAAAAACTTTCTCTTCATTTATAGCTTAAAATTCCCTCCTCATAACTCATAACTCATAACTCATAACTCATAACTCATAACTCATAACTCATAACTCATAACTCATAACTCATTACTCATTACTCATTACTCCTCCATTTTTATTTATAACTATTCAACCGGACATGATCTAATTGGTAATTAGACAAATTCAATATCAGATATGATGGGTAGGTTTTTTTAGGTAAATTCTGGAAAAATCAGAAAATTATATTCACTCAACCTACCCCTAAAATAGCTAGACTTAATTTATCTATCAATTCTTGTCATTCTCACTGGAATACAACCAGAATAATCAGAACAATTTCTCATTTGCCAATTACCACGATGACCTGACTCGACATAAAAAGTATCAGGTTGATAAGCACGGTTGATTGCATTACTACCAGGATAAGTAGGTCTACTACCCTGAAGAGCATAACCATTAGCATCTGGAACCATATTCATTTGTTGTTCGGCATAAACTTTTCTACCATTAGGCCCAGTGACATTGACAATCATAGTTCCAAAATTTCCATCCATTCTTAAACGTCCCCTGTGTAACCATCCATTTACCCTCCATTGCAAATTCCACACTCCATTCATCCCTTCGTTGATTACATCTGGACTTACACTTTTTTGCCGTATTGGTTCTGCAAAAGCAACTTTCATGGGAATTATAGTTGCAAATGACAAAGAAGTAGCAGTTAAAGCAACTAAACCAAGGCTAATAATTTTATTTAGGTTTGTTTTAATAGTCATAGGAAAAATTCTCCTGAAATTCAGTGACTTATTTCTTTCTTATACTTCTAAGGTTAGATAGTAAATTCCAGAAAAATATCTCCTAGTTTGGTAATTTTTACCGAAAAATTAAGGTATAAAGCCTCTCCATTCATGGAGAAAAAAGCGGTCGTTTGCGTTTGCGATAGCATTCCGTAAGGAAAGAATTCCGTAGGATGGGGTGGCTCCGAAACCTGCGCCATATTCAATCGACCAAGAGAAGAAAAAAATTCCTTTTAACCCAATCCTCTTCTCTTCAAGGAGAGGTAATTCTAAATTCGCGCATTCTAAATTCGCGCATTCTTGAACTCACCCATCAGGATGAGGTGGAATTAAATAGGGTTTGCGCTTCACTAGTCTTATGGGTGAGGGTAGGAGACAGGAGACAGGAGACAGGAGACAACCCACCCCTCGCCCCTCCCCCTCCCTGGAGGGGAAGACAGGAGAAATTGGAATGAGCGAGGAGGCAGGAGCTAAGTTTTGTCCCAAGATTTTTCTGCGCAACTCTTGACCAAAATCCGCTCCTAATTGAACCATTACCACCCAAAACCTCGCACTTTTTGATACTTAAAAAGGCACTTACCTTTATCTATCAATGCTTTGAGATTTAATCAGCAAGCCCTAAATAGATTTTTATCTCCTAGAGAATGTGCTCGTATTCAATCATTTCCCGATCGCTTTATATTTAAGGGTACAACAATTGAAAACTACACAAAAATTTGTAATGCTGTACCACCACTTCTAGCAAAAGCATTTGGTTACTACATAATAGACATCTCCGAAAAATAAATAAATTGTGATAGAGTCATATAAAATGTAATTTTTTATGGCTAATTATGACCAGTATGCTTGACTACATTCACAATCATCCACAAGAATCAGAACGTTTATTAGGTATCAAGTATGAACAGGCACGAAAAGTTATTAAAACAAGCCGAAAAACTCCACGACAGAGCAATAATTCCAATAATTTTTGCAATCCAATAACTACAATCCTTACAGAACAAGGTTTTTGGGGATTTTTTAAGTTATAAAGCGACAAGTCTAATAAGACTCTGTGCTTAAGAAAGGGGTTTGAATGAATATAGACTTTGGAGCTGACTTTTGTAGTAAGATTTTTCGGGGTGCATCTCATAGCAAGCAAAAATACTTTTTTCCTATAATATTCCCTATTCCCTATTCCCAGATGAGCTATTCCCAGATGAGCTATTCCCAGATGAACTATTCCCAGATGAGCTGTTGCCTGTTGCCTAAAAGCGATAAATTTTTGACTTTATTCACGCATTGAGATGCACCCATTTTTCGTTTCTCAATTAAGAAAGCTTTTATCAGTAATTAAAAGCAATAGCTGATAGCTGATGGCTAAATGCTTACATAATTTATGGATTAAGAATTTTTATTAAAAGAGGGAATAGGAAATACTCATTAATTTTAGAAAAATATCTTGATTATTTTTCCTTCTTCCCTCTTCCTTCTTCCTTTTAAATCAAACTAGGACATTTCAAATTCACCATTCCCAGTCGCACATGAGAACCATCTTTGAGAATAGCTTCTAAGGAAATTTTCATCTCTGGCGCAAATTCAATTACCTCTATTTCTCCCCAGAAACCACAATATTTAGCTTCTGGAAATTCTGGATGAATTTCTCCTACATCTGGACGATGTAAATTAGCAGGAATTTCTCTGATTACTTTGCCAGCTACAATTAATTCTACTGTAACTGGAGGAGATGTTTTTCCTACTACCCATCCTCCAATACAAATGGAACTAATATCTTTTTCTACTCCTGGTTTTGGTACATCTATAGAACATCCTACTATTTCTGGATCTTTTTCATATAAAGAAACACTAACTTCGACATTTGTTTTAATCCTTAGACTGAAGTCTTCTTGTTGTCGAGTTAGATGAGGGTTATAACAAGGGTCTTTATCTATTAAATATTTCCATCTTTGCTTCATATTCTGAATTTCTTGTTGGAAACGTAATTGTTTTTCTCCTGTATTTTCTACTCCCCGACTTTTCGATTCATGGTGATACAAAACAGCGTGAGGTACATAAATATTTCGATAACCTTTATCTATCATTTTCAAACATAAATCTACGTCGTTAAATGCTACGGCTAATTCTTCATCAAACCCACCCATTTCTTCAAATACTTCTCGCCGACACATTAAACAAGCGGCAGTTACGGCGGAATAATTATTCACAGAAATAATTTGACCATTATATCCAGCATCAGTGGGAGAAAAACCACGATGGCTATGGTCTGCTATACTCCTCATTCCTAATACTACTCCGGCGTGTTGAATTGTATTATCTGGGTATAATAATAAAGCACCGACTGCTCCTATTTTTTCTCTTTGTGCTTGTTCGACCATTGCTTCTAACCAGTCAGGAGTTTTTACTTCTGTGTCATTATTTAAGAATAGTAAATAATCACCTTCTGCTTTTTCTGTGGCAAAGTTATTGAGCTTGGAAAAATTGAAAGGAATATCATATTCATAACATTTGAAACGTTGTGGTTCTTGATTTTTCCACCCTTCAATAATATCTTTTGTTTTTGATTCGTCGCTGCCATTGTCAATCAATATTACTTCATAATTTGGGTAAGTTGTTTTGCTAAATATTGACTCTAGACATCTATCTAAAATGTCTCCTAAGTTTCTGGTGGGAATGATAATACTGACTAGCTTTTTCTCTGGAATTTGATAACGAATTTGATAGAAACCAGGATGTTGAGTGAGGTTATAAATTGTTCCTTTTTCTCCTCGTCTTTCTAATGCTTCTGCTAATGCTTTTTTGGCTGTTTCTGCTGAAATTGTCTGATTTATTGCTACTTCATTTTCAGAAATTCTGTTGTGATAAAGTATTTTGGGAATGTGGAATATTTTTTTACTTGTTTCGCTTAAGCGCAGAATTAAATCATATTCATAATTATTTTCATATCCCCCTCGAAAACCGTTTAATTTTTCTAGTAATTCTCGGCGATATATACACAAATGACCAGTGTACATTCGAGATAAAAATGAGTCTGGACACCAGTCTGGTTTAAAGTATGGTTGAGTTAATTTCCCTTCTTTTGTTAATTTATCTTCGTCTGAATAAACCATGTCTGCTTCTGGATGTTTATTCAGCAATAGCGCCATTTCATAAAGAGCATCTGGGGTTAAAGTATCATCAGAATTTAACAGGGTAATAAAATCTCCTGTTGCTAATGCTAAGGCGGTATTTAAGTTTGTGGCAATATCTCCACTTTCATCTTTTAAGACTAATTTTACTCTGTTATCTGTTTCTATATTTTGCGGAAGTTTATCGGCAATATAACAGATTTCCCAGTTTGGATAAACTTGATTTATCACTGATTCAATTGTCTCTTGGAACTCTGGAGATGCTTGTTTTTCTGGCAAGATAATACTAATTAATGGTTGATATCGAAAGGTCTCTAAATTTTCCGACATCTTCTTTAGTTTTTCTGAACTAGGTAAGTTTGCTTTTAGCCATAATTGATAGGCATCTTCTTTTTCAATTACAGGATAATTTGAGGGAGAAATAGCAATATTTGCTTGTTCGTTATTTACTATTTCCTTTTCCCTTTTCAAAAGAGCGAAACTTTCCTGTTGCCTCTCTTGGTCAGCATTCCCTCTCTTGGTCGGCGTTCCCTTGCGACTGGCGTCGTCGCGGGGTCCGACCGCTTGCGACTGGCGTCGTCGCGGGGTCTGACCGCTGTTGCCTGTTGCCTGTTGCCTGTTGCCTGTTGCCTGTTCCTTTAAAGTCTTTTTTTTTGGTAATATCTTTTCTAATTCTGCTTGAATTTCATGGTCATCTGGATTAATTTGTAAACCTAACTGATAAAAGGCGATCGCTCCATGAGTTTTCCCTTTTTTTACTAATGTATTGCCTAGTTGTAAATAAAGTTTGTGGTCATCTGGTTTTATTTCTAATGCTTTATGATAAAGCTGTTCATTTTCTGGGTTATTTTCTATGGCTTTTTCGTACCATTTTATGGCTTCATCTAAATCTAATTGAGCGCGTTTTTTCAGGGCATCTCCTAATTTTTGATAAGCTTCTGGTAGGTCTGCTTTTAATTCTATGGCGCGACGATATGGGTCTATTGCTTCTTGCCAATTTCCGGCTGACCATAAAGCTTTTCCTAAGTTAATATGAGACCAAGTAAAGTCAGGTTTTAGTTCTATTGCTTTACGATAAGGTAAAACAGCTTCTGACCATTTTTCTAGTTTTAATAGACAGTCACCTAAATTATTATGAGACCAAGAAAAATCAGGATTTAATTCTATTGCTTTGCGGTATGCTTCAACAGCTTCTTCCCATTTTTCTAATTTCTTGAGAGCTTCTCCTAAACTATTGTGATACCAAGAATTATCTGATTTTATTTCACTTGCTTTTTTATATGCTTTGGCAGCTTCTTCCCATTTTTCCTGCTGTGAGAAAATTTCCCCTAATTTTCCATAAGGTATATCAAATTCTGGATAATTTTCCGTTGCTTGACTGTAAGCTTTGATTGCCTCTTCTACTTTTCCTTGTTCTTGGAAAGCTTCTCCATCTCTGTAATAAATTTCTCCGATTTTTTGCTTGATTTCTGTATTATTTGGTTCTAGTTGTTGAGCCTTTTGATAATTTTGTAAAGCTGACTCTACCTGTCCTTGATTTAATAAAGCATCTGCTAATTTTTCGTAAGGTTCTACATTATTTGGATTGGCAGATATGACTCTTTGATAACAAGCAACTGCTTCTTCCCACCGCTCGTTTTGAATTAAAATTTCTCCTAATTTATAACTAGCTTCTACTAACTGTGGCTTTAACTGAATTGCTCCTTGATAACAAGTGATCGCCTGTTCTAATTGACCATTTTCATTCAGAGTATTTCCGGTATATAAAAATTCTTCTGCTGTAGCTTTTCCTGGTTCTAGTCTTAATACTTGAAATAAACATTCTGCTGCTGCTGTTGACTGATTAAGTTGAGTATAAATTTTGGCTAAATTACGATATGCTCCAGCAAATTCTGGTTTAATTGCAATTGCTCTACGATAATATTGTATTGCTTGTTCCCACTGTTGTTTTTGAGCAAATATAGTTCCTATATTTGCATGTACTTCTACAAAATCTGGTTTAATTTCTAATGCTTTTTTGTACCAATCTAATGCTTCTGATAATTTCCCCATAGCTTGTAAAGAATTACCAATTATTTTATAAGCTTTGGGTTCTGGTCTAATTGAAATAATTTTCTGACTCACAGTAATAGCTTGTTGCCATTTTTTCTGATTCACGTAAGTCTCTGCCACCATCATATAAGTTTCTATATCTTCAGTATTAATCGCAGTTGTTGGTTGAGGTGGAATATTATTTATCTGTTCTGCTGAAACAAGAGTATCATTAGCATTTACTTCGTGATTATTTAAACTGCTCACTAAAGTATCTTGGGCTTCTAATTCTTGACCAGAAATTAAATTATATTGATTAGCTCTAATATCTGTTGAAGTTTCTACTTTTGTATTGGTATTAGTTGGTCTAAGTTCGATAGCTCTGCGAAAACAAACTGTAGCTTCATCTAGATTCCCTTGCTCCTTTAAAGCAGCTCCTAAATTTTGATAAGCTTCTGCTGAATTAGCATTTAATTTAATAGCAATTCGGTAACAAGATATTGCCTCATTTAAACTACCCTGTTGCTGTAGATTTTTACCTAAGTTAAGAATTTCTTCTAGGGTGGCTTTTTCAGGTTCTAGAGAAAATGCTTTGTACTGACAATATATAGCAGATTTTTCGTTGCCTAAACGTAACCATACTTTTGTCATATTACGATAAACTCCGGCAAAATCTGGCTTCAAATTTACAGCTTTTTGATAATAGGATATTGCCTCTTGCCATTTTTGCTGCATGGCGTATAAACTGCCGAGATTAGCATATACTTCCGGCCAATCTGATTGGATTTCTAATGCTTTTTTATAGTAATTTTCTGCAGCTTCTAATTTTCCTTTTGCTTGCCAAACATTACCTAAAGTTTTGTAGGGTGGAGCATAATTTTCTTCTATTTTTATAGCTAATTCACAAGAAGCGATCGCCTCATCAAATTTTTTTTCGGCTACATAAGCTTCTGCTTTTTGGTGGAATTTTTCTGCTGCGCTTTCTGGAGGATTTGTTGATGCCATTTTCTCTCTTTTTTTTGCTACTATGAATTAAGTTAATTTTCGGTTTGGATAAAACCTTAATTGAAAAACGGGCAATAGTTTTTATTTCCTATTCCTTACGTTTTTCACCCTCGTCACTTCAGTTATCAGTTATCAGTTATCAGTACCTCCTTTCAACAATTAATAATGAATAATGAATAATGAATAATTACCTCTTCTTTTCAAGGAGAGGATTGACAAATTCATGAAAATTTTTCTTCTCTTGGTCGATTGGATATGGCTATCCCTCGACCGCTTATTATCTCCTGAAAAGGGGAGGCGCATACCCAAAATTTTTCAGTAATACCAGTTTAAAAAAAGAATGCTATAAAACAATACAGTTCAGTTAAGGATTTTTTTTGCATTTCTGTAGTCTGAAAAACCTATCTAATGGTTCCATATATTATGAGTTTTTGTCTAAACTGTTTGCGAAGCATTCCGTAGGAAACCGTATTGTGCTATAAAAACTATATCTAGAACGGATATGCTGAAAAATATTTGCTCCAGTTCATTTTAGATAGTTATATCTATTTTTTTCCCTTTTTTTTTCAAGATTTATCCCTTTTTCCTTCTTGCTTCCTCCTTCTGACCTACGGACGCCCTTATGCAACGTCCCTACCATTTGTAACAAATGTCGATCAAATTGGTATAGCTAGGGAGGCAAGAAAATACGGAATTCTCTTTTTTTTATACCCCTAAAAGAGTAGCTTTGAGACCTGTTTTTTTTGGTTATTCTGTTCCGTAGGTGTTAGTTTTATGGAATAAGGGATTAATTGTAGGTAATAAGATTTTACCTAATACTATTTCTTTGTAACGATGCACTTAATGATTTTTTTACGGCATTATTTTGCTGGTAATTATCATATTTTATTCAGAGCAACTTCATAGATAAATTGTACAATATCATGTTAGGAGGGGTTAGTTATTAAATTTTATTTATAGCAATTCCTAAGAAGCATAATGTACCAAATTCGTTTATTTTAGGAAGTAGGGAGTAGAAAAGAAGAAAAACAACTGTACTTTAGTAACTTGAGAAGCGTTATATAACTGAGAGTACAAAATAGATACTGAAATTGTCTTTACTTTTCTCGTTTCTTCCTTCCTAAGTTATTTATAAGTGTTTAACTGATAACGTAGCTCCCCTGGAGGGGACACATAATATAACACCTAATATTTAATACAACTCCACTGTTTTTACAATGTCCAAAATTGGTAGGAGTCATATCATTTCAATTTAGATATGTCATAAATAGTTTTATAGTTCATAAAAATATAGTCACATAAGACATATTCTTATAAATATATAGTCGAGAGTTATTAAATTTCGTCAAATATTTAGTAGCTATGCTTGTACAAACAAACGAAGATATTTGACATTAATTTGACAGTTGTCCTGAATAGTAATGGTGAAGATATATATTCTTTAATTTCTTCCCACACTCCCCTACTCCTCTACTCCCTTACTCTCCAAACACTAATTAGGGTTTGCGCTCATAAATATCAAATTATTGACTGATATTGGTTTGAGCAATTTTAGGTATGGGAAAAGTACCAGCTTTTCGATGGAAAGAGCTGCAAAAAGCTAGTATTTTGGAATAATTATGATCAAGATTGAGGGACAATTCTTACTTCTACCTCCTCACTCCCATACCCATTTCTCCTGTCTCCTACCCCCATCAGACTTTTTCAGCAAAACCTAATTAAACCTCCAACTTTTTTCATACATATTCTGATAAAGATATGGTCGAGAGTTATTAAATTTCGTCAAATATTTAGTAGCTATGCTTGTACAAACAAACGAATATATTTGACATTAATTTGACAGTTGTCCTGAATAGTAATGGTGAAGATATATATTCTTGAATTTCTTCCCACACTCCCCTACTCCCCTACTCCCTTACTCTCCAAACCCTAATTAAACCTCCAACCTTTTTCAAATAATACCTACAGCTTTAAGCATTAAATTTAGTGACCCTAAGTTCACCAAAATATCTTCTACAAGGGAACTTTCATACATTAAATTTCTAATAGGATAACAACTAAATGCTTCACCTACTAAAAAGTAATGTTCAAGTCCTAATAATTGGCTAATATGCCAATAGTAGTATCTGAGATAGTCGGGGGAGAAAAGTTCAATAATTTTAGTCTCTGGATTACAGAATACTATATTTGTCAGACCACTTCCATGAGGAGCAACTATAATTTTCGCATGAGCAAAGATGGCAATTTGAGTTTCTAGGGACATAGACTCTGGAGTAATACAGGTAAAACCAAATTTGCTTAATACCTCTACTACCTCTGGTTCATTCATTACTCGACGATATCTAGCATTACTCCTACTTATATATATTCTTTCAGGCAACCCTGACTTCTCAATAATTCTTTCTTTGAGAAATACTTCTCTCAAAAATTTTACTCCCCACGGTTGTAACCATCCTAAATAACTAGGATATGAGGGAACAACTAATTCTTCTGCTTGAATGTAGGGATGGCGATCGCTTGCTAAAATTTTCTCTTCGGGAATGCCCAGAATTTTTAAGGTCTCCTGCTGAAAAGGTTGTTGATAGTTATTAACCAAAAACCAATCTATCTGTTCTAAATTTATGCCCTGACGTAATACTTCTATTCTGGGCAATAGGTCTACTACCCAATGAAAATACACATTTCCCGACAGTACTGATAATACTGCTACTTTACCATGAATTTTCTCTAGAGACGGAAGTTCTTCTAAACCAAATATTCGATGTTTACCTGGGTCATGGTTGGTACATCCTGGTAATGGAGATGGATACTCCCGAGACACATCTGCCAGTAAATAGTTGTCTGGACTCATAATGGCGATCGCGTAACATAGTCTCCAGTAATTTTTCTTGGGCATAACCCAAGCTCTTCCCTCTGGTACTATTGTTACGAAGTTGGGAGTCTGGGAAATTTTCAGAAAGTGAGAAAAACCAGACAAACTATTTTTTGAGTCTTCTGTCAAGGAGGGTATATCCCCTTTTTTTAGTTCCTTGAGGAAAGAGCTTTTTTTCCCTAAATTCTGATTCAAAAAATCCATATCTTGGCTAAACCCGCTCCTACCATTGAGACTATAAACTCCTGGGGCGAGATATTTAGCTTCAAAATACTGATAAATTTCCGATAAACATTTACCACAATTTAATCCATGACATTCTAAATTTTTCTGCCGGTCTTTAGAGCTTAATTCCTGAATTGAAGGTTTAGTAATTTCTGCTATATCTTCTGTTGTGGATTTTTCTAATTTTACCTCTATATATCTTGGCAGGTCATTGTTACTATCTAATCGTTCTATCCAATCTTTTGTAGATAAATATAATCCTTCTAATTTTTGATAAGGCTGAAAATTATTGTTGAATATCTGCGAATCTAATATGGCTTTTTCCGATAAAACTTTACTGTAACAATCTATCGCTTGCTGCCATCGTTGTTGCTTTTCCAGAATTTTTCCCAAATCAAAATAAATATTTATCGTCTCAGCCACTCTATTTTCACTTAATAATACTTGGATAGCTACTCGATAACTAATAATTGCTGGATTTAATCGTTTTTGTTTAACTAAACTATTCCCTAATAAACAATAAATCTCTGGTAAATTCGGCTGAAGTTGTAAAGCTTTCTGATAAATGATCTCTGCACTGGCATAAGATTCATTTTCCATCAATACATTGCCAAAATGAATATAATATTTGAGCAAATATTCAGATATTTTCTGATACTGCTGCTGAAAAATTTCTGAATAACTATCTAAATTTTGTAGCTCCTTGATAAAATTTAAACCAGCTACTTTTGTCAAATACAATTCATCAGAAACTATCTGCTCCGCATTCTCTAACTTAGCCGACCATAACTGACAAAAACCATCAACAAATTGATTATTAGTAATTGCCTTTTGTAAATAAAGAAAAGCAGCCTTAAACTTTCCTGTAGTCATTAAAGAAAAAGCACAATCACTGTAAACTAATGCATTATCCTTTTCTTGCTTTAGTTGAATAACTTCTTCAAAACATTTAACCGCCCATTCATGCTCCCCAATAATTTGTAACGCTTTACCCAAATTATAATGTGCCTTAATAAAATTAGGATTTAACTCTATAGCACGATGATAAGCAGCGATGGCTTGTGCGGGATTTTCTCTTGATAAAGCATGACCAATATTATTATATAAATCTGCTGAATTTGGTTTTAAACCTAACCCCTGCCGATAAACTTCAACAGCTTCTGACCTTCTATTCAAATCCGCTAAAACACCACCTAAATTATTATAAGCTTCTACAGAATTAGGCTTGAGTGCGATAATTTTTCGATAAATATCAACTGCTGCTTGATAATTTCTTTGCAACTCAAAAACAATACCCAAACTAAAATAAGCCTTAATATAATTCGGCTTCAGAATAATAGCTATTTCATAACATTCAATAGCAGCTTCTAAATAACCAAATTGATGCTTAATATTACCCAAATTATAATAAACTTCCGGCCATTTCAGCCCTAAATTAATCCCTTGTTGATATTGACTTGCTGCTTCAATCAACCACTTTCTCTGACTATATAATTGACCAAGAAAAGCATGAACTTCCGCATATTCAGGCTTAATCTCCAAAGCCTTTGTATAAGCATACATAGCTGCCTGAAAATCGCCTTGAACTTGATAAGTTTCCCCTAATATTCTGTAGGCATCCTCAGAATTTGATTGTAATTCTAAAATTTCTTTACAGGTTTCTATAGCTTGACCTAATTTACCTTCGCTCAAGTAGAGTTTTGCTAATCTGAGATATTCTTTTATTCCCATCCTTAGCTAGTAGTTAATCATCTCAAATAGTTGCTGGAGACCTGCACTATAATCTTTGATTTAGTACCGGGAGGAAAACAACCAGCAAATAAATGACTTTCCTCCGTTTACTTAGAACAAACTTAGCTGTTCTCCATTAGTACCGCTAAACTTATTCCTGGATTTTTTTTACTTTCGGTTGTACCTCTGATGTGCTTAACTCAGAAGTATCAAACATATTTAACTGAACTGGACTAGGTGAAATATCAATTATTTTATTGAAAAGGTTAGTAGTTTTCTGTTTGATTAATTCGCCAAATCTATAAGTATACCCATCTGATTTATGCAAGTGTTGACAATATTTATAACCAATTCCTTGTACAGTTTCAGTCTTAATTTTAATATTGAAACTGCCAGTTTTTCTGACTGCAACTCTACCAGAATAAGTGCCAATCTTTTTGCTTTTAGTCACAACTGCTTTGACAAGATCGCCAGTTTGAAAATCATAGAATGATTTCTGCCTGAGCTTAGGTGCAGTTCTAGGAAAACCATATTTATTTACCTTAACCATTTGGCGAGAACCTCTACCCATTACTTTAATTATTAATGGTTGATAGTTCTGAATATTTAAACTATCTGGGTTGGAAAGACCAACACAAGCTACATCAGTCCAATGAGGATAACTTAAAAAAAATCATTAAAAATTTATCCCCCCTAACCTAATTTTAGAGGGGAGTCAGAATTTTCATTCTAGGGTTATACCGATATGTTAAACCGCATCTATATATTAACCAGACTTAGAATATTTCAAAGTCAGTGTTTTGTAATGGGTTATCCGCATCATATACACTATTATCAACCCGAGCAATTTGATTTTCATCAGAACCAGGATCTACTGTTGGGTTGTAGTAGACTAAACCATTAGTAGGGTCATATATAATTGCTGCAGAACTTGCTCCATCAACTAGAGGGTTGAAATTCTCAATCACTGCAAACTCGTCTGCTGGCAATGGATCGCCATTTGGTGTACCTGTTAAAGCATTAAACCTTGCATCTTCAGGAATGAATGGACTAGCAGCGAGAACTATCTTATCTCCTTCACTCCTATTAAAGTCTGTTAGAGAATCTGTTCCATAACTACCATCTGAATTGTACCAGAAGAAGAAATCATCAGCTCCAGCGCCACCAGTTAAAGTATCGTTACCCCTAGCTCCTGATATGAAGTCATCCCCAGCACCACCATCAAGACTATCGTTATCTTTACCTCCATCAATAACATCGACGCCTTCATTACCCTCTAGGGTATCATTGCCTGAATTACCTCTGATATCATCATCTCCCGATCCACCTCGTGCTACATCGTCTCCGCGATCGCTAAAGATAATGTCTCCTCCTTGACCACCTTCTAAGGTATCATTATCTCTACCACCTCTCAGGCAATCATCTCCATCCCCTCCTTGTATAGAGTCATTTCCTCGGTTTCCTTGGATTGAGTCATTGCCAGTACCACCAACGCCAGTATCTTCACCTCCTCCTAATGCCACTACATCATTGCCACCGCCAGATGCTACTATATCATCACCACCTAAAGCTGAAATTTGGTCTGCACCAGATGTCCCAACTCCACGGTCTTCCCCTGGTGTATATACTCGGACACGACCTCCATCGGCGATGCCAGTACTTACATCGGTTACTGGATCCGTTTCGGTACCTGGTGGAATTACTACTTGAGTCACTTGCTTACCTCGTTTTTTAGTATTTACTATTACTGATTTATGTTTGATTTGCTCAAAGAGCTAATTTTAGATTCTGTATAGATAACCGTTTTTGTCAACCTATATTTTCATTTCTAGGGACAATTTAGTCCTTGTGAATTAAGACATCACAAGCATAACCATTGTTCCCCATTACTACAGCACTACCTAATGTCATAATTCATGTTTTAGGAACTAGGCCAGGTTTTTTTCTGCTGCAACAGATACATTTTTTAGAAAGTTATAATTATGTACTATTTCGTATATTTTTGCATCTTTAAGACTATATATGATTTTGTCTAAATATTACAGATATTTTTTGGCTCAATCTATATAAGCCTCCAGAATTTTAACATAGTATGAGCTATTGTCAATTGCCCAATTTGCCGATTAATTTGAAATTCTATAAATAAATTCTGTAGTTACAAGTTAACTTTTGCTTTGAATAACTTCTACAGATTCAGTTTGTTTAGATCATATTAAAATCTAAGATTAGTTTTACTCAGAAGAAAAAGGTTGAAAGCTCTTAGTCTTTAGGTAGGGGATGAAAACGACGGTGCGGTATTTATCCGGCCGAAGTGATAGAATTAAAGTGTGAGTAAGAAGTTCATCTGCACCTGGAACTGTCCTAGTACAGAGAAATCCCGGCATTTAAGAAACAACGGTTTATACATTCAACGGCAGTATGACTATATCACTGCAAGCAATAGCAGGAAAGGGAGTGTAAGATTTTGGTATAGTGATAGAACCTCCTGAAAGCTAACAAAAAGTAAGCACAATCTATATGAGTTAATGTCAATACAAGTGAGTGTATAGAGGCATTTTAACTAGTCCCACCCGGATAAATATCTGGGTGACAGTGTAAGAAGAAGCGAGCAATGTTTGTTTATCCCATTGCGTAGCATCCGCTTAAAATCCTTGTCTCTTTAGAGCAGGGAGAAGTCAAAAATTGGACTTGGTATTATTTGCCAATTTATTTATTTAAAGCTACTTGATAGTATTTGTGTTCTTGTACTATTAATATGATTGAATTATGAACTGTTATCAACACAGGAGGAGGACATCACTTCTGTTAAAACTGTGGTCAGGGTCTCCCAGATTGAAGAATCCCGCGCTCTCCCGTAGGGGAGCGTCGGGAGTATGTCAAAACTCATTCCAGAGTTATTAACCATATAACTCTAGGGAGCCGAAAAGTATCATAAACATTGAACACAAATATAGTCATATATAGTTAAATATAGTCTTTTGTATTCAGAAATTTGGGCGAATATTGACATAATCTAACAATGTCTGTCATAATAACAAAGCTAAATAGTCTCAAGAGTCAACGTTCTGAATTCAATAGGGTGAAATTCCTGGACTGATACGCTACCTCTAGATACATAAGAACCTACGTCCAAGCCTCTGTATTATGACCAAGCAGAAATTGAATCAGGGAGATAATCAAAAAAGGGGAAAAGAAAAAGCAGCTCCCTTATGATTTTAGCTATGGGATAGAGAAGTCAGTGCGTTGGCCGAGTTTCCCGACAGTCACGAACTGGCGTAGTTTTGTAGTGCCTCCTTTCCTAGGTAATGCTGCGCAAACGGAGGAGCTACGCTAACACGAGCGTCAAGGTAACACCTGCAAAATAAGGATATGTCATATTTGACTATATTTTTATCTCAACGTTGGTTGAAGACCCGTGCTCTCCTGAAGGGGAGCGTCGTATGGGAAAACCAATCAATTTTGTGGTGTATGCCAATAGTGTGTTAAGCTTAAATAAGGCTGCTGGGCTAGCAGTGTCAGTCTGTGGAGCGCGCCTTTAGACCGAAAATAGTCTCGACCTTGGAGGCTAGTGCATTGAAGTATAAAGACCTAATCAGTGATGGTTAGGAATCCCGGGCTTTCTCGTAGAGCAGCGTCGGGAGGATGTCAATAACTATATATCTATGAATTTGTTTACTGAGGATTGTGGCAACAAACTCTAAGCTAGAAGTAAAAGACCATCAAGATTAAGTAACTAGGAATATTTGTTCGAGAGTTCAGGTAATCCTATATTTTTACCGAATAATTAATAATTAATAATTAATAATTAATAATTAAATAATTCGCGCCTTGAAGCCTCCCCTTGGAGAGGGGAAAAAAAGCGGTCGAGGGATTGTGAGGTCTCCTCGCCATATCAAATCGACCAAGAGAAGAAATAGTATTTCCTTATATTCAATTCCGTAACGGTTTTAACCAGAGGTAATTATTAATTATCCATTATCCATTAATGAACTAATCTTTACCGAAAAGCGACGTTGAAAGCCCCCGTGTTTTAACCGGGGGATGAAAACAAGGGAGTCGTTTAGACTAGACAACTTTAGTTGTCCTGTGCTATTATTATCAATAAAAAGTAAGCAGAACGCTAGGCATTGGCTTTAGCCGACTGTGTAGGGGCACTTTGACTTGTCCCCAAAGAATATATCTTTGGTCAGCTAAGAATAAACGAAGCAATACGGATTTATCCTGTTGCGTAGCATCTACTTAGAATCCCCTTGCCTTTAGGCCGGGGAGTAGTCAATTTTGGAAATATAACTTCTATAATAGTCCTGCCATAACCAACAAATATCTGTTATCTCAAGGTTGCTTGAAGGCCTGCACTCTCCTGACAAGGGATCGTCTTATGGGAAAATAAATCAATGTTGCGGTTTTCCCAATAGTGTGCTATAGTAAATAAAATAAGTTGGCTTGCCTAGTATTGTCTAGGGGAGCTATCGGATTAGCGACATATTCTTGAGTAACCGTAAGACCGGAAAAAGCCTCAACCTTGGAGGCAGGTAAGTTAGAATCAGAAAGCCCTAATCAGCCATGGTTAGGAATCCTGCTTTGTCGCTCAAGGGCAACGTTGGAAAAATGTGAAAGTAGATAATTATTATTGGAGAGGTGGCTGAGTGGTCGAAAGCGGCTCACTGCTAATGAGTTGTACGGGAGAACCCCGTACCGAGGGTTCGAATCCCTCCTTCTCCGTTATAAATATAGTTAAATTAAATAAATTAAAGACATAACACATAAGAGAAAAAATGTTTTTGTTCTTTTATTGTAATTTTTTCATTGCCTCTACAAACCTTTGGGAAATATAAGGCATTATCTTTTCATTTTGACTAAGGTTCTTGCCTTCTGTAAATACAACTAAAAGATATGGCTTAATATTTGGTAACTCAATATAAGCAAAATTATGACGCACTTGGTTGTCCGAGCTTCCTTTGCACCATACTTTAGTATCCTGAGGTAGACTATCGTCCAAAAATCCTATAGATTGTTCCTTACTTCTATCTCTTAATTTATCTTGGCTAGGATTTTTCTTTAACAAGTTCATCATTTTTTGTGAGGCGACAGGAGATACTGCAACCCCACCCACAATACTATGTAGCAAACGAGCTGTGCTATGAGTAGTAACTATATTTCGATTTTCCATCAATAGTCCTTGAAACATCCTTTCTCGACCATAAGGACCATCACACCATGTTTTTTGATTAATATTAATGAATTTTAACTCAGGCCACTTCAGAGATTGAAAATAACGATTGACAAAGTTACGTTGATATTTCCAGGTTTGAAAAGGTCCTGATGATATTTCAGGTCCACTGGTAGTTCCAGTTAAAACATCTACAACTAGACCAGTAGCATCGTTGCTAGAATAAACGACCATATCTCGAATTGCTCTTTCTAACTCTTTTGAGGTTTTGACCATTCCTTTCTCTAACCACTCATAGATAGCTATAAGATAGAATAAATGGACTATTCCAGCAGCATACATCCGTTCATCACCGTGATCGCTCCAACCACGCACTTGCTGTTGCCAAAACTCTGTAGAATTCTTAATATTTCCTGCCATTGGTAAATCGTAGACTAACCAAGTTATCGCAATTTGCTCATAAGTTAATTCCGAAAATTCTATCTTGATTGCCTCTATAATGTCTTTACCCAGAATATTTAACTGTTCATCTCGATCAAAAAAAGTCATATAGAAAAATTAGGTAAAATTTAGAAAAGAGAAAAATACTTATTTAATAATATATGGATTGAGTGAAAAATTCTCTGTTAATTATTCCATAGTTCTTGAAAATTAAAGCTATCTTTAAATAATAGTGATTCTGATAACTAAGGTTGTAATTTATATCCATAAAATATTATAATAACTTCAGTAAATTATCCAAGCGAAATTTAGTGCTCGACCACCAATTATCTAATGTTGTTGAGTATCAGTGCCAAGCTAATATCAATATCTATGATTCTTCTGAGTGCAATATTTTGGCAACTCAAGCAGTAATTGGGCGAAATTTACAAGTTATCCAGTTACAGGAAAAATTCGACAGCGCAATTTTGGTCAAGTTACAAGAAGATGACTATCAAGGGTGGTTAAAATATACAGACATTGATAAAATTCAGCCAGCACAAACTCCTTTTCAGCCTCACATTTTTGGCGAGACTGAAATTAGAGAGAAATTACCAGAGGTGATTGCTTTTACCTATAAAGCGATGAACACTTCTAATTATTATCTTTGGGGAGGTACAGTAGGACCTAACTATGATTGTTCTGGCCTAATTCAAACTGCTTTTGTTTCTGTTGGTATTTGGTTACCTAGAGATGCTTATCAACAGGAAGCTTTTTGTCAGAAGATTTCCTTAGACAAATGTCAATTAAATAATCAACTTATAGTCGGAAACTTAGTGTTTTTTGGCACTGGTGAAGAGGCAGATAATGTAGGATTATATCTGGGAGAAAGACGTTATATTCATAGCTCTGGAAAAAGTCAGGGTCGTAATTGCATTGGCATTTATGTATTGTCTGAAGTGGGTGATGAAGTTAGTCAAAGATACTATCAACTATTTCGGAGTGCAGCAAGAGTAGTTAGGAGTTATGGAAATACTAAGTAGGTTAACGTTAAAAACGGTCGTTATCAGAAAGCAACAGGCAAAATGAAAGGGGTTTTGGGCAATTTGACTTTTCGTTAATACTTTGATTTTTTTATCTCTCTCTACTTAGGAAATCGGTTGGGCAAATATAAGTTGATATTGGATAAGTTTCTATTGTTACAGATTTGCCTACGTTGTAAGTTATTCAAACAAGTAAGGTGGGCAAATGTGAATAGTTAAAAATTTGCTCATTTTACTACTATTAAACTGCAATACTAATATGATATGAAAAAAATATTGTTCCACCTTCAACCTTATATGTGCTGGATGATTCTTTGGAGGAAAAGTATTTTTTATGGCTGGAACCCTCAGAGATAATTGATAGCAAGTTAGAGAAATTTGTATTAGCGAATTTGGGGTAGTTTATTTGATGATCGCTTTTGTTGTCACAATTATGGCTAATGTCTGGTCAGGATTAGTCTGGAGAAATTATAGCGCTGTGCGCAGGCAACAGCTCCGGAAAGCAATAGCTCATCTGGGGGAATAAAAAGCTGATAATATAAGACTTTTAGCTATTGGACACCTCCTGTGATTTGTAAATATGCCAGCGCACATTGCTATATTACAAAAAATCCTACGCATTCGGAGATGATATAATAGAATAGATAATAATTATTGAAGCTTTAAATATAGCTAATTTCTTATCTGAGAATATCAATAGTTTCTATAAGCTAGGGGTCACTTGTACAAAAAGAACATACTTTTTAATAAATTGTATAACCTAATTTTTGAAGCCAGGAAATATAGTTTATGTTTAATGCTTTTCAATGGTTTATTTACCCTATCAAACAAAAAGGAAGATTTCCTCTTTTATTGATTCTTCTCTTAGGGTGTTTTTTTTACTTTTACAGAGTAAATTTCCGAGGTTTATGGATAGATGAATTTATCAGTGTTTTAGATGGGCACAAGATGTCTTTTAATAAAGGCAGGCTACTTTACTATGCTCTTTTAAATCCATGGATGAAGATTTCTGATAATGAGGTATGCTTGAGAGTTCAAGCTATTATTTTTGCACTGTTATCTTTATATATAATTTATAGATTAGGTAATTACTTGTTTAGCAAAAAAGTTGGTCTTCTTGCAGCAGTTTTACTAACTATTTCTCCATTATTTATTAACCATTCTCAAGAAATTAGATACTATACAATGAGTGTTGGCCTAGGGCTTTGTGGCTGTCTTGGTCTTGCACATTCTCTGAAGTACCCAGAGCAAAAACTTCCACGATTCATATGGGTTGTAGGAAGAATTTTATCCTTTTACACTACACCTTTAAATGCAGCTTTTTTGCTACCAGATATTCTGATTTTATGGCTTAAGTTTAAGTTTAAAATTTCTAGATTAATCAGTTATCTCCTTCTATATTTAACAATCATTATTGCTAGTATTCCTGTAGCTATTTCTGTGAAAAGTGATTCAGGATCGCACCGAGTGATGTTACCAACTCCTGGTGTAAGAGAAATCTTCCGAGAACTAAGAATAATGACTGTGTTTGCTCATCCACCACCGCTACCTTATATACCATTATTGATTCAAGTTGTAACTTTAATTATTGCTACAGTTATTCTTGTAGCAATTATTCAAAAAACTCGCACTCAAGAAGTTATATGGGTAGCTTTATGGGGAATTATACCTGCTGCATCTATTTTTGTTTTTTCTAATATATTTTACTCGATATGGAACAGTCGTTACCTAATAATCTCTCAGCCATACTTTATACTACTTGTGGCAATTGGTTTTTTTAAGGTTTTCGATTGGCAAAAAATAATTGGAGTAGTGCTGGCTGTAATATATATGTTGACCGTTAGTTTAGGTTTAGTAACTTATTATACAAGTTCCAAGAGATACATGGGAGCATTAGACCACTACAGACCAGTAGCACAATTGATTGAAAGTCAAGATAGAGATGGTGACATAATCATTTACTCTACAGATCATGGCACTTCTTTTACTCTAACTTACTATTATCGAGGTCCTGCATCTATGTATTTCTATAGGAGGGAAAAAACAGATAAATCAAATGTTCCTGCCCATTTAAAAAATTGGGTTGAAAGTTTACCTCCTGTAGACTCGCGTATCTGATTTATCTATTACGGAGGAGATATGAACATTTTTAAGTCTGTATTTGCAGATCAATTTACAATTGAATCACAGGAAATTATTGGTAATGCAAATATATTATTACTGATTCCTAAGTTGGATAAAAAATGACCACTAGGATATTCAGATATGGACAACAAACAAATAAACTTCCCAAGGATTAAGCGATGAGATAGTTTCTGTAAAGCAAAGATGAAGAAGGCTAGAGCGCTTAATCTTACAGCGGTTTTCATTTGGGTAGACCACAGTAAGGACGTTCCATGGAACGTCCTTACAGGATTTTGCTTGTGAAGATGTGGTTCATCAATTTGAAAAGCGCTGTAAGTCTGTTCGGTGGGTTATGGTGGGCATTTAAGAGTTTGCTAAGTAAGAATAATTTATTGCTGCCTTTTTCCTAGGTCATTCTAATCCAAATATGTTGAGTCAAAATCCTGCTTACACAAGAATTTAATCTTCTTTTAACAAAAAGTCTTTGAGTACTTAGCTATAAGCTTTGAGAAAAAGCTTTTAATTTTAGCTCAATTTATCAATTGCTTTTGGAGGAATTAAAAGCAATATATTTCGACTTATAGCTGACTGCTGAATACTTACTTATACCAATTTGAAAAAAGAATGTTACGAATGAAACAGACAGCGGCTCTGTCACTCTTCAGGTCTCCTCGCTGGCCAACCATCGACCAACAGAGCGGTCAGATGCAAGGGAATGCTAACCAAGAGAGGGAACACGCACCAAGAGAAAAAGAGAATTTATGACCTAAAAATTGTTATGGAAGCCATTCATTATGTATCTCGCCAATCCGATGTCTCCCCGACCTGAGTTCTGACTTCCCATCCTGGGAGGGATTAGGGGTTAGAGGTGGGTTGACTCCGAAGAAATACCCTAGCTATTTGTAGCAAACATTTATCAATTTGGTATTACAAAGTTTAGAGGGGAAAGACAAAAAGTTAGCAATTATTAAACAAATCAGTGTTGTATTTTATGAAAAAAGTTTTATCAAGGTTGAAACCCTATCTGGGGTGGATTTTTTTAGGAGGGACCTTATTTTTTCTAGCTAAAACTCTCAAAGACCAATGGCAACAAGTACTAGAAATTAGGATTAGTGATTCTGGGTGGGTAAGTTTAGGAACTGCTTTGATCGTCACAACAATAGCTCATTTATGGTCTGGATGGGTATGGTTTTGGATTATTAAAGAATTTAATCAATCAGTTAATCCAAGATGGGCTATTAGAGTATATCTCCTCACAAATGTTGCCAAGTATTTACCAGGAAATATATGGCATTTTTATGGTCGGATTTCTTCAATAAAACAGGTGGGAGTACCCGTTGAAATTGCCATTTTAAGTGTGTTGATCGAACCGCTTTTAATGGCTGCTGCAGCTTTAGCTATTGCTTTATTTGGTTCCACTCAACAAAGTTTGTTTTTACAATTTTTGTGTTTTTTTGTAGTCATTTTTATTGTTCATCCACGAATTTTAAACCCGGTAATTAAATATTTAGCTAAACTAAAATTAAAAGTTAAAAAATCTGATTCAGATCCACCTACTGAATTAAAATTAGTACGCTATCCAATTAAGCCTTTTTTCGGAGCAATTTGTTTCATTTTGCTTCGAGGTTCTGGATTTTTGTTGACTATGTTGGCGTTCAATTCTATTGAATTTAATCAAGTTTTATTAATATTTAGTGTCTTTAGTCTAGCATGGCTATTAGGTTTAGTTGTGCCAGGGGCACCTGGAGGTGTTGGGATATTTGAAGCAACTGCTTTGGCTTTACTGGAGCAAAAATTTTCCCCTAGTATTGTGTTAAGTGCTGTTGCATTTTATCGCTTGATTAGTGTTTTATCTGAAACTTTTGCTGCTGCTTTAGCTTGGTTGGATCAACAAAATCAACAGTAAAAGGAGGAAGCAAGAAGTAAGAAGCAAGAAGAAAAAGGAAAGATTGATTATTAATATTTCCTTTTTTTAGATACTCTATAAGTCAACAGTAGTAATTAAAATTGCTATACAATTAATTTTGCTGAGACCAATTAAATGTCAAGTTGCACAGAATAAACTTAAACATTTCCCTGCTTTTAAAAGTTCTAGTTATAGCACTACGCAAAAACACTCTTGACATTATTGAACAGCAGCCATCTTCAAAATCTTATACTATTCAAAATCCTTAATTCTCTGTTTCACCTACTTCTTGATAATTGCCGTTGCTCATCTTTTCAAAATTAGTTGTTAAACGCCTGAAATTTATAGCTAAAAAGCGACAGCTCTAAATAAATGTTGCTGCCATGATTCTCAAGAAATATCAAATTAATACAGCAGTTTTCGAGTCGATCAGGTACAAAGTTTTATGCTTTTAGCCCACATTCCGCACCACAAAATGTAGCAACCGAAGAAGGAGTCAGGAGACAGCTATACTGGAGACAGAATTTTAGAAGAAAATTATAGCTGCCGTGATTGAGTCATCATCAGAGCAAGTATTTATGCGTAAATTATTTACTAGGAATTTGATGAACGAAAAAAGTATTGAGATGATTTGCATAGTATAAATACCTACCAAGCTACAGATTCATATACTACTTTTAATGATACGCTCTTGAAGTGCGGAATGTGGGTTTTAGGGAATAGCGGTGCGACCCTGCCTCAGCGGTAGACGCAAGTGATCGATCTCCGGAGCTTCCCGTAGGGTGAGATGGCGAGGTCTCCTCACCATCTCCAATCGAGCAACAGAGGGAATGCGCAATCCGGTGAGAGAACAGAGAATGAATAAAAATTATAGATTAGTCTTGAACTGCACCTCACGCTTCCTGAAATTTGCTGTAAGTCTACCGACTTATCTTCAAAAACTTTCTGTAGGTATAATAAACGTTGTACATAAATATAGTCATATATAGTCAAACAATGTCAAATATCTTGGTTAATTTGTACAAAAGAGCTACTAAATATTTGACAAAATTTAATAACTATCGATCATGATGTTTAATGGTATAATGAAGTCAGCTAAGAATTCCAAACTAAATAATAATAAAAAATCCGAAATTCTCGAATCCTAATATAATTTTAACTCCTGGATTTATGAGATGAGTTGAGAGACATATTATTCAGAAAAATCATCGGTTTTATCCTGAAATTGACCGACTATGTTTCTTGTCTAAAAATCTCTTAAACTCATGCTAATTACTTAGTTCGTCAGTCTTGGAACTTTGAAAAGACAAATCTATCTTATCTATGGCCTACAAAAAACACTCTCTACTCAAGCAGACTATCAAGTAATGCCAGCTAAAGTATCTCAACAAATATTGATGATACTAAATAGAAACACCGAAAAGCTTTTTAGCAGCAAACGAAGTTTATAAACATAGTCTTCGGTGGATATAAAAATAAAATAACTGGAAGAAATGTTCTAGTTTATACGACACAAGCAATCAGCAAGAAGCAACTTAAGCAAGGAATTATTAATCCTAGTTTGACTCGGATTTATCTCAAAACCATTATACCTACTTCACAAATTAAACAAGTTCGTCTCGTCATCGGAACTACTCATCAACACAGAAGGGAAAATTAGCTGTAAACAATGGCACACTGATGATTGGGGAGGGTATGAACGAGTTCTCCCCCCAGAAGTAGAACACATTATTGTTGACTACTCCCCGCAGCTATTGCCGAGGGGATTCTAAGTTGATACTGCGCAACAGGATAAATCCATGTTGCTTCGTTTCTTCTTAGCTGACCAAAGATATATTCTTTGGGGACAAGTCAAGGTGCCCCTACACAGTCCGCTTAAGTCTAAACCTAGCTTTGCGGCTTACTTTTGTCTAAACATTTGTATATCCAGATAATAGCATAGGACAACTAAAGTTGTCTAGTCTAAACGACTCGCTTGTTTTCATCCCCCGGTTAAAACACGGGGGCTTTCAACGTCGCTTTTCGGTAAAGACCAGACACAGCAATTGGAACGTACAAATGGAATTATCAGACAGCAGATCGGTCGATGGCCGATACCGACAGAATAAATTTGGCAAGCTCTGGCAACAAACTGAGGTAACAGTAAGATTGGCGATCGCATACTTCAATTTGATTTGGGTTCATACTCGCAAAGAAAATACTGCTGCACAAAGAGTTGGGTTGTCGATCGCTCCTTAGAGTTGGAACGACCTGATTACTTATCCCACACTTTGTTGACGGACTACCTACCATTTCTCCATGAAGTTGCACTTAATATAAAGATGAAAATAGTCGGTTTAATAAAGTCTGAGCAACAATTATTAAGCGCATTGTTATAGAACTTATTTGGTATTTATTTAATAAGTTACAAGTCCAATACCCATCTGGGTTTTATGATTCTGGCAGTCATTTTTCATAATTTTTCGGTCTCCTGAACCCTTATAGTTGTTAGGCTCCTTAAAACGTCTTTCCTGAAGGCTTTGTATTTCAAGAAAAGATACGATCAGGAGTTCTATAGAGAAATGGTATTAGGACTTATGCTGATCATAAACCTTAGACAGGGAAATATTTTTCCTACTTTTGCCTGTTCCCTGTTCCCTCCTATAGATATCTGAACAGTTTTAATTATATATTTTAACTTTTAATTTAAAAAATCAAAATTTTGTCATCAATCCCTGATAAAAAAAATAAAAAAATTCCTGAATAAATTCACCAAGTTTCAATACTTTCAGAGCTTATTCTCAATTTTGTGATATTATAAAAAATAGTATAATTTGACGTAAGTTATGACTTAATAACAAAACAAAGCTGCAAATATCTATTATGTCGTTATTTTTGTAGCGATCGCCCTTAATTTTTACTAGCACAGCAAACTAATTTTCTCCACCCTCCTTAACCAGTAATTGACAAAAATATAACCACAATGCTATACAAAAATATTTAATCAGGCAAATTTTAACAATCTGTTACAAAATATAGGAATACTAAGTTACTCAGGGTAAATTAACAGTGAAAGTATTCCGAACACTTGAGCCTCAAAACCAGCGCAGTCTAATGATTTTGTTCGTTGCAGGCTTATTATTTTGGTCAAGTATAACCACCTTACTACCCACCTTACCTCTTTACATAAATTTTATTGGAGGTACAAAACAACAAATTGGTCTGGTAATGGGTTGCTTTGCTGTGGGGCTATTATTATCGCGATTTTTTCTAGGACCATTAGCTGATACCAGAAGTCGGAAGTTAGTCCTGATAGTTGGCATGAGTGTAGCAGCGATCGCCCCAGTCGGTTACTTACTACTAAAGTCTTTTCCTTTACTAATGGGAGTTCGTGCTTTTCACGGTATTAGTATTGCTGGAGTTACTATTGGCTATAGTGCTTTGGTCGCTGACTTGTCTCCTCCCGGTCGTAGGGGAGAATTAATTGGTTATATGAGTTTAGCAGCTCCTATGGGTATGGGAATAGGCCCAGCAATAGGAGGTTTTTTAGCAGAGGCGAGTGGTTATGTAGCTTTATTTATCGTTTGTTCTGCTCTGGGAGTTATGAGTTTATTATGTAGTTCTTTTGTCAGGGAACAAAACACTACAGTAGGAAAAAATCAAGCCGAGCTAAATCCTGTTTTCAATGAGTTACAGCAACAAAAATTCTGGCAGATATTAGGGAGTCGTAGAGTTTTAGTTCCTAGTTTTGTGATGTTAATGGTGGGTTTAGTATTTGGCACAACAGTCACTTTTCTGCCACTTTTTATTCAAGAAAGTGGAATTGCTCTTAATGCAGGACTTTTTTATACAGTCAGAGCGATCGCTAGTTTTATCATCCGCTGTTTTACTGGACGAGCTTCAGATAAATTTGGTCGTGGCATTTTTATCTGTGGAGGTCTCGTCTGTAGTTTGTTGAGTATGTTAACGTTATGGACAGCAAATAGCAGCAACACCATTTTATTCGCAGCTATTCTCGGAGGGAGTTCTGCTGGCTTAGTTCTTCCAATGATGGTTACTTTAATCACAGACCGATGTCTCCCTAGTCAAAGAGGTAAATTTTTCTCTCTTTGTATTGGTGGGTTTGATTTAGGTTTGGCTTTAGCTGGTCCTTGTTTTGGTCTGGTGGCAGAACAACTTAGCTTTAGTTATAGAAGTATGTTTGCTCTAGATGCTTGTCTTGTTTGTTTAGCACTAGCTACATTTATCACCATGTCAAACAAAGATTTGCCCCATTCCATCAGATTTGCTTCTGGTCAGGGACAAGATACTTACGCTATTAATTATTAATACGGGCCTGGAGGGATTCGAACCCCCGACCTCATGGTCCGTAGCCACGCACTCTATCCACTAAGCTACAGGCCCCCGTTACGTTTAGTGTTGGATCAAGCTTAATTAAATAGCTTTTCTTCCGCACTAATAATAAATAATAGCACACTTGAACAAAATGACAAGAGATTTTTTTAAATTCGAGCAAAGTTTAACTCATTTGGATGAAAAGGGGGAAGCTCAAATGGTTGATGTATCTGCTAAAGTGCCTACTGTGCGACAAGCTGAAGCTGGTGGACAAGTACGAATGTCAAGAGAAACATTTGAAGCTATTCAAGCTGGTAATGCGCCAAAAGGTGATGTTTTGGGAACTGCTAAGTTGGCTGGTATTATGGCGGCCAAGCAAACTGCCCAACTTATTCCTTTATGTCATCCTTTGCCCTTGCAAAAAATAGATGTTCAGTTAATTGCCGATCCACAACTGCCTGGATATCAGATTCGGGCCATGGTGAAGACTAAGGCGGAAACTGGGGTGGAGATGGAAGCTTTGACGGCGGTTTCTGTGGCGGCTTTGACTTTGTACGATATGGCTAAGGCTTTGGTGCGACTCGTTGGCTAGTCAAGACTGCTGAAAAGCAGATATAGCTAGCCTTCCAGGTCACGACATGGAACCAATAATTCCGACCTGTGAAAACTCTTATGCCCTTGGTGGTGAAATTCCATCCGCCCTGTTGTTGGGTTGACAGCATAGGCCACGGAGTAGAGACTGAACATCAATCTCCGAAGCTGGTCTAAATGAGGTCAAAGCTTTAACTACCAAATAAGTGAGGCTTCTAGCAGAGACTGACAAGTGGACGAAATAGAAAGGTAATTAAAACTCTCGTAATAGCCACCCATTCCCAAGGTAGTTATGGAATGTAGGACGAAAGTCAGGGGGTCTATGGATAATCATATCGTTGCGTGATTATCAGCAACCATACCGAACCCTTCGGGAGACTTTGCCCCACTAAATCAGTCGTAATAAAGGAATAAGGGAACGAGGAAACCTCTCTTTGACACCTAAGAATATAGGTCGAGAACTTAGGAAGCCATTCAAGGTCAATCTACGCTTTGGACGTAGGTCTTAGGGAGAGTAGGATTAGATAAGAAGCATTAATTTGCAGACGTATCTACTGTTAGACGGTGCGACCTGAAAGGTCACTTGAACTGGAACACCATGTTCCCTAGGGATTTCCACCCTTAGCCCTCACAGAAAAGACTCTATGAGTCCGGTCATGTCAAAAGTAAGCAATGAAATTGGCAGAATGCAGACCCTGAAAGTAACCGAAGCTACAAGGGATTATGTGGCCAGGAGCAAGAGGGAAAGAGTAGAAAGGATGAACAAAGCTAAGTTGTTGATTAAACTGCGTAATAGTAGAAACAGCCAAACTATCCCTGAAAGGCTGTAACCAAAAAGGCAAGGGAGTAGGTTTAGATGCTCGACTATCATCTAAATGTGGGAACAAAACTCTCCCCGCAGAAAAGACAGCCATCCTCACTATCTCAAAAGAAACTTCAAGTGATACGACAGGGTAAACCCTACAGAGTCTCATTCGTAAGGTCGAATCAATGAGTAAGTCCGAGGTAACAAAGACAGAATTCTCTGTAGGGCAGAAGATGAGAGAAAAAGCGAATGTCGCCTTGTAATGGGGTGAATAGGGGTTCAAAATTTGCCCTTGACCGAAAGGAACAGCAGACTTCTCTTGGGTCTTATACGAAAGAAAACAGTACAAGTAAAAACCAAACGAGGATATAAGTTAGGTGTCAAGCACAAGTTTGATAAATGGAGTCAACGGACAATTAACGGACTGGTCACAGGTCAACTGGAAAAAAGCCCGACAAATTGTTAGGAATTTACGTCACAGAATCTTTCGTGCCCGAAAACTTGGTCAATGGAAGCAACTCAGAAGGTTGCAGAAATTGTTAATCAAAAGCCGAGCCAACCTATTGCTAAGTGTCAGACAAATTACTCAGGTTAACACCGGAAAGCAAACAGCAGGAATAGATAAGGAGGTCATCAATACTCCTGCACAGCGAGTAAAACTTGTCAAGGAATGGGAAATGCCAAAAGCATCACCGACAAAACGGGTGTATATTCCTAAGTCCAATGGCAAGAAACGTCCTCTCGGAATCCCAACTGTCGGGGACAGAGTCGCACAAGCAATAGTCAAAAATGCACTAGAACCTGAATGGGAATCCCAATTTGAGGCCAATTCCTATGGCTTCCGACCGGGAAGAAGTTGCCATGATGCCATCGAAAGATGTTTCAATCGACTAAATAATGGCATCACAGGAAAACACAAATGGGTTCTAGACGCTGATATCAAAGGCTTCTTTAACAACATCGCCCATGAATCAATCCAAGGATTGATTGGCTCGTTCCCGCGCGGAGAGCTAATTAGAGGTTGGTTAAAAGCAGGGTTCATTGATGAGGGAAAATTCAACCCAACTCAAACAGGCACTCCTCAAGGTGGTGTAATAAGTCCATTATTTGCAAATATTGGACTGCACGGGTTAGAGGAATATATAAAAACAGTCAACCCAAAGCTAGGCATCATCAGGTATGCGGATGACTTTATAGTTACCGCTAAAGACAAAGAATCTTTGGAACAAGTGCTAATCCTGATCAAGCAATGGTTGTTAAATAGAGGTCTAGAAATCAGCGAGGAAAAGACAAGGATAGTACACATAGACGACGGGTTCGACTTCCTGGGGTTCAACTTACGCCATTACAAAGGCAAACTACTTATAAAGCCCCAAAAAGAAAAAGTACTAGCCTTCTGTAAAAAGATAGGGAAAACCCTAGCTCAAATGAAGGCCAGGACTCAAGAAGAAGTTATTAAAACCCTCAATCCACTTCTGAGAGGTTTTGCTAATTATTACAGAGGAGTAGTTAGCAAAGAAATCTTCTCATACATAGAAAATCGTGTATGGCATGACCTCTACCGTTGGGGATTACGTCGGCACCCCAACAAAAGTAAAAATTGGGTATTTGAGCGCTACTTCGGTAGTTTTAAGAGGAGAAATGGTACTTTTATGTGCAAAGGGACTGATAGAAAAGGAAAAGAGCATTTATATGTTCTCTACGATATCAGTAGTACACCCATAGTTAGGCACATAAAAGTTAAAGGGAATGCTAGCCCTGATGACCCCTCAATCCAAGAATACTGGGAGAAACGAAGCATTAAAACTGGAAAGAACTATTGGGCAAGAGGTTCCAAATATGAGCAAATTGCCAAATTCCAAAACTGGAAATGTCCGGTGTGCGGAGATCACCTATTCAATGGAGAGCTAATAGAAACCCATCATATAGTACCCGTGGCAGAAGGTGGTTCTGATGACCCAGAAAACTTAATGCACTTACACAAAGCGTGTCATAAGCAGGTACACTCTAAAACCCAAGTTGAAAGGATGGAAGTAAGGCTTGAGCCGTGTGATAGGTAACTGTCACGCACGGTTCTTAGGGGAGGGGAGAGAGGCGACTCTCAAACCTTACCCGATTAATGTAAGGCAATGAATAGTAATGAATAAAGCTCAGACACTAAAAAGAAAGTTAGGAAATCCTAAGCCATTTCTTGAGTGCGTCTTACATTCTGAGGAGACCTCATCAATTAGCACTCGCTTTTTAAGTGTAGCAAGGGATACAGAGGATATACCTTCACAAATTTCAATCAATCCGGTCCAAAAATGGAAGGATATAAATTGGAAGAAGGTAGAGAAATCTGTATTCAAATTACAAAAATTGATTTACAGAGCATCCAGCCGTGGCGAACTCCGCAAGATGCACAGATACCAAAAACTTCTTTTTAAAAGTTATTACGCAAGGTTGCTAGCTGTTAGGCGTGTGACACAGGATAACCAGGGAAAGAAAACTGCCGGGGTAGATGGAATCAAAAACCTGACACCCATACAAAGATTCAACTTGGTGAACCTACTCGCATCACGTTATCTCAAAGCAAGTCCCACCCGCAGAGTCTATATACCGAAACCAGGTAAAGATGAAAAGCGAGTGCGTAATTCTGAGGTCTCCTCAGAATGTAAGACGCACTCAAGACAACGTCCATTAGGCATTCCTACAATGTACGACCGCGCGTTACAAGCCTTGGTGAAGTTAGGTATGGAACCAGAGTGGGAGGCACGTTTTGAACCTAATAGCTATGGTCTTTTCCGGGGGTCAACACATGATGCTATTGCAGCCATCTTTGACAGTATTAAACATAAACCAAAATATGTGCTAGATGCTGACATATCCAAATGTTTTGACCGAATTAACCATAATGCACTTCTAGGAAAGATTGGAAAATCCCCATATAGACGATTAATCAAGCAATGGTTAAAGTCTGGAGTGATGGACAATAATCAATTCCTAGAATCTGTGGAAGGTACACCACAGTCCGGGGTAATATCACCCCTACTAGCAAACATCGCCCTGCACGGGATGGAAGAGAATATAAAAAGCTTTGCAAGGACAATAGATATGAAATGGAACGGGTATCAACTAAGCCCTACCAACAAAGCAAGAAGTCTCTCTCTAATACGCTACGCCGATGACTTCGTAATCCTACACGAAAATATTGAAGTAGTGCTACAAGCTAAAACCGTAATACAAGGATGGTTAAACCAGGTAGGATTAGAACTAAAACCAGAGAAAACCAAAATTGCCCATACCTTAGAAGAATATGAAGGAAATCAACCTGGATTTGACTTTTTAGGATTTACAGTCAGGCAATGGAAGATAAAGTCAACCGAGAAAGGATTCAAAACGCTAATTAAGCCATCTTCTAAGAGTATAAAAACTCATTATCGGAAATTGGCGGGTATATGTGACAAGCATAAAAACGCCTCTACAAAAGCCTTAATAGCTAAATTAAATCCGGTAATAAGAGGGTGGGCTAACTACTACTCAGCCGTAGTCAGTTATAAGACATTCAGCAAAATAGATAGTCTTGTATGGAAAAGATTATGGAGATGGGCAAGCAGGAGGCATCCAAACAAATCAGCCACTTGGGTAAAAGAAAAGTATTTCCCCTCGATTGGGACAAGAAATTGGATTCTAAACGATGGCGAGTATATACTAAACCAACACCAAGATGTTCCTATACAACGGCACATCAAAGTGAAAAGTAATAAATCACCCTATGACGGTGACTGGACTTATTGGAGCAGCAGAATCGGTAAACATCCAGGCGTAAGGAAAGAAGTCACAACGTTATTAAAACGGCAAAAGGATAAATGCGCATTTTGTGGACTAACTTTTAGACCAACTGACCTAATGGAAGTTGACCATATAAAACCAAGGTCTAAAGGTGGTGACAACACATATAAGAATAAACAACTGTTGCACCGACATTGCCACGATACTAAAACTGCCTTAGATAAAAAGACATACATACAACCGAAGTTACAGGACTTGCCTGACAATTATTTATGGGTTGACGATATGTTGATATTAAGGTAGGGATGTACCCATGACAAGGGACGTTTAAGAGAGGAGCCGTGTGAGGTGAAAGTCTCACGCACGGTTCTGAAGACGAGTCGGGTAGGGTAACTTACCTGGCTTAGTTTAACGAAAAGTCTATTTCTATTGAGTTGATTTGTCTGTTGAGTAAGAGTGGGGGTAAATCTGGGGACTATCAATTATAGTAGTTTTCGAGTTGATGAGGTACAAAGTTTTATTGCCCTAGGGAACAGGGAAAAGGGAACAGGAAATATAAGAATAGTCTTACCGAAAAATTGGGGTAGGCGCCTCGCCGAGGCGCGGGCGACTTTCTATACTATGCTATAATGAGATTGGTTATGTACCCGCCTTGTCTCATAAATACTGAAGATGTTTGTCGAAACTCCTTCAGTTGAGAGCTGAACTTGGGAAGCTTTCAGGTCAATGAGCAGCTAAAAATAGAAGGCACAGATCAGCACCTAATAAGAATTCTTGCTCTTGTCGCGGTCGGGCATTGCGAGACTCGTGCGCGGACGTGGAGGCAAGTGTAACCCACCCCCATCCCCTCCCGGGAGGGGAGCAAGAGGGGTGGGTGTAACAGCCTGTGAGAGGTCAACTCGCCGAGGAAGCTCAAGCTCGGTAGGAATACCCGTGCCTAACAGCCGGGAAGGATGTCAAAACTGTATCTCACGCTTCCTCAAAAGTGCTGTGAGTAAAAGGTCATGCATCAAGTGGGTAATTATTAGATATCCGTTTCCTCCGGAAAGGCTACGCCAATAGTTGGGTCGATTCAGTTATCAGTTATCAGCACTTCCTGCAACAGGGAGGCCAGAAAATGCAGTTTCAACAACTCATTCCTGTTTCCTTGTTTAGATAGGGTTTGCTGATTAACTATAAAAGCATTGCTATATAAAGGTTTCAGCCTTATTGGGTTAAAAAAGGTGCCAGCTTTTCGGTAAAGAAAGCTCATGGGTCTTAGCATTTTGTGCAGACAAGGACAGAAAAATTAAGGGACAATTCTTCCAACTACATCCTCTGTAATTCCCATTTATTCTGACTCCTGACTCCTGAGTCAGTCCTCCCACCCTGACCCATAAGACTTTTTCAGCAAACCCTAGATATCTCAAGCAGTTTTACTATTTTTTAGCAAATAATCTCCAAATTGCTGGCTTACCTTTAGAATAATTAAAGAAACTGAACTGTAATTAAATAAATTTATAAAGTATTATGCCTCCTCGTTGGCCTCGTAAACCTGACCGTAATGACCCAGAATTCCGAAAGTTAGACGACCGAATGAATTTTGCTATTCATGTAGCTATTTTTGCGGCTAGTAATTCTGGTATATGGTTTTTCCGTAATCTTACAGCGGCAACTTGGCCTTGGGCTATCTGGGTAACAGGTGTTTGGGTATCATTATTGTTAGTTCACGGGATTTATATTTTCGCACTGGCAGATTATTCATCTACTACTGAGGATTCTGTATAGAAGAATTTTAGTAATTCTGTAGGTAAAAAAATTAGGTTTTATTGTTGTTATGAGTAATGGTAGTACAACACAAATAATTGAAAGTTTAGCAGCAGAAATAGGGGATAAGGTTTACATTGATATTGCTGGTTGGCATCTCTATTTATCTGATGCGAAGCTGCATACTACTTTGGCAGAAAAGTTTTATCCTATTCTCACAGAGGAAGTACCTTCGGAAGGTCAAGTTGTGGAAATATTACAAGGAATTCCGATTAAATTAGGTGCTGGTAGAAAGGAGCTTCCTTTGATTGATTTGTTGCCAATGCAGTGCCAGACTGAGTTGATAGAAGTTTTAGCAGATTTTAGACAACAAATTTAATTTGAAGAAATACTTGAGTCTACTGAATTGATCGGGTAAGGTTGGAGCGTCGCCTCTCTCCCCTCCCCGCGCGAATCGTGCGTGAAAGTTACCCATCACATGCCTTACTTCAAGCCTTTCAACTTGGATTTTGGAGTGTAGCTGTTTGTGACACGCTTTGTGTAGGTGCATTAGGTTTTCTGGGTCATCAGAGCCACCTTTTGCTACAGGTATTATATGATCGTTAGTAGCAATGGTTAAACCTAATAACTATTAGTATTATGAAGTATCGCTCAACAGCGCCTGAATATGCTTTGAGGTATTTATCTTTACTCTTGGAAACGTTGCTTGAGTAAAGTGTCTGACCAAGCTAAATTTAAGAAGAAAGGTAGAGATGATAGTTTTCCTAGGTCATGCTACGCAAACACTCTAGATGGGTCAATACCCACCCCCATCCCCTCCTGGGAGGGGATGGGGGTAGGTCATATAAAACTGCCCCGAATTGGATGCATTAAAACTTATGAAGTTTTACCAGATAATATATCTCCTAAATCTGTAACTATTAGCAGGAAAGCCGATAGATGGTTTGTTAGTTTCAAAGTAGAAACTACACCTCAAATTACTGATTTCTCAGTAGATGTAGTTGGAGTAGATTTAGGAGTAACTCTAGCCACGTTATCCACGCTCTGAGGTTTTTGTTGGTGCTAAGTCTTATAGAAAGTTAGAATCTAAACTATCCCGACTGCAATACTTAAACAGACATAAAGTCAAATTTTCGCAGTTTAGACTAAAAGTAATATTTGGAGGTAAGTTGCGACGACGGAAATTTGACAATCAGGCGACGGAGTTGTTCATACAATGTGCCATACTTAATCGTATGATACAGAACTGTAAGCCAGAAAGCTACAAAGTAAAATTCGCGCCTAACTTCTCTTGTGGGGATAAGTTGTGCTCGCAACATTCATGCAACAAAGCCTAAATTATAGTCATTTAACTTTAGATTGAGATACAGCTTTCTTACTATGAGGGAGTTTCAGAGGAAAAAACGTCTCATTTTTAAGTAAAACTACTATAACTACAAATCTTGCTAAAAACCACAGCCATATAGTAATAGAAGTATGACGTTTTAAGCTTTTGATATCAAATCCGTTTCGTTTAATTAGGTATAAAAAAAATCTCCATTTTCACTATTGCCAAATCTTATTTTATCTTTTCCCTCCTGATTTCTGACTCCTATTACCTAACTCATTTTCTGATATGTCAAATACAGTAATGGGGACTGCTGTATTATAAAATGGTATAACAAATCAATTAATTAAAGCATCGATAAATCTCAGGAAAATCTCAGCATTAATTAGAATAATACTAAGTTAAAAGTTATAGTATATCTTTGTTCTGTTAATTAAGTTCAAATTAGTAGATATAACTAACTATGACCACCTCGAATATAGCTAAAAAAAAGTTCAAAAGTCCTATAAATACTCTGAATTTTTTTCAACCCAATTTAGCAATATTATTGCTGATAGGGTTAGTCACACTATTAACAATTATTTTTGTTGGTTGGTTAACAGGAATAGATCAAATAGATAAATTTTTTGCTCAAATTCATTACTTTCAAGAAAATCCACCAATGTGGGTCGAAGCACCAATAAAAAAGAGTGAATATTTAATCTTGCCCACAATATTACTATTTCTCGTAGCTCAAGGAATTATGAAAATTTCCCCTACTCCAAAAAATTGGTCGCGCATCTTGGTAGTAGGGATTTTATTAGGTTTAACTATTCGTTATTTATCTTGGCGATCGCTCTCAACTTTAAATCTAAATAACCCAATAGATGGTGTATTTAGTCTGGGGTTATTTGGTCTAGAATTTTTGACAATAAGTAGTGGTGTTCTAGGTTTATTGTTGATGTTCAAAGTCAAAAATCGTCGAAAAGAAGCAGATTATTTTTCTCAGGCAATTTTCGACAAAACTTTTGAGCCATCTGTGGATATTTTGATTCCTACTTATGATGAAGCAGAGTTTATTTTAGAACGTACTGTTATTGGATGCCAAGCTTTAGAGTATGAGAATAAAAAAATTTATTTACTAGATGATACTAATCGATCAGGGGTGAAAAATTTAGCAAAAAAATTAGGTTGTGAATATATAGCTAGATATGATAATGCTCATGCCAAGGCAGGAAATCTCAACCACGCTATTACCAAAACAAATGGTGAATTTATTGTTGTTTTTGATGCTGACTTTATTCCTACAAAAAATTTTTTAACTCGGACTTTAGGATTTTTCCAAAATGAACAAGTTGCCTTAGTACAAACTCCTCAAACATTTTATAATATTGACCCCATTTCTAGAAATTTAGGTTTAGAAAATATCTTAACTCCAGAAGAAGAAATATTTTACCGACAAATTCAACTAATGAAAGATGGTGCAGATGGAGTTTTGTGTGCAGGAACTTCTTTTTTAGTTAGACGCAAAGCTTTAGAGTCAGTAGGAGGATTTGTGACAGAATCAATTTGTGAAGATTGTTTTACAGGAGTTCTTTTATCATCTAAAGGCTATCGATCGGTTTATTTAGAGGAAAAATTAAGTGCTGGTTTAGCTGCTGAAAATATTTCTTGTTATGCTACTCAAAGATTAAGATGGGCAAGGGGAACTTTTCAAGGATTTTTTATCAGTTCTAATCCTTTGACAATTCCTGGATTAAGTTTTACCCAAAGATTGGCATATTTAGAAACTTTTTTAAGTTGGTTTACTAGCGTTAGTTATGTCGGTTTTTTGTTCATGCCATTAGCTTATGTTTTTTTTGATGTGATTCCAATTAAAGCTTCTGCTGCTGAGTACTTGTATTTCTTTTTACCTTATTATTTTGTAAATTTAACTGTATTTTCTTGGTTAAATTATCATTCCCAGTCATTATTTTTGTCAAGTTTTAATCATATTCTTTTAGCTTTTCCTAAAGCAATAACAATAATTCAAACCTTACTAAATCCATTTTCAAAAGGATTCAAGGTTACACCAAAAGGAATTAAAAACTATTACTACTATTTTAATGGGAATTTGGCTTGGCCTTTGGTCATATTTTTATTGCTCAATAGTATAAGTTTATGGTTTAATTTGTTTAACTATCACAGTGGGGAAGTAAGTGAACAGATAGAAGGTTTTAATTTGGGATTATTTTGGAGTGTGTATAATATATTTATGACTTGGGTAGCATTATTAGCTTTAATAGATTTACCGAAGCAAGAGATATATGAATGGTTTAATCTGCGAAGGTTGGTGAAATTCAAAATTGGTAACCACAAATTTTGGGGTACTACTAGACAAATATCAGAGGTGGGTGCTGAGATAGAAATTAATGAGAAAATTCCTGATTGTTTATTGGCAGAAAATTTGCCAATAAATTTGAAAATTATTCCAGAAAAAATTGATTTACAAGGTAATATAAGGAATATAGAAATAAGTGAAAATTTTCCATGTATAAAATTAAGATTTGAGAAAGTCAACTTATCTCAAAAACGGCGTTTGGTAGAACTATTATTTTGTCGTCCTGGGCAATGGCAGCGGCGAGAAGCACCGAGTGAGTTAAAATCTTTATGGTTATTATTACAAGTATTGTTAAAACCAAGATTTATTTTTGAAAGAAAGCCAAAAGAGAAAGCAATGGAGGTTGGTCAGATTTAATTTTCCTTGAAAAATTAATTATTAAAGTACCTTGAATAAATAAAGTTTTAAATTGCCTTCTTTCCCAGAAAATTCTACTACTTCAAATTTTTCAGAATCAATTCTCGGCAGGAAAACAACTTGATCTTCTAGTAATAAATAATTTGCCAGTTTCTCACAACTTATTGGCAGTTATTTAATCTTTGATAAAAATCTTCAAAGCACCTGCTGGTTTTCCACAGTTAATATCTTTTATATTTACCTTAAACTACTTAAATAAATTTTTCAATGACGATTTTTATCAGACTCATATCTGAGCGCATCTTCTCAATGGAATTTAGATCAGACAACCTCAAATATCCGTCTCTAAATTTGCCATCACAATAATTCTCGGCAGCAAAGCAACTGCAGGTTCGAGTAATAAATAATTTGCCAGCTTCTCACAACTTATCAGCAGTTGTTTAATATTTGAGAAAAATATCAATTGCACCAGGGGGTCTTCCACAGTCAATATATTCAATAGAATTTCATCTATAAAAAATTACTTCACTTCTCCAAAAAAAATAATTATTAAATTCTCCATCCTAGACAATTTTACTATTCAAATATAATTTATATAGTTTAGTGATCGCTTTTTTATCCGACTAATATATGACCGAATATTTGCTATAGAATTTACATCAGACAACCTCAAATATCCATCTCCAAATTTTCCACAAGTAGTCCCCAGCAATAAAGCAACTACAGCTTCAGGGAATAAATAATTTGTCAGCTCCTCAAAACTTATCGGCAGTTGTTTAATATTGGG
>NZ_JAAHGO010000149.1 GCF_010672455.1 Okeania sp. SIO2C9 | reverse complement strand
TTCTGATGGCAGTAAATTTGCCAATGTCAAAGCCTACAGGCAAGCCAAAAAACAATTAGTTCGTCATCAACGAGCAGTCAGTAAAAAAGTTATTGGTTCCAAAAACAGACGCAAAGCAGTAAAAAAATTAGCCAAAGTTCACAAGAAAGTAGCTAACATCAGAGCAGATACACTACATAAACTCACAACATGGTTAGCTAAAAACCACAGCACCATAGTCATTGAGGATTTGAACGTAAGTGGAATGCTTAAAAATCATAAATTAGCAAGTGCTATTGCTGATTGTGGGTTTTATGAATTTAAACGTCAACTTACATACAAATGTGAATGGTACGGCAGTAAATTAGTCATAGCCGATAGATATTATCCAAGTTCTCAAATATGTTCAAACTGTGGGCATCAACAGAAAATGCCATTACACTTGAGAACTTATGAATGTAGTGAATGTGGTTTTCAAGCTGACAGAGATTTGAATGCTGCTGTCAACCTGAAAAACTATGTGAATCAGTAGCTTGAGTTCCAAGCGAATTAAAGCCTGTGGAGAAGATAAGTTACAGACTGCGGTCAGTGATCTTCTGTGAAGCAGGAAACTAGCTCCAAAGCTCATGCGATCATGTATGGGTAAGTTTGGGTAAGTTTAGTAGAACGGTGTCTAGTAAATATGTCTATTACTCACAAGACAGTATACAAAAACATTTAAAATAGATAGTTTATAGTTTAATATTAATTATTTGTTCATTCATATCAACTTATTTCTACTTATCTGAAGTAGTTAAATTTCCATGATAATTTTCTCAACTCTCCAAGCTGTTGCACCTCCTATTTTTCCCACTTTGATGAACTGCCAACTACCATGAGTGTAAATATTAGAACCTTTTTGACAATAAGGCTTGACTCCTATTAAATGTTTAACTTCCGCAGTGGAAAGTAACCATCCCCCAATAGCAGCTTTCTCTAATTCGTCGTGGTACCAAATTGGACTTTTAGCTTGAATATTCGCAGCGATCGCTCCGACTAGCTGTTCCAATAATTCAATATATTTAGTGTTATTACTTTGAGTAATAGATAAATTTCTTATTCTCCGCTAACAAGTTTTTCTATCTGAACCAATAACTTTTCTAATTGTCTTCTTTTTTTAGTATTATCCCAAATTCTCGAACTCTTAATTAAACGATAGGTATTGTCCAGACCACTTTTCAAGGTATCTTCTTGTTTTACAGTCTGATTAATTTCTGCCACTCTTTGTCGAATCCCCGACAAAGACAGTGAATTTTCTATTACTTCTTCCAGTAAACTTTGTCTCATGGCCTCGTCTTTGACTTTAGCTATTGCTACTGCCTTTGTATAATCTAGCTTTCCAGAGCGCAGAACCTCTAGAATATCTGGGGGTAATTTTAACAATGGAAGGCGATTTTTAACAAAGGATTGCCAGTTCATCAGTCCCAGGTCTTCAAATACTGATTCTATGATTTGAGCAGTAGGGCTACCCATAACGTTAGGGGTAACTTTTCCTTTTTCCTCATTTTGCATTCTGTTTAACAACTTTACCACAGAGGGAATACTTTCATCTATCTGGATGGCCAATAGTTGCAAAATACCTTCAGTTTCTTCAAGAGGGTTGAGGTCTTCTCTTAGTAGATTTTCTATCAACGATAATTGCCAGGCATCCTCATCATTGAGAGAGCGGATAATTACAGGCACAGAAGTTAGTCCAGCCATTTTTGAAGCTCTTAAACGTCTCTCCCCTGCGACTAACTCATATAAGTTGTTGTTAGTAGGTCGGACTAATAGTGGTTCAAGTACGCCAAACTGAGAAATAGAAGCACTTAGTTGAGCTAGTTTCTCTGGGTCGAAATAGCGTCGTGGTTGAGATGGGGGTAAAACAATTTCTTCTATGGATATCTCTTGTTGTCCTGTAGTGGACTGTAAGGAAGTGGTGGACATAGAAGAAGTTTCTTTTGTGTCAAATATAAAGTTGCGGAGTGGATTTCTTTTTGTCATCGTCAAGAAACTTTGGACTTAGAAGATTTAGATTTCGGCTTAGATTTAGCTCTAGTCTTAGTAGACTTGGTAGACCTAGAAGATTTGCTTTTTGTTGCAGGATTTTTCATTTCTATTCCTGCGGTTGAAAATGCTTCTATAAATAATGAGTCAAATTCAGATGCAGAGGAAGTAGCCATAGCGCCGGACATTTGAAATGCTGTCTTGTTTTGTCCAGGGGCATCAGCGAGGCATTGTCTCTGATAGATTACGGTTTGCAGGGTTGGAATTGAAGATTCTGCTAGGACTTGCCGAGATTCTCTAAGGAGAATTGTACCTTTGGTGGCTCGATTAAGATAGAGAAAAGCTTTTGGCACACCCTGACGTAGTTCTTGAGCCTGGTTAATAAAGCGTAGTGTTTTATTACTACTACGGAGGTCGAGACCGGATGGTTGACAGGGTACTAGAGCAATATCACAACGGGATAATATAGCTTTGGAAACTTCACTCATTCCTCCAGGCCCGTCTACCACTACGTTGTCATATTCTTTGGCTAGGATTGGGAGAGCATCAAAGATTTCTTCTGGGTCGCTGATAATTTGAAAAGGCATTTGGAGTGTTTCTGCCCAGACTGAACTACTGTTTTGGGCATCTGCATCTACAAGAATAACTGAACCACGTTGCATTAACCAGTAGACTAGATGGATGGCCGAAGTGGACTTTCCTGTGCCTCCTTTCTGATTGACAAAGGCTATAATCATGTGTTTTTCTCTGGGAAATATGGTGCTGTAATTGAATACTATCAGAAAGTGGTTCTGATTTACCCATAACATTAGGGGTAAAATTATTAATAGATGTAGATAGATATAAATGTAGAAAAACAATTAATGCCAATAAATATAAATTTGTATCCCGATAACTGGAAAGAAATCGCTTCATTCATTAAACAAAGTGCTAATTGGACTTGCGAATGGTGTGGGCGACCGTGTAGACCACCTGGAATATCTCAGAAGCAGACCGAACAATGGCTTAAGGATAATGATCCAGAGTGGTTAGTTCATCTTTACAAAGTGGTGGAAGACGATGAACGCGGCACTATCAGAATTACCAAGCCTCAACGATTTACACTAACTACGGCTCATTTGGATCATAATCCTGCTAATTGTGAAGTTGACAATCTTAAAGCTCTCTGCTCTGTCTGCCATCTTAATTTCGACCGTAATGACTGGAACCGAACCCAGAAGGTACGAAGAATGAAGTTGTGGGAACAATATGGGCAGTTAACTCTTGATTTAGATTTGGAAAGTAGTCATTCATGCACAACAAAAGAAGGATGATTGTTAGTAATTGACAAATTTTTAACTCTTGTAATGGTGCAAGTTTGGAGAAATTTTAATCAACAAAAAAATATAGAAAAACATAGAAAAAGCGACCGCTAACAAAATCAAAGAAAATCTTAACTATTCGCTGATAAACTATATCTAGACTTGACATAAACTTCACTATTTGAGCCGTTCGAGCTGCTATTAAATGATCGGAGCAGAAAAAATAACCCAAGATATATGAAAGTTCAATCTATTCAATTAAAATATTTCAAAAAATTTGAAGATTATCAATTTGATTTTACAAATACAGAGACAGGTTTAGCACAAGATATTATTCTAATAATTGGCATGAATGGTGCTGGTAAAACTAGCCTTTTACAAGCAATTGCAGCTACTCTAGGAGTAGCAACTGGACGCTTACAAAAACTCTCAGATTTAGATTGGGCAGGATTTAACTACGAATTACTTAGTAATAATTGGAAAAAAATTGAACCAGAGGTTAATCTTCAAATCCAGTTTTCATCTCCAGAACTCAAATCTATATCTGAATTTTACCAAATTTTACAAGATACAGGACGCAAATTAGAAGTTCCTCCAGCAGCAGAAAATTTGGTTTCTTTAAGATGGAAAGGAGAGGGTATTCAAGCTAATATTGCAGCCGAATTATTTCAATTTAAAGGACGAGAATATGCCAAACAACTACTCCGTTCCGAAGGTTTTCAAGTATTTGAAAAAGTAGGCACAATTCTCTGGTATACAGAACAAAGAACTTCCACCAGTTTAACACCAGAAAATCACCAACAAAAACTAGAAATTACTGAAGATATTTTACGAGACCGTCTTTCCAAATGGCGACAATTTCATCAAGATATAAACACAGGTAAAATCGCACAGCTTCGTTCAGGACAAAAAGACTTATATGCTGAGATTGAGCAAGCTTACAAAACTGTCTTTTCCGAACATTATTTTGAAGGCCCTATTCCACGAGAAAATATAGATGATATCTTCAGTGAACCTTGGTTTTATTTATCTGATGGAAAAAACCAATATGAAATTTCTGAAATGTCCGGTGGAGAGCGGGCAATTTTTCCGATAATTATGGATTTTGTCAATTGGAATATTAATAATTCAGTCATATTAATTGATGAAATTGAACTTCACTTACACCCTCCTATGCAACAAACATTGCTCAGAGCTTTACCAAAATTAGGTAAAAATAATCAATTTATTATTACAACTCACTCTGATTATATTGAGCAATTAATTCCTGAAGCACAAATTGTGAGATTAGAGGTGTAATTGTGAGCGTTGTTAGTAGCGGAAAGTTTATTTTTTGTGAAGGTAAGAAAACCAGTTTAGATTACCAACTCCTCAATCAAATTGTCACAAATATAGCAACAATTGTTCCATCTGGTGGTAAGTTTGGCTTTTCTACATTTATTGAGGGTTATTTCTCTTCAACGAATATAGACAATAAAAAGTATTTGGTTTTTCGAGACCGAGATTTTGATGCTGAACCTACCTCAGATATTGGATTAATTCAGCTCAGAAGAAATGTTTGGTTAACTCATCGCCCTTGTGTCGAAAATTATCTCTTACATTCAGATTTAATTCATACTTATTGGCAAGAAAAATATCAAGAAAAACAAAATAATCCTACTTCTAAATGGGGACATGGTAATTCACCAGGAATAGAAATTATTTCAGAATGGATAGAGTCAGCAGCAAGGAACTTAAAAGAATATCAAACTGTGCGATGGTCATTAGCTAATTTATTACTAGATAGTGCCACAAGAACACAGCTTAAAACAACTTGGACTGGAGGTAGTGGACAACTTCCTAAATCATTAGATTTATTAGATTGTAAAAATGAAGCAATAGAGTTAATAAAACAATTTAGAAAAGTTGTTGATACAGTAACACAAGAGAGATTTGAAGAAAGCTTTGAGAAATATCAACAAAAATTTGCTCAAGAGGAATTCTGGGAACAAAAACAATACTTAATCTGGTTCCATGGTAAGGATATTCAAAAAGAAATGCAGCGACAGAAATCTCAATACATATCCCTCAATATTTTTTTTGGTTGGGCAATTACTAATATTGACATTGATCGATATCCTGACCTTAGAGAGTTGCAGATGAAAATTGAGCAATTATAACAATTATAATGGCAAATTATTGTGATACTCATCAATATCCGTCCTCGTCATTCTGTTCCGATGTTACTAGAAGTGGCTGAGTTTTGGTGTAATTATTATTTTGATTGTCCTTTAAGTGAGAAGTTTCCTCAAGAATTTGTTGAAATAAAACAAGGAGGAAAATGAATGAATAAATCAGATATATTTGGAGTTGATTATTTTATAGTTAACTGATATGTCGATTAACAAAAAAGAATTAATTAAGCGTGTTTCTGAACAAGTTAGTTATGATACTCAAGTAGTGGAAGAAGTTATTAATGTTACTTTAGATGAAATTTATCAATGTCTTAAGGAGGGAGAGAGTGTAAGTTTACGAGATTTTGGAAGTTTTTATATACAAGTTAAGAGGGGAAAAACAAGTGTTTTTAAATTTAACCCTTCTCAAAAATTACGGAAATTATTTGGTTGGTCATCAACTTATAAGGGAGAAAGTTAAATTTAATCAATAATTATTTCATTTATATCACTGAAGCTGCACTGGCTGAAATGGCATCAAAACCCAATATCACTGAGTAGTGGGTAATTGCAGTAATCAAGAGCAAGCTACTCGTCCACTCGAACAACCATTTTACAATTATGATTCAAACTATTCAATCCCAAGAAGTAACTCTCCGCTATTTGATTGATAATTTTGGCTTACAATTAGTCAGGAACGAGCAATTTTTTCGAGAATGGCAAGATGATTTGCAAGAGATTAGTGACTTGGAAAAAGAACTACTTAATCAGGTTCAGGAGGGATACTTTAACTTATTACAAAATCCACCTGTTTTAGAAGATATTGTCAGAATGGCAATAGTCGATCCGATTTTATTTATCGGGAAATTTTTTCTTTACCCCTATCATATTCGTTCTGAGAAATCTGTTAATTTAGAATTAGCAGATAAAGAGGTAATTATTAGAGGTCGAATTGATACTCTTGTTATGAAAGAGCAGTTATGGGTAATGGTTATTGAATCAAAAAGAGCCGAGTTTTCTATAGAAGTTGGTCTGGCTCAACTACTAACTTATCTTTTAGCTAGCTCCCTAGCTGAACGTCCAAATTATGGCTTAATTGTTACAGGTGGCAGTTTCATTTTTGTCAAGCTAGTCAAAACAGAAATTCCTCAATATGCTACATCAAAAATATTTGCTATACGCAATCCTGGCAATGAACTTTTCGATTTTCTTCGCATCCTTAAACGTTTAAGTCAAATAGCTATTAATAGTTAATTTTTTTGAATAGTTGTAAACCAATAATAAATCAGTTATTAAGAACACAAAAAAAAATCAGCAATACAGACTTATCATATCGTGGGAAACAAGATTTAATATTTCACATATAGCTAATGCAAATAATATTAATCCGTTCAGTCAAACCCTTGCATAATTGGGAATTTTATGAAGCAGTCTAGCATGAACAACAAAACCGAAACCTTAATTTTCAAACCAAAATTTTAATCGCCTCAATAGCACTTTCTGGAGTATCCACCACAAAAACTGTTTCAGGAGACAAAGCAACAAAAAAAGCCTGACTTTCTAAATTACAACTCAACAAAATCACCTTTTTATTATTCTTAATTGCCAAAGCCACCTCTGAAGCAGTACCCGCACCCATTCCACAGGCAATAACAACATCACTCGAAAGCACATTAATATTATTTCGACTATTACCCATATCAGTAACAATAGGAATATCAACCGCCTCAGAAATACCATCAAAATTATTCCCAGGCAAAATACCAATAGTTAAACCATTAACAGACTTCGCACCACGACTCGCAGCATCCATCACCCCCATCTCTCGCCCACCCGTCAATAAAACCCAAGATTCTTGAGCAATTAATTGACCAAGTTTATAGGCATTTTTCAGGTCATATGAAGTAGCGCCACTTCCCGGACCCATCACACCAATGATGATTTTCTTCATTTTATAGCTAATTAGTTAGTCTACTAGATGATGCCGACTCTCGAAAATAGCGCGATGCACCTGGGTGAAGGTTTTCAGGGTAAACATTTTCCACCGTGTTCTCTAGGGTGGTATATTGCCCCTGAGCCAGTCGCTCTGCCAGTGCAGCTTGACCCTGATGGATCGCCCCAACCAGGCGATATGCAATCTCCTCCGGCAAATCGGGGCGGGCTAGAATTAATGACCAGAGTCCCACGGAATCAATAGTCTGGTCTTGTCCCTTGTAGGTGTTAGCAGGGACACTCATCGTTTTGAGGTGAGGATATTTGGCAAGAATTTGTTGAATCTCAGTGGATGAGGGAGCAATAAAACGAGCGCCCATTGGCCCATTCGCGACCTTCACAAAACCCGGCCAGCCAATGCCTGCACCCCATAATGCCGCCACCTCTCCACTTAGTACCAGGCGAGGGCCATCTGAAGCTTTCTCCAGAATAATAGGAGTAAAGTCCTGTTCAGGACTGAGGTCAATCCCATCCAGCACATTAGTCGCCAGAATCCGCAGACCCGAATTGCGTGTCCCAAAGGCAACGGGCTTTCCTGTTAGGTCAGTGATACGGCGGTCTGAAGAATCGGCTTGGACAACAAACATACCAGGGTTAGGATACATCACAAATAGAACCTTCAAGCCAGTTGGAGATTTCTCAGGGTTCGCTAGCACTTGATGGGCAGCGTTGCCCTCGACCAAACCTATGTCGATTTTCCCGGTTTCAAGTAGGGAAATATTCTCGGTACTGCCACGAGTAGCGATCGCTTTGACTTTGAGACTCGAATTGGCTGCATTGACCACTTCAGCTAAATTCTGACCAAAAAGTTGAAACCCGCCCCCCTGAGTTGCCGTTCCCAAAACAACCTGAGTGGGGCTGTTTATTGCCGAGATAGTCAAACTCCAAAACATGGTGGTGAGCATCACAACTAGAGTCACAATGAGCCAGTGGTTTTGACATCGAATAAGACTGCGTAATCGGTTTTGACTACAAATAAATAGTATTTTCTTCATCTTTATAATTTAATAGGTCAAAGTTCAAATATTAAATCATATCTCCCTACACAACTGTTGTTATGGCAGAATGCCACCCCTGACTGCTAATCAATGTGCAAGAAAATGCACGTCCATCCACAATAAAAAGTGGCGTTGCGATAACTGATGCACATTTTCCCACTTCCCCAAAAACTAGGAGATGATAAAAATATAGAGTCAAACTTACGCAACGACACTAATTACAGTGAATTTATCTTGATAAATACCAATCAATACACTATATATAGCGTTAATGCGTATTCAACTAAACTAAGGAATTTTCTCAAATGACTGTATCAACAATGACTGTATCAACAATGCCAGTATTAAAAGAAGGGGATAGTGGAGATGCTGTTCGGTTTCTTGAACAATTGTTATCTTCAATCTTTTGGTTCGGTCTACCAGTTGGAAGACCAGCTCTTATTACCGATAATGTAATATTTGATGCCCAATATGATAATCAAACCAAACAAATAGTAACTGAGTTTCAAAAAAATTATAACGCTACTTTTCCTTTTCCATCGCCTGATATTGCAGTAGATGGAGTGGTAGGTCCTGAAACATGGAAAGCATTAGGTGATGCTATCTTCAAATATACTTATTAAAACTATCACTCTGACAGAAGGTATAAGGAGTCCTCATCTAAAAGTGTTTCATTTTAGATGGGGGAGCCTCAACTATAACGAAGTTTAGTTGAGGTACTTCACTCCTTGCTTAGAGCATACTATTCGACTTCATTCTTCTCAATACGGTTCAACTCCCATCCATATTTCTTTGCCATTTCAGCACACTTTTTTGGGTGAGTTGCGCTATGACGAGACACATTTTCATCTTCGTCGTACCTTGGTTTTTTGGACATATTTCACTTAATTTTAGATGCATTGACGATAGTTAGTCAACCTCAAAGCTTGCGGTGATGATGCGATCGCTGATACAACTACATCATCACCTACTTGGTAAATGTAGCGGCCAGCAATAAGAAAGCCCCGGACCAGCAATAACGAACTTTTTGAGCCAGGATTAATTGCAACTAGATTAACGTTTGAGCCAAGATTAACTGCAACTGAGCCAGAATTAATTGCAACTAG
>NZ_JAAHGO010000148.1 GCF_010672455.1 Okeania sp. SIO2C9 | reverse complement strand
ACGTCCGTTTAGAGTTTCCGAGTGCCCCCCGGCAACTAATAATACCATAGCATATATTCAATTCACTTGCAAATAAAATAAAAAGTCGCCCTACAAGGGCGAGGCTTTAAACCCAATTTTTCGGTAATTCATTCCTGTCAGGGGACAGGGATAAAAGTTTCAAGCTTTTATCTATTTTTTAACTTTTTACAAATGATTTACGATTGCTATATATATAGTGGGACTTACACAAAATAGAATAGGCATTTTTAGGGCATTGACGTAATTTCTTGATCTAGACTGACACGAGCGCCATTTTTCGACCATAAAATGTTTAAGTTCCAATAGTCAAACCCCTCAAAAGCTGAAAAATATTAAGTCTGGTAAATTACCTATAAGCTAAGACTAAGAGGCATTTTTGTTTTATATTCTCTGTTTCTTCTCTTAGTTAATTGGATATGCCGAATTAATCAAAAGTATAGCATTATTTTTGGTAATTGGTATCAGGTATAGGAGCCATTTATAATTTGCTCAAAGCTGAAAAATAGAAAAAATAAACATGAAAATAACACAAAAAAAACAATCAACAAAATCTCAAAACTGGTCTATTGAAAAATTACCAGGCTTAAGTAAGCAACATCAAGAATTACTAATAGAATATGGCATTACTACTACTAGAAAACTACTAGAAATAACTCAAACTCCCCAACAAAAATTAACCCTAGCAAATCAACTACAAATTCATCTTCAATATATCAAGAAATGGGTGGCATTAGCAGACTTAGCTAGAGTTCCTAGTATTGGCTGTCAATACTGTGGACTTCTGCTTCATGCTGGTATTGCTTCAGTTACTCAACTAGCTCAAATACCTATCCACAGATTGCATCAACAAATCCTAAAATTACAGGTATCAACTATGCAAAGACGTGACCTTTGTCCCACTGTCGATCTGGTTCAAAAATGGATTCAACAAGCTCAATTTTTGGGTGCATCTTAATAAGGAAGGCAGAAGGAAGAAGGAAGAAGGGCTAACTACTGAAGCCGAATAACTGGACAAAGTTAGACAAATGTCAAGAAATATTTAAAATATGCTGATTGTTTGCTTTCTTTCATATATTAAAGTTTGACTGTATTATCAAAGACTTTTCTTCATGGCTTACCAATTCAAATGCAATCAATCAAGACCAAACTTAAAGTTAATAATAAACAAAAAACAATACTTGCCAAACACGCAGGTGTAGCCCCTGACTGCCTATGTGCGACTCGTTTTGCCTAAGTAGTCTTTAGTGGCTACGTTCAGCCAGTCCTCGAACCCAGGGTCATTTCAGTTATCAGTTATCAGTTATCAGTTATCAGTGAACCTCCGACTGAAGTCGGAGGCTTGAAATACTGAACTAAATATTTTTTTCATCCCCTTAAAAGGGGAGGCACATACCCTCATTTTTTGGTAACTCTGATATTCATGGAGGTTAAATTCCTTCCTACGCGGATACCGTATGACTCCATAGTCCCAGGATTCAGACAAAGTGCAAGTCTGTCTCTCAGTGCATGGGCTAAAAGCGAAATAAGGGTAATGCTGTAGTCGATAGAAAATGCCACAGCCAAGGTCAATCTTTGTTTTGTTCGACTGCTGCTTAAGAGATTGGCGATCGCCTGATTGTCGAAAAAAAAGATCCGCTTAGGGGTTCTATAAGGATATTTGGGGTCAATTACAAAGATTTCTGCGTTCCCTCCAAAATGAATATTAGCTAAAGCAGCAATATTATCTACTAAAGTAGATTTTCCCCTACCAGTTGCGCCAATAATTAAGTCGTGGTGAGATTTAACAAAGGTATCATCTAACTAACAAGTATCACGCTTTTTAGTAGTACCGGAGCTGACAATAATTGGATTAACATCTCTAGATTTTTCATTCTCTGTTTTTACTAACAAGTATCCTCCTTTTACCTCAGTATTGCAAAACTTACCTGTTGATAATTCCAAGGAATGATTAATCTTTAAAGCTTTAGAAGCTTTGGTAGAATCTACTAGGTAAAATTTGAAAGCTAAAGTATCTCCATAGCGATTAAACTCAGCAAAGGAAACATTAATTTCGTTCTCTAAATAAGTATTCTGAATTATTTGAGAGAGATAAGCTTCGTAACTTGCACCATGAGCAATTCTTAGCTTACTACTATTCTTTAAATTAGTATTCTCAGATTGTAGAGAGTTTAGTGCATCTTGATATTTTAAAAGCTGATGCTTGTAAAGCTCATTAGTTCTTACTAATTCATCAAATTTATCTTTTTCTGCCAATAAAGCTTTTTCTACTTCCAAGGCAGATTTCTCTTGATTTATTTTCAGTTGTTCTTTGTACAAGTTCAACTGTTTCTTTAGATCGTCTAACCTTCTTTCTTCAGCGATTATATTATTTTCTCTACTATAAAACTGCTCTAGTTTATGCTGAGATAAGTCTAACTGATTCCTAAGCTCATCTGATACAGCGAGCGCCTGACTTAATTCAGTGGTAAACTTATCATTTAATTGTTGTTTGATAACTGCTATTTCGGCTTCATACCTATTAGCAATTTCTATCGAAGCATTCTCTAAACGAGCATCACAGGTTTTTAACTCACGAGTTAAATCATCCAGCTTCTGAGCCAATTCAGATATTTTAAGATCCTTTTCTTGAGTAGCTTCAACAATTTTATTTTGTAGAGAATTTATTAAGTATTCATTTTGCTGCTGTAAATTTGCTAATTCTAAATCAGCTTCTTTTGAAATTTTATCGATTTTTTCTTGAGAGGAATTAATAGTATTTGCCTGGGTAGAAGTACTGACTATAATTCCCAAAAAAGAGCTACCTAATAATACTAACTTAATCTTTTTCTCCAGGTACACATTCATTGATGAAAAAACGAATATTCCTGTAGAAACAATAATCCCTGCCACTGCAATTTTGAACTTCATAATAGAAAAAAATAGGGGAGCAACCCCCTATAAAACTAAAGAACGAAAGATTCCACTAAAGGTTGAAGTAGCAGTCAGCAGTCAGCAATCAGCAATCAGCTTTTCACTGTGTATAATGGGGGATTCAAACCCCCATTAACACACACCACTAATTTTTTCTAAATATAGTGGGAGACTTATACCCTCGGATTTTTAGCTGAGAGCTGATAGCTGAAAGCTGATAGCTAGTTAAAAACAAGCTTGATAGTCAATACACAAGCAGCAAAAAACAGCAAAAAAACCAAGAAATTAACGATAATAACCAGCGGGATGAAGTTAAACTTCATATTTTTTATCTCCTAAGTTAAACCAGTTGAATCTTCAATAAATATTGCATCCAACACATCAAAATCTGTGGCATATCGAGATTTTAAACTAACTTCCAATTGAGTAAGATTCAGCCTAGATTCCTCTATTTGCAGATGCCGAGTGTTACCATGAATCGTCATCATCTCTCTTTCTTGCACAGAAGACGCTTGCTCAAACATCAATTTATCCTGGAGCTGAGAATGCTTTTCCTGAGACAAAGAAAGGCGAGTCTGCTCTTGCTCATAATTTACATCTGCGATTAACTGTTTAACATCAGCAATATCAGTGTTAGTGCTTTCAATGTTGTAGTTAATTTGCCTTTGCTTAACTTTCTCACCAGAAGCAGCTACATCCCAAGATTTAGCCAGCAGGTTATTATCCATAATCTGCAAATCAAGCGAGCGCATTTGACCTTCTTTGTGCTGCTTCTGGAGATCGTAATCATGCTGTGTGATTGACTCAACGCCCTCAAAACTAACAGTAGAAAGCCTCTGACGAGTAGAGGAAATTTTCGGTTTCACAGAGGAACCTAAAGTATAGGTCATTTGTTTTTGTACTCCTTATAAAATTTTTCAACTAATCTCGATTGCTGCGTGATGGCATTCAAACATTGTGAATGCTGTGTCTATATGGAAGTCTATTACATTGTCTCCATAATTCTCTTCATTTCCCTGTAACCCATAGCTAATAAGAATTTTAGATGTGTACATCAGTTTGTCTCTCCTTGTCTATTTGATGTCTATAATTGAAATATAGACACTAAAAAACGGAAGTACAAAGAACCTAAGCAACCATTTTTGAACTTAGGCAATTAATACGCAATCAGCCTTCAAAAAAGTCTATAATCTCTTTAGATATACCATTAAGCTTGCTTGTCACCCCGTGAGTTAAAATAGAGACTCTTTTCAATAGCTCAGTAAACTATGATTCTATTAAATGACTTATCCGAACGTCTCCAGATTGACGACCCGGAAGAACGTCATACCATTAATCCGGTGAGTTGGTCACAATACGAAACATTATTGTCAGTCTTGGGGGATAGCTCCTCCTACCGTATCAGTTATTTAGATGGAGTTTTGGAAATCGTGGCCCCTAGTCGTCGGCATGAAAGTGGAAAAACCCGAATTGGAACGTTGTTAGAAATTTACTTTCTGGAAACTAACACAGAATACTTTCCCACAGGTTCCACAACTTTTAGTAAATCTGAACAGTCTGTGGGAGGCGAACCAGACGAGAGTTATTGTATTGGCACAGATAAAGAATTCCCCGATTTGGCCATTGAAGTCGTTGTCACGTCGGGTGGAATTAATAAGTTGGCTCTCTATCAACAACTTGGGATACAAGAAGTTTGGTTTTGGCAATTCGATCGCCTTGCTATTTACCATCTGCGACAAGATTCAAAGCAATTCACTGCAACTTTTGGTTATGAGGCCATTAATCACAGTAAAGTTTTACCTGAATTAAACATTGAGTTATTAACCGAATGTATTCAGAATCCAAGTCCTCTTGCTGCTGCAAAAGCGTTTCGAGCAGGAATTTGTTAAGTTAAAGAAGGATTGCTGGAGACAGCAATATGAGTGTATGGGGATTCAAACCAAAATCAACTACTAGATTCGGCAAGGGGTCTCCCGTTATAATCAGGCGATTTAACGGGAGAGAACTTCACATTCGTAGAGATAAGTTTTCCCAATTTGCGGTCGGGAAAAGGATATTATGCTACTTGGGAATTAGAAATTTTCTCAGGTTTATAAAACTTAGGGACATCTAGTGTCGGCTCTCCAAGTAGTTCCATAAATCCCCATTGTTCTCTACCAGGTAAAAATTTAGCTTTAATTTCTACAAAGTAGCGTGAACCTTGTTTATCTTTCTCTAACTTAGGATTAAATCTAAAAGGTTTAACTGGTGAATCTTTCCACAGAACAGGAACGTGATTTGCCCTAGTTAATTTCTTATTTAGTTTCTCATTATCAAATTTTTTCTTTAATCGTGAGACGCGATCGCCTTTTCCTTTTCTATTCCTATGAATAGAAATTACAGGACATTTACAAACCCCTATAAACTGCCACAAACCTGATAGTTTAAACTCATTAACCTTTAAATCTAAATGAGGATTATCATTGGCTGCAATTATTGTAAAACCTAGTTTGGGGGGAGTATTTTTGTTAGGGAAATGTGTGAGGTAAGGATAAACAGTTACATACCTATCTTTGTCAGGATTGTAGTCTAGCCTGAGAAACTCTTTTACCTTTGGGCTATTATAAATTAATTCATAAGTTTTACCTTCTGAAATTAGATTGTAGTAAGCATCATTATCCTCATATCGTTTGACTATTTTGCCATATAAAGTTCCTATACCTTGGAAAGCATAATCTTGTTTAGGTGGTAGGCTTTCTTCTTCTTTATTTTCTAATTTTTCTTCTTCTTTAACTTCTGAAGTAGCTACTTTTTGAGATTCAGATTTAGGGTTTGATTCTGTCTGTTTTTTAGTTTCAGTTTTGGACTGCTGACTTGATTGAAATGTTTTCTCTTTCTCTGAAGGTTTATCTACTTTTAAACCCTCCGCTTTAGTCGGATTTAATTTAGATTTTTCCTGTTCTAATTGTTTAGTTAAATTATCAATAATATCTTGAAAAGTTTTCTTTTGTACTTCGTTTTGTGCAGCATTAAGGAGCTGCTGCATTTTTGCTAAATTTTTTTCTAGGTCTGGAATAGATACCATACTCAAGCTCTCCTTTTTTGATTTTTCCTCACATTATCAAACTCGAACAAAAGCTAGGATAAACTACCGCTAATTGATTTCCATCAAAAGGCAAAAAAGTATTTTCGATATTTCTGGAAATATATCTAAAGTAATTTGCTGCTCTTTAATACAATCATCAAATAATTTATGGCCAGCTTTGACTCCACCTTGATTAGTTCTTAGATTTTTTTGTTATACTATATAAATAGTATAACTATAACAATTCCTATTAAAAATATCAGGTTTTGTGGAGAGCGTTCGCAATACATTTAGGAGTAATTTGTATGGGTGAAGCAAAACGTAGAAAACAGTTAGATCCTAATTTTGGAAGAGATATAAAAAATCAACGTAATATTGGAAAAGAGGTAGGAACATTCACTGTGGGGGTTTTTGACAAGTACGATCAAAAAGAATATTTAATGCAGCATAACTTAGATTATCCACCAGATGAGATTGATACTTTTGCAAATCTACTAGGTTTTGTTAGCATTAATACTGTTTTTGATACAGATGATCGTGTTTATGCTGTATTTTTTCAAAATTATGATGATTCAGACACTATTCTAACAACTCGAGTACCTGTAGCTTTTTTTCAAGAAGAACTACAAGCTGAAAAATATGCGCAACGACTTAGGGACGCTCACAAAAAAATATAGGTCTCAACCAACGCCTTCGATCAGATTTTCTGATAATAAGAGGTAGGAGATACTTGAGTCAAACTTTTTATCCACCCCAGCCATTTATACTTGCTGGGGTAGAAGCTGAGTATGAGCGATCGTTCATACAAAAAACAATTCTAGTAATATCTCTAGTTCTATCAACAACCTGGGATACAAGAAGTTTGGTTTTGGCGTGTGCGATCGAAGAGCGCTGAAATATCCCTACTGTGGTTCAAGATCGTTCCTGCAACCAACTCAACAAATCTTCCAAATTATTGAAGTCTAAAAAATCTTCCCCTAAATTATCCAAATCTGCAACTGATAAATCCTCAATTTGACTAATTATTGCCTCTGGAACTTCTCCAAAACGCTTTTTAAGTTGACGTATTATTAATTGCGCTCTCCCTTTTTGTTGGCCTTTTTGTTCCCCTCTTTGTTCCCCTTGTTGTTCCGCATAAGTTATCCGTCCTCTTTCATCTTGCATTGCTATTCCTCGACGCTCAACTATGTCTAACTCTTCCGCTGTCATGTTAATTTTATTAGCAATATTTAAAGCCTTTTCTATTTCCGAAACTTCTCTTAAATTCTCCGGTATCTCATCTAAACGGCTAGCACCTTTGAGAAAATAAATCCACTTATCACTTAAACTATGTAACTCAGACAAATTTTTCTTAAACTTGGGTAATTCTACAAAAAATAGTTGTAACTCTTTTTCCAGAAATTTAATTTTTTTAGTCTCTTGTTGAAAGACAAACTTATTAATAACATCCTCATTATTTTCAAACAAAATAAAATCCGTAATTGTTACCCCTATAGCTGGATTAAGTAAGAGATAATCTTCTCCTGTTTCTAATTGATTTGCATAAGCTTTAGCTAGGTTATAAGCTACTCGTTTATTAAAACCAGCCATTCTAGCAACCTGCATTTCAATCACTACAACAGAACCATCTACTAAAACAGCTTTGACATCTAAATATGTATCTTTTAAACTGAGCAATTGACCAGGATTAAAAGGATTAACAATTGTCAAAGACTGAATAATTTTTTTCCCCCCATAAATTATGGCATTGAGAAAGCTAATTAAGATATCTTGACTTTGTTGTGAACCGAAGATTTTTTTAAAAGCATAATCTATCTTAGGACTAACAAATTTCATAGTAGTTTTTCTCCTAATTAATTATTAATAATGTCAAATAGTGATGTACGGATTTTATATTGACTGCCATCTTTATTTGTCTGCTGTCCACTATAATTATAACATTTTAAAGTGGTATATGTTACAATTTTTTAGAGACAGCTTTAGGAGAGAAGGTCCTACAATATCAATTAGGTAATTAACAATTAATAGTCCACTGTTTCAGGATATATCTACTACTAAATTATCAATTAAAATTATAAATAGTTAATGTCAATATGAAGTATACTTAGATTTACGAATGGTGCCATCCATGTCTAGAATGGTAAAGACATCTTCACTTTTATTTGATTAGTTCTTAGATTTTTTGTTACACTATATAAATAGTATAAAATAGAACAATTCCTATTTTTGATAGGATGGATGATACTATTAGTAGCTAGTTAAACCTAATGGCCTGTGCTATCGCATTATATTTTGGAGGTAAATAATATGGGAAAAAAAGTAATAAATCGAGACGTTTATTATACTCGGAAACAATTAAAAGAATTAGGGATGAGTTCAGATGAAGTCTTAAAGTGGATTGGCGACTACGATGCCAAAGATAAATGCACTTTCTTATACTTAAAAAAACGCTGCGATGATATTTTAGCCTCAGATAACTGGAAAGCTTGGACTACAGGAGAAGGATATGTATATTTTACTTCTAAAAAAGGTAATGAAGCAGCTTTAATCATGAAAGCTCCCAAGTCCTATGAAGCTACAGCATATAAGAAAAATGGGAAATGGTATCCTAGAGTCAGGCATCGTTCTTTTCCTGGTGCTAAAGGATGTTCTACACTGGATGAGTGTAGAAAAATTGTAGAAGACAGACCCTATAAAACTTATGATGAGTGGAAATTATGGAACTCAGGATACTCTAAATTAGGCATTAAATATGCCCAGATATTAGACCAAATTGAAGAAAACCAAATGAATGAAGTTGTAGGTGATGAATCAGAACACGTCATCTCTACAAAAAAAACCACTCGTATGCGCCACTACAATGAACCCGCTTGGTATAGCGATGATTAGACCATAGCTCCGCCCTGCCTACTCCCAAAGTAGGTTAATTTTTGCTATAAAATCTAGTCACCCAGAAGCAAAATCTGGTGGTGGTCCAAGAATATCCTCAAACAACTGCCTCAAATCCCCAGGCAGTTGCCCCACCAACCCCATAATAAAATCAAAAACTGTATCAATATCCAACAACTTGAACAAATCAGCTCCAAAATCCTCCCTAGCTATGTCCACCATCTCAATCAAATCTGACGGTAGTTCATCACCATTAATCAAATCAGATACCAACGCTGGAAAATAAGTCTCAGCTATCCACCTCACTTCATCAGATAACCCATCCATGGGATTATCAGAATTATTCCACTTCCTTAAAAATAGATTATTAAGGGAGTGGAATAATTTAATTGTCTGCTTATACCCCCCTTCAGGACACAACCTCTTAAAAATCTTACTTACCCAACTTTGACTACATCCCATCTCCTGAGCTAATCCCTCCTGAGTCACCTTCTGGCCCATTCTCTCCCAACGCATGGCCAATTCAATGGCCTTTCTTGTGTCGCGATCGCTCCTAGTAGCAGCGTCAGGAGTCAAATCAAAAGCCGTCAACTTCTCAATCTTTACCCCCACAAACTGCTGTTTTAGTTGATACTCAAGGATCGATACCTAGATAGGGAGCTAAATTACCTGCATCATGGCTTTTACCCGTACCCGTACCACTGCGGTCTAACAACCATGTTAACCCTTTTTGATAGCATTTACCCTCAAATTCATTCCTTTTTCCAGGGGTGATTATAGAACCCCTAAGCGGATCTTTGTGAGAGAGTATAATGGATAGAAAATGCCATACTCAAGTAGCTTGACAGACAGCGAGTGGGCTTTAATTGAACCACTGCTGCCCAAAAAGAAAAGAACTAAAC
>NZ_JAAHGO010000147.1 GCF_010672455.1 Okeania sp. SIO2C9 | reverse complement strand
TTTTTACCGAAAAATTGGGTTTAAAGCCTCGCCCTTGTAGGGCGACTTTTTATTTTATGTGCAAGTGAATTGAATATGTGGTACAGTGTTATTAGTTGCCGGGGGGCACTCGGAAACTCGTGCGCGGACGTGGAGGGAAGCGTTAGACTACCGCCAAGGAAGCAGCACCCTGTGTTAGCGGCAGCTATGCGAAGCAAAGCGTCAACCCGCCGAGGAGCTACGGCTCAGTAGGAATCCCCGTGCCTTTAGGCCGGGGAGGATGTCAAATAGTAAGGCTTTCATTTCGCTTATTGCCTCTCATAGCAGTTTCGCTGTGCGACCCGTTCCCGGTCAAGGGTCTGGGATAATTCCCAAAAACTTAACCGGGGCATGGCTCTCAGCCATTCCTATCGGCTGAACCTAGACAACTTATTAACCATGTAGGTGAAAGTCCTACCCCACTGATGCTTGTGGTGAAAGCATAGCCCCCAAGGTCGAGACTGATCATCAATCCTTGAAGCGGGGATAAACGGCGATATCTGACAGCCTCAAGTTGGAAACTCGTCTAGTAGGTGTCCATGGGTAGCCTTGAGCAAAGAAGTGTAACTGTCGTTATGTCAAACCAGTGAAATCAGGCTGATACACTGGAACCAAAAGGTGATAGTCCAATAAGGAAATAGATGATAAGGTTAATCTATTTAAGCATTCCTGGACTCGGCAGAGAGCTTCACCCTATTTCTCGGTAAAAACTATATCCCTAGAAAAAACCGGCTTTGTTGCATCATGGGCCGAAACCCGGGAGTGTAGGGCAACTAGAAGTAAATCCCTACATACAGCCGTCGAATTTATTCCTGGACAGGTAATATTTGACTACTCCCCGCAGCTGTCGCCGAGGGGATTCTAAGTTGATACTACGCAACACCGATAAATCCTTGTTGCTTCGTTTTCTCATGATTATGACCAAAGATATATTCTCTGGGGACAATTTCCGCGGTGCCCCTACACAGTCAGCATAGCGTCTAAACCTAGCTTTCTGTTTACTTTATGTCTAAACATTTGTACATCCATATCATAGCACAGGAAAACTTTAGAAGTCTTGTCTAAACGACTCGCTTGTTTTCATCCCCCGGTTAAAACACGGGGGCTTTCAACGTCGCTTTTCGGTAAATTTTGCGGAAAAAAGAGCCTAGCTCGCCCCAATTATTTAACTGTCCAAATTGGTGATTACCAACATATTATGCTTGATCAAGAATTTTTATAGTAGACTTGTCGCTTTAGAACTTAAAAAAATCCCAAAAACCTTGTTCTGTAAGGATTGTAGCTATTGGGGTTCAAAAAAGCTTGGAATTATTGCTCTGTCTAGGTTAGAGTTATTTTTTCCCTTTATTTAGCGACAACTCTAGTATATCAATCATAGCCGTAGTCCCAATGTATTTTTCGATTCGAGCGATCGCGTTGTGAAGGCCATGACTTCAATTGAAATTGGCGAGGAACTTACTTTCTTTGATCCATCGACCGAATGGTCGATCGATAGAGAATTTGATTGTATTTTTCCAAGCAAAAATTGCCTAGTGCCGCTACGCGGAAGTCAAAAGTCAAAAGTCAAAAGTCAAAAGTATTGATTGGTAATGCTTTTAGGATTTTGTAACTGGTTAGTTATTTCTGCCATTCTGCACTAGGTACTATTCGAGGTGCCGCCTACTTCCCGTTAGATATTTTAACAAATTGACATCCTCCCGACGCTGCACTTGCGTGACAGCGCGGGATTCCTAACCATCGCGCTATTAGGCTTTTCTGCTTCAATGCACCAGCCTCCAAGGTCGATCGAGCCTCTTTTCGGTCTAAAAGCGCGCTCCACAGACTGACACTGCTAGCCCAGCAGCCATATTTTTAAGTTTAACACACTATTGAAAAAACCGCAAAATTGATTGGTTTTCCCATGCGACGCTCCCCTTCGGGAGAGCGCGGGTCTTCAACCAACGTTGAGATAAAAACTCGCGGAGCATATACAGCAGTACTTGGCTAAACGACCTTGATGTCCTAAAATTTGCTTGATAAAGAGTCTCAATAAACAGTCTTAGAGGTTGTTTGTAAATAATTATGAAGTGTTTTTACCCCTGACAAATTGGGTATTTCAGCCTATAAATCTGGGATAAATAACCAAGTTGTTAGAGTTTAAAGGTCAATCATTGTATATTACAAAACTTTACAAACAGTCTCTTAAAGAAAAGCCTGAGAGCTACGACCATGAATAAATACGATGACATTGCCGAGTATTATGACGCCACTATGAAGAGTGGATATTACGACTATGCGAAAGAAGCTCAGTCCCTCGACTCTATCCTTAAAGGTCGGAAAAAACTTCTCGAAATAGGGGTAGGAACGGGATTACTTGCAGAAAAATTGCTCGAATTAGATCCCAGCTATGAGATAACTGGAATAGATTTTACTCCTGCTATGTTAGACCGGGCTAAAGCTCGTTTGGGAAATCGGGCAAAGGTAGTAGAAGGTAATGTGTTATCAATGGATCTACAAGAATCTTTTGATGGAATATATTCCCATGGGGGTCCGGCAGGTGTATGTCGGGTTGGTAACAATTACCACTTATACAGTTTTCTGCCCAATTTTGAGGACACCGTTAAAATGTTAAACAATATTGCCCGCCATTTAGTTGACGGAGGATTGTTTGTACTTAACATTCAATCAGAAGAAACCGATGCAGATGGCGACCAAGACATTGGCAACGGTATTGTTTACTGCTCTATAAAACTGATACAAAGCGTCACATAGCGTGACAAATTGAGGTTTACTTCCTGCTTCTACTGAGGCCGTCAGCGGTTTCTCATCCACAGGCATTCACGGTCGAGCCGACCGCATTTCTTAAATTAATACTTGCGTTTAAATCTCTATCTATTGACAAGCCACAGTCAGGGCAGTCATAAGTTCTCAGATTTAATGGCATATCTTGGACGTGACCGCACCTGCAACAAGTCTTAGAAGATGGAAAGAATCTATCAACTACTACTAACTCAGAGCCGTACCATTGGCACTTGTATTTAAGCTGTCTGCGAAATTCATAAAATCCTTGGTCAGCTATTGATTTGGCTAGCTTATGATTGGCTAACATTCCCCTGACGTTTAAATCTTCTATGACAATAGTGCCGTGGTTTTTGGCTAAATATGTTGTCAATTTATGAAGTGCGTCTTGACGGATGTTTGCTACTTTTCTATGTAACCTGGCTATCTTCCGTTGTGCTGCCCGACCGTTAGCAGAACCCACCTCTTTATGACGATTTAGGTATTGCAGTCGAGACAACTTCGCTTCAAATCTCTGATACGACTTCACACTTTCAAATACTTTCCTATTATATCGTTATTCTTTGATTAAGTCAATACTCCCAACAAAAGCATCTGTCTTTCCTAGACAATCAAGAAATGTACTTTTGGGAAACAGACTATCGTTTCAAAAAAGAAGGTGAAATAATTGCTAGCGATCGCCACAAGTTCTTAATGGTTTACGGCAAAGTTCTAGAAGATACTATGAAAACGGCAGGATTTAAATTGAAAGAGGTGACTCATGACGATTTATATATGGTTTACCAGAAAGTGAGTTCAACAATTAATAATTAATAATTAATTATTAATTATTACCTCTTCTTTTCAAGGAGAGGATTGACTAAAAGGAAAATTTTTTCTCTCTTGGTCGATTGGATATGGCAAGGAGACCTCGCCATCCCATCCTAAGGTCATGCTGCGCAAACGACCGCTTTTGTCTCCTTTAAAGGAGAGGCTTTAAACATTAATTATTCGGTAAAAAAAGGTTTTATATAGAATCCGGTTATATAGTATATGTTCATTATTCAATCTCCCCATCTCCCCATCTCCCCATCTCCCCCAACAATACAATTAAGTATTCAACTGGATTTGATATTACTCCTTACTCGTTACTCCTTACTCCTCAGTAATACGATAACTAATTACCCGGATTCTATATTAGTTGGACGCAACAAGAAAAACTTATTCACAATAATTAAGATTTCGCAGTAGCATGATATCAAAACACAATAACAACCAAGAAATAAAAGATGGGTGGCGAGATGATGTAACTGAATTTAGAAATTGGATGAAAATTATTCCAACTATTCCTGAGAAATTGTTCAAGATTGCCAGTGATCTTCCCACCCCGGCACTTGTGTACGACCTAGATACCATCACTGACACTGTAACGGCTTTACGAAACGACCTCAGAGAAATTCCGAATATTGAGCTTTGTTTGGCTGTTAAAGCAAACCGCTGCCAATCTGTGTTGCGTCATATGGCTAAACTTGGGCTAGGAGCAGACATTACCACCATACAAGAGCTAGATGCTGCCATAGCAGCAGGGCTGTGGCCAATCTACTCTACAGCACCAGGCTTCTCAGTTGCTGACCTTAAGCGTTTGGCAACTGAGGGTGTGATTCCAGATTTATGCAGTCTGTCTCAGTTGCGTGTCTGGTGTGAAAGCGCTAACCCAGACAAAAGAGTTGGGCTTCGACTTCGCCTTCCTTTTCACGAAGATTCCAAGGCTAAGAATGTAGTAACCAGGTGGAGTAGATTTGGAGTTGATCCAAAAGATTCCGGTCTACACAGCTTAATACAAACCCATAAGCTTGAGGTCGTCCATCTTCATGTTCATGAAGGTGAAACTTTTTCAGAAGCAGATCTACATCAGACCCTTGATTTGCTAGTATCTTGCTTGGAAATCTTTCCTAAAGTTGAAGTGCTCAATCTCGGCGGTGGTTGGGCTTACCTGTTCCATCTGCAAAAACCTGAAGCACAACGGGTTTGGGATCTAGTAAATAAAACCATTACTCGTATCAACAACCAGCGCCAGCAACCCGTGCGGCTTGTGATTGAGCCAGGAATGTTATTGACTATGATGGCAGGCTACCTGGTTGCGGAGGTCAAAGCAGCAGACGAGCATCCCTCTGGTCATCGCATTGTTGTTTTAGATACCTCTGCTTGGAACTTGATGTTCTGGGCACCACGTCCAGCAGTTGCTCAGATCCCTTTCCGAGAAGGACCGATGTTCGTCCATGACCTGGCAGGTTGTACCTGTTATGAGACAGATTATTTTTGTCTTAACGAAAAGATGGCAAGAGTAGAAGTTGGTGACCGCGTTATCCTGAATGCATCGGGTGCCTACACGAGCAGTGTGGCACGGAGTCTGCATGAACTACCAATACCTAAAGAGTTTGTCATTCGTGACAACCGTCTATGCTTGGTTTAGCGATTAAATTGGGTGACAAAAAAAGTGTCTCAAAGAGGCGACTCCCTAGGATTTATAGATGGTTTACCAGAAAGTGATTTCAACAATGAATAATGAATAATGAATAATGAATAATTACCTCTCCTTGAAAAGAAGAGGATTGACTAATAATGAAAAATTTTTTTCACAGGAGTCGATTTGATATGGCGAGGAGACCTCGCCATCCCATCCTAACGGACTGCTCCGCAAACGACCGCTTATTATCCCCTTAAAAGGGGAGGCTCATACCCACAATTTTTCGGTAAAAAAAGGCGTTGCATTATCAAGGGATGATTTTGATATGTACCCAAAAATTTAGCCCGATCAAGCAAAAGTTTCAGCCGAGACTTAAATGCTAGTTTAAATCTAGCTATGGGGGTCTAGGGGAGCCGTCGGATTGGCGACGTATCGACCGTGACAGCCAGAGGAGTTGGATAACGCCGACGTTGCCAGCAATAAGGAACAGAAAATTTGCCAAAAATCAGATAATTATAGATTTTATTAGATTTTTGTAGATTTCTGGGAACGGTAGTGCTGCATTTTAATGGTTGTCTATTGTAATTATTTGGTCAAGAGCAATGGCAGTGGGAGTATCTTGCTCCCATGAAGCAGCGTTGTTCATCTGAACTATATCTATTGGGTTTCGCAAGCTCAACCCAACCTACAGAAGTAAAAATGTTATTAAGATTAGCAGATTTTCAAATTTTTCTAGTTTAAAGTAATTATTATCTATATCTATATTATTTATCTGAAACAAATGCAAGTTCAAGAAAATAAGTTTTCCTGGTATGATGTCCCTGAAGATGTCAAAAGTTTATTGATGTTAGCTGTAGAAAATTGGGAGGATACTGAGACATCAGAAAATTATATTAATCAAGCTTTGGCTAAGACTGAGGGAAATCTGGATATTTTGATAGGTGCTTATCGTTATTTTTTCTATAAAAATAATATGAAAATGTCTCTACAATTGGCTGATATGGTAATTAATGAAGTGAAAAAACGGGAAAATTTACCGGATGATTGGCAGGAGGTAAAAACTATATTAGCTAGTCGAAAAAATGAGCAACAAATTAATCTTTTGATTACGGCTTATGCTGCTTCAGGATTAATTATTGCTAAGATGGGTGATTTGGTAAAAGCCAAGGCAATAAGTGAGGAAGTTCAAGAGATTGATGAGAAAAATGATTTAGCAAAAATTTTGTTTGATGTTATTACTAGACCACCAGATGAAGATGAAGATTAAGGTGATTTGCTAATTAATATTTTGAAGAAGGAAGAAGGTTTTTAGTTATCTAGGAGAAAAGGAATAAGTGGATAGGGATAGTATTATACCAAATCTCAAAAGTATTGCTACATCTCCTTGAGAGTAGGAAGTAGGGAGTAGAGAGTAGGGTTCAAAGATATAATATATCTTGGCTTAATGCCGAAAATAATGAAAAACATTACTGAACTATTATTATTATTTAATAACTGAAGTCTTAATGAAGTATAGCATTATTTTTGGGAATTGTTATTAGATCTGCCACTTCATATCTACAAATCCCAAGTAATTGTAGATACCCTGTAGGCGATGAGGTATTAAAATCAAGAAATAATAGCATAAATTTTTTATCAACCTCAAGTCACTAATTAAGTCTGAATTTTTTCTAGTGTATATCCTTTCTAATTATCAGCTATGACAAAAAAAATAGGTCTCAAGCCTCCCCTTTTAAGGGGATAAAAAATAAATTTCTGCATCTTCAAAACTTCCTATTACAAAAGGTAATGATAACTGATAACTTAATTAACATCATCAATACCAATTATATCTCCTTTAATTATAAAATCATCAGAGTTTAAAAATAAAAAATAATCCTCCAAATTCATTGCTCTATACCCTAAGTCTTAGAAAGATAAAAATTAAAAATTTTATGTTTTAATTATAGAATTATAGTTATTTCAGTTGAGATTGATACAAGCACTTCTTACCTTGAAAGAGTTTCATTCTTATTTGAAATGACTATATATCATCCTTGGCTAAACTAAACTTTAGTAAGGGTTGGGCAACTAAGCTCCTAGAAGCTTTAATTATGATCTATGTTTTTTTCTGCTTCCTTCTTCCCTCTTCCTTCCGATATTGCTATCCTATAGAGAAGTAACCTAATATTAACTTCCCCTACTTAACTATGACCGAAAAATCTCAGCGCATTTGTATCCTTGGTGGTGGCTTTGGTGGACTTTATACCGCCCTTCGCCTAATCCAGTTTCCCTGGCAACCTTCAGAACAACCAGAAATAATTCTGATAGACCAGCGCGATCGCTTCCTCTTTGCCCCACTATTATATGAACTTGTGACCGGGGAATTACAAACCTGGGAAATAGCTCCTCCATTTGAAGAGTTATTCACCAACACCAACATTCGTTTTTGTCAAGGCGTCGTCTCTGAAATTGATATCAACCAACAACAAGTAAAACTAGAAAACGGTCAAGCATTCAGTTACGACCGCCTCGTTTTAGCTATGGGAGGTGAAACACCAATGGAAATGGTTACAGGTGCCGCCGAATATGCAATCCCATTCCGCACCATTGATGATGCTTACCGTCTCCAAGAAAAGTTACGAGTTTTAGAAGCATCAGACCGCGAAAAAATTCGGGTCGCCATTGCCGGGGGTGGTTATAGCGGGGTAGAATTAGCTTGTAAATTAGCAGATCGTTTGCAAGACAAGGGGCGAATTAGATTAGTCGAACGCAGCGATATGATTCTGCGAACATCCCCAGAATTTAACCGGGAAGCAGCTTCTCAAGCATTGTCTGAAAGAAATATTTGGATTGACTTAGAAACAGAAATTGAGTCTATTGAAACTAATCAAATTTCCTTAAAGTATAAAGGGCAAGTTGACACCATTCCTGTAGATATTGTTTTGTGGACAGTGGGTACAAAAGTCGCCCCAGTAGTAAAGTCATTACCATTGAAAAAAAATCAGCGCGACCAAATCATTACCAGTGCAACTCTACAAGTGCAAGACAATACACAAATCTTTGCTCTCGGAGATTTAGCAGACTGCCAAGATGCGGACGGACAAAAAGTACCCACCACTGCTCAAGTAGCGATACAACAATCTGATTATGTTGCCTGGAATATCTGGGCATCTGTCACTGGGCGACCTTTGTTACCATTCCGCTATCAGCCATTGGGTGAAATGATGGCATTGGGACTTGACAACGCGACTCTTACCAGTTTAGGAATTAAACTGGATGGTCAGGTAGCACATTTGGCAAGACGTCTAGTTTATTTGTATCGCTTGCCCACATTGGATCATCAAATTAAAGTTGCTTTCAACTGGATAGTTAATCCTATTCAAGAGGCACTATCAAGTTTTTCAACAACTAATAATTAATAATTAATAATTAATCATTACCTTTGCTTAAAACCTTTGCTTAAAATCGATAGGATTGGCGAAAAGGATTTTTTGTCTTTATTTCTTCTTCAAAGAAGAGGCTTTAAAGCTTAATTATTCCGTAAAGTTTCCTGATGATTAGTTCCTTTTTTCCTTCTAATCATCTTTACATTCATGTTGAAAATCACTATCGTGTTTTGTTTATTTGACCCTAAATTTATGATTAAAGACTGGTAGGCAAGGAATATGGAAAAAAAGGTTAAAAAATACTCCCCACCTCCCCATCTCTTTTTAAATAGATCAGGACTTACGCAAAATATTAAATTATACACAATATGTAGGGGTTAACGGCCGTTAACCCTTACTATATATGGTTGCTCTGCGTAAGTCCTGTAGATATTAAATGGGTTCTATATAGCAACTGCCATGACTACTGTTGACTTATGGAATATCTAAAATAAGGGAATATCAACCTTCCTCTTTCTTCTTTCTTCTTCCTTCTTACTTCTTACTTCTTCTTAAATATGACTAAAGTTATTTTGCTTGATGCTGTTGGTACTTTATTTGGTGTGCGCGGTAGTGTAGGTGAGATTTATCAACAGTTTGCCAGTCAGTGGGAAGTTGATGTTTCCCCTGCCGCTGTAAATGCAGCTTTTTTTGAAAGTTTTAAAACTGCTCCACCGATGGCATTTCCTGGGGTGCAGTCTACTAAAATACCCGAACTGGAGTTTGAGTGGTGGTGCGAAGTCGCTACTGCAACTTACAAAAAACTGGGAGTATTTGAGCAGTTTTCTGATTTCAGGAGTTTTTTTAGAGAACTTTACAATCATTTTGCTACTGCTGCACCTTGGTGTGTTTATCCTGATGTGAAACCTGCATTAACTAAGTGGCGCGATCGTGGAATCCAGTTAGCAGTTTTATCTAATTTTGATTCTCGACTTTATCCCGTTTTGGTAGCCTTGAAGTTAGCGGATTTTTTTGATAATGTAACTATTTCTACAGAAGTAGGAGCAGCTAAACCTGATCGAAAAATATTTGTCACTGCTTTACAAAAATGTGGTTGTGCTATTGAAGAAGTTGTGCATATTGGAGATAGTTTAACTGCTGATTATAATGGTGCAATTAATATAGGAATAAAAGCATTTTTATTAAGTAGAAATACGGTTTTACAACCAGAGGAAAATCACTTTGCTACTCTTCTTGATTGTTTTGATTATAGTTTTAGTTAGGTAAATTGAGGGGTTACACCCTCTAATTTATAACTTTTTCAAGCAATTATTATTATAGTTTATCATAATTAGATAACAATTATTAAACTGTTATGATCGAGATGCAAAATATTGGTATGATTAAATGCAGGATGGTAGAAACCTCCAAAAAGTAGATGTTGACAATATAAATCTGCTCAGTTGGGCAGATTTTTTTTGAGTATTAATACAAGCAAGATAATCTGATCTTCAACTTATTTTAAGTAAAAACTTCAAATTAAGCCCAACAAATAATGGCGTTGCTAAAATCTAATGGTAAGTAACTGAAAGTAAAATTGAAAAACTTATGTTTTTCGTTGATACTTAATCTCAAAATCATTACCACTCAGCAACGCCCAAATAATTAGTGAAAATTAGAAGTTTTGCAGGAACTTATTCGATATACTTACAGAGTTACTATAGCTGCCGATACTATTTTGCTAACAATTGTTAACAATGCACAGCAAGATTAACTTACTGAGGGGGTATCTCCCAATGTGGTAGAAAATTTCTCTACCACGCTTTTGATCAAAATTCCACGCGGGACCTTTAA
>NZ_JAAHGO010000146.1 GCF_010672455.1 Okeania sp. SIO2C9 | reverse complement strand
TGAGGAGTGGTACTGACTCACTCATGTCCTTAGTTTAGCGTAGTTTGATGTTTTGTCAACCTGTCCCAGATTTCCTGAAGTTATAGACCAAGACCTGTTAAGCGATCGCTCTCACCTGAATCCTTACGTTTAAATAGTACTGCTAGCTTTGGAAATATTAGTATTTGATCTTAAAGTATTTTTCATAACTAAGGCTAATCAAGTGTTACATTGTTGCAGATATGTTTGGTGTTGTAGGCGATCGCCTACATAGCTATCTAGCCTTTGGGCAAACTGGAGTTGTAGAAGAAATTGCTATTGGCGTAAAACATAGTTGAGCGTTGACTTATAACCAGTTGGCTACAAACTCAACAGCCTTAAACATCTGGGTGTCGGTCGGGTGTTGTAGGAGAGAATGAGCGACTAACTGAGCCTCCTACTTTTTTCTCTGCTACAGTTCATAGATTTTTATAAGCAAATCCTTGGAACATTTTCTAAATTGTTTCAGCAGTTAATTTATACTTATAAAACTTCTGTTGAACCTGTCTAACTGTAGTTTTTTTGCTAGAGCAAAAAGCCAGGATTTATTTTTAAAATTATTCCAAAGTAAAAGGTTGTTTTTCAGGAGAAGTCTGAACATCTATTATCTCAATATTATCCTTATTATCTTGATTGCTAAACTTAGCTTATTCAGTATTTTTATAAGTTTTTTCATCATTTGATTTATGATAATTGCCTAGATCAATACACCTTTCATCTACCACATATTTAACTGGCTCTGGCAAAATAGCTGGTTCATCCTCAACTAATATTGGTCGCTCCTGCGATAAGCACCAATTATATAATCCTGGGTTCCCTAGTTTTTGAGAATGCTTATGAGCAAATTCTCCTAATCTGACATAATTCAAAGACTTTCTAATATCTCCCTGACCTTCTATTTTAAGTGTTTTAACTTAGTCATATTTGACTAACAAAAATAATCTAATCAAAACTTTTCTTGCTTCTTTTATTAGGCAACCAAAGCAAACTATTAAATTACCTAAAACCATGCACTAATGCTCCCTGCAATAATTCCTGCTCTAAAGATTATCAGTGCTAGAGTGAAATTAAAGTCGCGGGGATGGATATTACTGAGTAGCCTAATGAATTCCCAGGCTTTTTCAGAATAATTAGATTCGTTATCCCATGGAGCTACTACAAAAGTACCCCATGAAAAAGGCAATTATTGCCAAATTTCTCGGAATTTCCTCAAAAGCTATAGACAATTATCTCTACGGTACAAGGCCAAACCCTATACTACCAGTGCAAAGACTAGCAGCAGAGTTAAGCCAGAAGTGGTCTATCCAGGCACAGGAAGGGGTTAAAACCACTCATTAAAAGGTAGTTGTGAGAAAAGTTTCCCTACCCAGACCTATCACCTAACCACCTACAGCATAGAATCAATCCACCCCAAGAACTTGATATTCCAGGGTTTCACACAGACGACACTCTGTACCAAAAACGGTAACAAGGCCGTATTCAGAGACAGTGGTAATCTTCTCCCGTCTCCACTGATCAACCCAGTGATAGCCCTGGGTTTCAAACTGATGAACAAATTTATCTGCCAGCAAATGCCTCATCATCTTCTCCATTGAGTCCCCATTCCATAAGGAAGTACAAGAACTGCCAATCACTTTACTTGGAGTTTTCAGGCGGTTCACTTCTATCGCCTTGAGATTCATCCAGATTACCTTCTGAGTCACCATCTCAGTTAGGTAACACGGATGAGTCCGTTGGTAGAGTTCGTTCAAATCTAGATCCAATTCGGGAATTATCAGGTTTTGAGACTGTTCAGTCATAGGCAATATAGGTGTGCAATTTGATGGTATTTCTGACAATTTTCTCAGACCATAATTCGCTCCTACCCAGGTTAATCTGACCTCTCCCCAGATGTTAGCCACCGCTTGTAACCAAGACTCGCATTGGCTATAGACTGCCATTGCATCTTCTCGGCCTAGATTTTGGGGGGCGATAAACACAATACCCTGATTTGGCAGCACCCCTTCTTGCCAACCATCAAGGCATCTCGGTCTCGGTAAATTCTTCTCCTCTTTCATCCGCAGTTCTTTCTTCAGTTGCAAGACTTTTGTCCTGAGTAGACCTGGCCTGTTGTAGCAGACGTTGGTCATAGCCGAAAAAATCACACAGCACGCTTAACTCTAAGTCTGATAGCTCTTCTCCCGATAAGGTTTTGAGCAGAGGAGATTTGATGACTATTGGCAAAGTGATATCTAGTTTGGAGCGTTCCTCATCTAGTTCACTTTGCAATTCAGCGATCCGTTGGGCGGATGCTTGTTTTTCCTCTGTTAGTTGCCTTTGGTAGTGAGCCATTGCCTCTACCCACAGTTGATTTTTCTCGTCTTCAAGCAAAGGGGTGTAAGCGAGGGCGGGAGAAACAATGCGGGTGCAAAGCTGGCAAGAAATTTGATTGGTACTATCCAAAGACTTAATTATCTGGGAATTAACTACACCGATGCACCACAAGCGCTTTTTGAAGATTACTGTAGTCGTTGCAGCCCACCTATTAATAGCAAAGAGGCGCAACAGATTTGGAAATCTGCTGAAAAAGATAACCCTACTGCTTCTCTCACAGACGATGCTATAGAAAATTGTCTGAAAGCGTGGCAGAAAAATCAGCATTACAGCAGAAATAGTAGCAATAGTGCCTCTCACAAAGGAACTTCACCGCTTCATCAGGGTAATAGTCAAACCATAGGCGTAACTGCTCTATAAAACTGACACAAAGCGTTACATAACGTAACAAATTGATGTTTACTTCCTGCTTCCACTGAGGCCGTCGGCGGTTACTCATCCACAGGCATTCACGGTCGAACCGACCGCATCTCTCAAATTAATGCTGGCGTTTAAATCTCTGTCTATTGACAAGCCACATTCTGGACAGTCATAAGTTCTTACATTTAAGGGCATATCTTGAACATGACCACAATTCGAGCAAGTTTTTGATGATGGAAAAAACCTATCAACTATTACTAACTCAGAACCGTACCACCGTGTTTTATATTCTAGCTGTCGCCTGAACTCATAAAAGCCTTGGTCTGCTATTGATTTAGCTAGTTTATGGTTAGCTAACATTCCACTAACGTTTAAATCTTCTATGACAATGGTGCCGTGGTTCAAGGCTTGCGTATGTTGTCAATTTATGAAGCGCATCTTTACGGATGTTAGCTACTTTTGCGTGTAGCTTGGCAATTTTGAGTTGTGCTTTTCGCCAATTAGCTGAACCAATTTCTTTATTCCGGTTTAGATATTGTAGTTGGGAAAGCTTGGCTTCAAACTGGCGGTATGACTTGACACTTTCAAAAACTTTCCCATCACTTAATGTAGCTAAGGTTTTAATGCCTAAATCTACACCTACAACTTCAGTAGTTTTTGGTGTTGGAGTTGGAGTAAATTCATAACTGAAACTCAAATACCAATCACCTGCGTGTCTACTAATAGTTATTTTTTTAGTTGTTGCTTCAATCGGTTCATAAGTTTTTACCCATCCGATGAAAGGTAATTTATGATTCCATCCATTTAATTCTATTGGTTTTCCACTGGTTTTCTATTGTGAATGAATCAGACCTACCTTTTTTCTTAAACTTTGGATGTTTACCTAACCCTTGAAAGAATCTTTTAAATGCTTCACCTAAGTTGATGAAAGCGTATTGATAAACTTTAGATGAAAGATTTTTCATCCAGGGATAAAGTGGTTTTGTGTGATTGGTAAACACCTCTCTTAGCTTACGAGCATTTGGCTTGTAACCATTTTTATAAGCAGCATTCCATAAACTTAAACCCCAATTATAACACCATCTGCTATAACCTGCGTGTTGAGCCATCAGAGTTTTCTGCTTATTATTAAGTTTCAGCTTTGTTCTAATGGATTTCATATATAGGTGAGTGCAACCTGTCTAAAAGTATGCTTCTTGACGCATTATGCCGTTATTCTCTGATTAAGTCAATGCTCTCCCAAAGAAATGGGATAAACTAAAAGTTCTGGGAGAAATTATTAAGATGGCAGAGCAACGCCCCAAGAAAAGCCAGCTTACTCTGCAGCTCAAGCAGCTTTCCATTGATAGTGGGTGGGATCTGCGCTCATTAAAAGAAGTCTACCTCAGCACAATTGAAGACTTCGATGCGGATGCGGAGTTACCAGATGATGAGAGAAAACTTGGTGGAGAGTTAAAGGTTGGCCATTTAATTAAGTTGAAGGGTGGCGACGACTCTAGTTTGAATACCTGGGAAATTAAGAGCGTGGAGAGCGAGCGCTTATGGGTCGAAAGAACTGGTCGGAGGGTCGAGCCAGAAATCAGAAGGGTTAAGTTTAGCGATGTGGAAAAGATTTACACCAAATCCTGATTATTGGACGGAATTTAATATCCTTTTTATATTCTTGAGTTAAACCATTTTGTTAAACCATTAAACTACGGCTTAACTTTGGCTAAATCGCTGAAACGTATTGCTAGATTAAGATATAGGCTAAATAGAATTAGTTAAGCAATTAAACCAGGGTCTAACTTTAGCTAAATCGCTGAAACTTATTCTATAGAACGGAGAGGGGGGGATTCGAACCCCCGTATAAGTCACCCCATAACAGCATTTCCAGTGCTGCGCCTTAAACCACTCGGCCACCTCTCCAAAGAGAAAAAGTATTAAATTTTATACTTGCTCACAATTCCACTATTGTAGCAGAATAATTCTAAATTTTGCAAGTCTTTCTGGCAAAAAAATTTTATATTCGATATTGGGCCTGGTTCATGAAGTCAGATGTTTCAAGTGAGAATTCAGAAGTTAACCCACCCCTAACCCCTCCCAGGAGGAGAAGTAGGGGATTTGAGCTTCGCTCCAAAAATATTTCGCCTGAAAAGGCAGGGTTTTAGACCCAACTATTTTGATAACATAAGATTAAGCATAAATCATGTTTTAGTTTGTTCATTCAGGACTTAAGCATGAGGTACAAAAAAACTAGGATTTGAGATTGCTTTCCATCCCGGAATGTTGTGCAAACCCTGTCGATCGTAATGACGAGAATACGTTGTACTGCCTAAGCAATATAATTAAAAATTAATACCTCAATAACCAGCAATAACTATAAATTATAATATAAAATTATTATGACCAAAAAATAAGGTCTCAAGCCTCCCCTTTTAAGGGGATGAAAAAGCGGTCAATTGGATATGGCGAGGTTTCCTCGCCATATCCAATTGACCAAGAGAAATCAAGTTCAATATTTCAAGCCTCTGACTTTCCTGCAGAATGCTGCGCAAACAGACAGAGGTACTGATAACTGATAACTGATAACTGATAATTGAAATGGCCCGTAATCACCAAATCCGCATACACGATCGCCAAAAAGATACATATCATACAGTCCGGGTTCCTGAAGACCGCTACATCCTCCACAGTGCCGAAAACCAAGGAGTAGATTTACCATTTTCCTGCCGTAATGGTGCTTGTACTACTTGTGCAGTGAGAGTTATATCTGGCCAACTTTACCAACCAGAAGCAATGGGACTATCATTAGAACTTCAAAAACAGGGTTATGCCCTTCTGTGTGTCAGCTATGCTCGTTCTGACCTACTTGTAGAGACACAAGATGAAGATGAAGTATACGAACTCCAATTTGGCCGCTATTTTGGCAAAGGAAAGGTAAGAGCGGGATTGCCATTGGATGAAGATTAGAATCATTTTTCTAGTTATAGCCTGGATACTTTTCGTTGGCTGCCAAAACTCAAATCCCCGGTCGGGCAAAATAATTAGAGTAGAAAGGGTTGTTAGTGGACAAACTATCGAGATAACTGACCGTTCTGTTGCTGTACCTATACTAGAACCCATTCGCTTGATTGGTATTCAGGCACCAGATATCAGACAAAAACCTTGGGGACAAGAAGCTAGAACCCAACTAGAAAAGTTAACCTTGGGGCAAGAAGTTTTACTAGAGTTTGATGTCCAGAAAAAAGATAAATTCGATCGCCAACTAGCTTATATTTGGCTGAATGGGAAACTAATTAATGAATATATGGCAGAAGAAGGTTTGGCCTTGGCAGAGCCATATTTTCCTAACAATAAGTATACAGAACGTCTTGCTAATGCCCAAGAAAAAGCTAGACTGATGGGGCGAGGTATCTGGAATCCAGAACGTCCAATGCGTCAAACTCCAGCACAATTTCGTCGTGAAAATCTTAAACAGTAGAAAGTCAAAAGTAAAAAGTCAAAAGTCAAAAGTAATTCGTTGTGAAAATCTTAAACAATAGAATTAAGAAAGTAAAAAGTCAAAATTCAAAAGTAAGAAGTTATTGTTGTTATCAAAATAATGTGGGTCTAAAACCCCCCCCTTTAAGGCGCAATATTTTTGGAGAGTTACTCACGCATCCCCTACTTCCCCTCCTGGGAGGGGGAGGGGCTAGGGGTGGGTTAACTTCTGACTCACAGGAGTGCGCATTCCGCAAGCGAGCTGGCGTCGTCGCGGGGTCGCACCGCTTCTGAATTATGACTTCTGACTTCATTAAGGAGATGAGTGAGCAACCCTCCAACAATATTCGCTAATCAAGGCAGGGTTTCCTATTAATTGAGTAAGTTAATTATTTTTATGAGTGCAGAACAATTACAAGTTTTCCTAGACATTGCTACTGAAGCGGCTCTTGCTGGTGGTGCAGAGTTAATGTCTTATTGGGGTAATCTTCAAGATATTCAAGAAAAGGGCAGTCCTGGAAATTTGGTAACTGAAGCTGACAAAGCTGCTGAAAGGGCGATCGTTAAAGTTTTACAGCGACATTTGCCAGACCATGGCATTCTAGCTGAAGAGTCGGGAGAGTTGGGAGATACAACAAGTAGATATCTATGGGCAATAGACCCTTTGGACGGTACTACTAATTTTGCCCACCAATATCCTTTTTCAGCATCCTCGGTAGGATTATTAATTGATGGGGTACCACAGGTGGGGGCGGTATTTAATCCGATTTTGGATGAACTTTTTCGTGCTGCTAAAGGTTTGGGGGCAACTCGTAACCGCAAACCAATTAGTGTTTCTCAGACTACTACTTTAGAAAGAAGTTTGACGATAACGGGTTTTGCTTACGACCGACGGGAGACTACTGACAATAACTACAAAGAATTTTGTCAAATATGTTATCTAGCTCAAGGAGTACGACGTTCTGGTTGTGCTTCTATGGATCTATGTTCTATTGCTTGTGGTCGTGCAGATGGTTACTGGGAAAGAGGTTTGTCGCCTTGGGATATTGCTGCAGGTATAGTGGTGCTGCAAGAAGCGGGAGGTAAAGTTACAGCTTATAATGGTAGTCCTTTTGATATGAGTTCGGGTAAAATTTTAGCTACTAATGGCAAAATTCACGATTTAATGAGCAAAGCGTTGATTGAAACTCCCCCTCTATCTCATTGGTCTACAATAGACATCTCCTCCAAATGAGGCAACAGCTCATCTGGCAACAGGCAACTCACCCCTAACCCCTCCGGTGGAGGGGGATAATTGATAATTTATGGATAAGAATTGATTTTATTTTTGATTTTTGCAGAAGTCTAATAGACATCCCCGATAAAGAATAGACTTTTTGCATAAGTAGGCAACAGGCAATAGGGAAGAAAATTTCTGAAAAAAGACACAAAAAGTAATCTATAATGTCTAATTTCCGGAGATGTCTAATTAGAGCTAAAAAGGATAAGGATTAAGTTTAGATTCAATGCAATTTTGTTAAGGAAAAGTTGTTATTATGTCTTTTACATTTGAACAAGGATTATTCCAATTTGATTTTACAGACCATCATGCAATTTTAGGGGTTTCCCTAGATGCAGAATTTGGTGAGATTCGTAAACGGTATATGCGAGTGGCGCGTCGCTTACACCCTGATACTTGTTCTTTTGAAAGTGAAACTGATAAAGAATTTGCTAATCAGTTGTTATCTAAGTTGGTGAGTCCAGCTTATAATAAATTTTCTAAGGAAGGTGATCGTGCTGAACTTTTTGTTGTTCTCAAAAATATCGGCAATACTGTTTCTCAGCAGCGCAGTCAAATTAAGCTTACTACTGATGCAGCACAAAAAATTGCTAAGGCGGGAGATTATAAAAATTTATATCAGGAAGCTCTCAAGGAATTAAGCGATCGCGAATATGAATCTCTTGAAAAAACTTTAGATATTATCGGAGAAATTAGTGAATTGAATTTAGCTTATTTACTGCGCAAAAGTGGTTCTGGAGTTGTTAAATCCCCACCTCCACCGAAACCTCCAGTCAATCAAGAAGAACCTAGAGCAATCAAACCCCCAACTAAAAATCCTTTGGTAGAGCAAGCTTGCAATAGAGCTCAAACATTAATATCTAATAAAAATTATGCTAAGGCAATTTCAGAGTTAAAAGGAGCTTTGAAATTTGAACAAAATGATAGTCTTTCTCATGCTTTATTAGGTTTTTGTTACTTCCAGCAGAAGCAAGGCACAATGGCAAAAATTGAAGTTAAAAAGGCTCTTTCATTAAATCCTCAAGAGCCAAAAGCATTGGAGGTAAAAAAATTATTAGAACAAGCTGCAGCTGGCAATAAGAGACCAAATAAACTAAAAGATAAAAAAGAAACTAAATCGGATAAAGGTGGTGGTTTATTTGGGGGAATTTTTGGTGGAAAGAAAAAGTAAGAAAGTAAGCAAACAGCGGTCAGCTATCAGCTTCCAAATAACCCTTTTAATAATTATTAGCCAGTAGGGCGTTAATTATTTATATTTTTACTACTCCCTTACTCCCCTACTCCCCTACTCCCCTACTCTAAATATGAGGTAAAAAATGGCAAAAACAGATAAAATTAATTATAGTTGTCCTAGTGGTTTTCCAGAATTTCTCCCTGGTGAAAAACGATTAGAATCTTATTTAATGGATACAATTCGTCAGGTATTTGAACGGTACGGATTTACACCTATTGAAACTCCAGCAGTTGAACGTTTAGAAGTTTTACAAGCAAAAGGAAATCAAGGAGATAATATTGTTTATGGTTTATTTCCAATTCTACCTCCAAATCGTCAAGCGGAAAAGGAAAAATCTGGAGATAGTGGCTCAGAAGAAAGGGCGTTAAAATTTGACCAAACTGTTCCTTTGGCTGCTTATATTGCTCGGCATTTGAATGATCTAAATTTCCCTTTTGCTCGTTATCAAATGGATGTTGTTTTTCGAGGAGAGCGGGCAAAAGATGGTCGTTTTCGTCAGTTTAGACAATGCGATATTGATGTTGTAGGGCGAGGTAAATTAAGTTTATTATATGATGCACAAATTCCGGCGATTATTGCTGAAATTTTTGAAGCGATTAATATTGGAGATTTTCTGATCAGAATTAATAACCGCAAAGTTTTAACTGGTTTTTTTACATCTGTGGGAGTCACAGCAGATAATATTGTGTCTTGTATTCGGATTGTTGATACTGCGGAAAAAGTCGGAGAAGCTAAGGTTAAAAAAGCTTTGTCTGAAATTAGTTTATCTGAATCTCAAGTGGAAAAAGTTTGGGATTTTACTAAAATCAAAGGTACGGTTGATGATGTTTTGGATAAGCTGAAAAGTATGGCAGAAATTTTGGATAATTCTGAGGTTTTAAGTCAGGGAATTACAGAATTAGAAACAGTAATTTCTGGTGTCCGAAATTTGGGTGTTTCAGACCAATGTTTCTGTATTGATCTATCAATAGCTAGGGGATTAGATTATTATACAGGCACAGTTTATGAAACTACTTTAATCGGACATGAAGCTTTAGGAAGTATTTGTTCTGGGGGTAGATATGAAGAGTTAGTGGGAATGTTTATTGGTGAAAAAATGCCTGGTGTTGGTATTTCTATTGGTTTAACTAGATTAATGAGTCGTTTATTAAAGGCGGGTATTCTGGAATCTTTTGCCCCTACTCCAGCAACAGTTATGGTTGTCAATATGCAAGAAGATTTAATGGCAACTTATTTAGATGTTTCTCAACAGTTGCGTCGTAGTGGGATGAATGTGATAACCAGTTTTGATAGTCGTGGAGTGGGAAAACAATTACAACAAGCAGATAAGCAAAAAATTCCTTTTTGTATAATTATTGGTTCGGAGGAAGCAGCAGCTAATATGTGTAGTTTAAAAGATTTACGCACTGGCGAACAAATGAAAGTGCCAATAGCAGGTTTAGCAGGTGTATTAAAACAAAGATTGGTTCAATAATGAATAATGAATAATGAATAATGAATAATGAATAATGAATAATGAATAATTACCTCTTCTTTTCAAGGAGAGGATTGACTCAAAGGAATTTTTTTTCTTGTTTATCCTTTAAAGGAGAGGCTTTAATCCTTAATTATTCGGTAATATTGTAGAGTAGTTAATTAGTAGTCAGGTATCAGCAATTCACTTTTTTATCTGGCTCTTAATAGACATCTGAATAAGATTAATAAACCTTTTCGGAAAAGTTTTTAGAGTTCTTAGGTGGAACAGCAAGCAATTCTTTTTAAGGAAACATTAATATGACTACCAACGATTTTTTGTCATGGAAAAAAAATGGTATAATAAAAGTTATACGTAAATATAGTCATATATAGTCAAATCATGTCAAATATCTTCGTTGATTTGTGCAAGCATAGCTACTAAATATTTGACAAAATTTAATAACTCAAAGGCCATCTGTTTAATAGTATAATGAAATTGGCACGCTTAGTTCCAGACTAAATAATCATCAAAATTCCGCGCGTCCTCGAATCCTAATATAATTTTAACTCCTGGATTTATGAAATTAGTTGAGAGACATATCCCATACAAAAAATCATCGGTTTTATCCTGAAATTGACCGACTATGTTTCTTGTCGAAAA
>NZ_JAAHGO010000145.1 GCF_010672455.1 Okeania sp. SIO2C9 | reverse complement strand
ATTTCTATTCCTTGTTTTCCATTTTCTGCTTCTTTTAATTCAAATCCTAATGGTTGTAGTAGCTTAATTAATAATAAACGATTAGTAGGGCGGTCATCTACTATTAATATTTTATAACGAGGTTGATAGGGTTTTAAAGCTATGACATGACGTGGGTTTTGTTCAATTTCTATATCTGTTTTATTGGCAACATTTACTTGAATTTGAAATCTAAAGGTTGTACCTTTGCTTACTTTACTTTTGACGGTAATATCTCCTCCCATTAACTGCACAAATTTCCGACTAATTGGTAATCCTAATCCTGTTCCTTCTTGACTATTTTTACCTGTTTCTGTTTGAGTAAATGCTTCAAATAATTTGGGAATTTCATCTTCAGCTATTCCTAATCCTGTATCTCTGACTTCAAAAATAAGAGTTGCTTTATCATTACTTTCCCTCCTTTCAAAGGATGGATTTTTTTCAGAACTTTTCCCCTTTTCTAAGGAGGAATTAAGGTGAGATTCTTTTTGACTTTCTAAGAGGGAATTAAGGGGGGATTCTTTTTGACTCACAACTGTTACACTTACTCCTCCTTCAGATGTAAATTTAATCCCATTATTGATTAAGTTAATTAATACTTGACGGAGTTTAGTTTCATCAGTATAGATATATTGAGGTACATCATTCTGGCGTTCAAAAATTAATGTCAAGCCTTTATTTTCGGCGGTAATATGTAATAAGTCTTCCAGTTCGTTCAATAATGAATAAAAGTCAAAATTTTTAGCATTGAGGGTCATTTTCCCTGCTTCAATTTTAGATAAGTCTAAAATATTGTTAATTAAGGTTAATAAATAGTTGCCACTTTTATTAATAATTGCTGTATTTTCTTTTTCTTCTGGAGATAAGGTTGGAGAACGCATCATAATTTGCGAAAAGCCTAAAATAGCATTTAATGGAGTGCGTAATTCATGGCTCATATTAGCAATAAAAGTGCTTTTTGCTTGATTTGCTACTTCCGCTTTTTCTTTAGCTGTTTCTAATTGTTGATTTGACTCAGTCAGTTCAACTGTTCGCTCTTCCACTCGTTGTTCTAAAGTTTCAAAAGACGCTTGTAATTCTGTTGCCATGCGGTGGAAAGACTGAGCTAATTCCCCTACTTCATCACGTCGATCGCTCTCTAGTTTTGTCTGTTGATGCCATTGTCCTTGACTCATACTTTTTGCTGCTTGGTTTAATTTCAATATCGGTTGTGTAATCCAACGAGCTGTCAAAATACCCAACATTGTAGCGATCGCCAACGCCAAAAGACAAAAGACGACTGTGATTCTTGTATTAGCATTAATCTCTGCCATGAATTCCGACTGGGGAACAATGATAGCAATTGTCCAGTTAGGATGGAGTATTTCTATGTCCAAAGGAGCCAGTTGTAACCAATATTTTTCTGGTCCCAAATCAAATTGCGATCGCGTCACAGTATTTTTGTCTGTGGCTAAAGTTTGCCAATGAACAGCAGCAGCTACAATAACGGGATCATTACTATCAGTCAGTTTCAATCGGTCGAAATTCCCATGATACTTGCCCTCGCTATTCAATTGGTCAGGGGCAACAAACGGCTTCTCATCAAGGGAACTTGCGAGAACTAAACCATCCTCATCAACGATGACGATGCGACAGTCATTGCAAATGTTCAAAGTGTTCAAAAAATCTTGGATCAGTCTTAAACCCATATTAACTGTAAACACCCCTTGCAACTGACCTTTGTCATCGAAAAACGGGGCATAATTGCTAACTGCAAGCTGTAAAGTTTTCCCTATTTGGAATGGTTTTGTCCAACCAGGAGCGCGATCGCGCACGGCACCTTGATACCAAGGACGCTCTTGAACAGGAAATGGGTCGATAGAGAAAACTTCTTCAGTGGGATTGCCTAGTTCATCCACAAAAAACACAACAAAGCGTTCCGGACGTTTCGGATCGGAATAGGAATATTCAATACGTCCATTTCCCCATTCTATACTGCTGCGGTGCATCACTTGGAATGTACCATCAGGTAAACCCAAAAGAACGCCACTTACGGCTTCAAATTGGTTGAGTCGTACCCATAGGAGTTGCTTGATTTCTTTTAAATTTTTTAAATCTAGGGTTTCACTTCGGACTGCTTCAATATTCATTTTGTTAATTTGCATTGCCGTCTGAAGATTCTGCTGAATATACAAATTCACTCGCTCTGCTACTTCTGTCATCAAGCGTTCTGAGAGATTCTGTACCGCCTGCTGACCACTGCGATAGGACAAATAACCGACCAGTCCCACAGTTGCTAACAGTTGTATGATAAATGGCACTATTAATACTGTCCGAATAGGAATTCTACGGAATATTGAACTCAAATATTTGTTTGGCATTTTTGGGCGATCGTCCTTACTATTGTCCAATAGTTTCTTTTCCATGACTCACCTTTTAAAGTTGAAAATCTAAACGTCTTTCACCATCTTAATTTTCCTCACCAGTGTTTGTTTGGCATTTTTGGGCGATCGTCCTTTACTATTGTCCAATAGTTTCTTTTCCTAGACTCACCTTTTGAAGTTGAAAATCTAAACGTCTTTGAGCATCTCAATTTTCCTCCCTTGCGAGTAAATACCACAGCACATCAATACCTCTGCCGATATATTCGCTCATCTTGATGTTGTTGAATCCACTGAACAATAGTGGAGAGGAAAATTGAACTCAAATGTTTGTTTGGCATTTTTGGGCGATCGCCCTTACTATTGTCCAATAGTTTCTTTTCCATGATCTCAAATCCGGTAGCATCGGTGTTATTCAGTATTAAAGAACTGTAGGGGCGAATGGCCATTCGCCCTTACACATTGTATGACGATCAACAGAATTATATTACTCCGAAGCCAACGGATTTGATATGACTCACCTTTTGAAGTTGAAAATCTAGATGTTTTCCACCATCTCAATTTTTCTCCCTTGCGACTAAATACCACAGCACATCAATACCTCTGCCGACATATTCTGAATTTTGATGTTGTTGAATCCATTGAACAATAGTGGAAAAGAACATTGAACTCAAATATTTGTTTGGCATTTTTGGGCGATCGCCCTTTACTATTGTCCAATAGTTTCTTTTCCTAGACTCACCTTTTGAAGTTGAAAATCTAGATGTTTTCCACCATCTCAATTTTCCTCCCTTGCGACTAAATACCACAGCACATCAATACCTCTGCCGACATATTCTGAATTTTGATGTTGTTGAATCCATTGAACAATAGTGGAGAGGAACATTGAACTCAAATGTTTGTTTGGCATTTTTGGGCGATCGCCCTTACTATTGTCCAATAGTTTCTTTTCCATGATCTCAAATCCGGTAGCATCGGTGTTATTCAGTATTAAAGAACTGTAGGGGCGAATGGCCATTCGCCCTTACACATTGTATGACGATCAACAGAATTATATTACTCCGAAGCCAACGGATTTGATATGACTCACCTTTTGAAGTTGAAAATCTAAACGTCTTTCACCATCTCAATTTTCCTCCCTTGCGACAAAATCCCACAGCACATCAATACCTCTGCCGACATATTCCCTCATCTTGGTGTTGTTGAATCCATTGAACAATAGTGGAGAGGAACATGGAACTCAAATGTTTGTTTAACATTTTTGAGCGATCGCCCTTACTATTGTCCAATAGTTTCTTTTCCATGATCTCAAATCCGGTAGCATCGGTGTTATTCAGTATTAAAGAACTGTAGGGGCGAATGGCCATTCGCCCTTACACATTGTATGACGATCAACAGAATTATATTACTCCGAAGCCAACGGATTTGATATGACTCACCTTTTGAAGTTGAAAATCTAAATTTTTTCCACCATCTCAATTTTCCTCACCAGTGTTTGTTTAGCATTTTTGGGCGTTCATCCTTACTATTGTCCAATAGTTTTTTTTCCATGACTCACCTTTTGAAGTTGAAAATCTAGATGTTTTCCACCATCTCAATTTTCCTCACCTACGACTAAATACCACAGTGCATCAATACCTCTGCCGACATATTCTGAATCTTGATGTTGTTGAATCCATTGAACAATAGTGGGGAGGATATGGTTGGATTTTTTGCCGAGTTTGCCCAAAGCATCGGATACCCTTTGACGCACATAAGAATCTTCATCTTCAAGTTTTCCAAGTAAAGCATTAACTATAGTTTCGGAAGTATTACCCAAGTCGCCTAAAGCAGTTGCAGATCCACAACGAACAAATGAATTATCATCCTCAAGTTTTTCTAGCAAAGCATTAACTACAGTTTCCGAAGAATTACTCAAGTTACCTAAAGCCATTGCTGCCATTCCGCATACATCGGGAACTTGATCCTTTAATACTTCTAGCAGCGCATTAATTATTACCTCAGAACTGTTGCCCAACTTTCCTAAAGCACTAACAGCACCTCCACGCAAAATAGGATTTTCGTCTTTTAGTCGCTCTAGTAAAATGCCAATGTTACTTTGAGAACCAGCATCTGACTCATCTAAGTTAGCTTCATCTCCTTTAACCAGAGCAAAAACCCAATCTTGTAGTTGCGGTGGTAAGGCTTCAAGCATTTTATCTATACTATTGCCTAACTTTTTATAACCTAATTTTTCTATAACAAAGGCTGCCTCCCAACGTACAGCTAGATTATCGTTTTGTAGCAAATCTAATAAAGTATTAAAAGCATTTTCGGAATCTTTGCCCCAATAACCCAAGGCATGAGCCACAGTCTTACGCAAATAGGGATCTTCATCCTCAAGGTATACTAGCAAAGCATTGACTACAGTTTCTGAAGGTTCTCTAAAATAGCGCAAAGTATTGACTGCTTTGAGACGTATAACAGAATCTTTATCCTGAAGCATTGTTAACAGGGTAGTCATTACTTCTTCTTTTTCTCCTAGTTCTGCTTGATATCTCAGCAACCTTCCCTCATCAATCAAATTAGATCGCTTCTTCAACATCTCTAAAGCCTGCGCTTCAAAGTCAGTTTCATACAAACTACGAAAACTTTGGTAAACCTGCAAATGAACTTCCCCAGCAACCTGCTCTCTTCTACTCACCTCCAACTCAAGCAACCTCTCCAAAATCTCCTGCACCAACTCACCAGCAACACCCCGCAAACCTTTTGGATTTTCTGCCAAACAATTTCCAGCAAAAAACAAATCCCGATATAACCACTCCTCATACTCACTACCATTATTCAAAACTGCTCGAATTGCCTTCGCAACATTTTTCGGCTTTTGTTGCGCTATCAACAACAATAAAACCTCTCGCCAGTGGGCATCATGCAAATGTTCTCGAATAGCATTTAAAATAATCCCAAAATCAAGCTCATTCTCCAACTGATAATTAATTTCCTCAGCACACAAATATTCCTGAAAAGTCTTATGCACAAACCCATAACAAAAATGTAGGCTAACTTCTCAGACTTTTCTACCTCTTGCCCAGGCACAGAAATACCAGCAAATTTCACATCATCAAACCAATTTGCTAACTGTTCAAAATAATTTTGTTTGGCAACCTGAAATTTAATATAAGTATTAGTATGCTGAAAATAAGCATTAATAAAAATCTCTAACCATGACTGTAGACTTGATTGAATGAGTGGAATATTTTTAGCTTCAGCTTCCTGTTGAAATACTCTTCTTAAAAAATTAATATCTGGCTTACCTAGATTAATTAATGGTTTTTCTAATTCCGTCAAAACAGCAGAATGTTCAAAATATTGACTCAGAAATTTATTAAATCCATTCCAACCATCCGGTTTAGCCGAATAAAACAAAAGCTGTTGAGGCAAGAGTTCTTTTTCCCATTCCTTCACAGCCTTTTCTCCAGCTTCAATTGCCTTTTCTATATCTGTTTTATTTAGGGATTGAGTTAGGCGATCGCCCACTTTTTTCACAAGATAACCCCCTACTTTTGGTATTACCCAACTTACTAAATCTGGCCCCATAAATTACCCCTAATTAGCTTCATTTCAATTTTAATCTTGCTTTCATAATATAGGTAATATATTCCGGAAAAGAGAGGCTGGTTCATCTGTTTGTAGTTGGGCTTTAGCCCTTACAATACTAAGTATTAGACATCCCCAATAATAAAAAATAAAATCAATTATCATACAGAAATTATCAATTATTTCCTCCTACTCCTTGTTGTTTGGAGATGTTTATGAAGGCTAAAGCCCAACTACGAACCTACTCCTTGTTGTTTGGAGATGTTTATGAAGGCTAAAGCCCAACTACGAACTTAACTCCTTGTTGTTTGGAGATGTTTATGAGGGCTAAAACCCAACTACGAACCTACTCCTTGTTGTTTGGAGATGTTTATGAGGGCTAAAGCCCAACTACGAGCATATTCCCTTAAAACTCTAGTAAATACTAGACAACATAGCATCAATAGTTGTTTCTAAAGCAACTGCTGCTCCTGCACTCATATCCCGAGGAACACAAACTCTATTTCTCAGAAAAGCAAGAGCGATCGCTCCCACAGCAGCATCAGCAGCAAGTTCCTCTTTTTTTGAATCAACTGGTTTTTGACATCCTCCCCGGCCTGAAGGCACGGGGATTCCTACCGACCCTAAGCTCCTCGGTGGGTTGACGTTTCATTGGCTGCTGCTACCTTGACGGTAGTCTTACGCTTGCCTCCACGTCCGTTTTTTGTCTCGGACTGCCCGCCCGCGACTAATATATTTATTGCTGCATTCTCGTCTCTATCGTGTTTTGCGCCACAGTTAAGGCATTCCCATTCTCGCACCTGAAGGTCTAACTTACCACCTTTAAACCCACAATCTGAACAAACTTGAGATGTTGGCTCCCAACGACTAATTACTCTGAAATCACGACCATATTTTTCTGCTTTTCCTTCTAAGAGTGTCCTGAATTGCCTCCAACCTAAATCTGATATCGCTCTGGATAATTTACGGTTTTTCACCATACCAGAAACGTTCAAATCTTCTAAAACAACTGTTTGGTTTTCACGGATTATTTTAGTAGATAATTTATGCAGAAAATCTGTCCTTGTATCTTTTAATTTGGCATGAAACTTAGCCACTTTAAGTCTCGCTTTTTCATACCTTTTAGACCCTTTAGTTTTCTTAGATAATGACTTACTTAACTTTCGGTACCTTTTAATATGTTTTTTCAATGGTTTAGGAGCATCAACCTTTGTACCATCGCTAAATGTAGCAAAAGTTTTAATACCTAAATCTATACCTACTGAATTATCAGTTTGAGGTAAGATTTCTGGTTCTATTTCTACTACAAAACTCAAGAAATATCTATGAGCTGAATCTTTGATTACTGTTACTGATGATGGAGCAGTAGGTAATTCTCTTGACCATACAATTTTCAGCTTTCCAATCTTGGCTAAATAAACTTTGTGTTGACCAACTTTAAATCCTCCCTTTGTAAACCTCGCAGTTTGCTTTGACTTTCTACTTTTAAATTTAGGAGGTTTAACAGGTTTACCTTTTCTCTTGCCTTGAGTTGATTTAAAAAAGTTTTGATAAGCCTGGTTTAAATCATTCAAAGATTGCTGCAATGGTATATTAGAAACCTCTGACAACCATTCTCTGCATTCAGTCTTTTTAGCAGATGTAATAAAAAGCTTTTGTAGTTCTGAATTAGTAGATTTCTTTTCTCCTGATTTATACCTCTGTTGGCAGTAAGCTAGACTATCATTCCAAACCACACGGACACAGCCAAATAGCTTGGCTAATCGGTATTTTTGTCCCGGCCTTGGATATATACGGTACTTAAATCTAGCTTTCATAACTTGACTTTCAAACTAACAACACAATAACATATTTATTGAAAAAAATCAACTAAAAAGTCGCCCGCTTATGGGCGAGGCTTGAGACCCATTTTTTCGGTCACATACCCTAATCACCTTCTTCCTTCTTCCTTCTTCCTTCTTCCTTCTTCGCAATTAACCCACAAATTGCAGCTAAAAGTAACCATCCTATGGTATTAACTCGTAAATCAAACAAACTTACGTCAAACATATTAAATATAGTACAAGCACCAAAAGCTACTAAATAACTAAAAAATATTAAACGGTCTCCTCTGGAATAAATTGATGACCAATTCATTAATAACAATACTGCCTTTGCCAATATCCAACCCACCCAAACAAACAAAAACAAAGCAGCAGGAATTCCAGTTTCTGCCGTTAGCATCAAGAATAAATTATGAGGATGACCAAGCCACATTTGCATCTGTGCTTCATACACAGGAGTAAAATTCCGCAAACCCCAACCACTCCAAGGCTTTTCTAAAGTCATATTCCAAGCAAATTGCCATTGGGTGCTGCGTAGAATGGCTACAGGTCTATCAAAATCTCGATCTGTGAGTCGTGCCCAAAAGTATTCCGGAACAATTATTCGTAACCATTCCTGCAAAGGTGTAGGAGCAAAAGCAGCTCCAAATACAGTTGCCACTGCAGTCATTACTAACCATACTAACCAATGCCAACCCAGATAAATAGCATAAGCAAGACTAGCAAATACTACCAACCCCCAAGCATTGCGTGAATTTGTCAAAACCAAAGCAAAGCCATTACTAATTATTGCCACTGTTAAAAAAACAAATTCTTGAGACGACTTACCATGAAAAATATTGAAGCGACCCATTTTCTTTTTTGGATGTACGCTCTCTCCCGTTACCCTGTCTCCAGATAAAAATTTCCATTTTTCAATCCACAACCCCAACCCTAGAATAAATACAACCGTCAAATAAATTGCGAGAATATTAGCATACATAAATACTGAAGCCATTCTCCCAGGAGGGTTACCTTCTGGTGTAAGTACCCAACCTAAAATAATTTGTATGCTCAGGGGGCCAGACAAACCCAAAAATAATTGTCCGAAACCTAAAATGACTACAGGTACTGAAGAGAATACCATTACCCAAGAAAGTCGTCGTAGTTGAGATGGAGTTTGAATAAGAGTACTCAAGGCAGCAAATACTCCAAAAAATGGTAATAAATTAGCTAACCCTAAAAGTGCTTCCTGGCGGTCTAATGCAAAAAATGTAGCGATCGCTAACCAGACAGCAAGACCAGCTAAAGCTATATTATGTGGACGACGAATAATATTGCGCCATTTTTTTTGCCAAGTGCTAATAACAGCAAAAATTATAGTTAATATACCTATAGTTGGTAACATAGGAAACAGTAATAGTCCTACTTGAGTGCATTTCCACTCTTTTTGTAAATAATGATGAGAATTATGATTCAATTTTTTTAGGTATTATTCAATAATTGATAATGGATAATTACCTCTCCCTAAAAGGAAGAGGATTGAATAAAAGGAAAATTAATTCATTGTTTCTCCTTGGTTATGAGCAGATTTTTACCTTAATTATTTGGTAATAGAATATTTTAGTAATATAGCAATAGTAATTTCCAAAAAGCGTGAGGTAACAGTGAAACGCATAATGATATAAACTTATTCCTATATAATTTTTTCTAATTTTCCTATCTTGGTATGATAATATCATTTTGAAAAAAGAATGTTAAAAATAATAAGCGCAATTAAAATATACGCCCAGGAGATGTGCCTTTGACTACAAAGATAACTTACAACCTAATAAATGGTATTAAAGCTATTTATTCTGACTCCTGACTCCTGACTCCTAAGCAATAACCTAACTATTTGTAGCAAAGATTTATAAAATTGGCATAACATGAAATTAGCAACAGTTAAACAGTTATTTATTCATCCAGTTAAAGGGTTAACTCCTCAAATTTGCCAGAATTTTTTCCTCACTTCAGGATATGGCATTAAAGGCGATCGCGCTTTTGCTTTGATGTTTCTCGACTCTGATAACCAGACCGTCGGACCAGAAATTATACCTTGGATGAGTAAAAAGCATTTTGCAGTACAAAATGACTGGCCTGGTTTAGCTGCTTTGAATTGTGAGTTTGACCCAGAAACTAGATTTTTGACTGTGCGACATCAAGGGGTTGAGTTGTTGAAGGCAAATACAGGTTTATCTGAGGAGCGCGATCGCATAAGTGCTTTTTTCACAGATTATTTGAACAGTCTCACCCCAAATAAAGGAGCGCGTCATCCTCAAAAAGCTGCCGTGCAGTTAGTGGGAAATGGCAAGACAACTCGTTATCCTGACCGCGAAATTGTACATATTTCTATTATTAGTCAGGCAACTATGGATGACTTAGGAGAAAAAGCAGGCAAGATATTAGATATACGGAGGTTTCGCCCTAATGTAGTTGTGGATGGAATGGATGCTTGGTCAGAGTTTGACTTGGTAGGAAAACAGTTGCGCTTGGGTAATGCTCAAATTACTGTGACTGCTAAAATTGGGCGGTGTATGAATATTGAGGTCGATCCAGAAACAGGCGATCATGATATACCTTTATTATCGGTGTTGAAAGAAAAATTTGGTCACGCTCACACAGGTGTTTTGGCAACTGTTGATAGTGATGGGGATGTGGCGGTTGGCGATATTTTGCAAATTTTGAGTGATTAACTAGTGCAGGATGGCGGAAATAACTGACCAGTTACAAAATCCCAAAACAATTACAAATCAAAAATGATTGACTTTTGAATTTTGACTTTTAACTTCCGCGTAGCGGCACTAGCTATCAGCATTTTCCGTACCGGAATGCTCCGCAAACAGTATTTCCGTACTGAAACACTTTTTACAGTAGTTTTCATTTCAGTAGATCACAGTAGTGGCGTGACACACCTAAAACTGTGTAATAGATTTTTGTTTCTAGGTGTCTTGATCTCCCCACACTCCCCACACTCCCCACACTCCCCACACTCCCCATACTCCCCATACTCCCCACACTCCCCACACCCCCCACACTCCCCACACTCCCCACACTCCCCCCACCCCCCCCACCCCCCCCACCCCCCCCCCCCCCCCCCCCCCCCACACCCCCCCCCCCCCCCCCAC
>NZ_JAAHGO010000144.1 GCF_010672455.1 Okeania sp. SIO2C9 | reverse complement strand
AGATTTCTTGTAGTTTATACAACACAAGCCATCAGCAAGAGGCAATTAAAACAAGGAATTATTAATCTGAGTAAAACTGGGATTTATCTAAAAACTTTAGTGTCTGCTTCACAAATTAAACAAGTTCCTCTCGTCCCTAAACTTAATCATTATGTAATAGAGGTCATTTATGAGAAATGCGAAAAACAATACGAGCTAGAGAAAAATCGTTGTGCTAGTATTGATATAGGATTAAACAATCTAGCTACATTAACCTTTAATAACCGCCGGAATTAAACCAAAGAGTGATAAATGGCAGACCGTTAAAATCTATCAATCAATACTATAATAAAGTTAAGAGTTTCCTACAATCTCAACTCCGGGAGAATCAATCAAGTAAGAGGCTGAAAAAACTTTGTAACAAGAGAGAATTCAACATCAACGATTATCTTGCGTATTGCGTCCTATTTGATTATTGATACTCTAATTAATAAGAAAATAGGAACTTTGATAATTGGGCACAATGAAGAGTGGAAGCAGAAGATAAATTTAGGGAAAATAAATAATCAAAACTTTGTATCTGTTCCCTATAACAAGTTAATAGAAATGTTATCTTATAAAGCAAAAATGGTAGGGATAGATGTTATTCTTACAGAAGAATCTTACACGTCAAAAGCAAGTTTTATAGATAATGATTTGATTCCAGTGTACACTGAAGGTGAAAAAAATCATGTCACCTTTTCAGGAAAAAGAGTAAAGCGATGCAGCGCCGCCAAAGGGGGTTTCCCCCATGAGCGACTGCATCAAGACAAAGAGGAATGCAATCGTACCGCAAGCATTGGATTAATCAATGAGTCACGTCAACGGTTCTTTGAACATTATGAAAAAAGCAGCTCCCTTTTGCCTTTGACTATGGGATAGAGGAGCCAGTTGGCCCTTGCGGGTTTCCCGACTTAAAGCAACTGGCGTGGTGTTGTAGTGCCTCCTCCGGAGGAGCTGCGCTAACACGAGCGTCAGAGTAACACCTGCGTTCCGAAGGATATGTCATATTTGACCATATTTTTATGAACTATAATATTGTTTATTGTTTGTAATTGCCAGAGATTTAGTTCTCAAAATTGTTGTCAAATCAGAATAGAAATTTATGCTAGTAAGTGAAAAAATCACAAAAATTGGGTCAATTGCTGAAATTAGGGAGAGTCAGACTACTGGTGACAAATCTTTATATGCCACCGTTGAATTTAAGCCTGGACAAATTATAAGTAATTTTGGTGGTAAAGAAATTCTCGATCGCCCCAACTATTTAACCGTCCAAATCGGCGATAGTCAACATATTATGCTCGACCCAGAATTTTTGCAATATATCAATCATAGTTGCAGTCCTAATGTTTTTTTCGATACTCAAAAAATGGTAGTAATTGCTCTACGAAATATCGAAATGGGAGAAGAGTTTACATTCTTTTATCCATCAACAGAATGGTCTATGGATCGAGGTTTTGATTGTTTTTGTCAAAGCGAAAATTGTCTTGGATATATTCAAGGAGCTGCTCATTTACCCCTAGATGTGTTGAAAAAATATAAACTCTCCCAGTACATCGAAAATAGGTTAAAAGTTGAGTAAAAAAATACTACAAGTTTCTTAAATAAAAAACCTCGAAGGTTTTGGAGATACTGTTAATAACTTTAACAGTATTTTCTTACTCAATCTTAACTAGCTATCAGCTATCAGCTATCAGCTATCAGCTAAAAGCTAAAATCGGTGGTTTCGGTGTCCCCCCACATTTAGCGTGAAAAAGCGGGTGGTTTGAGTTATCAACAGTATTAAAATAATTGGAGAAAATTTTACACTACTTGATATTTCTTGTGATATACTAGATATATGTCTAACTTATTAACTATATCTGAAGCAGCAGAACTGCTATAAGTGTTAAGCAAAACAATAGTAGTTATTATTAATCGTTCTGAAGATTCTACTTTTGAAGAAATCTGAGCACAAGATGTAATCAAAATAATTACAGTTTTTTCTGCCAGACTTTATGGTTCAAGAATTCATAAAAACAAATAAATTGTCAAACAATTAAAAGAGGTAGCTGACCAATTGAAATGAAATCAATTGACTGCTATTTCAATTAAATCAGGATTTACGCATTAATAATATACATAGGGTTTTGTGCGTAACGCTACCGCTAACACACCCTACCAATAGTGTTCATGCTTAAGTCCTATAATAATAGCACTACAATAATTGGGCACGGACATTTTTCAATCCTAAAACCCTTTTAAAGTTTGCTATTCCCTGTTCCCTATTCCCTAGCGCGTAACGATATAGCTACAAAATCAAATGGCTACTAAAAATTTACAACTAAATCAGCTAACAGGAGAGAAAACCTATACCGAAATCGTGTTTCAGAAAGTGTGGGGTAGAGTTGAAGCTTATCGAAAAACCCATCCCCAACAGAAAATTTTTATGATGGCTTTTGGCGATACCACTCAACCTTTAACACCCACAGTAGTGCAAGCTTTAGTGGATGCCACAAATCGATTGGGAGACCCCAAAACTTATACGGGATATGAAGATATCACAGGAAATCCTACCCTGAGAAAAGCAATTTGTGCTAACTATTACCAGCAAAATTTGGGCATCAAACTAGATCCATCCGGAATTTTTATAAGTGATGGCGCTCAGTCAGCTTCGGTGAATATTCAAGAATTGTTTGCTCCAGATAATAAAGTGGCAGTACAAAATCCTGCTTATCCTTCTTTTGTAGAAGGAACTTTACTCGCTGGTCGCACCTTGGTCAATTTAATCTGTGATGAGCAAAATAATTTTGTGCCAAAACTGCCAGAAGAAAAAGTAGACCTGATTTATCTGTGCTTTCCTAATAACCCCACCGGAGCAGTTGCCACTAAGGAATGCCTGAAAGCTTTTGTGGATTATGCTAAAAGTTGCCAAGCTGTGATTATTTTTGATGCAGTTTATAGTCCGTTTATTACCACCCCAAATATCCCTCGAAGCATTTATGAAATTGCAGGAGCACAAGAATGTGCCATTGAAATTGGTAGTTTCTCCAAAATGGCAAATTTTACAGGTTTGAGAGTAGGTTGGTGCGTTATTCCTGAAGCACTAACAATTCAAAATACAGTACCTGGAGAATTAAATCATCTATGGCGAATTAGACACGCCGTTAAATTCTGGGGAACTGCCAATATTTCCCAATACGGGGCGATCGCTGCTTTATCTTCCGCAGGACAAAAAGAATGTCAAGAGGTAGTAAATTATTACCTACAAAATGCTCGCTTGCTCCGGGAGGGTTTAGCAGAGTATGGACTAAAGTGCTTTGGTGGTGTTGATAGTCCTTTTGTTTGGGTCAAAGCACCTCAAGGCTTATCTTCTTGGCAGTTTTTTGAAAAAATGTTGCAATCTAGAGGTATTGTGGGCATTCCCGGTTGTATTTTTGGTTCGAGTGGGGAAGGATATTTGCGTCTCAGCACTCTTGGTCAGCGGGAGGAAATTGTAGCCGCTTTAGAAAATAATTGAACAAGGAAGAAGGAAAAAGGAAAAAGGAAGAAGGAAGAAGAAAAAAGTGGATGAGTATACTAAAGAAGCTGCAACAAGCTTGTATAAACAGCTCATAAGGCGCATGGGTATTAGGAGTCAGGAGTCAGAATGAACGGCTTTAATACCAGTTTTGGGTAGTCCTGCATGGTAATGGTGAGGATATATATTTTTTAATTTTTCCCACACTCCCCATCTCCCCACATTCCCCTCCACCGGAGGGGTGCGCGGGTGGGTCCCCATCTCCCCACACTTCCTTTACCATTACTATGCACCACCACCCAGTTTTGAACTAGGAAATTCTCTTTTCTCTCAAAGGGACATCTCCTTTGAAGTCTTTTAATCACGCTTATTATTCGTAACATTCTTTTTTCATGCATGGTATTAATACCAAATCCGGTTATGAAAAGCGAATTTGTCCAAATTATTCTAACCCTTCTGCCCTCTGCCTTCTGCCTTCTGCCTTATTCTCACAATAAACCTTCTATGTAAACCGGATATGGTATTAAACCCATAAGGGAAAAAAATTCTATATTGACTACAGGAATTTGAACAATGGCAGTTCTCATACTTGCAGAAATAGATCCGACAGATATCTGGTTTACCATGTTCATCGCCCAATTGAAGAAAGAGAGGCAAAATCTAGATTTGCGAATCTGGCCTGAGTTTGGGAAACTCGAAGAAATTGAGATTGTGCTGGCATGGTTACCACCACTCGGAATCATGCAAAAATTTCCTAATCTTCAGCTAATTATTTCTTTAGGAGCGAGCGTAGATAGGATTTTAGGAGACCCCGATCTGCCAGATAATATTCCTATAGTTCGTCTGGTATCTGAGGGCAAAACATTGCAAATGGCAGAATATGTCACTCTAACTGTTTTGCTTTTTCAACGAAGGTTTATTGAATACCAAGCATTGCAGCGATCGCAACGTTGGGAAGAGCTACCTGTACAAGATGCTAGTTCATTTACTGTGGGTATTTTGGGAATGGGTAATCTTGGTTTGATGGTGGCCAAAAAGTTGGCATTGATAGGATTTCCCGTGCGTGGTTGGGGTCGAACCCCCAAAGTAGTTGCAGGAGTGGAGTGTTTTTATGGGAACGAACAGTTTAAGCTTTTCTTGAGCAAATGTCAGGCGATCGTTTGTTTGCTGCCACTGACTCCGCAAACTGAAGGTATTCTATGTGATGATACTTTTTCAGCTTTACCAACCGGAGCTTATTTAATTAATGTTGGTCGAGGTAAGCATTTGGTAGAAGCAGATTTATTAAGTGCATTAGACTCAGGTCAAATTGCAGGTGCTTGTTTGGACGTTTTCGATACCGAACCCTTGCCTACAGACAATCCTTTTTGGTCTCATCCGCAGATTATTGTTACTCCCCATATCGCTGCTCCTGGTCGTCCTGATGAACTAGCTGGTGTTATTCTTGATACGATTAATTGCAGTCGAGCGGGAAGGCCATTGAAAAATGTAATTGACCGCCACAGGGGTTATTAGTGCAAAAAGGCAGAAGGCTTTAGTTATCTAGGATGGCTTTAGTTATCTAGGATGGCTTTAGTTATCTAGGATGGCTTTAGTTATCTAGGATGGCTTTAGTTATCTAGGATAGCTTTAGTTATCTAGGATAGCAGAAGGCGGAAGGGAAGAAAAGGCGCTTACGAGAAAAAGTTTTTTCATCACTAATTATCCGGACATGATATTAGATATACCTAATATCAAACACCATGAGAAAGTTAAGTAGGTAAACAAAATAATAGGTGTCTGCGGTTGTCAATTTTGACTTTCGTAATACTGACGGAGATAATTTGCTACTCCTAAGCCGTACAGATAAACTTGCAGATCGGGAGAAGCTTCTTTAAAACCAATGGATCTACCCATACAATTCTTGGAATTGCAGGAACATTCTGGCACTGCAGTAGAATATGCCTCAGTCATTCCATAGTGGAATGCAATTATTTCACCCGCTTTAATTTCTCTAGCAGCATAGAAACTATAGCCATCAAAACTGTTATTTTTAACATAAGCATTTGGGTCACAACTATGAGAAAATAGCTGTGCTGGTTCATCAAGGTGAACGTGAATTTGATCGCTGAGTTGTAAAGAATAGTTGTCACGAGTTGGTGCTAAACCTGTACATCTTCCCACACATATAAGCTCATTATTTATGGTAAGTATTATTTGCAGTAAAAATTTTACCCATTTTGGGATGATATTCGATATTGTACTTTTCTTTCATTTGTGACTATAGCTTTAATTCTGTCAATTTGATTTATGTTATTATCCATAATTATGATTAACTATAGTTGAAACTTAAAGATTATTTCAAATTATGGATCTGTAAATTGTTAAAATTTCACTAGAAATTAGGGAATTTCCAGAATAATAACTGTTAGCTATCTAGGCAAAAACTTTTGAAATAAATCGCAGGAATAGTTTATAGCCCACATTCCGCACTTCAATTTGTATCATTAAAAGTAGTGTGTAAATCCGTAGCTTGGTAGGTATTTATACTATGCAAATCATCGCAAATCATCTCAATTACTTTTTTTGTTCACCAAATTCCCAGTAAAAAATTTACGCATAAATACTTGCTTGATCGTGTACTCAATCGCGACAGCTATGATTTTCTTCTAAAATTCTGTCTCCTGTCTCCTGCCTCCTGTCTCCTTCTTCTATACTACATTTTGTGGTGCGGAATGTGGGTTATAGAATATTAGCCAAATAAGTAAAGTAATATGAAATATAAAAACTTACTATTGATACATCTAAAAAGAATATAGAGACGTCAAATAAAACGCCTCTACAAAATTTACTGAATTAGCATAAATTGTAATTAATTTTGCTCGATTTTCTGTGGTGGAAATGTCAGAAAATTTCCCACTGCACCAATAGTCTGATATCTATTACCTTGAAACTCAGTAGTATAAAGACTAAATAATATTAAATTCTGACGTTGAGTGGCATTATCCATTAATTCTTTAATAGTAGTTCTTTGACTCTTAATTAGCTTTTCACAGCTTTTAACAAAATCACCAGTAAAATCACTCAAAAAATCTGGAACTTTTGACTCTTTACAAACAGATTCTCTAATTTCAGTTGCCAGTTTATTAGAAGCATAATTAACATATTCACTTCTAGGAGGATTAGTAAATCCCATAACTGTCGCTGTTACTGTCAGAGCGATCGCTCCTGCTTTACTCAGACCCCAAAATAGAGGTGCTTTGCTATAACCATTCTTATTTTTATCTTGTAACATAATTATAAATACCCGATTATTTTGTATAGTTCAAAGAGCTTAAATAGTCCACTAAAGATAATAAAGCTGATAGCTGTTAACGTTTGCGTAGCATGACCTAGGAAAGTTCTGACCATAGGAGGCTAGCTGACCGCTGTTTGCGCAGCATTCCGGAGAAATGCTTACAATATTTCATACTATTAACTACATCCAGGTACAAGCTAATTTCCGGATAAATTTAGGAAGTAGAGTATATTTTTAATTCCCCTTAATTCGATTAATTTCCTTTTGGAGTTCCTGAATTTGACGGCGCAACTCTTCAGATTCATTTTTTGGGGACTCTACTTCAACCTCAACAGCACCCTCAGCACCAACTTTTTTGTAGTTACCAGCACGAATTTGACGATATTCCGAAGAATTTGCCCAATTTTGTAAATACCGTAGCCTTTCCACAGGAAAAGGATGACTCAACATTACACCCTGACCACCATTATAAAGTAAGAATTTATACATTTGATTTAGGCCATCTTGGTCTAAGTCTTGATAATGATCGGACTGACGAATAAACTCTTGTAAACTACACTCATTGGCATACTTACTACTTACCCCAGCCAATTTCATCATAGTTTGCATAACTAAATTTAGGTCATCCATCACTAACAAAGCTGCCCGGTCTGCTGATAACTCAGCTTTGCGTCGCCACTCATAGAAAGCATAAATCAATCCACTACTAACTACATTACCTAAACCAAATGTTACTTCCCCAATCATAGAAGCTATACCCATTGCCCAAATTGCCATCTGGTTTAAAGTTGGGTGGCCACACTTAATATGTCCTAATTCGTGAGCTAGTACAGTCTTTAATTCTGTCTCATTTAATAAGTCCAAAAGACCAGTATTGAGGACAATTAAAGGTTGTTCTTTGCCCAAAGAATAGCTATTTACTTGAGGATTTTGAGATACAAATAAAGTAGGTTCGGGGAGTATATCTAAATCTCTAACGCATCCCCGAAATATCTGATAGATACTAGCATATTGACGAGGCCCAACTTGAATACTATTTCCCATTAAATAAACATATTGTGGGCGTTCGTAAACAAATTCTACAAATTTGCTGGCAATTAAGTCAAACCCAGGCACGCTGCGTAAAGCATTTTCCGCTTCCCGGTCCAAAGGATGGCGAAAAGCTTCACTAGAAATTCCAGTATAGGTAGGCATGATAAAATTTTTGGCGTTGCTGAATTAGTGTATGATATTAATTTTAATACTTTCAGAGTCAGGAGTCAGGAGGGGAGTAGGGGAGTGTGAGAAGTGTGGAGAGTTCAAACAATTAGGAAAATCAAAATTTTCTACCTTAATACTGTGACGATTTCCGACAAACAAACAGCACCAAGCCTACTGAAGTTATTGTCAGTTGAGCTGCTCTGAGCGAATAAATATTTTTTGATGATGATCGGACTGCCTTTGAAACCAGGCTATGCGTAGATTTGTTTACTAGATTGCCTTGCGGTAGCTGGATTCGATTTAGTATCTATAAATTGCACTGGATGATAAGTATTAATCCACAGATGAGCGCCACAACTTGTTGGTTTATAAGGTCGATAGACGATTTGGCAAGGACCTGAAATATATAACTCATAACCATAATGGTTATCACTGCCATGCTTGACTGACACTACAGCTTCCAATTCTGTTGGAGGCTTACCTTTATTACTTTTAATTTTGTTTTGATTGACATGAATCATTTTTGGTGTAGTAGATTCTCTCTTGCGCCACATACCTTTCGGACCGCGCCGAGCCGGAATTATTACAGGCATTCCACTTTCTGATACTGGTATTTCCCAGAATCTACCTTTTTTCTGTGCTCCTTTGACTCTTCCTTGAGCTAATAAAACTAATAAACGTTGACGAGATATACCTAATAAAAAAGATGCTTCTCTAGTACCCATGGTTTTTTTCCTTAACTGTTGGACAATAGTTAAATGTCCCAAAATAGAACAACAACATTAAATGAAGTTATGTGACATCTCCCACACTATAGCATCAGCTTAGTGTAAGATATCTCGTTTCTTAGCCCCGGTATCCCGTCGGGCAAGCGCGTGCTTTAAGGACGGAATGCCCTACCTCCCTATTTTTGATATTTATCGCCGCATTTAAGTCGCGGTCTATTACTATGCCGCAATGCGGACAAGAATGGGTTCTTTGAGATAATTCTTTGGGAACTTTTTCCCCACAGTTTGAGCAATCTTGGCTGGTATTTTGGGGGTTCACTGCTATGGTTTTCACCTCCAGCATTTCCGGCTTTGACAGTCAAAATAGTTAGGAATTTACCCCCAAATCGCATCGTTAATTGATTTACTCAAACGGGTCAATGCTTGCCCTTTAATGTTTAAGTTTGCCTCCGGCACGCCGCTCCGCGTCTACGTGGGCGATCGCCTCCGCTTTTGATAACAATTCATTGGCTGTTTTAAAATGAAAATCTTTACGCTTGTCAGCTACTTTTTTATGTTGTTTAGCTACAGCTAGAAGAGCTTTTAACCATCTTTTGCTGCCTTTATTCTTACGGGATAAGCGTTTTTGTAGAGTCTTTAATCGCTTCTGAGATTTTCGATAATATTGAGGAATGGGAACCGATTCTCCGTTACTTGTTAGCAAAAAGTCTTTTAACCCCATGTCTATCCCCAAAGTATTTTCTGAAGTAGGTTTAACTTCAGTTGTGAACTGAGGAACCGACTTATTTTCTAGGGATAGCGTCACATAATAACCGTCAGCTTTGCGACTAATAGTAACAGTTTTAATTTGAAATCCTTCTGGTATTGGTCGATGCTGAATCAACTTTACCTTACCAATTTTGGGCAAGTTTATCTTGTTTCCTTGAATGCAGTCAAGATTGATTTGAGGATAACAAAAGCTTCGATAACGTCCTTTTCCCTTAAACCTTGGTTTCCCTAATTTATCTCCATTTTTGTATGTCTTAAACCATCTATCAAAGGCAAGTTTTACCCGTTTTGTGCAGTCTTGTAATACCTGAGAATGAATCAGCTTGTACTCAGGAAACTTATCTTTGGTATTGACTAAATCTTAATTCTTACGAGTAATAATCTGGATTATCTCTTAGTTGAGAAATTGGCATGCACCTTGGGGCAAGCGTTAACCGGACAGCGGTTTTCTTCCCACCATGAAAACCGCTCATACAGCCTATAATTGTACTGCCGACGTAACAATTCCAGCCACAACTCTATTACTGTGGCTTGTTCTTTGTTGGGCAATAGCTTGTACTGGTAGGCGGTTCGCATATCTGCTTTAATTTCGTGTATGCTTTTGTTATAACACCATTTTTTTAAATGGCAACTATTATGCAATCAGATTTTGTATCAAGTGGCCGTTCAGTGTCAGATTTAAAGGCCCATTAAATTATCAATTGCTCCTCCCTGTTCCCTCTTTTCTGGACTGTCAAAATTACAATTAATATCAATGAATTTACCTTCTTTTTTGTGGCTTTGGAAAATAGCAGCTTGGTCTATGGGTCTTTCTCTATTTGCCTATTCATTATTAGCAGTAACAGGCGGTTGGATGTTTTTTGCTCGCCATAACAAACAAAAACGTCCCCAATGGTTACGAGCATTTCATTATATTATTGGTGGTATAATGGTATTGTTAGTAATTTTGTTACTAACAATTGGTTTGGTGGGGACTATTGGCTATTATGGTGACTTGGGTCATTCCGCTCATTTACCCGCAGGTTTAACTGTTGTGACATTGGTGTTAGTTTCCGCGTGGAGTGCGACTCAGATTAATCCTAAACAACCTTGGGCGCGATCGCTTCATATCACGACTAATATTATTCTGTTGTTTAGTTTTGCAACAGTATCTTTGACTGGTTGGAGTGTCGTGCAGAAATATTTGCCTTGAAGAAAGAAGAAGATAAATCAAGTTTTTCTACCTCACTCACAGAAACTTCCGATTTACAACTGCAGCAGTTATCAAAGCACATACTGCCTCAATTAATGCTGTGACTGTTAGTGGAGATGCTCAAATTTTTGCTACGGCAAGTAGCGATCGCTAGGGCAAAGCTATCGCTAACGCTCTGTTAGTCTGTAGAATTTCAAAACAGGTAGACATCTCTATAGAACCCCTAAGCGTATCTTCATAAATATTAAATTTTTCTAGCTAGGAGACAGGAGACAGGAGACAGGAGACAGGAGACAGGAGACAGGAGACAGGAGACAGGAGACAGGAGACAGGAGACAGGAG
>NZ_JAAHGO010000143.1 GCF_010672455.1 Okeania sp. SIO2C9 | reverse complement strand
AAATGTACCTAGCTTGTCAAGGGCATATGAACGTTTAGCTTATGAAGGTATCCGAATCTTGGCCCTGGCTTGACCATACGACGCTAAAGGTGCGGGAGAGCGCGGGACTTCCCGCCAGGGAAGTTAACCGGGGGATGAAAACAAGTGAGTCCTTTAGACTAGACAACTTTAGTTGTCCTGTGCTATTATTAGCTACAATAAATTTTCGGTCTGCCCGTTTTAAATGTACTGTTGTCAGCAAGTTTTAGTAGGTAAAAACCCAAATTGATTGCTATTTTAACATTCTTGTGTGAACAGTCTCACAAGCTAACTAACATGGGAATATATTATGGTCGGCAATTATTTTTTAAGTCTCACAAAACCCTGGGTAAGTATGACGCAGGAAAAAGTCTATAGAACCCCTAAGCGTATCTTCATAAATATTAAATTTTTCTAGCTAGGAGACAGGAGACAGCTATACTGGAGACAGGAGGGAAGAGGGAAGATGTGGGGAGAAATAATACAAAAAATTCAACACTCCTTTTCAGATTTTTCCTCACTCATTGATGCGCGAAAAGACTTGGCTACCATAATTATTAGGAGACAGCTATACTGGAGACAGCTATACTGGAGGGAAGAGGGAAGATGTGGGGAGAAATAATACAAAGCAAGGAAGCACCGACCCTACAGGCCAATGGTTGGAAACCTTCAGGAAAGAGAATAAAGCGATGCAGGGCCGCCAAAGGGGGTTTCCCCCATGAGCGACTGCATCAAGACAGCGTGGTTTGTATAGGAGTAGTAATAATTGGTGTATTAATGCAGACTGTAATGGGGCTGCAAATATAATCACAAAAGTAATCTTTGACATCCTCCCCGGGGGATTCCTACCGAGCCTTAGCTCTTCGGTGGGTTGACGTCTCACAGGCTGCTGCTACTTTTGCAGTAGTCTTACGCTTGCCTCCACGTCCGTTTAATGTCTCGGACTGCCCGCCCGCGACTAATATATTTATCGCTGCATTCTCGTCTCTATCATGTTTTGCACCACAGTTGAGACACTCCCATTCTCGCACCTTCAGGTCTAGCTTCCCACCTTTAAAGCCACAATTTGAGCAAATTTGGGATGTTGGCTCAAGGGCGACTAATTACTCTGAAATCGCGACCATATTTTTCTGCTTTTCCTTCTAGGAATGTTCTGAAAGTTCTCCAACCTAAATCAGATATAGCTCTGGATAATTTGCGGTCTCTTGGTGCGCGTTCCGCAAGCGAGCTGGCGTCGTCGCGGGGTCGCACCGCTTTTTAACCATACCAGAAACGTTTAAATCTTCTAAAACAACTGTTTGGTTTTCACGAATTATTTTAGTAGATAATTTATGTAGAAAGTCTGTTCTTGTATCTTTCAGTTTTGCATGGAATTTAGCTACTCTAACCCTTGCTTTTTCATACCTTTTAGAGCCTTTAGTTTTATGAGATAATGACTTGCTTAACTTTCTTAATTTCTTAATTCGTTTCTTCAGTGGCTTAGGAGCATCAACCTTTGTACCATCGCTAAATGTAGCAAAAGTTTTAATACCTAAATCTATACCTACTGAATTATCAGTTTGAGGTAAGATTTCTGGTTGTATTTCTACTACAAAACTCAAGAAATATCTAGTAGGGGCGATTCGCGAATCGCCCCTACAATCTTTGATTACTGTTACTGATGATGGAGCAGTAGGTAACTCTCACAGGCGATACAATTTTCAGCTTTCCAATTTTCGCTAAATAAACTTTGTGTTGACCAACTTTAAACCCTCATGAGTGTAAACCTAGCAGTCTGTTTTGATTTCCTGCTTTTGAATTTAGGAGGTCTAATAGGTCTACCTTTCTGTTGACCTTTTGTTGATTTAAAAAAGTTTTGATAAGCTTGGTTTAAATCATTTAAAGATTGCTGCAATGGTATAGCAGAAACCTCTGATAACCATTCTCTGTCTTCAGTGTTTTTCGATTGAGTGATCAACTGTTTTTGTAGCTGAGAGTTAGTGGGTTTCTTCTCTCCTAATTTATACTTTTTTTGACAACAAGCTAGGCTATCATTCCAAACCACACGCACACAACCAAATAGCTTTGCGCTCTCGGTATTTTTGTCCCGGTGTTGGATAGATACGATACTTAAATCTAGCTTTCATAATTCCTATTTAAACTAATAGTATGATAACATTTTTATAAAAATAAAATCAACTAAAAAGTCGCCCGCTTATGGGCGAGGCTTTAGACCCAATTTTTCGGTAAAAAGGGAGTAGGGGAGTGGGGGAGTGGGGGAGTAGGGGAGTGGGGAGTATTGGTTAGAACTCTTGAGGAGACAGAAGCTCCCGTTATAATCTTAGATTTAACGGGAGAGAACTTCACAATCAACCTTCTAATACCAATTCACTTTAAAGATGTCACAAATAGTTTCAAACTTTAAATGTTAAATAATTTCCTATACTGTAGGATTAAATTTTTGAGCTGATCAAATCTTACTTTTGACTTTTGACTTTTGACTTTTGAATTAATAACTTCTTCCTTCTGAACTATGTTACCAACTGATTTACTTGCCCATCGGCAAACAGGAGAAACAATTATTCCTCAAAAACTCAAAATTGATGCTAAGAATTTAGCCATTGCCACAGAGATGATTAACTCTTTTCAAGAAACAGTAGGCAAAACTCAAGGAGAACTTGATAAACGTTTACAAGAAATTGAAGGAGATGACCCTAACTATCGCTTCAAAAGAGGATTAGCACATATGCTTAGAAGCAGTTTTTCGACTTTTGAAATTATCAGTCCTCTGGAACCAATAGAATTAAGAAAACGTGTTTTTACTACAGCAGCAGAAGTTGTTCCTAGTATCCAATCAACAGAATTAACTCTCGAAAATTTAGCCACACAAATGAGTCAAGAATTAAACCGAGAAGTTATGCCTGATGAGATTAAAAAAGGTCTCTATGCTGACTTACAAGAAAATAGAATATTGACTCAATTTGATGCTCCTACACCAGAAGCTTTATTACATAGATATAATCTGTCTCAAGTTCAAGGTATTTTTTATAAAGCTAGTCATATTGAATTAAACGCTCATCGCAATGATCCAGGAGAATACAAACTCTTATTTAGGTATGTAAAATTATTTCAATTAATGACTTATATCGAAGGAGATGCTGACCATGGTTTTACCCTCACAATTGATGGTCCTTATAGTTTATTTAAACCCAGTACTCGTTACGGTTTAGCACTAGCAAAAATGTTGCCCGCATTACTACACGTTACAAAATGGAGTTTACACGCAACCTTACAAAATCGTGACACCTATAGTGGAGCTTGGAAAAAAGGTCGATTTAGCATTAACTCTGATTGTGATTTAGTTAGTCATTATCCACCAGGAAAACCCTACGATAGTATGTTAGAAGCATCATTTGCAGAACGTTGGGCTAAGTTAAAAACCGAGTGGAAGTTAGAAAGAGAAGTCGATTTAATTCCAATTCCTGGTAGTGTAATGATTCCTGACTTTCGACTGGTACATCCCAATGGACAATCATATTTATTAGAAATAGTTGGATATTGGCGACCGGAATATTTAAAAAAGAAATTTTCTCAGGTACAGAGTGCTGAGTGCGATAATTTAATATTGGCAGTTTCTGAAAGGCTAAATTTGGAAAAAGCGGGTGTAAAAGTGAAAGATGTACCAGTACCTATTGTTTGGTTTAAGGATAAGTTGTTACCTAAATCAGTATTAGAAGTTTTGGACTCTATTTAATTTTTGGTCATCGGTAATTGGTAATTGGTAATAGTTAAAACAACATTGATTGTAGATAAGAAAGTCAATTTTTTTGACCTACAACCAACAATCTAAAATTTTAAATAATTACCTTATTCAAAAAAATTATCTGACTACTCACTATTCCCTATTCCCTATTCCCTCTTTTCTGGATATTTCTATATATATGATGTCCTTTTAATAGAGTATGGAAAAAACTAATCTTCTCACTTCAAGAATTTTGCACAACGGCGTTAAGCAAATTATAGTCATTCTAGTTAAGATTGAGACAAGGGTTTCTTACCTGGAAAGAGTTTCAGCTAAAAAAGTGTTCCAGTCTTATTCAGAATGACTATAATACCTCTATAGAAAACTTTTATTCAAAGACTCTCCGCTATACCTTTACTCTTAATTTCCATTTCTTCCTCGGTAGTCCTGCTCCCGTAATGGTATACAGGAAAAAGGAATATCTGCCACGGGAGCAAGATGCTACCACTGTCGTGTTCCTAAAATCTTTGTTTGATTTATAGAACCCATTTGATATCTTTGCACGGGTTATGTGCTTTTGGCTACAGAACTAAGAACTTAGATAGGGTCCCCGTCGGTAGGGCAACGTACAGAAGCCAGGAAATTCAGGAATGAGAATAGGGCAAAAAGGTTGAAATTTGTTCCCTACTCCCCTACTCCTTATCTTTAACTATATCAATCTCAAATGGGTTCTACATAGCAAGCGATCGCCTTTGATTTATTAGTCATTTCATATTCCAGCCAGGTCAAAAAACAAAATCAAAAATAAATACACACTGCCAAAATTTTGATTTACAAAAATTTGTTTATATACTATATTAATAGTTTTGGCAGATAAATATTCTCCACTCAAAGTCTATATGACAACGCAAAGTCATAAAGGGCCTTCCAAGAGGAAGAGTATTAAAAAGTGTGCTAAGAGTATAACTACTTATTTAATTTTCTTACCCACAAGAAATTCCTACCTAAGTGTGTCACAAACCCACCGTTATATTGCTCCGCAATATAACGAGGGCACCGAGATTGTCCATAATGTGACCAGTTCCCTAGAATTTCTAGGAGCCGTTATTTAGCTAGATCGCCGATTCAATTTGCATGCCAAATCACAGATTATGGCGACCAGATGAATCGGCGGCCAATTGAATGGGTCCGATGCCGATTCAATTTGCATGCCATCCCAGCAGAAGCTTTCCCCCTAGTTGGACTATAGCAGTGAACCCCAAAAATACTAGCCAAGATTGCTCAAACTGTGGGGAAAAAGTCGATAAAGAATTAAACATACGAACTCATTCTTGTCCGCATTGCGGTATTGTCATAGACCGCGACTTGTTTGCGCAGCATGACCTAGGAAATGCAGCGATAAATATAAAAAATAGGGCGGTAGGGCATTCCGTCCTTAAAGCACGCGCTTGTCCGACGGGGTACCGGGACTGGGAAACGAGAAGCCCACACTATACCGCAAGGTTAGTGTGGGAGTATGTCACACATCACAAGACTAAATAACAGAACGAGGCAAACATTACCCCGGTCCGGGAGATCAAAAATGTCAAACTTTGTATTTGTTTTAGACACAACCAAAAAGCCATTAAATCCTGTTCATCCAGCACAGGCAAGACGGTTATTAAAACAAGGGAAAGCTGCTGTTTTTCGGCGGTATCCTTTTACCATTATTCTTTTTGAGGAGATAACAGAAACACCCAAAAATATAACCTTGAAACTAGATCCAGGAAGCCAGACAACTGGAATAGCTTTAGTGCAAAATAATCAGGTAATTTGGGGAGCCGAATTACAACATCGTGGCCAACAAATTCAAGATGCTTTAACCTCAAGACGACAATTAAGAAGGGGAAGACGAGGACGAAAAACTCGTTATCGTCAACCCAGGTTTCTGAACAGAAAACGCTCTGAAGGTTGGCTACCTCCAAGTTTACAGCATCGAGTCGATACAACACTAACTTGGGTAAAAAGATTAACCAGGTATTGTCCGATTAATTCTTTGGCTGTGGAGCTAGTTAAATTCGACTTACAAAAGCAGGAAAATCCGGAGATTAGTGGAGTCGAATATCGACAGGGAACCCTTTATGGTTGGGAAGTTAGAGAATATCTACTAGCTAAATTCAATAGAACTTGTCAATATTGTGGAGCGACAGATAGACCTTTTGAAATTGACCACATTCACCCGAGAAGTAAAGGTGGAAGTGACCGAGTTTCTAAATTAACTTTGGCTTGTCATAACTGCAATCAGTCCAAAGGGAATCAAGATATTAAGGATTTTCTTAAAGAAAAACCAAACCTAGTTAATCACATCTTAAGACAGGCAAAAACATCCTTAAAAGATGCTGCTGGGGTTAATTCTACTCGCTTGAAACTATTTTTATCTTTACGAGAATTAGGATTACCAATAGAAACAGGTAGTGGCGGATTAACTAAGTTTAATCGAAAACGATTAAAAGTTCCTAAAACACATTGGCAAGATGCCAGTTGTCTAGGAAAAATACCTGATGATTTGATATTTAAAACTAATCAACCTTTGCTGATTCAAGCAACAGGACACGGAAAAAGACAACGATGCCGTCCTAATAAATTTGGTTTTCCAATAAGTCATGCTTCTAGAGCTAAATTATTTCAGGGATTTCAAACAGGAGATTTGGTTTCAGCATTAATCCCTAAAGGTAAATTTGCAGGACTTTATGTAGGCAGAATTGCTATTAGGTTTCGTCCTAGTTTTGTTCTCCAACTACCTGAAAAAAAGTTCGATGTTCATCCTAAATACTTAACTATTATGCACAAAAATGACGGATACAATTATGCTTTTTAACAAGGATTCGCTTTGCTCAATTTATTTGTTGACCTCCATTGCCCTCACCGTTAAGCTTCCCTACAACGGGAATCCCCTGGAGATGTAAAGATGGATTTACCGATTGGGATCGACAAAATCAATAGTTATCCTGTGACAACTATATAACAGAAATAAAAAACCTAAAGAAAATGGTATTCCTCAGTCTTACAGAAAGAATCTTCAAAAGATAACTCTGTTAATAGGGGGAATTAAAATTATCATCTTCTGCTTCATATACAAGTAGAATACTGCCAAATATTTATAGTTAATTATGAAGGATATCTCCTTCATAAAAGCTAACTAAAATGAATTATATCAAAGTTTATTCACTATACAAAAAAGGAGGTAACGTCATGAAAATCAAAACTCAACTACATACCGAAGCTGTAAAAATAGCTTTGCTTTCCCTATCAGAGATGGAACTATATAATACTATTCATAATTGGCTTGAACGAATATCTCAAAAAGATTGGGAAGCAGAATTATTAGATGAAATGCAGTTTGCTTTAGGTTATGAATTAGAGTCAGGAGAAACTCTACAATCTTATAGAAGTTGGGATGAATTGATGTATTGTGAACCTGACTGTGAAGATGTCTACTTAATCGCGCCATCACCTTTGAAATTACACAGATATATAGAGCAGATGGACTCACATTCTTTTTATCACAATATAATTTATATTGCTGGAAAAGCTTATAGTGAAGGAGAAATGGGTTATCCACCAAATGCCTTTTGTGATGGGTATCAATTTATGGAAAACTTAGTTGCTAGTCTCAGAAAAAATCAACCTTGCCAAGAAAAAAATTATCCTTCAGAAATTTTCAGAATTGTGAATCAAACTCCAAATAATGAACAGTTTTTTCAAGTATCAGAACATTGGCGGACTTACAATGGAGATCAAGTAACTGATTTTGTGCTTTTGACCTCTAATTAGTAATTGTAGGAAGAAGAAGGGAAGTATATCAATAAGTTTATGTTATTAATAATGGATTATCACAGTAAGATAATCCATATTCTTATTCAGAATCTTTCCTCTTTTTTACTAAAAAAAACAGAATTTGGGATGCACTTTCTCAAGGCTATTCATAAATACTAAAAAGCTGACTACTGATGCACTTCAGTGCTAACTTGCTATCTCTATAGCAATCCTATTTCAGTTATGAAAAAAAATCTTTGAATTTAGGGAACAGGAAATAGGGGTAAAAGTTTCAGGGTTTTTATATATCCTGAGATTTTTTACAAATGATTTCTGATTGCTATACATCAAATGTAACAATTAATAATTAATAATTAACAATTACCTCTCCCTGAAAACCGATAGGATTGACTAAAAGGAGAAATTTTTTTTCTTTAAAAGATAGGCTTTATACCAAATTGATCAATGTTTGCTACAAATAGACGTTGCATAAGGGCGTCCGTACGAAATAAGGAAGAAGCAAGAAGGAAGAAGGGATAAATATTGAAAAAAAAGGGAAAAAGATAGAGATAACTATCTAAAATAAACTAGAGAAACTATTTTTAGGCATATCCGATAGAGATGCACTTTTGATAGTATTCTTTTTTCAAACTGGTATTACCTCAATTCATCCCCAGTATCTGACTAATAGACATCTCCAAAAATCAAAAATAAAATAAATTTTTATCCCTATTTTCTATTCCCTATTCCCTCTTTGGAGATATCTATTTTTCACTTGTGGCGGATTTACTTTGTTAACATCAGGACTTACACAAAAGACGAAATTATACACCATTTATAGGGGTTAACAGCCGTTAACCTCTACCATAAGTTGTGGTTATGCGTAAGTCCTGAACATTATTGAACTCAGAGTTGATTGGCATTTATAACGAGTATTTTTTGCAGTTTAAATGATAGGATAAACACTATAAACCATACCTTCTAGAAATAGAAAAAATTGAGAAAAATTACCAATGGCATTAACTATCAACGAACTATTTGATGAACAATTCTATTTAGAAACCTACCCAGGAGTGGCTGAAGCAGTCGCCAATGGCACAGTTAGTGATGGCTTTTTCCATTTTATTAGGTTTGGTCAATTTGAAAGTCGCGACCCCAACCCTATTTTCAATACTGATTTCTATCTTGCTAATAACCCTGGAGTTGCTGCTGCTGTAGAACAAAATCTTTTGACACCTACAGAACACTTCATCAATTTTGGTCAATTTGAACAACGCGACCCCAGTGCTTTATTAAACACCAGTTTTTATCTAGACCGTTACCCAGATGTTGGTGAAGCATTAGTAACTACCTCACTCACAGCAACAGAGCACTTTCTCAATACTGGTCAATTTGAAGGACGGTTGCCACGTTCTTTATTCAGCGATATCTATGTGTTTGGCGATAGTTTGTCTGATACAGGCAATGCTTTTATCGCTACTGGGGGTCTGTTACCACCCAGTCCTCCCTATTTTGAAGGTCGCACTAGCAACGGCCCTCTATGGATAGAAACTCTTGCACCACAATTAGATTTAACATCTAACCCCAGTCTCAATTTTGCAGTGAATGGAGCCACCACAGGATTTGTGAATAATACCAATAATCTATTGCCAGAAGGTACTCCCCCACTGTTAATTGGACTGCAGACACAAATTGACAATTTTATTGCAGATACTCCAGAAACTGACCCTGATGCTTTGTATGTGGTTTGGGCCGGTGCAAATGATTATTTAGGGGGTAACACCCAAGGTGTACAGTCAAGTGTGGGTAATTTGTCTGTGGCAGTAAATAAGCTAGCAAGCATTGGAGCCAGAAATTTTCTGTTGCAAAATTTACCAGATCTGGGTTTGACTCCACTCGCACAGAGTTTACCCCCGGAACAACAACAGGGATTAAGTTTATTAAGCGAAGGTCACAATAGTGGGTTAGCAGCAGCTTCCCAAATATTAGAGCAAGACCCGAATATTAATATTATTAGCCCTGATTTTAGGACTATCGTTGACAATATTATTGCTAACCCTACTGATTTTGGCTTTACGAATGTCACGGATAATTTCTTAGCTTCTGGAGCAATTAACCCCGATGATTTTTTATTCTTTGATAACATACATCCTACTACCAATGGCCATAATTTTCTGGCAGATACAGCAATAAAATCTATTACAGAGATTTCAGAATTGGTTAGTATTTTGGAGGCTTCTGAAGGCTAATATCAAATCCGGTAGCATTTTTGTAATTAACAGGAGTCAGGAGTCAGGAGTCAGGAGTCAGAGAAGACATGATATTATTTCATTAGACATCTCTAAAAATCAAAAATAAAAGCCATTCTTATGTATAAAATTTTCAATTTATACCAATTTGATATTTGATAAATGTTTGTTACAAATGGTAGGGACGTTGCATAAGGGCGTCCGTACGAAAGAAGGAAGAGGGAAGAAGGAAGAAGGGGCAATATTATGTGCCCCCTTCGGGGGAGCTACGCTAACGGTAGAAAAGTTATAATAGGGCTACGTAGTTGGGCTTTAGCCCTAATATAAAATGAACTAGAGCAGCTATTTTTAAGTATATCCGATCGACATCTACCTTTTTGCAGCATTCTTTTTTCACGCTTGGTATTAGCATTAATTATTCTTATTTTTACTTCTCCCCCACTCCCCTATTCCCTCACTCCCCCACTATTATTCCCCCCATCTATACCACTTACTAAAATTAGAACCATCACTAACTGCTAAACCTATTTGATGCTGACTTGATAACTCATCGTGACCTCCTTCATTAGCACCGATATAGTACATCCGAAAACTACCATCTGCCATCGGTACAACACAAGGAGTACCGATCGCCCGTGCATCCCAACGACCAGAACCTTTTGGAGCATGACTAAAAATAGACCCACCAGTTTCTGAACCTGGTTGTTTTTCCCAGTTAATGCCATCAGTAGAAATAGCTAAACCAATAGAATGATATCCACTCTGGTTTACTCCTTCGTAAAACATCAAATACTGACCGTCTATTTTCAGGACGTGACGAGTAGCAATACCCCGTTCATCAAAGCTTCCCGGTTCTCCTGGTCCTAAAATTTGACCGACTTTCTCCCACTGAAAACCATCTTGGGAAACCGCTAAACCTACTAAAAATAGTCTTTCTGGGTTTAGGGTATGATAGTACATTTTCCAGGAGGAGCTATCTCGAAGCACTTGCGGCCAAGCACAAAATAAAGCATCAAATTCTCCTGGTTGACCAGGACGTAGGAATGCGCCTCGATGAGGACCTTCCAATCTCACCCAGTTAATGCCATCGCGAGAAACTGCACAACCAGGTAGCATCTGAATACCTTTAGCTTGAAACTTTCCTATTTCTAGAACTTGGCGATCGCCACCCAAATACCACATCCAGTAAAGACCGTCACTCAAGTAGACATCACTTACGCCAACATGAGCAGAATCAAATCTATTTTCGTCTGGGTGAGGTTCAAATATAGCTCCCATTGTTAAAGAACCTTTGACTCTTTCCCATTTGACGCCATCAGAGGAAATAGCCAGACCACAACGACCTGTTGGTAAATTGATTTGGCGTTGACATCCTCCCCGGCCTAAAGGCGCGGGGATTCCTACCGAGCCGAAGCCCCTCGGTGGGTTGACGCTTCACAGGCTGCTGCTGCCAGATGCGGTAGTCTTACGCTTGCCTCCACGTCCGTTTAAT
>NZ_JAAHGO010000142.1 GCF_010672455.1 Okeania sp. SIO2C9 | reverse complement strand
TTCTTTCTCCTCCTGAGGAGTGAGGACTGTCTCATGGTTGAGTTAACCAATCTATAACTGTTTAACCGGATTTGAGATCAGACCATAAAAGCTATGATCAGTGGCAGACTTGCACAAAAAGATACAGGTAAAGTTATTCCTTCTACTTCCCACCCTCCCCACACTTCCCACATTTCCTTGACGCACTACCCATTTTTCTACCTGCTTGGTGTGCGTTCCGCAAGGGAACTGTCGTCGTTGCGGGGTCGCATCCGCTTTTTCCCCTATTGTCAGTCCTGAATCTCCTGACTTCTGAGGCAGTCTTCCTGACTTCAGTAGCTAAAAGTACATACCGCTGACTCATATTCCATCAGGCTTTTATACTTTTCTTTTCTCTAATACAGCAGCAACTAGAGACAATGCAACTAAAGGAGCTGTAACTGCTCTGAGGATACGTTTACCTAGAGAAACTGCTTGAAAACCTGTAGCGATCGCTGCTTCTATTTCCACATTAGTCCAACCTCCTTCCGGACCTGTCATTATTACTATTGATTCTGGTAGTTGATTATCTAATAAATTTTCCAGTAAAGAAGGGTAGTCATTACGAGCGACACATGTATATTTGTCATAATTAGATAAAGTTTGACCATCGAATAATGATAAAGCTGCCGAATATTCCATAGTTTCTCTGATTATTGGAACTACTTGACGCTCTGATTGTTCAGCTGCTTCACAGGCAATTTTTTGCCACCTTTGCAACTTTTGCGGACTAGGTTTTAGTAAAGTTCTAGAACTTATAACTGGCAAAATATGAGTAACTCCTAATTCTGTACTTTGCCTAACAATTTGATCAAAATTATTTCCTTTGGGTAAGGCAGAAATTAGAATCAGGTCTATTGGTAGTTCATTTTGAATAAAAATTTCTTTCTCTAAAATTGCATTGACTGTACTTTTTTTAGAGGTTTCTTCTGCTTCAAGTTTGGCTAACCAAGAATTACCTTGACCATCCATTACAATGAATTGGTCTCCTTCCCCTAGTCGCAACACTCGACTTAAGTAATGCTGTTGCTCAAGATTTAGATGTACTTTCTGTCCCTCAATTTGGTGGGGGGCGATCGCTAATCTTTGCAAATTAGCCATATTATAGAAAAAAATTTAATCGTTCAAACTTGGTTATTTTTTACCGAAAAATTGTGGGTATGCGCCTCCCCTTTTAAGGGGATAATAAGCGGTCGGGGGATGGCGAGGTCTCGGAGCCATATCCAATCGACTCCTGTGAAGAAAAATTTTCATCTCTTTGTCAATCCTCTTCAATTCATGGAGAGGTAATTATTAATTATTCATTATTAATTATTCATTATTCATTATTCATTATTGAAATTAGACATCTCCTCCAAAAGAGGGAGTAGGGAATAGGGAGTAGGCGGAAATAATTAATGATTTATGTACAATAATTAATTTGATTTTTGATTATTGGAGATGTCTATTAGACTTCTGGCGATCGTTACAGCACTTGTGAGGATAGTCGAGGTATAGTTGTAAGACTATTCTTATAGAAGCCATTTGGTATCTTTGCAAAGGTAGGGGTTTTTGGTAAAGGAGTCAGGAGTTAGAGAAATAGAATAGGGAAAAAAGGTGGAAATTTGCCTCCTTCTTCACCATTTTCCCATTTTCCCATTTTCCCATCTCCCCACACTCCCCACACTCCCTCTATATTTTTAAATAGGGTTTGCTGATTAAATATCAAAGCATTGACTGATATTGGTTTGCTGCCTTTTTTTGCCTTTAAAAAGTGCAAGCTTTTCGGTCTAAAGAGCTGCATAAAGCTAGTATTTTGGGATGATTATGGCAGAACAATCTTGGGACAATTTTTACGACTACCTCCTCTATAATTTCCATTCCTCCCCTCCTGGGAGGGGGAAGGGCGAGGGGTGGGTTGTATCCTGTCTCCTATCTCCTGTCTCCTACCCCTACCAACAGACTTTCCATACGCAAACCCTAAATAGAACCCATTTGGGATCTATAATTTTCTGTTCCCTGTTCCCTACGGCAATAAAATTTTGTACCTCCAAGACTCCAAAACTACTGTAATCTCAAACCATTGTCATATCATGTCCGTAAGTATGATTAAAAGACAAGTGCAGGAAATGTCCCTTTGACAAAGCGGTGCGACCCCGCGACGACGCCAGTAGCAAGGGAACGCCGACCAAGAGAGGGAATGCCGACCAAGAGAGGAAACGCGCACCAAGAGAAAAAGAGAATTTCCGAGCTAAAAACTGGTATTGAAGCAATTCATTCTGTACGTCGCCAATCCGACAGCTCCCCTACCTGACTCCTAATAAAGAGGTTAGTCATTTGTAGCAAACATTTATCATTCTTGGTATTATGTGACTGGGTAGTAAATTTATTACAGTCCCTTGAAATTGAAATTTCAGATTCACTGCCACATCATAATTTTCAGCCCAGAAATACTGAAAAACTGTTCGGGTGGGAGGGGTTTTTGAGCTGTCTCGAATTTTGAATTAGAGGACAATTGCTACCCCTTATCTCCCACAACCTTTCAATTTATTGGAGTGAAAAATCTATTCACTATTCTTGCTTAAAATTAGTTTCATCAGCAGCAGGTGAGCTTTCGTTATTCCTGATTTTCTCCAGGTATTCTGCAATTGCTTCAGTTGCTAATTGAACTACTGGTTTACCCTGACGCTTTGACTCTTCTTTTAGCTTGGTATAGATTTCATCTCTAACACTAACCCGATGTCGCATTTTACTCGTATCTTTTGGCTTCTCTGGAAGAGCTGTTTGACCAACTTCTGGAGAAAAATTAGAAGGGGTGGGCTGACTAACCTCTTGACCAAAACTAGAAGGGGTGGGTTGAACAACTTCTGGAGAGAAATTAGAAGGGGTGGGTTGACTAACCTCTTGACCAAAACTAGAAGGAGTGGGTTGACTAACCTCTTGACCAAAACTAGAAGGGGTGGGTTGAACAACTTCTGGAGAAAAATTAGAAGGGGTGGGTTGACTAACCTCTTGACCAAAACTAGAAGGGGTGGGTTGAACAACTTCTGGAGAAAAATTAGAAGGGGTGGGTTGACTAACCTCTTGACCAAAACTAGAAGGGGTTGATTGACTAGCTTCTTGACCCACAGCAGGAAATGGTGTTGTAGTAGTATTTGCCACTTCGCCAGATACAGAAGTATTTACTGACTGGGTTTCACTTACTGTTGATGTAGTTACCGATGGAGTACTCTCAACGTTAGCGGGTGAATTTACTGGATTATTAATCAGATTCGTTTCCTGATTATTTTCTTGACTTGTAGTTACCCCTTCTTCTTGAGGTTTAGTTTCTGGAGTTGTTTCAGTAACATTAGTAACTACTGGAGTATTATTTTCAGAGTTGGTTGAGGTCAACATTGAATTGTTAATATCTGTATTCATTGAGAAACTAGATTGATAGTTGGTTACGAACTGACGGATGGTTTCAATACCAACACGATTGCAGAAATCGCCGAAACTCTCATCTGGTTGGCGTTGTTGTTTGAAATAGATAAATATCGATTCCAACTCAGCTTCCAGATCATTGATATGTAATTTGTCAACATAAGTTTTTGCCAGTCGTGTTTGATTGGGTGAACCCCCTAACCAAATCTGATAAGCATCAGGAGCACTACCGACAAATCCTAATTCGGCCATATAGGGTCTAGCACAACCATTGGGACATCCTGTCATTCTAATCACAGGATGCTCTTGTTCTAGTCCCACCTTGTCCAACAATAACCGAATTTGTCCCAGTATACCAGGTAAGGCCCTTTCTGATTCTACAATTGCTAGTCCACAAGTTGGCAAAGCTGGACAGGCCATGCTATAGCGTACTAAGGGTTCAATCTCTTTTTCACTCCTGACACCATGTTGAGCCAGAATTTGTTCTATTGCTTGCTGTTGCTGTGGTTCAATTTCATAGAGAATTATGTTGTGATTCGGTGTTAACAACATGGGTAGTTGAAACAACTCAACAATTTTCCGCAGTGCTGTTTTTAGCTGAAATGAATCTTCATTTTTAACACGGCCATTTTCTACAGAAATTCCTAAAAATAGCTTGCCATCTCCTTGTTGATGCCATCCCAGAAAGTCCAAATATTTCCATTCTGGTAAAGGTTTAAAAGGGGCAATGGATTTACCAAAGTATTCTTCTAACTTGGCCTTAAATTTTTCTAATCCCCAGTCATGGAGTAAGTATTTCATTCTGGCATGACGACGGTTGCTGCGATCGCCATAATCTCTCTGAGTTGCGACGATAGACTTGATTAATTCATAAATATCTTCCTTGGCCACATACCCAATCTCTTGGGCCAAACAAGGGAAGGTTTCTTCTTTTCGATGAGTTCTACCTAAACCCCCTCCTGCTAAAACATTAAACCCTTCTAGTTCTCCTACTTCATTGGTAATTACAACCAGGCTAACATCTTGAGTGTATAGGTCTACGGAGTTATCTCCTGGTACTGTTACAGCACACTTAAATTTTCTCGGCATATAGTGAGTACCGTAAATAGGTTCTTCACTATTGGTGAATATTGTGCCATTACTATTAAATTGTCTAGCAGCTTTTACTTCAGGATGTTCTTCTGCACTAATTACTTTTTCCCCGTCTAGCCAAATCTCGTAATATGCACCTGTCTGTGGTGTTAATAAATCTGCTATTTTATTCGCATATTCTTTTGCATATTCATATTCGCGACGGTTTTTATATGGAGCTGGAGGAGACATTACATTTCTATTGAGATCCCCACAAGCTCCTAGGGTCGATCCCATACTTTTTATAATAGATGATATAACCGTTTTCAGATTTTTCTTTAAGATGCCATGCAACTGAAAACCTTGCCTGGTTGTTACACGAAGTGTATCATTACCATATTCATTAGATAAACGATTTAAGGTGAGAAAAAGTTGTGGCGGAATAAAGCCACCTGGACTTCTAGTGCGAAGCATCATTTGATAATCTTTTTCTTGCCCTTTGACTCTATTATCCCGGTTATCTTGTTGGTAAGAACCGTGAAATTTGAGTATTTGAATAGCTTCTTCAGTAAAGTGGGTTGTATCTTCTAGCAGTTGAGTTGCTACGGGTTCCCGCAAGAAGTTGCTATTTTCTTTTAAGCCTTCTACCTTAGAAGGTTTTTGCTCTTTGTGTACTAAATTTTGAGATGGAGTTATCATTTTAAAGTTGCTAATAGCTACTATATTAAGTAGAGTTACTGTATTAAATATTCCTTTAATCTCATAAATAGGAATGTGGTTTGCTTAATTTTATTTATTGATAATTCACTATATGTTTATTTTTACTAATCTTTTGATTCTTAGCATTTATAATAATTTACCATTAATTCACCAGTAACTCATTAGTTCTTTATTATACTCTCATATATCCGTATTTTGTCAACCTTATAATGATTCGTAGTTTCACTGATATTTTTTTCGCCTTGAAAACATACGGTATTTGATTTTTCTTGATTATAGAATTTTCAGTATTAGTCACACTCAAATATTTTCGTTCTAAAAATGCCTAATTCACTTATGTACCAAGAAGAAAACTATGTCGTCTTAGAATCAAATAAACCTGAGCAGTTTATGACAGGTTTAGAACTACTAGAAAAATTGCGCTATATTTTAGCTCAACAACAACATGATTTACCTCGAGATTTACAAAAGTTATCTTCCCTAGATGCTCAAGCTCAACAACTAAGAGATACCTATTGTGAATATGAATTAACCAATGGTAATTTTATACAGTGGTATGTGGTGCGTTTGGAAAAGTAAGTTCCTACCAATAAGATGTTTATTCATCTCAACGTTGGTTGGAGACCCGCGCTCTCCCGAAGAGGAGCGTCGTCCGCGAAAACCAATCAATAACGTTGCGGTTCTTAAAATAAGGCTGCTATACTTACAATAAAATAAGGGTGCTCGGCTAGTGGGACTTATACAACTTTTAAGCCCAAATATAGCCAAAACTCTTTTTGTCAGAGGCAAATACGTCACGATTATTAGTCAACCAGTCAAAAAAACGGTGCATACATAGCTGTAGGAAAAGCTTGATCAGCATCAGTAAATGTCTTCAAAGGTTTATTCCCCCATTGCCAATGCACGTCCTCCAGTTAGCTTATGCCACAGGATCAAAGTATAGGCACAAAATACCCTCGATCAAATGGCGTTCGCTCCCTCCATTTATCTCTTACAAGATAATCTTTTAATCCCAACCATCATGATTGCCTCTCGTTCATTAATTGATAATGGATAATGGATAATTGATAATTACCTCGGGTTTTAACCGCTACGGAATTGAATATCAGGAGATATGATTTCTTTTCTTGGTCGATGGTCGGACAGCTCCGAGACCCGCTCTTATCAGAGCCGCTCCGAATGGCGCCATCCCTCGACCGCTTTTTTTCCCTATCCAAGGGGAGGCTTCAAGGCGCGAATTATTTAATTATTAATTATTAATTATTCGGTAAAAAACCTCTATCCAGTTTCTGTTTGAGTAGCTATTTACTATCCCCATAGGATGTCACTTTTGACCTCTCAACATTAGTAATAAAATAATCAATTTCTGTTGCCTGTTCTATAGAACTAGCATCTCCTACCATAGCAAAAGTTCTTTCTCCTTGAAGGCGTGAAATTGAACCTTTAAATGTGGTTACCCAAACTGTTTTTGGTTTTTCTACACTTAAGATAACTGGCTCAAATTCCTCTATTGGTATGATTTTAGCGACTTCATCTATTCTAGTTTCTATTTTTAGAACCATCAGAGTGGCAGGTTTTATATGCAACCATACACCACCAACTTTATCCTCATTCCGCACCACCAACTCTAGCTGAAGTTGTGAATTGGATCGCTCAATTGGGCGGATTTTTAGGTCGAAAAGGTGATGGTTCTCCTGGTGTTAAAGTTCTCTGGCGTGGACTCTCACGATTGCACGATCTTGTTCAAGGTTGGATTGCTTGTCAGTCTCTTGTGGTTAATTAAACGTGAGTTCAAAGAAATTTTCATCGCCTAACCTCAGACTCAGCCAGCTTTATAGCTGATATTACCTCAAAATCATTCTGATCGACAAGCACAGCAGGCTGGACAATTTTCGGAGAATCAGTTTGGCGATCGCCCTGGCAAAATAGTTGATTTTCCCTAAGCTTTGTATTTTATGTTACCTCAAAATCTAATTATCAGCAAGCAGAGATGGCTGGACGATTTTCGGAAAGTCAGTTTGGCGATCGCTACTCAATACATAAATGTTTTTTTTTGTCAAACCTTATGTTAAGAAAGATGTGGGTAATGGATAGGTTTTAACCGGGGGATGAAAACAAGCGAGTCGTTTAGACTAGACAAATTTAGTTGTCCTGTGCTATTATCTGGATGTACAAATGTTTAGACAAAAGTAAACAGAAAGCTAGGTTTAGACGCTATGCTGACTGTTTAGGAGCACTTTGACTTTTCCCCAGAGAATATATCTTTGGTCAGAATCATGAGAAAACGAAGCAACAAGGATTTATCGGTGTTGCGTAGTATCAACTTAGAATCCCCTCGGCAACAGCTGCGGGGAGTAGTCAATATGTACCAATACCTGATAATTTTATACTTCTGGAGTAGTTATCAGAACTAAGTCAATCTTTCCTTCTGTAGGTTGATTTACCTCTGCTTTGATATTAGGTCCAAAAAAACTTGATAGTTTATCTTGTTTGTGAAGCCAAGTATCTAACGGAATTGACGGAGAAGAAAATTCCAGCACTAAAGCATAATTATCATTAATATCTATTTCCCTTAATCCCTTAAGTATTGGTGTTTCTTCATCTGTGGGACTTAAACCCAAGAGATTAAGAGATTCTTCCAAATGTACTTTTTGGCCATATCTATACCGAGTCACATCTTTACGTAGTTGATTTTGGATAGGAGTAGCTTGTTTTTCTCTCAAAGTTACAATTTCTTCGGTAGTTGGTTGTGTAAAAATTACTGGTTCAAGTTCAGCCGCTTTGAGAGCAAGTCCTCCCAGAAGCAACGGGATTCCGTAGAAGAATCCTGCTAAATTAAGTGTGGGATGATTGGTAAAGTAAGCTGCTGTTCCAATCACAGAAATAATTCCACCGACAATTAATCCTACTGTTGCTAATGAAGTTTTACGTAGCATATTTTTAAAAAGAGAAAATATTATAATATTATAGATTATAGATAGTCAGTTTCTTGCTTTTATAAATTCTGTAACTAGAATTTTAGTATTGCTAAATGTATCTTACCCTCACTATGAGTTCGAGGTCAACTATTATTTTAGTTATTTTATACTTCTTTCTTTCCCTAGATAATCTTCAGTATATATTAATGAAGAAAAGGTGGACTACGATCATTCTTTTGTTTATTTTTAACTGTATAAGCCATGAAATTTTTCAAAGCTTTATCTCTATTTTTCATAAAAGCTGCCCAAAATCCAGGCTGAAATTCATCCATTGTTTTTGCTAGTGCCCAAACATCTATTGCTAAAATATTGTACAATCTTTCATCCTCTTTTTTGAGGGAATCAATTTGCTTTAATATTGCTTTATCAACTGTCTTAGCTTCCTTTTCTGGATCTAAATTAGACATTTTTAATATCTAGTATCTATGATAATTATTTTCAATAACCAGAGATTGTTGAGATTTATAGATTTAACTATTGAGTTAAACTAAAATATCCTATTAACAACAGTATATCAGGTATTTCAAATGGACTCACAGATAATCAAAGTAAGACTGGCTAATATTGAAAGTAAGCGGGAATCTTTAGTTAAACTGCTAGAAAAACCAGATTTAGGTACGCTCAGAATTGATATTAATCAAGCTCTAGAAGAGATTGATGACTTAATTGATGAATTAAAACGAACCTTTCCAGATTGAGAGAAAAATTAGTATTCTTCAATTCATTGGTTAAAAATAGATTGACAAACAATGAAGTTAAGAAACATAGTTTAAATTTGCCTGATTTGTATGGTTAGAAAATACAGCAGCAGATTTATAGTTCACTTTGAAAGTTAGTATGTAATACAAAATCCGGTTTACTAAATTAGAGTTATAACTTTTTTCAGATCGGCTGTTGCTTATCTGCATGAATAATCTATTTCATTAATGGATAATGGATAATTGATAATTGATAATTACCTCTGGTTAAAACCGCTACGGAATTGAATATAAGGAAATATTATTTCTTTTCTTGGTCGATTGGATATGGCTCCGAGACCCCTATCCAAGGGGAGGCTTCAAGGCGCTAATTATTTAATTATTAATTATTAATTATTAATTATTCTGTAAACCGGATATATAGCAATCCTAAATCATCTATAAAAAATCAAAAAAACATATCAAAAGTCGGAAACTCTTATCCTTTTCTTTTGGGTTTAATACCAAATTGATCAATGTTTGCTACAAATAGTAGGGACGCCCTTATGCAACGTCCCTACGAAATAAGGAAGAAGCAAGAAGGAAGAAGGAATAAATATTGAAAAAAAGGGAAAACGATAGATATAACCATCTAAAATTAACTGGAGAAGTTATTTTTAAGCATATCCGTTCGAGATTTACTTTTTATAGCATTATTTTTTCAAACTGGTATAATACCAATTTGGAAAAATAATGTTACTAATTAATTTGGGCAGTAGGGGCGAATGGCTATTTGCCCCTACTTTATCAAAGATGTCCCTTGAACTAAAAAGATAAATTCCGACCTGATAAATGGTATCAAAGCTATTTATTCTGTACGTCGCCAATCTTATAGCTCCCCTACCTCACTCCTGACTCCCTCTCCTGGGAGGGGTTTACTCCTAAGAAATAACCTATTTATTTGTAGCAAATATTTATCAAATTGGTATCATAAACATTCAACACAAATATAGTCATATAGTCTCCAGAAATTTGGGCGAATATTGACATAATCTAACAATGTCTGTGATGATAAAAAATCAAATAGCCTCAATAGTCAACGATCTGAGTTCAATAGGGTGAAATTCCACCGACTGACACGCTCCCTCTAGATACATAAGAATCATTTAGATTCTATATTCCTTGTTCCCTTTGACAGAAATTGAATATATGGTTTAAATGCAAAATAGCTTATGATTTTTCATTATTTCACACCAAAAACTTCATCTTCAATACCAATCCACCACTCTCCTAAATTCATTAAATCTTGATGAATATCAGCTAATTTTCTAGTATATTCTTCAGGAGAAAGTTCTACACGACGCTCTTTCAATTTTTGAATCCGAAGTTGTATCAATAGCCAAGGCTTAGAAATGCTGTTAGTTGTTTCTATATATTTGGCAAGGTCTTGGCTATCCATAAGTGCTATTTTGGTTTTGTAAATTTATCAGTATTTGTATAGTATTTTAACAGTAAAGTTAAAGGTTTAAATTTGATGTTAGTGGTCATGGCAGCTACAAATTAGTTTTGTATTTTATTTAATAGTTATAAGTAGGTAGGTCTAATTAAACGTTAAAAAAATTGTAGGGGCGAGTTTAACCGAAAGCTTTGACTTAAGCGCGATCGAGTTCTAAAAATCCGCCCTCTAATATTACGTTTATTTATGCTCATCTACTTATTTAAAATAATTTTTCAACAACTTATCAAATTTTTTTCAACAAAATACTAACAAGTTTATTCGTGTTAAGTAGGTCGGCATTAAAATTTATCATTATCAGGACTTACGCAAATTGACTTTTAAAACACCATTTGTAGGGGCGAATGGTATTTGCGTTCCGCAAAGCTCCGAATGCCGCCCTCACTATATGTAGAGTCTTTGCGTAATACCATTTCTCAAAAACTTTTCTACATTTTTACATTTTTTGAGCAGGAGACCCACCCCTCGCCCCTCCCCCTCCCAGGAGGGGAAGTAGGGGAGTGGGTAGGGACGTTGCATAAGGGCGTCCGTACAGGGAGAAGTAAACATCAGAATAATTAACATCATTTGCGAGATAAAATTAGCATGCAAAGTGATTTTGGTTGTGGTGATTAGTTGACAACTGAAGTATTGCCCAAGTATAGCAATAATGCATGGGAATTGGTATAAGTCCTGATTATGATCAAACAGAGGGCAGGATTCAGAATGTAGAAGGGAAAATTTTTTCAAGGACTTGACTTTTGATTACATACTTAGGATTTTTCGTGCCTATCTACTTAGAGTACCATTAGGGAATACTTTTGACATCCTCCCCGGCCTAAAGGCACGGGGATTCCTACTGAGCCGTAGCTCCTCGGCGGGTTGACGCTTTGCTTCGCATAGCTGCCGCTAACACAGGGTGCTGCTTCCTTGGCGGTAGTCTAAC
>NZ_JAAHGO010000141.1 GCF_010672455.1 Okeania sp. SIO2C9 | reverse complement strand
CAATTATTGCTGTGGCATTTCCTTTGGTTGTGCCTTTGATTATTTGGGTTGCTTCGTAACCATCCATTACTGGCATTCTCATATCCATCCAAATTAAATGAGGTTGCCATTTCTCCCAGATTTCTATGGCTTGTTTTCCATTTTCTGCTTCTTTTAACTCAAACCCTAATGGTTGTAATAATTTAATTAATAATAATCGATTGGTGGGGCGGTCATCTACGATTAATATTTTATAACGAGGTTGATTTGGTTTTAAAGCTATGACATGACGAGGGTTTTGTTCAATTTCTATATCTGTTTTATTGGCAACATTTACTTGAATTTGAAATCTAAAGGTTGTACCTTTGCCTACTTGAGAGTTAACGGTAATATCTCCTCCCATTAACTGTATAAATTTACGACTAATGGGTAATCCTAATCCTGTTCCTTCTTGACTGTTTTTACCTGTTTCTGTTTGAGTAAATGCTTCAAATAATTTAGGAGTTTCTGCTTCAGCTATTCCTGCTCCTGTATCTCTTACTTCAAAAATCATTGTGGATTTTTGATGGTTTTCTTCTTTTTTTAAGCTGGGATTAAGAGAGGATTTTTCTGTGGCACCTACTGTTAAGGAAACTCCTCCTTGTTTGGTGAACTTAATTCCATTATTGATTAAGTTAATTAATACTTGCCTGAGTTTTGTTTCGTCAGTATAGATATATCGAGGTACATCGTCTTGATGGTCAAAGATTAATGTTAATCCTTTATTTTCTGCGGTTATATGTAATAAGTCTTCCAGTTCGTTCAACAATGAATAAAAGTCAAAGGTTTTAGCATTGAGGCTCATTTTCCCTGCTTCAATTTTAGATAAGTCTAAAATGTTGTTAATCAAGGTTAATAAATAGTTGCCACTTTTATTAATAATAGTTGTATTTTCCTTCTGTTCTGGAGATAAGGTTGGAGAACGCATCATAATTTGCGAAAAGCCTAAAATGGCGTTTAATGGAGTGCGTAATTCGTGACTCATATTAGCTATAAATGAGCTTTTTGCTTGGTTTGCTACTTCCGCTTTTTCTTTAGCAATTGATAATTGTTCAGTTCTTTCTGCTACTTTTTGTTCTAAAAATACATTTTGTTCTTGAATTAACTTAGTGTTTAATTCAGCATTCCTGAAAGCTTCATTCTGAGCTTTTTCTTTTTGTTCTTTGATTAATTTAACTTTATCCCCTAATGCAAAACTAAAGAAACAAATAGATACAATTAAGCTAATTTCAAGACTTTTTGCAGCTAATACATTATTTTCATTGGCATGTATTACAGTCAAAGCAATAAAAATAATAATAATGAGAGGAATAGATAAACCTAAAAAGAAATAACGAGCTGGAGTATAACCTTGTTTCAATCTAATAATAGTATTCATTAAGACAAAAGCAGGGGCTATTATACATAAAATAGAATTAATACTAATAATATAAGTTTGTAAAAAAAGATAACTCATGATTACCACAACAATGATAATAATCATCAAAAATAAATTAATCTTATGTAGAAATCTATTACTATTTTTAATTGCTAAAAAACTATGCGAAAATTTAATTATCGATAAAAGACTAAGAAAAACCAATAATATATGTATTTCAAATTCATTTGTTAAATTAGGAAATAAAAATTGTTGATAGAAACCATGTTTTGTTACTCGTGTAGCACAAAAACAAAAATTGAAGATACTATAATAAAAATAATCGGGATCTTTTAAAGAAATAAACAAAAATAAACTATAGATGAAAATAATTAAACTTATTCCTGTTGTCCAACCAAAGAATATAAGACTATCTTGATCGCTAATCAGAAAATTATCTAAAGAAGAAATTATTAAAGGAAATATAATTATTGAATTAGAAGTTAAACGTAAATAAACCGTTTTTTCTTGTTGATAGTTTAACGGTAAATTAAAGATAAAATAACGATAATTATATTCTCTAGTATTAAAAGGTAAATATCTACCTGTTTTTTTGATAATAAATTCTTTTTTTCGATCTTGAGGAATATATAGCTCGATTTTTCCCATTCTGACATCTGCTAATATTAATTTCCATTTTTCTATTGAACTAGAATTATTTTTAACTCGAAAACGCACCCAAATAGCTGATTTTTTTAATCCTAAGTTTGGGATAGATTGTGTATTAGGGATAAATTTTTTTTCTATTTCTGGTGACGTAATATCATCAATTGTTAATTTTCTAGTTCGATCTTCAAATATTTCTAAATTTAATCCTAAATGATATTCTGTATTTTCATCTGTTAAAATAACAGGATTATTTATATTCTCTAAGCTATGATTATTTTGAGCATAAATCTTAGATGCATAAATCAATAAACAGAAACTCAAAATCATTAATATCGAGAGTCGTTTCATAAAAGTCTTATTCATAAATAATCAATAAATTTATTCTCATTAATTCTATATTTTCTTGTCATATCATGTCCGGTAGCATCGGTATTGTATAGTGAAGTAAGGAAGAAGGAAGAAGGAAGAGGGAAGAAGGCTTAAAAGCTTGAAAAAACGTAAATTTCCTGTAGATATTCACCCTTGATTTTACACAAACGATACCAGCGGACATGATATCAAAAAGTAAATGATTCAATTAACTGCCTAATAGTTTTAAATTGAAAATCATTGACTAAATTACTTAACTTTTCCGCTAATAAAGATTGTTCAACCGGAATTTTTTCTATTAATTCTAAGATACTATCGTCATCTAAAGCTTTCGTTGCATCATACAGTTCTTCTAACCATTCACTAGGCATTGTCTGCAAATCTTCTACTGTTAAATTTGGTAATTCAGTAGGAGTTTGAGCTGGAGTTTCTTGTTGATAAATATATTCCACTCCTAAATGCTTTTTCATAGTTTCAAAAATCATTGATTCTCGGAATGGTTTTCTGACAAAATCATCACATCCTGCTGATAAAATAATTGACTTTTCTTCTTCTAAAACACTTGCTGTTAAAGCAATTATTGCTGTGGCATTTCCTTTAGTTGTACCTTTGATTATTTGAGTTGCTTCGTAACCATTCATCACTGGCATTCTCATATCCATCCAAATTAAATGAGGTTGCCATTCATCCCAGATTTTTATTGCTTGTTTTCCATTTTCTACTTCTTTTAATTCAAATCCTAATGGTTGTAATAATTTAATTAATAATAAACGATTGGTGGGGCGGTCATCCACTATTAATATTTTATAACGGGGTTGATTAGGTTTTAAAGCAATTACATGACGTGGGTTTTTTTCAATTTCTATATCTGTTTGATTGGCAACATTTACTGGAATTTCAAATCTAAAGGTTGTACCTTTGCCTACTTGAGAGTTAACGGTAATATCTCCTCCCATTAACTGTATAAATTTACGACTAATGGGTAATCCTAATCCTGTTCCTTCTTGACTATTTTTGCCTGTTTCTGTTTGGACAAATGCTTCAAATAATTTAGAAGTTTCTGCTTCAGCTATTCCTGCTCCTGTATCTCTGACTTCAAAAATAAGAGTTGCTTTTCCATTACTTTTCCCCTTTTCAAATGATGGATTTTTTCCTGAACTCCTTTCTAAGGGAAGAGGGTATTTTTCCCCCCTTTCTAAGGAGAGATTTTTTCCAGAACTTTTCTCCCTTTCTAAGGAGAGATTTTTTCCAGAACTTTTCTCCCTTTCTAAGGAGAGATTTTTTCCAGAACTTTTCTCCCTTTCTAAGGAGAGATTTTTTCCAGAACTTTTCTCCCTTTCTAAGGAGAGATTTTTTCCAGAACTTTTCTCCCTTTCTAAGGAGAGATTTTTTCCAGAACTTTTCTCCCTTTCTAAGGAGGGATTTTTTCCAGAACTTTCCCTCCTTTCTAAGGAGAGATTTTTTCCAGAACTTTCCCTCCTTTCTAGGGGATTAAGGAGAGATTCTTTTTGACTCACAACTGTTACACTTACTCCTCCTTGTTTAGTAAATTTAATTCCATTATTGATTAAGTTAATTAATACTTGCCGCAGTTTTGTTTCGTCAGTATAGATATATTGAGGTACATCATTCTGGCGGTCGAAAATTAATGTTAATCCTTTATTTTCGGCAGTAATATGTAATAAGTCTTCCAGTTCGTTCAACAATGAATAAAAGTCAAAGGTTTTAGCATTGAGGTTCATTTTCCCTGCTTCAATTTTAGATAAGTCTAAAATATTATTAATTAAGGTCAATAAGTAGTTGCCACTTTTATTAATAATTGTGGTATTTTCCTTATCCTCTTTGGAGAGAATTGAAGAACGCATCATAATTTGGGAAAAGCCTAAAATGGCATTTAATGGAGTGCGTAATTCGTGACTCATATTAGCAATGAAAGTACTTTTAGCTTGATTTGCAACTTCCGCTTTTTCTTTAGCAATAACTAACTGTTGATTTGAATCTTGTAATTCAGCAGTACGTTTTTTGACTTCCGTTTCCAGTTCACGATTACGTTTTTCAGTTTCATATATACGCCACCACACTCCACCTAGTAAAACTCCCAAAAATAAAATTCCCATCATTGCTCTAAACCAAAGAGTTTCCCACCAAGGTGGTGTGATTGTAATCTTGATAGAAACACCCTGTTCGTTCCAAAGTCCATCATTATTCGAGGCGATCGCTCGAAATACATAATTGCCTGGATCTAAATTGGTATAGGTGGCAGAATTATCTTTACTACTTACTTCATTCCAGTCGCGATCGAATCCCTCTAGTTTGTATTTGTAGCGATTTTTCTCTGGTGATTGGTAATTCAATGCTGCAAATTTAAAGGAGAAGATTCGGTCTTTATAGGAGAGGGTTAAGTGTTTGGTTTTGAGGATAGATTCTTTGAGAACTGAATTTTTACCAATAGGAACAAGTTTATTTTCCAGTTTAAAGTCTGTGATAAATACAGTCGGAATGTTGGGATTATCCTGAATTTGTTCTGGATAGAAAGCAGTGATACCATTTACTCCACCGAACCAAAGTTTACCATCCTTAGTTTTATGTTGAGCAGTGCTATAAAGAAAAGCGTTACTTTGTAGTCCATCCCTCACATCATAATTGTGGATACTTCCTGTCTCAGGGTTAAATCTCGTCAGTCCCTTACTACTATGACTCAACCACAAACCTCTTCCCTTTTCATCGTTAGAGGTATTTTCTTCTAAGATGCCATAAATTGAATCTCTTGGTAATCCATGTCGATCAGCAGTATATTGGATGAATTTATCTTGGCGATCGTCATATTTTCCTAATCCTGAACTACTACCCACCCAAAGTTGACCTTGTTGGTCTTCATATATGTCTTGGATAGTAGCAGCAGTACTGAGATTATATCCAATTATATTTGGGTCATTGCCACGGTAATAGTAGTGGTTAAAGGTTTTTGTTTTAGGGTCAAATTTATCTAGTCCGATTAAAGTACCAATCCAAAGTCTTCCCTCTCTGTCTTCATTAAGAACACGAATTTGATTGTTGAGTAGACTCTTGGGGTTGTCCGGATCGTGAGTATAGTGGGTAAACTTCTCTGTCTCAGGATCGAATTGGTTTAAACCTCCTCCCCAGGTGCCAATCCAGATTTTACCTGTTTGACTTTCACACTCAACATCATGGATAAGGTTATTGCTGAGACTGTTGGGGTTGCTTGGATCGTGAACGTAATGAGTAAATTGGTTTGTCTCAAGATTTAGCTTGTTCAACCCTCCCCCAATAGTACCGATCCAAAGATTCCCCTTCTGGTCTTCACAAATAGATTTAACCGTCGGGTTATTTAAGCTATTGGAATTATTGGGGTTGTATTCGTAATGGGTAAATTTTCCTGAATTTCGGTCAAATCTGGTTAACCCACCACTACCTCCAATCCAGACAATACCTGATCGGTCTTCATAAATAGCATTGGTACCATTATGTTTCAAACTATTATCGTCACCAGGGATAGCACGATAATGAATAAATGGTTTGGCTAAAAGATCCAGTATACCCACACCCCTTTCTGTGGGAATCCACAATTTGCCGATTTTGTCTTTGTAGAGCGGGAGAGTATTATCATGACTGAGACTATAGGGATCGCCTGGGTTATGTTCATAATGGGTAAAGGTTTTTGTTTGGGGGTCAAATCGGTAAAGTCCATTACCCCAAGTCGCAAACCACAGAAAACCAGCATCATCCTCAACTGCTGATACTGTAAAAACTGTGTTGTTATCTGACTTATTAATATTGTCGGGATTATATTGATATCGAGTAAACTTCTGGGTTTCCCTGTCTAAGATGTTGAGACCGTTTTGAGTACCCACCCATAAATTCCCGCGACTGTCTTCATAAATTCCTCGTACAACATTGTCACTGAGACTATGGGGGTCGTTTGGATCGTGCTGGTAATGGGTAAATTTTTCTGTTTCATAGTCAAACTTTTCGAGACCACCATAAGTTGCTATCCAAAGTACACCTTTGCTGTCTTCATAGATTTTAAACACATCGTTATTAATCAGACTGTGAGGATTTGTTGAATCATGTTGGTAGCGAGTAAATTTGTTTGTATTTCGATTCAGTTTGTTAAGTCCACCACCCAAAGTACCAATCCATAAATTTCCCTGACTGTCTTCATGGATAGCTCGAAGTGCATCACTACTCAGACTGTGGGGATTATCTGGATCGTGATAATAGTGGGTAAAACTCTCAGTGGAAGGTACATACTGATTAAGTCCAGCATTCCAAGTTGTAATCCAGAGCGTACCACTACGGTCTATCAATAGGTCTCTAGTGCGATCGCTACTCAAACTACTAGGGTTATTAGGATCGTGCTGAAAAATTTTCATTCCATTGCCATCATAGCGAATGAGTCCACCATTCATAGCAAACCACATAAACCCATCATTATCTTTGACAACACTCCAAACTCTATCTTCCGGAAGTCCATCTTCACTGGTGATATGTTTAAATTTGGTAAATTTTCCTGCATCCCTTGCTCGGAGTATCTGTGGTGTTGGTTTCTTTGCCAAGGTAGCTAAATTTTCTACTGTTTTCTGTTCAGTCTGAAAGGAGTGGTCTTCTCCCAAAGCAACAGTTACCAAAACTTGCCCAAAAAATAGGATGACTAACAATATTTGAATGGGATGTTTCCCAAACAGTTTAGTTCCGCTATTGTTTATATTTGGCTGATAATATTTATTATTTTTGAGACGATTTTTATACATGGTTTTTTATAATATTTAGGACTTGCTGATTAAATCTAAAAGCATTTACATATAAAGGTTGAGCGCATTTTTTAGTTGGAAAAAGTCCAAGCTTTTAGCTCGTAATGGTTCAAAAAATTAGCATTTTAGGCGCATAGTTGCGCAGAATAATCAAGGGATTATTCTTCCTCCTATCTCCTCTATAATTCCCCGTTCCTCCCCTCCCAGGAGGGGAGGGGGAGGGGCGAGGGGTGGGTTGTCTCCTGTCTCCTGTCTCCTACCCTTAACCATAAGACTTTTTCAGCAAACCCTATTTATACATAGTTTTTCATAATAGACATCTCCAAAAATAAAAAATAAAATCAATTATCCCACAGAAATTATCAATTATTTTCCCCTATTCCCTATTCCCTATTCCCTATTCCCTATTCCCTATTCCCTTTTTTCTGGAGATATCTAATATATTGATGGTCAAAAATCAAATAATTCCAGTAATTGTCTAATAGTCTTCAATTGAAAATTATCCACCAAATTAGTTAACTTTTCCGCTAATAAAGATTGTTCAACCGGAATTTGTGCAATTAATTCTAAGATACTATCGTCATCTAAAGCTTTCGCTGCATCATACAGTTCTTCTAACCATTCACTAGGCATTTTTTCCAAATCTTCTACTGTTAAACTTGGTAATTCACTGGCAGTTGGAGCTGGAGTTTCTTGTTGATAAATATATTCCACTCCTAAATGCTTTTTCATAGTTTCAAAAATTATTGATTCTCGGAATGGTTTTCTGACAAAATCATCACATCCTGCTGATAAAATAATTGCTTTCTGTTCTTCTAATACACTTGCTGTTAAGGCAATTATTGCTGTGGCATTTCCTTTGGTTGTGCCTTTGATTATTTGGGTTGCTTCGTAACCATCCATTACTGGCATTCTCATATCCATCCAAATTAAATTAGGTTGCCATTTCTCCCAGATTTCTATGGCTTGTTTTCCATTTTCTGCTTCTTTTAATTCAAACCCTAATGGTTGTAATAATTTAATTAATAATAATCGATTGGTGGGGCGGTCATCTACGATTAATATTTTATAACGAGGTTGATGGGGTTTTAAAGCTATGACATGATGCGAGTTTTGTTCAATTTCTATATCTGTTTTATCGGCAACATTTACTTGAATTTCAAATCTAAAGATTGTACCTTTTCCTACTTGAGAGTTGACGGTAATATCTCCTCCCATTAACTGCACAAATTTACGGCTAATGGGTAATCCTAATCCTGTACCTTCTTGACTGTTTTTACCTGTTTCAGTTTGAGAAAATGCTTCAAATAATTTTGGAATTTCAGCTTCAGCTATTCCTGCTCCTGTATCTCTGATTTCAAAAATAATAGTTGCTTTTTCATTACTTTCCCTCCTTTCTAAGGATGGATTTTTTCCCGAACTTTTCCCCCTTTCCAAAGGTAGATTTTTTCCCGAACTTTTCCCCCTTTCCAAAGGTAGATTTTTTCCCGAACTTTCCCCCCTTTCCAAAGGTAGATTTTTTCCCGAACTTTCCCCCCTTTCCAAAGGTAGATTTTTTCCCGAACTTTTCCCCCTTTCCAAAGGTAGATTTTTTCCCGAACTTTTCCCCCTTTCTAAGGGGGGATTAAGGGGGGATTCTTTTTGTATTTCTAGGGGATTAAGGGGGGATTTTTTTTGACTACCAACTGTGACACTTACTCCTCCTTCAGATGTAAATTTAATTCCATTATTGATTAAGTTAATTAATACTTGCCTGAGTTTTGTTTCGTCAGTATAGATATATCGAGGTACATCGTCTTGATGGTCAAAGATTAATGTTAATCCTTTATTTTCTGCGGTTATATGTAATAAGTCTTCCAGTTCGTTCAATAATGAATAAAAGTCAAAGGTTTTAGCATTGAGGGTCATTTTTCCGGCTTCAATTTTAGATAAGTCTAAAATATTATTAATCAAGGTTAATAAATAGTTGCCACTTTTATTGATAATAGTCGTATTTTCCTTCTGTTCTTGAGATAAACTTTGAGAACGCATCATAATTTGGGAAAAGCCCAAAATAGCATTTAAAGGAGTGCGTAATTCATGGCTCATATTAGCGATAAAACTGCTTTTGGCTTGATTGGCAACTTCCGCTTTTTCTTTAGCAATGGATAATTCTTCCGTTCTTTCTACAACTTTTTTTTCTAAAATAATATTTTGTTCTTTAATTAATTTTTGATTAATTTCTACATTTTTCAAGGCTTGATTTTGTGCTTTCTCTCTTTCATCTTGAATCAGATTAATTCTATCTGCCAAAGCAAACGAAAATAATAATACCGATAAACTAAAAGTAAAATTTGAACGGTTCTCTACATAAAAACCATAAGGTATAAAACCAAGAGCACTAAAAGAACGAATGATTATTCCTAAAAGAGGGGACAACATAGCTAATAAAAAATATTGACTTGGCTTATATCTTTGCCTCCATCTGATCAAAGCAGTTATTAATATTATGAAACTAATAAATATACCATTAAAAATCACGCTAATATTATTCCATTTTGTTGGCATTGATATAATAATTACCATAACTAGAACTAAAGATAGAATAAATAAAAATCTATCAATTTGAGGAAGATATTTTTTAGTCTTTAAGAAAGATTGGGTAAATTTTATCCACGAAAACAACATTAATAATAGGGCAAATGATTGAATCTCATAATAGTTAGGAAAATTATTCCACAATAATTGATGTCCTATTCCATCTCGACATAATCGAAACCATAAATAACCGATAATAAACAAGACAAAATGTAGATAACTTTTGTCTTTTAAAGAAATAAATAAAAATAAATTATAACCAATCATAATTACAAAAGTTCCATAAGCTATTCCTAAAGATAAAACATGATTTTGATCCTCCTGGAAAAATGTTTCCCAAGAATAAATATTTAAGGGAATAACTAAACCAGCTTTTGAAGTTAAACGTAGATAAATAGTTGTTTCATTATCTTCAGCAAAAGGCAAACTAAAGATAAAAAAACGATGGTTAAATTCTCTAGTATTAAAAGGTAAAAATCTCCCAGTTTTAATTATCTTAAATCCTTTTTTTTCTCCTTGATCAAAATAAAAATTCACTGTACCTGCACGAGTATCATTTAAACTTAATATCCATTTTTGTGTCACACTTGCTTGATTTTTGACTCGAAAGCGAACCCAAATTGCTGATGTTTTTACACCTAAGTTGGGGATATTTTGATTACTAGGAGTAAATTCTTGATCGACAACATCTTCAATAGTTAATTCCCTAGTTTGATCTTCAAATATTTCTAAATGTAATCCTAAAGGATATTTGGTATTTTCATCGGTTAAAATAACAGGATTATTAATATGTTTTAAGTTCTGATTATTTTGAGCATAAATCTTAGATGTAGAAATCAATAAACAGAAACTAACAATTATCAAGATTAAGAGTCGTTTCATACAAGTTTTATTCATGTTATACAAATTGATCAATATTTGCTACAAATAGCTAGGATATTTCTTAGGAGTCAGGAGACATGAGACAGGAAAAATGGGAATGAGCGAGGAGGCAGAAATAAGAATTGTAAGAATGATTTTTCTGCCCAACTCTTGCCTAAAATACGCTCCTTTTTGAGCGCTTTATACTGAAATAGACGCACTTTTTTAACCACAAAAAGGTACTTTTATTTATATGTCAATGCTTTTAGATTTAATCAGCAAGCCCTAATTAAATAAATTAAGAAGTTAGAGTGAATCTAAGATAATCGACTAAGACGATTTTCATACATGACTTTTGATAATATATCGATGTTCAATACCTAAGTAATTCAATTAATTGTCGAATAGTCTTAAATTGAAAATCATTGACTAAATTACTTAACTTTTCCGCTAATAAAGATTGTTCAACCGGAATTTTATCTATTAATTCTAAGCTCAGATCATCATCTAAAGCTTTCGCTGCATCATACAGTTGTTCTAACCATTCACTAGGCATTTTTTCCAAATCTTCTACTGTTAAATTTGGCAATTCACTGGCAGTTGGAGCTGGAGTTTCTTGTTCGTAAATATATTCCACTCCTAAATGCTTTTTCATTGTCTCAAAAATTATTGATTCTCGAAATGGTTTTCTGACAAAATCATCACATCC
>NZ_JAAHGO010000140.1 GCF_010672455.1 Okeania sp. SIO2C9 | reverse complement strand
TTTTACCTGTTCAAGTAAACTTGATGGTAGCAGTTTTCCTCAAAGTGGAAACCAGTAATTAAACCTATCATTTGCTGTTGTTTCACTTACTCCGAATTGGATACCCAACAATTGAAATGTTGTCAATTGTCGCAAGTATATTAAAGTTAATAATATTTGTTCCCCAGAGTGATAGCTTTGTATTACGACCCCCTCCTTTTTTTATAATTCTTTTTTTCCTGGATTCTCCTTCTAATTGGGTTTGAGTGTGTAGGGCGATCGCTTGCTTTATATCATGTCCGGTAGCATCGGTCTTGTATAGTAAATAGGCAACAGCTCCGGAAGGCAACAGGCAACAGGCAAGAAAAAACTTAAATTTCCTGTAGATATCCACGCTAACTTTTACACAAACGATTGCCTTCGGACATGATATTATTAGTTGTTTTAACTGGTGATAATGCACGACCTACTAATCGTTGTGCTTCTTGGGGATGTTTCTCGATATATTCTGATAATGAATCCATATTCTTAACCTTTACGAAAGTTGATTGAGTATTATTTTACCAGATTTTATTTATATTTCGGAGAGGTCTAATGATGAAAATAGGTTGTATTGCGTAATATCATGTCCGGATAATTATAGTTATTTTAAATAAGAATGAGACATTATTTGGCACGTGGGATTACGAATAATTTCCAAATCGAGTTCTGTTGATAGGTGAATACATTCTAGCTCTTTTTAATGCACTAAAATCATACTCTATATCATTTAAATCAGGAGAGTATTTTGGCAAAAATAGTAATTGATGACCCCCTGCTTCTACTAATTCTCTAATCACATTTTTTCTATGAATTAGTGCATTATCCATAATTAGTACACTGGGAATTTTTAATGATGGCAATAAATGTTGATTTAACCAGTGTTCAAACCCCACTGCATTCAGGCTTCCTTTAAATATAATTGCTGCAATTAAATCTTTTTCCTTTTTTCTTCTCCCGGCTACTAAATTTTCTCTTTTTCCTCGTTTTCCTTCTTGCTCACCATAAACTTTTTTGTTTTTTCCGTTTTTCGTTAATCTCATTCTTTTTCTGAACAAAAATTTGATCTTTAACCTCTTTAAATTGGTTATTTATCCCTATTTATAAATCTTTTTGGATACTGTTAAATAATTCGATAATCTTTTCCTGATTTTAAATTTTTTTATTTTATTGCTTCATTTATTTTACGTTTTTTACCAATCCAAATACTAGGGTAAACCCCATTAATAATTCATCAAAAAATTGTGCAAAGTTTCCAATTATTTGAGCTACCTCAATATGCTGACCAAGCTCTAAATCAAAAAATGTTATTCGCTCATCAATATTTTGAATGAGTTGATTTAGCTCGCTCCCTTCAATTTACTCTTTTGATAGGAATAAAGATTTAGAAGCTATAACTTCTTTTTGAGCTTTTTCAACTGCTTGTTCCAATTGAATCTTTGTCTTATCGAGAGAAGCAAAATTAGCATCACCAGTAATTAATTTTTCTTGATATATTTATTGAAAACTATCATAATTTTTTTGAGTTTATTCTAATTTACTAGCAGCATTTGCTTGTTTCTCTCTTGTATTTTCATTAGTAGCCCATTCTTTGATTTTAGAACCTAAATTTTCAGCATTTTTTATCATACCAAAAGTTCTCAGTCCGTTGAGAATAGACTTGAATTTCAATGGTATTTTATTCTGATTTGCTTGTATATATTTTTGAATATCTTGCGACAACTGATTCTTTTCCAATTTATTAAGATTATCATTTAATGAAGAGAAAGATTCAAGAGAAGCATCTTTAATTTTAGTCTGAGTGTCTGCATAATACTGCCTTACTTTTAGATTACTTTGTTCTCTTGAGAACTCTAACAAACTAGGCTTATTTGTTAAAACCTCAAGTAACATTTCACCTTGTTCCATAATTAATGAATATACACTCTCCCTCATCAACGTCAGTTTTTTCCAAGACTTTTAATTCAACTTAAATCTATCAATACTAATTCCTGCTCAAAAAGTAATAAATTAATAGCTGAATGCTGATAGCTGAGTGCTTACCCTAACTTTGACAAAATTTGGCATAATTTTTCAGTAAACTGATGAAAAATTAAGACAGGTGAATTTATCCCCTGTCTTAACAATCTTTGTTTCCCAAAGTTGACGTTTTTCATGTCACGGAGCAAAACAGAATCTACGCAATTTTAGTTCGTGGAGTGTCAATTATTATCCATTCTAAACCCTGCTCTTTTTCTGACCAAGAAAAACATTTTACTTCTATATGGGTCATATTGCTAAAAATTTTATTACTAGCAGTAGTCAACTTATTTACCCAAGCTGCATCACATACAACTGCTTTTTTATCAAAATATTTCATATGTCCCAGACCAAATTTTAAGTCTTCCCATAAAGCTTCCATAGATATTCCTTGAAAACTTTTAACTTCAACATAAACTCGTAATTTAGGTTGAGATTTTAATCTTTCCTCAACTAAATTTTTCACTTTTTCAATGTCACTTATTTCAATTTTACCATCAATACTAAGACCAATGATGTTCTGATTTGCTAGAGGTATAATTTCCATCATCGTATTTTTCTCCTTCTGAGATACTTCTAATTTTAATCTGATATTTTTTGGTAGAGCTTCCCCAGATTTTTTATCCCTTTATACAGTAATTATGATTCCTATATTTCCTCGATTTTTCCCTATTAATTCACTTGAAACACTTTTAAACTTTGCGTAAAACTTGGCTGATTCGACTACATTTTCATAACTATCAGCGCTCAAATAATTTAACCCTAAATCTAATCCAATTAATATCTGATTAGTTTTAGTTTCCTCCTAAATATCAGCCTGGATTAAGAACAGACAATAATCACCGTTAGCCTCAGAAAATAGATGCCAATCCAAAATCTCTTTAAGCTTGAGATTTCCTATTTCTAATTTATCTGTGAAATTTAAAGTTATAGATTTTCTCTCCTCTAAATGGAAACTTTCAGAAGTTGAATATTCCACAGACGAATAATGACACTTAAACTTAGGAAATCTTTTTTTTCGCAGGTTTACTTTTTTTGCAGTTATCGTAGAATCTGGGCATAGAATATAAGACCAAGCCATTTCTGCCATAGCTTGTTTTACTTGAGAGTTAAATTTAGCGGCCAACCTAAACTATTTGCCTAATTTCGCTACGCGGAAGTTAAAAGTCAAAAGTCATGCATCGAGTGCGTAATTCTGAAGTTCCCTCAGAATGTAAGACGCACATCTGACAGTCAAAAGTATTTATTTGTAATTGTTTTAGGATTTTGTAACTGGTCATTTATTTCCACCATCCTGCACTAATACCTTGCAATATTTGTATAGTTTAGCTTGACTGCTGCCTTTAAATCAGGGCATAAACCCAGACATTTTTCCCGAAGAAATTGACCTACTCAGATTACTTCGTCTATTGCTGAGTATTAAGCTTTATTAGCTTTAACTTTAAACTTGAAAGCAAAAGGCATCGACTTAATACTTGCTCCTACCCTATAACTCAACTTTAACGCAAGTTGATTAAAACTGCCACCAGAGAAGTTGATTTGTTTACATTTATTAAAACAAGGGAGTCATTTTTTATCACCCTGCTGAAGTAGAGAATATTTTTCAGTAAAAAATACAAAAATATATTATTTTTCAAAACTGCCTGATAAATTCATTTTATATGAAGCTAATTAGTAAGCATTTCCTACGGAATGCTGCGCAAACAGACCTCAGCTATTAGCTATCAACTATTGCTTTTGGTGTAGTTTCAAAGCTGTATTAATTTAGTCATATTTAAATCTTACAACAAAAATTTTAAACTCTATATTTATTTAAACTCTTTCCTTAAAAGCAAGGTCTTATTGCTGTAAATAATTGCTTCTAAAGTTTATTCCGGGGACTTTGCCAGTAACTTTTATTCAAACTCAATTTCAAAGGTTGCTTTTATATTCCTCAAAATTAATAGCTGAAGTTCGCAGTTCCTCCGTAGGAGGCTAGCTAATAGCTGACTGCTAAATGCTTACTAATTAACTAAACTGTTGCTGATAAAAACGAGCGTAAAGCGTACCTTTTTCTAATAATTCCGTGTGAGTTCCTGATTCTAATATTTCACCATTTTCCATAACCAGAATCCGATTAGCACGACGTACAGTAGCTAATCTATGAGCAATAATAAATACCGTTCTTCCTTGCATCAATCTTTCTAACGCTTCTTGTACTAAAAATTCAGATTCAGAGTCAAGAGAAGAAGTCGCTTCATCTAATATTAATATCTTCGGATTTTCTAGTATTGCACGAGCGATCGCTATCCTTTGTCTTTGCCCCCCAGATAAATTAACACCCCTTTCTCCTACCCAAGTTTGATAACCTTTTGGCAGCTTAGAAATAAACTGATGAGCATTAGCAACTTTAGCCGCCTTTTTTACTGCATCAATATTATAATCTAGCTGACCAAAAGCAATATTTTGGGAGATAGTTCCCGAAAATAAAATTACTTCTTGAGGTACAATTCCAATTTGTCTTCTAAGACTTTTAAGAGTAACATCCTTGATATTTATATCATCAATAAATATTTCCCCTGACTGAACATCATAAAATCTAGGTAACAAATTTGCCAGTGTAGTTTTACCTGCTCCAGAAGCTCCTACCAAAGCAATTATTTCTCCTGAATTTACCAACAAATTTAGATTCTTTAAAACCTTTTTCTCCGACTGATAATCAAAACATACATCTTTATATTCTACCTTTCCCACTACCGGAGGAAGAACAATAGCATCTGACTTTTCTATAACTTGAGGTTGAATATTTAAAAGCTCAAAAATCCGGTCACAAGATGCTTCTCCCTGTTTAAACTCACTATAATTACTTGTTGTTAAAGAAATCGGATCTATTAACAAAGCCACACCTGTTAAATAACTAATAAAACCTTCTCCAGACAAATTTCCTTCAGATATTTGCCACGCCCCCAAAAAAAACAAAAAAGCCACACTCATTGCCTCTAAAAAACCCACCACGACAAACTGGAGTGCTTTGACCTTTTCTGCCATGTATTTTGCTTGTCGATTTTGTTCAGCTTCCACAGAAAATAGAGCAATTTGATATTCCTCAGCAGCAAAAGCTTGTACTATTCTAATACCATTAAATACCTCTGTTATTAAAGCTGATAAATTAGAAATTCGATTTTGACTTTGGTGGGAAAAAGAAAGTAATAATTCTCCAAACCAACCTATTAACAATGCCATTAACGGTGCAACAACCAAAGTTGCAACAGTTAATTGCCAGTTAAGATAAGTCATGTAACCCAACACAACTATCAACTGTAAAATACAAGGAACAAATTGGTGAAAAAATTTATTGACAACCTCTCCAGTACGGTCAATATCTTCTGTCAGTCGATAAGAAAGGTCTCCTGTTTTAGATTTTTCAAAGTAACTAATATTGAGTCTTTGTAAGTGAGAATAAACTTCCTTGCGTAAATCTAAGGCAATAGTAAAAGCAGCTTTTGCCATAAAAGTATCCTGACCATACTGTACAGTTCCTTTGACCAGAAAAATAATAGCTGCCAGACCTGCCAGTTGAGCGATCGCCCCTACATCTCCCCTACCAATATGACCTGCCATTTCACCCAATAACCATGCTAAAATCGGCCAGAAAACTGTAAAGGCCAATGTACAACCTAATGCTTTGACAATGGTAGGCCAATGGTCATAGATATAGGGTAAGAGTTTCCAATAATTGGATCTAGGTTTCAAGAAATCAAACTTAATATTGTGTTTCAAAATATGAGATTTCTATATTAATTAGAAAAAAACTTGCTTTTAGTTGTTTAGCTATGATAAAAACATTTTAAGTCAAGTCTTAGGAAAAATATTGGTCTAGCTATAGAAGTCCATTTATTCTGTGTAGAGGCCAGCAAAGTTTTTTGCATATTTGACTTGAATAACTTACTTTTTGTGATATTGTAATATATGCCAATTCCAGTCTTTTTGTAAAAGTTTTGGCATACAAAGGATCGTGCATCTAGCAAACCCCAAAAGTAACTTTTACATCCTATGTATTGGATAGCTTCAGAGGCTTAGAAAGATGTAACTGTTTACAGGAAAATTCCTGCTATGTTGGGATTTCATTTAATTTAACTAAACAGAGGAACTCATGGAAATATTAGCATTTTCCCATTTAGCTTTCAACGAAGAAGACTCTGCTAACAAAGAGTTTACTGCTTGTGTAGATTTCAAAAAGCTATCTACTGTTGGAGCAATGGGTTTATTATCTGCTGCTACTTTAGCTGTAGGAATGAATGTAACTGCTGATTCTGCTTCCGCTTATTACGGTGGTAGTAGCTATGGTAGCTACGGTGGCTATGGTGGCTACGGTAGTTCTGGTCGTTATGGTAGCTATGGTCGTACATCTGGCCATTATTATAAGAAAGTTGTTAGTCGCTCCTACAGCCGTTCCTACGGTAGCTATGGTGGCTACAGTCGCTATGGTCGTCGTGGTGGTTATGGTCGCTACGGTAGTAGTTACGGTGGTGGCTATGGTGGCTACGGTGGTGATTGCTACTAAGTTTTTAATAGCCTAAGAGTCCACAATTTTCAGATAATTGAGGACTTTTAAATTTTTTTGAATATTCTGCATAAATAATCCACCTAACATGGTAGCTTAGTAATGCAACCAGGGAAATCTGATGATTTCCTTGGTTGTTAACAGCCTAAATTAAGGCTCTACCAAAATTAAATTTACTTTTTTTGAGTGTCGCACTGCAAAAGAAACCCAAAACGCTATAAGGCAAGTGGGTAAGACACTTATAAAAAAAAGTTGTAAAACATTACTCATCAGAGGAGTTATGGAAACACTAGCATATTCCCATCTAGCTACGGCCGAAGAAAGTTCTATAGTTGAGCCTACCTTTGAAGGAGTGAACTGGAAAAAGTTCTCTACATTAGGTATGATGAGTCTTCTATCAGCTGCTACTATTCTAGGTGCTATTAGCGCGACTGCTAATTCTGCAGCTGCATGTCACTATAAGAACCCTTGCAGTGGTTATGGCCACGCTCGCCATTATGGCAAAGGTTATTATCGTCCCAAGTATCGTCATGCTTCTTATAAGGGACATCGCCGTCATCGTGGATATTATTTGAGCTATGGTAGTCGTGGACATAAAGTATCCAAGTTGCAACACCAACTAGGAATGATGGGCTATTTTCATCATCATCGTGCAACTGGCTACTTTGGCCCTAAGACTAAGCACGCAGTTAAAGCATTCCAACGCGATCATGGCTTAAGGCCAGATGGAATTGTTGGACATCGCACTAGAGAAGCTTTAGGTTTCTATTAAAAATAAAACTTAGCTTCATTGCTAATGGTGATGAGGGTAAAAAATGAGTAGGTGAAGTTCTCGCCGATTTTAAGTCTGTGGAAAGAATAAAGTTACAGACTGCGGTCAGTGGTTCTCATGGAAACAGGAAACTAGCTCCAGAGCTGCTCATATGCTTTTGGGTAAGTTTAGTAGAACCGTTACTCAGATAATAAAACATCAGAGCTTTTAACCTCAAAGCATTTCAAGATTAATAGTTAATTCCAGGAGCAATACTCCAAACCAATTGCTCCTGTTCATCTAAATATAAGTATCCCTAAAATACCCAATCTCATGTATCAAAAGTATTTAGTTGTTTTACCCAGAAACTGTAATACCAACCAGTAGAATCTTAACAGAAAGCTTGGAACCTAATATCAAGCTCTGAAAATGATTAAGGTTATTGATAATCTGGCTGATTGATAATTTGAGTATAAACCCTCCTCCTAGAAGGGAGAGTTTATGTTTACTGCAAAAATCGATAAGTGTCGAGGTATTTAACTGCTCTAAACACCTAGCTATCTAGCCAATAGACGCACCTTGAAAACTATAGTGAATTTATAGATATTCAAAAAATTCATCCTAGTCTTAGCATTAGGTACTTTACATTCATCAGCTAATATTAATAGTTTTTTGCCAAGGTGGAGAGGCAGTATATTTACCATAAAATAGACTAAATTTCCAAAAAGATTTCAGCCAATAGAGAATAATTTGCTTGAGATGTTGGAATAGTGTTTGGTATTGATTGACATGAAATGTAGGAGTTCTTAACATATTTCCTACTCCCCTATTTTATAAAGATAACTCTATATAATTATTGTAATCTCCTGACTAATCATTTAGGTTAGTCCTCTTAATTAAAGTTAATAAATAATAAATTAAAATTTAAAGAAAGCAGATTTTTCTCATTGAAGGTAAAATCTAGTTTTTAATTTACCGAAAAATTCTGTCTAAAGCCTTGCTCTTAAGCAGCCAATTTTATGTTATGGCAGGGAACATGCAATAGTTGGAAAAATATTTCCCTGTCTAAGGTTCATTGTTAGTCTATGTCCTAACTAACTCATTCTTTGCTATAAGTGGACTAAATCTTGGCATACCCTTGCGGAGCGCAAACCAAGAATCCTGCTTTCAGAAGAATCTCCTTGTCTGACTACCAGAGAGTATGTCAATTTCGTAGAACTAAAACAGGACAATGAGAATACCTGACAATTCGTTCAGCAACCGATCCTAGTAAAAATCGACCAAGACCACTATTTCCCTGGGAGGGAATGACAATCAACTCTGCTTTTTTTTCCTGAGCATAGTCCAAAATTTCTGAGCTAGGAGTTCCGATCGCCACACTAAAGTTAATACCTTTATATTTCGCACCTTGAATTCGTTCGTGAAATACCTTTTCGATGTGCTGTTTACGACTCTGGTCATCGACAGTCTGCCATCTTACTCCTGGTTCAGTAGGATTAAGACGAGGCAGTACATGAAGAATCCATAAATAAGAAGGGTCTTGAACAAATTCTAGAGCTACATCTATCGCCTCAACAGATTTATCAGAAAAATCTATGGGCACAAGTACAGAATTTTTGGAAAATATATTCATTATATCTATGATGGATAAACTGAAGAATGTTATATAGCAGGGAACAGGGAACAGAGAACAAACAACAGTGGGAAAAACATTGCCTAGCTAAAATTCATCATTAGCATTGGACTTATACTATCAGGACTTACGCAAATTCTTAGACAATACGCTATCAGTAGAGGGCGTTTTACGTTAGCAAATGCCATTCCCCCCTACTAGATATGGTAGTTATGCGTAAGTCCTATAATTATTAATTATTCATTATTCATTATTAATTATTCATTATTCATTGTTTCCCCCACTCCCCTACTCCCTAATTAGCAGTTTTCATCTCTCCTTTACTGAGACGACCCATATAATTGTGTAAATCCTTTGCTACTTGAGCGGATAAAAAATAGCCTCCCAAGATATTAGGAAAAGCCATCGAAATCAGAGTCGCATCACTAAAATCAATTACTGAAGAAGGGTTTGATACTGAACCAACAAAAGCAGCAACCAAAAATAAGATTTTGTAAATAATCAACCCTCTACCACCAGATAAATAATCCCAACAACGTTCGCCGTAGTAACTCCAAGAAATCATTGTAGAAAACGCAAAACAGAAAACAGCGATCGCTAATAAAATTGGTAACCATCCCAAAACAGTACCAAAAGCAGCAGAAGTTAACTCTGCACCTTTTTTAGCTTCACGCAAAGCAGCAAACTCATCTGCACTATATACTTTAGTAATCACAATTACCAAAGCAGTCATATTACAGACCACAATAGTATCAATAAATGGCTCCAACAATGCTACCAAACCCTCGCGAATAGGTTCATCAGTTTTGGCCGCAGAGTGAGCGATCGCTGCCGAACCCACTCCAGCTTCATTAGAAAAAGCGGAACGCTGAAACCCTTGAATAATCACGCCAATAATACCACCCTCTACTGCCTTGGGAACAAAAGCACCAGAGATAATAGTAGCGATCGCCCCAGGAATTTCTGTAATATTAACTAAAAGAATAAATAAGGAAGCCAAAACATATAGCAAACACATCAAAGGTACAAGAGTACCTGCTACCATACCAATGCGTTGAATTCCACCAATAATTACTAATCCCACTAAAACTACCAGCACCAAACCATAACCCCAATTAGGCAAACCTGGTAATACATTAGCAACTGCACCATAAGACTGATTGGCCTGGAACATATTAGCGCCACCGAAAGCAGCAGAAATACACAACACAGAAAATAGCACAGCTAAAATCTTGCCTAAAGTTCCCTGTCCCATTTCTGCTAAACCTGCGGACAAATAACGCATTGGGCCACCAGAAATAGTACCGTCTGGTTGAACAATGCGATATTTTTGAGCCAAAGTACATTCCACAAATTTACTGGTCATGCCAAAAAAACCAGCAATTGTCATCCAGAATGCTGCACCAGGGCCACCGATACTCACAGCTACAGCTACACCTGCGATATTACCCAATCCTACTGTTCCGGACAATGCTGTTGCTAAAGCCTGAAAGTGAGAAACTTCTCCTTGGTCATTGGGGTCGTCATATTTTCCACGCACGATATCAATAGCGTGTTTAAAGGCTCGAATATTAATAAATTGCATTCGGATGGTGAAAAATATTGCACCAACAATTAACCATAAAACTATGAAGGGAAAGCCGCCAATTTTAAAGAAAAGAATACTAAATATTACAGTTACGAAACTTGAAAAGGTTTGATCGATGGTTTCAATAAAAGTCTGTCCTGTTTCAGGTTCTTGGGCTAAGGCAACAGTTGGTATTAATAGAAATAGGAGTATATATAGCCAAGTTTGTCTTTTCATATTTTAACTTTACCTACTAATCATTTTTGTTTAATTAGATATTTATATCATAAAATTACAAATGTTTACAGATGAAATTAACAAATTACTAATTATAAAATTACACTTAATTTGTTTGTTAATTATTTACATCATATTTAGTATAACTACAATAATTATAATCAATTCGATACAAATTTTAGTCAAATTTAGTACAAAAATAGCAAATTTATTGATTTTATATTGGATTTTTAGGGGTGCATCTCATATTTGCAAAAATATTTTTTTCTTATTCCCTGTTCCCTGTTCCCTGTTCCCTAAAAGCTATAAATTTTTGGCTTTATTCAAAATTGAGATGCACACATTTTTAGCCTTAAATACTGTCTTTAAAACATAAAAAAATGACGGGAGGAAGTTAGCCAGCTAGTTTTAACGGCTAGTTGAATAACGACACGCGGGTAACAAAGCGGCGTTACTTTCCGGTTTGGTTTTCAATAGTGCTATTATATTTACAGGAGGTGATGATTAATGTACGGATGTCAGCAACATTTAGTTAAGAGTAGTCCAGAAGTAATGGCTGTGGTTGAATAGTGCGACTCGTTGGTTAGTCAAGACTGTTGAAAAGCAGGTATAACTAGCCTTCCAGGTCGCGACATGAAGTGAATAAACTTCGACCTGTGAAAACTCTTATGCCCTTGATGGTGAAATTCC